>CAVPFZ010000001.1:0-72534 GCA_963703875.1 uncultured Alphaproteobacteria bacterium
TGTGTATGTTGACGCCTTCGACTAGGGTACCGTATTGCTACGGCTTCGATGGTGTCGAGCTTTGACGACAGTTCCGATATCTCATCGGCGGGATCGGTAGCTGCCATGCGGGAAAGCCTCGCGAGAAAAGGCTTATCAGCGTATTGAGGAAGGCGAGACGGCACGGTAGCAGACGAAGAGCCGGTATCCTCCATTCGTGGCAGACAGAAAGTGCCGGACGCGCATGCTGGCCGGGCAGGCGCGGCACTAGCCTTGACCGCGGCGCTCGCCGCCGCAGGCTGCACCTCGACCCCCGCGGCCACCAGCGCAGCCACCCCGGCCGGCAGCACCACCCCGGAAGTGACCACCGCGCAGGCTGGCCAGGTCTTCGCTTCCTACGTAGCCGTCGCCGACCGCGCGGCCAGCACCGGCGACGCGTCGCTGGCGCTCTCCAACGTCACCGGCATGCAAAAGCTGGCGATCACCACCCAGCTCAAGGCCGCCAAGTCCGGCACCGGAGCGCTGGCCGGGTACCGTTACGGCACCCCCGCCTTCGACCTGCCGCGGCAGGACGGATATCCGCGCTGGTTCGTCGCCAGCGTGACGCGCTCGCTCGTCGGCGGGCCAGGCAGCCCAGGCGGTACCGCCGGCTATCGATCGCCGCCACCGGTCGGGTACTGATGGTGTTCGTCCAGGGCAGGGCGACCGCCCCTTCCATCGAAGCAAGCATTGATACATCGGTCACGTTTGGGACGAGTAGTGATCACCGGGACGCCAAGGAAATCAGCCACTTAATCAACGCCAAAGCCGCGTTCGGCTCAATGTTCTTTGAGATGATAAGGCTGGTGATGAAAATGACAAGGTAGCTCAGCCTTGCGCCGATTCCGAAGGGCCACGTTTGCATCTTGTGCAGATTGCTCCTGACGTTTCGCGCGAACTCGTAGTCGTCGCGCAATTCCTTGCGTTGCGCTGCATTCGGTTCATGGTCTGTAAGCGATCTGCGGATTTCGGTCAGCCGTCTCTTATGTAAAGCTTCTTGTTCCACTTTGTAGCTCATTAATTCGTTATGCAATGGAACGGCTGGAACAATTAAAACGACCAGAGACATAATGTAGGGAAACACGATCCAAAAGCATTTAAGAGTGATGACCCACCAAGTTTCAAACCCCATCCAGGGTGTCTTGGTAATGTAGAAGGATATCATGACGCCGACGATCAGGGTTACGGAGCTAAACGCGACTAGCCTGTCGCCGATAAAGAGTGTGCCGCCACAGTTGTCGGGCTCAGTGAAATCGAAAGAAAGAGCGGCTACCTTAGAGAACCCACCGATAGTGACGCAGACGCCGTATATTCCGAGCACGGCCATGCCGCTGATAAAACCGGCGAGAAAAAATCCAATCAAAATGGAAGCCATCTCGGAGTGGTTTGAATATGGCAGTCCGAAGCTCCATCCGACGATGCAGTTCAAGATTCCAAAGAATGAGCCGGCGAGAATAAAATTGCGATCGGACAGGATGCGCGTTAAGTCGGGCAACGAGGCTTGCTTGTCCAGCGGCGGTCGCTGACGGGCCATTGCGGAAACCAAGGTGTGCAGCGTGGCCGTAGCAAAATACAAACAAAGCATCGTGACGGTAATCAGAACCGCAAGAAACCAACTCCAGTCTTTGTAAATCTTGTTGCCGATGGTCGCGTAATGCAACGCCAGAAAGGAAAATCCGAGAAGCGCAGAAATGCATATTTTGCTAATCGCGCTTCCGACAAGTTTCACATTGAACCGCTCGTAAAATGGAAAAAAACTAAGGCAATCCGAAATTTTCGTCTCGTCCGAGTTACTCATGAAGGCCCCGTGCGAACGCGATCTTTATAATCTTTGTGATCCTAATATAGCGGGGCTATTCGCGCTAGCGCAATGCGTGTGGCTTAGCCCCGAGTTCAACCGGCCAGGATTTGCTGCGCTTTCGCCAGCTCTTCCGGCGTATCGACGCCGAGCGGCGCGCTTTTGACGATGGCGACATCGATGCGCATGCCGGCATCGAGCGCGCGCAACTGCTCGAGCTTCTCCCGCTGCTCGTTGGCCGAGGGCGGCAGCTTGACGAAACGCGCGAGCGCCGCGCGCCGGTAGGCGTAAAGCCCGATGTGATGGTAGTGCGGGCCCGGACCGGTCGCGTTCGCGCGCGTGAAGACGGTGCCGCGAAAGCGGCCGGGCGAGACCGTGCTGCCGGAAACCTTGACCACGTTCGGATTGCTGCGCTCGGCCGGGTCGGTGATGACCGCGGCGATGGTCGCGATATCGACTTGGTCGTCGGACAGTGGCCCAAGCGCGGCGCGGATGTCGGCGGGATCAATGGTCGGTAGGTCGCCTTGTACATTGACCACCATGCTGACGCGATGCTCGGGATCGAGCGCTTCCAGCGCTTCGTAGATGCGGTCGGAGCCGGAGGCATGATCGACGCGCGTCAGGATGGCGCGGCCGCCCGACTTTTCCACCGCCGCCGCGACGCTTTCCGAATCGGTCGCCACCACAGCCTCGCCGATTTTCGCGGCCTGCGCGCGGCGCAGCACGTGCACGATCATCGGTTCACCCGCGATATCCGCCAAGGGCTTGCCGGGCAGGCGGGTCGACGCCATGCGGGCAGGGATAAGAATGATGGTATCGGGCATCGGGTCGGCTACCGGACTTCAACGAATGTCGCGTGGGCCGCCGCGCTTATACGGGTTGCCAGCGCGGCGGCAAAACGGTATCTGTCCGCCGCCGCCAAATCCTTCTGCCTTCGTGGCGGTAATTCCGGCCGGTCCCGCTATCGCGCCCCTCTCGGGAGCCTTTTTTCGATGAATTCCTTCGAGCTCAACAAGATCCTGGGCGCCATTCTCGGCACCTGCCTGATCACGCTCGCGCTCAATATCGGCGCCGGCGCCATTTTCGCGCCCGAGAAGCCGGCCAAGCCCGGTTATGCCATCGCGGCCAAGGAGCCCGGGAGCGCGGAGAAGACCGCGCCCAAAGCGCCGTCGCAACCGATCGAAAATCTGCTGGCTTCGGCCTCGGTGGATAAGGGGAAGCAGAGCGCCAAGCAATGCCAAGCTTGCCACACCTTCGAAAAGGGCGGTCCGAACCGGGTCGGCCCCAACCTCTGGAATATCGTCGGCGATGAGCGCGGCAAGGATCGCGGCGGCTTCAACTTCTCCGCGGCCATGAAGGCCAAGGGCGGCAAATGGACCTTCGACGAACTCAACAAGTTCCTGGCCGGCCCGCGCGAATATATCCCAGGCACGGCGATGACCTTTGCCGGATTGTCCCGCGAACAGCAGCGCGCCGACGTGATCGCTTTCCTCGATACCTTGGCGGACAGTCCGGTGCCGTTGCCAAAGGCGGCGGCCAATGCACCGGCCCCGGCGGGCAACACGCCCGCTCCGGCCGGCGCACCGCCGGCGGCGCCTACGAAATGACCGCGGCGCAGCGAATTGGTGATGCGGCCGGGCCCATGCCCGGCCGTTTTGTTATGTGGGATGTGTCGCCGGGTCGCCGGCGACAGACCGGAAAACCGACATAATCGCCCGCGATTGCATAACTAGCGTATTGCGCCGGAGCCGCATTTTGAAGGTCTTGTCTTGAAAACCTTGCCGATGAAAATGACCCGCCGTTTCGTTCTGCGCGGCGCCGCTGCGGCGCTGACAACGCTTGGCGCTGGATCGTTGGCGGGCAAGGCCGCGGCGCAATCAAGGCAATGGAAGCACGGCCTGTCGCTGTTCGGCGACCTGAAATATCCGGAAGGCTTCAGGCAATTCGACTACGTCAATCCGGCTGCGCCGCAAGGCGGCACGGTGCGGCAAGTCGCCTTCGGCACCTTCGACAATTTCAATATGGTGGTGTCGGGCGTGAAGGGCAGCCTTGCCAACGGCACCGAGTTGTTCACCGAAACGCTGCTGACGCCGGCACTCGACGAAGTGTCGACCGAATACGGCTTGCTGGCGGAAGCGGTCAGTTATCCGGACGACCGCTCGTCGGTTACATACCGGCTGCGCGCCAATGCGCGCTGGCACGACGGCAAGCCGGTGACGCCCGACGACGTCGTCTTCTCGTTCAATACCTTCAGATCCAACAGCCCGTTTTACGGCGCCTATTACCGCCACGTGGTCAAGGTGGAGAAGGGCGCGGAACGCGAGATCACCTTTACTTTCGACGGGCCCGGCAACCGCGAACTGCCGCAGATCATCGGCCAACTCCCGGTGCTGCCAAAACATTGGTGGGAGGGCGCCGACAAGTCCGGCAACAAGCGCGATGTCACTCAGACCACGCTTGAGCCGCCGCTCGGCTCCGGTCCCTATCGGCTGAAGGATTTTGCACCCGGCCGTTCGCTCGTCTACGAGAAGCTCGCCGACTATTGGGGCAAGGATCTCAACGTCGTCATCGGTACGCGAAACTTTCAGACGCTTCGCTTTGAATATTATCGCGACTCGACGGTCGCGCTCGAGGCCTTCAAGGGCGATCAGGTCGACTGGCGCAGCGAGAACAGCGCCAAGAACTGGGCGACGGCTTACGATTTTCCCGCCGTGCGCGACAAGAAGGTTCTGCTGGAAGAATTTCCGATCCGCAATCTCGGCGTCATGCAGGCCTTCGCTTTCAATATCCGGCGCGACAAGTTCAAGGATGCGCGCGTACGCCGCGCTTTCAACTTCGCGTTCGATTTCGAGGAAATGAACCGGCAAATCTTCTTCGGCCAGTACAAGCGCATCGCCAGTTATTTCGAGGGCACCGAACTGGCGTCATCCGGCGTCCCCGAAGGCCTGGAGCTTGAAATCCTCAATGCTGTGAAAGACCAGGTGCCGGCCGAGCTTTTCACCCAACCCTACAGCAATCCGGCCGGCGGCAATCCGCAGGCGGTGCGCGACAATTTCCGCCGTGCGCTCGCGCTGTTGCGCGAAGCCGGCTACGACATCAAGGACACCAAGCTGGTGAATGCCAAAACCGGCGAGCCGTTCCGGGTCGAATTTCTGGTCGACGATCCCTCGACCGAGCGTTTCGTGCTGTTCTACAAGCCCTCGCTCGATCGCATCGGCATGACCGTGACGACGCGCGTGGTCGATGCGGCGCAATACGAAAACCGGCTGCGGCAGTGGGATTACGACATCATCGTCGCGTCCTGGGCCGAGTCGCTGTCGCCCGGCAACGAGCAGCGCGATTTCTGGAGTTCTGCCGCCGCCGACCAGCCCGGCTCGCGCAACGTGATCGGCATCAAGAATCCGGCGATCGACAAGCTGATCGAGCGCGTGATTTTTGCCAAAGACCGCGCCGAGCTGGTGGCCGTCACCAAGGCGCTCGATCGCGTGCTGCTGTGGAATTATTACGTCGTGCCGCAATGGACTTACGGCAAGCAACGCACCGCGCGCTGGGACCGCTTCGGCCATCCCGATACCATGCCGAAATACGCGGCCGCGGCATTCCCGACCGTCTGGTGGTGGGACGCGGACAAGGCGGCCAAGGCGCCGCAGCGGTCTTGATCACCCGCCGCCACGCGCTGATCCTGTCGGCGGGCGCGTTTGCCGCGGCGAAACTGGCGCCTTCGGCCGCAGCACAAGAGGTTGAACGCCACGGCATGTCGGCGTTCGGCGATCTCGTCTATCCGGCGGATTTTCCCGCTTTTAAATACGTCAATTCGGATGCGCCGAAAGGTGGCGCCTATTCGGAAGCGGTCAGCAGCCGCGGCTATAACGGATCTTTCCTCACCTTCAATTCGTTCAACGCCTACATTCTCAAAGGCGAGGGCGCCTACGGAATGGACCTCACCTTTGCCGCCCTGATGGCGCGCTCGGGCGACGAGCCGGACGCCATGTATGGGCTGGCCGCGCGCGGCGTCACGATTTCCGACAATGGGTTGACCTATCGTTTCGCGCTGCGCCCGGAAGCCAAATTTCATGACGGCACGGCGCTGACCGCGCATGACGTGGCGTGGTCACTGACGACGCTGAAGGAAAAGGGCCATCCGATCATCACGCAGCAATTGCGCGATTTCAAAGGCGCGCAGACCGTGGATGATCATACCGTGGTCGCGCGCTTCGCCGACAAGCGTGGCCGCGACGTGCCGCTGTTCGTCGCCGGGCTGCCGATTTTCTCGAAGGCGTATTATTCCAAGCAGGAATTCGACCAATCGACGCTGGAAATTCCGCTCGGCAGCGGACCCTACAAGGTCGGCCGCTTCGAAGCCGGGCATTTCATCGAATTCGACCGGATGAAGGATTGGTGGGGCGCCAATCTGCCGGTGGCGCGCGGGCAATATAATTTCGACAGCGTGCGTTACGAATATTATCGCGACCGCGAGGTCGGATTCGTCGGCTTCACCGCCAAGAATTATCTGTTCCGCGAGGAGTTCACCTCGCGCACCTGGGCGACGCGCTACGATTTCCCCGCGTTCAAGGACGGCCGCGTCAAGCGTGCCGTGCTGCCGGACGACACGCCGTCCGGCGCGCAAGGCTGGTTTATGAATCTGCGGCGGCCCCAATTCAAGGACCGTCGCCTGCGCGAGGCGCTGATCGACGCCTTTGATTTCGAGTGGACCAACAAGACCATCATGTACGGTTCCTACGACCGCACGGTGTCGGTGTTCCAGAATTCTCCAATGATGGCGGAGGGTAAGCCGGACGCGGCGCAGCTCGCGCTGCTTGAACCCTTTCGCGGCAAGCTGCCGGACGAGGTATTCGGCGAGCCCTACGTCCCGCCGGTGACCGACGGCTCGGGCCAGGATCGCCGCTGGCTGCGGCGCGGCGCGCAATTGCTCGAGGAGGCCGGCTTCGCGCTCAAGGGCGGCAAGCGCGTGATGCCCGATGGCCGGCCGATCACCATCGAGTTCCTGCTCGACGAGCCGACCTTCACGCCGCACCATCTGGCCTACATCAAGAGCCTCGGCGTGCTCGGCATCGACGCCACCTTACGCGTGGTCGATCCGGTGCAATATCGCGCGCGCGTGGACGGCTTCGATTTCGACATCACGGTCGAGCGCTTCAGTTTTTCGGCGACGCCCGGCGATTCGCTGCGCACTTATTTTTCGTCCCAATCGGCGGCCACAAAAGGGTCGCAAAATCTGGCCGGCATCGCCGATCCGGCGGTCGACGCGCTGGTCGATCTGATCATCGCCGCAAAGACGCGTTCGGAGCTCACCACCGCCTGCAAGGCGCTCGACCGTATCATCCGCGCCGGGCGCTATTGGATACCGCACTGGTACAAAGCGTCGCACTGGATCGCCTATTGGGATGTCTTCGCCTTTCCCGCCGCCCAGCCACGCTATTTCCGGGGCATTCCGGAAACCTGGTGGCACGACAAAGACAAGGCGGCGAAGCTGGAAAAGGCCGGTTAGCGGCTATTTCAACGCTTTAACCGAGTCGCGGAATGACATAGTGAGAGGCTCATGAGCGCCTACATCATCCGCCGCCTGCTGTTCATGATCCCGACCATGTTCGGAATCATGCTGGTGGCGTTTGTTGTCGTGCAATTTGCCCCCGGCGGGCCGATCGAGCAGGTGATCGCCAAGCTCAGCGGCACCGATACCGGCGCAACCTCGCGCATTTCGGGCTCGCCTTCGGGCGATTTCGGCAGCCGCGGCCTGGCGCAGGGCGGCTCGGGCGTCGACGCCGTTTCCTCCAAGTATCGCGGCGCGCAGGGGCTCGACCCCGAGTTCATCAAAAAGCTTGAAAAGCAGTTCGGTTTCGACAAGCCGGCCTATGAACGTTTCGGCCTGCTGCTGTGGAATTATATCCGTTTCGATTTCGGCAAGAGTTACTTCCGCGACATCGGCGTGCTGCAGCTCATCAAGGAGAAGTTGCCAGTGTCGATTTCGCTCGGCATCTGGATGACGCTGTTGACCTATCTGATTTCGATCCCGCTCGGGATCAAAAAGGCGGTGGATGCCGGCACGCGTTTCGATGTGTGGACCTCGAGCGTGGTCATTATCGGCTACGCCATTCCGGGTTTTCTCTTCGCCATCCTACTGATCATTTTGTTTGCCGGCGGCTCGTTCTTCGACTGGTTCCCGTTGCGCGGGCTGGTGTCGGAGAACTGGCACCAGTTGCCCTGGTACGCCCAGATTGCCGACTACTTCTGGCATCTCACGCTGCCTATCATCTCGATGGCGTTGTCCGCCTTTGCGACGATGACGCTGCTGACCAAGAATTCGTTCCTCGAAGAAATCCGCAAGCAGTACGTGCTGACCGCCCGCGCCAAGGGCTGCTCCCGCAACCAGGTGCTGTACGGTCACGTCTTTCGCAATGCCATGCTGATCGTGATCGCCGGATTTCCCGGCGCCTTCGTGCACGCTTTCTTCACCGGCTCGCTGCTGATCGAGACGATCTTTTCGCTCGATGGCCTTGGATTGCTCGGCTTCGAGAGTGTGCTCAACCGCGACTACCCGGTCGTATTCGCCACGCTCTATATCTTCTCGCTGATCGGGGTGGTGGTGAACCTGATCTCCGATCTTACTTATACCTGGATCGATCCGCGTATCGACTTCGAGACGCGGGAGGTCTGAGGTGGACGTCCGCACGGGGATCAAGTCGCCCGACACCACCGCCGTCGGAATTTCCGGCCTCGACGTTCCGCCGGAACAGCGCTGGATCAGGATTTCGCCGCTCAACAGACGGCGCTGGGAAAACTTCAAGGTCAACCGGCGCGGCTATTGGTCGCTATGGATTTTCCTGGCGATGTTTCTGGTGTCGCTGTTCGCGGAATTCGTCGCCAACGACAAGCCGATTTATATCCACGTCAACGGCCAATCGTATTTCCCGGCGCTGGTGACCTATCCCGACACGGCCTTTGCCAAAGGGCCGGACAAGAACCTGTTCGGCACCGCCGCCGACTACAAAGACGACTACCTGATGGGTTTGATCAAGCAGGAAGGCGGCACCGTGATCTGGGCGCCGGTGCACTATTCCTACAATACGCAAGTGAGCAATCCGCCGTCGCCGGTGCCGTCCAAGCCAACCTGGCTGCTTAACGCCAAGGATTGCGCCTTCGCCGCCAAAAATGGCTTCGGCAAATGCGGTGAGATCGAGCCCAATTGGCTCGGAACCGACGACGTGAGCCGCGACGTGCTGGCGCGCCTGATCTACGGCTTCCGCATCTCGGTGCTGTTCGGGCTGGCGCTCACCATCGTTTCCTCGATCGTCGGTGTCGCCGCCGGGGCGGCGCAGGGTTATTTCGGCGGCTGGGTCGATCTCTTGTTTCAGCGCTTCATCGAGATATGGACCTCGATCCCCTCGCTTTATTTGCTGCTGATCGTCTCATCGGTGCTGGTGCCCGGTTTCTTCGTGCTGCTCGGCATCCTGCTGTTGTTCTCATGGGTGTCGCTGGTCGGCCTGGTACGCGCCGAATTCCTGCGCGGGCGCAATTTCGAATATATCATGGCGGCGCGCGCGCTCGGCGTGTCGAACGCGGTGATCATCTTCCGCCATTTGCTGCCCAACGCCATGGTGGCGACCATGACGTTCCTGCCGTTCATTTTGTCGTCGTCGGTGATGACGCTGACCGCGCTCGATTTCCTCGGTTTCGGCCTGCCGCCCGGCTCGCCCTCGCTCGGTGAATTGTTGAGCCAGGGTAAAGGCAACGTGCAGGCGCCGTGGCTCGGTCTCACGGGTTTCTTCTCAATCGCCATCATGCTGTCGCTCTTGATCTTCATCGGCGAGGCGGTGCGCGATGCCTTCGATCCGCGAAAGACATTTAGATGAGCAGGAATTGCCGATGAGCGAGAAACTCCTCTCGATCCGCGACCTTTCTGTCGCCTTCGGCGCCGGCGCGCGTCAGGTGCTGGCGGTCGACCGCGTGTCGTTTGACATCGGCATGGGCGAAACCGTGGCGCTGGTCGGCGAGAGCGGCTCCGGCAAGTCGGTGACCGCGTTGTCGGTGATGAAGCTCTTGCCCTATCCGGCGGCGCATCATCCGTCCGGTTCGGTGACGTTCCAGGGCAAGGAACTGCTTACCATGGCGGAGCGCGACATCCGAAAGGTGCGCGGCAACGACATCACCATCATCTTCCAGGAGCCGATGACCTCGCTCAATCCGCTGCACACGATCGAAAAGCAGATCGGAGAGGTATTATTGCTGCATCAAGGGCTTACGGGAACAGCGGCGCGCGCCCGCATTATCGAACTGCTCGGCCAAGTCGGCATTCCCGATCCGGCCTCGCGGCTGGCGAGCTTTCCGCATCAGCTCTCCGGCGGCCAGCGTCAGCGCGTGATGATCGCCATGGCGCTGGCGAACGAACCTGATTTGCTGATCGCGGACGAACCCACCACGGCGCTTGACGTGACGGTGCAGGCGCAAATCCTGAAGCTGCTGAAGGACACGCAAACGCGTCTCGGCATGTCGATGCTGTTCATCACCCACGATCTCGGCATCGTGCGCAAGCTAGCCGACCGGGTCTGTGTCATGCAAAACGGCAAGATCGTCGAGCAGGGCGCGGTCGAGCGCGTGTTCACCGCGCCCGAGCATCCGTATACGCGCGCACTGCTGGCGGCCGAGCCGAAGCCCGATCCGGCGATGCCGCATCCCGAGGCGCCGGTCGTGGTTTCGACCGAGAATTTGAAAGTCTGGTTCCCGATCAAGCGCGGCGTATTGCGCAAGGTCGTCGGCCACATCAAGGCGGTGGACGGCATCAGTCTTGAGGTGCGCAAGGGCGAGACGCTCGGCGTCGTCGGCGAATCCGGCTCCGGCAAGACCACGCTCGGCCTCGCCATCCTGCGGCTGATCTCGTCACAAGGTCCGGTGGTGTTCATGGGCGATACCATCCAGGGCCTCAAGTTCAAGCAGATGCGGCCGTACCGCCGCGACATGCAGATCGTATTTCAGGATCCATACGGCTCGCTCTCGCCGCGCATGTCCGTGTCTGATATCATCGAGGAAGGTCTGTGGGTGCATCATCCGCATTTGGCGGAAGACGAGCGCAGGCGCCGCGTGACGGCCGCGCTCACCGACGTCGGACTCGATCCCGACGCCCGGTTTCGTTTTCCGCACGAATATTCCGGCGGCCAACGCCAGCGCATCGCGCTGGCGCGCGCGCTGGTGCTGGAGCCGACCTTCATCGTGCTGGATGAGCCGACCAGCGCGCTCGACATGCTGATCCAGTCGCAGATGGTCGATCTGCTGCGCGACCTGCAGAAAAAGCGCGATCTCACCTATATGTTCATCTCGCATGACTTGCGCGTCGTGGCGGCGCTGGCGAGCAGGCTTTTGGTTCTGCGAAACGGCAAAATGGTGGAAGAGGGCGCCGCGGCGGATTTGTTCAAAAATCCGAAGAGCGACTACACGCGCGCATTGTTCGCCGCCGCGTTCAATCTGGAGATCGCGCCGGAAGGCGTTGTGGCGCAATGAATTTAATTTTCCGCTCACGGGCGGCTTGGATCGCCGTTGTCTTTTGCGTTGTTGCGAGCACCGCCATTGCCGCGCAATTCGGCCCCTCGCAATACCCGATCAAGGCCGACGACGGCGAGGCGATCTCCAACTTTTCGCTGAGCAAGGAAATGTCGGCGCGGCTCGCCAAGCTGCCGGGTCAGGTCGCGGTCGGCAATCTGCAAGGCGACGTCACCTTGGTGCAGTTCTACGATCTCAATTGCCCCTATTGCCGCGAAGCCGCGGCCGATGTCGACGCGCTGGTGCGCGAGGACAAGAAACTGAAACTCGTGTTC
The DNA here is from genome assembly GCA_963703875.1 of uncultured Alphaproteobacteria bacterium. Taxonomy (GTDB): domain Bacteria; phylum Pseudomonadota; class Alphaproteobacteria; order Rhizobiales; family Xanthobacteraceae; genus Pseudolabrys. The sequence continues at coordinate 11,644 of CAVPFZ010000001.1, forward strand.
GTGCCTTACGCGGTGCTGTCGGTACCATCGGTGCAAGGCGCGCTGATCGAGATCGGCGCCGCGAAAATGCTGACGCCGGAAAAATTTCTGGATTTCCACCGCCGCATCTACGCCGGCCGCGGCATGATTGACGGCGCGAAGGTGCTGTCCGCCGCGCAGGGCGAAGGGCTTGATCAGCAAGCGCTGGCCCAGGCATCCAACACCGAGGCGACGCTCAACGTGCTGCGGGACAATGCCGCTTTCGGCACCGCCGCCAAGCTCGTCGCCACGCCGGCCTACGTCATCGGCGGCGTCGCCATCCTGGGCCATCCCGGGCTCAAGCCGCTGCAAACCGTGGTCGCCGCGATGCGCGCCTGCGGCAAGGTGGTCTGCTAAATCCGCTTCACGCTGGTGACTTCTGAGCTCGCGGCCTTGATGCGTGCGATCGCTTCGGCGGCCGGTTCGATCGCCACCGCCATGGCATGCGCATTGGCGTGCAGCAAATTGTCGCCGTCATACGCGATGGCGACGTGGCCCTTCCAGAACACCAGATCGCCGCGCCGCAACTCGCCGAGCGACGACAATTTGCCAAGCGCCATCTCCTGCATGTCACTGTCACGTGGACAAATAATGCCGGCGGCTTGCAGCGCGACCTGCACCAGCCCCGAGCAATCGATCCCCAGCGATGTCTTGCCGCCCCACAGATAAGGCGCATGCAGAAACTCTTCGGCGATGACGACGTAATCCTTCTGCCGCGCCTTGAGCGGCGCCAGATGCGCGAGCGGCAGATGCCAGTCGTTGGCGGCGACGCCGAAGCGCTCGTCCTGCTTTACGATCGCGACCGCTGCGCCCATCGGGAGCGCTGCCGCCGGCGGCAGCTTGATATCCGGTCCCGGGAAAGCCAGCGTGCGCGGCACTGATATTTTGTGGGTGGGCGCCCTGCCGGTTTTGCCGAGCGCGCCGGCCGACAGCCAGCCGACATAGCCGTCGGTTTCGAGCTGGCCCCAGGCCCAGCCTTCGTCGGTCGTCTCGTAGACGATCACCCGCTCGCCGTAGAGCGCCTGGGTGTCGAGCCGCGCCTCATGCGACGGCGTGCGGCGCAAGCCCACGAACGGCTCAGCCACCTCGTGGCGCACGCCTTCGACGAAACGCTTGGCCTCGATCTGGCCCTGTAGATGCTTGGCCGCCAGCTCCGGGCGGAATGCATTGATGCGGGGGTCGAGCGCAACCATGCTTTATCCTTTGCGCATGATCTTATCCGAAAACCGGTGCCCACTTTTCGGGATCATGCGCTATGCGTATCGCGCGCACAGCAGCGCGTAGAGCGCGCGCGCCGACTGCAATTCGGCGCCTTCCGGACGGCCGGGTCTCATCGCCAGCGTCCAGGCGAAGATGTCGAAATGCAGCCAGGACGGCGCGGCGACGAATTTGCTCAAGAAAAGCGCCGCGGTGATGGCGCCGCCATGGCCGCCGGTGCTGACATTGTTGGTGTCGGCCACCTTCGAGTCGAGCATGGCCTCGTAGGGCCGCCACAGCGGCATGCGCCAGAGCGGATCGCTCTCGGCGGCCGCGTGCCGGCTGAGTTCGCCGGCGAGCGCGTCGTCGTCGGTGAAAAACGGCGGCACCTCGGGCCCCAGCGCCACCCGCGCGGCGCCGGTCAGCGTGGCGAAATCGGCGATCAGTTCCGGCTTGTCCTCGTCGGCGAGCGCGAGCGCGTCGGCCAGGATCAGTCTGCCCTCCGCGTCGGTATTGCCGATCTCGACGCTGATGCCCTTGCGCGATATGTAGATGTCGCGCGGCCGGAAGCTTGTGCCGGAGATTGAATTCTCCACTGCCGGGATGATCACGCGCAGCCGCACTTTGAGCTTGCGCGCCATGATCATGTGCGCCAGCCCTAAAGCCGTCGCGCCGCCGGCCATGTCCTTCTTCATGTTGAGCATGCCGGTGTCGCTCTTGATGTCGAGGCCACCGGTGTCGAAGCACACGCCCTTGCCGACCAAAGTGATCTTCGGGTCGGTGACGCTGCCCCAGGTCATATCGATCAGCCGCGGCGCGCGCGGCGAACCGGCGCCGACCGCGGCGACCAGGGGGAATTCCTTGGCGAGCTTGCTGCCGTCGATGACGTGCACGCTTGCGCCGTGCTGCTTGGCGAGCACGCGGGCGGCGTCTTCCAGCTCGGCCGGACCCATGTCGTTCGATGGCGTATTGATCAAATCGCGCGCCAGGCTCGCGCCCTCGACGATGCGGGTGAGGTCGTCGCCGTCGACGCCATCGGGTACCACCAGCCGCACCTTGCGCTCATCCGCCTTGCGGTAGCGGGTGAATTGATAGGCGCCGAGCGCAAAGGCGAGCGCGGCCAGCCGGGCGTCGTGCGACGCATTGGCAAAACGATAGGTGCCGGGCGGCAGCAACGTCGCCAAGGCGCCCGGCCGGAACAGGTCTTTCACCGGTTCGCCGGCATTTTCCAGGCCGAACAACACGCCGGCCAATTCGCCGTCCGGTCCCGGCACGAGGAGATGACGCCCGGGCTTGGGTTCGTAGCCAGCGGCGCGCAGAAACGTGCGCTCGCGGTCGTCGATGATCTCGGTCGTCTTGTCGAAATTGGCGGCGGTGACGAACAAAATCGGCACCGAGGATTCGCCGGCGCATGCGAGAATCGGGTGCATAATCACTCCGCGGCGTCGCGCATCGATGGTTTCGGCGCGTAACCGTCGCGCGTCTGCGGCAGCTTCCAGCCCAGCATCCTGCCGGCGACCAGCGTGCGCAGCACCTGCGCGGTGCCGCCGCCGATGGTGAACATGCGCACGTCGCGCGCCATGCGTTCAAGCGGCAATTCGCGCGAATAGCCGCGGGCGCCGAAAATTTGCAGCGCGTCGTTGACGATTCTGATCGCGCTTTCGGAGGCGAAGACTTTCGCCTGCGCCGCCAGCATCGGATCGGGAAAGACGCTGCCGTCCGGACCGCGCGAGCGGGCCGCCTGATAGAGCATCAAGCGCGATGCCGTGAGCTGTGTCTGCATGTCGGCCAGCATCCATTGCAGGCCCTGGAACTCGCCGATCGGGCGGCCGAACTGCTCGCGCGTCTTGGCCCATTCCAGCGCGTGCTCAAGCGCGCCGGCCGCGACACCCATTGCCACGGTGCCCGCGCCGACCCGCTGACTGTTATAGGCGTTCATCAGATCGGCAAAGCCGCGGGCAAAACCGGACGGCGGCAGGACCGCCATGCTCCCGGGCACTTCGAGATTCTCAAAGATCAGTTCACCCTCCGGCATGCCGCGCAGGCCCATGGTCTGTTCGCGCCGCCCGACACGCAGGCCTTTCGCCTCATCCCGCACGGCAAGGAAACCGCCGATACCGAGATCGCGCCCGCGCTCGTCGAACACGCGCGCGAAAATCAGATGCAGGCGCGACACCCCGGCGCCGGTGATCCAGTGCTTTTTGCCATTGATGATGTATGTGTCGCCGCGTTTGTCGGCACGCGTCGTCATGGCGAGCGCGTCGGAGCCGGCATCTGGCTCGGTGATGCAGATGGCCGGCTTGTCGCCTTCCAGCACCAGCCGGGCGCTGAGTTGTTTCTGTGCATCGCTGCCATAGGCCATCACGGTCGAGACCGCGCCCATATTGGTCTCGACCACGATGCGCGCGGCGACCGCGCAGGACTTGGCCATTTCCTCGATCACCAGCGCGGCCTCGAGGAACGAGGCGTCCTTGCCGCCCAGCGCCTTTGGCATCGTCATGCCGAGGAACCCGGCCTCGGCCAGCGCCTTCACAATGTCCCACGGGTATTGCTCGTCGCGGTCGATTGCCGCCGCGCGCGGCCGCACCACGTCCCGCGAGAAGGCGCGGGCGCGCGCCTGTAGCGCGGCTTCGTCCTGGGAAAGGCCAATATCCATGGTGTCGATCTTAAATCCGGCAGGCACCCCAGAATACAAGTTAACCAGTCGTTAGGGTTAACGTTTTATTGCTTGGAAAATGCCGTTGGAATGCCTCCGGATTCCCATGCGTCCTAAATCGGCCCGCGCCGCCCATCTGCTTGCGTCAGCCGCCGTCGCGGCGGTCCTGGCTTTGTCGCTAGCCGGCTGCAAGACCACCGGTGACGACATAACCGGCTCGGTTGCCGCGGCCAGCGCGCCCCACAACGACGCCGAGTGGCGGCACGAGGTCGAGGTCTGGAGCGCTCGCTATCGCGATAACCCGAGCGACCCGGATATCGCGATTGCTTATGCCCGGGCTCTGCGCGCAACCGATCAGCGTGCCCAGGCGGTCGCCGTGCTGGAGCAGGCCTCGATCCGCAATCCGCACAATTTACCGTTGCTTGGCGCCTATGGTCGCGCGCTGGCCGCCGCCGGCGACTACAACCAGGCGCTCGATGTCCTGGGCCGCGCGCATACGCCCGACCAGCCCGACTGGCGCATCCTCAACGCGCAAGGCGCCGTGCTCGATCAACTGGGCCGCCATGCCGAAGCACAGCGGCATTATTCGGCCGCGCTCAAGATCAAGCCGGACGAGTCGTCGATCCTGTCCAATCTCGGCCTGTCCTATGCCTTGACCAAAGACTTGCGGCGCGCGGAGGCCACGCTGCAGCAAGCGATGGGCCGGCCTGGCGCTGGACCCAAGGTGCGGCAGAACCTTGCTTTGGTCGTCGGCTTGGAAGGCCGCTTCGCCGAAGCCGAGAAAATCGCCAGCGCCGATCTGCCCGCGGACGAAGCCGCCGCCAATGTGAGGTATCTGCGGGAAATGTTGGCGCAGCGGGGCCAACTATCGAAAAAAACCGCGCGGTCCAACGTGCCCCCGCCCGATGCCGGCAACTGACCCGCGAATTTAACGCGCCGAGAATTTTGAAAGCCTGACCGCCGCGCCGTCCGCGTCAGTGCTGGATCGCCATGACTTTGATCGCAGCCGGGCCCAGAATCACGATGAACAGAACCGGCAGGAAAAACAGGATCATCGGTACCGTCAGCTTCGGCGGCAGGCCGGCGGCCTTTTTCTCGGCTTCCGACATGCGCATGTCGCGATTTTCCTGCGCCATAACGCGCAGCATGTTGGCGAGCGGCGTGCCGTAGCGCTCCGCCTGCTGCAAGGCCATGCAGACCGATTTCACGCCTTCCAGATCGGTGCGCTTGGCGAGGTTCTCGTAAGCCTGGCGGCGGTCCGGTAGATAAGACAGTTCGGCGGTGGTGAGCGTAAGCTCTTCGGCCAGCGGTATCGATTGCGTGCCGACTTCCTCGCTGACCTTGCGGAACGCCGCCTCGATCGACATGCCGGATTCCACGCAAATCAGCAGCAAATCGAGCGTGTCGGGAAAGGCGCGCTTGATCGAGAGCTGGCGGCGCGCGATCCGGTTTTTCAAGAACATCAGCGGGGCATGCATGCCGATATAGGCGGCGGCGATGCACATGCCGATCTTGATCATCAGCGGATAGCTCAGATTGAGCACGACGAAGATATAAAACGCCGTGATCACGACGCTCGCCACCGGCGTCACCATGCGGAAGAACAAATATGTGATGTAGGGCGCCTGGCCGCGATATCCGGCCTGCACCAGCTTGAGACGTGCTTCTTCCTGCCCGACCCATTTCTTGAGGTTGAAGCGATCGACGACCGCCTGAATGGATTGCTTGGCCGAGGGGCGCAAGTTGACCTTCTGCGCCGCGCTCGCCATGCGCTCGCGTTCGCGCGCGCGAATCTTCTCGCGCTCGATCGCGACGGCGTTCATGCGCTTGCTGAGCGAATCCGTGAGCACCATGGGCATCGCGATCGTCAGTACCGTGGCGACTGCGGCGATGGCGGCGCACGCCATCGCAACCATCTTCACGTTCAACGAGTCGATCAATAAATCGAGCATCGGTCTATTACGTTCCTGTCAAGTGTCGGACTTTAGAAATCAAAGTTGATCATTTTCTTCATTACCATCACGCCCATCGACATCCAGGTGGCGGAAGCCGCGAGCATCACGCGGCCGAGCGGCTCGGTCCACAACAGCGAGATGTATTGCGGGCTGGTGATGTAAACCAGGATCATCACGGCGATCGGCAGCGCGCCGATGATGGAGGCCGAGGCCTTCGCTTCCATCGACATCGCCTGGATCTTGGCCTTCATCTTCTTGCGGTCGCGCAGTACGCGCGAAAGATTGCCCAGTGCTTCGGCAAGGTTGCCGCCCGATTTCTGCTGGATGAAGATGACGATGCCGAAGAAATTCGCCTCCGGCACCGGCATATTTTCATAGAGCTTGCCGCAGGCCTCGCCCAGCGGCATGCCGATGGCTTGGGTTTCGACAATGGCGCGGAATTCGGACTTGGTCGGTTCGGGCGCCTCGATCGTGATCATCTTCAGGCAGTCGAGCAGCGGCAGACCGGCTTTGACGCCGCGCACGATGATGTCGACAGCGTCCGGAAAGCTGTCCAGGAAATGGGCCTCGCGCCGCTTCTTCAAAAACGACAGCAACCAGCGCGGCAGGCCAAGAGCGCCGGCAAAGCCGAGCGCGGCGGCGACCAATATCCCGCCGCCGGTGAGCAACCCGATGAGGGACATCACTATGCCGATGCCGCCCGAAATTAAAAAGAAATTCCGTTTCGACCAGGATAACCCGGCCTGCGAGATGCGGACCGAGAGCGGCAGGCTCTTGCTTTTCTTGTGACGCTCGTCGAATTCCTTGAGCGTGTTTTCGATGATGTCGCGGCGGGACTTTTGGGCGCCGCGCGTGGCGCGCACCACCGGTTCCGCTTTGGCGACGCTCGCCATGCGCTGCTCGGCTTTACGCTCGCCCGACAGAATCGGATAAACGAAAACCCAGGCGACGCCGCCGACCGCGACGGATGCCAAAAAAAACAAAACAATCGCTTGCATGGGTCCCGCCTCAGGCCTGCATGGCGGCGGCCGAGGCTTCCGCGGCATCGAGCGCGGCCGCCAAGTTCTTTTCCTCGCCGTAGTAGCGGGCGCGCTCCCAAAACCGCGGCCGGCCGATTCCGGTCGAGCGATGGCGGCCAAGAATATTGCCCTGCGCGTCCTCACCCGTCATGTCGTAGACAAACAGGTCCTGGGTAATGATGACGTCGCCTTCCATCCCCATCACTTCGGTAATGTGGGTGATCTTGCGCGAGCCGTCGCGCAGGCGCGCGGCCTGGATCACGACGTCGATCGAGGCGGAAATCATCTCGCGAATGGTGCGCGAGGGCAGCGAGAAGCCACCCATGGTGATCATCGATTCCAGACGGGAGAGCGCCTCGCGCGGGTTGTTAGCATGCAGCGTGCCCATCGAACCGTCATGACCGGTGTTCATGGCTTGCAGCAAATCGAATGCTTCGGGTCCGCGCACTTCGCCGACGATGATGCGTTCCGGCCGCATACGCAGGCAGTTGCGCACCAGATCGCGCATGGTCACCTGACCTTCGCCTTCGAGGTTGGGCGGCCGCGTTTCCAGGCGCACCACGTGGGGCTGTTGCAACTGCAATTCGGCGGCGTCTTCGCAGGTGATGATGCGTTCGTCGTCGTCGATGAATTGGGTGAGGCAGTTGAGCAGCGTGGTCTTGCCCGAACCGGTGCCGCCGGACACCAGGGTGTTGACCCGGCTGCGCCCGATGATGCGCAGGATGTCGGAGCCTTGCTGCGTGATGGTGCCGTATTTGACCAGCTGATCGAGCGTCAGCTTGTCCTTTTTGAATTTGCGGATGGTAAGCGCGGGACCGTCGATCGCCAACGGCGGCACAATGGCGTTGACGCGCGAGCCGTCCGGCAAGCGCGCATCGCAGATCGGCGATGATTCGTCGACACGGCGGCCGATTTGGCTGACGATGCGCTGACAGATGTTGAGCAGCTGCTGGTTGTCGCGGAAGCGAATGCCGGTCTTTTGAATCTTGCCCTTGACTTCGATGTACACGGTGCCCGAGCCGTTCACCATGATATCGGCGATGTCGTCGCGCGACAGCAGCGGCTCAAGCGGGCCGAACCCGAGCACGTCGTTGCAGATATCGTCGAGCAGCTCTTCCTGCTCGGCGATCGACATCACGATGTTCTTGATCGCGATGATCTCGTTGACGATGTCGCGGATTTCCTCGCGTGCGCTGTCGGCGTCGAGCCGCGCCAGCTGGGCCAGATCGATGGCCTCGATCAGCGCGCCGAAAATGATGCCTTTGACCTCGTAATAGGTCTCGGAACGGCGCGAATCGACCGCCGGCATATTGACGGTCGCCGGTGTGCGGGTCGCGGGCGGCGCGGAGATCAACGGTGCGCCGAGCCCGTCCGACGGAATCGGCGCGCGGCCGGTTTCCATGGCCGCGCTGGCGCCGGGCTTGGGCACCGAACCCGGTTGTGCTGCCGGCGCGCTGTCCGGCGCGACCGCGACGCGTGCTTCAGATGCTCCACTACGCCTACCGAACACGTCTTTCTCCGAAATATTCCCGAGGTTTGATCAAGTCAGACTGGATCAAAGCCCGACCAACTTTTTCCCGCACTCCATCCGCTAGCCCGATTTCCTTCTCAGCTTGGCGAGCAGAGGCGTCAGCAGCCCGCCGCGCGCGCGTTTCGCCTCCGCACGCCCGGTAAGCACCTGCGCCAGTTGGCGGAACATCTCTGCGGTTTTGTGTCCCTTGGAGACCTCGGCGATCATCTGACCATTGTTTGCGGCGGTGCCGAAAATCTGCGGCTCGAACGGTATGACGGCGAGCGGTTGGTCTTCCAACGCCTTGGCGAAATCCGCCGGCGTGATTTCCGGCCGCTTCGGTACCCCGACCTGGTTGAGGCAGTAATGCGGGCGGTGATCATTCGGCCGTGCTGCGCGCAACAGATCAACCAAGTTCTTGGCATTACGCAGGTTGGCAAGATCGGGCCCGGCGACCACCAGGATATCGTCGGCGCTTACCAGCAGCCGCTTGGTCCAGCCGGACCACATGTGCGGGACATCGAGCACCACGCAGGGGATCGTACCGCGCAGCGAATCGAGGATCGAATCGAAGGCGTCGGCGCCGAAATCGTAGACCCGTTCGAGCGTCGCCGGCGCCGCCAGCAGGCTTAGATGATCGGTGCATTTGGACAACAGCCTATCGACAAAGGCGCTATCGACCCGGTCGGGCGAGAACACAGCGTCGGCGATGCCTTGCGGCGGATCCTGATTGTAGTCGAGACCAGCGGTCCCGAAGGCGAGGTCGAGGTCGGTCACGACCGAATCGAGCAGCAAATCGCGTGCAATCGCCCAGCCGACGTTGTGCGCGACGGTGGACGCGCCGACGCCGCCTTTGGCGCCAACCACGGCGATGATGCGGCCAACCGGCTTGGCATCGGGCGCGGAGAACAGCCCGCAGATCGCGCGCACGATATCGATTGTGCCGATCGGCGCGATCAAATATTCGCTGACGCCGCGCCGCGTAAGATCGCGATAGAGCGTCACGTCATTGACACGCCCGACGACGATGACGCGCGTGCCGGAATCGCAGACCTCGGCGAGCTTGTCGAGTCCATGCAGGATTTCGCTGGAGTGGTTTTCCGATTCGATCAGAATGACGTTCGGCGTCGGCGAGCTGCGGTAGGCCTCGACCGCGGCGGCGACACCACCCATCTGGATTTTCACATGGGCCTTGCCCAATCGGCGGTCCTCACCGGCCGCTTGCACGGCCGCGGCCGTTTCAACAGTCTCGCAAAACGCCTGGACCGAGACCCGCGGTGCAGGTGCGATGTGTTCGTCGGCGCCGTGCTCGGCCGGCTGAACCGGCATCGGCTCGTTTTCGGCGGCGGCGACTTGAGATGCGTGTTTTATCATTTGGCGATGTCGCTGACCTTGCCGGTGTTGTAGACGGGCGGATAAGTACCGGATGGATTTTCGCCCTTGCGATACTTGTCGAGCGCCACCGTGCGGCGCCCGGCATAGGCCGGCGCTTCGCCACGCGGCTGCACCAAGTCGGAGGGATTTTCGACCATGGCGGCGAGATTGCGCTGATTGGCGCAACCGAAATTCCAGTAAGCGCGATTTTCCATATAAGTGGCATCGAAGCTTGGGCCGAGATCGTGCGGCCACAAGCCGCAGGGGCCGGCTTCGGCGGCCAGCTTGGTGTAATTGATCTTGATGCTTACGAGCAAGTCGCCTTCCGGCTTATAGCCGCGCACAAAGACCGCGTTGCGCGGCACGCCGGAGGCGGCCAAGATCGATTGCACTTCGCGCATCGAATCGGCGGCCGCGCAACTCGTCGGTCCGCCCTTCGGCACATCCACGATGATGCCGCTCGTCAACTCGCGCCGCCAGAGTTGCGCGAAGGAAAGCACGTCGGCGCGCTGAGCCGGGGTCAATCCGCCGCGATTGCGTCCGACGAAAATTTCAACGGTGTGCTCGCGTTCCTTCACGCTGATCGGGTGGCGATCGCGATAATCCTCGGGATAGGCATCTTGCGCGACATGTTGCGTGTAGCAACCGGCCAACGAGGCGGCGAGACCGACGACCGCCAAGGCGCGCAGCGCCAGGGCGCCGCGGTGTTTAGCGATCGTTGCGAGAAAGGCTGTCATCGACTGTCTCCCCATACCGCTTAATCCAGGATAAATCCGTATTTGCCGTGGTAGTCGCTGGGCGGCGGCTCGTCCTTGCCGGTGGTGCCGTAGATGCGGTTGAGGCGGCCGAGCAGAACGGTGGATTGGTCGTTGGGATCGGCAAAGCCGTCGTCGGGCCGCGACAATTGCTTCTGCGCCACCGCGCGCACGATATAGGGCGTGACCAACACCATGAGTTCGGTCTGGTTATTGATGTAGTCACGGCTGCGGAACAGAGTGCCGAGCACCGGCAACTGCATCAGACCGGGAACGCCATTGATCTGCTGTTTGGTCTGCTCCTGGATCATGCCGGCCAGCGCGAGCGATCCGCCGGATGGGATTTCGACCACGGTCTCGGCGCGGCGAGTGCTGATCGAGGGAATGGTCAGCGTCTGAGTCGAGCCCGGCACCGCCAGGGTCAGGGCGTTGTCGGTCGACAGATCGGACACCTCGGTCATTACCTTGAGGCTGATGCGTCCCTCCGACAGCACCACCGGCGTAAACACCAGGCTCACGCCGAACTTCTTGAAATCGACTTGTGCCTGACAGACCGGCGGCGACTTGGTCGTGTCGCACGATAGCCCGTTGGGTATCGGGAATTCGCCGCCGGCGACGAAGCTGGCGGTTTCGCCGGAAATCGCGGTCAGGTTCGGCTCGGCCAGCGTGCGCAACACGCCGGCGCGGTCCATCGCCCGCAACGTCGCGCTGATGTTTTTCCAACTACCGCCCAGCGACGTGTTGCTCAACGTCTGGCCAGTGGCGGAAAAAGGATTTTGCGTGTTGAGGTTCACAACCGCAGTGCCATAATTGAAACTGCCGGAAAGATCGACGCCGAGTTGCTTGATGATATCGCGCCGTACTTCGGCGACCGTCACCTTGAGCATGACCTGATCGCGGCCGCGCACGGTGATGCCGTTGACCACCTTGGTGCCGTCGCCTGCCAGCCGCGAGGCGAGGTCGAATGCCTGCTGAGATTCGGCCGCGCTGGCGGCGCTGCCGGACAACATGATGCCGTCGCCGATACCCTCGATGTGGATATCGGCATTGGGCATCGTCTGCTTGAGCGCGGCGCGCAGGCCGTTAAGGTCGCGCGTGACCGCGATGTCGAAACCGGCGATCTGCCTGCCCTCGGCGTCGAAGAAAAAGATATTGGTCTGCCCGACGGCGACCCCGATCATGTAGGCGCGACGCGCCGAGCGGACCACGGCATTGGCGATCTTGGGGTCCGCGACCAGCACGTCTTTGATGTCGGCCGGCAGATCGATGACGACCGACTTTCCGATGCCGAGCGGTATGGAGCGCGAGGTCGCCTCGCTCGCCGCGACCTGGATTACCGGTACGCGTGCGTCGGCAGCCACGGTCGGAGTCGCCGGTGCCAGGCCTGCGCCTGCGACAAAGGCCGCCAGTGCGACGGCGCGGATCGAAGTCCTTATGGCCATATCCCGGTTTCCCTTCGCTCGATCATTTCGGCGTCGACATCGTGCCCACGCCAAAACGGACGACGTTCACGCTGTTACGGCGGTTGGTATGTTCCTCGACTTTCGGAGCGTCATGGGTCGCATCGGTGATGCTGCGCAGCGCCAGCGACAGCGATCCAAGTTGTTGCGACAACGCCAGCGTTTCGGTCTGCGCCGGGCTCAATTCGAGCGTTGCGGTCTTGCCGACCACGACCTTTTGCCCGTCTTTCTCCTGCACGTTCTGGTCGATCGCCAGCACGCGGACGTTGGACAGAATGATTTCGCTGCTGTGGGTGTCGCCGTTAGCCGTCTTATCAGCGTCGGTTTGCCGGCGCGTCAGGATGACGTCGACATGGTCGTTTGGCAGGATGAACCCGCCGGCGCCGGTTTCCGGCGAGATCTGCGTGGAGATTGCGCGCATCCCCGACGGCAGGATCGCCGCCATGAAGCCGGAGCCTTTGGCGTTGACCAGCTTGGCGTCGCGAATCGGTTCGCCGCTGACAAACGGAGCGCGCGCGATCGAGCCGGCGAGGTTTTCGATGGCGTTAGGTTGCTCGTTCTTGCGGATGAAGTTTCCGGTCGCCGCGCTGATCGGCCACTCCTGCCATTGCACGTCGGCCGGCGAAACCGTTTGGCCCATGCTTATGTCGGATTTGGCGACAAGGACGTCGACACTGGCGAGCTTGGGGGCCGCCTCGACCTTGACCTCGGGAGGCTTGTCCGAACGGCCAGCCAGCATGGCGGCAACGCCACCCGCTGCGATAGCGACGGTCAGCACTACAAGACGCGCGGCTTTCATACGCTCACTCTCACCGTGACTGTCGGCCGGGGTTCGGCCGCGTAAACCCATCGCGGCCAGTGCGACCGCATGCACCGGATTTCAACAGCTAAAGGTCAAGGTATGGTTAAGCAGCGGTGACTAAATCGAGTTAATATTTTCTTACGCGGCTCTGGGCGCCAATCAGATGCCGAGTGCGGGCATCCAACCGGTTTTGGGATAGACGGTGAGGGCGGCGGCGGCGAGCGCAATGCCGTAGGGGACCGCACCACCGCTTTCATGCAGGCGGAGAATCCAGTGCTGGCGGGCGAGCGGGCCCGGCAACGGCAGTTTGCGGAACTGGATGATCAGCAGAGTCAGCACGCCGCCAAACAACGAGGCATAGACCAGGTAATCCATTAGATAATCGAAACCGAACCAAAGCGCGGTCGCTGCTGCCAGTTTGGCGTCCCCGCCGCCGATCCAGCCGGCCGCAAAGAAGCCGAAACAAACCGTCAGCACCAGCGCGCCGGCCGCCAGATGCATGCCGATGGCGGCGAAACTCATACCGGTCGTGAGGGTGAGCAGGAAGAAACCGCCGGCCAGCGCCAGCGAAAGCCGATTTGAAATTGTCATGGTCAAGAGGTCGCTCGATGCGGCGAAGGCCATCAGGGCAGGGAACAGAAAAAGCCTGATCACATCGGTCAGCATGATTGTCGTCCTTGCATGGCCGGAACCAGCCCAGAATCGCTGGCGCGGCGTCAGACTAGGCCGCGCATGCTTGCGGTTCGGTTAGCGCAGGCAGATTTAGCCGTGGGCAAAATCGGCTGCCGGCGGGCGCGCCAAAAAACGAAAGGGCCCCGACATTAGCCGGGGCCCCTTTAGCAGTGTCGGCGAACTCAATTACTTGAGCTGGCTCGAAATGCTGGAGAACTTGGCGTTCAACGTGGTGCCAAGACCGTTGACGACCGCGATGATCGCGACCGAAATGCCCGCCGCAATGAGGCCGTACTCAATCGCGGTGGCGCCGGATTCGTTCTTCACGAAACGCACGAAGAGGTTTTTCATAGGTAACTCCTTAGATCCACACGTGGCTGTCTGAGCTGATCCAGGAGACCGGATGACCTCCTGTCCCTGCTGAACCATGCGGGAACCGTATCAGGGAGGTCTTGCATGGGGGTTAATACAGTCAAAGAAATATAAGGTATTCAGATGGGTGCGTGATGTAGTTAATAAGGTATTTCTTGAAGAATATCACGGTTAACAAATATTTAATAAGTATTATAAGGAGTACAAACTTTATATATTACTCGGGTACATGAGTAGACTTGCCGCCGGCGAAGTACAACCGATGCTAGTTTCCGGCTAGACTTACTTTTGGCTGGCCCGATGAATACTAGCCGGATCCGTTGTCAGCGGCCATCATATCTGGCGCGCCAAGCCCGCGAACTTGGACGCGCATCCGGTGTGGGTGCGCCATACACTCGATCTTAACCGCGCCCGCCGATACCGGATTGACCGTTTCCAGCGTCACTTGGCCGCAAGTCATGACCAGCGAATTCATCAGCGTCCTGCAAGTCTCCGGCGAGACTGTCCTCAAGATCATCCCGATTTCCATCTGCCTCGGCATTGTGTTTGCGCTGTTGAGCCACTGGTCGGCCTGCAATCCCGGCCGGCCCTGGTGGCGCAAGCGCGAGATCGTCACCGACGTTTGCTACTGGTTCTTGATCCCGCTGGCAGCTCGTTTTGTGCGCATCGGTTTGATGGTGATGGGCGCCGCCTATATCTACAACATCCACGGCGCCGACGAACTGATCAAGTTTTACGACGACGGCTTCGGCCCGCTCGCGCGAATGCCGCTTTGGGCGCAGGCGATCTTTTTCGTGGTCGCGTCCGATTTCCTGACCTACTGGATCCATCGCTCTTATCATGGCGGCGGTCTGTGGAAATACCACGCGGTGCATCACTCATCGGAAGATCTTGAGTGGATTTCGGCGGCGCGCTTTCATCCGGTTAACATCTTTCTCGGTACCGTTTTGGTCGACGTCGGCCTGCTGCTCGCCGGCATTTCACCGAACGTAATGCTGTGGGTCGGCCCATTCACGACTGCCACCTCGGCCTTCGTGCACGCCAACTTGAACTGGACGCTGGGGCCGTTCAGATACGTGATAGCCGGCCCGGTTTTCCATCGCTGGCATCACACCGCCGCCGACCGCGGCGGCAACAAGAATTTTGCCGGAACGTTCCCGATCTGGGATCTGCTGTTCGGCACCTTTTACATGCCAAAAAACGTGCTGCCTGACGCCTATGGCATCGACGACCAGAGGTTCCCGGAAAACATTGGCGCCCAGTTGCTCTATCCGTTCCAGCAATGAGGGTCTTTGCACTTCATTCACCAATTTGCAGTCAAATCTTGAGGCTGGCCGCCGTCGCGGCGGGTTCGGTTGCGTGTGTGCGGGAGAGTTCGATGTCGGCCGTGTTCGGGTCTCGCAAGCGTCTTATTCGCCTTTGGGCCTGGACGATTATTTTCTCGGCCACGCTCGCCGCATCGCCGGCGCAAGCCGACACCTTGATCGTCAATGTCGACCAAGCGCAAATAATGAAGCTGCCTGGAAAGGTGGTAACCATCGTCATCGGGAATCCGCTGATCGCCGACGCTGCGCTGCAAAGCGGCGGCATTCTGGTCGTCACCGGCAAGGGCTATGGCTCGACCAATTTGCTCGCGCTGGATCGCAGCGGTCAGGTGGTCATGGACAAGAGCGTGCAGGTGCGCGGCCCCGGCGGCAATGATCTGGTCGTGGTCTACAAGGGCGTCGAGCGCGAATCCTATAGTTGCGCGCCGGAATGCAAGGCCCGCATCACCCTCGGCGACTCGCAAAACTTCTTCAACGCCGCGCTGAGTCAGAGCGGCGCCCGCACCGGCCTGGCGCAGACCGCTCCCGCGAAATAGCGCGCCGGGGCGGCGCAGCCGGCGTTGCCGCGCTTCCGCGCAGTTATGATTAGCGGCTGCTTAACGCGACCGCCGCGATTCTCCATGCCGCGTGCAACAATTCGACAACCCGAATTTGGTAAGAGTTCCGACGGTGTTTCTGCACCTTTCCGGCGTGTCGAAGGTTGCCATGTCTGATCATCGTCGCAGCAAGTTTGCCGAGCGCCTTCGCGGATTCCTGCCGGGGCGCGTCGCGCGTCGCTTTGCACGGCAACAGGGCGGCGCCGCCGCCGTCGAATTCGCACTGATCGCCGCGCCGTTCATCGGATTGACTTTCGCGATCCTGGAAACGGCGCTCGTTTTTTTCGCCGGGCAGACGTTGGAAACCGCGGTCTCCGAAGCCGGGCGCCTGATCATGACCGGTCAAGCACAGACGGCGGGCTATAGCCAGTCCGCTTTCAAGTCCCAGGTTTGTTCGTTCCTCGCCGGCGGTTTGTTCGACTGCGCCAACGGCGTATATGTGAACGTCCAGAATTATTCCAGCTTCAGCGCGGTCAATACCACGGCGCCGGTCACCAACGGCCAGCTCGATACTTCGAACCTCGCTTACAACCCCAGCGGCCCCGGCTGCATCGTCGCCGTGCAGCTTTATTACCAGTGGCCGATCTACGTCACGTTCTTCGGCGACAACCTCACCAATCTCAATAACGGTTATCGCCTGCTGGTGGCGACCTCGGTATTCCGCAATGAACCCTATGGACCGACCGGAACATGCTGAAAATTTCCATCCTCGGACGGCTTTCGCGGTTTGTGCGCGACCGGCGCGGCGTGTCGGCGGTTGAGTTTGCTTTTATCGCGCCGGTGATGATCGGTCTTTATCTCGGATGCGCCGAGATTTCCGACGGCGTGGCCGCCGACCGCAAAGTCAGCTTGATCTCCGACGCTCTTGCCAATCTGGGGGCGCAAGTAACGACCATCAGTTCGAGCGATATGACCAATATTCTCGACGCCTCGAGCGCGATCATCTCGCCCTATTCGGCGGTGAATCTGAAGATGACGTTGTCCTGCCTCAAAATCGATTCGACCGGTGTGGCGAAAGTGCAATGGAGCGCGACGCGCAACGGCACGGCGCGGGCGGCCGGATCGGTCTATTCGTTCCCCAGTTCGGCCTCGGCGCTCGCGGTGAAGAGTTCGTGGCTGCTTTTGGCCGAGGTGAGCTACGCCTACAAGCCCACGGTCGGCTACACGATTACCGGCACGCTCACTCTGAGCGATCAGATGTATATGAGCCCGCGCATCACCGCGCCGACCTACGGCATCACGACCTGCAGCTGATGGCGCCTAGCGCGCGTCGGCAATCGGCAGCGCGGTGGTTGATTTGATCCGTTCCATGGCAAAGCGCGAGGTGACGTTCTTCAGCGGCACGGTCGCGATTAGCTTTTTATAGAACGTGTCGTAGTCCGGCATGTCATGCACCACCACGCGCAGCATGTAATCGACGTCACCGGCCATCCGGTAGAATTCCATCACCTCCGGCATGGCGCCCACGGTTTCGGCGAATTTCTTCAGCCAGTCCTGCGAGTGGTCGCCGGTTTCGATCGATACAAACACCGTGATGCCCAGCCCGATCTTTTCCGGATCGATCAGCGCGACGCGGCGCAGGATGACGCCGTCGGCTTCCAGCCGCTGCAGGCGCTTCCAGCACGGGGTCGACGACAGCCCGACCCGCTGGCCGATTTCGGCGACCGAAAGCGAGGCGTCCTCTTGCACCACGGCGAGGATTTTGCGGTCGATGGCGTCCATTCTCTTTTCCCTGACGATTTCGAATCTTTAGCCTAATTGATTGGCATGAATTAGAATTATATTCTTATTTGGTCCTGACATCTATATTTATAGAGAACAATATTCTATTTCAAGCACAATCTATCGCTGCCCCAGCGACCCTCCGACCGGAATGACCTGTCATGAGAAAAATTCCTACTGCCGATCTTGCCCGCATCCTGCGCCGCCTCGGCGCCGCGTTGCTGTTTAGCGCCGCGCTGGCCGCGTCGGTCGCCGGCGCGCATGCCGAGCCGCTGGTAAGCCCCGCCTGGCTGAACGGCCATCGTGCCGATCCTGGCGTGGTGGTGCTCGACATCCGCTCGGCTATCGACGGCAGCAAGCCCGAAACTTTCGCGGAAGCACACATCGCCGGCGCCGTGCACAGCGATTACGACAAGGCCGGCTGGCGGGTCACCCGCAATAACGTGCCGTTCATGGTGCCGACTACGCCCGAACTGGAAAAACTGATCGGCGATCTCGGCATCGACGAGAACAGCCATGTGATTGTTGTTCCGGCCGGCGTGAGCGTGCTGGATTTCGGTTCGGCCGCGCGCACTTACTGGACGCTTAAATATGCCGGCGTCGGCAATGTCTCGATCCTCGACGGCGGCCTCGCCGCCTGGAAAGCGGCGCACTACGCGCTCACCACCGGCGCGCAGACGCCGTCGCCGGCAATCTTCACCGCCAAGATCGACAACAGCATTTTGGCGCTGGCTCCGGATGTCGAAAAAATCGAACAGAGCGGCGGCGCAACTTTGATCGACGCGCGTCCGGTTTCATTCTTCCTCGGCAAGGAGAAGGCGCCGGCCGCGGCGGCTTACGGCCACATTCCCGGCGCGCTCAATATCGACAGCGCCGCGTTCTACGATCCCGTCACCAACAGGCTCAAGCCGAAGACGGAGCTTGCGGCCATCGCCGGCGAAGTTCCGGCGGGCGCCACGGTGGCCTATTGCAACACCGGGCACTGGGCGGCGAGCGACTGGTTCGTGCTGCATGAAGTGCTCGGCCACGGCAATGCCCGGCTTTATGCCGGCTCGATGGTGGAGTGGACCAGCAATGCCAGCCGCCCCATTGAATCCTCACGCACCAAGTGGGACGATCTGAAGAAGAAGCTCGGCTTAGGTTCCTAATCGTTCCGCCAAGGCAATATCAATGAGCACGACTACCATTGCGGCGCCCAGTTCGGGCGCTGCGCTTGGCATCGACCGCCTATTTCTCGTCTTGGCGCTTGGTGCGACCGCGGTCCTGGTTGCGCTGGTGCTACTGGATGGGCAGCCTTGGTCGGCCGCGCTGATCCTGGGCGGCTTCGGCCTTGGCGTCGCGTTTCTCAAGGCGGAGTTCAGCTACACCGCGTCATGGCGGCGCTTCCTGACGCGCGGGGAGGCGGGCGGCCTGCTCGGCGGGCTGATCGTGATCGCGATCAGCGCGCTCGCCGTTGTGCCGGTGGCCGCGCTCAAACAAAATTTCGGCGGCGCCATCGCGCCGCTCGGCCCCTCGCTCGTCATTGGCGCCTTCGTCTTCGGCATCGGCATGCAGCTCGCCAATGGCTGCGGCTCCGGGACGCTCTACACCGCCGGTGGCGGATCGGGGCGCATGCTGGTGACGCTGTTGCTGTTCATCATCGGCAGCGTTCTGGGCAGCCTGTCGCTACCCTGGTTCCTCGCGTTCGGCGGCATCGACCCCATTTTGGCGTCGGACTATCTGGGCCCGTGGGGCGGACTGCTCGCGACGCTCGCCAGCATCGCGCTCGCGGCCGCGCTGATTGTCGCGGTCGCCCAACGGCGCGGCGCCGGCTTCATGCCGGCGCGCAATTATGTGGTCGGCGGCTTGGCCATCGGGTTGCTGTGCATCTTCGTCTTTATAGCCGGCGGGCATCCCTGGAGCGTCACCTTCGGTTTCACGGTATGGGGCGCCAAGGCAGCCCAGGCGCTCGGCTTCGACCTGATGCATTCGGCCTTCTGGCAATGGCCGGGCCCCAAGCACGCGTTGTCCAACTCGGTGCTCTCGGACACCTCCAGCCTCACGGATTTCGGCATGCTGTTCGGCGCCATGGCCGCGGCCGCGGCCGCCAAGCCGTTCGCGGCGGCCGCCTGGCCGCCGGCAAAATCGCTGCTGGCGGCGGCGGTCGGCGGCTTGCTGATGGGCTGGGGCGCGCGGCTCGGTTTCGGCTGCAATATCGGCGCTTTCGTCGGCGGCGTCGCCTCCGGTTCGCTGCACGGTTGGATCTGGTTTATCGCCGCGCTGCCCGGCTGCCTGATCGGAATCCGCCTGCGGCCGCTGTTCGGCCTGTCGCGGGAGTAGACCGATGCGCAAGGTCTACATGATCGTCGTGCTGCTCGGGCTGATCGCGGTGGTCGGCAACCATCTCGTCAGCCCGTCAAGCGGCCGCGCCGTGTCGCCGGAAGACTTTGCCGGCGCTTGCGCGCCCTGTGGCGCGCCCTGTCCGTCGAAGAAATAGAGCCTCGTCATTCCGGGGCGCGAGCCATAAGCGCGTTTACGCGCGTCTTCGACGCGCTATGGCGAGCGAACCCGGAATCCAGAGCCACATACCGTGCCACTCCTGGATTCCGGGTCCGGCCCTACGGGCCGTCCCGGAATGACATCAACTGGGATTCTTCTTCAAAAGTTCCTCGACCTCGGCGCGCGTGGGCGAAGCCGAGGCACCGCCGAACTTCGTGCATTTGAGTCCGGCGGTGGCGCTGGCAAAGCGCAGGATATCCGGCAGCGCGCGGCCTTCCGCCAGCGCGAGCGTAAAGCCGCCATGGAAGGCATCGCCGGCGCCGAGCAAATCGATGGCGTCGACCTTGAACGCCGGCATGTGCTTGAGCACGCCGCTGTCGAGCCAATAGACACCGTTCGGCCCGTCGGTAACCGCGAGAAACGACGTGAGATATTTGGCGAGACGATTCAATCCTGCGTCGTAATCCATTTCGCCGGTGGTCCCGCGCAAGGCTTCGGCGGAGGCCACCACATGGCTGCCGAGCACGAGCAGCGGGTCATTCGGCCTGGTCGCCTGATCGAGATCGATCACGACCGGAATCTTGCGCTGCTGCGCGGCGCGACACACCGCGGTGACGAATTCAGGAAAGCGATTATCAATCAGCACGGCGTCGGCATCGCGAACCAGCGCGGCGGCGTCCGCCGGCAATACTTTGCCAAGATGAGTGCCGCGACAAGTCGCGATGGTTTTTTCGCCCGTCTCGTCGAGCAGGATCAGCGACACCGATGCGGTGCCGCCATCCACCCGCGCGGCTCCGCCGCAATCGATGCCTTCGGCCTTCAGGTCGGTGATAATGCGATTGCTGATCTCATCATCAATGCCGCCGAGCGGGCCCGCGAAGGCGGCGCGCCCGCCCAACCGGGCGATGGCGACTGCGGCATTGGCGGCGCAACCGCCGCCGGTGATGATGAATTCGGATGCATGAACTTTGGTGCCGGGCGCGGGAAAATTCTCAACGCGCATGACGATGTCCTGCACCGAGATGCCGGCGCACAAAATCTTCGGCGCTTTGCTTCCCGGGGGAGCTTCAGTCAAAGCGGATCTCGTCCTCCACCCAGGCGCGGATGATGTGATGCGCGATCGCCACCGGCGGCGGCGTGGTTAATCCCTGCGGGTGCTCGCGCATCAGCATGGTCTCGATTTCCGTCTTGCTGAACCAGCGCGCGTCCTCGAGTTCCTCGCGATCCACCACGATGTCGCGGGTCAAGGCTTCGGCGTGGCAGCCGATCATCAGGGAGGTGGGAAACGGCCATGGCTGCGAAGCGAGATATTTCACACGGCCGCACGTGATACCGGCTTCCTCACGCGTTTCGCGCCGCACCGCGTCTTCGATCGCCTCGCCCGGTTCGATGAAGCCGGCGAGGCATGACCACATGGTCGGCACGAAGCGCGGCGAACGCCCGAGCAGGCAGCGTTCGCCGTCGACGGCCAGCATGATCACTACCGGATCGGTACGGGGAAAATGCTCGGTCTTGCAATTAGGGCAGTCGCGCTTCCAGCCGGCCTGCACGGGTTGCGTGGCGTGTCCGCAGTTCGGGCAAAAGCGGTGACGGGCGTGCCAGTGCAATACCGCCTTGGCCTCGGCAATCGGCGGCAGGTGTTCAGCGTCGACCAAGCCTTGTACCGCGACCGAGCGCAGATCCGTGACGTGGAAGCCGTCACGGGTTTTCAGTGCTTCGGCTGCCGCCGGCGCGACGCCGTAGCCGAAGTGCGCGGCGCCATCGAGCAGGCCGAGGAAAACCGTCTCGGTCGGGGGCGCAACCGCGCGCGCCTCTGCCATCGTGAACAGAGGATTGTTGAGCGGGACGCCCTTTTTCATGACGATATGGTCGCCGCCGACGATGTAGGCGCCGGCATTGGGCTGCGCCGCCAGTGCGGCAATCGCCTTGTCGTCGGAACGGCGCTCGGCGGCGCGCTCGATGCGGCTTTGCGTATAGCCAAGGCGCGGTTTGGGACCGAGATCGGGGCGAGGGGACATTGGCCGGAAATTCGCACGGACACGCGCGCGGCGCAATCTTACTCCGCGGCGTGCGGCGGCCGCGGATACATCAGCTCGCGCAGTTCCGGCCGTTGCCATTGCGGCCCCAGCACACCCTGCTTGGCGGCGTAGCTTTGCGAGGAGGTAACGGTGTCCGTGCTGGCGCGCATTTCGCGCGTGCGCGCGAGGTCAACGTCCACGAAAAACAGCCCGGACACGGTGCTCTCGAACAGGATCTCCTCCGGCGCCGCCACCATGGCCAGCCCGCGCTCGGCAGGGCTGAACAGATTTTGCGTGGTAATAACGATGGCGAGGTTTTCGATGGCGCGCGACCAGATCAGATTGCGCCAACTCGCCCACAATTTTCCTTTGTCGGTGCCGGCCGGCATGAAGATCAACTCGGCGCCGCGCAGCGCCAGCGCGCGTGTCACCTCCGGCATATAGGCCTCGCTGCACATCGCCAGCCCGACCTTGCCGTGCGGCGTGTCGAACACAGGGAATTCGTTGCCGGGCACGTATTGGAATTCCCACCATTTGCCGCCGGTATAGATCCAAGGCCCGTTCGGATGCGTGCGCCGGTAGGAGACCGGCGCGCGGCCGTCGCCATAGGCCATGCAGATCAGATTGTGCGCGGTTAATTCGTTGTGGCTGAGCGGCTCGATGGTGCCGTAGATCGCGATGATGCCGTGCTTGGCGGCGGCCTCCGCGATGCGCGGGGTCGGATCGAAGGCGGCCGGCATGCGCCACGGGCCCGGATAGGTTTCCGGAAAGCAGACGAAGTCGGCACCGGCGTTCTTGGCGCGGGCGATGAAGTTGACCGCGTCGTCGACGTTCCTCTCGTCCTGCGCGATCGGGTTGGCGATCGGCTGCACCACCGCGATGCGGAAAGTCATCGGCGAAACTCCATAATGCAGCCTAACCTTTCACCCGCTCGATTTGAAGGCCGCGCCGCAGCGCGCCGATCAGGCCGTCTCGGATGACGGGATTATAGTTTGCGGGCGGCGCAGCGCCCCACACCGGCTTGGGCCAGGCGGCGTCGCTGTGGCGGCGGGCGATGACATGGACGTGCAACTGCGGCACCTGGTTGCCGAGCGCGGCGATGTTGAGCTTGTCGCATTTGGTGACCGATTTGAGCACGCGCGCGGACGCAGCGATTTCGCCCAGTAGCTGGACCTGTGCGTCTTCAGGGAGATCGATGAGTTCGGTGAGGCCGCTCCGGCGCGGCACCAGAATCAGCCAGGAAAAATTGGCGTCGTTGGTGAGCAGCACGCGCGACAGCGCCAGGTCGCCGACCGGAACCGTGTCGGCGGCGAGTTGCGGATGCAGCGACCATTCCATCGGAGTGCCTGAAACCATTGGTTAATTCCGCGCGATTCTTGCCGGAGGAAAGCTAGCAGAGCTGCGGCCCGCTCGCTTGCTTTCCGCCCGCAATCGCCCGATATAGGAACGGGAGGTTGGCGGTGGACGAGCCACTCGCCAACCGGGTCAGATCCGGAAGGAAGCAGCCCTAACGAGCACGGATCGGGTCGCTCGTCAGCCTCCCACCAACTTCCGTAAAGAGCGCAGCCTGCGCGGCCGCCGGTCGGATGGCACGATGAGCGAAACCGCGAAACCCGCAGAACTTGGCCTCGACCTCGGCGACAAACCGGAGGCCGCCGGCTATCGCGTCCTGGCGCGCAAATATCGCCCGGCCTCCTTCGACGACCTGATCGGCCAGGACGCCATGGTGCGCACCATCTCGAACGCGTTCGAGAGCGGTCGCATTCCACAGGCCTGGATCCTCACCGGCGTGCGCGGCGTCGGCAAGACCACGACCGCGCGCATTATCGCGCGCGCGCTCAATTACGAATTGCCGGACGGCTCGGTGACCGGGCCGACCATCGCCATGCCGGTGATGGGCGTGCACGACGAAGCGATCATCGAAAGCAGGCATCCGGACGTCCTCGAAATGGACGCCGCCTCGCACAACGGCGTCGATGACGTGCGCCAGATCAACGACGCCATCCGCTATAAGCCGATGTCGGCGCGTTATAAGGTCTATATCCTCGACGAAGTGCACATGCTTTCGGGCGCGGCGTTCAATGCGCTGCTCAAGACGCTTGAAGAGCCGCCGCCGCACGCCAAATTCATCTTCGCCACCACGGAAATCGGCAGAGTACCGGTGACGGTACTGTCGCGCTGCCAGCGCTTCGACCTGCGCCGGGTCGATGCCGCGCTCCTGGTCAACCATCTCGAAGGCATCGCCGCCAAGGAGAGCATCGAAGCCGAGCCGGCGGCGCTGGCGCTGATCGCGCGCGCGGCGGAGGGCTCGGTGCGCGACGCGCTCTCGCTGTTCGATCAGGCCATTGCGCATGCGGCCGGGCCGGTACGCGCCGAGGACGTGCGCTCGATGCTGGGTCTTGCCGACCGCGTTCGCATCGTCGATCTGTTCGAGGCGCTGATGAAGGGCGATATCCCAGCGGCGCTTGGCGAACTGCGCGCGCAATACGATATCGGCGCCGATCCCGGCGTGGTGCTGAGCGATCTTGCCGAATTCACGCATTTTGTGACGAGGGTCAAAGTCGTGCCGTCGGTTGCGGACGACGTATCGCTGTCGGAGGCCGAGCGCGTGCGCGGGCGCGCTTTCGCGACGAAGTTGTCGCTGGCCGTGCTGTCGCGCACCTGGCAGATGCTGCTCAAGGGCGTCGGCGAGGTGCAGGCGGCCGGCCGGCCGGTTGCCGCCGCCGAGATGGTGCTGGTGCGCATCGCCTATGCGGCCGATCTGCCGACGCCGGACGAAGTCGTGCGCACACTTAGCGCTGAAGCCGCGGCGCCGGCGCGTCCGCAAGGCAATGGCGGTACGACGCAAGCGCCGGCGCAGACCATGGCGCCGCGCTACGACGCGCCGCGCGGCTCGCCCCGTTCATCGGCGGCGGTGTCGCCGCGTCTGGCAGACGATCCCGTTGCGGAAACGGTTGCCGCCGCGCCGACGCTGACCATCGGTTCGTTCGAGGCGCTGATCGCGCTGGTGCAGGAAAAGCGCGACATCGCGATGAAGCTGGCGCTGGAGCGCGACGTGCGGCTGGTGCGCTGCGAGGACGGCCAGCTCGAGATCGCGCTTGAGAAAAGCGCGCCGAAGACACTGGTGCACGACCTGCAACGCAAGTTGACCGCCTGGACCGGCAAGCGCTGGATGGTGGTGGTGTCGCAGGAGCAGGGCAGTGCCACCGTGCGCGCGCAGGCAGATGCGCGACAGGCCGAACTTGAGCGCGGCGTGCAAAGCGATCCGCTGGTGCAGGCGGTGCTCAACCGCTTTCCCGGCGCCAAAGTGGTTGGCGTGACGCAGAACGCGCCCGGCGAACCGCCCGACGCCAGCCCCGAAGAGGCCGAGGATTAGCTGATGGCCGATTTCATGGGCATGATGAAGCAAGCCGCGCAACTGCAATCGAAAATGCAGACGCTGCAAGCCGAGCTCGACACAATCGAGGTCGAGGGTGCGGCCGGCGGCGGCATGGTGAACGTGCGGCTCACCGCCAAAGGCGATCTCAAGGGCGTGCGAATCGACGACTCGCTCTTGAAGCCGTCGGAAAAGGAAATCGTCGAGGATCTGCTGGTGGCGGCGCACGCCGATGCGCGGCGCAAGGCCGAGGCGGTGATGCAGGAAAAGATGAAGGGCCTGACCGGCGGCCTCTCGCTGCCGCCGGGATTGAACCTGACTTAATGCCCGCCGCCGTCGCCGGATCCGAAATCGAACGCCTGATCCAGCTGCTGGCGCGGCTGCCGGGTCTCGGCCCGCGCTCGGCTCGCCGCGCGGCGCTCCATCTCATCAAGAAACGCGAATTGCTGATGGCGCCGCTCGGCGCCGCCTTGCAGACGGCGATGGATAAGATCGTCATTTGCAAGACTTGCGGCAACATCGACACGCAGAATCCCTGCACGGTCTGCACCGATGCCAAACGGGATCAATCGATCATCGTGGTGGTGGCGGACGTCGCCGATTTGTGGGCGCTCGAGCGCGCCCATGCCGTCAATGCTCGTTATCACGTGCTCGGCGGCACGTTGTCACCGCTCGATGGCGTCGGCCCGCAGGACCTCTCCATCGACGCCCTGATTTCGCGCGTCCATGAACCGCAGGTGAAGGAACTGATCCTGGCGCTCAACGCCACGGTCGACGGCCAGACCACGGCGCATTACATCACCGAACTCCTGCACGGCGCCGATTTGAAAGTGACGCGGCTGGCGCACGGCGTCCCGGTTGGCGGCGAACTCGATTATCTCGACGAGGGCACGCTGTCGGCGGCGATCAAACAGCGGACGTTGTTTTAGGCTCCAGCCGCTTGAAATGCCCACGCCGTTGCAGCCAGGCCAGAAATATCAAACTCGGCAGGCCGGCCAGCGCGCAGATCACGAAAAACCACATCCAGCCGGTCGACTCGGCGATGAAGCCCGCACCCGACGATAAGTAAGTGCGGCCGACCGCGGCCAGCGCGGTCAGCAGCGCGTATTGCGTCGCCGTGTGCAGCGGGTTCTGGCAGAGCGCCGAGAGATACGCGACGAACATCACGGTACCGATGGCGCTGGTGAAATTTTCCAGCGTGATGGCGACGGTCAGCGCGGTGAGGTCGTGGCCGCGCGTCGCCGCCCAGGAAAATCCGAGATTGGCCACCGCTTGCAGAATGGCGCCGATCCACAGGCTGAGGCTAAGCGGCAGCGCGCGCGCCACAAAGCCGCCGGCAAAACCGCCGAGCAGAAGCGCGGCGAGGCCGACGCCCTTCACGATCGCGGCGTATTCGTTGCGGGTAAAGCCGAGATCGATCACGAACGGCGCGGTCATGGCGCCGGACAGCGCGTCGGTGAATTTGAACAGCACCACGAAAGCCAGCATGGCGAAGGCCATTTCGTAACTGAGGAAATCCTTGAAGGCGCCGACCGCGGCTTCCACCACGCGCGCCAGCGGCTTTTGCCCGGCGTGGGTCGCTTCCGCTGTGCGCGAGCGTTCCGGCTCGGTGGCGATCAGTGCGGTCGCTGTGCCGATCAGCACTAGCGCCGCCATCGCCACATAGCCCCATTGCCAGGCCGCCTGCTTGTCGAAGCCGTAGGCCTGGATGCCGCTCACCAGAAACAGCGCGCCGGCGGTCGAGACCAGCATGCCGATGCGATAGGCGGCGACGTAAGATGCCATGCCGGCGGCCTGCTCGTTTTCCGGCAGGCTCTCGACCCGGAAGGCGTCGACCACGATGTCCTGCGTGGCCGAGGCGGTCGCCACCAGCAGCGCCCCCAGCGCAACCAATCCGGGCGCCGCGGACGGATCGGTCGAGCCGAGAAACACAATGGCGATGATCAGCATCATCTGGGTGAATACCAGCCAGCCGCGGCGACGGCCGAGCCAGCGCCCCAAAAGCGGCACGTCGAGCGCGTCGGTCAGCGGCGCCCACAGGAATTTCACCGTGTAGGGCGTGCCCACGAGGGCAAAAAGCCCAATGGTGCCGAGATCGACGCCGCTCTCGCGCATCCACACCAGGAGCGTCGCGCCCGACAGCGCCAGCGGCAGCCCCGACGAGAAGCCGAGGAACAACACGATCAGCACGCGCGGCTTGAAATAGACCGCAAGCGCGTCGAGGAAGGACGGACGCGGTGCGCTTTCACCCTCCCCCTTGTGGGGAGGGTCGGCGCGCTTTTGCGTGCCGGGGTGGGGGTCATTCGAGCGGTCGCTTACCACCCCCACCCCCGACCCCTCCCCACAAGGGGGAGGGGAGCCACGTCCGTTGCGTGGCGCCCGGCGGGGCTCACACTCACTCCCCCGCCTCGAGCTTGCGGATCGGGGCCGGGATGATCTGTGCGCTCGGCGTCTCGTCGTTGAATTCAACGCCCTG
The DNA here is from genome assembly GCA_963703875.1 of uncultured Alphaproteobacteria bacterium. GTDB lineage: Bacteria > Pseudomonadota > Alphaproteobacteria > Rhizobiales > Xanthobacteraceae > Pseudolabrys. The sequence continues at coordinate 39,425 of CAVPFZ010000001.1, forward strand.
GATCTTCTCGCCGCGGGCCAGGATCTTGTCCGCCGAAGTGACAATCTGTTCGATATCTTTGTTGACGGTGCCGAAGTGCCTGTCGAGATTTTCGACGCGGTCCTTGAGGCGCACGACGTCTTCGATCAGCAGTCCGACCTCCGTCAGAATCCTGTCGGCCGCCTCGCGCATGCGGGCGTCTTTCTGAATTTGCTGGACCACCTGAATCGCCAGCATCAGCAGCGACGGCGAAACAATGATGACGCCGGAGCGATAACCCTTCTGCAAGACATCGTCGAAGCCGTCGTACAGCTCGGCGAACATCGACTCGGACGGGATAAACATGAAGGCGACGTCTTGGGTCTCGCCCTTGATCAGATATTTCCCGGAAATATCGTCGATATGCTTGCCGAGATTCTGGCGCAGCTGGCGCGTGGCCTGAAGCCGCTCCTCATCGGTCTTGGCGTTTTCGAGCGCGGTGGTGGCTTCCAGCGGGAATTTGGCGTCGATGACGAGATGGCGCTTGTCCGGCATGTGGATGCAGCAATCGGGTCGGGAATTATTGGACAGCGTGAACTGGAATTCATAGGCGCCCTGCGGCAAGCCGTCGGCGACGATCACCTCCATGCGGCCCTGACCGAAAGCGCCGCGGCGTTGCTTGTTGTCGAAAACTTTCTGTAGCGACGTCACCGTCGAGGCCAGATCGGTGATGTTCTTCTGCGCCGAGTCGATCACCGCCAGCCGCGCGAACAACTGCTGGAGATGGTCGGTGGTGTTCTTGGTCGAGGTCTTCATCGACTCGCCGAGATTCTGCGTCACGGTGTCGAGCCGCGTGTTCACGGTCTGCTGCAATTGCGTGTGCGAATTCTGCAGCCAGCTGCCCATGGCATCGAGCCGCGCGTTGAGCTCGCGCAACCTCTGCTCAGCCACCGGGTCGGCGGCGCGCGGGCGCAGCTGCAGCGCGATGATGGCGACGACGCCGAGCGCGATGATCAGGGCGAGAACGATGAGCAGGGTTTCCGGCATGAGGCCGCTTCTAGCGTGATTCGGTTGGCGTTGCGAACGAAGGGCGAACGGTACGGCGATTGTGCCCATGCCTCAAGGGTAAAGGCGCGCCAAAGGCTTGGATTGACCGCGCCGCGCCATGCCCTTACATCGCGCGCATGGCGCTGCGCGACATTCTCATCCTTCCCGACAAGCGGCTGCGGGCGAAGTCCGCGCCGGTGACGGCGATCGACAAGCCGCTGCGCGCGCTGATCGACGACATGTTCGAGACCATGTACGCGGCGCCCGGCATCGGCTTGGCGGCGATCCAGATCGGCGTGCCGCAGCGCGTCGTCACCATGGATCTCGCCAAGAAGGACGAGCCGAAGGCGCCGCTGGTTTTCATCAATCCGGAGGTCGTCTGGAAATCGGACGACAAGGCGACCTACGAAGAAGGCTGCTTGTCGATCCCGGAATATTACGAAGAGGTCGAGCGGCCGTCGGCGGTGAAAGTCAAATATCTCGACCGCGACGGCAAGCCGCAGGAGATCGAAGCCGAGGGACTGCTCGCCACCTGCCTGCAGCACGAGATCGACCACACCAACGGCATCCTGTTCATCGACTACATCTCCAAGCTCAAGCGCGACATGGTGATGAAGAAATTCAAAAAGGCGGCCAAGACAGGCAAGCCGGTCAAACCCTTGTCCGAGGACAAAGAGCCTTCGCATCACATCGGTTGAGGCGCATGATGGTGCTCCGATGCGCCTGATTTTCATGGGAACGCCCGACTTCGCGGTGCCGACGCTGCTTGAGCTCTCCGCGCGCGGGCACGAGGTTGCGGCGGTCTATACCCGCGCGGCCAAGCCGGGGGGGCGGCGGGGGCTTGATCTAGTGCCATCGCCGGTCGAGCGCGTGGCGCGCGAGCGGGGTTGGCCCGTGCTGACGCCCGCGACATTCAAAAACGACGAAGCAGTGGCCGCGTTCCGCGCGCACAATGCCGACGCGGCGGTCGTCGTGGCCTATGGCCTGCTCCTGCCGAAAGCCATTCTCGATGCGCCGCGGCTCGGCTGCTTCAATGTGCATGCGTCGCTCTTGCCGCGCTGGCGCGGCGCCGCGCCGATCAACCGCGCCATCATGGCCGGCGACAAGAAGACTGGTATCTCAATTATGAAGATGGACGAGGGGCTCGACACCGGGCCGATCGTCAGAACGAAACAAGTTGATATAAAACGCAATATGACAGCGGGCGACTTGCACGACGTGCTTGCGCAATTTGGAGCGACGCGCATGCCGATGGCGCTTCGTACAGCGGATCGAGGTGTAACTCAGCCTGAAGCGCAGTCAAAATTGGGTGCGATTACCGCAATGAAGATATCCAAGGCGGAAACCCGCGTCGATTGGAGCAAGCCCTGGAACGAGGTTCACAACCACATCCGCGGCCTGTCGCCGTTTCCCGGCGCCTGGTTCGAGATCGCCGGCGCGCGCGTCAAGGCGCTGCGCTCGACCAAAGGTGACGGCAAAGGCAAGCCCGGCACGGCGCTCGACGATCACCTGACCATCGCCTGCGGCGAAGGCACGGTGCGGTTGACACAGGTGCAAGGCGAGGGCCGCAAGGCGATGAGCGCGGAAGAGTTCCTGCGCGGCACGCCGGTGAAGGCCGGTGCGCTGGTGCGCTAGGCGGCCCGTTTTGTTTTCGCGCGCGCGAGTGTAGCCGGCGACGGCGTGACCACCTTTTCCGCCAGGCCCAGCGCCGCGAGCAACCGGATCGTCAGCCAGGTCAGGTCGGTTTCCCACCACATATGGCCGTGCCGCGCGGAACGCGGGTCGGCGTGATGGTTGTTGTGCCAACCCTCGCCGGCGCTGAGATAGCCGACGATCAAATTGTTACGGCTCGAACTCGTCGGTCTCGTAATTGCGGTAACCCCACACGTGCGTCACCGAATTGACCGACCAGGTATTGTGCCAGACCAGCACCGTGCGCACGAACACGCCCCAGACCAGCAGGCTCAGGCCGAATTGCAGCGCCTGCATCGCGGTGCCGCCGAGCAGCAATTCGGCAATGAACCCGCCGGCAAAGAAAATAAGCCAGGACGCTGCGACGATGGAGAGCCACGGGCCCTTGCGCTCGACAATCACATAGAAACGGTCGCGCAGAACATCCTTGGCGTAGCGATTTGTCAGCCCGAGGCGCGTCAAGTCCCTGTTCTTGAACATAAGCCAACCCATGTGCGCCCAAAAGAAATTGACCAAAGGACTGTGCGGGTCCGGCTGCTCGTCGGAATGCTCGTGATGGCGCCGGTGCATCGCCACCCAGCGTGCCGGCGTGTCCTGCATGCTGCATATGCCCAGAATGGCGAAGGCGTGCTCCAACGGCTTCGGAAATACCATGCCGCGATGGGTCAGCAGCCGATGAAAGCAGATGCTAATTCCGAGCGTGCCGAAAACATAGAGCCCGACGAATGCGAGAATGGCGCCAGTCCAGCTGAAAAGCCACGGGATGAAGGCCAGCAACGCGAGCAGATGGATGGCCAGCAATCCACCGGCATCAATCCATGAGATCCGCCACGGCTGAGTTCCCGTGGGCAGCGACAATTTTTGGGTTACGCTTGAAATGATGTCCGCCAACCCTGCCGGAAAACCGGCCCCCAGATCATCGCTAGCATTTTTCGGCGCGCGGAGCGAAGGAAATATCCGGCAGGCGACGTATTTGACGGATGCGCCAGCGGCCGTTGAATTGCGGGAGTCGTTCCCATTTGCGGGACTTGCTGTAAGTTGCCGTTTGTGAAGGTGAAAATTGCCAGGCCGCACGGATACCCAAGTCATCATCGTCGGCGCCGGTCCCGTGGGACTGACGCTCGCCATCGACCTCGGCCGGCGCGGCGTAGGCTGCATTCTGCTTGAGCAGAAGGAAGCGCCGCAGTTCCTGCCCAAAATGGAACGCTGCAACGCGCGCACCATGGAAATCTATCGGCGGCTCGGTATCGTCAGACAGGTCCGCGATGCCGGCTTCCCGCGCGAGGCGCCGATGGACGTGTTCATCGTCACGTCGCTCACCGAGCCGCCGCTGTTGCATCTGCCTTATCCGTCGGTGGCGCGGGCGCAAGAACAGATCGCCGCCTGCAACGACGGCTCCATGCCGCGCGAGCCCTACCAGCTCATTTCGCAATACACGCTGGAACCGCTGCTCAAGTCGGTCGCCGAGAGCATGCCGAACGTGGATGTGCGCTACGGCTGCGAGTTTGTTTCGTTTGCACAGGAGGCGAACTCGGTCACGGCGCGCGTCAAGCAAGGCAACGTAGCTTCGGAAATCAAAGCGCTTTATCTCGCCGGCTGCGATGGCGGCGCCAGCGCGGTGCGCCGGCAGCTCGGCATCAAATTGCAGGGTGAAGCCAATCTGATGCAATTCCGCCAGGCGCTGTTTCGCTGCGACGACCTGTTCGAGCGTATCGCGATGGGCAAGGGGCGGCATTATCACGTCGCCAACTCACAGGCGACGTTTCTGATCGTGCAGGATTCGACCAGACATTTCACCCTGCATGCGACCGCCCAAAGCGATGCTGAGATGGCGGTGCTGTTCGAGAAAACCGTCGCCATGAAGGTACAATACGAAATGCTGTCGGTCGGGCAATGGCGGCAGAATTTGCTGCTGGCGGACAGCTATGCGCAAAGCCGCGTCTTTCTCGCCGGCGACGCGGTGCATCTGATGATCCCGACCGGCGGGCTTGGCATGAACAGCGGTGTCGGCGACGCCGTCGACCTGTCGTGGAAACTCGCCGCCACGCTGCAAGGCTGGGGCGGGCCCAAGCTGCTTGCATCTTATGAAGTCGAGCGCCGGCAGATCGGCGCGCTTAATGTCGAAGCTTCGCGCTATGCCTCGCGCGGCCGGCGCGCCTGGCGCGCGGCGTGGAAACCGAATATCCGCGACGACACGCGGGAAGGCGCCGCCACCCGCGCCAATCTCACGGCAATCGCCGATGTCGAACAGCGCAAGAGCAATGAGATGATCGGCGCCGAACTCGGCTATCGCTACGCCGGCTCGCCGGTGATCTGGCCGGAACCAGGCGAGGGGCCGGCGCCCGATTTCATGAAATACCTGCCGACGACCTGGCCGGGGGCGCGCTTGCCGCATGTCTGGCTTGCCGATGGCAGCGCGCTGCATGACCGTATCGGCGACGGTTACACGCTGCTGCGGATCAAATCGCGGGCCGACGCCGCGCCGCTGGCCAAGGCCTTTGCCTCTTATGCCGCGCCGTTTACAGTCCTCGACATCGACGACGACCGGCCGCGCGACATCTACGGCTACGATTTGCTGCTGCTGCGGCCCGACCTGCATGTGGTCTGGCGCGGCAACCGGCTCGACGATCCGGCCAAGCTTGCCGCGGTCGCCACCGGGCACTAGCGAAGGAAATCCGCATGCCCAATAAGCTCCCTCTTACCTTGGCTTGCGGCGACTACGAGATCGTCCGCCCTCTGATCGAGGGTAAAGTGCAGGCGGACGGGATCGATCTCACCATCCTGACAAAAATGGATTCGGCCACCCGGCATTGGCGCTTTCTACGCGATGGCGCATTCGACGTCGCGGAACTGTCGGCCTCGTCATATCTGGCGGCGCATGACAATGGCTTGCCGTTCCGCGCCATTCCGGTTTTCCTGCACCGCCGCTTCCGGCACGGCTTCATGTTCGTCAACACGGGCAAAGGCATCGCCAAGCCCAAAGACCTGATCGGCCGCAAGGTCGGCGTCAAGACGCTGATGACGACCGCTGTGCTCTGGATGCGCGGCATCCTCGAGCACGAATACGGCGTGCCGCTCAAATCGATCGAGTGGTTCGCCGAGCTCGAGGACGACATCGAGGTGTCGTTGCCGAAGGACCTCAAGCTCACGCGGCTGCCGCACGGTAAATCGGTCGAGGCCATGGTGGCGGAGGGCGAACTCGACGCTGTGCTGCATTCCGATCTGATCAAACCGATGCTGGTGAAAGATCCGCGCGTGGCGCGCCTGTTTTCGTCCTACAAGGACGAGGAAATCGTCTATTACAAAAAGACAGGCATTTTCCCGATCATGCACGTCCTGGGCTTGCGGCAATCGCTGGCCGAGCAGCACCCGTGGGTCGCCATGAACCTGTACAAGGCGTTTAATGAGGCCAAGGCCATCGCGATGGCGCGTATGCAGAACCCACGCATCGTCCCGCTTGCCTGGTATCGTGAGGCCTGGGAGGAGCAGGAGACCGTCCTCGGACCCGACCCCTGGGAATATGGCTTGACTGAAAGAAATCGTAACAACCTGGAGACGCTGGCCGGCTATTCCCATGAGCAGGGGCTGATCAAGAAAAAGCCAGCGCTTGAGCAGTTGTTTCTCAATGTCGCGCTGGCTGGCAAGCGCGGCACCGAATTCCGGATTTAGGAGAAGGACGTTCATGGTCATGCATTTGAAAATATCCCTGGCCGCCGTTGCGTTGCTCGCCGCCGCGTCGGCTGCGCCCGCGCAGGACAAGGTCTGGAAGCACGGCATCCTTGAAGCCAAAAGCGATTCCGGTTTCATCGCCATGGTCGACAAAGGCGGCTTCGCCGCCAAGCGTGGATTGAAAGTCGAAATTCTCCAGATCAAGGCCGGCGCCACGCTGATCAAGGCGCTGATCGCGGGCGAAATCGACAGCGTCGACATGGGCGCGGCGGAAGCGATTGTCGCCGGCGCGCGCGGCACCGGCGTCAAGATTGTCGGCTGCACCTGGCCGGGCGTGCCGCAGGTCGTGCTCGCCAAGGCCGAGATCAAGACGCTCGCCGGTCTCAAGGGCAAGAACGTGGCGATTTCCTCACCCGGCTCGCTGCCCGATCTGCTGTTCCGCGGCATGCTTGATGCTGCCAATATCCCCTTTGCCGATGTGAAACTGGCGACGCAGGGCGCCGATCTCGATCGCTATAAATCGCTGGTTGCCGGCATCACCGACGCCGCCGTGGTGTCGAACGAGTTCGAGGCGATCATGCCGCCCAACATCCACGTGCTCGCCAAAGGCAGCACCGCGGTGCCCAAATTTCTCCGCCTGTGCATCGCCACCAACAGCAAGGTGCTGGCCGAGCGCCGCGCCGATCTGGTGCAATTCGTCGCGGCCGAAATGGACGCCTACTCATACGCGGCCGCGCACCGCGGCGAGACCATCAAGCTCGCGCACGAGATGACCCACGCCAAACCGGACGACAAGCGCGCCGAATTCATCACCGACCAGGCGCTCAAGGACAAGCAGATCGATCCTGCGCTGGCGATCCCCGCTGACCGCATCGACTGGATGCAGCAGTTGTTCGTCAAGGCCGGTGTCATTCCGAAAACCGTGCCGGTCGGCTCGCTTGTGGACACGAGCGTGCGCGACGACGCGGCCAAACTGGCGGGGAAATAGCGGCTGATGCCGCGCTACAGGCTCACCATCGAATATGACGGCGCGCCGTTTTCCGGCTGGCAGATCCAGGATGGCCTGCTCACCGTTCAGGGCGCGCTGACGGCGGCGATCGCGGTGCTGACCGGCGAACAAACGCTGGTGCAGGGCGCCGGCCGCACCGATGCCGGCGTGCACGCGCGCGGCCAGGTCGCGCATGTCGACTTGTCGAAGGACTGGGACACCGACACCGTGCGTGACGCGCTCAATGCGCATTTGCGGCCGCATCCGGTGGCGATCCTCGCCGCCGAGCGCGCCGCCGACGACTTCAACGCCCGCACCTCGGCCGTCAAGCGGCACTATCTTTATCGCATCATCAACCGGCGCGCCGATCTGACGGTGGATGCTGGCCGCGCCTGGCGCGTGCCGCGCCCGCTCGACGTCGCGGCGATGCACGGAGCCGCGCAGGGTCTCATCGGCAGACACGATTTCACGACTTTCCGCTCCACCGAGTGCCAGGCCAATTCGCCGGTGAAGACGCTCGATGTGTTCGCCGTCACGCGCGACGGCGACGTGGTTAACGTTGCGGCCTCGGCGCGCTCATTCCTGCACACGCAGGTGCGTTCGATGGTCGGCTCGCTGGTGATGGTGGGGCAGGGCGCTTGGAGCGCGGACGATTTGGCGGCCGCGCTCGCCGCGCGCGACCGGGCCTCTTGCGGTCCGCTGGCGCCGCCGGAGGGGCTGTATCTGATGCAGGTCGATTACCCGAAATAGCGATCGAGGATCGTCCGGTAGATCGCCGTCAGCGCCTTCAAATCGGCGACCGGCACGCGCTCGTTCACCTCGTGCATGGTCTGGCCGACAAGGCCGAATTCCACCACCGGGCAATACTGCGTGATGAAGCGCGCGTCCGACGTGCCGCCGCTGGTGGAGAGCTCCGGCTTGCGGCCGGTCGCCTCTTTAATGGCGCCGATCACGAGATCCATGAACGGTCCCGGCTGGGTGGCGAACACGCCGGCATTCGACGGCGCCCACTCGAACGCGAATTTGATCTTGCCGCCCGCGACTTTGGCGGCGCGCTGCTCGATCAGTTTTTTCAGCGAGTCGAGCGTGTGGGTGTCGTTGAAGCGAATGTTGAAGCGCGCCCGCGCCTCGCCGGGAATGAGGTTGACGGTCTTGTTGCCGACATCGACCGAAACGAATTCCAGATGCGACGGCGAAAACTGCGCGGTGCCGGCATCGAGCGGCTCGCTTTGCAGCGCCGCGATGAGCGCCACCAGCCCGCGGATCGGGTTTTCCGCCCGCTGCGGATAGGCGACATGGCCCTGTTTGCCCGTGACGATGAGTTGGCCGTTGAGCGAGCCGCGCCGGCCGATCTTGATGGTGTCACCCAGCGCATTGACGTTGCTCGGCTCGCCCAGCAGACAATGGTCAAATTTTTCCCCGCGTTCGGCCGCCCACTTCAAAAGCTTGGGCGTGCCGTTGACCGCGATGCCTTCCTCGTCGCCGGTGATCAGGAACGAGATCGAACCTTTATCGTTTTTTTGCGGCTTGCCGCCGTTGGCGGCGAGGTGATCGAGCACGGCGGCAACCGCGCAGGCAATGCCGCCTTTCATGTCGACCGCGCCGCGCCCGTAGAGCTCCGCGCCGTCCACCTCGCCGGCAAAGGGCGGATGTTTCCACGCCATCTCGTCGCCCGGCGGCACCACGTCGGTATGGCCGGCAAACATCAGATGCGGGCCTGCCGTGCCTATGCGGGCGTAAAGATTTTCCACATCGTCGGCGTCCGGCTCGCTGAAGGTCATGCGATGCGCGATGAAGCCGGCGGCCTTCAGCGTGGCCTCGAGGAACTTGAGGGCGCCGCCTTCGGTTGGCGTCACCGAGCGGCAACGCAACAGATCGCGGGCGATGGCGATGGGATCGGCGATCATGGTCGGGCGGGTCACGCTCCGAGCTGCGTCGCCAGGATATTGTTTTGATTGCGGACCCAGCCTGGAATGAGGAACGCATCCACCAGCACCCAGAACATCGTGATGAGGATGCCGATGACCGTGATCGTCAGAATGAGCTGCGTCACCGCGACGCCGGTGCGCTTGAGATAGAAATTGTGGCCGCCGAACAAGCCAACGAAGAACCACAGCAGATAGGCAACCAGCGCCGTCTTCTTGTTGGCTTCGAACAGCATCAAGGCGCGGGTGTCGTTTGACAGGCCGCCTTTTTGCTGGACCTCTTGCCGCGTGCCGACGGGAAGTTCTGTCATGGTGTTCCCCAGGAACTCACAAGGTGAAGCTTATCCTTGATTCGAAGCGTCAATCTCTCAACAACTCGTTGATGCTGGTCTTGGAGTGGGTTCGTTCGTCGACGCGCTTGACGATCACCGCGCAATAAAGTCCGGGGCCGCCGTTTTTGTCGGGCAGCGTTCCCGGCACGACGACCGAAAAGGCCGGCACTTCGCCTTGCAGCACTTGGCCGCTGGCGCGATCGACGATCTTGGTCGAGGCGCCGAGGAACACGCCCATCGACAGCACCGCGCCAGTGCGCAGGATCACGCCCTCGGCTACTTCCGAGCGCGCGCCGACGAAACAATTGTCCTCGATGATCACGGGCCCCGCTTGCAGCGGCTCCAGCACGCCGCCGATGCCGGCGCCGCCGGAGATGTGGCAGTTCTTGCCGATCTGCGCGCAACTGCCGACCGTCGCCCAGGTGTCGATCATGGTGCCGGAATCGACGTAAGCGCCGAGATTGACGAAGGACGGCATCAGCACCACGCCGGGCGCGATAAAAGCCGAGCGGCGCACCACGCAGCCCGGCACCGCGCGGAAGCCGGCTTTTTTGAATTTCGCGGCGTTCCAGCCCTTGAATTTAGAATCGACCTTGTCCCACCACGCGGCCTTGCCCGGGCCGCCCGGGATCACGCTCATATCGTTGAGCCGAAACGACAGCAGCACGGCCTTCTTCAGCCACTGATTGACTTGCCAACGTCCATCCGCCTGGCGCTCGGCCACGCGCGCCTCGCCGCGGTCGAGCAGGTCGAGCGCAGAATCGACCGCCTTGCGCACGGCGCCCTTGGTCTTCGGACCGATGGTGTCGCGGCCCTCGAAGGCGTCGTCGATAATCTTGGCAAGTCTGTCGTTGGACATAGGTTACCCGGGCGCTTTTTCGCTGCGGTTTGTCGGCGGCGCGACCGGGGATGTCAAGCGGAGCACGATTTTATCAAGAAATCCCGCGAGATCGTCGGTCAGATGATCGACATGCGCGGCGTCGCGCCCTTCCAATTCCCAACCCTCGCGGAAGACCTCGCGTTGGCGTTCCGGCACCACCAGCACCGTCGTCATGCCGAGTTCGTGCGGTGCTTCCAGATTGCGGGCGAGATCCTCGAACATCGCGGCTTTTGCCGGATCGACGTGGTGGCGCGCCAGGAAGCGCTCATAGGTGCTGCGCGCCGGCTTCGGCTCCAGCTTGGCGGCAACAATGTCGAACACGTCCTCGAAATGCTCGTGCACGGCGAGCTTCTTCATCACCGCGTCGGCGTGCTTGCGGGTGCCGTTGGTGAGGATGAGCTTGCGCCCCGGCAGTTTTTCGAGCGCCGCGCCGAGCGCCGGGTGGGGAGTGAGCGGCGAGTGGTCGATTTGGTGCACGAATTCGAGATACTCGTCCGGCTTCATGCCGTGCTCGGCCATCAGCCCACGCATGGTGGCGCCATAGCGCTTGTAATAATCCTTTTGCACCCGGAAGGCCTCGTCCTTCGACACTTTGAGGAATTCCGAGACATAGGCGCGGATGCGGTCGTCGACCTGCTGCCACAGATTGAGGTGATGCGGATAGAGCGTGTTGTCGAGGTCGAACACCCAGGTCTCGACGTGGTCGAAACCGCGCGGAGTGAGGTGTGATGTCGTCAAGGCTGCCGCGAAGATGCTGCGAAGGATCGCGTGTCAGCCGACGGCTACGGCCGATTCCCGCGCAATCACGGGTCTCGCCGGCGGCGGCTGATTGTGGAGTGCTGCGATTTGGCGGTCGATAGTCGCGACGACCTTGCGCGAGAACGGGCCGACGTGAAGATAGATGGCCATCATCAAGACCAGGAACCGCACTGCATTGGGATTGCTGGTCGCGCACTCGGTGAAGGTCTTCCAGAAAATCGCGCGCACGTCCGGCATCTGGTTGATGATCTTGTGCACGGTCGCGATCGAGCCGGCCTTGAGCTTGATGTCGCCGGCCGGCGGCTCGCGGCGTCCCTTGGAGCGGTCGAGTATGGCCGACAGGCGCTTGAGCCGGCCGGCGAAGGCGACCGGATCGTAGACTTGCTGCAGCACGTTACGGTAGTCGCGCAAGACCTCGGCCCGTGGCCGCAGGGTGTCGAAGTTCAGACCCGCCGTGCACTGATCGCCGTCGCCGGTGACTTGCACGTCGTGACCGGCATGCAGGCGTCCTTCCGTGGTGAGGCGGCGGCCGAGCTGCGTACTGGAGAGCGCATAAAGCAGTCCCACCATGGCTACGGGAATGGCCGTATCCTCGATCAGTTCGATCATGGGTTCGGCAATCGACCCCTTCTCGGTGTCGAAGCCGACGATAAAGCCAGCCGTCACAAACATCCCGTGTGCGTAAATGCGATGAATGCTGTCGGCGATGTTGCGGCGGGTATTCTGCTTCTTGCGCATCTGCTTGAGCGTTTCGGTGTCGGGGCTTTCGATGCCGACAAAGACTGCAAAAAAGCTCGCTTCCTGCATTAGCCGCAACAGTTCTTCGTCGTCGGCCAAATTGAGCGACGCCTCGGTCGAGAATTCGAACGGATAGTCGTGCTGCTCGAGCCAGGTCTTCAGGTGCGGCAGGAAAGCCTTCACCGCTTTCTTGTTGCCGATCAGATTGTCGTCGACGAAATCGACATGGCCGCGATAGCCGAGCTCATAGAGCCGGTCGAGCTCCGCCAGCATCTGTTCATTGGTTTTGGCGCGCGGGTTGCGGCCGTAGAGTTCGATGATATCGCAGAATTCGCAGGTGAACGGGCAGCCGCGCGAAAACTGCACGCCGATATAAAGATATTGGTCGAACTTGAGCAGGTCGAAACGCGGGATCGGGGTCTTGGTGACGTCGGCCTGGAATTTCGGCCCTTCGAAGACGCCGCGACGCTGCCCGGCTTGCCACGCGGCGATGAAGTCGTTGATGACGCTCTCGGCTTCGCCGCGAATCTGGAAGTCGCACGCGTTGTACACATAAGGGTGCGAGCTGACATCGGGCCCGCCGACTACGACGGGTTTGCCGAGCGCCTGCGCCATCGTCGTGATGCGCAGCGAGTCGGCCTGCTGAAATAGCATGCCGCCGGTAAACACGAGATCGGCCCATGCGAGGTCGCCCTCCACCAGGTCTTCGGTGTTGCGGTTGACCAGCCGTACCTCCCAAGAGGACGGCAGCATCGCTGCGACGGTGATCATTCCGAGCGGCGCTGTGGGATAGCGCGCGCCGACGATCTCGCAGGCCGGCGTGTAGACCCAGAACGAGTCCGACGCGAACCTTGGATAGACCATCAGCACGCGACAAGGGCGTTCAGCCATTGAAACTTTTCTCCCCGGGCCGGCAATATCTCACGAATGGGCGCAGCCGCAAAGCAGCCTGAATTGCCGAAAAACAGCCTTTTACGCACTCAAGGTTCCTTAAAACGCACGATCGTGGATGGGCGGCCGCCGGTATCGATGACGGTAAAACCCGCCGAATTCAGCCCGCGCGCCGCGCAGTCTTTGTGGTCGCTCAACTCAAACTTGCCGTCGCGGGTGCAGAGCGCGACATTGCCGCCCCACGACAATACGCCGTCACCTTGATGGATGCTGCGGCCGCTGTCGTCCACGGCCTCGGCGTAACTGTAGATCCGGTGCGGATCGTCGCGCAGGTCCGGCCGCAGGCATTGCCCGGCCGGCACGCGGTACCAGCCGCGGGTGACGATCGCGCCCATCTCGACCATCCCGAGCGAGGCCATCACGGTATATTTGGTATCGTTGCACCAGGAGAAGCCGGCGCCCGCCGGATCGGCCGCCGCCGCGACCAAGGCGTCGAAAAATTCCGGTTTGCCCACGGCATCCGCGGGCAGCTTGCGGTCGCTCATGAATTTCGTCAGCGCGGCCTGCGTCTTGGCGCCCGACACGCCGTCGATCGGGTAGGCGTCGTAGCCGGCGATCGCCATGAGTCGTTGAATGCCGGCGAGCCGCGCCTGCGCGTCGTCGTAGTCGGCTTCCTCCGCCAGGTTGATGGTCGGCCCATTCGGCGTGTCGGAAGGCTTCGCCGCGTTGAATCGCGCCTGCTGGCTGACCGGACAACTGCGCGCGTCGGTAATGGCAAAGGCGGCGTCCCGGACGCAAAACCGAGACTCGCCGTTTTGCGGCAAGGGAGCGCTGCCATAAACCGGAGATGTCCGCGCGTGCACGTAAACCAGGTCGGCATCGAGCGGCGTGTCGAGGATTTGCCGGCATTGTCCGGGATCGACTCGAAACCAGCCGTAGGTCGACACGTTGGCGCGCTTTTCCAGCCCATACGCGATTTCCATCAGATAGCTGGTGCGATTGCACAACGTCAGTTCGGCGTGCGCCGGCGTTGCCGCCAGGATCGCAAGCGTCGCGCTTGTCGCTGCGGCGATGCAGTCCAAACCGCGAATCATGCCGCTATATTAGCGGCTCGGCCGCCTCAACGGTGCATCAGCGTGCCGACGCCATGATCGGTGAGCAATTCGAGCAGGACGGCGTGCGGGATTTTGCCGTCCATGATGACGACGCCCTCGACGCCCTGATCGAGCGCATAGATGCAGGTCTCGACCTTGGGGATCATCCCGCCGGAAATGGTGCCGTCGGCGATCAGCTTGCGCGCGTCGGCCACCGACAGATCCGGGATCAGGTTCTTCGATTTGTCGAGCACGCCCGATACGTCGGTCAGCAACAGCAGGCGCTTGGCCTTTAGCGCGCCGGCGATGGCGCCCGCGAAAGTGTCGGCGTTGACATTGAACGTGCCGCCGGTCGCGGAAGTCGCCACCGGCGCCAGCACCGGGATCATCTCGCGCCCGATCAACTGACTGAGCATGCTGATATCGACCTTCTCAGGCTCGCCGACGAAGCCGAGGTCGATGACCTTTTCGATGTTGGAATCCGGATCGACCACGGTGCGCGTCACCTTGCGCGCCTGCACCATGTTGCCGTCCTTGCCGCACAGCCCGATGGCCTTGCCGCCGGCGGCGTTGACGTAGCCGACGATCTGCTTGTTGATCGAGCCGGCCAGCACCATCTCGACGACCTCGACGGTCTTGGCGTCGGTGATGCGCAGCCCGGCGGCGAATTCCGATTTGATGCCGAGCTGCTTGAGCATGGCCTCGATCTGCGGCCCGCCGCCATGCACCACCACCGGGTTGATCGCGGTCTGCTCGAGCAGCACGATATCGCGGGCGAAGTCGCGCGCGGCCTGCTCCTGGCCCATGGCGTGGCCGCCGTATTTGACCACGACGATCTCCTCGTCATAGCGCTGCATGTGCGGCAGCGCCTCCGACAGGATGCGCGCCTGCTCGAGCGGATCGATCTTGGGGGCCTTGGCCATCGCGGCTTTCCGTTAAAACGCCGCAGGGTTCTAGCCGATGCGCGGCAGTGTGTCAGCGCTTTCTTTCGGGCGCAAAAACGCCGGCCTGCCGGTACAAAAAAGCCGCTAGATCACTGCTTCACGATGGCGACCGAGCCGCTTCGATCCGGCATCGGGAGCGGAGTCTCGGTTTTATCGGCGAAAAACTCATCAACCGCTTGCCGTGTTCCAAGCCACGCATTGTAGTCATGCACGACAAGGATTCCGCCGGGTGAGAGGCGATGATAAAAAAATTCCAGCCCGGCATAAGTCGGAGCGTGGAGATCCACGTCCAAATGTACGAAGGCAAACCGCTTACGCCTTAGTTTAGCCGGAACGCTCTTTGGAAAAAAACCGGGATGGAAATGAACGTTCTTATTAAGGGGAGCGATATAGGCCGTCGCCTCGGCCAAGTTTGTATCGCTGAACCAACCCCGCGCATCATAGACGACGTTGCCCTCCGGTTCCGCTCGCAAATCGCGATCGTCAAATCCGGCAAACGTATCGAATAGGTGCAACGGCCGCTCCGGAGCATAATGATGAAAGAGCTTTGCGGTTGCGCCGCGGAAAACGCCCAGTTCGGCAAAATCACCTTTGACATTTCGTCGGATAACGTCACGCATCAGCAGCACAAGCATGTCACGCCGCGCGAGATCGAGTTCGTCGAAAGCGCTGATGTTTCGTCCGGCTTGATTTCCGGGCGGAAAGAACCCGCCGTGCCGCTCCACGAACGCCGGAACGTGCCATCGCGAGGCCGGGTGGATATCCATCGGCTCGCGAACGCCTACTCTATTCGGGTTATCAAACAGCACGAGCTGCAATCCGTGAAATTCTATTTTGCCTGAAACAGGCGAGCCGCTGTCTTTGGCCGATGTCGCCGTGCCGGCGGCCTTTGAACGCGACAACACACCGAGCGCTCGTCCAGCCGCCCTGTTGAAGAGCTCTTTCAGTTCCAGAAAATCGCCGCGGAGATCGTAGCCGGTCTCGTGCGATAGCTTGTGGGCCCGTTCCACCAAGGCAACGCCGGTCGCGATCAATCCCGCAAGCTTGATGAACAAGATGACCCGGCCGCCGCCGAGCGGCGAATGGCCGGTGACCGGCAGCGGAAAATGGAACGGCTGCCACCACAGCAGCAATGCCGCAAGCGCCACATGGACAAACCACCGATTGTCGCGATTCCAAATCGCCAGAACGGCAAGCGGCAACGGCGTCAGGTTATAGTCGTTTGAAACCGGCGGCACGAAAGTGCCCAAGGCAATCACCCAGAAGAAATAGGGCAAAATCAACCGGTCGCGGTCTGGAGACCGATACATATGCGAACTTACCCAGAGCAAAGGCGCGCCTAGCAGCAAAGCTGCGCCAAGCTGCCCGGGCAGCCACGCCAGCGGCGTCCCGGACCACAGGGCCGGCCAATCATTGGGAAGCGGGTGGTTCCAGGGATGGATTGTATCGCTAAGCCACCGCGATATAGCCCAGGCTTGGTCGATATGAATCTTGTTGTTCACCAGGAAGCGCATGAGCTCGGGTACGTCTGCCAACCCGATGAGGGTGCCGAATACGGCGAGCCAGATTGTCAGACGCCAGCGCTGAAGCGCCAATATCGCCAGAACCAACAGGCCCGGATAGAGCTTGGCCCATATTGCCACCGCCAACAGAAAGGCGGCGATCACATCCGCGGTCTCTGTCTTGCGGCGCATCAACACGACGGCGCCGACGACGAGCGGAATGATCAGTAAATCGTAATTGGCTCGTTCCAGCGCAAACAGCACCGGCGTGCTGTATAGAATGACGGCCACGCCAAGGCTGGCTGGTATCTGCGCCAAGCCGAGTTCACGTCTGGTGCGCACCGACGCGAGGGCGCCGACCACCGCGAACGCCGCCGCCAGACAAATCCAAATTCTCACGCTGATTTCCGGCGCGGTGAGCTTCGCCCACATGAACAGACGCAGCACGATTGGCGGATAGGCGAGCAACAGATGTCTTTCGGCATAAGGGTCGCCGCCCGCAACCCATGTGCGCACGCCCTTATCCACGTGATTGATGAAATCGACGCCAAATGCGGGAAAGCGGATCCAGGTGATCTCGGCAAAGGCCATCCGGTAATGGATGAGATTGCTCACCCACCAGATCAGCCACACGATCAACAGCACCCATCCAAGCAGAGAGGCGTAGCGTTGAAAAATGTGCCAAAGCTTTCGAGAGGCGTTCGTCGCAGCTTGTTGCAATGTCTACCCCTGCCTCATGCGACCAATGCCCAGAAAAATCATCCGCAATACGGGAGCCGGCGGCGTCCAAATGTCTTAGGCCGCGCGGTGACGTACATTTCGC
Organism: uncultured Alphaproteobacteria bacterium; assembly: GCA_963703875.1. Lineage (GTDB taxonomy): Bacteria > Pseudomonadota > Alphaproteobacteria > Rhizobiales > Xanthobacteraceae > Pseudolabrys. The sequence continues at coordinate 56,667 of CAVPFZ010000001.1, forward strand.
AATCGCTCCGGGGTTGTCAATGCATAGCCTACCGTCCGGCACGCCTTAGCGCTTGCGTTCTTCCAAAAGCCTTGCCATCGCGGCGCGCAGTTCGGGAATGCCGCTGCCGTCATGCGCCGAGGTGGCCAGCACGCCCGGATAGGCGGCGGGGCGTTTGGTAAGCGCGGCCTCGGTCTCGGCGATGCGTTGGGCAAGCTCGGCCGGCTTTATCGCGTCGCATTTGGTCAGCACGATCTGGTGGCTGACGGCGGCGTTGCCGAGCACGTCGAACATCGGCCCGTCGGCGTCCTTGAGGCCGTGGCGGGCGTCCACCAACACGTAAATGCGGGCCAAGTTGGCGCGCCCGCGCAGAAAAGCATGGATCATCTCCGTCCAGGCCGCGATCTTGGTTTTGGCGGCCGCGGCGTAGCCATAGCCCGGCATGTCCACCACGTTGAGCGAGCCGCCGCCGGTAAAGAAAATCAGTTCCTGGGTGCGGCCGGGGGTGCGCGACGTGCGCGCCAGGTTCTTGCGGCCGGTGAGCGCGTTGATCAGGCTCGACTTGCCGACATTGGAGCGGCCGGCGAGCGCGATCTCGGTGCCGCGCATCGGCGGCAACGACACGGCCGAGCCGGCGGCGGCGGTGAATTGCCAGTCGCCGGCGAACAGGCGCCGGCCGGCCTCGAGCTCGCTGGCGGTGAATTTTTCCATCGGCGCCACCATAGCCGAAAAATGAAATCGCCGGACACCGCCCGGCGTTTTCGGATCAACAATTCGGAATGGACATTATGCTTGCGGCTTCTTCTTGCCGAACAGGGCCTTGAGATTGTCGAACAACTCGATCTTCGCGCCATGTCTGCGCATGATGACGCTCTGCTGGAGCACCGACAAACTGTTGTTCCAGGCCCAGTAAATCACCAGTCCTGCCGGGAAGCTCGCCAGCATGAAGGTGAAGATCACCGGCATCCAATTGAAAATCATCTGCTGCGTCGGGTCCGGCGGTGCCGGATTGAGCTTCATCTGCGCCCACATGGTCACGCCCATGATCAGCGGCCAGGCGCCGAGATGCAGGTAGGAGCCAATCACTGGAACGATCGTCGGATCGATCGGGATGAGACCAAACAGATTGAACACATTGGTCGGATCGGGCGCCGAGAGGTCGTGAATCCAACTGAAAAACGGCGCGTGCCGCATTTCAATGGTGACGAACAGAACCTTGTACAATGAAAAGAACACCGGAATTTGGATGGCGATCGGCAGACAACCGGCCAGCGGATTGATTTTCTCCTTTTTGTACAGCGCCATCAGTTCCTGCTGCTGCTTGGCTTTGTCGTCGGGATAGCGCGCGCGCAACGCGACCATCTGCGGCTGCACCGCCTTCATTTTCGCCATCGAGGCGTAGGATTTGTTGGCGAGCGGGAAGAAGGCGAGCTTGATCAGCACGGTGACCAGCAGGATCGCTACGCCGAAATTGCCGACCAGGTGATAGAAGTAGTCGATCACGTTAAACAGCGGCTTGGTGATGAAATAGAACCAGCCCCAGTCGATCAGCAGATCGAAACGGTTGAGTTTAAGCTGCTTTTCATAATCGTTGATGACCGCCACTTCTTTGGCGCCGGCGAACAGGCGCGCATCGGCCGAGCCGGTCGCGCCCGGCGCGATGGTCTTGGCGTCGAGCAGGTAATCGGTCTGGTAGGTTTTTTCGGTGCCAAGCATGCCGGTCGCAAAGTGCGCCTTGAGATGCGCGTTGGTGTCCGGCAGCAGCGCTGCGGCCCAGTATTTGTCGGTGATACCGAACCATCCATTGGTGACGTCGAAAGTGACCTCTTTCTTCTCTTCAATCTTCTTATAAGTGTATTCTTGCAGGCCTTGATCGCCGAGCACGCCGACTAGCCCTTCATGCAGGATGTAGTAGCCCGCGGTTTTTGGCGTCCCGTGGCGCGAGATCAGCGCGTAAGGGTACAGCGAGACTGCCGCCGCGCTCTTGTTCGTCACTTCATCCTTGATCGTGAATACGTATTTGTCGTCGACCGCGATGGTGCGGCGGAATTCCAGACCCGCGCCGTTGTCCCACGTGAGCGTCACGGGATGACTGGCGCTGAGCGCGCCGGTGCCGGCTTGTGTCCACATGGTGTCCGAGGTCGGGAGCTTTACGTTAGTGCCGGCGGTGCCGGTCCAACCGAACTCGGCGTAGAACGGTTCCGGGCTTCCCGATGGCGACAGCAATACGATAGGCGGTGACTTTGGATCGACCGTCTCGCGGAATTTGACCAGCGCCAGGTCGTCGATGCGGCCGCCCTTGAGAGCGATCGAGCCTTGCAGGCTGTCGGTTGCGATTGGAACGCGCGCTGAACTCCCCAAAGCTGCTTCGCGGCTGGCGGCAGCCGGAACCTCGGCCGCTTGACCGGGAGGCTGCGCCGGCCCCGCCTGCATGGGCGATTGCGCCGGCCGGCCGGACTGGCCCGGTTGCGCCGGCTGCTTTTGCTTTTGCGCCAGTTGCTCGGCTTGCAGTTTTTCCTGCCGCGCCTTCTCCTGCGGCATGGCAAAGAAAAACTGCCAGCCGATGAGAACGATGGCCGACAGCACGACGGCGAGGATGGTGTTCTTATTGTCGGTCATCGGGATCCCGTGTTGCCGTTGCGCGTTGCATGCACGCGTCGCAGTGCCCCCTCGAACTCCTCGGCGATCCGCGCGAATGAAACCTTGAGCGCGGCGCGCCGGCCGATCAGCACGTAATCATGTCCGCTTCGCATTTGGTTCGTCGCGGGCAGCCGCGCAATTTCCCGCAGACGGCGGCGCACCCGATTTCGTTCGACCGCGTTGCCAACTTTCTTCGACACGGTAAAGCCCAACCGCGCCGGCCCTCGATCCGCCCGCTCGCGTGCCTGTAGCACGAAGGCGGTGGCTGTGGTCTTGAGCCCGGTCGCCGCGGTCAGAAAATCCGCCCGTTGCCTCAACCGTTCCATGGAAGCAATGTGCGGCCCGGCCGCCGTCAGGCGGAAAGCCGCTTGCGTCCGCGCAAGCGCCGCGCGTTCAGCACTTTACGGCCGCCTTTGGTGGCCATGCGCGTGCGGAAACCGTGACGGCGCTTGCGTACAAGCTTGCTCGGTTGATAGGTCCGCTTCACGTTTTGGTTCTCCGCTGGTCGCGCCGTGGCCAAAAGGGCGTCTGGATTTGGATTGCCCGGGGATCGGTCATGAAAACCCGCAAAGATGCGGATCGGCACGCGATTTGCGCGGCTTATAAGGGAGGGTCACAGGCGCGTCAATGCGGCTGCTTTTGACCTATTTCACGGTGCCATGTCACAAAGCCTCACAAGGCGGTGAGACCGGTCCGTGCCGGGTCGGCCTCGTGTATATAACGCGCATGACGGCGACTCCTCCGACCACCGATCAACCGCGCAGTCCGATCCGCCGGCTGGCGCCTTTGATCGCAGTCGTGCTGCTGGCGGTTGCCGCCTATGTTCTCGTCGGCCGCGGCGGCATTTCGCTTCAGGAACTGGTCAGGCATCGCGTGACCGTTGGGGCGTTTGTGTCCGAGCACCGAGTCCTGGCCGTGCTCGCCTATATCGCGCTCTATATTGTTGCCGTGGCGCTGTCGTTGCCGGGCGCCGTTTTTCTGACGGTATCGGGCGGTTTTCTGTTCGGGCTCGCAGTCGGGGCCTCGGCTGCCGTGATCGGCGCCACCATCGGCGCCACGCTCGTTTTCCTGGTTGCGCGCACCGCACTGGGTGAACCGCTGCTCAGGCGTGCCGGCCCGCGCGCCGCCCAGTTGGCGCAAGGCTTCCGCGACGACGCCTTCAGCTATTTGCTGTTTCTGCGGCTGGTGCCGGCCTTTCCATTTTTTCTGGTCAACCTGGTGCCGGCGTTCGCGGGCGTGCGGCTGCTGCCGTTCGTTACCGCGACCGCGCTCGGCGTAATCCCTGGCGCTTTGGTCTACGCATTCGCGGGCACCGGTCTCGACAGCGTCATCGCCGCGCAGCAGGACGCCAACGGCACATGCCTCGCTGCGGGCCGCACCGATTGCCACATGATCTTCGATGCCAAGGACGTGCTCACGCCGCAACTGATCGGCGCGCTGATTGCGCTTGGCCTGCTCGCCTTGGTGCCGGTGATTGTGAAAAGACTGCGGGCGCGCTCGCGTGCATCGACGTGATTTTGAGATATTATTGTAGCCAAGAGATTTAATAGCATGGCGGAAATCCTCAAATCCGACCTTTGCGTCATCGGCGCCGGTTCCGGCGGCTTGTCGGTCGCCGCGGCCGCCGCGGTCTTCGGCGTGTCCGTCGTTTTGATCGAAAAGCACAAGATGGGCGGCGACTGCCTCAACACCGGTTGCGTGCCGTCGAAAGCGTTGCTGGCGGCGGCGAAACGGGCCGCGGTCATGCGCAGCGCCGCGCAATTTGGCGTCACCGCGTCAACAGTCGATGTCGATTTTCGCAAGGTGCATGATCACGTGCAGCACGTGATCGCCGCCATTGCTCCGACCGAACTCGATGGAACGCTTTGCGGGGCTGGGCGTGCGGGTGATCAAGGGCCACGCCAAATTCAAGGACCGCAGGACCGTCGCCGTCGGCGACGTTGAGATTCGCGCGCGGCGGTTTGTCATCGCGACCGGGTCGACGCCGGCGCTGCCGCCGATCCCGGGGATCGACGAGGGGCCCTACCTCACAAACGAAACCGTTTTCGATCTCGTCGAGCGGCCCGACCGTCTCATCGTCATCGGTGCCGGTCCGATCGGTCTGGAAATGGCGCAAGCCTTCCGCCGGCTCGGCAGCGAGGTGACCGTGCTCGAAGCGGCGACGCCACTCGCCAAGGACGATCCCGAGTGCGCCGCGATCGTGCTCGATCAACTTGAGCGCGAAGGCGTCGTCATCCGCAGCGGCGTGAAGATCGTGCGCGTCAAGCATGCGAGCGGCAGTGTCAGCGTCACGTTCGAAGGCCCCGGCGGCGAGGAAACCATCGAAGGCCGCTATTTGCTGGTCGCCACCGGGCGCAAGCCGACGACCGATGGCGTCGATCTCGATGTCGCGGGCATCAAATACGACCGGTCCGGCATTGCGGTGAACAAGAAACTCAAGACCTCCAACCGGCGCGTCTACGCGATCGGCGATGCCGCTGCCGGACAATTACAATTCACTCATGCTGCCAACTACCACGCCGGCTTGGTGATCCGGAACGCGCTGTTTCGTTTGCCGGTCAGGGTCAACAATGACGTCGTGCCCTGGGTGACGTACACCGAGCCGGAACTAGCGCAGACCGGATTGACGGAGGCGCAAGTGCGCGCGCGCGGGATCAAGATGCGAATCTTGCGCTGGCCCTATCACGACAATGATCGCGCGCAGGCCGAACGCGAGACGCACGGTCATATTAAAGTCATTACCACCCGCAAAGGCAGGATCCTCGGTGCCAGCATTGTCGGCGCGCAGGCCGGAGAATTGATCGCAATGTGGACTTTGGCGATCGCGCAGGGGCTGAACATTCGCAGCCTCACGGGGATCGTTTTGCCCTATCCGACGCTGTCGGAAATTGGAAAGCGCGCAGCGATCGACTATTTCACGCCAGGTTTGACGAGCCCTTGGGTGCGGCGCATCATCGCTTGGCTGCAAATCTTCGGTTGAGGACTTCATTGGAACCGGGAACCGAACCAACGCGCGAATTGATCTCGCCGCCGCCGGCCGTTGCGCGGAGCCCGCGCATCGGACTGTCCGGCAAGCTGTTGTTTCTTACCATTCTGTTCGTGATGGTGGCCGAAATCCTCATCTACGTGCCGTCGATCGCCAATTTCCGGCTCAACTGGTTGAACGATCGCCTCGCGGCCGCGCATACCGCCGCGCTGGTGCTCGATGCCGCGCCGAGCGGCATGGTGCCTGAGAGCCTGGCGAAACAAATCCTGACAAGCATTGGCGCCCGCGCCGTGGCGATGAAAATGGGCAACCAGCGGCGCCTGCTGGCGGCGACCGATCTGCCGTCCGAAATCGAGCAGGACATTGACATGCGCGACGTGCCGTGGTGGCGCGCCATCATGGATGCGTTCGAAATGCTTGTCTTCGACCAGACCAATGATGTGATCCGCGTGGTTGGGCCGGCGCCGATGGCGGAAGGCCAATTCATTGAGGTCATTCTTGACGAAGCGCCGCTGCGCAAGGCGATGCTGACCTTCTCGGTCAACATCCTGCTGCTGTCGCTGGTAATCTCCGCTGTTACCGCAATGCTGGTGTTCCTCGCTCTGCATTACCTGCTGGTGCGCCCGATGCGGCGGATTACCGCGAACATGATTACCTTCCGCGCCGATCCGGAAAATCCATCGCGCATCATCGCTGAATCCGGCCGCGGCGACGAAATCGGCACCGCGGAAGTCGAACTTGCCGCCATGCAGCGCGAGCTCGCCTCCATGCTGCATCAGCAGAAGCGGCTGGCCGCGCTCGGATTGGCGGTCTCGAAGATCAATCACGACCTACGCAATCTGCTGGCGTCCGCGCAATTGTTTTCCGATCAATTATCGACGCTGCCGGACCCGAAGGTGCAGCGCTTTGCTCCCAAGCTGATGCGAGCGCTTGAGCGCGCCATCGCGTTCTGCCAGTCCACGCTCTCCTACGGGGCTGCTCAGGAGCCGCCGCCCGAGCGCAAGATGATCGAGCTGGAGCCCCTGATCGAGGAAGTCCACGAGGCGCTCGGCCTCGGTCTCGACGTGCCGATCCGATGGATCGTCGCGGTCGAGCGCGGACTGAAGGTGGACGCCGATCACGATCAGTTGTTCCGCGTTCTGGTCAATCTGGCGCGCAATGCCGTGCAGGCACTGGAGGCGCACGGTGCGCGCGATCCCGCCCGCGACCAGATCCGCATCACCGGCCGCCGTGAGGGCGGCGTGGTCGTGATCGAGGTGTCCGATACCGGCCCAGGGGTTCCCGAGAAGGCGCGGGCCCATATGTTTCAGCCGTTTCAGGGCGCGGCGCGCGCCGGCGGCACCGGGCTGGGCTTGGCCATCGCCGCCGAACTGGTGCGTGCCCATGGCGGCGAAATCCGGCTGGTGCCGGGAACAATCGGTGCGATGTTCAGCATCGTCATCCCCGACCGCGCCGTCGACCTCAATTCCCGGCGCGGCGAGCGCGCCAGCGCCTAAGGAACAGCCGCGCTATCGCGGTGTTCGTCAGATAACGACAATCATCAAGGACGATGCATGGCTTCGCAGCCGGTGACGTTGCTCGGGCTGGCGACGGCGGTGCCGCCGCACCGGCTCGAACAAAAGGCGGTCGCCGAAACCGCGCGGCGGATTTACGCCGGCAGCTTCGCCCGCTATCCGAAACTGGCTGATGTGTTCGTCAATGCCGGCATCGAGCGGCGTTATTCGGTGCGGCCGATTGAATGGTACCAAGAACCGCGCGATTGGACCGAGCGCACGCAAACATACCTCGACGGCGCCGGCGCCTTGTTCGTGCAGGCCGCGCGCGCCGCGCTTGCGCGGGCCAGCGTTACGGCACGAGACGTCGATGTCGTCATCACCGTGTCGTCGACCGGCATCGCGACGCCGAGTCTGGAGGCGCGCGTTGCTGCGGAAATGGGTTTTCGCGCATCGGCCATGCGGGTGCCGGTATTCGGGCTTGGTTGCGCCGGCGGCGTGTCGGGTCTGTCGCTCGGCGCCCGTTTGGCGCGCGCCGAGCCGGGCGAGATCGTGCTCGTCGTAATCGTCGAACTGTGCACGTTGGCGTTCCGCAACGATCGCAGCACCAAGGCCGACGTGATTTCATCCGCGCTGTTCGGCGACGGCGCCGCCGCCGCCGTGTTGCGGGCCGAGCGCCATGATGCGCCGTTGCAGATCGGCGCTACGGCCGAGCACACTTGGCCCAATACGCTCGACATCATGGGCTGGTCGATCGATCCGATCGGCTTCGGAGTCCTGTTGTCGCGTTCGCTGCCACGTTTCGTCAGGGAGCGGCTGGCGGCGCCGGCGCGCCGTTTCGTGAAATCGGCGCGGATCGCAGCGCCGCAGTTCATTTGTCATCCGGGCGGCGCCAAGGTGCTCGACGCCGTCGAGACCGCACTCGACCTGCAAAAGGGCACGCTGCGTGACGAGCGCGAAGTGTTGCGTGGCCACGGCAACATGTCGGCGCCGAGCGTGCTGTTCGTGCTCGAGCGCGCGCTCAAGCGCGGCTTGCGCGGAACCGCCGTGCTCTCGGCGCTCGGCCCAGGATTTACCGCCAGCTTCCTCGCGCTCGAGGCTAGCGCATGATCCCGAAAAGTGGGAACCAGTTTTCGGAAAAGATCATGCGCGAGGAAAATGCAAATGGGTGAGGGAGCCTGGCTCATCGCTTTTCTGGTTGCGCAGCGGCTGGCCGAACTCGGCTATGCGCAATGGAACACGCTGCGTTTGCGTGAGCGCGGCGGTATCGAATTCGGCGCCAATCATTACCCGCTGATGGTCGCGCTGCACGCGCTCTGGCTGCTCGGTCTGTGGATGCTCGGCCACGACCGCAGCGTCGATCCGCTCTGGCTCACCCTCTTTATCGTGCTCCAGGCCGGCCGCGTGTGGGCGATCGCGTCGCTGGGCCGGCGTTGGACCACGCGAGTGATCGTGCTGCCGGGCGCCGCGCCGGTTACGCGCGGGCCTTACCGATGGCTGGCGCATCCAAACTATTTGATCGTCATTCTAGAGATCGCCGTGGTTCCGTTGGCGCTGGGGTTGCCGCTCCTCGCGCTGGTCTTTTCGCTCGCCAATGCGGCGCTCGTCGCCTACCGCATCCACATCGAGAACCAGGCATTGACCTGGGCGAGCCAAGCCGCTTGCCAATGATACCCCGAGGCGATAGCACTCCCTCGGTTCCGTAGCCCGATTTCGCGGGCCGCGGTGTCAGCGCCCGTAGCTCAGCTGGATAGAGCACCAGACTACGAATCTGGGGGTCGGGAGTTCGAATCTCTCCGGGCGCGCCATCATCAAACTGATAACGCTGTATTTTCTACTGTCAGTCCCAAAGGTGCTTCCATATGGTTTCGCCTTGGAAGCAATATGGAAGCACCTATTCGGATTTATCGATTTATCCTCCAACGCTGCATCGGGCAATCGCCAATGAATAGGCAGCAAATTTTTTGTTATTCGTAAATGCCGAGTGGATACGGCTAGCAGCGTATGCCGCATGTGATCTCACTCGACGCCAAATCGACAACCCCACGCCAGCGCGGTGTATGCGGCATCGATCGTTCGTACGCGCTCTGGCCCCTCCCACCATGGCCAAGCCGGGTGGTACACGTGGCTCATAAGAGGTGGGCTGGAAATATCTAGGACCAAAAAATCCATTTTAAGATTTGCTTTACTGTGGTGGTCAACTCGCTCACGAGATGCGAAATGACCTATTATGCCGCGTTACCTTATGTCGCCAGCGTTTGGACGAATGCAACGCGGCAAACAATAACCGCTGAACGCGAGGCCTTGGCGCGAAAGTTTTGAATGGCTCGACTATTTGACATTGACACCTCCGAGTACCGAATGCCTTCCCATTTGTGGCTGCGGATTTTATTTACGCAAATCGGTCGTGGATATACCTGAAAAGGTTGCGCAATAGGCTTGTTCAACTTTTAAATCGCTCCTTAATAGCCGGTATTGACTACGAAACGGACGAAGCCGCCTCGGCTGGCAGGCCAAAGCGGCTTCAACGTTCTCCGACCCGCACTTAACCCGGAGCCGGGCAAGCGGGGTGGCAAGATGAACAACTCCATTGATTCGGAGTTTCTGCCATCTGTCAAGCTCGGCTCCATTTCATGAAGGAGCCATCCACATGGCTAAGGTCGAACCGTACCACACCAAGTCACAAGAAGATCCGCCCCAGCGGAATGTCTATCACGATCACGACAATTGCCCGGACGGTAAACGCATTCTGGCAAAGAACCGTGAACGTGGAAAAGATAACAGGCCGCGCTGCGACGAGTGCATCAAGCTCGGCTAACGAAACAGCGGTAGCAGCCGAAAGGCTGCTACCGCATCATGATTGCTGCTCATTGTCCGTTGAGCTGCCGCGATTGCCGTTTCGTCTGTCTCTCTCTTATAAACTAAGCGCCATCTAATGCTGTACCAAAAGAAATCGCCATGACACTCAAACCTTGGGAGGCACCTCCTGCTCCTTTGACCGGTGATGCCACTAATACACAAACATTTTCGGCAGTCGGAAACGCTTTGAGTAGCTGGGAATATTTTGAAGCCTATCTAGCGATGCTGTACGCGAACTTGGTTGGTGGCAATCAGAACGAAGGCTTCGCAGCGATGCGAAGTTACGGGACGATAATTTCATTTCAAAATCGGCGCAAAATGCTGGAAGCTTCTATTGAGGTCCACTTCGCCGTTTATCCTGACGAAGAGTTACAAAATAAATTGACTGATATTCTTACGACTGCGGAAAAACTATCTGCGCGCAGAAACGAGATCGCGCATGGTATCGTTCAGCCTTACGTAGCCAATTTGACAGAACCGCACGTGCCTTCATACGCATTATTTCCTGCTTATTACGCGACCAGTAAGCGAAAGTTTCAAGAGCAGGATTTGGCATTGCAGTTGACCACGGCGAAGTTCGTCTATTCATCTATAGAGATCGACAAATTTGCTGCGGCTTTTTCCGCTCTAGTAGAACCGACGCTTCAGGTGATAACAGCCGTGCTGTCGCGTAAAAGGATACTTAAACGCTGACCAATCCGCGTCTAAAAAGAGCTGAGCGTCGCCTTACCTAATTATTATTGTCCGTTGAGCGTACCGCGATTACCGGTTTCGTCCGCTTCTTTCTTGCAAACGTACGAACCATTCTTGGTGTTGCCGTACCAACGCATGCCTTTCCAGTGATAGATGTGCGTCGGTAGATTTAGCCAGACGACTATATCGCTTGGACAATGTTGCTGCGCTTGGTTTTCGGTAGGAAAGAGGGTGAGTGCTGCTGTCGCCGGAAAAGCTAAGCCGATGGCTAACGTTGCAACGAAAAGTAGTTTGATGATCGTTCTCGCTGTCATTCCATAAGACTCCATGCCGACAAGAATAGTTAGTCGCCTATTCCATTGCGAACAGCGATGGCAGTCAATTCGTTTGCTGACCCCAATTGTTGCCACGCTTCCCACAACGGAACGCTCTTTCCTAGCTGTGGCCTTAAACCGCCTAAGTGCTCGTTTCTTCGTGAAAGCTACAAGCGGTCAATATTCTCGTCTCACGGAGCTCCCAAAAACTAGCTAATGAAGGGTACATTCATTGCTGATGACAGGGCTTTCAGTTTAGTTGTAAACTCATAAGAACACGCGTGGGGCGGTTATGGGGTTTCGATTTCGACGATCTCTATCGCTTATTCCGGGCGTTCGTCTGAACCTCGGTCGTAAGAGTGCTAGTCTTTCATTTGGAGTGAGGGGCTTCCATTACACCGTCGGAACTAGAGGACGGCAGGTTACCGTAGGCGTTCCAGGGACCGGCATGTCGTATACGCATCGACTGGCCAAAAGCTCTTCAGTTGCTGTGGCGCAGCCGAAAATAACAAACAATCCCGCATCGAAACCTACATCAGCAATCGTGCCTGGCGCCGCTGCTACGCCAGCAATCCAGACGAAACGCCTTTCGACCAATACGCGGTTTCTTCTCGCTGGTGCAGGAATTGCTGGGGGAACCTTTGTTGCGCTTGTTTTCATCTCGCGATTTTTTCACGCCGGTTAGCTGGAAAGTTGCCAACGCTGTCTTCAACAAACTACGCAATAGTGGGAGTTAGTAATGAGTGAGACATTCGAGCAAATGCCGTTTAGCGGCACAGAATTCGTAGATAACCCTGAACCACGATGCGCCTGTCTGCTGTTGTTAGACAACTCCGGCTCAATGCGAGGCCAACCGATTGCTCAATTAAATGAAGGGCTCAAGGTATTCCAACAAGAGCTTACATCTGATGCGTTGGCTGCCAAACGCGTTGAGGTTTGCATAGTCACGTTTGGTCCGGTGAAGGTCGAAATGGATTTCATCGGTGCGCAGCAATTTTCTGCACCGGAAATTTCGGTCAATGGCGATACCCCAATGGGATCTGCCATCGAGACTGGATTGGAATTGCTGAGAAACCGAAAGGACACCTACAAATCGAATGGTGTGGCGTACTATCGGCCATGGGTGTTCCTTATTACGGATGGCGGCCCAACAGACTCGTGGCAAAATGCGGCACAATTAGTCAAAAAAGGCGAGCAGGATAAAGCGTTCAGCTTCTACGCCGTCGGTGTTGAGGGTGCCGACCTAAGTATACTGAGACAAATTGCAACAAGAGAACCGCTCAAGCTGAAAGGCCTCGCGTTCAGAGAATTGTTTGCGTGGCTATCGTCATCTTTGGGGTCCGTAGCCAAATCGACGCCGGGCGACAATGTGCCGCTCGAAAATCCGACAGCTCCAAGTGGATGGGCGCACACTGAATGAGCTGCGACGGGTGGTCTTGGATCGGGGCTTGTTCAGTTGGTACTTCGCATATCAAGTCGGGAACGGAGTGCCAAGATCGAGCGGCCTGCGTCGAATACAAGGGGCAGGGCAATCGAACACTGGTTGCCGTGGTGTCCGATGGAGCGGGCTCAGCAAAATTTTCGTCTATAGGGTCCAGTCTCGTCGTGCGCTCGTTCGCAGGGAGTGTGGTGGCCTATTTGCGGTCGGGTGGCAGAGTTGAAGATATCACTGCAGACGCCGTTCGAATTTGGTTGGACGAAATTAGGGACAAAATTGCCGCGGCTGCTCGAAACAGGGACACCCACCGGTACGATTGACTACACGCTAAGCTCGGGATCCACGACGATAATTGCCGTGGTCCTTGTTAACATTAAATTGTTCGCCAGAATGACCCCATCTCTGCAGGCAATCAACCCGATCGATCGTGTCGAACATGATAAGACGAAACAGCCCCATGACGGGAAACGTCTGCGCTCTTTCCTAACGCTTCGGTTTGGTTCTCGCAGCTCTGCTCTGCGGCTCGGTTTGCCAGGCGGACCCCACTGTGGATGAACCAGTTGATCCAACCCCGGACCGAACCGGTGGAAACCAACCCTGAACCAACCGCGGTTGAGGCGCTCGTGGCCCCGATCGCGTCGACTGGCGCGCCGGCGTCCGAGGGCGTTGATTGGGGCACATCTTTTCAAGCAATCCCTGGGCTTCCTGGTTCTGGAAAGATAGTTTCCGGCTGATGGACTGACCCCACCGTCAGGCACTCGCACGAGCCGTTCTTCGACGGATAGTCCAAGTCATCGGTATCCGCAGGGCTGGGCGACGGAGACCCTTTCCTCGTCAATTACGCGGGTCACCCGATCCAGGGCGCGGTAGCCGGATTCATCTGGATACAGAATGATCGCAAGTATCAGGCCACGAAATCGGCAGGATCGCCGGTACTGGAAGAGCCGCCTGCGGGCCGCGGCTTTCGCCTGGGCTTACAGTGAGCAGTTCGAGATCGGCCCGATCAGCCAGGCTTTCATGGCGCGACCAGGACGCGCGATCCGCAGCAGGGTTTTGTCGATCATGTCATCACGCCCACGGTGGGGTTGGGACTGATCATCGCCGAGGATTCGGTCGATCGCGACGTTGCCCTGCCGCTGGAGAGGCGCATCGGCAATCCTTATCTGAAGACGCTGCTGCGTTCCGCCGTGAATCCCGGCCGGAGCCTGGCTAACATCCTGGGGGGAAACGTCCCGTGGCACCGATACACCCGGATGGGCGATCAAGGGTGGTTTGGGAGAAAGCGGAGTTCTCAAGTCGTCAACGAGACGTGCTCATTCGTCAACGAGACGTGCTCATAAGGTTGAGGATGACCGCGCGGCTCTTCCGGGCGTAGCCCCCTTCGAGTTCACCACGACGTTTCTTGCGCAAGAGACGTCGCCGACGCGCTCGCCGCGCCTCGGGGCGGCGGGCGCCGCTTCGGTCCGGTTCGCTCCCCAGTGGGCCATCACGCTCGAAGTCGGCGGGTGCAAGATGAACGGCATGCCGGCCGATTTGAGCGGCGATTCGTCTTCATCACCTGTCGGTACCCGGGGGACGCCGCGGCCGGCGAGCCGCTCGAGCCCCGACGCGCAGGTGCTGGTGGGCGGAAATACCGTCACGCAGGAAGAGATCCTTCCAGCAGAGCAAGCCGCGCTCCAAGTGGCTCTGATAACGCCCGGCGAGAAACTGCCGTCATCAGAGCACGGGTTCTACACGGAGGATTACGCGGCCACGGGGCCGGCACTGAAAGCAGGTGCAGGCGTGGACTACAAATTCAATCACGCGCTTTCCCTCCGGGTAGCGGGTCTGGATTACATGCACACGTGGATGGGACGGATCAATGGCGCGCCTTACTCCCCTGGTGTGCAGGTCACGACCGGGCTGATACTGAGCATGGGTACGTGGTGAGTTTGCGGTAACGTGAGCCGGCCTATTGAATCGTGCTGGCGCCTTCGACTCCGAACGATTCCAGCGGAACATTGCGATTCACATGATTATCCAGATTGATCACGTAGGTCTCGGGCGCATCGACAGCACCGGCGAATGCGTCGCGCAGATGATGCGGAAGCCGCGCTGCTCGACCAGTTCCATCAGCATCTTCAGAATGCGCCGCTGATTGGAAACCGAAAGCGCCATCTCCGGCTCATCGAGCAGCAGAGTCGTGCCGCGTTCGAGCGACGGGAAAATTCTGCTTGGAACATCGCCAGCATCACCTGCCCGTGGCTCGCCAATTGCAGGAACTCCAGCATCTCCGGCTGGTCTTTGAAAAACTCCAGCTGCATGCGCGGATTGTGCTGCTCGGCGTCGAAGAGAAAAACCTTGCCCTTCTTCACGTCGCCGCGGTCGAGCTTGTAAACATAGCCTTCGGCCTTCTCGCCGCGCAGCGCGTAGTGAATGGAATGCAGCAGCGTCGATTTGCCCGAACCGTTCTCGCCCGTCAGCATGACGAGCGGATGCGACAGATCCACCATCATCGGCATGTGGAAGTTCAGGTTCGCGAAAACCGGATGCGAGAGGATCTTCAGAAACATCGCAGTCTTCAGGATATCAATCGGCCGCTGCTCAGCGATCTGCTACCAGGCCAGAACGCACCAGCAGCGCGTCCGGATCCGGATCGCGCCCCATGAACTTCCGGTACAATTCGGCCGGGTCTTCGCTGTCGCCCTTCGAAAGAATATTCTCGCGAAACGCCGCGCCGACTTCCGGGCTGAAAATTCCCTCGTCGCGGAAACGCGTGAACGCATCCGCATCCAGCACCTCGGCCCACTTGTACGAGTAGTAGCCTGCGCCATAGCCCACCGGGCTCGCGAACAGATGCGTGAAGCCGCGATCATCGCGTAGTTCTCCGGCAGCTTCGCCGGCGTGAAACTGCTGCAGGATATCGCGCGCGTATGCGACACATCGCCGTCGCGCGCGGGATCGTATTCGCGATGCAGCTTCAGATCCACAAATCCGAATCCGAGCTGCCGCATCTGCACGTTCGCGCCGCGATAAGTGCGCGCGCGCACCATCTTCTGGAACAGATCTTCCGGAATCGCCTCGCCGGTCTGATAATGGCGCGCGAACAGGTCGAGCGCCTCGCGCTCCCAGCACCAGTTCTCCATGATCTGGCTGGGCAGTTCCACGAAATCCCACGCCACGGCCGTTCCCGCCAGACTCTCACTTCCACGCGGCTCAGCACATGATGCAGCAGATGGCCGAACTCGTGGAAGATGGTTCCACTTCGCGATGCGTCAACAACGCCGGCTTATCGCCGATCGGCGGCGTCAGATTGCCGCAGACGCAGCCGACATGCGGTTCGAAATGGCCGGACATTGTCGCCCGTGATGAAGCCTCCATCCACGCGCCATCGCGCTTCGTTTCGCGCGGAAACCAGTCGGCATAAAACGCGCCCATTAATGCTCCGTCGTGATCAGCAATACGTAACTCGTCAAAGAAGAGGGAC
>CAVPFZ010000002.1:0-118726 GCA_963703875.1 uncultured Alphaproteobacteria bacterium
CCCGGCTGCGTCGACAGCTTGAGCACATCGACGAGCGCGCCACGGGTGAGCGCGTCGGCGTGCTCGACAACGGCGCGCGCGCCGGCGTCGCCTTTGGCGACTTCAGCCTGCACCAGCAGCAGCGACGTCAACGCACCGTTCAAGCCGCGCGCGAGGCCGACCGCTTGTTTGGGTTGCTTGAGAGTTCGGCCGATCGCCGTCTGGCAGGCGGCGATGACCTGTTGCGCGAGATTGTTTTCTTCGGGAGACAGAGGGTCCATGTTGGCATCCTTCGTTGCTGCGGCCGGCGCAAACACGGTTTCGCAGAGCGTCGCCAATCGTCGCGACAAGCGTCTGGCTTCGCCGCGGCCGCGCGGGCCTAGGGATGCCCGAACGATAGGAGCCAGGCCTGCAAGTCGGAAATCGTCGCCGGCGAGCGCGGCCGGCACGCGCATCTGGAAGCGCCAACCGTCGCCGGTGCGCGTCAGGTGCCTGACGCTGCCATCATTGGCTTTGCGTGTCGCACGCACGCGCGCCATGGGTTTTTGGCGGGGCACGCTGCCATCATTCGTCGTGCGCTGTGAGCGCGCGCGTTCCGCCGATGCGTTTGCATCGGCTGGTACATTTGCTGGTACATCTCTTGGTGCAGACACGCGTGGACACCTCGGTTGAGGCGTCGAGGTGCCGCGAAACGGGCCTTTTAGCGGGCCCTTAAGCCGTGAACTGGGGGATTAGAAATTGGCGGAGAGGGAACGCTCCTCCCCCTCCCGGGCGGCGCCGGGGCTCCGCCCGGGGTCACTAGGGACCCTGCCAGGAGCTGGCTGAGGGCGGGCTGTTGAGGCTTGCCCGAGGCTCGAAAGGAACGGTTGACCCGAAAGGCGCCGCGAGCTTCGAGCCAAAGGCAGGACGAAACGGACCCCGAAAGCGCGGCCCGGCGCCGCAGTGAGAACGCCGCGATGGAGCGCCGAGAGGCGCGCACCCGTCGTCACGGGTGCCCGCGCCGCAAGGCATGGATTGCTAAGGATGCGCCGCTCGGCGCTCCGTCCCCTCGCATTTCGAGGGGACAAAAGAGGAAGACGGCGTACCCCGCGCCGCAAAGAACAGGGGCGATGACGCGCGCCCGTTTCCTGCGCTATGAAATGGCCGCCCGAAAAGGAGATCAAAAATGGAAATCGACCTGCCGGAGGTCGTGGCCGAGGTGCGCGAAGCCTTCAACGCCTACGAAAAAGCTTTGGTGTCGAACGACGTGCCGGCGCTCAACGCGCTGTTCCGCGACGATGCGCGCACCATCCGCTATGGCGGGGCTGAAATTCTCTACGGCCATGCCGAGATCAGGGCGTTCCGCGCCGCGCGCTCGCCGGTGGCGCTCGGGCGCACGCTGTCGCGCACGGTGATCACGACCTTCGGCCGCGATTTCGCGGTGGCCTCGACGCTCTACGAGCGGCCTTCCGCGCCCGGCAAGACCGGGCGGCAGATGCAGACCTGGGTGAAATTCCCCGAAGGCTGGCGTGTTGTCGCCGCGCACGTCAGCCTGATCGACAAAACTTCTTAAAGCGCCGCGACCGCCGACACCTCGATCAAAAACGCTTCCTGCACCAGCCGGTCGATCATCAGCAGCGTGTTGGGCGGGTAGGCGCCGTTGGCAAACATCTTGGGAAACTCGCGCAGGCGGTATTTCATGAATTTCGGAATGTCCTGCGAATGCACCATGTAAGTGGTGAACTCCACGATGTTACCCCAGCCGGCGCCGACCGATTTCAGCGCCGCCTCGATATTGGCGAAGGTCTGGGCGCATTGCGCGTCGAAATCCTCGCCGGCGAGCTTGCCGTCTTTGTAGACGCCGACTTGCCCCGCGATGAAGACGAATTCTGACGCCTTCACGCGCGTGAGATGCGAGTATTGCCCAAGTGGTTTGCCGAGCGCGTCGACGTTTTGAATCTTGATCTCAACCATCCTCAGCCTCCCGCGTCGTATCCCGGTTCATTCGATCGACACGCCGCTTGCCTTGATCGGGACGGCCCATTTCTTGATTTCATCGGCGGTGAACTTGCCGAGATAGGCGGGCGTGCTGCGGTCCTTGGTCACGATCATGGCGCCGAGGCCTTGCAGGCGGTCGCGCACGGCCGGCGTGGTCATGGCCGCGACCATCGCGTCGTTGAGCTTCTTGACGACGGCCTCGGGCGTTCCCTTCGGCGCGTACAACGCATTCCAGGTATAGGCCTGCACGTCGAGGCCTTGTTCGCGCGTGGTCGGCAAATTGGGCAGCACCGCGGAGCGTTCCGTCGTCATGATCGCCAGTGCGCGCACATTGCCGCCTTCGATCTGCGGTTTGGCGGTGGTGATGATCTCGCACAGGAAATCGATGCGGCCCGCGACCAGGTCCTGCATCGCCGGACCGGTGCCCTTGTAGGGAACGTGGGTGATGTTGGTGCCCATCGCGGTATTGAGCACGACGCAGCCGAGATGGGTTGCCGAGCCCGCGCCAGCCGAGCCGAACTGCATCTTGGCCTGATTCTCCATGGCGTAGGCGACGAATTCCTTGAGGTTCTTGGCCGGCAGATCCTTGCGCACCAGCAGCACGATCGGGACTTCCGCGATCAGGCCGACCGGGCTGAAGTCGGTGACGGCGTTATAGAGCGGATGCTTGTAAAGCGTCTGGCCTTGCGCCTGGGTGCCAACCGTGCCGAGCAGAAAGGTGTTGCCATCGGGCCGCGCGTCGGCGACTTTCTTCGAGCCGGTCATGCCGCCGGCGCCGCCGACGTTCTCGACGATTACGTTCTGACCGAGGATTTCGCCTATGCGCGCCGCCATCACGCGGCCGAGCACGTCGGTCGGCCCCCCGGCGGCGAACGGGATGACCATGGTCAGCGGATGATCGGGAAAGTTCTGCGCCTCGGCCGTTCCGATTATTGCAAGCAGCGCGGCCAATGCCGTGCCAAAAAGCATTCTTTTCATAGGGTTTCCTCCACCTGTTGCGGAAATCCATGCAACGCCGGGGCAAGGGGGTCAAGCGTGCCGCCGGAATGGCAGCTAACCGACTTCGACGACTTCTTCCGGAAACTGATGCAGCCGGTCGCCCGGGCCGTTGCCGCCGATCAGGTAGTTGTCGCACAGCCAGTTGAGATAACCGCCGTGGATATAGGTCGGGTGCACGACGATATTCATGTCCTTGGCGATCTTCATCGGTTCGTCGTTGCGCACCAGCGGCCGCTCGACCAGATCGTAGCCCTGGCCATGGCAATAAAGCCGCGCTTCCATCGGGCGGCCGTTCTTGCGCATGAAGGCGTTGAAGGCGTCCCAGATGTCCTTGCAGGAGGCGCCGGGCTTGAGCAAATCGAGCGTCATCTTGCGCGACTCCATGACGAAGGCGAGTTCGTCCTTCATGGCCTGCGGCACCTTGGCGCCGGCCACGCAAGAGCGGCCGAGTTCGGTGTACATGCCGCCCGGTCCGTTATCTTCCACCAGCAGCGCGATCTGGTCGCCTTTCTGGATGATGCGGTTCTGCAAATGCCGGTTGGCGAATTTCGATGGCTGGCCGAGCGGCATCGAAGCGCACAGATAAATGCCGTTTTCGCTGCCGTGGCACTGGCTGTAATGCTGCGCGGCGGCGGCCACTTCGGTATCGCGCATGCCGGGTTTTGCCGCCGCGAAAGCGGCGCGCATGGCGCCGTCCTGCATCAACGCCGCGCGTTTTACCAGTTCCATTTCCTCCGTGCTCTTGATGACCTTGATCTGGTCGACCATCTCGGTCGCATCGACAAAGCGGGCTTTGGGAAATTTGCGCTTGATGAAATCCAGTGTTGCGTAGGACATCTGATAAGTGCCGACATAACCGATGATCGCATCGGCAAAAGGCGCCAGCGCCTGCGCCGCCAGTTCCGGGTCGTAGTCCTTGGTGTAATGCGCCGAGGCATAGCTCGGCGTCGTCATGATCTTTTTGACGCCGCGCCAATTCACGTCGCCCTGGGCCGTCGTCTCGCTGCCGCCGAATGGACCCTGACACACCACCGACATTTCATCGTCGCGCGGAAACACCACCGTGTTCGGATAACCGTTGGTCGCCGGCATATCCGTGAAGTAACGCACGTAGCCGCCCATGTGGTCGTTGTTGTTCTGCATCAGCAGCACGTCGATCTTGGCTGCCGCCATGGCGGCGCGCACCAGGCGCCAGCGGCGCTCCAGTTCGGCGGTTGAGATCGGCGTGTTCAGGCGTTCCGACAAAGCCATGGAATTACACTCCCCAGGACGCGGGCTTGCGCACGATATTGATCATGCTTTTGGGATCGTTGGCGAGAAACTTCGCCATATTGCCGGCCAGCGTCGGCATGGCACGGTCTTCGTAGCCCTGCGAGTAGCCGCCGAGATGCGAAAAGATCGTGACATTCTTGGTCTTCCACAGCGGGTTGTCGGGCGGCAGCGGCTCCTGCGAAAATACATCGAGGCCGGCGCCGGCGATCTGCCCGGCTTCCAGCGCCTTGATCAGCGCCGGCTCGTCAACCACGCCGCCGCGCGCGACATTGATCAGGAACGCGCTCGGCTTCATGGCCGCAAGAACCTTCTCGCCGATGATGCCGCGCGTCTCGGGCGAGAGCGGCGTGAGCACGACCAGGAAATCGAGCTCGGGTGCGACCTTCATCAGCGCGTCGCGATGCGCCATGCGATCGAAGCTCGGCGTCGGCCGCGGGCTGCCGCTGATGCCGACGACGGTCATGTGAAACGTCTTGCAGATCGGCGCCAGATATTCGGCGATCAGGCCTACCCCCAGAATGCCGACCGTCTTGCCGGCGAGCAGCGCCGACGGCCAGCGTTCCCACTTGTTTTGGTCCTGCGCGCGCACCGAGCGCGGCAGGTCGCGCGCCAGCGACAGCATGAAGGCGATGGTGGCTTCCGACACCGGCGCGCCGTGGATGCCGCGCACATTGGTGACCAGCACTTCTTTGTCGAGCGAGGGCAGGTCGACGATATTGTCGATGCCGGTGCCGAGCGCCTGGATCCATTTCAGCTTCCCGGCGTCGCGCACCACGTGATCGGCCATCGGCGGCCCAAAGCACATCAGAATGTCGGTGTCGCCGATAAAAGGATCGACCAGCGTATGGTGGCCGACCACGTTGATGGTTAATTGCGGGAAGCGCTCCAGCAGCATGGCCTTGTAACGGGCCCGCATGGATTCCTGGACTTCGGTGAGGATCAGCACATTGGGCATGGCGCCGAACGCTATAATAATGCCACGGTCAATTGGCAAATAATGCCACGGGTGACCCGCATGGCGGGTCTGCGCTAAAATGCGTCCAAGGGCTTCAAAGAACAGCGCGACGGGAAGGGTGACGTTTCATGCCGATCGATCTGGCCGCCGTAAGCTGGCTCTATGTCATCGTGCTGGCTCTCATGGTCTTTATCTCCACATTGGTCGGCAACCTGTTGGCCTTTCACCACCGCATGATGGCGGCCTTCCTGTCGGCGCTGATATTCGCCGGGCTTTTCGTGTTCTGGAGCTATTACCCGCACCAGCAAGTACCGCTGCCGACCTCCTTCAGCGGCCAAAGGACGCCGGTGACCGTGCCGGTGACGCCGCCGCCGCCCGCGACGCCGGTTGTTCCCGCCGCGCCGGAAAAACCGCGCAATCCGGTCATGGAGATACCGACGCCGAAATGATCGCCGCGCGCCGGGCTCGAACATCGGGCTTGCGTCGAAGTATCTTTTTGATGTTCTTAGGCGTTCGGCCAGTCTTGGGGACGGCCGGGAGTTTGGTGGAGTTGCATGAAGAAAGTTTATCCCGACGCAAACGCGGCGTTGGCCGGTATCGTCAAGGACGGAATGTTGGTTGCGGCCGCCGGCTTCGGCCTGTGCGGCATGCCGGAAACGCTGATCCGGGCGCTGCGAGATACCGGCGTGCAAAACCTCACCTGCATATCCAACAATGCCGGTGTCGACGGCGCCGGCCTCGGCCTGCTGCTGGAAACCCGGCAGATCAAAAAGATGATCGCCTCCTATGTCGGCGAGAACAAGCTGTTTGCGCAACAGTTTCTCGCCGGCGAGCTGGAGATCGAGTTCAACCCGCAAGGCACCATGGCCGAGCGGCTGCGCGCCGGTGGCGCCGGCATCCCCGCCTTCTTCACCAAGACCGGCGTCGGCACCGATATCGCCAAGGGCAAGGAAGAACGGGTCTTCGACGGCGAGCGCTATATCATGGAGCGCGGCCTGGTTCCGGATCTCGCGCTGATCCATGCCTGGAAGGGCGACACCGAAGGCAATCTGGTTTATCGCAAGACCGCGCGCAATTTTAATCCGCCGATGGCGACCGCCGGCAAGATCACCGTCGCCGAGGTCGAGCACCTGGTGCAGCCAGGCGAGCTCGAACCCGACGCCATCATCACGCCGGGCGTTTTCGTGCACCGCATCGTGCATGTGCCGAACGCCGAGAAGCGCATCGAGGTGCGCACCGTGCGCAAGCGTCCCGCCGCCGCCGGCGCAGGAGGAAAAGTCTGATGCCCTGGACCCGCGACCAAATGGCCGAGCGCGCCGCCAAGGAACTGCGCGACGGTTTCTACGTCAATCTCGGCATCGGCATCCCGACGCTGGTATCGAACTACATCCCCAACGGCATGAGCGTGCAGCTGCAAAGCGAGAACGGCATGCTCGGCTTCGGCCCGTTCCCCTATGAGGGCGACGAGGATCCCGACCTGATCAATGCCGGCAAGCAGACCGTCACCGAGATCCCCACCACCAGCTATTTCTCCTCGGCTGAATCATTCGCCATGATCCGCGGCGGCCACATCGACATCGCGCTGCTCGGCGCCATGCAGGTGGCCGAGAACGGCGACCTCGCCAACTGGATGATCCCCGGCAAGATGGTCAAGGGCATGGGCGGCGCCATGGACCTGGTCGCGGGCGTCAAGAAGGTGGTGGTGATCATGGAGCATACCGCCAGGGCCAAGGACGGCAGCGTCGATCCCAAGCTGCTGCATAAGTGCAGCCTGCCGCTCACCGGCACCGGTGTCGTCGACATGGTGATCACTGATTTGGGCGTTTTCACCATCGACAAGAAGAACGGCGGCATGACGCTGATCGAACTCGCGCCCGACGTGACGCTCGACGAGATTACCAAGAACACCCAAGCGACGTTCACGGTCGATCCGAAGCTGAGGCACTGACGCTTCACAGCCCAGCCGGGGTTTTCAAAGATGCTCTCCGACGCCGACCGCAAAAAGGCCGCCGATATCCTGGTGGCGGCCAACAAAGAGCATAAGCAGGTCACCCAGCTCCACATCACATTCCCGGGCATCACCATCGAGGATAGCTACGCGATCTCCACGGACGTCGCGCAGCGCAAGATCAAGGCCGGCGCCAAGCTGATCGGCCACAAAGTCGGGCTGACCAGTAAGGCGATGCAGCGCTCCTCGATGATCGACGAGCCGGATTACGGCTACATCCTGGACGACCAGTTGATCGCCGACGGCGCCAAGGTGAGGTACGCCGACTATTGCAAGCCGCGGGTCGAGGTCGAGCTTGCCTTCATCATGGGCAAACGCCTGCAAGGCCCCGGTGTCGGCCTCACCGACGTGCTGCGCGCCACCGAATATGTCGTGCCGGCAATCGAGATCGTCGACGCGCGCCTGCAAGACCCGCGCAAGATCGTCGATACCGTCGCCGATAATGGCGCCGCCGCCGGCATCGCCATGGGCGGACGGCCGGTCGGTCCGATGGATGTCGACCTGCGTTGGGTCGGCGGCATCATGTACAAGAATTCCGAGATCGAGGAGACGGGGCTTGCGGCCGGCGTGCTCGGCCATCCGGCGCTCGGCGTCGCCTGGCTCGCCAACAAGATCGGCCCGCACGGCCACGCGCTCGAGCCCGGCCACATCGTGCTCGCCGGTTCGTTCACCCGCGTGGTGTTCGCCGCCAAGGGCGACACCGTGCATGCCGATTTCGGCCCGCTCGGCGGCATCGCCATTCAGTTCATCTGAGGATCCTCATGCCGGACATGCCTCGCAATAATTTCAAAGCCGCGCTCGCCGCCGGAAAATTGCAGATCGGCCTGTGGATCAGCCTGTGCAGCACCATCGGCGCGGAAATCGTCTCCGACAGCGGCTTCGACTGGATGCTGCTCGACACCGAGCATTCGCCCAACGAGATTCCCGATCTGGTCGGCCAGTTGCAGGCCATGCAGGCCAGCGCCACGACGCCGATCATCCGTCCGGCCTGGAACGACGCGGTGCTCGCCAAGCGCTGCCTCGATATCGGCGCGCAAACGCTGCTGTTCCCTTATGTGCAGAATGTCGAGGAAGCCAAGCGCGCGGTCGCTTCGACGCGCTACCCGCCGCACGGCGTTCGCGGCGTCTCGACATCGGCGCGCGCCAGCCGCTATGGACGCATCCCCGGCTATCTCGGCAAGGCCAACGCCGAGATCTGCGTTCTGGTGCAGGTCGAAACCCGCATCGCGCTCGACCAGCTCGAGGCGATTGCCGCCGTCGACGGCGTCGACGGCGTGTTCATCGGGCCGGCCGATCTATCGGCCTCCTTGGGCTTTCTCGGCAATCCGCAACATCCCGAGGCGCAGGCGGCGATGCATGACGCGGTCAAACGGCTGAAGAAGGTCGGAAAACCGGCCGGCATGCTCACCGGCATTGAGGAGGAGGCCCGGCGCTATATCGACTGGGGCTATCAGTTCGTGGCGGTCGGCTCCGACGTCGGGCTGCTCTCGAAAAACGCCGACGCGCTCGCCAAAAAATTCAAACCTTAGCTGCCGGTTGGGCGCTTTAAGACCTTCGCGAATCAGCCTATAGGGCCTGAACCGTTCTTCTTCGTGCGTTGGCTTGTGCACTGCCGCCACGGATCCCCTCATGACGGCCAAGCTTGGACCATTTTTCGAAGCGGTCTCGCGCCAATGGCTCGACCTCGCCGAGCGTCGGCTGTCTTATTATGCCGGGCTCTATCAAAGCGACCGCTGGCGACGCTATTACACGCCACAGAATTTCGCCGCGCACATAGCCGATGCGATGAAGGCCGTGGCAATCTGGCGAAGCTTGGCGGGCTTGCCGCCGGCATCGGACGGGAACGATCTGCGTCCGGCCGCCTAAAAGCCGTTTGACGGCGGCGACGCCGGTGCATCATTGTCTATCCGACGTCCATCCCGCAGCGCCATTCCGAGACCCCTTGCCATGAACAGTGCGCTTTTTTCGCCTTATAAACTGGCCGGCCTTGAGCTTGCCAACCGCATCGTCGTTTCGCCGATGTGCCAGTATTCGGCCGACGACGGCTGCGCCAATGACTGGCACCTGATGCATCTCGGCATGCTGGCGAATTCCGGCGCCGCGCTGGTTATCGTCGAGGCGACCCATGTTGAGCGTCACGGCCGCATCACGCACGGCTGCCTCGGGCTGTACAATGACGACAACGAAGCTGCGCTGGCGCGCGTCATGCATTCGGCGCGCCGCGCCGGCACCGCCAAATTCGGCATCCAGATCGCGCATTCCGGCCGCAAGGGCTCCGCGCAGAAGCCTTGGGAGGGCGCGGGGCCGCTTCAGACGGATGCCGATCCGTGGCCAACCATGGCCGCTTCGCCGATCCCGTTCGGCGAGGGCTGGCAGACGCCGCGCGAAGTGACCGAAGCCGACATGGAACGTGTGCGGGGCGCCTTCGTCTCGGCAACGCAGCGCGCGCTGCGCATCGGCTTTGACGAAATCGAACTGCACATGGCGCACGGCTATCTGGCGCACGGCTTCATGTCGCCGATTTCCAACAAGCGCACCGATCAATACGGCGGCTCGCTCGAAAACCGCCTGCGTTTTCCGCTCTCGATCGCGCGCGCGGTGCGGCCGCTGGTACCCAAGGGCGTGCCGCTCGGCGCGCGCATCACGGGCAGCGACTGGCGCGAGGGTGGCCTCAGCGCGGACGACGCGGTGGCGATCGCCAAGGCGCTTAAGGGTGAAGGCCTCGACTTCATCTGTATCTCCTCGGGCGGCGTCGCCGCCGGAATCCATAACCCGGCCGAGCCCGGCTACAACGTGGCCATCGCCGCGCGCGTCAAAAAAGAAGCCGGCATTCCGACCCGCTGTGTCGGGTTGATCGTCAAGCCCGAGCACGCCGAACAAATCGTGGCGACGGGCGAGGCCGACATGGTGTCGATGGCGCGCTGTTTCCTCGACGATCCGCATTGGGGCTGGCATGCCGCCAAGGTGCTCGGCGCCGAGGTGGCCCGCCCGGTGCAATATGCCCGCGCCGGTCCCAAGCTGTGGGCGCCGGCCGCCGCGAAAGCTTGAGTTGGAAAACTTCGTCTTCCTCGCAGTTTTGTTCGCCGCGCTCTGCCACGCCGGATGGAACGCGCTGATCAAGGTTGGGCTCGACCCGCTCTCGACCACGACGCTGATCGTGGCCGGCGCTACGTTTTTCGCGTTGGCGGCGGTGCCGTTCGTCCCGTTGCCGGCGGCTGCGTCCTGGCCTTATCTCGCTGCATCCTCGCTCATTCATCTGTTTTATTTTGCCGGCCTCGCCGAAGCCTATCGCAGCGGCGACCTCGGGCAGGTCTATCCGATTGCGCGCGGCTCGGCGCCTTTGATGACGGCGGTGGCGGGGACCGTCATCGTCGGCGAGCATCTCGGCGTTTTGGCCTGGTGCGGAATTGTCGCGCTCGCTTTCGGCGTGCTGCTGCTCTCGCTGCGCGGCGGCCGCGATCTGGCGAAGCTCGACCGGCGCGCGGTCGGCTTTGCCTTGTTCACGGCCGTGACGATCTGCGTTTATACGGTGGTGGACGGCGTCGGCGCGCGGCTTGCGGGCAACCCGATTTCCTACGTGCTCTGGGGATTCATCGGCATTTGCATTTGTCTCGTGCCTTACGCGCTGCGGCGCAACGGGCGCGCGCTGTTCGCCGATTTGGGGCATTTCTGGCGGCGCGGCCTCGCCGGCGGTGCGCTTCAGGTCGTGTCCTATGGCATCGCGCTGTGGGCGATGACGCTGGCGCCGATCGCCATCGTCGCCAGCTTGCGCGAAACCAGCGTGCTGTTCGGCGCGGTGATCGCCGTGATTGTGCTCAAGGAGCCGCTGCGCATGACGCGGCTCGCGGCGGCGCTGCTGATCGTCGCCGGATTGATATTGATCCGTTGGTAGCGGCTAAAGCGCCATTTCCGGAAACATCCGCTCGAAGCGCGCCAAGTCGGCCTCGGTGTCGAGATCCCAGAGCGCGGCAAGCTCGGCGGACTTGAGGCCGAGCGCGGAAATTCGCGCGCGCGTTTCCGAGAAAACCGTCGGCGTGCCCCAGGCCACGCCGGAAAACAAATCGGGGTGCGCCGTGCGCGCGCCGATCAGCACATAGCCGCCGTCCTCGGCCGGGATCAGCACGACGTCGTTATCCCGCAGCGCGTCGGCGGCGTCGCGCAAGTGCGCTGGCGTCAAAGTCGGGCAATCGGCGCCGATGAGCAAGGTAGGGCGGTCGGCCGCGGTCATGGCGGCAAGCATGCGCGCGCCCAGGTCGCCTTCGGGTTGGCGCTTCAGCGTTATTTGATGGCGGGTAAGCAGTTCGCGAAACGACGCATGGTTCGGATCGGGCGCGCACCACACCGTCACGGGACCGATACCGGCTGCGGTCGCTGTCTCGACAGCGCGTGCGATCAAGCGCTCCTGCAATACCGCCGCCGCGTGCGCGCCGATCGACGGTATCAAACGTGTCTTCGTCAGGCCCGGAATCGGTGCCTTCGCCATGACGGCGATGGCGGTCGGATTATTGTTCGGCATAACCGTAGGCCCGCGCCAGCTCGGTTGGATCGGCGCCGAAAAAAAAGGCCAACCGCAGTTTCCACATCAGCAGAATGGTGCGCATCACGCCATGTTGGCGCCAGCGCCGCGCCGAGGTGGTGATGCGCGCGTGCAAGGCGAGCGGCCTGCTTATGCGTTTGAGTTTGGCTGACAGCGCGACGTCCTCCATCAATGCGATGAGCGGAAAGCCGCCGACGCGCTCGAATAGCGCGCGCTTGACGAACATCGCCTGGTCGCCGGTGGCGATGCCGGTGAGGCGAGAGCGCCAATTCATCATGAAAGCGATAAAGCCGAGACCGCTGTCGAAGCGGCCATCGAAACGGCCCCAGGCCCTGCCCGAACGCGCAAGGCCGTCGCGCACCAGCCGGTCGGCGCGGTCCGGCAATCGCGTGTCGGCATGCAGGAACAGCAGAATATCGCCCGTCGCCGCGGCGGCACCGGCATTCATCTGCGTCGCGCGGCCGCGCGCGGCCGCGAGCACGCGGTCGGCATAGGGCCTCGCCAGTTCGGTCGTGCCGTCTTTGCTGCCGCCATCGACGACGATCACTTCGACGGAACCTGCGCGATAGGGTGCCAACGCCGCGAGCGCCGCTTCGATCCCGGGCGCCTCGTTGAGCACCGGTATGACGATGGAGAGCTTCATCGACCCGCCGCCTGCGTGATCGAATAATTCGGTCCGTCAACAATGCGCTGATAATAGGATTCGTAAGCGGGCGACCCTTCCAGCCAGCGTGCCAGAAAGCGGTCGAGAAAGATCGCGTGATCATATTTGAGCGGGATCGCGTCGATGTGCACGCCGTCGCGTTGCAAGCCATAGAGAGGCTTGTGTGGCGAGGGTGTCGCAGCGATGCGCGAGATCAACCCATAACGGGAACCGCTGAAATTCGGTATTCCGGCGGCGCCATTGTTGATGATCGTCAGCCGCCCTGCCGACAGAACGAAATCCCGCAACGCTGCCAGGCACGTATGGGTATTGGCGAAAACATCGATGTGGGACGCCGTGCGGATTTCGTCCAGCCAGATTCTCCGGCTGGAATTGTCGAGTTCATCCTGCCCGAATTTCCAACCGGCCAAAGCCGTGGCGTCGCCATGCACGATACCGACGCGCAGGCCGGCGACCTCGACGACCAGATGCATCGGCAAGTCGCTCAGCCGCGCGTAAGCCTCTGCGGTGGCGTTGGCGCGCAGCTGCAGCGAGATAAAATTTGATCGCCAGACGATATCCTCGCTGACGTTCAGCGGATAATCACAGCCGCAGCCCGCGCCAATATCCGTCACGCGCACGATTTCGGTTTCGACATTGCCGCGCAACGCGCGATGGCGCGCAACGCCGTACTCGATTTGCAAGAACCAGTTCGGCTCAGCGTCGAACCAATGGAAGTCGCCGTTGAAGATGATAGTGACCAGCGCCATTTCCTGCGCGGCTAGCTGTTCGACCGCAGTGAGCGCGACCAGGTTTCCGTACAGCCCCCCGACGACATATAGAGTCTCGGCTTCGAAATCGGGCAGTCGCGCAAAGACCTTGGGCGAATAGACGTAGTCGGCCGGGCAGGAGCGGCCGGGCTGCATAAGCTCAAGGGGCTCGACCGCGCTCACTCCGCTGCCTCTTTCAGCGCGCCGCCGCAGCTCGATCCTTGTCCGGCGGTGCAGCCGTAGCAATGCCCGGCAGTGCGGATCGGATTGCCGGCAAGATTCGCATCGAGCAGATCGGACAAATGCACGCGTTTGCGGGCGCCGTGCGCGAGCGGCAGATCGAGCATCTGGTTGAAGTCGCAGTCGTAGACGTAACCGCGCCAGTCGACCGAAATCAGATTGCGGCACATCACGCCGTCGAGATTGATGTCGAGATGCGCCTCGCGCAGAAGATCGATGTAGCCGTCGAACTCGCCTTTGGTCACCAACATGGAGCCAAAGCGCTGGATTGGCATGTTGGCGAGCACGAACAGCTTGTTGAAAACGATGCCGTATTGTTCGCCCAATACGCGCTTGTAATCGGCCTCCAACGAAGCCTGCGGCGGCGGCAATGACGGCCCCTGCGGATTGTAAACCAGGTTGAGCGTGAGCGCCGGGTCGCGGCCGAAGCCGAGCGCATTGAGTTTCTTAAGGCCGCGGATCGAGCCTTCGAATACGCCGCTGCCGCGCTGGCGCTCCACATTGTCCTGCAGATAGCACGGCATCGAGGCCACCACCTCGACACGGCTCGCGGCCAAAAACTCGCCGAGGTCTTCTTGGCCCGGCTGCTCCAGGATAGTAAGGTTGCAGCGATCCATCACCTTGACGCCGAGCTTGCGCGCACCTGTCACCAGGCGGCGGAAATTGGCGTTGAGTTCGGGCGCACCGCCAGTGATGTCGAGCGTTGCGATGTGCCGGCGCGCGAGAAAATCGAGCACTACATCGGCGACCGCGGCCGTCATCTCCTCGTTGCGGTTCGGACCGGCATTGACGTGGCAATGGAAGCAGGACTGGTTGCAGCGATAACCGACATTGACCTGCAACGTGTCGAGCGGGCCGCGATGGATGGCGGGGAAGGGCACTTTGTCGAGCAGCGGCAGCATGTCGCGCATAGGTGTAACCTGCCACGAGCGGCGTGTTTGCGTCACCCCGCTTCTCGTCACATCAGGACAAATCGGCGTGAAAAATTTACCGCGCTAGCGCGGTGGCAACCGGCGATTCGACACCGATACGGCCGAAGCCGGGCAGCTTGACGCCCGGGTGGCGCAGATCGAGCCCCGCGACTAGCCCGAGCAGGTCAACTTCGATGCCCTCGACCCAGCCGAGTTTCACCGCGGCGAAACCGGCCAGATTGAGTTCGACGCCGGTGCCGCTGTCGGTGCGCCCGGCATAGATACGGCTACGGAAATCGCGGCCGACCGCGTTCGGCGGCAACGCGACGCCCAGTTCCGGTACCGCGCGCAGGATCGCGGCGGTGAAGCTGTTGCTGTTTGGTCCCGGCCAGATGCGGTAGTCGCCGGCGTGGCTGAAACGATAGGCGGCCACCGCCGCCTCGATGCGCGGTATCAGTCTTTCCGCGTCGGTACCTGAGACATCGGCGATCGCTACCGGCGTACTGCCGAACCAGCGGCCGTCCGGTGGCCAGTTATTGCTGCGCACCGGATTGCCCCAGCCCACCACGTCGTAGCGAATCCATTCCTTGGCGCCGGCCGGCTTGAACACGATCCAGCTATGCACTGCGAAAATGCCCTTCCAGGCGCCGGCTTTGCCGGTGAACACGATCACGCGCGCCGGCTTGTAATCGGCGGCCGGCGGCAGCAGGCCGGTGCTCGACCAATCGGCGTCGCGCCACGAGCGCGGATCATTGCCGGCGGCGTAAAGCGCCGCGCGGGCGACCAGCGGTGCCAAAAATAGAGCAAAGATCAAGAGCATGACGAGCTTTCGGCGGGAGAAGCGGCGGCGTGACATCGACTTTGAGCTAGGGAGGCTTTCCGGCCTAAACAAGGCGGCTCAACTCACTTGATTGCCGCTAATCCTGAGGTGCGGATAACGCTCGGCGCCGGCCAGCGCGAGGTCGCCGGTCACCGCTTTATGCCACTCCATGCCGACAATAGCGCCGTGTCGGGTGCCGGCGAATACGTTATCGGAAATGACCGCGATGCCGGCATTGGCCACCACCGAGACGGCGGCGCCGAAGCCCGCCTCGCGCACCACATTGCCGGTGATGGCGACATTGCGCAGGTATTCACCCCAGCCGGCGGCGATGCCCGCCAGTGGTACGCGCTCAATCACGTTGCCGCTAACCACGGTGTCGGCTTCCACGCTGATGCCGTTGCCGGCCTCGCCTGGGCGCTGGGTGCGCAGATTGCGCACGATATTGCCGCGCACGGTGGCCAGCCGTCCGCCTTCGTTGAAATTGGCGATGGAGATGCCGGTCTCGGCGCCGTCGATTACGTTGTCGGCGATCACTGCGCCCTCGAAGCCGAACTCGGAGTAGATCGCCACTTCGTCGAGCGCGGCGCAATTGTTGCCGATGATCTGGATGTTGGACGCCGAGTTGCCGCGGATCGCGGAAAAGGCGGCGTTGCGGATGTGATTGCCGCGCACGATCACGTCGGCGGCGCGAAAGACATTGATGGCGTTGCCATTCTTCCCGCTGCCGCCGCCGGCCGCGCCCGTATCCTCGATTCGGTTGTCGGCGATCGTGCTACCGTCGGTGCGCTTGTGGCTTTGGAAGAGTCTGATGCCGCCGTTGCCGGATTTCCGGATGATGTTGGCCATGATCAGGAGGCCGCGGCTGTCGTTGCAGAACAGCGCGTTGTCCGCGGCGCCGGTGATCGTGTTGTGCGTCACTTCGCCGTCGCAGGCTTGCAGCGTGACGCCGTTGCCGCCGGCGCCGGCGATCTCGCAATCGGCGATGCGCATAGCCCTTACATCGTCGAAATGCACCAGCGCACGGCCCTCGGGCAGCGTCTGCCCGTCACCGTCGAGCGCGAGACCGGTCAGCGACACAGTGTCCGCGTGCGCAGCCGATAACAGCGACGGCCCATGCGTCAGGATCAGCCGGGTGGCACCGCGGATGCCGACGAGATTGGCACCGGCAGGCAAGACAAGACCGCCGGCCCGGTAGATGCCGGGCGCCAGCATCAACGGCGCACGCGTGTGCGCCGCCTGGCCGATGGCCCGCTGCAACGCGGCGCTCTGATCGGAGGGGGCGCCCGGCCGTACGCCGAAATGCGCCGCGTCGATACCGAAATTGGACAGGGGCGCAGCTTTCACAGACGCGGCGAACGCCGCAGCGAGCGAGCCGAGGAGGACGGTGCGGCGGTTAGCGCTCATGCGCCGTCACTATGCGCCATTCACGCGCGCAGTGTGTTAACGCCGCAGCGCGGCCGCGATAACCATAACGAGCCGTGAGCCGGCGCGCGCAAGGTCGTCTGCCGACAGGCGCGGCTCGCCGTGGCGAGGCCGCACGTTGCGGTCGATCGGCGGCACATGCACGAACGCGGCGATCGTCGGCCCGCCCGCCTTGACGGCGGCCTCGGCGGCGCGCCAGCAGAGGTAGTTGCACAGATAGCGCCCGGCATCGCATGACAGCGCAACCGGCACCCGCGCCGCACGAGCCGCCGCCGCCAATTGGTGCGCCGGGGCCGTAAGGGCAATTGTCCTCGGCCCACCGGATACGATGCAACGGCGGGGCAGGGCGGTGCCGGTCGCATCAGGCAGCAACATGACGCTGTTGCGCGCCCACGTCTCGATGCGGAGCGCGCGGGCGCGCGGCGCCAGCCCGAACATCAGCAGCGCGTCCGGATCGTATTTTACGATCAGTTTCGGCAGCTCGCGATCGACGGCCGCGTAGCCGGTCGGAAAAACATGCGAAATGATTTCCAGACCCGGCCGCCGCAACCGCGCCAGCCGCTGCACCAGCGGTCCGGTCGGATTAAATGGCGCAACTGGAAACGGCCCGAAGCCGGTGACGAGGATGGTAAGCGGCATCACACGCCGAGCAGTTTCGCGATCTCTTCCACCGCCAGTGTCGGCGCAAGTTTTCCGGCGGCGACCGCGGTTTCCGCAGACTTCAGCTTGCCGCGTATTGCTGGATCGCCGCGCAGCCGCGCGGTCAGCCGCTCCTCCAGCATGCTCCACATCCATTTCACTTGTTGATCGCGCCGGCGCGCGGCGAGTTCGCCCGATGCCGTCATCGTTTTCTTGTGCGCCAGCACCTGGGCCCACAAGTCGCCGATGCCGTCGCCGGTGAGCGCCGAAAAAGTGGCGACCGGCGGCGACCAGGTATCCGACACCGGCTTGAGGATGTTCAGCGCGGCGCGATATTCCGCCGCCGCGATCTTGGCGCGCGCGATATTGTCGCCGTCGGCCTTGTTGACCGCGATCATGTCGGCCAATTCGACGATGCCCTTTTTTAGTCCCTGCAATTCGTCGCCGGCGCCCGGCAGCATCAGCACCAGAAAGAAATCCGTCATGTCGGAGACGGCGGTCTCCGACTGGCCGATGCCGACGGTTTCCACCATCACCACGTCGTAGCCGGCGGCCTCGCAGACCAGCATGGTCTCGCGCGTCTTGGCGGTGACGCCGCCGAGCGTGCCAGAGGTCGGCGAGGGCCGCACGAAGGCTTTGGGGTCGCCGGCGAGTCGCGCCATGCGCGTCTTGTCGCCGAGGATAGAGCCGCCGCTGCGGGTGGAGGACGGATCGACCGCCAGCACCGCCACTTTGTGGCCTTGCGGCGTCAGCGACGTGCCCAACGCATCGATGGTGGTGGATTTGCCGACGCCGGGCGCTCCCGTGATGCCGAGTCGTACCGCGTTGCCCGTATGCGGCAGCAATTCCTGCACCAGCAGATGCGCCTGCTTGCAATGATCGGCGCGCTTGCTCTCGATCAGCGTGATGGCGCGCGCCAGCGCGGCGCGGTCGCCGGCGCGAATGCCGGCGGCCAGATCGGACGGCTTGGGCGCGCGCGCGGCCATGGATTAGTGACGGTGCTTGGCCGGTTTGTCCGGCAGCCGCAGGACCAGACCGCCTTCGTCGCTATGCTTCGCGGCAGTCGCGCGCGCGAAGGCGAACAGTTGCTCGCGCGTCTCTACGCGGCATGCGGCGCCCTCGGGGTGTTTGCAATTGGCGGTGCGGGCCGCGTCGTCGGCATCGGCCTCGTCGATCGCGATCACCAGATAGGCACCCGAAGCGAGTGGGTGCAGCAAAGCATATTCAATTTTCTGCGTTTGCCGGACCGGCATGGACTGAATGATATAATCGCCGGCCTCGAACGCATGCACCGAGACCGCGCCGACGTCCTTCATGCCGCCGCCGCTGCGGGCATAACGCTTGTCGTTCCAGGCAAATTGCACTTTCTCGGGGTCCTCGGCGACGCCCTTGCGCAAAGTGTAAAGCTGCAAATTCAGCCGCGCCCCGAGCACCGGCTGCGCGTCCGTCAGAATCGGGTCATTGGAGTCGATGCAGGCGGACAGCGATAGCGTGCAAATTCCGGCCAGGGCCGCACGGATCAAGAAGCGTTTCACTCCGCGGCCTCTTTGCCGTGGCCTAGGCGCTTGCTGAGCGTTTTGAGCAGTTTCTCGGCCGCTTCCGCGATCACCGTGCCGGGCGGAAAGATCGCCTCGCAGCCGGCCTTCATCAGCGTGTCGTAATCCTGCGGCGGCACCACGCCGCCGACCACGATCATGATGTCGTCGCGGCCTTGGCTCGCCAATTCTTTCTTGAGTTCCGGCACCAGCGTGAGATGGGCGGCCGCAAGCGACGATACGCCTAGAATATGAACGTCGTTTTCCACCGCCTGGCGCGCGGCTTCGCCCGGCGTCGCAAACAGCGGTCCGATATCGACGTCGAAGCCCAAATCGGCGAAGGCCGAGGCGATGACTTTCTGTCCGCGATCGTGGCCGTCCTGCCCGATTTTCGCAACGAGCAGGCGAGGGCGGCGGCCCTCCGCTTGCTCGAACGCCTCGACCGCGACGCGCACCCGTTCGACGGCGCCGGTCATGCCGACCTCCCGCTTGTAGACCCCGGTAATGGCTTTGATCGAGGCCACGTGACGTCCGTACACCTTCTCCAGCGCCGAGGAAATCTCCCCGACGGTCGCCTTGGCGCGGGCGGCATCGACCGCCAGCGCCAGCAAATTGCCGTTGCCATTGGCGGCGCGCGTCAGCGCGTCGAGCGCTTCATTGAGCGCGGTCGGATCGCGCTCGGCTTTCAGCCGCTTGAGCTTGTCGAGCTGCATGTGCATGACGGTGGAATTGTCGACCTTGAGCACGTCGATCGGTGCTTCGTCGGTCGGCGGGTATTTGTTGACGCCGATCACCGATTGATGGCCGGAATCGATGCGTGCCTGAGTCTTGGCGGCGGCTTCCTCGATGCGCAGCTTGGGGATGCCGGCTTCGATCGCCTTGGCCATTCCGCCGAGCGCCTCGACTTCCTCGATATGGCCCCAGGCCTTGCGCGCCAGCTCATAGGTCAGCCGCTCGACATAATACGAGCCGCCCCACGGATCGACGATGCGGGTGGCGCCGGCTTCCTGTTGCAACACGATTTGCGTATTACGCGCGATGCGGGCGGAAAAATCGGTCGGCAGCGCCAGCGCCTCGTCGAGCGCGTTGGTATGCAGCGACTGGGTCTGGCCTTGGGTCGCCGCCATCGCCTCGATCATGGTGCGCGACACATTGTTGAACACGTCCTGCGCTGCCAGCGACCAACCCGAGGTCTGGCAATGCGTGCGCAGCGACAGCGACCGCGCATCTTCCGGCTTGAACGGCTTCATCAGCTTGGCCCAGATCATGCGGGCGGCGCGCAGCTTGGCGATCTCCATGAAATAATTCATGCCGATCGCCCAGAAGAACGACACGCGCGGCGCAAACTGATCGATGGTGAGCCCCGCCTTCAGGCCGGCGCGTACATATTCGACGCCGTCGGCCAGCGTATAGGCCAGCTCAAGATCCTGTGTCGCACCGGCCTCCTGCATGTGATAGCCGGAAACCGAAATCGAATTGAACTTCGGCATCTCGGCCGAGGTATAGGCGAAGATGTCGGAGATGATGCGCAGCGAGGGCGCGGGCGGATAGATATAGGTGTTGCGCACCATGAATTCTTTGAGGATGTCGTTCTGGATCGTGCCCGACAGTTTGGCGTGCGGCACGCCCTGTTCCTCGGCCGCGACGATATAGAGCGCCAGCACCGGCAGCACGGCGCCGTTCATGGTCATCGACACGCTCATCTGCTCGAGCGGGATGCCGGAGAACAGCGTGCGCATGTCGTAGATCGAGTCGATCGCCACGCCCGCCATGCCGACATCGCCGGCAACGCGCGGGTGGTCGCTGTCATAGCCGCGGTGGGTGGCGAGATCGAAGGCGATCGACAGGCCCTTCTGCCCGGCGGCGAGATTGCGCCGGTAGAAGGCATTGGAATCTTCCGCGGTCGAGAAGCCGGCATATTGCCGGATAGTCCAGGGTTGCGCCGCGTACATCGCCGGGTAGGGTCCGCGCAGGAACGGCGCCTTGCCGGGATAAGTGTCGAGGAAATCCAGCCCGGTGAGATCGGCCTCGCCATAGACCGGCTTCACCGGAATGGCTTCCGGCGTAATCCACGGCGCAGCCGCGTCCCTGGCTGGCGCAACCGGCGTCTCGGCGAAGTCGACTTTGGCGAAGTTGGGGACCTGACTCATTTGGCGCCCAGAATATCATGCGCCGCCTGCAAGGTCGAAACCACGTCGCAGCCCATGAATATGAAGGCTTTAACGCCGGCCCGCTGCAAGCCGGCCTCCAGTTCACCGGGCCTGCCGGCGAAATGCGCAATTGCGCCGGCGGCGGTCAGCGCCTTGGCAGCATCCACCGCCTGCTCGGTATAAACTTTGTCCGACGAGCACAGACAGGCGAGCCTGGTGCCCGAGGCCTTGAAGGCCGCGATCATCGCGGCCTGGTCCTTGAAGCCGTCGTTGCTGATCGTCTCGATGCCGCCGGCCTCGTAGAAATTCTTCGCGAACATCGCGCGCACGGTGAAATCCGAAACCTTGCCGAGATTGGCCAGGAACACTTTCGGTCGCGCGCCGGTCTTTTTGAGCCTCCGGTCTGAGGCGTCGCGCAACGCCTCGTACGGCTCGGACAGCCTCATGCTCGGCAGTGGCTCGATGGTCTTGACGGCGGCGGCCTCTTTCGGCGCAGCGACCGGCGGAACGTCGAGCACGGTTGCGAGCTTTTCATTTAGATTGGGATAATCGCTGGTGCCGGTCAGCGCGTCCTTGCGCTGTGCGATTGCTTTCTGCCGTGCGGCGCGGATGGACGCGACGTTTTTCTGGATGAGCCCGGCCTCAAGCGCGGCCCAGGCGCCGCCCGCCGCATCGATCTCCTGGAATTGAGCCCAGGCGGCGGCGCAAAGCTTGTCCGTCAGATCCTCGATAGCCCCCGAACCTGCCGCCGGATCGGCGACGCGATACAGATTGGATTCTTCCAGCAGAATAAGTTGTGTGTTGCGCGCGACCCGGCGTGCGAAGGCATCGGGCAGGCCGATGGCGGCGGTGTGTGGCAGCGCCGCGATATTATCTGCGCCGCCCAGCGCCGCCGCGGCGACGGCAACCGTCATGCGCAGCAGGTTCACGTCGGGATCGCGCCGCGTCATCATTCGCCAAGCAGTTTCGGCCGCGACGATGGTGGGCTTGGGTGTGAGACCGCAGGCTTGCTCGACCCGCGCCCATAGTTTTCGAACGGCGCGGAATTTGGCGATGGTGAGAAACTCGTCGGCATCGGCGGCAAGCCGGAAATAGATCATGCCGCGTGCGGCTTCGAGCGGCACGCCGCCCGTTTCCAGTGCTCGCAGGCAGTCCACCGCGGCGGCGATGGCGAAGGCCAGTTCCTGTGCTTCCGAGCCGCCGGCATTATGGATGATGCGCCCGTCGGCGACCGCGAACGGGCCGCGGAAGCCTTGGTCGGCCAGGCCGCGTATCATGCTCGCCATGTTTTTCGACAGTTCGCTCCACGGCCGTGGACTGGTTCCGGTCGCCGCGAGACCGCCGATCGGATTGATGCTGGCGCGCATGTCCACCGACGCTGGTGAAATCTTTCGCTTGCCGACGTAGGCGGCGAAATGTTGTACGGCGGTACGGGTCGCCGGGCTGAGATTGAAGTCGAAAATGATGCCTGCATCGAGCATTACGCCCTCGAGCGCGCGTGCGATCGCCTCGGGCGAAGCATCCAGGCCGTAGCCGTTGGCATTGAGCGAGCCGGCGAACACCAACGTCAGTCCGGTCGCGCCATTCACCAGATCGTCCAGCGCCTGCTTGTTGGCAGTCGCCGGATCGGGGTGGTCGATGCGCTGCATCAAGGTCCAGGGTGTCCCGGGCTGGCGCCCGGCGACAACGCTTGCGCCTTTCGTGCGGGCGTAAAGCGGCTCGACCCGCAAACCGTCATAGGTCTGGCTGACCAGCTTCTTGTCGAATGCCGCGCCTTTGAGAACCGCCTCGACCAGCTTGCGCCATTCGGCCTGGCTGGTCGGCGGGAATTCGGCGGCGAGGGGAAGCTCGTCAGTCATCGGCGCAAAGTGCCACAGTCGCGGGGCCGTCGCTATTGCATTGAAGCAATTTGCATGCCCGTCATGATTTCGGTGGCAACCGTTCGATCCCGGCGCTATCGACGGCGGCGGCCGCCTCCCGCACCTTTTTACCGTCAATGATCAAGTCGGGCGCGATCTCCGCGAGCGGCAGCAGCACGAAGGCGCGCTCGAATAGGCGGGGGTGCGGCACCGTCAGGCCCAGGTCGTCGATCGTCAGTGCGTCATAGACGATGATGTCGATATCGGCAGTGCGCGGACCCCAGCGCTTCTCATGCGCACGGTCGCGGCCGAGCGTCAGTTCGACTTCCTGCGCGTGTGCCAGCAGGTCGCGGGGAGATAGAGTTGTTTGCACCGCGATGCACAGATTGACGAACGGCGGCTGATATTTAAATCCCCAGGGCGGCGTTTTGTAGTCGGACGAGCGCGCCGTGAGCCGAACCCGATCGCCGTCGCACAGCAGCGCTACGGCGCGGTCGAGAATCTCGCGGCTGTCGCCGACGTTGCCGCCGAGCGCCAGCCAGGCCTCGGTCATTTTGCGCCGGTCCGCGCCCGCACCAGCGTGACGCCGACATCGCTGAAAGTGGCCGCGATCGGCGCGTGCGGCTTGTGGATCGTAACCTTGACCTTCTGCACGCGCGGGAATGCCGCCAGTATGGCATCCGCGACCTTGCCGGCAGCCGCTTCGATCAACTTGTGGCGTTGCGCGCAGAAGGCGCCGCTCGCGCAGGCGACGACCTTGTCGTAGGAGACCGTGTCCATCACCTTGTCCGAGCGCGCGGCTCCGGCCAGGTCGATCTCGAGTTCGAGATCGATGGTGAAGCTCTGCCCGACCTTGCCCTCATAAACCATCACGCCGTGATAGGCGTGCAGTGACAGGCCGTTGATGAAGATGCGGTCGCTCATCGCGCGGCCTCGATGGCGGCGGCCACGCGCAGCGCCTGCACGGTTTCCGCGACGTCATGGACGCGCACGATAGCGGCGCCGTTGCCGACGGCTTCGAGATGGCTGGCGATCGAGCCGCCGATACGCTCATCCGGCTGCGACGGCGTTACCGAGTTGATGAAGCGCTTGCGCGAGGCGCCCAATAAAAGCGGCAGGCCGAAGCGATTGAATTCGGCAAGCCGTGCGATACAGGCGATGCTTTGCTCCGATGTCTTGCCGAAGCCGATGCCGGGATCGAGCACGATCTTGTCACGCGGGATGCCGGCGCGCGCGGCGATTTCGAGCGAACGCGTGAAGAATGCCGAAACCTCCCCGATAATGTCGAGGGCCGGGTCGGCGGTTTCACGGTTGGCCATGACGATCACCGGCATGCCGCGCTCAGCGGCCAGCGGCGCCATGTCGGGATCGCGTTGCAGGCCCCAGACGTCGTTGACGATGCTTGCGCCGTTGTCGAGCGCCCAGACGGCGACGTTCGCCTTGATAGTGTCGATCGACACCGGCAGGCCCAATTTGACCACCGCCGGCAGCACGGACGCGAGCCGCGTCATTTCCTCGTCCGCGGAAATCGGCTTCATGCCGCCATAAGGCCGCGTGGACTCGGCGCCGATATCGAGAATATCGGCGCCCTGTTCGGTCATCTCACCGGCATGGGCGATGGCCATCGCTGGATCGATGAATTTGCCGCCGTCGGAAAAAGAATCCGGGGTCACGTTGAGGATGCCCATGACCAGCGGTCGGCCCAGCGCGAGCAGTGCTGAAAGGCCATCACGCGCGGGCCTTTGCGCTGGTTTGGCGACGGCTTCGAAGGTGCGTGCGAGCCCCATGGCGGTCGCTTTGCGCTGGAGGCGCGAGGCTGTCAAGCAGCCCTCGGCCACGCCTCGCCGCTGGCCGGAACCTGGTTATTTGTAGGTGATCTTGAGCTGCAATTTCTTGGCGTTCTCGATCCAATGGCCGACCACCTTCTGTGACGGCAGCATGGTGACCATCTTGCGCTTCTTGTTGGCCTCCGCCATCGCTTTGGCGAGATTGCCCGGGTTGCGATATTTGAGATCCTTCACGGTATCGACGCCCGCGGCTTGCAGCAGTCCGGCATATTCTCTGCGGATGCCTTTGACGCGCATGCGGTCGGCGACATTGGCCCAGGCCAGCAGTTGCTTTTCCTCGAACCCGGTCTTGATAGCGAGCATTTTGCGCCCACGCACGGTGCGCGCGGCCTCGAGCAGCCCCCCGGTCGAGCGGACTCCAACCGTTTTGAGGATTGTGGCTGCTGCGCCGTCGATGCCGTCGATATCGGTGAGGGGGTAGGACATCCGTATTGTCTCGTCTGCTCTTTAGCTTCTGTCTTCAGCTTCTGTCTTAGCCGCCGGCCGGAACGTTCAAACGAACTGACTCAAGCCCGGGATCGCGCCGACGATCTCTCCGACCGCGTCTTCGCCGGCTTTTTCGCGGGAATAGGCGATGACTTCCTTGGTGACGCCCTGCACCTGACCCATGCTCAGCCCGGCGCCCATCATTTTGGTGCCGGCGCCCATAAGTCCGCCCATGGAGAAGCCGCCGCCGCCCGCATCGTTGGCCTGCTGGGCCTGCAAAAGGGCTTGCGCCCCGGGTATTTTATCGATGAGCGCTTGAACTTTGTCGGACGGGCCTTCCTTGACCAGGAAGTCGAGGATAATGCCGACGGATTTTTCCGCTGCGACCTTGTCGACGCCGACGTTGGTGACGAGACGCGCAATTAACTCGTCCATGTTCCCTCAGCTCTCCCGCACTGCGGCGGGTTGTCGCTATATTGAACGCCGTTTTCGTTGATGACAAGTATGTTACATCGCCGTTCGGGAAAATTGCGCGCTGTGCGAACACACCGTAGCGGCTGCATGTCAAGTAAAATGTAATTCGCTTTGTAACGACGAACCGCGGATCGAAAAGTGTCTCGCAAAATAATCGGCAGCATCCAGCGGAGGGCGATCAGGCATAATTCCAGGCGATGGCGCCATGCTGGCGGGCTATGCTTGAAAAAATCTGAAAGGAAAATGGAAAATTCACGCCGGATGACACAAGTTTGCCCCTTCGACTTGCGGTTAAACGAGAAATTCGAGCGTTTGTACGCGCGGCGCCGCTTTTCAGCCGACGAAAGCGTTGCTAGCGTCCATGTTCCACCGGTAGGAGCCCCTCATGAGCACACTCGACGCGGTCCTGGCCCGCATCGACCAGGATATCGACCAAAGCGTCGAGCGTTTGTTCGCGTTACTGCGCATCGCCTCGGTTTCCACCGACCCGGCCTACAAGGAGCATTGCCGAACCGCCGCCGAGCACGTCGCTGCCGACCTGCGCAGCATCGGCTTTGACGCCGGTCTTCGCTCAACCGAAGGCCACCCGGTGGTGGTCGGTAAATCCAACGGTGTTGCCGGGCCGCGGGTGCTGTTTTACGGGCATTATGACGTCCAGCCGGTCGATCCGCTGAGCCTCTGGAAGACCCCGCCGTTCGAGCCGCGTATCGAAACACTACCCGGCGGCCGCAAGATCATCGTCGCGCGCGGAGCCTGCGATGACAAAGGCCAGGCCATGACCTTCATTGAGGCCTGCCGGGCCTTCAAGGCGGTCACCGGCAAGCTGCCGTTGCCGATCACCACCATGATCGAGGGCGAGGAGGAGTGCGGCTCGCAGCACTTGTTCAAATTCGTGCGCGACAACGCCGCCGAGTTCAAACTCGACCTGGCGCTGGTCTGCGATACCGCCATGTGGGACGCCGATACCCCGGCGGTAACCACATCGTTGCGCGGGCTGGTCTATGAAGAGGTCAAGATCACCTGCGCCGACCGCGACCTGCACTCCGGCTTGTTCGGCGGCGCGGCGCAAAACCCGTTGCGGCTGCTCGCCAAGGTCCTCGGCGCGCTATGGGATGACAATGGCCGCGTCACAATTCCGGGGTTCTATGACGGCGTGAAGGACCTTCCGGCCGACATCAAGGCCGATCTCAAGGCGCTCGACCTGACGCCGGAGGCTTTTCTCGGCCCCATCGGCTTGAAAACGCCGGCAGGCGAGAAAGGTTATATGCTGATCGAGCAGACCACCACGCGGCCGACCGCCGAGATCAACGGCATCGTCGGCGGCTATACCGGAGAGGGCGCCAAGACCGTCATCCCGGGTGAGGCCAGCGCCAAAGTGTCGTTCCGCCTGGTCGGCGATCAGGACCCGGACAAAATACGCGACGGCTTCCGCGCCTTCGTGCGCGCGCGGCTGCCGGCCGACTGCAAGGCCGAGTTCGGCAGCTTCAGTTCGGCGCCGGCGCTGCAATTGCCGTTCGATAGTCCGGTGCTCAATAAGGCGCGCGTCGTGCTGAGCGAGGAGTGGGGCCACAAGGCGGTGACGGTCGGCGCCGGCGGCTCGATTCCAATCGTCGCGGATTTCAAGCACGTGCTCGGGATGGATTCACTGCTGGTCGGCTTCGCGCTCGACGACGACCGCGTGCATTCGCCGAACGAGAAGTTCGACCTCAAGTGCTACCATAAGGGCATTCGTTCCTGGGCCCGCATCCTGCACGCGCTGGCGGAGCAACCTTAGAGCGGCGGGCAGCCGTCGAACAATTCGTCGACCGAATATTTCCGTGGAATGAGCTTTTGGCGGAAACTGTAATCGACGATGATCTCGAGCGAGCGGCGATTGGCTTCAATTCCAAAACGCCAGGGATCGAGCGGGTTGCCCGGTGACGGCGTCACCGGCTGCCTGCTTTCTTTCAGCATGCGATAAATTTCCTTCACGATATCGGACCGCGACTTCGCGATCGTGTCGCGCACCACCATCAAATGGTTGATCGGCACGCCGCCGTGCGTCTGCGCCCACTTTCGCGCCACGGCATCGGCATCGGGGATCAGCGGCCTTAAGCGCGGGTCGGGCAGCGTATCGCCGACGATGGCGGCGTCAAGTTCGCCGTCGAGCAGCATCTGTGCCAGCGTCTTGCCCTCGGGCGCGCGCGTGACGAAATTGGGATCCTTGTATTCGGCGAGATGCAGATCCTCGAACGTGACCCAGCGTACTTTCTCGAGTTCGACGCCGTAATCGTCGGCGAGAAAGCCGCGCACCCAAGCGCCGGTGGTCACCGTATAGGATCGCACCCCGACGCGCTTGCCGGTCAGCGCGCTCGCCTTCAGTTCGCCGCGCTCCGGATTATAGGCGATGGTGTGATGCTGGCCGCGGCCAAGCACGGTCGCGGGAATGAGCACATATGGCTTGCCGTAAGTCTTTGCCTGCAGGAACGTGACGATCGCCAATTCGGCGACGTCGAACTTGGCCTCGCGCACCAGCGGCTTGAACGCCGTGTTCGAGACCTTGACGTCGGCGAAATCGAATTCGATCAGATCGGACTTCACGCTGCCGTTTTTCAACGCCAGCGTGTTCGGATAGTTTCCGAGCAGCGCGGATAGCCTCGTCTTCGTCATCGAGGCTACTTGAGTTGGTCGGCGACTTTGTCGATCCCGGCCTGCGAGCAGACATCGTCCTTGCCCGGTGAACCCGAGACGCCGACCGCGCCGACCACTTCATTGCCGGCTTTGATCGGCAGGCCGCCGCCAAGCGCCAGCACGCGGGTATATTGCATGGCGGGCGCGTAGGCGGGGTCGCTCTGCACGCGTTTGGCAAAATTGGCCGACGGCGAACCATAGGTGCGCGCGGTATAGGCCTTGCGATCGGCGCCTTCCGGCGTGTGCAGCCCGGCGCCGTCGCCGCGGATCATGACAATCGGCAACCCGTCGCGGTCCACGACTACCACCGAAACTTTGTAGGTCATACTTTCGCACTGCGCCAGCGCGGCATTGGCGATGGTCTGCGCCATCGCCAGCGAAATGTTTTTCTGCGTGATCAGCCCTTGTGCGCCGGCCGATGACGACAACGCGGCAACGGCGGCGGCACTCGCAA
Source organism: uncultured Alphaproteobacteria bacterium (assembly GCA_963703875.1). GTDB lineage: Bacteria > Pseudomonadota > Alphaproteobacteria > Rhizobiales > Xanthobacteraceae > Pseudolabrys. The sequence goes on from CAVPFZ010000002.1 coordinate 28,591, forward strand.
AGACTTTCGACAGCGGCAACATGAGGGAGCCTCCCTGTTGTGATTTATTTCTTGAGCTTATAGCCGGTCTTGAACATCCACCAGACGGTGGCGAGGCAGATGGCTAGAAACAGCAGCGTCATGCCGATGCTGATGCCGTGGCCGACGTCGGCGATCTCGAAGAAGCTCCAGCGGAAGCCGCTGATCAGATAGACCACCGGATTGAACAAGGTAACCGTCCGCCAGACCGGTGGCAGCACGCTGGTCGAGTAGAACGTGCCGCCGAGGAATGTCAGCGGGGTGATTACAAGCAGCGGCACGATTTGCAACTGCTCGAAACCTTCGGCCCAGATGCCGATGATGAAGCCGAGCAGGCTGAAGGTCACCGAGGTCAGGGCCATGAAGGTGATCATCCAGAGCGGATGGGCGATGTGCAGTGGCACGAACAGCGTTGAGGTCGCCAAAATGACGACGCCGAGAATGATCGACTTGGTCGCCGCCGCGCCGACGAAGCCGAGCGTGATTTCGAGGAAGGAGACCGGTGCCGACAACAACTCGTAGATGGTGCCGACGAAGCGCGGGAAATAGATGCCGAATGAGGCGTTCATCACGCTCTGCGTCAACAGCGTCAGCATGATCAGTCCAGGCACGATGAAGGAGCCATAGCTCACGCCTTCGATCTGCGTAATGCGCGAGCCGATCGCCGCGCCGAACACGACGAAATAGAGCGCAGTCGAAATGACGGGTGCCACGATGCTTTGCGCCAGCGTGCGGCCGGTCCGCATCATCTCGGTCTTGTAGATTGCGGCGACGGCGCGAAGATTCATGGCGCGCTCCGCGGGTCGTTGACCAGGCCGACGAAAATCTCCTCGAGCGATGACTGCTCGGTTTGCAGGTCACGAATGCGCACGCCGGCTTTGCTTAGCTCGCCGAGCAGCGTGGCGACGCCGGTACGTTCGGCTCGCGTGTCGTAGTCGTAGATCAACTCTTGGCCGTCGCCGCCGATCGCGAGATTGAAGGCGGAGAGGCCGGCAGGGACGGCGCCGAGCCGCTCGACGACCTGCAAGACGAGACGTTTCTTGCCGAGCTTGCGCATCAGCTCGGCCTTCTGCTCGACCAGGATCATCTCGCCTTTGTTGATGACGCCGACGCGGTCGGCCATCTCCTCGGCCTCTTCGATGTAGTGCGTGGTAAGGATGATGGTGACGCCGGCCGAGCGTAGCGTGCGCACCACGTCCCACATGTCCTTGCGCAGCTCGACGTCGACGCCCGCCGTTGGCTCGTCGAGGAACAATATCGTCGGCTCATGGCTGAGCGCCTTGGCGATCAGCACGCGGCGCTTCATGCCGCCGGACAATTCCACGATTTTGGCATGGCGCTTGTCCCACAGCGACAGGTCCTTAAGCACCTTTTCGAGATAGGCCGGGTTCTTGGGCTTGTTGAACAGCCCGCGCGACATCGTGACCCCCGCCCACACGGTCTCGAACGGCGCCATCATGATTTCCTGCGGCACCAGCCCGATCTGCGAGCGCGTTGCGCGATAATGCTTGATGATGTCATGGCCATTGACGGTGACCGAACCCTGCGACGGATTGAGGATGCCGCAGACGATGCCGATCAGCGTGGTCTTGCCGGCGCCGTTGGGGCCGAGCAGCGCGAAAATCTCGCCGCGTTCGATATCGAGGTTGATCCCCTTCAGCGCCCGGAACCCGGACGCGTAGGTCTTGGACAAATTGCTGATGGAAATGATGGAGGGCATTGACGGATGATCGGCGCCTAGCGGTCAGCCGCATATAGTCTGGCTCAGTTGATCGCGCCAGTCCCGCGACGGGAATTAGGAGTTCATAAATGGGCCGCAGTTCCGCTCCCGTCCCAAAAGCACAGCCGTAAATACTATCGCTTGATGATCAGCCCTTGTCCTGTCGGCAAGGGCATAACCTTATAGCCGCGGGCCTCAAACCAAGGGTCTTCTGCGAGTTTTTGGCCGCGATATGCCAAAGCCCACTCGTAATCATCAAGGATGATCATTCCCGCAGGAACGATTCTGTCGAACAAAACGTCCAGTACCGAAAGCTCCGCCGGCGCCTGATTCAAGTCTATGTGTAGATAGCTGATTTTATCCGGTGATTGTTCGGCAAAGGCCTCGGGAATTTTCCCTTTTATGATGTTGACTTGCGGGTAGTCATGAAATCTGTGAACCACTTTTTCAAACAGGCCTTTGCCGTGCTCGGGCATCGCGGGATGAAGCATCTCGTTGCCGTGCTCAAAGAGATCGTAGGCCCAAAAAGTCTTCGGAAAAGCCGGTCCGCCCAGATAGTCAATGACGGTCTTGACGGCAGTGCCTGTGTAGGCGCCGCATTCGACGAAGTCGCCATCGAGTTGTACGCAGTGGTACGCTGCACATGCCAGAACATACCGTCTCCAGATAATCGCCCGGTCTGAATCGCTTTCGGCATTTTTCTCCCATGCTTTCACGAATTCCGCGTCGTCGAGCATGGAATTGTTTCTTCCCCATGTGAAGAAATTATCCGCAAAGTGAATGCCCGGAGCCATGTGCTTGGCCAAACGCTCGATGCGATGGGCTACAAGCTGGTTATCGTCCGTTCCCCAAAATATCGGCACGAAAAAATTCTTGAGTTCATCAATCTTCGATTTGCTCAATCTCGGAAGTTTCATTTTTGCTACCACCGTTCGTATCGAGCACTAACCCCGTTCTTCAGGCACAAAGCCGTCAAATACCAAGATCCAGCTTTATCCGATTTTCCGCAGACGTTGGAAGGGCCATCCAAGGCAGTATTTGGCTCGCCGTTTATGGGGCCACGCCCTAGGCGAACGCTGACAGTTCGTTCAAATCCACCAGCACCCGCTGCGGCGCAAAATCGAGATATTCGTCCGGCATCTTGCCGCGGTTGATCCACAGGCCGCGGAAGCCGACCGAGACGCTCGCCATCACATCCCAGCGGTTTGACGACACGAAGGTCACGTCTGTCGGCTGGCACTTAAAATGGTCGGTGACCAGCGCATAGACCTCCGGTCGCGGCTTGAACATTTTCAATACGTCCACCGACAGCACCGCGTCGAGCAAATCGCCGATGCCGGCGCCGTCCACGGCGCCTTTAAGCATATTGGGCGAGCCGTTCGACAAAATACCGGTTTTGTGGCCTTTCGCTTTAAGCGCGCGCAGCGCCGCGCGCGCGTCGGGAAAAGCGTCGAGCTTGAAATAAGCCTCAAGCAACTGCGGCTTGAGCGTCTTCGGCACCGATGGTACCCGCGCCAGCGAGAAATCCAGCGCCCGCTCGGTCAGCGTCCAGAAATCCGCGTAATGACCGGCGAGCGTCAGTGTCCAGGTGTATTCGAGTTGCTTGGTTCGCCAGATTTCCGACATGCGGTCGGCGTCCGGCCCGGCTTGCCCGCGGAAACGCGCAATCGCGGCGTGCACGTCGAACAGCGTGCCATAGGCGTCGAACACGAAAATGGCCATTGATTCCTCCCATCAGCAAATCGCATAAGATTTTGCGTGGCGGCTGGCGTAGCATACTGGCGTGGGTCAAGTCCGCCACGAAGGAGACGACGAAATGGCAGGCAGCCCGGCTTTGTCCGCGACCTGGACCTATTTCGACGGCGACTGGTACGAGGGCAACGTGCTGTTGTGGGGCGCGCGCACGCATGCGATCTGGCTCGGCTCATCGGTGTTCGACGGCGCGCGCGTGTTCGAGGGTGTAGCCCCCGATCTCGATCTGCACTGTGCGCGGGTCAACGCTTCCGCCAAGACCATGTATCTAAAGCCGAACATGGCGGCTGAAGAAATCGCCGGTCTGGCCCGCGACGGCATGAAGAAATTTCCCAAAGACACCATGCTCTATGTGCGGCCGATGTATTGGGCCGAGCGCGCCGGGCCTCAGGCGCTGCCGCCCGACCCCGAATTCGACGCGTTTTGCGCTCACGCTCTACGATTTGCCGATGCGCAAGCCGGACGGGTTTTCAGTCACGCTGTCGCCGTTCCGCCGCCCGATCTGGGAGACCGCGCCGGTCGACGCCAAGGCCGGCTGCCTCTATCCGAACAATGCGCGGGCGCTGTTCGAGGCCAAGTCCCGCAGCTTCGACAACTGCATCGTCTGCGACGTCGCCGGCAATGTCGCCGAGCTCGCCAATTCCAACGTGTTCCTGGGCAAGGATGGCGTCGTGTTCACGCCGATCCCGAACGGCACTTTCTTGGCCGGCATCACCCGAATGCGCGTGATCCGCCTGTTGCGCGATGCCGGCATCACCGTGATCGAAAGCGTGCTGCGTTATGCCGACTTTGAGAACGCCGATGAGATCTTCGCCACCGGCAATGCCTCCAAGGTCCTGCCGGTCACCCGCATCGGCGAGCGGGCGCTGCAGCCCGGCCCGCTTTACCGCAAGGCGCGCGAGCTCTATTGGGCCTACGCGCATTCATGACCGATGGCCATGGAAAAGCCCCCGACCGAAGATGAAGACGAACGCGACCGCCGCGCGACCAACATCTTTCTGCTGGTCGCGGCGGCCATCTTCGTCGCCGTGGGCGTCTGGTTGGTCAATGCCATGGTCAACTCGCGCAAGACCGAAGAATGCTTCGAATCCGGCCGGCGTAATTGCAACCCCATTGACGTTCCCAGCCGCAACCGAGACTAGGCGCAAGCTCAAGGGCACCCTTGGCGCGCCTCCAGTGATATGGTCATATGATGACTGCGGCGGTGCCGCGACCATAAAACCGGGAGAGCAAAATGGGGGGACGACCGAACTTGATGCCGTGCCTGACGGCATCGGCACTTATAGCCATAGGTATCGCAATGACATCCGCCAACGCCGCTACCTTCGTCTATGTCGGAAGCTCGGACAGCCAGGACGTGACCGTTCTGTCGCTTGCGTCGGATGGCGGCCTGACGCCGATCGAGACCAAGGCGGTGCCCGGCCCGAGCAAACCCGGCGGTTCGTTGCCGATGGCACTCAGCCCGGACAAGAAGCTGCTTTATGTCGGTCTGCGCAATGAGCCCTTTACGGCGGTGACGTTCGCCATCGACAAGAAGACCGGCAAGCTCAACATGATCGGCGGCGGACCTCTGGCCAATTCCATGGCCTATATCGTAACCGATCGCTCGGGCAAATATCTGTTGAGCGCCTCCTATGGCGGCAACAAAGTGACCGTCAATCCGATCGGCGCCAATGGCGTCGTCGGCCAGGCACAGCAGGTCGTCGCCACCCAGCCCAATGCCCACGCCATCCTTCCCAATTCATCGAACCGCCACGTGCTGCACACCAGCCTCGGCGGCGACGTCGTCTATCAGCAGAAGTTCGACGCCAAAACAGGCAAGCTGACGCCCAACGATCCGCCGACGATCAGCGTCAAGGCGAAAGCAGGTCCGCGTCATTTCCGCTTTTCGCCAAACGAGAAGTTCGTCTATCTGCTCGATGAGCTGGACGGGTCGATCTATGTGTTTCCGTACGATGCGAGGAAGGGCACCATGGGCAAGGAAGTCCAGGTCACTACGGCACTGCCGAAAAGCTTCACCGGCAAGCCCTGGGCGGCGGACATTCACCTCACGCCGGACGGAAGATTCCTCTATGCCTCGGAACGCACCACCAGCACGCTCGCCGCGTTCAAGGTCGATACGAAAAAGGGCACGCTCACGTCGATCGGTTCCTATCCGACCGAAAAACAGCCGCGCGCCTTCAACATCGATCCGTCCGGCCGTTATCTGCTGGCGGTCGGCCAGCTTTCCAACAGCCTGACCAGCTATTCGATCGACAGGAAAACCGGGAGGCTCACCAAGCTCAAGGAATATCCGATGGGCAAGAATCCGAACTGGGTCGAGTTCGTAAAATTCTGATTGGCGATGAAAAGATCAGCGGTGTCTCGCGCGCCGCTGCGTGGCCTTGCAGACGAAACTACTTCGCGTTCGGACTGCGGGGGGCGCCGAATATCTCGCGGTCCGACGTCGCCTTGCGCCGGCACGCGGCATAGGCTTGTGATCCGGGCTGGGCTCCGTACGAACGACAGAGCGTGTCATCGATCTCAGCCAGGGTCTTATCATCCCGCTGCTTTTCCATCATCTGTTCGTATTCTTTGGTGCCCGGATCGCAGCCATTATGGCCGGCGCCGAGCTTGCAATCGACATTATGTCCGGCGCATCCCTGGAGCAGCAGGCTCGTGGCCACGAACACCGGTGGCGCAAGACGCATTCCGGCCTCCTTTAATGGGTGGCCCTATGGATTCGGACTCGGCGTGCCGTCTTGTACGTGAGTCGGACAACGGAGGCATCAAACAACTGTCTCACGGCGTGTCTTATGGCGGCGGCTGGGTCAGCAGATTGGGCGTCGGGCCGCTGCCGCGCAGGTCGTAGACGTTGGCATAGACGACGCCTTCGCGCGCGATGGTGACCAGGATCGGCCCCTGCAAATGCCGGCAATAGAATGTGCCGAGCGCCATGGCGAAATCCGCGATCTTACGGTTGAATGTCGTTTCGAATTGCGGCCCGAGCTCTTCTTGCGCGACCGCCTGCGGCCCGCAGATCGCCACCACCCAGCGCCGGTCTTTTGGTTGACGATCGCGCGCTCCGGCCAGCCGCATTCGCAATTCCTCCGCCGCCTGTTTGAAAGCGAGGCCCCAATAATCAAGCATGTAGTTGTCCTGTGCCGCGCGTACACCGCCCGAGACCCAGTTGAAAGCGGTGTATTGGTACGGATGCAGGCGCACCATGTCGCTCAGTGGCAAGACCATACCGCCGATGAAGATCGCGGTGAGGGCGCCGAGCGCCGCCTTTCCGTGCGGCCGTGCCCATTCGATGATCCAGGCGGCGGCGAGCCCACCGAGCGCCGCGAATGGCGGTACCACGAAGATGAAATGGCGAAGCCCGTTATAGAGCGCCGGTCGCGTCAGCATGGCGACGACGATTGGGAGAATAGCTGAAAGCGCGACGATGATGAACGCGGCGCGGCGAATAAGTGTCACAACGCGGAGCGTGGCCGCTGCGAACGCGCCGATGAGGCCGGTCAGTCCGAGCGCCAGCATGATCTCGGGCAGCTTGAGCAAAAAAAGATGCGGCAGATAGCTCGCCGGCATGTCGGGGACGTCGATCAGCCGGCCTTCGTAGAGTTCCTGCCAGGGTTTTTCGAAAAACGTGTCGAAATATTCCGCCGCACGCAGCGGATTGAGCGGTGACAGGACTGACCACGGCCATAACAGGCCCATGATCAGATAACCGAGGCCGGCAGCCGGCAACATCACCCAAAGGAATTGCCCACACCGTCCCGCCGCCAGTTTCCATCCCTGCGCGCGGGCTTCCCCAATGACGATCACTATGAGCGCGATCAGCGCACAAGGCGCGGCAATGCCTGCCAATATGCGCATGCCGAATGCCAGCCCCAAGCCGACGCCTGTCAGAACGACCGTGCGCGCGTCCGGTTGCGGATATTCGTCGATGGCGCGCACCAGCCCCAGCAGCAGCACCACCATGGCGGTGGCGAAGGGCGCGTCCTTCGGATTCATGAACATGTGGCCGTAGTAAAGCGGGCAGGCGGCCAGCAGAATCAGGGCGATAAGTCCCGCACTTGGTCCACCAATACGGCGGCCGAGGCGCCAGGTGGCGAACAGACCGATGATGCCAATCAGGGCGCCAACTAAACGGCGCGTTTCGAACAGATCGAACGGCAGCACTTTGGCGGCCAGCGCCGCCGCCATGTCGAAGCCGCCGCCGTATTTGTAGAGATTGACGAAGGAGAGCGCGCGCGTATCGGCGAAGCCCGAACCGTAAAGCTTGAGCAGCAGGTCGCCATATTGCGAATGCGTGTAGTCGTCCCAGCCGAGCCCATAGTCGCGGAATGTGACCCCCGCGATCACGGCGACGACAGCCAAGATCAGGATGGCGATGCGATCGGCTGTGACGGTGACCGATCGCATGCAGAACATGTCCCGCCAGAAGATCGAGAAGAAGACCTTGCTTTCGTCCGAAGTTTCGTTGTTCCGCCGCGCGCTTTACTTGGTCGCGGCCGTGTACATCTCCTCGACGTGATCCCAGTTGACCAAATGGTCGATGAAGGCCTTGAGGTAATCCGGGCGCTTGTTGCGGTAGTCGATGTAATAGGAGTGCTCCCAGATATCGCAGCCCAGCACCGGAACAGCGCCGTGAACCAACGGGTTCTCGCCGTTCGCCGTCTTGGTGACGACCAGCTTTCCGTCCTTGACCGCGAGCCAGCACCAGCCGGATCCGAACTGGGTCGCGCCGGCGGTCGCGAAATCTTCCTTCATTTTGGCTACGCCGCCCAGATCGCTGTCGATTTTTGTCTTGAGCTTGCCCGGAATTTTGTCGCCGCCGCCGCCCGCCTTCATCCATTTCCAGAAATGAATATGGTTGTAATGTTGGGCCGCGTTATTGAAGAGCCCAGCATTCTTGCCGAACGCGCCCTTGACCACGTCCTCAAGTGATTTGTCCTCCAAGCCGCTGCCGGCCAACAACTTGTTGCCATTATCGACATAGGCCTTGTGATGCTTGTCATGGTGATATTCGAGCGTTTCGCGTGACATGTAAGGCGCCAGCGCGTCATAGGCATAAGGCAGCTCGGGCAATGTGAACGACATCGGATCCTCCTGGAACGACAAACGATGGTCGGGAAATTGACCGGTCTTTGAGTGCAACCGGATCATCCCGCGTGAGTTCCATATTTAATTAGGCGCTGGCGCGGGCCGCGGCAATGACTTGCTGGCGTTGCGCCGAAAAGACCTGGAAACAGGCGCTAAAATAGCGGCCCGCAGGCTCGGTCCTGACCGGTTTGGGGGCCTTCGTCGCGTTATTAACTTAACAGTTGCGAGGGCTCTCGCGAACGGCCAGAATTCGCCGCTGCTGGAAGGCTTTATCGGGTATTTCTATACCAGACGCGGTAGTTGAACAGAGGCTCGAGCGCATATGTCGGTTGTATTGTTTATTATTGGCGTCATTGCCGCCCTGTTGGGTGCCGGGATGTTCGCGTACGGCATTCCGGTCAAGGAATTCAGCTTCGGCAACACGCTCATCATCGCAGGAACAACGTCTGCGGTCGGCGGTCTTGTGATCATCGCGATTGGGGTGGCCGTCGGCCATTTGCAACGCATCGGGGAAACTTTGGCCATGCGCCCGCCCGTACGCTCCAGCCGGCCTCCCGACATGTTCGAAGCGCCCGCCGGCGTAGCGCCCGGCCGCATTCCCTTCCCACCTCCGCCGAAAATCGAAACAGCCGCTCACGAATCGCTGCTCCCGACGGATGATGAGCCGGCCCACGCGGAAACGCCGTTTAGCGATCACGCTGCCGCTGTGGCCACGCCGGCGCTACAAAATCCCGAGGCGTCGGCCGCCGTGACCGAGGAATTCGAAGTCCAGGAACACGAGGACTTTTCGCTCTCGCCGCAACAGCCGGCCGCAGCCGCGCCGCCCGATTTTGAGCCGCCGGCAGCACCGCCGCGGGCTGAAGGGCCGAGCCCAGCATTTGAGCCGCCGCCGCGTTTTCCGCCGCCGGCGGAGCGCCCCTCGCAACCAAGCTATTTCGATGCGATGTGGCCGCCCGAGTCGAAACCGGTGCGGCGCCCGGCGACTGAGTTGATCAAACCCGAGCCCAAATCGGTCCCGGCGCAAGTCCCCGTGCGGGAAGCGCAAAACTCGGAGTCCCCGCCGGCGATTCTGAAATCCGGGGTGGTCGATGGCATGGCCTATACGCTCTATGTCGACGGCTCGATCGAAGCCGAACTGCCGACTGGAATATTGCATTTCGCCTCGATCAACGAACTTCGCGACCACCTCGCCAAGAATTCCTAGCAAATCAGGAGAATGCCAAGTCTAGCGCCGGACTTTGGCGTTCTTTTTCTTGCGGCCATAGCATTTGATCAGTAGTATTCAAGGAAATCGCGGCCGAACATCGATATTCGTGAGCAGAACTTCCTTTGAACGACCGCGAGCATGGTATTCTTCTGATGTTCCGCGCGCCGCGTGTTCTGGCGGCCGCGTTCAAGCGGGGGCAGTCTCAATGAGCGACACACCGGCCGGCGGAAACTTCATCGAGATGACCGCCAAAATCGTTTCCGCCTATGTCAGCAACAACACGGTGCCGGCCGCCGAGATTCCCAGCCTGATCGCCCAGGTCCATTCGGCGCTCGCGCGGGTATCCAGCAAGTCGGGCGACGCGCCATCCGAGCCGCTTCGGCCGGCCGTGTCGGTGAAGAAGTCAATCACGCCGGAATTCATCGTCTGTCTGGAAGACGGCAAAAAGTTCAAGTCGCTCAAGCGGCATTTGCGCACGCAGTACAACATGACGCCCGAGCAATACCGGGAAAAATGGGCGCTCGGCGCCGACTATCCGATGGTCGCGCCCAGCTACGCCGCCGCCCGCTCGCAATTGGCGAAGCAAATGGGCCTCGGCCAGCAGCGGCGAAGGCGAGCGAAGTAAGCGGCGACGAATGTTCCGCGGCGGCGGTCTTTATGGCCCATAACGATCCGCGCGGATAAAATTCGCATTTATATACTTTACTTAGCAGATTGAAACTGGCATATTTCGCGGCATAGGAGCTTCCCATGCCAAAAGCAACACTGTCCGCCCCCCAGTTCACCAACGAAAAGGCCGCGATTGCCCACCTAGAGGCAAGCCGCTGGCCGGACGGCATCAACTGCCCGCATTGCGGCTCAGTGACCGTTACCCGCATGGGCGGCGAAACACAGGCCGGAATGTTCCAGTGCAACGATTGCCGCGACAAGTTCACCGCCCGCACCGGCACCGTCATGGAACGCTCGCATATCCCGATCCATAAATGGCTGCTGGGGATCCACCTGCTTAATTCAAGCAAAAAGGGCATGTCAGCGCACCAGATGCACCGCATGTTGGGGATTACTTACAAGTCTGCTTGGTTCCTCTGCCATCGCATCCGCGCCGCTATGGAAGGCAACAGCACCGCTCCGATGGGCGGCGAAGGTGGAACGGTACAGGCCGACGAAACCTATTACGGCAACACGTCCAAGCGCGCGAAACACTACCGCAAGGGTCACTCGCACAAGGCGAGCATCGTTGCCCTCGTCGATCCGGCCAAGGGCGAAGCCCGCGCCTTCCATGTGAAGCGTGCCACGTCCGAAACCGTTCGCACCGTTCTCGTGATGAACGCCGATCGTAAGTCAACGCTGGTTACGGATGAGAGCAACCTTTACGCCAAGGTCGGCCCTGAGTTTGAGAACCACGAAAAGGTTTGGCACCAAGCCCGCGTCTATGTGACCGAAACCGGCAAGACTACCAACAACGTCGAAAACTTTTTCGGCGTATTCAAAAAGGGGATGGTTGGCACCTATCATTTCTGCGGCGAACAACACCTGCAACGCTATCTCGACGAATTTTCATTCCGTTATTCCAACCGTTCCGGTCTAGGCATTGGCGACATGGAGCGTGCGGCACTTACGCTTAAAGGCATCGAAGGCAAGCGCCTCACGTATCGACGGCCTAACTAAGATTAGGTCAAAAAAGCACGCCGCTAGGCGCTTTTTGGCTTGGCGCGCAAAGCGCGCTTCGCGGGACTCTTAGCCTTTTTGGTTGTAGCCTTCCCAAGCTTCATTTCGGAATGAGGCTTGGGCGGCGCATTCAATAGATTGCCAAGAACGCGCTTAAATTCTGGTTCTGCAGTCGGGTTGGAAGCCATGAGCGATATTCCTATCTACAAATCTTCATTGCCAGAATGCAGGATTCTGGCGGATTTGGAAAGTGTAGCCAACGATCTGAGGCTTGTGGTTGCCATCACCGAAAGATTGATTGCTGGTGAACAGGATATGATGCTCTGCCGCGCTCTTTTTTCTGGCGGCCTGATAACGTACCGGCGTTGCTTTACATCAGGCGTGAGAAACGGATTAACGCGAGATGACCTCGCAATATTTGAAGGTAAACCACTTGAAATGCATGATTACCTATATGACCAAGCCAACCGCTTGATTGCTCATTACGTTACTCTATTACCCGCGGGCAACGTCCAGTGGGAGTTGGGTTGATACAAAGAAGTTCACAGGGATTTCTGACATGGTTGCAAGTCGGCAACATATAAAATCGTACATATTTGGCGTCTTTGTCCTAAGCCGCCGGCGCCAGCGCCGCGGTGGCCTCGGCGCGGATGCGTTCGACCATCGAGCGCAGCCCGTTCGAGCGCTGGGGGGTTAGGCCGTCGCGCAGCCCTATGCGCTCGAACAGACCCAGCGCGTCTGTATCGAGGATCTCTTTGGCGCGCTTGCCGGAATAAAGCGCCAGCAAAATGGCAATGAGGCCGCGCACGATATGGGCATCGCTGTCGCCCTCGAAGGTCAGCGTCGGACCGGCGGCGCCGTCCGGCTTCACATAGGTGAGCAGCCAGACCTGGCTGGCGCAGCCGCGCACTTTGTTGGCCTCGCTGTGGGCGCCTTCCGGCAAAGGCTTCAGCGTGCGGCCGAGCTCGATGACATAGCGATAGCGGTCGTCCCACTGATCGAGCAGCGCGAAATTTTCAACGATATCGTCGATCGTCGTCATACCGGCAATATATAGGGCGGGGCGCGCCGATGCACCCGCGGTAATCCGTCGATAAATTGGGCGTTTAGGCCGACGGCCGCGTGGCGCGCGCTTCGCGGCGCGGCGGCAGCGGAACCGGCGCATGCCAGGCAGGCTGCACATCCGAGGGTGTCAGTGTGCCCTCCTGCTTCCCTTGGCCGGGCACAGGGGTTTCCTTTGCAGCGGTCTTCTCGTTCGGCGCGGACGGCTCATTCATCTTGCTGGTGATGAATTCGTAGATCGTGCGTGCGCCGGCTTCGGCCTTGTGACCAATGGCGACGGCGACCTTGCCGCCGACCACGCAGGCGTCGGGCTGGCGGGCGCAGAAACCGCGCGCATCGGATACCGCGGCGCTCGCCAGGCTCATGGCCTGGGTGGCGTCGATCTTGGCGTCCGGTGACGTCGACTTCGCGCCGCTTGGAAGCAGCACGCAGACGACGCCCAGCCAAAAAGCCATCCGCAACAGAAAGAACATGACCCTACCCACTTATTCCCCGGCAGCCTTTTCGCCGCCTTTGAACTAAACCGTAGCAGACAGGCTTGAAGCCCCCGTTGGCATTGGAGCGATGTTTTTGGACAAAATCGACGCGAATGCGACACGAATTTTCGTCAAATTCGACAGAGTCACATTTGATTAAAATTTGAAATACCGGCGCGCCGACCGGCCCGCGAGCGGCTTTGCGCGAATCGCGCATGGTTACCGCGGCGGTAACTTTTGCCTTTGCCGCGCGCGGGGCCGCAAAACGGCAACAGAAATTTCACCATGCCCGCCGAATGGAACCCCGCCATCGCGACGCAAATGTGCGACGGGTACGGTCGGAGCGCGGTTTTAGCGTTCGCTTAAGCGGGGCTGGCTACGCTTCCCAACAGCAAAAAGGGGCGCGTCTAAGCGTACAAGACGCGGGACAGGACCTGTGAGTTTCCTCACACCGGTGTGGAACTATGTTGACGCCTTGGTGCATGCCTCAGCGCGGCGTGACGCGTTGACGGCGGCGCGCCACCGCGCCTTCATCGCGCCGCGCCTGCTTGGCAGCTTTGCCGCGATCGCCGGCTTTCCGGTCTATATCGCCTTTCGCGGCGTGCCGAGCGTGCTTGAACTCGTCATCTTTGGCTGGCTGGTGACGCCCATCGTCATCGCTTTTTTCCTGTCGCGCACCGGCCGCTACGAAGCGGCCCATGTGCTCTCGTCGCTTTCATTCGCAGGCCTCGCCACGGGCATCGCCTGGAGCACCGGTGGCATCGCCTCGTTCACCGCGATTTGGCTGGTGGTCGTTCCGCTGGAAGCCTCGCTTTCGGCCTCGCGCCGGGTCGTGGCGCTGGCGTCACTCTTCACCCTTGCCGCCGCCGGATTGTTGTTCAGCCTCGACGCACTCGGATTGCAGCCGGCTGCAGTCGTCAACATGCCCGGCTTGTTGCCGGCGCTCGGCATTATGTCCGCGGTGCTTTACGCCACCGGGCTCGCTTTCGGCGCCGAGCAGCTCACGCGTGCCGGCGTGGACATGCTCAATGCAGAGGAGGAGCGCTACCGCCTGCTAGCGCGCAATATGACCGACGTCATCACCCGGCACGGCCGCAACGGCGCGGTACTGTTCGCGTCGCCGGCGGCCGAACCGCTGTTCGGCGCGCGTGCCGGCGAATTGGCCGGGCACGGTCTGTTCGACCGCGTGCATGTCGCCGACCGGCCGGCTTATCTGACGGCGCTGGCTGACGCCGCCGCGGTTGGCGAGGACCGTTCGGTCGAATTCCGCATCCGCCGCAGCGGCGGCACGGATCTCCACGGCGGCTACTTCGCCTGGGTCGAAATGCGGTGCCGGCCGCTCGATGGGGCGGCCGGTGAGCGCGAGGTCGTCGCAGTGCTGCGCGACGTCACCGCGCGCAAGCTGCAAGAGCAAGCGCTCGAAATCGCGCGAAAAGAATCGGAGCGCATCAGCGACGCGAAAAGCCAATTCCTCGCCACTATGAGCCATGAACTGCGCACGCCGCTCAACGCCATCATCGGCTTTTCCGACATGCTGGGCAACGACACGCTGGTGTTCGATCCGGCGCGCAAGCTCGAATACGCCCGGCTGATCAACAATTCCGGGCGTCATCTGCTGTCGGTGGTCAACGGTATTCTCGACATGTCGAAGATGGAGAGCGGAAATTTCGAGATCACGCCGGAGCCGTTCGCGCCGGCGCCGGCGATCAGAAGTTGCTGCGATATTCTGGCGCTCAAGGCGCAGGAAGCCGGCGTCGCGCTTACGACCCGCATCGCATCCGACCTGCCGGAAATCGTAGCCGACCGCCGGGCGATCAACCAGATCTTGCTCAACCTGGTATCCAACGCCATCAAGTTCACCCCGCGCAACGGTAAAGTCGGCGTCATCGCGCTGTGCGACGGTGCCAGGCTCGTGGTCGCGGTCGAGGACACCGGCGTCGGTATCGGTGAGGCCGATTTGGCGCGCGTGGGCGAGGCCTTCTTTCAGGCGCGCGGCGCCTACGACCGGCGGCATGACGGAACCGGTCTCGGCCTGTCGATCGTTAAAGGTTTCGTGCGCCTGCACGGCGGCGACATGGATATTTCGAGCAGATTGGGCAGCGGGACGCGGGTAACGGTGCGCCTGCCCATCGACTGCGAAGGCGCCCGCCGCGCCGCCAAGCCGGTCACGCTGGGTGCCGAGCGGGCGCGCGAATCCGACATAGCCGTCGACATCCCGGTGAAGAAACGTGCGTAGGAGCAGCCGACGGATCAACGATTTTGGCGACGCCGGCCGGCTGGCGGGGGCGATCGGCCGTCATCCGCGTGAATTCGTCGGGCTGCTGACGGCTACGGTGGCGGTGGCTGCGATTTTCGTCAATGCATTGTTTCTGCAGCAAGGCCCGCGTCCGGCGCCGATCTTCGCGACAAAGCCCGCGGCGGTGCAGGACATGCCGGTCGTGCTGCCGCGTCCGCGCGCGGCGGAGCCGGCTGCTCCGCCGGCACCGGCCGCGCGCGGCCAGGCGCAGATCATCGGTGATATCCAGCGCGAGTTGAACCGCAAGGGGTTCTACGACGGCGCGGTCGACGGCATCTGGGGCGCCCGAACGGACACGGCGGCACGCGACTTCGCGCAGACCGCCGGGTTGAAGATCAGCACGGAGGCGAGCGAAGCGCTACTGCATGCGGTCGTCGCGTCCACTGCGAAGGCGCCCGGCAAGACGGCGTCGCCCACGCGCAATGATCCAATCGCTGAACTGATCGCGCCCACCAAGCAGGTGCTGGCGATCCAGCGCGCGCTCTCCGACTTCGGCTACGGGCAGATCAAGCCTACCGGGGTCCTCGATCCGGCGACGCAGGCGGGAATCGAAAAATTCGAGCGTGATCGGAAGCTGCCGGTGACGGGGCAGATTTCCGAACAGTTGATCCGCGAATTGTCAGCCATGACAGGCCGCCCGCTGGAATAAATAGCGGCGCTGCGGTCCCTCGTGTTATTCAGATTCATGCGGTTGAAATCCGGCATCTGGGTGGCAGCCTATCTACGCCGTTGCGCCGTCGAGGGCGCCTTCGCGGTGGTACGCCGGCGTGGCGCCGAAGAAGCCGGCGCGGTCTTCATCAAGATCAGCCGCCTCGACGGCACCGCCGCCCTATATGGGCCGGCGTCGCAAACCGCCTTCGAGGACGCCCAGCCGGCCGACCGTATCTTCACCGCAGTACTGGGCGGCGAAAAGCCCACGCCGGACACTGATGTCGAAGCGCGGCTCACGCGCGAGATCCGTTTCGATCCCGATGTGTGGATTGTCGAAGTTGAGGACCGCGCCGGGCGAAACTTCCTCGACAACAACGTGGTGGCTTAAATCCGTATGCGCACGATCTCGGGATTACGCGCTACGGTCGTTGCCCTTGACGCGTGTCGGCTGCTCGATGCGGCGGCGGTCGGAGCGGTAGCGCGCCGGCGTCGACAGCGAACGGGCGTCGCGGCGCTCATCGTCCCAATGAAGAGGCGCGTGCGCAGGCTTCGACGAGGCGATGGGCTGCCGCCAAAGCGCTAGCATGCGCTCGGCGGCGGCCGGCGTGAGGTCGTCGAACAGACGGGCGAGGTCGTAGACCCGCTCGACCGAATGCCCAATGGCCGGGTTGAGGAAGAGCAAAGCGCGCTGGAGCACGGCGGCGCTCATGCCGAGCGCGCGGCACGCGACCACGATCGGCTCGCCCGACGAATCGCGCACGATGCGCTCGGAAAGCTCGCGGCCGATCCTGAGTGCCCGTTCCAGGATACGGCTGAATTCGCCGAGATTGTGCTGCAAGGCTGCATTTTCCAGGCGGCGGATCGTCTCAGGTGAGGCCGGCAGCGGGCGGTGCGCCGCGATGTCGGCGGCTGTGTCGAAATTGGCCAAGATCAGGCGGCGCTCTTCGCTATTGGCCGCGAAAAATTCTTCGACCAGGTCATTTCTGGGCTTGGGCTGGGCCTGGCTCCGGACCGGCGCCGGCGAGGCTGTCTGCGGGAAAGCGCTAGTCAGCTTGCTGAGCACCGCCCTAGGTGCTGCCGGGTAAGCCGAGAGTTTTGCCGCCACCGTCGCGCGGGTCGGCGCATCGACGGCCTCGATCAGCCCCAGTGCGAGCTCTACATATTGGGTTTCTTCGGCGGCGCTATGCGCGGGTTTCTGCACATAAAGGTCGGTGAGAACGCGCAGCAGCGTGGGGCGAATATCGACCCCATCCCGGCATGCCAGGTCGACCAGACTGTCGAGCGGGGGATTTGCTGAAGGCTTCGGCATGGTTGGCACGCATTACAAAGGGAACCACCGGTCACATTACTGGGGCCGCGTTAGCAGACCGTTAACCTTGCAGCCCGTTTAATTGCGAAGAAGGCGCCGGCCCGGCAAGTCCGCAACAGGCTTTGCGTCGAGGCGGCAAGGGGGTTGCAATGGGCGAAGTCATCCGGTTTCCAGACGAAGCGGGCTTTGCGCGCGGCGGCAAATATGTCGATGCCAATTCCGAACCCGCGACCGTGATCATCCTTCCGGTAATCCGCGTCGAGCGTACAGCCGACGGCTCCAACGGTCTGGAACCCGACACCGGCAACACACCCGGCCGCCGCCGCCGCCGCCGCGTCGCGCGCTGAAATAAATCGGCCTTGAGCCACCGATGATACATCCGCGACAGCCGCATCCGCAGGCGCCGATCTGGCGTCGGCGCGCCATGGGTCTTGCGGTGCTGGCGCTGCTGGGAGGATGCGGCACCACCAACGGCGATTTCGCAGAAGTCCGCCCCACGCTGGTCAGCGACGACATTCACGATTGGGTGGGGCCCTATGCCAGCGCGGATAAAGCCTCGAAATTCGCTCTGACCGATGACGAACGACAGCTGCGCGATCTCGCTTATCCGCTGATCGAGGCGCCCTATAACCGCCAGAAGTGGTATTCGATTGTCGGCGAGTACGGCATCGTCCGGCCCAATCGCGAGATCTTCGACCGCACCCTCTATGCAACCCGCCTTGTGGCATCGCATTGGCACTCGCCCGCGGGACGCTACACCCAGCTCGGCGACGACGTCCGCAACGACATGACGCGCATGCCGCAATTCTTCGAAATGGCCTCGCGCGTTCTCGACATCGATGCAAAGCGGCAGACGAGCCTCTCCTACGTTTCAGCTTTGTCGCCGACGGAATTGAATAACGCGCGGGAACGCATGCAGGAGAATGAATCGATCGTGATGCTGGTGCGCACCAATCTGATGCAGCGCGCGGCATCCTATCGGTTCGCGCTCGAACGTCTCGTCGTCATGACGCCGTCACCGCTGGCCGTCGACATCGAGCGCGCGATCAATCAAATGCAAGCCGACATCGCGCGCTACCGCAACCCGACGCCGACCTGGATTCGCGAGCAAAACCTGGCCACGGTTCGCTGATCATCTCGGTTCGTCTGCGCGCACGCATTTGGCGGCGGCAACGGCGCTTTGCGCCATCGGCATCAAGCCTGATTCCGGCGCCATGGCTCGGATCGCGATCAAACCGGTGAGTGTCGGAGATTCCACGATCAGCCGGTCGGCGGCGGTGATTTCCTCGTCCTCCGGCATTTGATTGTGTTGTTCGACGGTCATCAGATTGAGCTCGATCACGCGCCGGCCGGCCGCACGGTCATTGATGGCATAATATGCCACGTCATAGCGGGTATAAAATGATACCGACGTGTAAGCCAAGCTCACCGGGACGGTGAATTTCATCGGACCCTGCGAAAGATCGTAGCGGCAGACGGCGCTGGCGAAAGCTGGATCCATAAACGGCATCGGCGCCTGCTCAGGCGTCGGCGATGGCAGCGAAACTACGGTGTTGACAGGGTCAACGGCCGCCAGCCGCGAATAGGCGTCCTGGGTCGCGGTGCGTGGCAGAATAATGATCGTCGCTAGGTGCACGACGCCGCCGAGCAAGGCTCCGCCCAACGCCAAAAGCAGCCAGCGGATCATGGGCAATTCCTGACGGTCACGCTGGGCATGGGGACTTCGCGGCCGGCCTTGGTCGAGACGCCGACAGCGGTGTCGTAAAGACGCAGCCACAGGACGTAACGTTCGACGCCGCCGGTTGGCAGCCAGTTGCCCGGGCTGGCGCGCGGCGTAACTAGGATTTCGAAACTGCCATCGGCGCGCCGCACGATTTCTTGGCTGGTGAAACCGAAGCGGTTGATCGAATTGGCAACCAGTTCGCCGTCGCGATTATATAGCGTGACCGTCCAGAACCGCGCCGCCGGTGTGACGCCCGCCAGCACCACATCGCATCGTCCATCGAGCGAGCGGCCCTTGTCGTCGCTTGAGGCCGTAAAGGAGACGCCATCGCCGAGCGCGGTCGGCAGCCGGCCGCTGCGCGCGATCGAGGCTTGCGCATAGGGGTCGGCATCGGCTGTGCCGGTTTTCGGCCATGCCGTCCAACTGCCGATTGTCAGCGGGCCGAAGGCGGCGCCGCGGGTAAGCGCGAGATAGGTCGCGCCGAGGCCGACCACGGCGGCCACTAAAAATGCAAATAACGATCCGAGAACTAGGCGCACGATCGATCCGCAGATGGTGAGGGCACGTTGATCTGGGTGGGGGAGACTACGCCGACCGTTACAAGGCGGCTAATCAGTTCCGGCTGCCGAAAGCATGTCCTTCCAAGGAAGCGGCAAGCGCGTCGCCTTTTTGCGGCGCCTCGGCTTGTTTCTTCCTGTCGGTGGCGACGGTCGGGCGCAACGGCCCCATGGCGCGGTTGGCATCATCCATCATCCGCTCGACGCGGACAAGAATATCGGCGCCCCGTTTAGTCAGCACGGTCGGGCGGGGCGGCGGTGCCGGTTCGTTGGCTCGCGATTTGACCTCGGCAACAAGCGGCTGCTGGCGCACCGTCGGCACCGGAATTCCCGGAAGCTGCTTCAACTCGATGCCCTGGTGCGCATAGGCCATGATGGTGTGCCATGTCATCGCCGGCAGCGCGCCGCCGGTCATGCGATTGGTCGACTGATAGTCGTCATTGCCGAACCAGATGCCGCAAACGAAATTGCCGGTGTAACCCATGAACCAGGCGTCGCGGTAGGCATTGGTGGTGCCGGTCTTGCCGGCGGCGGCGATGCCATCCAGACGCGCGCGCTTGCCGGTGCCGTTCTCTACCACGCTGTTCATCATCTTGATCATGTCGGCGGCGACGTGTTCGGGTAGCGCCCGGCGCGGCTTCGGGCCGTCCCGGTCGTAGCGCCAGACCAGTTTGCCGTCGCCGGTGCGCACCTCAAGCACGGCATGCGGTGTCATCTTCATGCCGAGATTGGGAAAAGTGGCGTAGGCGCCGGTATGGTCGATCAGCTTCACGGCGTCGGCGCCGATCGGCAGCGAGGGGGTGTCGGGCAGCGGCGTAGTGATGCCCATGTCATGCGCGGTTTGGATAATGCGCGCGCGACCGAGTTTGGGATTGCCGTCGCCGACCGCGACCGACAGGCGCACCGCGATGGTGTTGATCGAATGGGTGAGCGCGGTGATCAGCGTCATCGAACCGCCATAGCCGTGACCGTAATTGTGCGGACACCAGTTGCCCAGACAGATCGGCGCGTCGACCACGATCGAACTCGGCTTGAAGCCGTGCTCCAGCGCGGTGGAATAGACATAGGGCTTGAACGAAGATCCGGGCTGGCGCATTGCGTCGGTGGCGCGATTGAACTGGCTGGCGCCGTAGTCGCGACCGCCGACCATGGCGCGCACCGAGCCATCGACATCCATGAGAACGGCCGCGGCTTGCCCCGCGTGATATTCCTGCCCGTATTGCCGCAGTGAGTTCTCCACTGCCGAATCGGCGGCTTTCTGCAAGTTGGTGTCGAGCGTCGTACGCACCACGAAAACGCGTTCGTTCATCGACTTGGGGAATGTGTCGACCAGCTTCTTCATCTCGTCGAACGCCCAATCGAGATAATAGTTGGCGGCGCGGTCGTCGCGGCGGTCGACGGGCGTGGCCGGGTTGCGGCGGGCGCCGAACACCTGACCCTCGGTCATGAATCCGGCATCGACCAGATTGTCGAGCACCACGTTGGCGCGGGCGCGCGCGGCCGGCAGATTGACGTTGGGCGAGAACTTCGAGGGCGCCTTGAATAATCCTGCGAGCATGGCGGCTTCGGCTAGGTTCACGTCGCGCGCCGACTTGTTGAAGTAATACTGCGCCGCGGCATCGACGCCGAAGGCGCCGCCGCCCATATAGGCGCGGTCGAGATAAAGCTTGAGGATCTCGTTCTTGGTCAGGCGCGCTTCCAGCCACATCGCCAGGAACGCTTCCTTGATCTTGCGCTCGAGCGTGCGCTCGTTGTTGAGGAACAGGTTCTTGGCGAGCTGCTGCGTCAAGGACGAGCCGCCCTGCACCACGCCGCCGGCGCGCGCATTGGTGACGAAGGCACGCGCGGTGCCCGCGATATCGATGCCGAAATGGTCGTAGAAGCGGCGATCCTCGGTGGCGAGCACCGCCTTGATCAGATTGTCGGGAAACTGATCGAGCGGGATCGAATCGTTGTGCCTGATGCCGCGGGTGCCGACTTCGTTGCCGTAGCGGTCGAGGAAGGTGACCGCGAGCTCGGACTTCTTGAGCCAGTCGTCGTCCGAGGTCTCGTGGAAGGCCGGGATGGCGAGCGCCAGCATCAGAATGGCGCCGGCGGTGCCGAGCGTGGCGGCCTCCGAGATCAGCTCGTTGAACCAGCGCCGCCAGCCGGCGACGTGGAAGCGGTCCATGAAGGTGGAAAAGCGCTCGTAGCTCTCGCGCAGGCCGGAAAAGCCGCTGAACAGCCCGGAATCGACGCGGGCGTCGATCGCCAGCATCAGCTTCTTGATTTTGGGCTTCCAATCGGCCGGGAAAAGGTCGCGCAAGGGGGCTCGCTTCGGTCGGGCGGCGCAAAGGCCGCTGCGGGTGCGATTTTAGCCGAACGCCGGCGGGCGGTCCAAGTGAAGACAAGCGAAACCAGGCCGCCGGATCGGCTAATCCCGGGCAAGATGACGGCAAATTGCGGGGGAAAAGGGGCGGTTCCCGCCCTATCAGCCGTCATGGCCGGGCTTGTCCCGGCCATCCCGATAAGGGATGACAGACCGTACCCACCTAAGCGGGATGCCCGGCACAAGGCCGGGCATGACGATTGTGAGACCAATGCCCGATCAAGCCGCCCCCTTCTGGCGCACCAAGACCTTGGGCGAGATGACCGCGCGCGAATGGGAGAGCCTGTGCGACGGCTGCGGCCGCTGCTGCCTGAACAAGCTGATCGACGAGGACACCAACCGCACGGTGTTCACCGACGTCGGCTGCAGGCTGCTGGACGGCGAGACCTGCCGCTGCACCGATTACGCCCACCGCCAGGCCAAGGTGAAGGACTGCGTGCGGCTGACCCCGCGCAATGTGCGCAGGCTCTCCTGGCTGCCGCCGACCTGTGGCTACCGGCTGGTGGCAGAGGGGCGCGATTTATACTGGTGGCACCCGCTCGTTTCCGGGAGCCCCGACACGGTGCACGCGGCCGGCGTCTCGGTGCGCGGGCGGGTGAGCGCGAGCGAGAAGGACGTGCCGGACGACCGGCTGGAGGATTTTATTGTCAGTTGGCCCGGCAAAATACCGAAGGCAGCCCGGGCGCCGAAACGGCGTAAGCGCTGAAAAGGACTGATCTCGCCCGCCGTAGCCCGGAGGGCGAAGGCGGGTCAGTTGGCCGGGGAAGGTGCCGAAGGCCGCCCGGGCGCCGAAATGGCGTATGCGCTGAAGGGGACTGATCTCGCCCGCCGTAGCCTTGGCGAGCGCTCGCCACGGCGCTTCGCGGCAAAATCGCTGGGAGAGGGCGAACCTTGGTACGGGACCCTATTGGTATCTTGGTCCTACTGACATGGGTTTACGTAGGTACGTGTGGGTTAAATGGCTCTACTTCGTATGACCCTGTGGTCACTCAGTGCCCGTACCAAGAGTCGCCCCGTGTTCAACGCGCTGGCCGTTTCGCTCGTCGCAGCCGGCGTATTCGCACCGGCTATCGCATTTCTCTACGGTATCTCGCGGCCTGAACTGAGCACGATTCAAATATCGATCGTGACCGCCGCTTGTATTGGCGGCGGGGTGCTTTTACATCTTTACGGCAGACGCATGCTTGGGAGATTGCGCGAATGAGCGGCTTTACGATTTCCCTGCTGTTGGCTCCAGTCATCGCCGTGGGCGTGGGCGTAGCCGTTTTCTGGCTCACGGGCTGGATGGACCGGCGTGAACAGCGGCGGCACACCGCGGCGGAATAGATGGGCTAGGAACTTAGTCCTTGACACCGTAACGCTTCCCCGCTACTCTCCCCGCACTCTCCACAACTAAATCCCTATGCCATGACCCGCCGCTCTTCGCTGCGCGCGCAGGCGCGCGAGATTTATCGTGAGTTGGTGAGGGCGAAGGCGAAGCAAGACGTCGCCCCCACCCTGACCCTCCCCCGCAAGCGGGGGAGGGAACAGGAAGAAACTGTCACTGAAAAAGTGCGCGCACTCTATGAGCACTCCGTTGTGCCGGTCGCCGAGATCGCACGCGTGGCCGGCGTCACCGAGCGCACGATCTACAAATACGCGCAGAAAGGCGGATGGCAGCCGCGCTATGCCTGGATCGACCGCGGCGGCGTGAAGCGAGGGCGCGGCTGGCGGGCGGGGAAGGACTTCACGCCGGCAAAGGGCGCCGGCTCGCGCTTCATCCGCCGCGCCGACAAAGACAAGCCATTCGCCGTCGGGTTCAAAGCGACCGACCCGGCGGGCGCCGCGCGTGCCACAACCGCCTGCGGCGCGGCCGCGAGCCTGTCGCGCGAGGCGCAGCGTGAGGCCGAGGCGGAGCAGCGGTCCGAAGCGCTCAACCGTGCCCTCGAATTGAACAATACCGCCTTGAGGAACCTGCGCGAATTCCACCAAGCTCGGGGCAAGGGCCCGCCGGGGCCGCTCGACGACCGCATCGAGGACGTTCTGGTGCGCGTCGTGACCATGGCGCTGACGCAGGTGCAAGCGCTGGCGGCGAAGCAATCAACCTCCGTCATGCCCGGGCTTGACCCGGGCATCCATGAAGCGCCTCCGCGTTGAAATCCATCATGGATCGCCGGGTCAAGCCCGGCGATGACAAAAAGATGCCCGGCGATGACAAAAAATCAGCGCGCCTCAATCGGAAAATCATAAGCCGGCCCACGCGCGCCGAACGTGAAGTGCCACCATTCGCGGAAATAATTATGGAAGCCGCGCTGGCGCATGGCCTCGAGCAGGATGACGCGCCGGTGGTTTTGCGCAGACGTGGTCGTGCTGGCCAAAGCGGAGCTTTTGGGGTCGAGGCAGTCGAAACCGGTGCCCATGTCGAGCGCATTGTCGGGCGCGCGTTGGTCCGCCGGCGCGGTGCAGGGGCCGTAACGCGCAGCGGCATCGTAGGGTAGAGCAGGCGCGGGCGGCCGATTGATGAGCGTGAGGTCGACGGCGTTGCCGGTCGAATGCGCCGAGTGCGCGGCGATGTAGCCGTTAAACAGCGTGCGCTTCTCCAGCGCGGGGTAAAAGCGCTTAGTCGCGCCGGCGTCGCTTTGCTGCGCCCAGCGCGCAAAGGCGCGCACCGCGCGGGCCGGGCGGTAGCAGTCGTAGACCTTGAGGCCGAGATTTTGCGCGGCGAGATCGGCCTGCACTTTGGCCAGCGCCTGCGCTACCGCGCGCTTTAGGATGCATTCGGCCGCGTCATAGCCGGGCAGCGGGTGCCCAGTGAAATTGTCTGAACCGGCATAGCGCATGTCCTGGACGATGCTGGGATCGACATCGCGCAGATAGACAAAGCCTGGCGGCAGGCCGGCGGCGTAAGCCGGCAACGCCAGCAAGGCAGCCAAGAAACCAAAGCTGGCGGCGAACGTTCTCAAGTTTGGTTACCCGGTAGGTCCGACACGCGGGAGCATAGCACCTCCGCATCCGCCCCCATTGCCAAGGCGCGAGCTTAGCGGCATTAAGCGCGCGACGAGCCCCATCCATGACCGCGAAACCCGCAAAATCGAAGGCCCCGCCGCGCGCGCTGACGCATCCGGAAATCCGCGCCATCGTGCTCGGCATTCTGATGGCGATGTTTCTGGGCGCGCTCGATCAGACCATCGTCGCCACCGCGCTGCCGACCATCGGCCGGCAATTCGACAATCTCGGCGATCTGTCCTGGGTGGTCACCGCCTATCTGCTCACCGCCACCGCGGTGACGCCGCTCTACGGCAAGCTGTCCGACATTCACGGCCGGCGCGTGATGATGCTGATCGCCATCGTCATTTTCGTCGCCGGCTCGCTCGCCTGCGCGCTGGCGCCGAGCATGACCGCGCTGGTGTTGGGGCGCGCGGTGCAGGGGCTGGGCGGCGGCGGATTGATGGCGTTGGCGCAGACCATCATCGCCGACATCGTTTCGCCGCGCGAGCGCGGCCGCTACCAGGGCTATATCGGCGCGGTGTTCGCGACCTCTTCGGTCGGCGGCCCGGTGCTCGGCGGCTTTCTCACCGAGCATCTCGACTGGTCGCTGATCTTCTGGATCAATCTGCCGCTCGGGCTGGCCGCGCTCGGCATGACCTCCAACGTCTTGAAGCGCGTGCCCTATGTTCCGCGCAAGCACCGGCTCGACCTCATCGGCGCGCTGCTGATGATGCTGGCGGCGGTCGCGCTGCTGCTGGCGCTGTCCTGGGGCGGGCGGCGCTTCAACTGGATTTCGGGCGAGTTCGGCGCGCTGCTGCTCGCGTCCGCGATCCTGTGGGGCCTGTTTGCCTGGCGGCTGGTGAAGACGGCGGAGCCGTTCTTGCCGCTCGCCGTGCTCGGCAATCCGGTGGTGCGCTGCGCGGCGCTCGCCGGTTCCTGCGCCATGGCGACGCTGGTCGGCATGACGATTTTCGTGCCGCTTTATTTCGAGGTGGTGCTGCATCTCTCCGCCAGCCAGTCGGGCCTGGCGCTGATCCCGCTGATGGGCGCGACCGTGCTGTTTTCCACCATCACCGGCCGGCTGATGATGCACGTCACGCATTACAAGCGCGCGCCGCTGATCGGGCTGGTGCTCACCATGATGGCGCTGGCGGCGCTGGCGATCTGGCCGGCCTCGATGCCGACCGCATTGGTGTTGCTGCTGCTGTTCGTGATCGGCTCGGGGCTTGGCACGCTGTTTCCGATTTCAACGGTTTGCATGCAGAACGCGGTGACGCAGCATCAGATGGGAGTCGCGACGGGCGCCGCCAATTTCTTCCGCTCGCTGTTCTCGGCGCTGGTGGTCGCGGTGCTGGGCGCGATCGTGCTGGGGGGCCTCGGCGGCGGCGCCGGCATGTCGGTGGAAATGCTGGCGCGCGCGGCGTCGGCGCCAGAGCTGAGCTTCGCGTTCCGCTTCGTCTTCATGGCCTGTGCGCTGGTGGTCGCCTTCGGCATGGCGTTCTTGATTTCCATGGAAGAGCGCGCGCTGAAAGGTCCGGCGTCGGCGGTGGCCGAGGCGCCGCAGGCGCCGGCGACGCCCATCGCGGCGGAATAATAATTCAAGCCGGGCGACACGCTCATCGAAGGCCAGGCGTATGCCGTCTGCGCCGCGAACAACGGCAAGGATTGCGAGATCGAGCGCGTGACCTGCGCGCGCTAGCGTCGACCTCAAAGCCTGTTGATTGTGGCGATGCGCCGCGTCACTTCGGCCGGCGTTTGCGCATCGGCCGTGCTTTTGAGCGCGAGCGCACGGCGCGCGGCCGGGCGGCCGAGGCAACGCGTCAGCCAGGCCTTGAGGTTCGGCCAGGCCGACAGATCCATGTCGATGGCGCGGCTGATGACGGCGGCGACATTAAGATCGGCGACCGTGAATTCATTGCCGAGCAGATAAGGTTGCCGCGCCAGCGCGGTGTCCAGCACCTTGAAGGGCGCCGCGATCACCTTGAGCGCTTCGTCGCGTTTGGCCAAGTCGCGGTCGGCTTCCGGCAAGCGCACGGCATGCAGCGACCAGATATTGACGCCGCGGTCGACTTCGGTGAGCGCCCACGACGTCCATTGCCAGGCGCGCGCTTCGTCTTCCAGCGTGGCGGGATAGAGTTTGCCGTTGGAGTGCTTCTTGGCGAGGTAGAGCGTGATGGCGAGCAATTCGTAGAGCACGAACCCGTCGTCGTCGATAAAGGGCAGACGCCCGTTCGGATTGAGCTTGAGGAATTCCGGCGCACGCGCCCCGGCATCGCCGATCTCGATCGGCAGATGCTCGTAGTCTAGTCCGAGCTCTGTTGCGATCCAGAGCAGGCGGAAGGCGCGGGTCCGGGCGATGCCGTAAATGCGCAACATGCGGGTTCTCTCGGTTGCCGGCCAGCATATGCGACAATCGGACGGCCAGGCCAATAGCCGCGTTTTGTACGTAAAATTTACAGGACATCGGCGCGTCCCGCGCCTATACGCGGCTTTGGGGGGACGGCTTTCGTGGGGGAGCCGCGATGGGCGCCGATCAGCCCGGTACCGGAGTCTTTTGCGTCCGATGCAAGACGCCAATTATTCTGAAAGACGCCGCTAGGGTATCCGAGGAGTTTTCGGCGCAATGCCCGAAATGCGGGCATCGCGGCTTCTATCAGATCAAGGACATCAAGACGATCAACTCCCAGCGGCCGCGCTAGCGCCGCGCCCGGCGGCCTAGTTCTTCTTGATGAACGTCCCGGCGCGCAATTCGCTGACCGCCTGTTGCAGTTCGGCCTGCGTGTTCATGACGATGGGGCCGTACCAGGCGACCGGCTCTTCGATCGGCTTGCCCGACACCAACAAAAAGCGGATGCCCTGATCGCCGGCCTGTACGGTGACTTCATCGCCGCTGTCGAACAGCACCAGGGAGCGGTCGCCGACCGGCTCGCGAAACAGGACTTCCTCGCCGCCGACCTGCTTTTCGGTCAGCACGCCGAACGGCTTGGAGGCATAGGCGAAGCGGCCCGAGCCTTCGAACACATAAGCAAAGGCGTGACGTTCGATCTCGACCTTGAAGGTCCTGCGTTTTCCGGCCGGCACGAAAATATCGAGATAGCGCGGATCGGCGGCGACGCCCTCGACCGGGCCTTTCTGGCCCCAGAAGTCGCCGCAGACCACGCGCACGCGGGTGCCGTCGTCGTCGGTGATTTCCGGAATCTCGCCACCCTTGACGTCCTGGTAGCGCGGCGCGGTCATCTTGAGCGACGAGGGAAGATTGGCCCAAAGCTGGAAGCCGTGCATGCGCCCCTGGGCGTCGCCCTGCGGCATTTCCTGATGCATGATGCCGCGGCCGGCGGTCATCCATTGCACGTCGTCTTTGCCTAGAGTGCCGTGGCTGCCGAGGCTGTCTCGATGTTCGACCGTGCCTTCGAGAATATAAGTCACGGTCTCGATGCCGCGATGCGGATGCCACGGGAAACCGGCGAGATAGTCTTGCGGCTTGTCGTTGCGGAAATCGTCGAGCAGCAGAAAAGGATCGGTCTCCGCCGTTTCGCCGAATCCGAAGGCGCGGCGCAGCTTGACGCCGGCGCCCTCGATGGTGGGCTTGGATTGCACGATGCTTTTGACGGGACGGATGGACATGATGGTTCTCGCGCGGGTTTGACGGTCAGGCGGCCTTGGCGATGAGGTCGCGCTCGCGCGCGTTCTTAAGCGCTTTGGTCCACCAGGCCAGCTGATCGAGCAGGTCTTTGACGCCCTGCTGCAAGTAGGTGATGTCCTTGAGCTCCTTGCCTTCCTTCCACACCGCCATGAAGTCGGCGCCCTGGATATAG
Organism: uncultured Alphaproteobacteria bacterium; assembly: GCA_963703875.1. Classification (GTDB taxonomy): domain Bacteria; phylum Pseudomonadota; class Alphaproteobacteria; order Rhizobiales; family Xanthobacteraceae; genus Pseudolabrys. The sequence goes on from CAVPFZ010000002.1 coordinate 57,268, forward strand.
ACACCGGTGCGGATGGTCGCCAGTTGCAGTTCGGCGGCGATCAGGCGCAACTGCTCGATCGCCCGTGCGCCGCCGACCGAGCCATAGCCGACGAAGGCCGCGGCCTTCTTGTTCCATTCGGGGTAGGCGTAGTCGAGCGCGTTCTTCAAAACCGCCGGCACACCGTGGTTGTATTCGGCGGTGACGAAAACATAGCCGTCGAAACCGGCGACTTTCTTCTGCCAGCGCTGAGCCTCTTCATTATTGGAAGGTGCCCAGGCGTTGGAGGCTACTTCATCGAAGAACGGCATCGGGTAATCGCGCAAATCGACGATTTCCAGTTCCATGTCGTCGCGCGCCGCGGCGATATCCTTGACCCACTGGGCCGGCTTGTGGCCGAAGCGGGCGGCACGCGTTGTGCTGATGACAACGGCGATCTTGAGTTTGCTCATGGCAGCCTCTATCTTGGTTACAAATGAATACCAAGGCTAGATAAATGACCGCTAAAAACGCGCAAGAAGGCACACCGAGGTTACCGGGTAACCTGCATGTGGCCGAGGACTGCCGGGCGGTGAGCGACGTGCTGGCGCGCGTCGGCGACAAATGGACGGTGCTGGTGGTGTCCACGCTGGGCGGCGGCCCCAAACGCTTCAACGAATTGCGCCGCGCGCTTGGCTCGATCTCGCAACGCATGCTCACGCTTACGCTGCGGCAGCTCGAGCGCGACGGGCTGGTGACGCGCACGGTGTTTCCCACCATTCCGCCGCGGGTGGATTATGCGCTGACCCGGCTCGGCCGTTCGCTGCTCGAGCCGGTGAGTGAACTCGGCGCGTGGGCGCGCAAGAACCGTCCGGCGATTCAAAGTGCGCGACAGCAATTCGATGCTGCCGACAAAAGCCACGGCTGAGATTTGGCCTGATATTTGTAAGTTTCGGATATTCGATACAATCTAATAAATCAGCGATTCCGCCTTAATGACAGATTGGCGCTGTGGTGAATATACCAGGACAACCTAAGGATCAGAGAGAAACCACGACTTTAAGCCGTTTTTCATCGCGTCCCCTGCCGGCGGGTTTTGTAGCGGCAATCGCGAGTTGCACTAAAAGCGGACAGAAAGTTCCCGCTGGTCTGAACCAATCCATCTTCACGGCCGTCTTGGCCCAACGTGATCGAACGCAAACAAATGGCAAAGAAAATTCCTGAACCGACTGATACCCATGTTGGAGCACGGGTGCGCATGCGCCGCATGATGCTGAACATGAGCCAGGAAAAGCTCGGCGACGGGCTGGGGCTAACGTTCCAGCAGGTGCAGAAATACGAGAAGGGCACCAACCGCATCGGCGCCAGCCGCCTGTCGCACATCGCCAGCATCCTGCAGGTGCCGGTGTCGTTTTTCTTCGAGGGCGCGCCGAAACCCTCCGGCCATCACGGCTCCGGCATGGGCGAGGCGCCATCGCCCGCTTATGTGGCGGATTTTCTCGGCACCTCGGACGGGCTCGCGCTCACCAAGGCGTTCATGAAGATCAAGAACGCCAAGCTGCGCCGGCGTATCGTCGAACTGGTCGAGCAGATCACCGATCAGCACTAAGGCGCCGGCTAGACCTTGGGCACGGCGGCTCTGCTGCCGAGCCCTTGGCGTATCGCCTCGCCGAGCGCGGAAATTTGGTACGGCTTGCGCAATATAGGCAGCCCGTGGCGGGTGGTGAGCACCTTGGCGTAGCCGCTGGTCAGCAGCACCGGAATTTGGGGATATTCGGCGCGAATCGTTTGCGCCAGCGTCAGACCGTCGGCATCGCCGGGCAGCATCACGTCGGTAAATACCAGGTCGATGCGCTGTCCGGACGCCAGCGTCTTGAGTGCGGCGGGCGCGGTTTCGACCGCGATGGTGCGGTAACGCAGCTGCTCGAGCAGCGCGATGGCGACCGTCTTCACCTCGATATTATCCTCCACCACCAGGATCGTTTCGCCTCTACCGCCCTGCGCGACCGGTTCGGGCATCGCCACGGTATCGAGCGGCTCGCGGCTGCGCGGCAGATAGATCGTTACCTCGGTGCCGCGGCTCATCGCGCTGTCGACCGCGACCGTGCCGCCGGACTGCTGCGCGAAGCCGTAGACCTGCGACAGGCCGAGCCCCGTGCCCTTGCCCGGGTCCTTGGTGGTGAAGAACGGCTCGAAAATCCTGGCGATGACCTCGGGTGCGATGCCGCCGCCGGCATCGGCGACCGTGACCGCGACGAAGTCGCCGCGCAAATGTTCGGGGGTCTCGCCGCCGCCGAGCGTGACATTGGCAGCCGACACCGTGATCTGGCCGCCCTCGGGCATGGCGTCGCGCGCGTTGACCACCAGATTGACCAGCGCCAATTCAAACTCGGAAATATCGATCGAGATCGGCCAAACCGTCGGCGACACGCTGACGTGCAATTCGACATTGCCCTGCACCGAGCTTGCCAGCAAGTCTTCGAATGCCGTGATGATTTGCGCGGGATCGACGATGCGCGGGTTGAGCGCCTGGCGGCGCGCGAAGGTCAGCAATTGCCGCGTCAGCGCCTCGCCGCGCGCGGCGGCGGCTCCGATGGCTTCCAGCGCGCGCGCGTTTTTCGGATCGGACATCCGGCGCAGCAGCATTTGCACCTGGCCGGTGACGATCATCAGCAGATTGTTGAAATCGTGCGCCACGCCGCCGGTCAGCTGGCCGAGCGCTTCCATTTTTTGCGCCTGCGCGAGTTGCGCCTGGGCGCGCGCCAGCGCTTCCTGGGTGTTGCGCCGCTCGGTGATGTCACGCGTGATCTTGGCAAAACCGATCAGCCTGCCGTCGGAATCGTGGACGGCGTCGATCACGACGTTGGCCCAGAACAGCGTGCCGTCCTTGCGCAGGCGCTGCGCTTCGGCCTCGAACTTTCCGGTTGTGCGGGCGGTTTCGATCGCGCGCGCGGGCACGCCGTTGGCGCGGTCTTCCTCGGTGTAGAACTGCGAGAAATGGCGGCCGATGATTTCGTGCGCGGCGTAACCCTTGATGCGTTCGGCGCCGGCATTCCAGCTTGCCACGATGCCGTCTGGATCGAGCATGATGAGCGCGTAGTCGAGGACGCCGCCGACCAGCGAGCTGAACTGACGCTCGCGTTCGCTCAGCGCCGCCGCCGATTGTTTTTGGGCCGTGATATTGCGGCCCGAGACGTAGATCACACCGTCATCGACGCTCAAGTTCCAGGCGATCCAGCGCCAGGAACCGTCGCGATGGCGGAAGCGATTTTCCATGCGCGCGCTCGGCGCGCCCTGCGCCAGCCGCGCACGCGCGGCGTTCGAGGCCGGCGCGTCGTCAGGGTGGCGCAACTGGCTGACATGCAGGGCCTTGATTTCGTTCTCGCTCCAGCCGAGCAGTGCGGTCCAGGCCGGATTGACGCTGGTGAAGTAGCCTTCGAAATTCGAGACGCCGAGCAGATCCTCCGAGACCACCCAGATGCGGTCGCGCTCGCGCGTGCGCTGCGCGACCTCGCTCTCGAGCCGGTCGGTCAGGACACGCAGCGCTTCTTCATTGCGCACGCGCTCGGTGGTTTCCACCACCGTGACCAGGATGCCGCCGAGGCCGTTCGGCGCTTGCGGGTCGGGCAGCGGGCTGTAGCTGACGGTGAAATAAGCCTGTTCCGGCACGCCGCGGCGTTGCACGGTCCAGGGATGGTCGATGGCGAAAAAATTGGCGCGGGTGCCGTCGAGAATGTCCTTGCTGAGCGAGTTCGAGTTCGTCGAAAATTTCCGGCCAGACCTCGCGCAGCGGCTTGCCGAGCGATGCCGGATGACGCGCGCCGAGCAAGACGGCGTAGGCGTCGTTGTAGATTGTCACCTGTTCGGGACCCCAGCGCACCGCCATGGGGAAGCCGGAAGCCAGCACCAGATCGACGCTCAAGGCGAGGGCGTCGGACCAACGTTCGCGTGGCCCGAGCGCCGTCGCCGACCAATCGAAATCGTGAACGCGCGCCCGCATGTCGCCGGCGCGCAAAGCTGCCACCATTTTCAACTCGACCGGCTCGACACGCCCCGGACGCATGACCTAATCCCCCCAGCCCGCGGAAAACGCTGGCTGGGGGCCGAAAGTTCCATGAACGGGTGGCTCGCCCGTGTAACGACACTCGGCTAGAGTTGGCTTTATGCACAAGCGTTTCGCGGCATTTTTCTGCCTGATCGCTCTCGGCCTCGTGCTCGCCGGCTGCACGCCGTGCGGCTGGATCTGGCAGGACGGCCAGCGCGCCTGCCATTCCGAGACGCCGCGCTAAGGCATTGCATCAGCGGACAATTTTCCATAATTCCAGCAGGTTATCCACAGGTGCCGGAAACCTGACCAAAGTCCTAGGAAAAAACTCCTTGACAGCGTGGGTAGTGGGTCAGTTTGAATAGGATTATTATCCTTGACACAGGAATTTATATTAGCTAGCAAAATAGCGCCGCCCCACGGGTATTGTGCGATGGGATGGGTAGCGCGATGGCGGAGTTCTTCGGCAATTTTGTGGAGTTTGCCACGCTGGTCAGCGGCGTGGGCTATTTTCAATGGACACGAATTCTCAAGCTGCCTTGATCGCAGTGGGCTTCCCTAGTGCGAGCATATTGGGGGATTGAGCGGACAACCATCAATATGCGCATAAGTTTCGCGGTTGTGGCGCCATCGTGTGTGGATTCTGATTGTGCTGTCGAATTGTTGCATGGATGTAAAGCGAACGCCAAATGCGGGGACTTTCTAATCTCTCAATAAATATTCCCGGAAAAATAACATTTTGGAATTTTGGAAATAATAACACTGTCAAACCACAGACGCCAGCTGCAGGATAAGCATCAATTATCAGGCTGGCATTGTGTAGGAAAGGCGTTCGGCGCGCGGCGTCTAATGACGCTACAACGTTTCAATTACAGAAATCACAAACTGTTCCCAGTTCAACACCAATGCTCTCTTCACTTATGGGGGAGTGAAGCGAAATTTATAAGCGAAAGAGATAGCGCGTTGATGGTAATGGGCAGGCAACAAGACAGTCCAATTCGCTTTGGTGTTTTAGCGAAAGTCATTGAGTAAGTTCTCACTCTTCCAGCATCGAAACCACATCGCTGATTTCCCAGAGCTTGTCGGTGACGCCAGCAGCCATCGCGGGAGTGACTTTCAGCGTCTTATGGATGCGGACGAAATTGTAATACATCATGTGCAGCGCGACGGCGTGCGCGTGGTTCTCGACCTTCTTAGAGAAAGCGTTTGTCAGCCGAGTAAACCTGCGCATGTTCATGCGCATGGTGAGATTGCTGCGCTCGGCAAAAGACGTGCTGATATGTTTCGGGTCAGGATCGCCTAGACCGCGATTCGGGACCGCGCCGATGCGAGTCGGCGGGCTGTAGCGGCGCTCGCCACCCGGTTCTTTGCCGTAGATTTTTACAAGCTGCGCGTAGTCCACCATCGTCACCGAATGAACCGGCGACGCCGATTAGGTAAGCCTTGTGGCCGTCGCTGGTGAGTTGGATGCGGTTGCTGAGACGCTTGCGCAGGTCCGTGAGAAATTCCCACGCGGATTGTCCGCTGCGGTCGCCAATGTACCAAGAGGGGATCAGCTTCGTGTCCGCGTCGATCGCGGTCCATGTCCATACGTCCCCGGCCTCGCCCTTGATTTGTTTTTCAACCGGCGCATTGGCCTGCTTGGCGTAAACGAAGCTCCAAATTTCATCGACCTGAATCCGCTTACAGGTCAGGTTTACGAACGTCCGGTTTTGATAATCGAGACAGGCTTTACCGGCATCCACGACCAACTTGGTGACGGTGTTCTTGCTGGCGCCGGTCAGCCGGGTCACGGCCCGGATGGAACTACCCTCGCAAAGCAGATGGAGGATTTGGGCGCGGGCCCTGGCGTCGAGTTTGTTCATAGCTCAGGACAATATGACCCTTATGCTTGACTGTCAAGCATAAAAGGGTCATTTTCAGATAATACTTTACAAAGTCAACGCCCATATTTACAAAGTCTCAGAGCATATATACCAAGTGATAGTCTGGTTATACCAAGTGGGGCTATAAAATGGCTGATGCGGGTGCGGGAGACCTGTTTTCTGGTTTGGACCTTGAAAAGGTCTGGACGGACAAGGACTGGGGTTTGGCAACGGCTGCCACACAGCGGCTTTTCAATCCGTCCAGCCCGATTGACGAAGATCGCCTATTTTCGGGGAGGCTAACGCAAGTCACGGACATGCTGGGCGTTGTCTATGAACGAGGTGCACACGCGATCTTATTTGGCGAACGTGGCGTCGGAAAATCGTCCTTAGCTAACACGATCACGGCAAAGATTCCGCCAGCAGTAACCAACATCAAATTTTTGAAGGAAAACTGCCGGCCAGAAGATACGTTTTTTACTTTGTGGTCGAAAATTCTTTTTGAATTTCAATACGACGAAACACTCATTTCCGATTATTTGAAGGATGAGACGCGCGATTTTATGGTCATCAAAATCTTAGAATCGCTCCCAAAGACTTCCCAATATGTATTTATCTTTGATGAGTTTGATCGTATCGCGAGCATGGCGACAAAATCAGCCGTTGCAGACACAATAAAACATTTCTCGGACTACCCACAGAATATAACTATCGTGATTGTTGGTGTTGGTTATTCAATCGAGGAATTATTTGGTGCGCATCCGTCGATACAACGGTGTTGCCGTCAAATCCAAATGCCGAGAATGTCAAAACCCGAATTGAGTGAAATCATTTCTGACCGTTATCCTAAGATTGGGATTAAATGCAATGAAAAGCTCGTCAATAAACTGATCGAGCTTGCAAGGGGATTGCCTGGATACGCGCATCTTGCGGGGCGCGAAGCGGCGCTGTCCGCACTTGGAGGAAAGCGGCGGACTATCGAAGATATTGACTATTCTGAAGCGATTAAAGAGTCAGTTCGCCGCGCTCAAGGATCTATCATTACGGCATACAATCGCGCCGTATATAGCGCGAAAGACAATATCTATAAGCAAGTTTTGCTCGCGTGCGCGACGGCCAAGACGGACGATCAGGGTATGTTTTCCGCGGCGGATATTCGTGACGCACTAATTGGTATTCTTGGGCGCCCTGTGGAAATTGCCAGTTTCTCGCGTCATTTGGCTCGGTTTTGCGAAACTGATCGCGGACCAGTATTGCGAAAGAGCGGAAAGAAAAACCGATTTCAATATCAGTTTGTTGATGCTCCGCTTCAGCCCTACATTTTTATGTCAGGTCGCAGAGATAATCTTATTTAGATGCTTTTTTGCGGCGTCCATGATTCCAACGCGCCTTAGCCGCTTTTTTGGCAATCTCGACGCGCCGCTTTGGCGCGAGTTTGGCGGCGCGGGCAGCTCCGCCTTTAATGCCGCCCTTGCGTCCCATCACAACGGCGTCAGGGTCTTTCCCCTGTTCCTCTGGCGTCGGTGGCCGGTCCTCGACCTCACCCGCCGCAATATCGACGATCATCTTGGCGAGTTGGGAGGGATCGCGGGGGCGCTTTTTCATAGCGGGTATTTCTATGAAGTAGCCCAAGTTGAACAGAATGGCGGCAAATGACGGCCCCCATCACAAGCAACAGGAACGCCAACCCAACCTTCCCCCACATGTTCCCGATATGAGGGCATTCGTGCTAGGCCGCTAGGGCTGAATTAGGAATAGTCTTAACTACGGTCAAACTGACCACTACCACAGCGTGACGCTACCTTGCTAGGAATGTCGCACGCTCTACAGTTGTGTCCGGCGCCGGAACGCCGCCGCGCCGGCGGCGTTATCGGAATACCGGCAAAGCGAGAGGCCGCCAGAGACGACCATGCCGAGCGACAAAAAGCCCATCACCAAGACCACGGACGACGCGCGCGCCGGCGTCACCGGCCATCATGTGCGGGGCGTGCTGGTGGCGAGCCTGGTCGGCGCCATTCTGCTGATGATCGTGATCGCGGCGGTGTCGCTGCACTAGGCCGCTTCCGCCCGCCGCATCATCGCGCGTTGCAACGGCCGCCGCATCCGGCGGCCTTTTTCATATGCCGCGCTTTTCGTTTGTCAGGGAGATTGCATCCATGGCCGCGCGCCGGAAAACATTCGATCCCAAGCTGATCGCCAAGATGAAACCGACGACGACCCCGTTCCCCGCGACATCGACGAATTCCGCTTCGCACTTGCACGACGCATACGCGGATTTATTGAAGCTCAACGAAACGGCGCCGATCAGATTTCTGACGACGCAGAAGTTTAACTGGACCGAAGCCATCGGCGCCGATTTCGGCTCGCTGTCCCACGAGCATCAGCGTCCGCCCGAACGCGCCAACAGCGGCCAACCCTAGACCACTTGGCTCATTCTCGGCGGCCGCGGCTGCGGCAAGACCCGCGCTGGCGCCGAATGGGTGCGCCAAACAGCGCTCGGCAATCCGGCGGCGCGCATCGCGCTGATCGGGGAGACCGAACACGAGGCGCGCGAGGTGATGGTGGAAGGCGTTTCCGGGCTTCTTTCCGTGCATCGCGCCGACGAGCGGCCGCAATGGCTTCCATACCGGCGGCGGGTCGAATGGCGGAACGGCGCGGTGGCGCAGCTATTCTCGGCGGACAACCCCGAGAGACTGCGCGGCCCGCAGTTTTCGGCCGCGTGGTGCGACGAACTCGCCAAGTGGCGGCAAGCCGACGAAGCCGCTCCCATCAATTGCTGGCGCTCCCCGCGCGAGCCGCTCGATAGTTACGCGACATTTACGGGCTTCGAATGCTGAGCCCAATATGTTGAATATTCGCTGAACCCTTCGCGTTCAGCCCGCGTTCACCGGCGCGCGCATAAACTCCCTCCCATGCCGGTCTCCCGAATGTTCCCCGCCGTCTTGGTACTCGGCTGCTTGGCGCTCGGCTTTATGACCGGGCCTGCGGTAGCCGCCACGCCGCCGGTCCATGCCTGCCTGAGCAAGGCCGAACAACGCACCGCGGTCGCCGAGCAGAAGGCCATTCCGCTCGCCAAAGCAATTCGGACCCGGCGTGAAAAGGGCCACCATGCCGAATTGGTGCGCGCCCGGCTTTGCCATCATGGCGACAAGCTTGTCTATATGCTGACTCTGCTCGGGCGCAGTGGCAGAGTGATCAGCGAATCCGTTGACGCCGCCAATGGCGAGATCATCAACGGACGCTGACAGAGAGAAAAGCCTTGCGTCTGCTCGTCGTCGAGGACGACCCCGATCTCAACCGCCAGCTCACCACCGCGTTGACCGACGCCGGTTATGTGGTCGATCGCGCCTATGACGGCGAGGAGGGCCATTATCTGGGAGAGAGCGAGCCCTACGACGCGGTCATTCTCGATATCGGCCTGCCCAAGATGGACGGCATTTCGGTGCTGGAATCCTGGCGGCGCAACGGGCGCGCCATGCCGGTGCTGATGCTCACCGCGCGCGACCGCTGGAGCGACAAGGTGCAGGGTTTTGACGCCGGCGCCGACGATTACGTCGCCAAACCCTTTCATCTCGAGGAAGTGCTGGCGCGCCTGCGCGCACTGCTGCGGCGCTCGGTCGGCCACGCCAAGAGCGAGTTCGTGTGTGGGCCGGTGCGGCTCGATTCGCGCACCGGGCGCGTCGCGGTCGACGGCAACCCGATCAAGCTCACCAGCCACGAATACCGGCTGCTCGCCTATCTGATGCATCACACCGGTCGCGTGGTTTCGCGCACCGAACTGGTCGAGCATCTCTACGACCAGGACTTCGACCGCGACAGCAACACCATCGAGGTATTCGTCGGCCGTATCCGCAAGAAACTCGGCGTTGAGATCATCCAGACCGTGCGCGGGCTCGGCTATCTGCTTGCCGCGCCCGGCACGTAACACCGATGCGCGTCAACTCCCTCGCGCTGCGCCTGTTCGTCTCGGCTGCCGCCTGGGCGGTGGTCATCCTGCTCATCACCGGCATCGTGTTGTCCTCGATCTACCGCCAGGCGGTGGAGCGCGCCTTCGACCGCAGGCTCGGCGTTTATCTGCGCACGATCGTTGCCGACCTCGCTTCGCCCGATGAGGCGAACGACAAATTTCCGCAATCGCTCGGCGAACCGTTGTTCGAGCTGCCGTTGTCGGGCTGGTATTGGCAGGTCACGCGGCTCGATCCCGACAAGCACGACGTGCGCGCCTCGCGCTCGCTGTTCGACAACGGGCTGCCGCATTTGCAAGACCGCGGCGTGCCGGCGGGCATCGACGGCACGCGCCAGGGTTACGTGGCGGGACCCGAGGACCAGCGGCTGCGGCTGGTCGAGCGCAACATCGATCTCGGCGACGAGGGGCATTACCTCGTCGCGGTCGCCGGCGATTCGGTCGAGATCGCCGATGAAGTGCGCTCCTTCGATCAGGCGCTGATCATCACGTTTTCGATTCTCGCCGCCGTGCTGCTGGTCACCACCATGTTTCAGGTGCGGTTCGGCTTGGCCCCGCTCAAACGCATCACCGGCAGTCTGGCCGCTATTCGTTCCGGCACGGCCGAGCGCCTGGCCGGAGAATTTCCGGAAGAAATCGCGCCGCTGGCACGCGAGACCAATGCGCTGATCGACGCCAACAAGGAGATCGTCGAGCGTGCGCGCACCCATGTCGGCAATCTGGCGCATGCGCTCAAGACGCCGCTCTCGGTGATGGTGAACGAAGCTTCGGCACGCACCAACGATCCGTTTGCCAACAAGGTGCGCGAACAGGCGGACATCATGCGCGACCAGGTAGCGCGCCACCTCGAGCGTGCGCGGCTGGCGGCGCGGCTGACGGTGGTGGGCTCGGTCACCGACGTTGAGCCGGTGGTGACCGCGCTGTCGCGCACCATGGAGAAAATTCATCACGACCGCGGCGTCGCCATCGAGGTCCATGCGGACGGCGAGGCGCGCTTTCGCGGCGAGCGGGCCGATCTGGAAGAGATGATCGGCAACCTGGTGGACAATGCCTGCAAGTGGGCAGCCTCGCGCGTCACGATCGAAGTGGTGTGCGAGCGGCCCGATGCGGCGAGCGGACGCCATGTGCTGCGCGTCGTCGTGGACGACGACGGCCGCGGGCTCTCGCCATCGGAGCGCGAGCAGGTATCGCAACGCGGCAACCGGCTGGACGAGACAAAACCCGGATCGGGCCTAGGGCTGTCGATCGTGGTCGAACTGGCCGCGCTCTACGGCGGCGAACTCAAGCTCGGCACCGCGCCGATCGGCGGCTTGCGCGCCGAACTGGTGTTGCCGGCGGGGTAGCCTCTCAGCACGCTATTCGTCGGCGAACCGCGTCTTCCCGCTCCACGCCGGACTTTTGCCCGAATCCTGGCCTCTCGATAGACCGATAGCTGCGCTTTCCATCGCAGCGATTTCCGGGGGGTCGATATGTCCGCAACCAGGCTTGCCGCCGGTTTCGTGATCGGCCTTGCGCTCGCCGCTTGCGCCGGCGATCCGGAAGGGACAGGCCCGAAAGAGGGTGCCGGCACTTTGCTTGGCGCGGGGACCGGGGCGTTGATCGGTTCCGCAGTCGCGGGTCCGGGCAACCGGATTGGCGGCGCCGTGGTCGGTGGTCTGCTTGGCGGCCTGATCGGTAACCGCATTGGCGCGGCGATGGACGACGAGGACAAGCAGCGCGCCTATGCCGCGCAGATGGATGCGCTCGAACGTGGCCAATCGGGTGCGCCGGTGTCGTGGCGAAATCCGGATTCCGGCCGCTATGGCACGGTGGTGCCGGGTCCGGCCTATCAGGAAGGCGGCCGCAACTGCCGTTCCTTCACCCACACCATATATATCGACGGCCGGCCGGAGACCGCGCGCGGCACCGCTTGCCGCAACCCGGACGGTACCTGGACTGCGCTCGGCTGAGCTAAAAGTCTGGCGCTCGTCATGCGAGCAAGCCATAAGGCGTTATGACCCGCAAGCAGCGACGTCTGATCATGATCGGCGCCAGCCTCGGCGTGCTGGCGATCGCGGCCGCATTGGTGCTTAGCGCCTTACGCTCCTCCATTGTGTTCTTCAATTCACCCTCCGACGTCGCCGAAAAGCACATCGCGCCAGGTACCCGCATCCGCGTCGGCGGGCTCGTCAAGCAAGGAAGCGTGCAGCGCGGCAAGGACCTGCGCATCACATTCGACGTGACCGACGGCAAGAGCGATATTGTTGTGCGCTATCAGGGCATCGTGCCGGATCTGTTTCGCGAGGGGCAGGGCGTGGTGGCGGAAGGTAAATTGGAAACCGGCGCGCTCGTTGCGGATACCGTGCTCGCCAAGCATGATGAGCGCTACATGCCGAAGGAAGTGGTCGACGCGCTGAAGAAAGCGGGGCGCTGGCAGGAGGGCGCCGGGAAATGATCCCCGAGCTCGGTCATTATGCGTTGGTATTGGCGCTGGCGCTTGGCCTGATCCAGTCGGTCGTGCCGATGATCGGCGCGCGTCGGCACGATGACGCGTTGATGCGGCTGGCTTCGTCCACCGCGCTGATGCAATTCGGCTTCGTGGCTTTGTCGTTCGGCGCTCTCACCGCCTGCTACGTCACCTCGGACTTCTCGGTCGCGACCGTGTTCGAGAATTCCCATTCCATGATGCCGCTGGTCTATAAGTTCAGCAGCGTGTGGGGCAACCACGAGGGCTCCATGCTGCTATGGGTCCTCATTCTGTCGGTGTTCGGCGCCGGCGTCGCCGCCTTCGGCGGCAATCTGCCGGCGATGTTGAAAGCTCACGTGCTGGCGGTGCAATCCTGGATCGCCAGCGCCTTCTATCTGTTCATTCTGCTCACCTCGAATCCGTTTTTGCGTCTGCCGCAGGCTCCGTTCGAGGGCCGCGATCTCAATCCGATCCTGCAGGATCCCGGCCTCGCGATCCATCCGCCGCTGCTCTATCTCGGCTATGTCGGATTCTCGATCGCGTTTTCGTTTGCGATCGCGGCGCTGATCGAAGGCCGCATTGATGCCGCCTGGGCGCGCTGGGTGCGGCCGTGGGCGCTGGCGGCCTGGATGTGCCTCACCGTTGGCATCGCGATGGGCTCGTACTGGGCCTACTACACGCTCGGTTGGGGCGGCTTCTGGTTCTGGGATCCGGTGGAGAATGCCTCGCTGATGCCGTGGCTCGCCGGCACCGCACTGTTGCATTCGGCGGTGGTGATGGAAAAGCGCGACGCGCTGAAGGTGTGGACGATCCTGCTGGCGATTCTGACGTTCTCGCTGTCGCTGATCGGCACGTTTCTGGTGCGCTCCGGCGTGCTCACCTCGGTTCATACGTTTGCCAACGACCCGACGCGCGGCGTTTTCATCCTCGCCATTCTGGTGTTGTTCATCGGCGGCGGCCTGACGCTGTTCGCCTGGCGCGCGCCGATGCTCAAGCAGGGTGGATTGTTCGCGCCGATTTCGCGTGAGGGTGCGCTGGTGTTCAACAATCTGTTCCTGACCACGGCCTGTCTGACGGTGTTCGTCGGCACGCTTTACCCGCTGGCATTGGAAGCGCTGACCGGCGAGAAAATTTCGGTCGGTGCACCGTTTTTCAATCTCACCTTCGGTCCGCTGTTTGTCGCGCTGATGTTCGCCATGCCGTTTGGGCCTATGCTGGCCTGGAAGCGTGGCGATCTGTTGGGCGTGGCACAAAGATTGATGACGGCATTCGGCGCCGCGCTCATTGCTGTCGCAGTCGCTTTTGCGCTGGAGGGTGAAGCGTCGGTGCTGGCGCCGTTCGGCGTCGGACTGGCATTTTTTGTGATGGCCGGCGCTGTGCTCGATCTTGTGGAGCGCACCGGCCTGTTCCGCGTGCCGCTCGCGACCTCGGCTAAGCGCGCGGCCGGCTTGCCGCGCTCGACCTGGGGTACCGCCGTCGCGCATTTCGGTTTGGCGATATCGATGCTCGGTATCATCGGCGCCGGCACCTGGGGCAGCGAGCGCATCGTCGCACTCAAGCCGTCGCAGACCGTATCACTGTCCGGTTACGAGTTGAGTTTCGATGGGCTCCAGCAGCGGCCCGGCCCGAACTACACGTCACTGGTGGCGCATTTCACCGTTCGCGAGGGTGGCTTGCCGCTCGGCACGATGACGCCGTCGAAGCACACCTTCGTGTCGCGCGCCACCACGATCAACGAGGCGGCGCTGATGACGCGCGGCGCGGGCCAGCTTTATCTGTCGCTCGGCGACACCAACAGCGACGGCTCGATCGCGATCCGGCTCTACTACAAGCCGCTGGTGATGCTGATCTGGCTCGGCGCGGTGATCATGATGCTGGGCGGCGCGCTGTCGCTGTCCGATCGGCGGCTGCGCGTCGGGGCGCCTAGACCCGGCAAAAAGCCGGCGGCGAAACCGGCGCTGCAGGCGGCGGAGTAGGGCGGATGCGCCGGCTTGCGCTTTTCATATTATTGGCGGCGCTGGCCGGACCGGCCTGCGCCGTCACGCCCGACGAAATTCTGAAGGACCCGGCACTGGAAGCACGCGCGCGGCATTTGTCGCAAGAACTGCGCTGCATGGTCTGCCAGAACCAGTCGATCGACGATTCCGACGCGCCGCTCGCGCACGATCTGCGGGTCCTGGTGCGTGAGCGGCTGAGCGCAGGCGACAGCGACAAGCAAGTGCTCGATTTTCTGGTCACCCGTTACGGCGACTTTGTGCTGCTCAGGCCGCCGCTGCAAATTGACACGCTGCTATTGTGGGGGCTGCCTCCGGCGGCGCTGTTGGCCGGCCTGGTGGCGCTTATGATCATGGCGCGCCGCCGCAAAACTGCGGACTTGCAGCCGCCGGCACTGACGCTTGCCGAGCAACGCAAGATTGCTACTTTGGTTGAGCCCGGCGCCGACTGAGCATTGTTTAATTTATTGACTTTCCAGAATAAATAACTTCCCCACCTTACAAAAGTTTAATCCCGCCGACAGGACGCTGTAAGGCTCATCACCCCATCTTGAGATTTGAAACGGCGCCCGAGCGCCCTCGAATCGAGATGGAGATTGCGTGATGAACCCGAGCGTCCCCCCCGCTCACGATATTCCCACTAACCCAGCCAAAAAGCGGCGCGTGTTGTCGGCCCGCCGCGCCATCCTCCTCGCTACCACCATTGTCGGGCTCGGCGCTGCCGCGCTCGTGATCGCGCCCGGCTTCAATCTGTCGAGCGGCTATCCGTCAGCTTTGGCGCAAAACCTGACCGAGCAGGCGCACCAACTGCGAGCGCCGATCGGCTTTGCCGATATCGTCGAGAAGGTGAAGCCGGCCGTTATGTCGGTCCGCGTCAAGATGGAAGGCAGCCCTCAGACCACCGGCCTCGGCAACAACGAGATTCCTCCGGGCTTGCGCGACTTCTTCCGACGCTTCGGCATGCCCGACACCCCGAACGGTCAAGGCATGCCGCAGAACCGCGGCCATAACATCATCACCGGCCAGGGTTCCGGCTTCTTCATTTCCGCCGACGGCTACGCGGTGACCAATAACCACGTGGTCGAGAAGGCTGAAAGCGTTCAGGTCACTACCGATGACGGCAAGATCCATACGGCCAAGGTGATCGGCACCGATCCGCGCACTGACTTGGCGCTGATCAAGGTCGAAGGCGGCCCATTCCCCTATGTGAAACTCTCCGACAAATCGTCTCGGATTGGCGACTGGGTAATCGCGGTCGGCAATCCGTTCGGCCTCGGCGGCACCGTGACCGCCGGTATCGTCTCGGCACGCGGCCGCGACATCGGCGCCAGCGCCTATGATGACTTCATCCAGATCGACGCGCCGGTGAACAAAGGCAACTCCGGCGGACCGACGTTCGACACCGAAGGTAATGTGATCGGCGTCAACACGGCCATCTTCTCGCCGTCGGGCGGTTCGGTCGGCATTGCCTTCGCGATCCCCGCCGACACCGTCAAGACCGTGATCGGCCAGCTCAAGGATCATGGCTCGGTCACGCGCGGTTGGATCGGCGTGCAGATTCAACCGGTGACGCAAGATATCGCCGACAGCCTCGGCCTGAAGAAGACGGGAGGCGCGTTGGTCGCCGAGCCGCAAGCGGACAGCCCGGCGAAGAAGGCCGGCATCGAGGCCGGCGACGTCATCACCGCAGTCGATGGCCAGCCGGTCAAGGATGCCCGTGATCTCGCCAAGAAGATCGGCGCTCTGGCGCCGAAAACCTCGGTCAAGCTCGCGGTCCTGCATAAGGGCGCGGAGAAGTCCATTACTTTAACGCTCGGTGAAATGCCGAACAGCAAAGAGGCGCGCGCCGACGTCAACGACAGCGGTAGCGCCGATCTCGCCAAGCTCGGCCTCACGCTCGCCCCGGCCGCCCGTGTCGCGGGCGCCGGCGCCGAGGGTGTCGTGGTCACCGGCATCGATTCGTCGGGGATCGCCGCCGATCACGGCTTCACTACCGGCGACGTCATCCTGGAAGTCGCGGGCAAGTCCGTTTCATCGCCTGGCGACGTGCGCAAGGAGATCGCCAGCGCACGTACCGAGGGCAAGCGTACCGTCCTGCTGCGGGTGAAATCGGGTGACAACACCCGCTTCGTCGCCCTGCCAGTCGGCAACGGTTGAGGTTTTGAGATTGGGGTGTGCTGCTGGCAACCGTCGCCCCCGCCGGCAGGGCGCCTCAACGGGACGGGCCTCGTGCCCGTCCCAGCTAATTCCGGAAAGCCAGCGGGCCTGACGGTCCATTTGCTTTCCGTACGCAACTCCAACCCCGGCATCCGTCGCCCCCGCTGGGGTGGGGTCGTTGAGGGGGTGGCGGGCCAAATCCGCCACCCCCTCGCGTACGAATTGGGCGTTAATTCGCGGGCCGGCCTACGATTCGGCCCGAAAAAGGAGGGCGGCGAGAAGCGGGAATTGACGTAATCCCGAATTGACTGGATTTGGTGTGACCGATGCCCACTTATGCGGATATTCAAGGGGCTCGCGTCCTTGGCAGGACTGCGGACGCGCAACCGGATCGGGTCACCATGCGCCTTCTGGTTATCGAGGACGACCGCGACGCCGCCGACTATCTCGTTAAGGCGTTCCGCGAAGTCGGCCACATCGCCGACGCCGCTACCGACGGCGAGGACGGCTTGGCGATGGCGCTCGACGGCGAATATGACGTGCTGATCGTCGATCGTATGCTGCCCAAGCGCGACGGGCTCTCCGTGATCGGCGCGCTGCGCGGCAAGGGGATCGAAACGCCGGCGCTGATCCTCTCGGCGCTCGGCCAGGTCGACGACCGGGTCAAAGGCTTGCACGCCGGCGGCGACGACTACCTGCCCAAGCCCTATTCTTTCACCGAGTTGCTGGCGCGGACCGAGGTGCTGGCGCGCCGGCGCGGAGCGCGCCAAGAGGAAACCGTGCTGCGGGTCGGCGATCTCGAGCTCGACCGGCTTTCGCGGCTTGTGCGGCGCGGTACCGATGAAATTTCATTGCAACCGCGCGAATTCCGACTGCTGGAATACCTGATGAAACACGCAGGCCAAGTGGTCACCCGCACCATGCTGCTGGAAAACGTGTGGGACTACCATTTTGACCCGCAAACTAACGTCATTGACGTGCACATCTCGCGCTTGCGCTCGAAAATCGATAAAGGTTTCTCCCAGCCGCTTCTGCATACGGTTCGCGGCGCGGGATACATGATACGTGACGGCGCTCGGTAAACTCTTTCGCACCACCACGTTCAAGCTGACGCTGGTCTATTTGACCGTGTTCGCGCTGTTCGCTGCGTTCCTGCTCGGCTATTTCGCGCTCAATACCCGCCGTCTCATCACCGAGCAAATCAACGACACCGTCAATGCCGAAATCACCGGGCTGTCCGAGCAATACCGTCTCGGCGGCATCCGCCGCCTGGTGATCGTCGTCGATGCGCGGGCGCGCCGGCCAGGTTCGAGCCTTTATCTCGTCACCACGCCGACCGGCGAGGCGCTCGCCGGCAACGTCACGGCGCTGGCGCCGGGCATCCTGGACAATCCGGGCTGGACCGAAACGGTCTATCGTCGGCTTGACGAAGCCGAAGCGACGGAACACCACGAGCACGAAGCGCTGGTGCGGGTGTTTCAGCTGCCCGGCAATTTCCGCCTGCTGGTCGGCCGCGACCTCGACGAGCGCGAACGGCTCTATCACATTGTGCTCGCCGCCGGCCGCTGGTCGGTGGCCATCGTCATTATACTCGGGCTTGCCGGCGGGCTATTCGTCACGCGCCGCGTGCTGCGCCGGGTTGATGCAATGACCGAAACTACGCGCACGATCATGGCCGGCGAGTTGGGCGGCCGGTTGCCGGTCGCCGGCACTGGCGATGAACTCGACCGGCTGGCGGAGAATCTCAACGTCATGCTGGAGCGCATCGAAACGCTTATGTATGGCCTGAAAGAAGTTTCCGACAATATCGCCCACGATCTCAAGACGCCGCTCACCCGCCTGCAAAATCGCTCCGAGGAGGCGCTGCGCACCGCCAAGAGCGAGGGCGAGTACCGCGCCGCGCTGGAAGCGACCATCGAGGAATCCGAGGGTCTGATCCGCACCTTCAACGCGCTGCTGATGATCGCGCGTGCGGAGTCCGGCCAAGCGCGCGACGATATGAGCGAATTCGACGCCGCCGAGATTGCCCACGATATCGGCGAGCTTTACGAGCCGCTGGCCGAGGAGAAGGGCATCGCCTTTAAAGTGGAGGCCGATACGCCAGCGCCGGTCCGCGGTAACCGCGAACTGGTCAGCCAGGCGCTTGCCAATCTGGTCGACAATGCCATCAAATATACCGCGCCGAATGCGCAGGCGGTGAACGGTGCGGCGCCGGAAATCGTGGTGCGCGCGCTCAGCAACGGCGACCGTATTCTGCTGAGCGTCGCCGACAGCGGGCCGGGCATACCGGAGGCCGACCGCGGCCGCGTGATCGAGCGTTTCGTGCGCCTTGAACAAAGCCGCTCGCAACCGGGTTCCGGACTGGGTTTGAGCCTCGCCTCCGCGGTGGCGCGACTGCATGGCGGCGAATTGACGCTCGCCGACAATGAGCCCGGGCTCAAGAGTATCATTGCCTTGCCGCGCGGAGGCCCGGTACAGAGTCCGGGATGAGGCGGCCCGCAAAAAAGAAAGCCGTTCGCAAGAAGGTTGCGCGTAAGCCGGCCGCGAAGAGTGGAACGTTGGCCGCGCGCATTGTCACCGCGCCCCGTCTGATTGAACCCAAGCAAGCCCGCGCGCGCGTGCAAGAATGGCTGGCCGGCCTGCAGGCCGCGCAAGCCAAAGCGCTCAAAGCGCTGTTGGCCGCCCATCCCACCGTCGGCACGCTGCTGGAAAGCCTGACCGAGAGCTCACCTTTTCTGTGGGAGTTGGCGAGCCGCGATCCCGACCGATTGCAGCAGGTGTTGGCCGCCGACCCGGACAAACACCTGACCGACTTGCTGGCCGACAGCTCGCGCGCCGTTGCCGCGACAGAGGACGACGCCGAGGCGATGCGACTATTGCGCGCTATGAAAGCGGAGGCGGCGTTGCTGATCGCGCTCGCCGATATTGGTGGCGCGTGGCCAGTGATGCGGGCGACGCGCGCGCTCACCGACTTGGCCGACGCCGCGGTCAATGCCGCCGCCGGTTTTGTGCTGGCGGAGGCCGCGCGCACGGGCCGCCTTGCGCCGAAAGACAAGTCGCGGCCGCAGGACGGCAGCGGCTACATCGTGCTTGCCATGGGCAAGATGGGCGCCTTCGAGCTGAATTATTCGAGCGATATCGATCTGATTGTGTTTTACGACCCGGCCGCGCCGGCGGTGCCGAAAGACGCCGAACCGGCCGGACTGTTCGTGCGCATCACGCAGCGGCTGGTGAAGCTTCTGCAGGAGCGCAATGCAGACGGTTACGTATTCCGCACCGATCTGCGGCTACGGCCCGATCCGGCTTCGACCGCGATCGCGATTTCGACGGCGGCGGCAATCTCATACTACGAGAGCGCCGGGCAGAACTGGGAGCGCGCGGCCATGATCAAGGCGCGCGCCTGCGCCGGCGATATCGCGGCCGGGGAGACGATCCTCAACGAGCTTTCGCCCTTCGTGTGGCGCAAATATCTCGATTTCGCTTCGGTCGCCGACGTGCACGCCATGAAGCGGCAGATCAACGCCTATCGCGGACACGGCGAGATCGCGGTCGAGGGCCACAACATCAAGCTCGGGCGCGGCGGCATTCGCGAGATCGAGTTTTTCGCGCAAACCCAGCAGTTGATCGCGGGCGGCCGCAATCCGCATTTGCGCGACCGCGACACGTTGACCACGCTCGACAAACTGGCCGAGGACCGCTGGATCGACGCAGGCGTGCGCGACGACATGAAGGCGGCCTATGTTTTCCTGCGCACGGTCGAGCACCGGCTGCAGATGGTCAATGACGAACAGACCCAGACCCTGCCGGCCGAGCGCGCCGGGCTCGAGCGCTTCGCGCGCTTTCTCGGCTACGCCAATCGCGACGCTTTCGCCAAGGTTTTTCTCGGCCATCTCGGCAAAGTGCAAGCCCACTACGTCCACCTGTTCGAGAACGCACCGAGCGCCGAGCAGCACGAACTGGTGTTCCCGGTCGAGGCCGACGACCGCAAGACGCTCGACCGGCTTGCCGACCTGGGCTTCCGCTCGCCGCTGGAAGCCTCGCATATCGTCCGGCATTGGCTGACCGGCGGTCACGGATCGTTGCGCGGCGAATATGCCCGCAACCATCTTGTCGCGCTGTTGCCGGCCCTGCTCGATCAGGTCGGGCGCACCGACAATCCGCACGGCACCTTGGTGCTGCTGGACCGCTTCCTCGCCAATCTGCACGCGCCGGCGCGGCTGCTGTCGCTGCTCCGACAAAATCCCACACTTATCGCGCTCATTACCCTAGTACTCGGCACCGCGCCGCGGCTCGCCGACATGCTGGCGCGCAATCCGCAGGCCATGGATGCGCTGGTCGATCCGACCTTCTTCGGCGCGCTGCCGGACGAGCACGAACTTGGTAGGCGGCTCGACGCGGCGCTAGCGCAGTCGCGCTACGACGAGGACTTGCTCGAACGCATCCGCATGTTTGGGCTGGAATACATGTTTCTGATCGGGGTCCGCGTCCTGTCCGGCACGTTGACGGCGCGGGTGGCGGGCGAGGCTTTTGCGCGGCTGGCCGATACGGTGATCCGCGCCGTGCATCGCGCCGTCGCGGCTAATTTTGCGGCGACCCACGGCCAGGTGCGCGGCGGGAAAACTGCCGTGCTGGCCATGGGCAAGCTCGGCGGGCGCGAGATGACCGCGACCTCCGATCTCGATTTGATCCTGATCTATGATTTCGACGACAAAGCCCCGGAGTCGGACGGCAAGCGGCCGCTTTATGGCGGGCATTATTTCGCGCGGCTCACGCAGCGGCTGATCAATTCGCTCACCGCGCAGACCAATTACGGCGCGCTCTATCAGGTCGACATGCGGCTGCGGCCGTCCGGCCGCGCCGGGCCGCTGGCGACCCAGATCGGCGGCTTCACCAGCTATCAGCAGAGCGAGGCCTGGACCTGGGAGCACATGGCGCTGACGCGGGCGCGCGTGGTGTCGGCGTCGCCGGAATTCGGCGCGCGGGTCGAAAAAGTGATCAGCGATATTCTGCAGCGGCCTCGCGGTCCTGCGCTGATTGCCGGCGATGTGGTGGAAATGCGCGCCGCGATCGCCAAGGAAAAAGGCGACCGCGACCGCTGGGACCTCAAATACGCCGCCGGCGGGCTGGTCGATATCGAGTTTATCGCGCAATATTTGCAGCTGGTGCATGCCCATGAGCGGCCCGAAATCCTCGACACCTCGACCGCCCGCGTGCTCGACAAGGCTTGGGCGCTGCGCGTGTTGCCGATCGAGGAGGCCGAAGTGCTGCGCCCGGCGGTGCAGCTTTATCAGGACCTCACACAAATCCTGCGGCTGTGTCTGGCGGGTCCGTTCGACGCCAAGGCGGCGGGCGTGGGGCTGCTGCGGCTCCTGGCGCGGGCGGCCGATGTGCCGGATTTCGCCACGCTCGATGCCACGTTGATCGAGACGCAGGCGAAGGTGCGCGCAAGCTTCGAACGGATTTTGGGCAAGGCCTCTTAGGCCGCTTCTTCCTTCGGTAATTGGCACTGCGGG
Source organism: uncultured Alphaproteobacteria bacterium (assembly GCA_963703875.1). GTDB lineage: Bacteria > Pseudomonadota > Alphaproteobacteria > Rhizobiales > Xanthobacteraceae > Pseudolabrys. The sequence goes on from CAVPFZ010000002.1 coordinate 79,210, forward strand.
TGCATCGGCAGGCGCACCACGACCAGCGTGCCTTTGCCCAGCGTCGAGCGGATGCGCATCTTGCCGCCGTGCAATTCAACAAGGGATTTAGAGATAGCGAGGCCCAGCCCCGAGCCCTGGTGGCTCTTGGTGAGCTGACTTTCCACCTGCTCGAACGGGCGGCCGAGTTTGGCGAGCGCATCCTTGCTGATGCCGATGCCGGTATCGGCGATCGCCAGCACGATGCAATCGCCGTTCGCGCGCCCGCGCACGGTGACGCGCCCGCCGGACGGCGTGAACTTCACCGCGTTGGACAACAGATTGAGGATGATCTGCTTGAGCGCGCGGCGGTCGGCGCGCAGCCCGAGCTCGGGGGAAATGCGGGAGACCAGCTCGAGGTCTTTTTCCTGCGCGCGCGCCGAGACCACGCGCGTGGCTTCGGCCAGCAGGGTATCGAGATCGAGTTCCTCAAAGTCGAGGCGGATGCGGCCGGCCTCGATCTTGGCCATGTCGAGAATATCGTTGATGACGTCGAGCAAATATTGCCCGCTGCTCAGGATATCGCTGCAATATTCGCGATATTTCTCGGCACCGAGCGGGCCGAACATGCCCGACTCCATGATCTCCGAGAATCCGATGATGGCGTTGAGCGGCGTGCGCAGCTCGTGGCTCATATTGGCGAGGAATTTCGACTTGGCCTGATTGGCTTCCTCGGCGCGGGTTTTCTCGGCGGCGTATTGTTCGGCCAATTCGCCCAGCCGCTGCTGCGAGGCGCGCACATCGGCGACCGTCGCCATCAGGCGTTTTTCGCTGTGCACCAGTTTTTCCTCGTGGGTCTTGAGCGCAGTGATGTCGGTGCCGACCGAGACGTAGCCGCCGTCTTTGGTGCGCCGTTCGCTGATATGCAGCCAGCGGCCGTCCTCGAGCTGCGCCTCGAAAGTACGGGCGCCCGGAATATTCGGGCCGCCGGTGACGATCTTGCTGCGCACCACCGGCTGGCGGCCGGCCTCGACCACCGCCTCGTAGGAAGCGCCGACCGTGATCGCCTCGTCCGGGAGATTGTGCAATTCCTGGAAATTGGAATTGCACAGCACCAGACGGTTGTCGGCGTCCCACAGCACGAAGGCTTCGGGGATGGTCTCGATGGCGTCGCGCAGCCGCATGTCGGCGGCGACCGTCTTCTCGACCAGATTTTTCTGTTCGGTGATATCGACCGCGATGCCGATCAAATGCAGGCCCGGTTCGCCCGGCTGGCGCACCAGTTCACATCGCGCCCGCAGCCAGACCCAGTGTCCGTCGGCGTGCCGCATGCGGAAGGCGTGGTCGATGGTCGTTGCGGTGGCTTCGGCGATCTCGGCGGCGAGGTCGTAAAGCCGTAGGTCGTCGGGATGGGCGAGGGCGGTTACGTCGCCGAACGAAAGCAGGTCGTTCTTGGCCTCAAGCCCGAGAATCTCGAACATCGACTGCGACCAGAAGATACGGCCGCTCGCCAGGTCCCAATCCCATAGGCCGCAGCGGCCCCGATTGAGCGCGGTATCGATGCGGCCGCGGACCGTCTCGTAGATCTGGTCCGCCTCCCGCGCCCGTGTCGCCTGCCAGTGGAAGGCAAAGCCGAGGATGAGCACCACAAAGCCGGTGGTGGCCGAGAGCGTAATGGTCAGCGTCGTGAGCGATCGCCATGACGCTAACGCTGCGTCGCGCGACTGCAAGACGGCGAGCTGACCGAACGGGGCTTTGAGCATACGCACGGTGGCCAGCGCGCGGGTCTCGTCCGGCAAGGTGATTTCCATCACGCCGGCCCCGGCGCCGAAAGTGGTGAGCGGTTGCGTCGGGCCGAGCAGGTCGATCAGACGGCGGCCGATGGTGGCGTCGGCGGAGGGCGTAACGGCCGCGACCACGCCCTCCGCATTGGTGAGAAGATATCGCCGCCCGGCGGCAGTCGCCCAGGGCGGCAGCGAACGGGAGAGTACTTCCTGTGGCCGGAACATGGCGTCCGCGGATGACGGCGGCTGGTGGAGGCGCTCGGCGGCGATATCGGCAGCCGCGTCGAGCGCCACGATCATGTCATTAAGGGCTTGACGGCGGTGATCGAGCACCTGCACGGCGGCGCCGACGCAGATGGTGGCGAGAAACGCGATGATGAGCACCGGAACGGCGCGTCGCAGCAAGGGCTCAGCGGTCAACAGGCGCCGATACGCCGGCTTGGCGATCGATTGCGCGAGACCTTGAATGGAATCTGAGCGTGCAGACGCACTCGCCACGCCGGCGCGCGCCATAAAGGCCTCCGTTTGGATTGTCCCCTACCACCAGCTCGGAAGGATGTGCCGCATCGCTTTCCGAATCAGTGCCGATTGGAATCGATGGCCGCTGATTTGTCGAGAGTCCCGGAGTCAAATATTTACAAATCGTTACCCACACAAATCTGAGCCCGACAAAAGAGGCAGGCGACGGCTGCCCGCGCGCATGAACAGTGAAATCGGCACCGCTTGTCCGGCTGGTGCGGCAACTGGGCCACCGTCACCAGCGGCTTGACCTGCTCAGCAGCGGAGGCGATCCGCGAACGGCTGTTCGCGCGGTATTCTCCTGGTCCTATCAGCATCTCGACCGCGACTCCGCCCGTGCCTTCCGGCTGCTGGGCCTGTACCCGGGCACCGGCATAGAACCTCATGCGGGTGCCGCCCTGATGGGCACCACAGTGGCTCACGCCCGCAGGCTGCTGATGGCGCTCGCCCGTGCGCACCTGATCACGCCGGCCGACCCGGCGCGGTACGCCATGCACGGTCTTCTGCGCCTCTACGCGGCTGAACTCGCCGTCGCCTGTGACCGCGATTGACGCAAGGGCTCTGCCTCCAACACTGGAGAGGGGTTCTATACCTATTACTCGTTCGAGTGACCCCTCCACGCAGGCGAGCGGGGCCCGCCTGGTCACTGGCAGCCCACGGGCCCAGGCTGCGCCTGGTCCCATAGATGTCGCGGCAGGCTTAAGCGCCCGGCCAGCCCGGGCCCAGGCGCGTAGACTCCCCGCGTGGCCGACGCCTCGCATGTTCCACAGGCGGGGGGTGCGCGTGGACCCGTCACGGTTCGCCGGGCACGGGTTACGTCTCTGCTTTCTGCCGCGCACAGCCGCCGGGTGACGCTCGTGGTAGCGGGCGCCGGTTACGGGAAGACCACGGCGCTGACGGAAGTCGCGGCCATGGGCGCGTCCCGCTGGGTCCGGGTGAGGCCCGCCGACGCCCAGGCCGAGTCGCTTTCGGCCCGAATCGCGGCCGCGCTCGGCGAGTCGCCGACGCCGAGTCACTCTGCCATCGCCACAGCTACCGGTTCCGACGACCGCCATGCGCTCGGGGAGCGGCGTGCCGCCCTGCTTTGCGATCTCGCCGAGGCGCTTCAAGGTGACCTGCTTCTGGTCATTGACGGCCTGGAGTACGTCGGCGACGACGAAGCGGCGAGCCATCTCCTCCGGGTGCTGTCGCTCGAGGCGCCTTCTGCGCTCCATCTGGTGCTGTCCGGCCGGAGCCTGCCCGAGCTGGGGCTCGGCGGCGCGCAGGGGCGGGGTGAACTGCTCGAGGTGACGGCCCCCGACCTAAGCTTCACGCTCGGCGAAGCGGCTGAGCTGGTCGCGATGCGGCTTGGCGGAGCGTCTGAACATCTCGCGCAGGAGTGCTGGTCGCTGACCGGAGGCTGGGCCGCCGCGCTCCAGCTGCTCTTGGACAGGCTTGAACGGCTGGATCCTGCCGATCATGAGCGTGAGCTCGGCCGCCTCCGGCACAGCCGTGGGCACCTGTGGAAGGCATTCGCGCGGGATCTGGTCACTGGCGAGCACCAGTCGGCCCGGCGCATCCTTTCGGTCTCGTCGGTGGCGCCCCGCGTCGACGCCGGGCTCCTGCAGGGTGTCGCCGTCAAGGCCACCACCGATGATCTTGAGAGCCTGCAGGAACGCGGTTTGTTCGTCGAAGCCGGCGAGCCCGGTTACTACCGGCTGTCGCCAGTGCTGGCGGGCAACGTAGCCGGCCAGGGCGCCGTCGCCGGTCCGGAGGCCTCCGGTGAGGTCCAGGCGCTCAGGGCGCAGGTCGCGGGCTGGCTCGAGGATCACTCCAGGCTCGAGGAAGCCCTGGAGTGTCACGCGGACGGAGCCAGAGACCAGGCGAGGTCGTTCCTCGGCCGTTGTGGCCCGGCTCTGGTCCGCAGCGGCGCGGCCGCCCGCCTGATCGAGGTGCTCCGGCGGCACGGCACCGGAGGCGATCCTGGCCTTGACGCTGTGCTGGCAGAGGCATTGCAGGCGGTCGGGGAGTGGGACGCGGCAATAGATCTCTTTTCGCGTGTGGAGCGCTCACGGGGATCCGAGGGGCTGTCTGTCGGCGTGGCCTGGCGGTATGGGGTGCTCCTCTACCTGCAGGGCCGGTCGGGGGCCGCCGCCGCGACACTCGCGGCAGCCCATGATCCCGCCCGGCTGGGCGCAGACGACGCCATGGTCTCGGCGTGGCTGAGCAGTACCCTGTGGAGCCAGGGGCGCGCCGATGCCGCCGAGGACTTCGCCCGGGCAGCGCTGAACCAGGCGGGAGCGAGCGGCGATTCGTGCGCCCTTGCCGCAGCACACGTCTCGCTCGCCTTGACAGCGGCCAGCCGGGGCGAGCGTGAGCGTAACGAGCGGGAGTACCGCCTCGCGCTCGCAGCCGCGCGCGACGGCGGGGACCGCGTCCAGCTGGCCAGGATCCATGCCAACATGAGTTCCCGCGCGCTGGAAAGCGGCGCCTACGCGGAGGCCATCACCGAGGCGAACCTGGCGCTGCAGACCGGGGCCGGTCACCGCTTCTTCTCGGCCCTCGCTCTGGCCAACAAGGCCGAGGCCCACCTGCGTCTCGGTCAGCTCAACGATGCTCGCGCGGCCGTCGACGACGCTGCGGCCATCTGCGAAGCTCTTGGGTCCCTCAACGCCTCGGTTCCCCAGATCCTCTACGGCGAGCTTTACCGCCAGCGGGGAGACATGGTGCGGGCCCGCAATTCGTTCGAGCGGGCCCGGGCGCTCGCCGAGGAGGCCGACGACGCCCACACTCTCGTGTCCGCGTTGTGCGGGCTGGCGCGGGTCCTCGCCGAGGACGATCTCGCCGCGGCCCGCAAGATGGCCGCTGACGGCGTGGCCAGGGCGAGCGGCCTTGAGCGCGCGGCCGCGCTGTGCGCCGCGGCAGAGGTCGAGATGTGGGCCAGGGACGGCGTAGCGGCCGAGAGGTACGCCAAGCAAGCCGAGGCCCAGGCCCGCGCCACCGGCGACCGCGCCGCTCTGGCGGAGTCGCTGGAGCTACAGGCCGCAGCCAGCGTCCCCGGGGACGAGGCGCGGCTTCGCTCGGCAATCGAGCTGTGGGATGACGTCGGAAGTCCCGTGGGCGCCGCGCGTGCCCGGCTGGGACTCGCCATAATGTCTGGCGATCAGCGGATGGCCGAGGCCACCCGGCGGGAGCTGGAGGCAATAGGAGTCACACCCGCCCTCGGCGTACCTGGCCTGCTGGCGTCGAAGCGGGGAGGCGGGCGCGAGGTGGCGATCGTAGCCCTCGGACGCTTCGCCGTGCTGCGGGCCGGCGAGCCCGTCCCGCTTGCGGCATGGCAGTCCCGCAAGGCCAGAGACCTGCTGAAAGTGCTGGTCGCCCGGAGGGGGCACCCGATCACGCGCGAGGCCGCCGCCGAGACGATGTGGCCGGAGGAGGACCCGGAACCGCTGGGCAACCGGTTGTCGGTCGCCCTGAGCACCATCCGGAAGGTCCTGGACCCCGGGCGGCGCCACCCGCCGGACCACTACGTCGTGGCCGACGCCCAGACCATCGCCCTTCGGCTCGATCGTGTCGACGTTGACCTGATCGCGTTCCTCCGGATCGCCGACAGAGCGACCGACCTCATGGCCAAGGGCGACCGCGACGCGGCAGAGGCGCCGCTGCGACAGGCCCGCCAGATATACGCCGGTGACTTCCTCGAGGACGATCTCTACGAGGAGTGGGCGGTCGAGGCGCGCGAAGAGGCGCGGTCACGGCTGCTCACCGTCCTGCGGCTGCTGGCCCGCCTGGCCTCCGACCGGGGAGATGACGAGTCGGCCGGCCAGTACCTCGGCCAGCTCCTGGAACGGGACCCCTACGACGAGGACGCCTGGCTGACGCTCATCGCGGGGCAGCTTTGCCTGCGCCGCCATGGGGAGGCGCGGCGCCGTTACGCCGCCTATGCCCGGCGCATGAGCGAACTGGATGTCGCCCCCGTCGCGCTAGCGGACGCAGCCAGCCGACGCCCTTAAGGCCACCTTCAGGCGACCCGAAGCCCTTGCTCAGATAGTCGGAGCGTGAGGACCTTCATCATCCGCCTCCAGGAGGACACGGGTGACAGCGGCCGAACGAGCGCTGCCGGCCCCCGCCTGCGCGGAATCGTGGACGAGGTAGCCACCGGGTTGCGGGCGACGTTCCGCAACGACTATGAGCTGGTGACGGCGCTGGTGGCTGCCGTGGGGGCCGGTCCACCGGGTCCTCTCTGGGGCGGCGACCGCCCCCATGGCGAATCTCCATCGGACAGACCAGGTCCAAAACTCGAGGAGCAATGACATGACGGGGACCAAGCTCACGCTCACGATCGGCGCGGCCGCCCTCCTGTTGGCCGCGTGCAGCTCATCCGGCACAACCGGCAAAACGCTCACCAACACGACCGCGACACATTCGGCGGCCGCACAGCCGCCGGCGGCCGCGGCCAGCAGCGCACCTGCGGCGGCCAGCCCGCTGACTGGAACATGGAATGGGCACTACGGCGGCTCCTACCAGGGCACGTTCGTCCTTCATTGGCACCAGAAGGGGTCGAAGCTGGGCGGCCGCATCCACATCTCCAGTCCCGCCAGCAGTCTCGCCATTCACGGCAGCGTGGCCGGCGGGTCCATCCAGTTCGGCACCGTCGGCTCGTACGCGATCACCTACTCGGGCACGGTCTCTGGCGGCTCCATGTCCGGCACCTACAAGGTCGGCGGTGCCCAGGGGGGCAACTGGAGCGCGTCGAAGGGCTAGTTGACAGGAAGGCCAGCCCGGCCAGGGCCTGCCCCGATTGGCGGGCGGGCCTCGGTGCCTAGCTTCACAGCATGTCAGTCAGTGGCGTCATAAGCAGTGCGGTGACCCAAACGGGAGGAACCATGCAGCCCAGAGAACGCGGCATCCGAGGTCGGAGCTACGGGTGGCGACTGCGCGCAGCGGTCACTACGCTTGGCCTGGCGGCCGCCTGCCTGAGCATGGCCGGGACCGCCGCCTCCGGGCCGGCCAGCGCCGGCCCCGTGCCCATGGTGTCGTCGGGCGGCGGCGGCTCGTGCACCCTGATGCCGGACCAGACGGTGTGGTGCTGGGGCAGCAACGCCACCGGCCAGCTCGGCAACGGCACCATCCAGGACTCGATGACGCCGGTCAAGGTGAGCACCCTCGGCCCGGCGACCGGGGTGTCGGCTGGCCAGTCGGATAACGCGCTGAGCGCGTTCAACCACGCCTGCGCGGTTGAGACGACGTCCCAGGTCTTCTGCTGGGGCTCGAACACCTTTGGTGAGCTGGGCCGGGGCACCATCAGCCAGGACAACCCGTGGCCGTTGGCGGTGTCGGGAGGGCTGCTGGCCTCGCAGGTCTCCGCCGGTGACGGGTTCACCTGCGCGGTGACGGTGGCCCACACGGTCAAGTGCTGGGGCGACGGCAACGACGGCCAGCTGGGCAACGGCACGTTTACCGACTCCAGCACGCCGGTCAAGGTCAAGGGCCTGGACAACGTGACGCAGGTCGCGGCCGGGTACTTCCACGCTTGCGCGCTGGAGTCGAACGGCACGGTCTGGTGCTGGGGCGATAACACGTTTGGTTCTCTCGGCAACGGCACCACCACCGACAGCGACGTGCCGGTGCAGGTGGGCATTCAGAACGCGACGTATGTGGCGGTCGGCGCCGGGGACAGCTGCGCCATCGGTGACGCGCCGGGTGACCTGCTGTGCTGGGGCGCGAACAACGTCGGCCAGCTCGGCACCGGGACCTTCTTGGACGAGAGCGTCCCCACCCAGGTCGCCAGCCTCAGCAGCGGGGTCCAGCAGGTCAGCATGGGGATCGACTTCACCTGCGCGCTCGCGGATATTCCCCAGCTGGCGGGGCTGTGCTGGGGTGACAACGGCGGGAGCGGCAAGCTCGGCAACGGCACGTTCAACAAGCCCTCCAGCGACCCGTTCCCCGGGCAGGTGTTCGGCTTGGCGCAGCCCCCGGCCGGCGGGGCGGGCGGCCCGGTGCAGATCTCCGCCGGGTCCGATCACGCGTGCGTGGTTATGACCACGGCGGTGGTGCAGTGCTGGGGCGAAGGCAGCTTCGGCCGGCTCGGCGACGGCGACACCCTGGACCGGGACATCCCCACCCCGGTGATCGGGTTGCCATCGTCCGCGGCCTCGGTCAGCGAGGTCACCGCGGGTATCACCACCGGCTGCGCCGTCACCAGCGCCCTGGAGGTTCACTGCTGGGGCCAGTATGTGGGCGACGGCTCCGGCGTGCTCTCGGTGCACACCTCGGCCGTGCTGACCCAGTCGGCCGCGACCCAGGTTTCCGCGGGCTGGGGCGGCTGCGCCCTGGTGCACAAAGGAGGGCTCTCGACCGAGGTGCGCTGCTGGGGCTCGGACAAGAACGGCCAGATCGGCGACGGGCTCACCGGGATCGACGCCAAGCAGCCGAGGGACGTCAAGAACCTGTCCGATCCGCAGTACGTGACCAACGGCGGCGGCGACAACTGCGCCCTGGTGCACAACGGCGGCGCGTGGTGCTGGGGCTACAACGGCTACGGCGAGCTCGGCGACGGCACCACCACCAGCAGCAACGTGCCGGTGGCGGTGTCCGGCCTGCCGCTCAACTTGGCCCAGATCGCCGCCGGGTTCGAGCACACCTGCGCGCTGCTCAAGAACGGGACCGTGGACTGCTGGGGGGAGAACAACCACGGCCAGCTCGGCAACGGCTCGACCAGCGGCAGCAACACGCCGGTTCCGGTGACCGGGCTCACCGGGGTGGTGCAGATCGCGGTGGCCGACTCGGCCACCTGCGCGCTCACCAACGCCGGCGGTGTGTGGTGCTGGGGCGCCAACACCTTCGGTGAGCTCGGAAACGGGACCACCACCGACAGCGACGTGCCGGTTTCGGTCAGCGGGCTCAGCAGCGGGGCGGTGTCCATCGGGGCCAGCGACAGCACGGTCTGCGCGGCCCTGTCCACCGGGCCGGCCGATTGCTGGGGCGACAACTCGGTCGGCGAGCTCGGCACCGGCACCGTGGGCTCGCCGCCGATGAGCACCACACCGGTCACCGTGGGCGGCTTCACCACCAGCGGCTCGGTCGGAATGTCGGCCGGGTTCGGGGCCACCAGCTGCGCCCTCAACGCCAGCCAGCAGGCGTTCTGCTGGGGTGACAACACCGTCGGCGAACTCGGCGACGGCACCAGCGGCGCCGCCACCGACAGCGGCACCCCGGTCGCGGTGCAAGGGCTCTGAGACACGCGGTGGACGGAACCGCCGTACGCCGCCGCGCTGGGCGACGCCTTGGCCAAGGCGTCGCCCAGCGCGGCGGCTGCCCGTTTGGCTCCCGAAGATCGGAAAGGGGTCCCTGGCTAGACCTGGACGAGTGTGCCGTTTGAGTCTGCCCGCGGCCACCCTCACGGGGCCGTCTGCCTCAAGTCGTCGAGACGACTGAGGGCGCATTCAAGCGCGTCGGTGAGCCGCTTGCGGTGACCGGTGGCCAGCAGGTCTAGCACCAGGCCGGTGAACGTTGCCTTCACTAGCGATGCCTCGCGTTCGGCGTCCTCGGGCTTGATGCCGTCAGCGATCAGGCCGTCGGCGATGTCCTCACGCCAGAACGAGATCTGCTCCGCACGCACATCACCGGGCAGACCGCTGACCGTGGCGTCCAGCGTGGCGGCTTCGAGACCCAGTCGCACCAGCGCCAGGTGCTCCGGGCTGCGGTTGATCCACCGCCACCAGCGCCGCTGCAGCTCCGCCGTGGAGAGGTGAGGTACTTGCCGTCGCCACCGCCCTTCGACTTGTCGCTGAATCTCAGCGGCTCGCCGCAAAGCGGCGACCACCAGTTCGTCCTTGCTGCCGAAGTGATGCACCAGCGCGTTGACCGACACACCCAGTTCGCGGGCAACTGGCCGCAGTGACACTCCGGCGACGCCGTGCCGGCCGAGGTAGCCGACCACCTCGTCCAGCAGCTCGGTCCGTCGTTCGAGGTCAGGATGGCGTCCCATCAGACGCGCATGCGATGGCCCGCCGGGTCGAGCACGGGTTCGGGTAGCAGTCTCGCCGGACGGCGCTGGCCGATGATCTCCACCTCGAACATCGCGCCGGGCACGGCGAGCTCGCTCGGCAGGTAGCCGAACGCTAGCGAGCGGCGGCTGTAATGCGCATACGCGCCGGATGTCACCCAGCCCACCACCGCCCCGCCGTGCCAGATCGGCTCGTCGCCGACGACGTCGGCCGGTTCCGCCGGATCGGGGGTGATGTCGAAGTAGCCGAGCGTTCGAGCCGGGCCGCGCGCCAGCTCCGCCTCCACCGCAGCGCGGCCGATGAAGTCATGATCGAGCTTGAGCGATCGGTGCATTCGCGCTTCCACCGGCGTGTAGATCGGGCGGTACTCGCGCGCCCACGTACCGAACATCTTCTCCATGCGCAGCGACATCAACGCCCGGAACCCGAACAGGCCGATGCCGTATGGCTTCCCAGCCTGCCACAGCAGATCGAACAGCGCTCGCTGGTACTCCGGTGCGACCCAGATCTCGTAGCCGAGATCCCCGGTGTAGGTCATCCGGCCGACGTAGGCGGGAATCATCCCAACGTCGATCCGGCGGAACGTCATAAACGGGTAATTCTCGGTGGCCAGAGAAGCGCCGGTGACCGATTGCAGCACGTCGCGGGCGCCCGGACCGGCCAGCGAGAGGCCCACCAGGGACAAGCCCAGCACGTCGAACCGCACGCCATCGGCGAGGTGGCCAAGGAACCAGCGCGAGTGATGCGCTTCGGCGATCTGCGAGCCGAAGAGGAAGAAATCGTCGGTACCGACCCGCGCCACGGAAAACTCCCCGACGATGTGACCGTTGGGATCGAGGGCGGCGGTGAGGTTGATCCGGCCGACTCGCGGCAGCCGGTTGGTGAACAGCCGCTGCAGCCAGTCGGCGCTGCCGGCGCCGGTCACGCGGTACTTGGCGAAGTTGGAGCACTCGGTGAGCCCGACGCGTTCGCGCACCGTGGTGCATTCTTCGGCGACGGCCGGGTGGGCGTTGGAGCGGCGGAACGTCACGTCCTCGCGCGGCTCCTCGCCTGGCCGCTGGAACCACAGGGGATGCTCGAGTCCGAAGCTCGCGCCCCATACCGCGTTGTGGGCGGTGAGCCGGTCATAGACCGGCGTGGTATGTAGTGCCCGGCCGGCCGGGAGCTCCTCGTTGGGGAAGGTGATACGGAACCGGCGGCTGTAGTTCTCCCGCACCTTGGCATTGGTGTAGGCGAGGTTCGCCCAGTTGCCGAAGCGGGCCACGTCCATCGCCCAGATGTCTTCGCCCGGATCGCCGTCGACCATCCAGCGCGCGAGGGTGAGGCCAACCCCGCCGCCCTGCGAAAAACCGGCCATCACCGCGCAAGCCATCCAGCAGTTGCGCACGCCGGGCACCGGGCCGACCAGCGGATTGCCGTCCGGCGCGAAGGTGAACGGCCCATTGATCACCTTCTTGATCCCCACGTCACCCAGCGCCGGATAGTGCTTGAACGCGATCTCCAGCGACGGGGCGATCCGGTCGAGGTCGGGGGCCAGCAACTGCTGGTCGAAGGTCCACGGCGTCTCGCGCGGCGACCAGGGCACGCACGCCTGCTCGTACGTGCCGAGCAGCATCGCGCCGCCCTCCTGGCGGATGTAGAGCTCGCCGTCGAAGTCCAGGCCCATCGGCAGCTCGTGCCCGGTGGCCGCGTTGTATTCGGCCACCTCATCCATGTCCTCGGTGATCAAGTACATGTGCTCCATCGCGAGCACGGGCAGCTCCAGGCCGATCATCCGGCCCACCTCGCGTGCCCACAGCCCGCCGGCGTTGACGATGTGCTCGGCGTGGATCTCGCCGGAGTCGGTGATGACGTCCCAGGTGCCGTCGGGGCGCTGACGGAGGTCACTCACCCAGGTGTGCTGGTAGATCTCGGCGCCGGCCTGCCGCGCGCAGCCGGCGTAGGCCCGGGTGACCCCGGTCGGGTCGACGTGACCCTCGGCCGGGTCGAAGAGCGCACCGATGAAGTATTGCTCCTCCAGAAGCGGGAACATCCGCTTGGCCTCGCCCGCCGAGATGATCTCCATGTCCATGCCGAGGTAGCGGCCGCGGGCCTGGGCCATCCGCAACCAGTCCATCCGCTCCCGGTCGCCGGCCAGCATCAGTCCGCCAGGCATGTGGATGGAGCAGTTCTGGCCGGAGCGCTGCTCGATCTCGCGATACAGCCCGACGGTGTACTGCTGCAGCTTCGCGACATTAGGGTCGCCGTTGAGTGTGTGCATGCCGCCCGCAGCGTGCCAGGTCGAGCCGGCGGTGAGCTCCTTGCGCTCGACGAGCACGACATCCGTCCAGCCCAGCTCGGTGAGGTGGTACAGGACCGAGGCGCCAACCACACCACCGCCGATGACGACCACCTGCGCGGAAGATTTCATCGAGGCATCCCTGCGTCTACATTTTCCCGGTACAGTCGTTCCGACTATAGGTCCCTGGAGGTGTCGTGCATGGGTAAGCTTCTCGATCGGCTCGCCGCCGGGCCGGTGATCTGCGCCGAGGGGTATTTGTTCGAGTTCGAGCGGCGCGGTTACCTGCAGGCCGGGGCGTTCGTGCCAGAGGTGGTGATCGAGGAGCCCGATATGGTAGCCGGGCTGCACCGGGAATACGTGCATGCCGGATCTGACGTGGTTGAGGCATTCACCTATTACGCCCACCGCGAGAAGCTGGCGGTGATCGGCCGCGAGGGCGACCTCGAGCTGATGAACCGGCAGGCGCTGCGTATCGCCAAGGAGGTCGGCGCCGAGCACGACTCCCTGGTGGCCGGCAATATCTGCAACACCAACGTCTACGAGCCGGACGATCCCACGACGCATGCGGCCGTCCGCGACATGTTCGCCGAGCAGGTCGGGTGGGCCGCCGAAGCTGGTGTCGACTTCGTGATCGCCGAGACCATCGACTATCCCGGCGAGGCGTTGCTCGCGCTGGAAGCAATCAAGGCACACGGCCTCGATGCGGTGGTCACACTCACTATTCATCGCCAGCCCGTCGTCCGCGGGGGCGGCCCGATCGGCGAGGAATGCCGTCGCCTGCAAGACGCCGGGGCCGATGTTGTCGGGCTGAACTGCATCCGCGGGCCCGCCACGATGCTGCCGCTACTCGGTGAAGTCCGCGCCGCGTGCGACGGCTACATCGCCGCCTTGCCGGTGCCGTACCGCACGACAGAAGCCGAGCCGACGTTCCAATCGCTCACCGACCCAGATTGCGATCTGATCCCGGATGGGCGGCCATTCCCGACCGCGCTAGACCCGTTTCTAGCCAACCGTTACGAGATGGGCGCGTTCACGACGGCGGCGGCTGCGCTCGGAGTCAACTACTTCGGCATCTGCTGCGGCTGTGCACCCCACCACGTCCGTGCGATGGCCGAGGCACTTGGCCGCACGCCGCCGGCGAGCCGGTTCAGTGCGGATATGAGTCGGCACGCCTACTACGGCACCAGCGAACGGGTCAGCCAGCATTACCGGGAGTTCGCCAAAGAACTATAGGAACCCGGCGAACAACGCGACGCTCCGATATTCAGCGGCCTCTCCGGGGCGCCCGGTTCCCGGTCGCCCTCACCCGCGGTGAAGTTGATGAGGCGCGGACATCCGGTGGGTTCTCGTATGGCGGCTGAGCTGAACTGGTCTGTGGTGGTTGGGTTTTTCGGCTTATCTGGCAGTGATGCCTTCTGCGGTCGCACCGACATAGCGGGACTGGGCCAGGCCCCGGATCGTGATGGGCTGCCATGGATCGCCTGATGCGGTGCGGCCTACAATGTGGGGCGTGGCGTCGGAGGGGGCGGCTGGCGGCCATGCGAAGGCCGGGCCTGGTCGGCTGCCAGCACACTATGTCTTGCGCTCCAGGCTGATCGATTCGTGCCGGGACGAGCGAGTAGTCGTACTTGAAGCGTCCGCGGGCTATGGGAAGTCGGTCCTGGCCGCCGAGCTCGTCAACGCCTGGGGAGCGGTGCCGGTCGAGGTGGTCTTGGAAGAGGGCGGCGTGGCCGCTCCGCTCCTTGCCAGCCGGCTGCGGGTGGCGGTCGGGCGTGCGGGATTCGTGGACGCGGCGGCATCGATGGCCGCGGCAGGGCAGGACCCGGTGGCCGCGATCGACGCGATGCTGGATGTGCTCAGTGGCGAATCCTGCGCGATAGTCATCGACGACGCCCACCATGCCCTGCGCGATGCCGGTGTGCTGATAGACAGGATTGCCGCCCGGCTGGCCCCGCCGCAGCGTCTGGTCGTGGCGGCCCGGCAGCTGCCGCCCGGCTGCGAGCGGCTCCGCCGGGCCGATGCTGCTCAGTTCAGCGCCGCGGATTTGGCGCTGCGCCCTGGCGAGACACTCGAGTTCTGCCGGTCCGGGTTCGGCTTGGAGGTGTCTCCCGAAGATGGGCGCCTCCTTGATGCGGCAACGGGCGGGTGGACGGCGGCGGCGGTGCTTGCGATGTCGCGCGCAAAGCGCACCGCGCTGCCTCTCCGGGAGATTGCGGGGCTCGGCCCGCTTCGTGGTGGTGCCCTCAGCCCGGTGGCGTCGATTCTCGACGAGCTGATCAGTGCGCTCGGTTACGAGCGCACTGTGCTGGCCAGCATCGCGCCGTTGCCCCTCCTGGACCGGCGGCTCTTGGCGGCGGTGACAGGCGATGACGGGTTCTTCGACCGGCTGGTAAGCCTGGGGCTGCCGCTGAGCCCGGCGCGCGGCGAGTGGTGGCAACTCCCTGGCCCGGTGCGCGACTACCTCGCGACCCTTGGCGATCCCGATCTCCCGTCGCTCCTGCGGGCGGCGGCGCGTTATGAGCAGGGTGGCGAGCTCGGGACCGCGCTCCAGATGCTGCTGGCCGCTGGTGAAGCGGAGGCAGCGGCTCAGCTTCTGGCCGGGGCGGATCCGCAGCGCACCGAGGCGATCGACGTGCTTGAACTGCTCGCGGTTATCGGACATATCCCCGGCGCCGTGCTGGACCGCTACCCGCGGGCACTTTTCCTGGTTGCCAGGGCCTGTGGGGTGGCGGCGTTGCTCATGCCGCGCTCGAATCTGCTCGCCCGGCTGAGCCAGATCGTGCGGGAGGACGACGACTCGCAGCTGCGCCGGGCGGTCGACGCAGAACTCGCCATTGACATCATTAACACCGGCCACCCGGCTGACGCCTTTCCCCTCGCGCGCCACGTGCTGGCTACGGCCACGGCTAGCGAACAGCTCACCCGGGCACGGGCCCTGACCGTAATGGGCCAGGCAACATGTTTCCGCCGCGAGGGGGACGGGACGCTTCCCGACGGCACGCTCCGGGAAGCCGCCGGATATCTGGACCAGGCGATTCAGATCTATCTCGCCCTTGGATACGGCGAGGCCATTAATGGTCCCTCGATCGAAAAAGCGATCCGGGTCGAGGTCGGCGGCGGCCGGCCACAAGCGGCCCTGCAGGTCCTGGAGGCGGCGCTCGGGCAGGTCGCCATGACGCCGCGGCGGCTCGCCGCTGCCCTCTTCTATCGCGCCCAGGTGCTGACGGAGCTCGGCCGGCATGACGAGTCCGAGGCCACGCTCGACGAGGTGATGCGCATTGCCAGCGGAGGTCCAGGCCTCTTTGTCGTTCAGGTCCACTGGGAACGGATGGTGCTGGCGTCCATGCGAGGAGACGCCGTGGCCGCGTTCGAGCACGCGAACCAGGCGGAGGCCAGCATCGGCGACTGGTGGGCTCCCTTGGGCGTGGAATTCATGGCGGAGGCGGCCGATTGCCTGGACCGGGCCGGGCACACGGCGGCAGCGTGGCGGTACCTTGAGCGGATCCGCACCGAACCTGAACAGCTCCGCGCGGAACCCCTGGTCGCGATGGCCGAGGGTGCAGCGTTGGCCCGCCACGGCGACCCGGTCCTGGCCGAGGAGCGCTTGGCGGCCGCGCACCGCCACGGGATCGCCCCCAGGGAGCGCTGGCGGGTCACCCTGCTGCGGGCCTACGCCGCCTGGCGCCGCGGTGACCCCGCCACGGGGCCGCTGGCCGCGCGAGCGTTCGAGGAGGCGGCCCGGCTCGGCCAGCCGCAGCTGCCGCTGATCCGCGAGAGGGAGCTGACCGAGTCGGTGCTTGCTCTCGCGCTCGAGACGGGCTCGCCGGCCGCTGCGGCGCTGGATGCGTCTTCGCTCCCGGTATCGGTGTCGATCCTCGGCCGGTTCGAGCTCACTAGCGGGGGCCGCGCGGTGCCGATCGGACCCGGCCAGGCCGCGCAGCTGCTCAAGATCGTCGCGGTGTCGGGCGGCCGACTGCACACGGAGCAGGCGATCGAGGCGCTATGGCCCGAGGTGGACCTCGCGGCGGGCCGCAACCGGTTGCGGACGGTGCTCGTCCGCCTCAGGCAGGCATCCTCTGAAGTCGTGCAGCGCGACGGGGAACTGCTCGTGCTGGGCACCGGCGTGCGCACCGACCTTGCGCAGTTCCACCGCGAGGCTCATCAATCCCTTGCTCTGCGCGCGGGCGACCCCGGCTCAGCGCTGGCCCTGGCGCGGTCAGCGATGGCCCGCTATCGCGGCGAGCTTCTTCCCGACGACCTCTACGAGTTCTGGGCCGACGAGCCGCGCCAGGCGGCCCGCCGGACGATGCTCGACCTGCTGGACCTGTGCGCGACCTCCGCCGCCGAACGGGGTGACCTCGACGAGGCCAGGCGTACTGTCGAGCGCGCCCTCAGGCTCGCTCCGTTCGAGGACCGCTGCTACCTCAAGGTCGCCCGAATCTTCGCCAAAAACGGCAGGCGGGGCGCTGCGCTGAGCGTGCTGCGCCGTGCTCGCGCGGTGCTGGCCCCGCTCGGCGTGGACGTGCCGCTGGAACTGCCGGGAAGAGGGAGGGCCGTCGCAGCCTAGAAGCTACGGCCATCTGCGGCGTGTAGCGTTCGTGAAGCGCCTGGCGCGCACAATCCCGTTTCGGGCCCGATCTCGCAGACCTGAAAGGGGAGAATTGTGGGTATTCACATCGGCGCTGAAGGGCGTCGCGTGGCCGCGGCGCTCTTGTTGCTGGGGACGTGGCTGGCGGTGACGGCTGTTCCGGCGAGCGCCGCCTCGGCGGCATCCGCCAGTTGGGCCATCGTCACGACACCGGACGTGGGGTCGGCGCAGGGCAACGCCATGGACGGCGTGAGCTGCGCGAAGGCCGAGTCCACGTTCTGCATGGCGGTAGGCGGCTACTACACCGGGACCAACCCCGCGATCAAACACACTGAGGTACAGCGGTGGAACAGCACGGCCTGGAAGATCGTCAAGTCGCCGAACGTTTCCGGCCCTGAGGTGGTGAGCAACTTCCTCGACGGGGTGAGCTGCCCGACCACGAAGTTCTGCATGGCGGCCGGGTTCTATACGCAGACGAACGGGCTTCCCGACCAGGCCGTCATCGAGAAGTGGAACGGCACGGCGTGGAGCATCGTCAGCTCTCCCGACGTCAGCGGGGTGTCCAACGATCTCACCTCCGTAAGCTGCGTGAGCGCGTCGTTCTGCATGGCGGCCGGGTACACCTTCAACAGCAGCTTCGTCGAGCAGACCCTGGTCGAGGAGTGGAACGGCACGGCGTGGAGCATCGTGACCTCGCCGGACACGGGGGCGTCCGAGGACAACTTCCTGTGGGGAGTGAGCTGCCCGGCGACGTCGTTCTGCATGGCTGACGGCTACTACGACGATCCCAGCGGCAATCAGCTCACGCTGATCGAGAAATGGGCCGGTGGGAAATGGACGATCAGCACGTCGCCCAACCCTTCGCCCGCGGCGTCGCCAGCTCTCGACAGCCTATGGAGCGTCAGCTGTGTGAGCTCGAAGTTCTGCATGGCTGCTGGCGACTACTGGAACACCTCAGATGTGCAGCAGAACCTTATCGAGAAGTGGACCGGAGCCAAGTGGCTGATCGTGAAGTCTCCCGACACGGGCACGGCGCTGGAGAACGGGCTGTTCGCGGGGGTTAGCTGCGCCAGCACCGGCTTCTGCATGGACGCCACCTTCGCCGCCAGCACGTCCGGCTTCGACCAGACGCTGACCCTGCAATGGGCTGGGACCTCCTGGAAGATCGTGCCCTCGAAGAACACCAGTAGTTCGCAGAACAACCAGGTGCAAGCGACAAGCTGCCCCACCACGTCCTTCTGCCTCACGGTCGGCCAGTACCAGGAGGTGATCAGCGGCACGCTCGTCAAGCAGAACCTAGCCGAACGCTGGCAATAAGGCGGTTACTTGCGCACCGGCGTCGGTCGCCGCTCCTCAGGGAACCCCGGCCGTCGGCTGTCGGTCATGAGTCGCTGCCTCATGGCGGCTTACTCCGGCCCTGCGCCGGAGTAAGCCGCGGCAGGTATTGAGAAGGGGACGGCTGGCGAATCGTTAGCAGGCCAGCTTGGGCGAGGCAGCCTAATAGAGGGCCAGGCCGTCCCGGAGTATGAGCGTTAGCCGACCGGCATGCGCAGGCAGGGATAGACCTCGCGGGCGACGTAACGCTTCGAGCAGCGGATGATTTCCTTCTTGGACAGGCCCTCTTTGCTGCGCCGGCTGCCTGGCCGGGCGGTGGTGGCGTGCCCGGCCCAGGTGATCCGGCGTGGTCAGGCTGGCTGGCGGTGCTGGGGGCGCAGACTGTGGTTGGGGTGCAGGTTGCTCCGGCTGGGGCGGGCTGGTGCGGCCTGCCCGCCGGCGAGGTCGAACGCGTACATGTTGCCGTCGTCCGAGCCCACGTAGACGACGCCGTTCGCTACCGCCGGGGAGGAGTCGACGGCGCCGCCGGTGGTGAAGCTCCAGAGCTGGGTTCCGGTGGCGGCGTTGAGGGCGTAGACGTTGCCGTCGTTGGAGCCCACGTAGACGACGCCGTTCGCTACCGCCGGGGAGGAGTCGACGGCGCCGCCGGTGGTGAAGCTCCAGAGCTGGGTTCCGGTGGCGGCGTTGAGGGCGTAGACGTTGCCGTCGTTGGAGCCCACGTAGACCACCCCGTTGGCCACTGCCGGGGAGGAGAAGACGTTAGAGCCGGTGGTGAAGCTCCAGAGCTGGGTTCCGGTAGCGGCGTTGAGGGCGTAGATGTTGCCGTTATCCGCGGCCACGTAGACCACGCCGTTCGCCACCGTGGGGGAGGTCTCGACCTCGCTTCCGGCGGGAGAGAACTTCCAGAGCTGGGTCCCGGTGGTGGCGTTGAGGGCGTAGAGGTTGCCGTCGACCGAGCCCACGTAGACCACGCCGTTGGTCACGGTCGGGGCGGCGTCGACAACCTCTCCGGTCGTGAAGGTCCACTCCAGATCCCCGCCGCCGGTGTAAGCGTAGATGCTGGCGCCCAGGCCCACGTAGACCGAGCCGTTCGCCACGGTCGGCGAGGACTCGGAGTCACCTCCGATGCCCTGGGTCCACTGCTGGGCCCCGGTGGCGGCGTTGAGGGCGTCGATGCTGCCATTTGCGGCCACGTAGACCAAGCCGTTGGCCACCGCTGGGGAGGTGAGAACGCTGCCTCCGGTGGCGAAGCTCCACAGCTTGCTCCCACCGTTGGCACTGAGGGCGTACACGTTGCTGTCATCCGAGCCCACATACACCGCCCCGTTCACTACCGCTGGGGAGGAGGAGACACCGCTTCCGGTGGTGAAACTCCAGTCCTGGTCGATGGCGGAGACGTTGGCGGGCGACAGTACGTTCTCAACCGGATTGGCTCCCTTGTGCTTGGCGGAGTAGTGGAACTCGGCCCAGTTGGTATTCACAGTGAGGGACGCCTGAGCGAACGCGCCGGACTGGCGTCCTTGGGCCGAGACCGTGTGGGTCCCGGGCACGGCCGAAGCGGGCACGGTGATCGAGACCGGGCCGAAGCTGCCGTTCGCTTTGGATTCGGCCAGCGCCAGGTCGGTGGTGTCGAAGTAGACGTCCACCCCTTCCAAGGGCCCGAAGCCCGCCCCGGACACGGTCACCGCCGAGCCGGGCGGCCCAGTACCCGGGGAGACCACGATCGTGGGAGTCACCGTGTAGGCCGCCTGGGCGAGCAGGCCGGTGGTATTTCCCAGGGCCGAGATCGTGTGACTCCCGGCGGTGGCCGCGGCGGGGACGGTGACCGGCGTCGGGCCGAAGCTGCCCTTGGTGCTGGCCGGCGGAGTTGCCAGCACGGTGCCGTCGAAGGAGACGCTCACCGTCTCCGAATGCCCGAAGCCGGTTCCGGAAACGTTCACGGCCGAGCCGGGCGGGCCGGTGGCCGGTGAGAGCACCAGCCCGGGGACGACCGTGAACATGGTGGAACTTACCACCCGAGTCGTCCCGAAAAAGAGCGTGATCGGGCCGACCGCGGCCGACATGGCAGGCACGATGGCATTGATCTGGGAGGGGCTGGCCACATGGAAGACCGCCAGAACACCCGCGATGCCCACCGCCGTGACCTTGCCGGCGCCGGGTCCCGACTCGGTGATGAGCACCCTCGTCCCGGCCGCTCCCGAGGTGGGCCCGAAGGAGATGCTAGGAGCAGCCGCGGCCGGGGTAGCTGAGGCCAGCGCCCCAAGACATAGGCCCGTGCTCAGGACAAGGCCCAGCAAGGCCGTCGTTCTCCGGTTGTGCCGTCGCAGTCGTTTCGTTGCCACAGCCTGACCTCCTTGTGCTCACGATGATGGAAAGGTGACCCTGGAGGGCGCGGTCTGCCTTGGCGCCCCGGGTCAGATGATGAACGTGGCAGTGTGCATCGCCGGGCCGCCGCCTGGCTGATCATGGGTGCCTCACGTAAGGCTTGTGTGCGGGCCCCTACTGGCCCGTTCCGGGTGACCCGGTGTGACGGCGAGGGACGCCAGCAGGGCACCGGCTATCCCGGCCAGGACGCCCGCCGAACGGCGGATGGCGCGGGCCGGGTTCATGACGATCTCCCTGGGATTGGTGGAGGGTAGCGGCCCGGTGAACCGAGCCTGGTTCCACTGTTGGCCCCGGCAGAGATGAGCACCACACGGAATGACCCACGGAACAACCCACGGAATCGGCGGCCAAGCTCCAGGGTGCTGACGGCCGTGCCGGACGCCTCTCCCAGGGCGGTCGTCACGGTCGCGGGGCTAGCGTCGGCCCGGCTGGTCGTGCTGAGAGCGGCCAGCCCGGTCCGCCAGGTCCTGCCGGCGGCCCGGGGGATGGTGGCGGCAGGCGGGTCGTGCGTAGTGTGGGGCACGATCGTTTTAACTGAGGGTGTACGAGGGGCGCGGGGACGGTGGCGGAGCAGCTGGCGCTTTCGTTCGCCGGGCTGGTGCGGCAGTTGCGCGCCGAGGCCGGGCTGACCCAGGAGGAGCTGGCGCAGGCGGCGGGCCTGCCGGTGCGGACGCTCAGCGACTTGGAGCGGGGCATCAGCCGCACCGCGCATAAAAACACCGCTGGGCTGCTGGCCGGCGCGCTGGGCCTGCCTGGGCCGGTGGCAGATCTGTTCGCCGCGGCGGCCCGTGGGCGGGTACCGGCTGCCGAGGTGCTGGCCGCCCGGGAGGGGGCGCCGGCACTGCAGAACAATCTGCCGGCCCAGGTGTCGGCGTTTATCGGCCGTGGCCGGGAACTGGCCGAGGTCCGGGCGCTGGTGGAATCCTCCAGGCTGGTCACCTTGACCGGGGCGGGCGGGTGCGGCAAGACCAGGTTGGGCCTGCGAGTGGCCGCCGGACTGCTGGATCGGTCCGGGGATGGGGCCTGGCTGGTGGAGCTGGCCGCGGTCACCGAGCCCGACGGCGTGGCGCCGGCCATCTCCGGGGCGCTGCGGCTTGCCGCACAGCCGGGCCGGCCGGTCCTGGAGGCGCTGCTGGATGCCCTCGCGCCCCTGGATGTGCTGATCGTGCTGGACAACTGCGAGCACCTTATCGGCGGCTGCGCCAAGACCGCTGACGCGATCGTGCGGCGCTGCCCGCGGGTACGGCTGATCGCGACCAGCCGGGAGCCACTCGGGATCGGCGGGGAGACGATTTACCGGGTGCCGTCGCTGTCGCTGCCCGGACCTGGCGACTCCGGCATCGCGCCAGGGTCATGCGATGCGGTAGCGCTGTTCTCGGACCGGGCCACGGCCCAGGGAGTAAATCTCTGCGTCGACGAGCAGACCACTCCGCTGGTTGTGTCGGTGTGCCGGCGGCTGGACGGGATGCCCCTGGCGATCGAGCTGGCCGCTGCCCGGCTGCGGTCGTTGTCGCTGAGCGAGCTGCACGACCGGCTGGACCAGCGGTTCCGGCTGCTCACCGGGGGCAGCCGCACCGCCCTGGAACGCCAGCAGACGCTGCATGCGACGGTCAGCTGGTCCTATTCGCTGCTCAACCAGGCTGAGCAGGTGCTGCTGGCACGCCTGTCGGTGTTCGCCGGCAGCTTCGCCCTAGACGCAGCCGAGGCGATGGGCGGGTTCGGGGACATCGAGCTGCTGGAGGTCGCCGGACTGCTTGGGTCGCTAGTGGACAAGAGCCTCGTGGTGGCCGAGCCAGCTCAAACGGCCTTGCGGTACCGGCTGCTGGAAACCATCCGGCTGTTCGCCGCCGAGCGGCTGGCCGACGCCGGCGACCAGGAGGCGGCCGCGGTCGCCGCGGCGCACTGCACGCATTTCCTCACCATGGCCGAGGCGGCGGCTTCTCATCTCACCGGCCCGGAGCAGGGCAGCTGGCTGGCACGGCTGGATGCCGATCAGGCGAACCTGCGGCGCGCCGCCCAGCATGCGGCCGGCCGTCCGGACGGGACCGCGCTGGTCCTGCGCCTGGGTGTCGCGCTCGAACGCTATTGGATAGCGCGCTCGAGGATCGCGCGCTCGAAGGAACAGGAGGCCTTCGGGCTGCTCGTGCCGGTCCTGGATCGGCCCGACGCCCGCGCCGACCCCGGGCTGTTTGCCGCGGCACTGGCAACTGCCGCCGCCGCCGCTTGGTTCGGCGGCATCGCGGGAGCACGGCACCTTGGCGAACAGGCCGTCAAGGTCGCCCGCGACGTGGGCGACGACCGGCTGCTGATCATGCCCCTTGCGGCACTGTGCGGCATATGCTTCTTCGCCGGCGAGCCGGAGACAGGGCTCCCCTTCGGGCAGGAGGCTGTCGAGCGCGCCCGCCATCTCGGTGACGACGTTCTGCTGGCCGTCAGCCTGCTCTCGTATCTGCTGGCCGTCGACCCTGCCCGGCATCTGCAACTGGTCGGCGAGGCGATTGCCTGCACCGAGCGAACCGGCGACTATCTGATTAACTCCATCTTGCACAACAACGCCGGCAACACTGCGCTGAGCGCCAGCGACATCCCCGCCGCCCGGGCTCACCTGGAGGCCGCGGCGCAAGCCGCGCAGGCGATCGGATGGGAATACACCGCCGTGGCCCTGAATCTGGGCCTGGTGCTGCGCGCGGAGGGAGACCCCGACGGCGCGCAGTCAACATTCGAGACCGCCCTGCGGGTCAGCCGCCGGAATGGCGATAACGAGGGCCTGGCCTACGCCTGCCTTGACCTGGCGTGCGTGGCCAGCGATCAGGGCGACTGGCACCGGGCAGCAGTGCTGCACGGCGCCGCGCAGGCCTTTTGCGACCGGACGCGACTTCCGTGGCAGGAGCCCGAGGCGCGCAACCGCCGGGACAGCCTCGACCAAGCGCGTGCGCACCTGGGCGATGAGCAGCTGGAGCCGGCTTACGCCCAGGGCATGGCTCTCAGCTTCGACCGGGCCCTCGACCTAGCCCTTCGAAGGCCGAGTTCGGCCTGATCGTCCCAGTCGTGCAAGCGGTCCTGGGAACAGTGGACCTAACGCGTGAAGACTCGGGCAAACAGCACTACAAGCCATCAGCAGATTTGCGTTTCCGCCACTGGCGCCCAGGCAGATGTTCACCCGAGGGTGATCCTGATCGGCCAGGCCCAGCGGGCAGCTGCAGACACCGTGGTCGCGTTCGCGCCGGACACAGACCGGGCACGCCCAGCTGCCACATCGCGCGCGCCCGGGAGGTCGTCCGCTTGTGGAGCTGAGCGAGGCCGCTCAGCCGAGTACGGAGTGGCTGCTGCCCTGATTTGGGGTGCGCCGCCGCGAGTAGTGCGCCAGGTTCAAGATTGATCCGGTGTGCGGCGCCACCCACTGCACCGGGCGCGTGTCGTGGTCACCGCCGTCCAGCCAGTTCTTGATCAGCGCGAGCATGAGCAGGCCGATCACCGGCGCATTCTTGAACTGGTTGCCGCTCGTCCCGATCGCCACGAAGAAGCCGGGCAGATCGGTGCCGTCGTAGATCGGGATCCAGTCGTCGGTCACGTCGTATAGCGCGGCAAGGCCGCGCGGGCGGGTAGGCACCTGGACGCTCGGGAAGCGGCGTGCGAGCCGCAGCGACTGCCGTTCGTAGACTGCGACGCTGGCCCGCTCGTCGAGGCGCTGCGGGTCGTCGAGCCAGTCGAGCGGATCGCACTCGGGTTCCATGCTGCCGACGAGCAACTGGCCGCCGGGCAGAAAGCGGAAGTACGCACCGAGATCGCCATCACTGACGGTGGGCCCGAGCTTTCCGGCGAGTTCCGGCGGCCCGTCCAGGACGTGTACCTCCTGGCGCAGTGGCCGGGTCGTGACCCCGAAGTCGGCCCCGACGCCTGCCATCCGATTCACTGCGGCAGAGTACGGCCCTGCCGCGTTGACCACTACACGCGCCGCGATACTACGACCGTCGTTGAGCGTGACGCCGCAGACGCCATTCGCGTCTCGGTTGACGGACATGACGGTGCGGCCGAACACCGACCCCGCTCCCAGCGCCGAGGCCGCGGCCCAAAGGTTGTGCGTGGCAAGCGGCGGGTCGTCGACGAAGCCACCGTCGGGTGTGTAGAAGCCACCGAGCTCGCCGACCGGGTCGTTCCAGAACCGCGGATCGTCGGGCAGCCGGGGCGGGTAGAAGCGGTCGGCCGACAGGTACGAGAAGCGGTCGCGCAGCTGCGCGGGGCCCAGCAGCTCGTAGGGGATCCCGAGCTGGTCGTAGAGGGCTAGCACGCGGGCACTGTCGAACGACGGGCTGTCCAGGACGAGTGCGCCGGTCGGGACGTACTGTGCCATCCCGGTTGGGTCGACGTGGCCGAGGTGTTCGCCCCACTGCTCCCATGTCTGCTTGGCTTCCCAGGCCAGGGCCACTCCCTCGAACGTCGAGTAATGCATGCGCACGATGGCCGAGGACGCGCTGGTTGAGCCCTGGCCGGGGCCGGACGCCGCCTCGACCAGCGTGACCGGCAGACCGGCGCGGCTAGCGGCGAACGCGACGCTGCACCCCACCACGCCGGCACCGATGACGACGACTGGAACGGCCACATGACGAGTATGCCCGAGCGGGCTGCGTGACCCGGCGCCGTCATCTGTTACGCGTTGGCCTTCCGGGTATCGGACAGTTGACGATCGATCAGACCTCGGCACGAAGCAGGCGCTTGCCACCGGACTGGTCCGCGGGTAGCGCCTCCTCATCGCAGTCACGCTCATCAGCCAGACCGGTGGCCATTCAGACGGAATGCTTGGAGTTTCAGTGAGCGGCCGTCTGCCGGGGGCACCGGGCAGGCCTGGCGTCCGGTTGCCCTGCGCCGGGCCCGGGCTTACCGGGCCCAGAGCTGGTCGAGCAGCGTTCCCCAGACTGAGTTGTACTGGTAGTTGCCGGTGCGGCGGGAGATGAGGCCGGTCTCGTTGGGGGTGACGGTGGGTAGCCAGATCGCGAGGCCGGTGAGCTGTTTGTCGAGCTGCGCCCACGCACCGCTCTAGATGTCTCGGCGCGCCACATCGATGCCGAAGCGGCTTGCGGTGTGCCGGGGTTGGTGTCCCGTAGCTTCGCAGTTGCCGGGTGCCGTGCAGAGCCGCGGTGGCTCAGCGATGTTTGACCCCTTGACTGGCCGGCTTCGCTGGCTCTGGCGGTTTGGCATATGTCCTGGTAGAACGCCTGGATGCATGATCGGCGCGCGCCTCTAGAGGGCCGTTTCGAAGGGAGATGGCTCTTTGCTGGCTCTGGTGAGGTAGAAATACATTCGAAAAAGCTTGACTACCAGTCGGGACGGCCGGATTTGAACCGGCAGCCCCTTGACCCCCAGGCACGATTCCTGGCAGGTGCAGTCAACATGCGGATACCCCATCGGCTCCCCGCGCGCCAGCATGACGGCAAACAACCATCGCCTAGGAAGTGAAGGGGATCGCCGCCATGGATGCCCTGCTCAACATCGTCCTCGTCCACGGCGCCTGGCCGACGGCTCCTGCTGGAGCGGCGTCATCGAGCGCCTGCAGGCCGACGGCTACCGCGTCACCGCACCCCAGTTCCCGATGACCGCGCTGGCCGACGACGTCGCCCGCATGCGCCACGTACTGGACCTCCAAGACGGCCCCACGATCGTCGCCGGGCACTCCTACGGCGGCCAGATCACGATCGAGCTCGGCGCCGACGCGCCCAACGTGGCCGGCCTGGTCTACATGGCAGCGTTCGGGCTCGATGAGGGCGAATCCCTCCACGCCAAGCGTCCCGGACCTGCCGAAGGAGCACCGCTATGCCGATGATTGACGTCTACGCCGCTGCCGGGACGTTCTCCGATACGTCTCAGCTCGCCAAGGACCTCGCGGCCACTTTGATGGCAGTTGAAGGGGTTCCGAACATCCCGATGTTCCGAAAGAACACCGCCGCGTTCGTCCATGAGCTCCCTCCTTCATCGTTCGCAAACGTTGACGGCGACAGCACCTACGTACGGGTTCAGGTTCTTACGAATGCCGGTGCGTTGGCCCGCGACAAGCAGCTCGCCGCGGTACGGCAGCTCACGGATCTGATCGCCACGGCCGCCGGTGACTCGTCTCTGACGGAGCGCACATGGGTCCTGTTGACAGAGGCTCCCGAGGGCGGCTGGGGCTTGTGGGGCCACGCCCACCTCAACGAGGAGCTGGTGACCGCCGCTCGCGCCGAGATCGCGAAGCTCCAGGCCGGACGAAACAGCTAGAGGAAGAGAACGAGAAATGAGCGCCAGCCCGTTGTCGATTGACGTTTACGTCAGCCCGATGCGGCCGTACAACTACCCGGATCAGCTCGGTAAGGGCGAGGTCGCCACCTGGGCGCCATCGAGCAGCACCCTGATCTCCGGTCCTACCGATGGGATCCTGATCGACGCCCTGCTGACATTCAATAACGCGGACGAGATCGCCGCGTGGGCGAAGGGGTCCGGCAAGAAGATCACGGGCATTTACATCACGCATGGGCACTCTGACCACTGGCTCGGCCTCGCGCGACTACTTGAGCACTTCCCCGGGGCACGCGGATACGCAGCTCCGGAAGTTGCGGGTCGCGCTGAATGGGAAGCGGATTTCAACAAGACCACGAAGTACTGGACGTCGCGCTTCCCGGGGGAGCTCCCTGAGACGCCGGTGGTGCCCGACGTGCTGGAGACCGACGAGATCCTGGTCGACGGCCAGGTTGTCAACGTGATTCACGTCGGGCAGGGCGACGTGGAGGGATCGACGGCCTTCCACGTCCCATCCGCCGAGGCTGTCGTCGCAGGCGACGTCGTCTACAACAACGTTCACATGATGATGTACGAAGCGGACGAGGCAAAGCGTGAGGCGTGGGTTGCCAGCATCGATGCGATCGCCACGCTGAACCCGAAGATCGTGGTTGCTGGCCACAAGAGCGTAGGGGCCTCCGACCTTCCGGAGAACCTCGCAGCGAGCCAGCAGTACCTGCGCGACTTCACCACGGTCGCGAACAAGGGCGGCTCTGTCGAGGAGCTAGTCCACGGCATGCTCGACCTGCACGGCGAACGCGACCAGCCCCACACGCTCTGGATCTCAGCCCGAGCGGAAGTCGCTCGCCGGGCGTGAACGATCTCGACTGGGCAGTTTCACCGGACGGATTGACGATGCGGCCGCTGACAGCGGCGGACCGAGCCGCGCTGGCGAAGCTGCCCGGTCACGTGTCACCGCAAAGCGCCATCGGGCGGTTTCACGGCGCACTAAACAGAGTGACGGACCCATTGCTCGACCGGCTCAAGTTGAGATGAGCAGCGACGTGATCATCGGGCACGACGGGAAGCCACGCTGCGGCTGGGCCGGCGTCGGCGATACCGCGCTCGGGCGCTACCACGACGAGGTCTGGGGTACCCGCACCTACGACCAGTCCGCGATGTTCGAGGCGCTCACCCTGGGCGTATTCGAGGTCGGGCTGAGCTGGTCGATCGTGTTCGGGAAGCGGGACGCATTCCGGGAGGCCTTCCGGGGCTTCGACGTGGCCAAGGTCGCGGCGATGACCGAGCGGGACGTTGACCGGCTGGTCCAGGACGCTTCGATCATCCGCAACCGTGGCAAGATCCAGGCCACCGTCGACAACGCACGCGCGATGATGTCCGCGTCGCCGAGCCTGGTGACGCTCGCGAAGTCCCACCAGATCTCCCGCAAGCGCGCACCGCGGTCCGTTGCCGACCTGCCGAAGTCGACCCCGCAGGCGGAGGTGTTTGCCAAGCAGTTGAAGTCGCAGGGGTACCGCTTCGTGGGGCCTACCAGTGTCTACGCGTTCATGCAGAACGTCGGCGTGGTCAACGACCACGTCCATGGATGCTTCCGCGCGACCGACTACCTCATCACGGCCCGGCCGCTCTAGCTGCGCCAAACAGCTCGGCCGACCTCCCAGGGCCAGCGCGCCGAACGGCCTTGGGGTGCGATGCCCCGGCAGGGCCTCGCGGCGCCACCGTGATCGTTCCCACTTGGGCGATTTTCGTTCCAAATTCGGGGTGCAAGCGTTCGAAAAACCCGTCGGGACGGCCGGATGTGAACCGGCGACCCCTTGACCCCCAGGCACGAGTTCGGTGTCTGGCCTGGTCTGAGGGAGTCGAACGGGGAGCCTTTCATCTGCAGCGACGGTCCGGCTGGGTCGGGATCGGTGGAGGAGAATCTGGCGGTGTTGGCTCCCGCAGTTGGCTCCCAGAGATCTCTGGCAGTGCGTGACTCCGAACGCTGACTCATCCGAGCGGGCTGTTCGCTCCGTGTAGCCTGGTTCGTGGGAGGAGGTGCCGCAGTGTCAGAGGTTGACGCGCACGGGACGGGTTCCGGTGGGACAACCCTGGAGCGTGACAGGGAGGAAGTGCTTGACGCGGCGCGGCCCCTGCCCCCCGATGAGGAGGTGCTTATCGGTGACCTCACTGAGGAGGAGGATCGCCTCTTCCTTGAGGCCATCATGAGCGCATGAATCTGGGTTCGCGCGGGCCCGTCGTCATTGACACCGGGGTGTTCGGCGCACGACTGGCACCGAGCGGCCGGTTACTCGCCACGCTGTATCGGCCGATACTTGAAGGCCGGCCGGCAGTGATCTCCTTTGTCACCGTTGGCGAGCTTGAGTACGGAGCCAGGCTGGCCGGCTGGGGCCCCGACCGGCTCAGGCGGCTGGAATACGAAGTTGGCCGGGCCGAGATCGTCTGGCCTGGGCCCCATCTCACCGACGCCTATGCCACGTTGCGTGCCTGGTGCGCCAGGACGGGGCATGGCTTGGGCCAGAAGGAACATGAGGCGGATCGCTGGGTGGCGGCGACAGCGCTGTGGCTTCAGGTCCCTCTGGTCGCCCACGATCGGATCTTCGCCAACGTCAAGAACCGTGACCTGCTGACGAAGCTCAGCGAGTAGGCGACAGTACGGCGGCCATCAAGGGGCCAGTAGCGCAGACGATCACGCCGGGTGGCCGAACCCGTCGTCGAGCAGGTCCTGCGACCGGGCCGCCTGCGTCGCAGGTACTGACCTGACTGGCGCCGAACAAAGCCAGAGACGAGAATTGTTGACCGCACGAAGGTGTCGGCGCACGCTATCGAGAAGCGCGGGCGCTCAGTCGGGCAGGTCCTGAACCAGCCGGAACCGCTCCTCCCGCTGCGTGCTCATGACCCCTTCCGATTGCTTAAGGATGTGGACGCTTAGGTAGCTCCTCATGCCTGTGATCGCGGCTCGGGCGGGGACGCTGCAGTTAAGCAACCCGGCGCGTCTGCGGGGCGCTGGGCGAGAACGAGAATGTCGGCGGCACCAGACATGATTGTGAGATGAGTACCCCCCAGATCACCTGCGCCGATGTATAATCTAGTGCCTTAGCAGCTAGGCGACCATTGGGGGGAACCTTCTTGTCTGACAAATTCTCCAGCTTTTTTCGACCCGGTAGTGGCGCCGCTCAGACGCATTCGGTATTTACTAATAGAACGGAAGAATTCGCGCACTTCGAAAGGTTCACTGAAGAACATCAACGATATGCGGCTTCCGTAGATCCTATTAATCCCGATCTTCCTCGGCGCAATATTCTTAACTTTTATGGCTTCGGAGGCATAGGTAAGTCGACACTCCTACATAAACTTCAGGACACAGTCAAGCCAACTGAACAAATTCCCGCTGCAACTGCACTTATTGATTTCCAAGAGCCAACATCGTTTGGCTTGGAGGATTTCATTCTTAGGCTCCGCCTTACTGCAGGTGGCCTCGGTCGCGTGTGCAGCGCATTTGATTTAGCTTTTTCTTTCTACTGGAGCATTGTTCATCCTGGCACATCGCTTAGCACCTACACGCGAAACAACTCTCTTCTACGGCGAGCCGGCGAGAAAGTCGGCCTTAGCGATGAGATGGAGAACGTACTGACGGAAGTAGCTTCCACCCTCACATCTGCTTCAGGTATCGCTGTCGCGAGTACTCATTTGGTGCAGCTTATCGCAAAAAAGATTCGCGAGGGTCATAGGACCCGCCACGCAATCGCAAATTGTCCTGTACTGCCGATGTTTCTTGACTCCGATACGGCTGCAGAATCACTTGCTTATCTTCCAGCGCTCCTCGCATGGGACATATCTAGAGGGGGCGACAGTAGATTTGTTGTCTTTCTTGATACGTATGAGCAAGTAACGGAAAAAGGAAGGCGGGTGGAATCCTCAATACAACGCATATGTTATTTGATGCCTAATGTTATGTTTGTCATCGCGGGTAGAAATCGTCTCGATTGGGATCGCGCTGATCTGCGTGGAGCTCTCGATTATGTGGGACCTGATCGATGGCCCGACCTTAGTATTAGATCAGACGTCTCAGGAAACAGATGTGTGCTTATCGGGGAGCTGTCAAAGCATGATTCTGACCAATACTTGCAGCAACGGCTCCAGATAAATGGAGCGCCTGCCATCCCTGAGTCGATAAGAGGGCGTATTATAGAAACGTCCAACGGTTGGCCTTTGCATCTTGATATGGCAGCGGCATACTATCAAGAACTGTCTCTGACGGGCACCCACGACCTGAGCGTATTCGATAAGCCGTTTCCTGCGCTTGTCATTCGTATCGCTTCAGATCTCACCGCAGATGAGCGCTCGGTATTGTTTGCTGCAGCGCTCTTCGACAGTTTCGATGCCGCTCTCGTGCGGGCTACTGCTGGAGATGTGAGTGACAGTACTGTACAGGATGTCATGAGCCGACCATATGTTAGACGTGAGCCTGGTTCTTTCTGCCCTTATTCGCTGCATTCTGCTCTGAGGAAGGTGCTGCGCGCAGACTCTGACTTCTGGTCCGCTACGGATTGGCATAGAGCGGCAACTAGGGCCTTTGACGAATTGGGACGCAGGGCTGCTTCATGCACCGACCCTCTACAGCTTAACAATTTGCTTCTTCAAGGCCTACGTCTAAGCCACGAATTCGCCCTGCCGGTGCAATGGCTATCCTCGGTAGGTCGTACCCTTTCCAAACAAGGTGGACTTGATCCCGCGGCGTTGGACGGGAAAACTGGGTCAGCGGCGGCCAATTTGTCTTGTTTGCTGAGTGTCGTAGCTATGCGAGGCAAGCTTCCTTTCCGACCCTGGGCCAAGGCTTTGGATGAATGCGCTGCCGATAATCGCCTTACTGAGCCTGATCATATGTGGGCCAGGGCACTTGAAGCTGATGCTCTTCTTAGTATCGGACGAAATGCGGAGGCATCTGAGATTTACTCAGAAGTTCTTGCTTCGCATCAAACTCCTGCAGAGGTTAGTGCAGAGGCCAGGACGATGTTTGCTTTGACGTTGTTGAAGCGTGGTTCGTTTACAGACCTAGCTCGACTAGCGACGTCTGACCCCTCTAGTGTTAGCGCCCCACGCTTGCTAGGTGATGTCTACAGGAGCAATGCTCGTTGGTCAGACTCGGCCGCGCAATATAGTTTGGGTCTCTTGCATGCCGAATCGGCACGAGATAGTGGTTTGGCTGCTTTGTTTAGGGCTGAACTTGCCTTGGTCGAAGGTTGGACGGGCAAAATTGATCCTAGTCACTGGTCAAATCTAGAGGTTGAGGGACTAGAGCCCTGGAGTCGATCTGCGCATTACTTGGCACGAGCACTATATCATGCGGCTCCCAATTCGATTCGCCCAATTGATTACATTGATAAAGCCGAAGAGATAGCAATTGACTTTGAGATGAACGATGTTCTGCTCGATGTTTCTGTAGTGCGAGCATTGGTTGCTGCTATGAACGAGGATACTGCTGGGATTCTACGGGAGAGAGAGCGAATTAATGATAATATCGGGTCTCGCAGTGAGTATCTATATTGGAGTGATGTGTTAGGTTGGTGGGCGGGCAAGCCGATTTCCGAGCATATCGCCGGCATTCAATGGCTTGATGGTGTTGAAGCTGCTAGAAGTAGATGGACGAGCACCGTGAACTCTAGGAAGCTAAAGGTCACCTAGCCTCCGAAGTACTTTTTATGTTTTAAATGCTTTTCACTGGGTAGATGCCCTCCATGACTAAGAGAGAGAATATAACGGTATATTGGTGGAACGAAGAGCCGAATTTTGGCGATTCGATGACGCCGATCCTTTTGGCAAGGCTATTTAATGCTAAAGTTAGATGGGCCCCCCTGGAGTATGCTTACTTGACAGCTGCGGGTTCAGTAATTCAATGGATTACACCTGTCCGGAGGGATCCAAGCAACCCGATACATGTATGGGGTTCCGGCTATATTTTCCCTGACGAACCCGCACCGGCGGATGGAACGGTTACCTATCATGCAGTGCGCGGACCTCAATCAGCAAGATTGAGTCGATTGCCACGTGAGACTGTTTATGGGGACCCGGGTCTGCTTGCAAGCTATGTTTTTGACACGAGGCAGGGTGAAGGCCATCGGATTGGCATCGTGCCACACTTGTGTCACCGGGACAATTCGCTAGTTGCTTACATAGCCAAAAGCAATGATCTCATTGTTATCGACGTCACGTCAGATCCAGAGTCAGTAATATCATTGATTAGTTCATGCAAGTTTATTTTTTCGAGCTCACTGCATGGTCTCATAATTGCTGATAGTTTTCGGATACCGAATCTGTGGGTGAACACATCACCCGACCCCTTTGGTGGTCGATGGAAGTTCAACGACTACTACAGCATATTCGGTTTTGAGATAGAACCCGTTCCGCTTACGGCAAGTCTAGATGTGAAAAGCCATGTTGACAGTGTGACTGATTCTTATGCTCGTCCAGGTTTGGATGACATATCTGATGCTCTTTTTAAAGCATTTCCGTGCCAGTTTCGAGGCTAGAGCATGTTCTAGACAGGCAGTCCTTGGTCATTCACTGCCAGGTTGCCATGAGACGACGGTATCACGCATATCTGCGGGTAGTGGGCTCCCAACGATCTCTTGCCAAGATGCTTCAAGTGCGTCTATTCCCACAGCGGCCGTAGGTCGGCCTAGCTGGCTTGCAACGTAGCGGGTGACTTCACCGGATAGCGCCACGAATCTGATCGCAAACCTGAGTGCACGATCCAGTTGTCCTCGCGCCTCCGCTACTTCAAGCTGTTTACCCTGGAAGGCAGCCTTGCCGAGTCGGTGATAGGTCAGAGCTTTCGCAGGCAGGTTGTCGAGCTCCTCCGCTATCGCTAGAGCTTTGAGATACCATGATATGGCGTTGTCGAACTTCCCCCGATCTTGTGCTATTTCGCCGAGCTGGGAGTAGACGCTCCCTACTATTGGCTGTCCTCGAGGTCTTCAGCAACTGCGAGAGCTTTGGAGCTCCAGATTTCGGCATCGTCGAATCTCCCTTGATCCCGGGCGGCCCGAGCGAGCTCGTGATAAAGATATGCTATCACCGGCTTGTTGCCTTGTTGCTCCACAATCGGGAGCGCCATGAGATGCCACACCTCATCGTTGTTAAATTGCATCTAGACTCGATCTCCCTTCAACTCGTCAACCAGCGTAAGGAACGTTTAGCTGCAGAACGGCCGTCACAGCGGCTCCCGCGCCTGGCAGAGCGGCTGCTCGCGAACTTGGTCGACAACGCCCTCGCGTACAACTCGGCCCCTGGCCGCATCGATGTGATGACCGGTCGACGCGGTGACGTCGTCCTTCTGTCCATCACGAACACGGGCGCCGTCGTTGACGCCGGTGCGGTCGATCGACTCACCCAGCCCTTCGAGCGCCTCGAGACCGAGCGCACCGGCCACGGAGACGGCTCGGGGCTCGGCCTGTCGATCGTCCAGGCGATCGTCAACGCCCACGCCGGCTCCCTGACGCTCCGTCCCCGGTACGGGGGAGGACTAACCGTGGAGGCCACCTTCCCTTCATGGGGAACGCACATCGTGGATGCGGGTCTGGGTAGCGTCCCGTCGTGACTTGTGAGCCTCCCTCGACCACGCGAACGCAGTGGACGGTCATGGACCAGGGCATGAAGGGACAAGGCCCAGGAGACGATCGACAGCTACCGGTCGATCGCTAGTCACCACCTGATCCCATACATCGGATCGGTCAGGCTCAAGAAGCTGATCGCTGAAGAACTGGACACGTGGATGGACGGGCGGGCGGAGGAACTGTCCAGCCGCACGCGCCGGCTGGTCGGCCAGCGACCGCGCACCTCGGAGCCGATCACGCCAAGGCAGACGTCCACGCCCCCGGTGCCGCTGTCCGCCACCCGCCGCGCGACGCCCGCCCAGCCGCGGAAGCCAGCGTGACCAGGCATACGCGCCACCGTTGTCACACACGCGCCGCTGGTCTGGGGTTAGCCTTGGATCATGGTGATCATTCCAGGCGTTGACGTCGATGAGGAGCGCCTGGCTGCCATCTGTGACAGATACGGGATCGCCGACCTGAAGGTGTTCGGCTCTCGCGCCCGCGGTGACGCGGCACCAGACAGCGACATCGACATCCTCTACACGCTGCGGCCCGGTCGGCGGCTGGGCTGGGAAGTCGAGCAGCTCGCCGACGAACTGTCCGGTCTGTTCGGCCACCGGGTTGACCTGGTCTCCCTGCGCGCGCTGCACCCGCTGCTGCAGCCGTCCGTCCTGGCCGAAGCCAGGCCCGTATATGCAGCGTGACATCCTCCTGCTCACCGAGATGATCGACGCGGCCGAGCAGGCCCAGCACCTGGTCATCGACGTGTCCGTCAGCCAGCTTGAAGCCAACCGGGAACGGCGCGAAGCGCTCCTGTGGAACTTCACCGTCCTCGGCGAAGCTGCAAGCCGGGTATCCGACGAGATCAAAGCGCGTTTTCCGGATGTCGCCTGGCAGCAGCCGGTGCGGCTGCGAAACCGGATCGTCCACGGGTACTGGTCCATCGACCTTGGTGTCCTGCACACCACCGCCAGCGAGCAGCTTTCCGACTTCACCGGCGAGCTGCGCGAGGTCCTTCGCGCACTCCAAAGCGAGGCTTGAGGACGACGCCGACAGGGCCCTTGGCCCCAGTCGCGTTGCTCGGTATTTGACTAGGCATCAAGTGACCCCGTTGGCTCCCGAAGATCGAAAAGGGGTCCGAGCGAGAAACCCGGAACCCCTTCTGACCTGGACCTTCTGGTCGGGACGGCCGGATTTGAACCGGCGACCCCTTGACCCAGGCACGAATCCGGTGTCTGACCCGATCTGACGGAGTCGAATGGGGAGCCCTTCACGTGCAGAAATGCTGCGGGTAGGTCGCGGCGGACCGCGTCTGAGTGAACGTCGCATAATCCCGGCACACCCGGGTAGCGGCGGATTCCCTCCTAGGGGAAGGGGGCCTGGGGCGGGACGTTGCGGGGCCGCGTCCCGTCCCGGGCCATTACATGCCCGCTAGGCGGCCCCGCGGTTTGGCAATGCCTAGCCCCCGGGGCGCGCGCCCGCCGCTGCCCGTGCGCCCCGGGCCCCATCGCACGCTCACCCGCCGGGCTCATGCGGCGGGTCGTACCACACCGATATGCACCCCGGTTCCTGGCAGGCAACCGTGACGTGTCCCCAAATGGTCCGGTCCGGGTCCAGCGTCTGGGCGCCCGGGCACAGGCACGGCTCCCAAGACACCAGCACCCGGCCGGGGCCCAGTTCGTACTCGTTCTTGCACCGCTCGGGGTAGGGCCACCAAGCCGGGCGCCGCACCATCACCTACACGATTAGAACACCTTGTCCAGTCACGACCGGGACGAGACCGGGCCTCGTTTGACGAGAGTTTCCTCATGGCGCGAATATGGCGCCCGGGGCGTGGAAGCTAACAGCCACGCCCCGCCGGGAGCGCCCCCGTCTCCTGGCGGGGCGCTGTGCTCGTTAACTCAGCCAATCGGTCCAGCTGATCGGACAGCTCGGCCACGCGCCGCTGGAGCCGGTCGGCGGCGACCGCGGCCCGCTCATATGCCTGCCGACCCGCGTAACGGTCTCGCCGCGCCCGGGCGGCGGTCCTGGCGGGCGGCATCGAGGACACGCTCGGCGTGGTCGAAACGGTCGCCGGCAGCGTCGAATGCCTCCTCGGCGTGTTTGCTCGCGGCCTGAGCCTCGGTTAGGGCGTCCTCGGCCGCAGCCAGCCTGCGGCAACCATCGGCAAGCTGGCGTATCGCCGCCCGCCGCTCCCGCGCCCCCCTCTGCCACCTAACGATCATCGCAAGTAGCCAGGCTCCGGCCATCGGAGGGCGGGGCCCGGCCGACCTAGGACGCCTCTGAACAACCTGCCTGGCGGGGCGGTTGGCGAGCGTCAGCCGGCTTGGGCCTGTTGTCAGCTCTGGTGACAACGTAGCTGGCGCTGCGGTCCGCGCGGCGATAGGGGTAATTCTGGTACAGCCCCGCGTTGGGCCGGGGCCGGGACTGGCCTGGCCTTGGTCTTGTGGGTCAGGTGATCGCCCGGCTTCGTGTTGCCGGGTGAGACCGGCGTTGATCAGGGTGCGCAGGTTCATGGAGCGGACCGGTTGTGCAGCCAGGCGTTGTTCTTGCTCGTTCCGAGGTGGCGGAGCTTGATCCGCCACCCGTGGCTGGTGGCGGTCCAGGCGATGATCCGCTCGATGACCGCCCGGGTGGGGTAGGCCTGCTTTGAACTGCGGCGTGCGGGCCTGGGCGCGGGCGGCGCGCAGCAGGTGCTCGTGCGGGTGCATGTCCAGGGACCTGCGACGTGACGGTTCAGCGCAGCGTCGTCTGGACCTGACCTGCGGCGTTTGTGCCCTAGATCGCCGGGTAGCGGTCGATAACTGAAGGAGGGGCGAACGCTGCCCCATGGGAAACAATGGGAGACCATCGTGGCCAATGAGTCTGGGCCTAAAGCAGGCGTCGAAGGTGTCGTGGAAGATGTGAAGGGCCGGGCCAAGGAAGCGGCCGGGGCCGTAACCGGGGACGAGTCGTTGAAACAAGAAGGGGAGGCCCAGCAGGACAAGGCCGCCGCGCAGCGTGACGTGGCTGCCAAGGAAGCCGAGGCGGAGAAGGCTCGAGCGGCGGCGAGCGCGGCCGAAGCGGAGCAGCGGTCGCACCAGTAGAGCCTGAGCCGAGCAGAGGCTCTCGGACCTGCGCCGGGGCCGGGAGCCTCTCGCTACAGCCAGCACACTCTATGAGAGCGGTTGGTCACGGGCACGTGATAGGCATGCTCACGGCGCGCGGCCGGTCGATTCGCCGGACGACGACAAGGTGATCGTCAGCGCGTGTGAGTCGACTCCCTGCGGCCTTGCCATGGATGTCCAGCGCCAGGACCGTTTCTGGATCAAGAGCCGGCCGTTATTCGCCCACGTCGCGGCGCGGGCGATCATCCTCATTGAAGCGGATGGCCCGGTCATCGGCTTGGTGGCCTGCGTGCCAGTCGGCATGTCTGAGGTCTAGTCCTGCGTGATCGGTCCGGACATCCAGCCCGGCCACCGCGTCGTCAAGAGCGGCGAGCTCGGTTACTTCCATCCGGCTGCGCGAAGGGCCGTGGACAGGCCGCGTACACGGGGCTCGCGACCCAGCCTGCGTAGGTTACCTGCATGAAGGGGCCCGGCGGAAGGTCAGCTGAGCTCTTAGTGGCTGGCCCGGTTGCCCATCCAGGGTATGCGGGTGCCTGCGGGGGGCTGGCCTTGCGCAGGACGGGGGAGTAGCGCGCATAGTCCCGCCTGATTGGGCGGGTCGAAGGCCCCGGGGAAGTCCGGCTGGCTACTCGACCCGGAGGATCGTTGTGGGCCCGTGGCGGAGGTTGTTAGCGCTGGGCGGCTATGGCGGTCGCCGGGCTGCTGCGGCTGCCCGTCATCGATTAACTGGTGTCGCCTGAGCTAAAGAACGTGGCGAAGCTGCCTGCGACCGCGGTGACGACGAAGATGGCCCACG
The DNA here is from genome assembly GCA_963703875.1 of uncultured Alphaproteobacteria bacterium. GTDB lineage: Bacteria > Pseudomonadota > Alphaproteobacteria > Rhizobiales > Xanthobacteraceae > Pseudolabrys. The sequence continues at coordinate 117,813 of CAVPFZ010000002.1, forward strand.
CTTCGAGGCCGACATCGACAATCTTGCCGACCGGCGTCAGCGGATTCGTCATACTCGATGAAACGGTCAGCAATTGCACGGAGCAGAAGAAGGCTGCATCACCGAGTCCGTGGATGTTCCCGCCTTTCTGACCGCTCTCAAATACCCATATGAGCACGGTGCCGACGGCGAAGACCACGCTTGACAGTCCGAACGCAAGCAGCAAGCGCGCGAACAGCCGACGGTGCCGTTCCTCTCGTGTGAATAGCCTCGACAATTCTTCTCGTATCACAGCGGAGTCTCCTTCCTCCCCTGCGCAGCGGTGCGAGGGTGCCCGATGATGCTTCGGCGGCCAGTCGGAGGCAAGGCCCCAGCCGAACTGGCCCGCGCAGCCGCACTGTGTGAAGCCGCCGTGCCGCTGTCCTGCTCTTTTGTACCGAAGCACGCTGTGCCGCGAGCGCTCGGCAAGGCTCTTCGTGCGCTCTGGTCCGGTGGGTCGGGCCTGCCCGCAGGGCTCGAACCGGGTTCCTCCATAGCGGCCCGGCACCCGTGGGCTCAAACCTCGTACATCCTGGCCGGCTTGACGGCGGAGTGTGACCGGTTGCCTACGGTTGTAGACGCGTGTAACCGCCTAGTAAGGCAGCCGCACTTCACAGTTGACCTGGGCGAATTCGGGTTGGCGGGCGAGCCTGGCGCGTTTGTGGAACCATCGTGAGCGGGCCTGGTGGCGGCGGGTCCACGCGTCCCAGTGGATGATGAGCCGGCGGGGCAGCGGCCGGGTGGTGAGGGCGGCGAGCAGTCGTTTGATCTCGGGGATGGTCAGCGGGATCATGCCTGGTTCCGGCGGTGGCGGCTGGCCGGGCCTGACCGGGGGCGGTGCCTGGGTGTCGGTGCGGTCTTTGAGCTGGGCGGCGGTGATGGCGCAGACGGCCAGG
>CAVPFZ010000003.1:0-10468 GCA_963703875.1 uncultured Alphaproteobacteria bacterium
ATGTCGGCGTCGACGGCATTCTGTCACCCGATGGTGCGCGGCTCGATCAGGCGCGCGGTACAGGCATCGCGGGGCTAGCGGCGATGGCCGCCGAGCAGGTCACGCGCAATCTGGTCGGCCGCACCGTGGCCGAGGTCGAGCGCGACCTGATCCTGGAGACGCTCAAGCACTGCCTCGGTAACCGCACCCACGCAGCCAATATCCTCGGTATTTCCATTCGTACGCTACGCAACAAGCTCAACGAATATGCCCATGACGGCGTCCCGGTGCCCCCGCCCGGCGGCGGCGAACTCAAGGGCGCGGCCTAGCGGCATTGACCTCGCCAAACGCACAAAGCCCGGCTCGATGGCCGGGCTTTCTGCTTCCAACGCTAAGCTAAGGCTAGGACCTGGACGCTTCGCCGTTTTCTTTCTTCCCATTCTTGTCGCGCTTGGTGTCAAGCTCGACCGCCTTGGCCATCAGTTCATGGCCGATGGCTTCCAGCCGCTCGACCAGGCCGCGCCCTTCGCGCGCCAGCCGGGTACAGCGGTCGGCCGTTTCGATCAGATATTCCTCGGTCTTCAACATGATATCTCCGTGATGATTTGACGGGGATATGCATAGAAATTGCAGCAATACAAGGTTGATATCCGCATGAGGCCATGCGTCAACGGCGTAAACATGATAATCGTTGGGCTCCCAACTACTTAGACGATTACAGAAAATGTCCACAATCTACAAAATCCTCCCCGGTTACCTCTGGCGCGAGGCTGAGCATGCCGGTTTTTTCAGCGGGTCCGAAGTCGATTTGCGCGACGGCTTCATCCATTTCTCCACCGCCGAACAGGCCGAAGAGACCGCCGCAAAACATTTCGTCGGACAGCGCGACCTGGTGCTGCTGCGCGTCGACGCCGGCAAGCTCGATGCCCGTCTGAAATGGGAGCCCTCGCGCGGCGGCGCGCTGTTTCCCCATCTCTATGGCGAACTCGACGTGACGGCCGTGCGGCAAATCGATCCGTTGCCGCTCGGACCGGATGGTCGCCATGTGTTTCCGGCGCTTGAGGATTGAACGGCCCATTCGGCTGCGATTGTCGTCACGCCGACAAAGCTCTAGAGTTTCCCCGTCAAAAACGGCGCGGTCATCGCGCCCAAATGGGGGAACCATCCATGCATCGCCTACTCGCCGTCAGCGCCGCCGCTTTGCTTTTGTCCGCGGCAACCGCCTTCGCCGCCGACCCGACCGGCGAATACTCGGTCGCCGGCAGCAATCCCGGCAGCGGCAGCCGATATGGCGGCACCGTCACCGTGGAAAAGACCGGCCAGACCTATCGCGTCGTCTGGGTGGTCGGCGGCCAGCGCTATGTCGGCACCGGGATTGGCGACAAGGACTTCCTGGCGGTCTCCTACAGGTCGGGCAACGAAACCGGGCTCGCGCTCTATGGCGCCAAGGGCGACAACTGGTCGGGCGTATGGACCTATGCCAACGGCCGCCAGATCGGGACCGAAGTCTGGACCCGCGAATAGCGGCCGCCCCGGCCCGTTATGGACCTCGAAGCCAACCGCAAGCTGATCGCCGCGGCCCTCGGGCGCATCCCGGGCGGCGACCGCGCGGCGCTGCAAACCGTCTACCGCGTGACCTCGGCGAAGCTTTTTGGCGTTTGCCTTCGTATCTTGAGCGAACGGGGCGAAGCCGAGGACGTGTTGCAGGAGGTCTATGTGACGGTCTGGCGGAAGGCCGCCGATTTCGACCCCGGCCGGGCAAGTCCGATGAGCTGGCTGATCGCGATTGCGCGCAACCGCGCCATCGACCGGCTGCGCGCCACGCGTCAGAGCCGGCGCATGGAGCCGATCGACCAAGCCGCCGCGGTGGCCGACAGCGCGCCAGCCGCCGATAGCGCGCTAGAAAGCGCGCAGGATCACGCGCGGTTGCACGTCTGCCTCGACGGCCTGGAGGCCCACGAACGCAACGCGTTGCGCGGGGCGTTCTTTGACGGCAACACTTATGAAGACCTGGCGGCGCGCATGAAGGTGCCGCTCGGCACCATGAAAAGCTGCATCCGGCGTGCGATGATCAAATTGAAAAACTGCTTGGAACAATGAGCGACACCAGCGACCATAACGCACTCCCGGACGACGAGCTGCTCGCCGCCGAATATGCGCTCGGCGTGCTGGCGGGCACCGATCGCGCGGCGGCACAGCGGCTGATCGAGCGCGACCGCAACTTCGCCCGCATGGTCGCGGAATGGGAGCAGCGTCTGGCGCCCTGGGCCGGCGAAATCGCGGGGGTTTCGCCGCCGCCGCAAGTGTGGGAGGCGATCGCCGCCGCCTTGCCCGCGGAGACGCCGCGCAGCGCGAGCCTGTGGGAGAGCCTCGCCTTCTGGCGCAGTTTTGCGCTGGCGAGCGCGCTGGCCGCCGCTTGCCTCGGCGGGCTGATTTATCTCGGCGCGGTCAATCGCCAGGCGCCCTTGATCGCGACCATCGAGGGCGGTGGCAATCGCGTTTTCGTCGCCACCATCGACTCAAAACGCGGCACCGTCGCGGTGGTGCCGGCGTCCTACAGCGCCGACGCCACGCGCGAGCCCGAGTTGTGGCTGATCCCGGCCGACGGCAAGCCGCGCCCGCTCGGCATGCTGCGCGCCGACCGCGTCGTGACCATCGCCATTCCGCCGGAATTCGCCGCGCAAACCGTCAGCAATGCCGTGCTGGCGGTCTCGCTGGAGCCGCCCGGCGGCTCGCCCACCGGTCAGCCAACCGGGCCGGTGATCGGCACCGGCAAGCTCACGAGCCTGTGACCGCCACCGTGCATCCATAAGGCTGCTGCCTCCGTAGCTCTCAGTGTCTCCGCCAAATTCAGGGATTGGGGACGTTCAAACAGAGAAAACGGAGTTGACCATGACACGCATTCGTTCAATCGCCCTGTCCGGGGTCGCCGCACTGGCGCTCGGCATGGGCGCGATCAGCACTGCCCCCTCGTTCGCCGCCGAGATGACCAAGATAGTCGGCGGCGCGGCGATGTATCCGTCCAAGAACATCGTCCAGAACGCCGTCAATTCGAAGGACCACACCACGCTTGTCGCCGCCGTGAAGGCCGCGGGCCTGGTGCCGACGCTCGAATCGGCCGGCCCGTTCACCGTGTTCGCACCGACCAACGAAGCCTTCGCCAAGCTGCCAGCGGGCACCGTCGACACGCTGCTCAAGCCCGAGAACAAAAGCAAGCTCACCAGCGTCCTCACCTATCACGTGGTCGCCGGCCGGCTGACCACCAAGGATCTGCGTGAGAAGGTCAAGGAAGGCGGCGGCACAGCCGAGCTTAAGACAGTCGAAGGCGCCCCGCTGACCGTCACCGAAAAGGACGGCAAGCTTTGGCTCAAGGACGCCAAGGGTGACACTGCCATGATCACCATCGGCAACGTCATGCAGTCGAACGGCGTCATCCAGGTGATCAATACCGTAATGTTGCCGGGCTGAGCGTCCATCTCAACCGGTAATGCGGCGCGTTCCTAGCGCCTCAAGGTCCTCTCCCTATCCCCGGGGAGAGGACCATTTTGTTGCGGCTATTCCGCCGTCGTCGGATCGATGATCGTGCGCACGCGGGAGACCACGTTGGCCGGAAACCCGCCTTGGCGGGCGTGTTCGCGCACCGCCGCTTCATCGGGCGCGATATAGACGCAGTAGATTTTGTCGTCGGTGACGTAGCTTTGCAGCCATTGAATTTGCGGGCCCATGCTTTGCAAGACGCCGCATGACTTCTGAGAAATGGCTTGCAGCTCTTGCTTCGCCAATTTCCCGGCGCCGGCGATTTCACGTTCGATCACATATTTAGGCATGCATTATCCTTCCGTTTGTTGCGCGGCATGCATCACGCATGCCTCGCGAAGGAAAATGCGATTTCCGCGGCCGGTTGTATTGAGGCGAAAGTCCCTGGAACGCCGATTTATTCGGCGAAATACGCGGGACAGATGTCCCGGTTCAACGCGCTCTTATCAGCTTGCTTTTCATTCCGAGTCCCGCTTCACGCGCGCGCACGATGGCCTGGTAGCGGTGTTCGACGCCGATCTTGTCGAGCACACGGGTGATGTGATTGCGCACGGTCTTTTCCGACATGCCGAGAGAGGCTGCGATTTCATTATTGTCGAGGCCCTGGGCGATCGCTTCCAGAACGTCGCGCTCGCGCCCGGTGAGTTCGCCAAGCGGCAAATGACGACGCACGCCGCCGGCTTCGACCGGTTGTCCAAGAAAATTATCAATCTCGACGACGATCTGCCGCCAGGCCGGTTCGTCGGCGAGCGGCATTTGGTTCTCGCCGTCGATCTGCACGAAGCGGCAGTCGGAAATGAGCGTTGCAAGCTCACGGCCGATCTCGATCGGAACCACAGTGTCGCGTTCCACATGCAGCGCCAAGGTCGGTCATTTGATCTTGCGCGCTGCGGCGCGCACATCGACTTGCCAGCCGACTTGGAGCAGGCGCACGGCTGTCTTAGCTGATGTCGACAGCGCCTGCTGCTCGGACCACGACCGGAAATGCGCAAGCGTACCGCCGGGCTGGAAATACGAACCCCAGACCTGGCCGAGGGCGTGATTCTCCTGGCCCCAGCCGAGGCGCACCATGTCGAGCAGCACGCGGGCGGTCTCGGCTTCAATCGGTTGAGTGCCGCGCAGCCGTCCCAAGGCGTAGGCCCCGTAGAGGACAAGCCGATTCACGCGGTCGGGATGACGCGCGGCATATTCGACCCCGATCGACCCGCCCCAGCATGTCGCCAGCACATCAAATTGCCGGAAGCCGGGGGCATCAACGACGGCCTCGATGTCTCTCATCCAGCCATCGAAGGAGAGTTCCTCCGGTTCGCGGTCGGACAGCCCGCATCCGCGCAAGTCGTAGCGCAGCAAGGTGTACTTCTGCGACAGCGTCTCCAGCCAGGGCCGCCACGCCAGGCTCTTCCACTGGTGCTCGAGATGCGACAGCCAGGTCGCCGGCATGACCAGAGGCGGTCCCTCGCCACTGACCGCATAGGCCAGCCGGACGCCGTCCGCAGCCGTGCAAAATCGGATTTTCTGGTTCATCGCCCTGGCCTTTTGCAGGCCGCCTGATTGTACCGCAGCTAAGCACCTAACGCATTCATTGCCCGGCGGCAAAGGCGCGGAACTGCCGTTAACCCGCCGCTAACCATAAAATGGGCAAATATTGCCGGGTATTGGGGTCATCGCCCCGAATTGGCAGGGCATGAGCGACATCACCGCCGCACCGGCATCCGGCATCCGCGGCATCAAACTTCCAGGCTTCGGCGACATCGGCGCGTTCATGAAGCGCGGCGACATCGCGCTCGCGGTCGGCGTGCTCACCATCCTGGTGGTGCTGATCCTGCCGCTGCCGCCGCTGCTTCTCGATCTTGCACTCGCCATCTCGATCATCATCTCGGTGCTGATCCTGATGACCGCGCTGTTCATCCATACGCCGCTCGAATTCTCTTCGTTCCCGACGGTACTGCTGATCGCCACCATGCTGCGGCTGGCGCTCAACTTGGCCTCCACGCGCCTAATCCTGGCGCACGGTCATGAAGGCACCGACGCCGCCGGCCACGTCATCGAGGCTTTCGGTAATTTCGTGATGAGCGGCAATTTCGTGATCGGCATCATCGTATTCACGATCCTGGTGATCGTGAATTTCGTCGTCATCACCAAGGGCTCCGGCCGCATCGCCGAAGTCGCCGCGCGCTTTCACCTCGACGCCATGCCGGGCAAGCAGATGGCGATCGACGCCGATCTGTCCGCCGGGCTGATCGACGAGAAAAAGGCGCGCGAGCGCCGCCAGAAACTCGAGGACGAAGGCGGCTTCTTCGGCGCCATGGACGGCGCCTCCAAATTCGTGCGCGGCGACGCCATCGCCGGCCTGCTGGTGGTGTTTATCAACGTCATCGGCGGCATGATCATCGGCATCGCGCAGCAGGGCCTGAGCTTTGCTGATGCCGCCCATTCCTACACCATCCTGACGGTCGGCGACGGGCTGGTTACGCAGATCCCGGCGCTTATCGTCTCGACCTCGGCCGGCCTGCTGGTTTCCAAGGCTGGTGTCGTCGGTGCCGCCGACAAGGCGCTGCTCAAGCAGCTCTCCGGCTATCCGCAGGCGCTCGGCATGTCGGGCGCCGTGATGGTGGTCATGGCACTGTTGCCCGGCATTCCGATGCTGCCGTTTTTGTTCCTCGGCGGCGGCGCAGGCGCGCTCGCCTATGTCATGGACAAGCGCAGCAAGCTCGCGGCCGCGGCCGAAGCCCGCAAGAGCGACGCCGAGGCCAAAGGCGAGGCCAAGGACGAGCCGATCTCGGCGGCGCTCAAGATCGACGACCTCAAGGTCGAGATGGGCTATGCGCTGCTGCCGCTGGTCAATTCGCCCGACGGCAGCGATCGGCTCACCGAGCAGATCAAGGCGCTGCGTCGCTCGCTCGCCGCCGAGATGGGCTTCGTGATGCCGGCGGTGCGCATCCTCGATAACGTGCAGCTCGACGCCAATGCCTATGTCATCAAGATCAAGGAAGTCGAAGCCGGCAGCGGCAAGGTCTGGGCCGGTCAGTACATGGTCATGGATCCGGCCGGCGGCCAGGTGAAGCTGCCCGGCACGCATACCACCGAGCCGACGTTTGGCCTGCCGGCGACCTGGATCGACGCTGCGTCCAAGGAAGAAGCCACCATGAAGGGCTACACGGTGGTCGACGCCGCTACCGTGCTGTCGACGCATCTCACCGAACTGCTCAAGAGCAACATGGCGGAACTGTTGTCCTATGGCGAAGTGCAAAAGCTGCTCAAGGAAATGCCCAAGGATCAGGCCGAGCTGCTCAAGGACCTGGTGCCGTCGCTGATCAGCACCTCCGGCATCCAGCGCGTGTTGCAGATCCTGCTGGCCGAGCGTGTCTCGATCCGCGACCTCGCCACCATCCTGGAAGGCATCGCCGACGGCATCGGCGGCTCGCGCAATCCGGTAACGCTGACCGAGCACGTGCGCGCGCGGTTGTCGCGCCAAATTTGCGCACAGCACACCAATTCGACCGGCTATCTGCCGCTGATCGCGTTGACAGCGAGGTGGGAGCAGGCCTTCGCCAAATCCATGGTCGGCCAGGGCGACGAGCGGCAACTGGCCATGCAGCCGTCCAAGCTTTCGGAATTCATCACGCTGGTGCGCGAGAAATTCGAGGCCGCGGCGCGCGAAGGCGAGGCGCCGGTGCTGGTGACCTCGGCCAATATCCGGCCGTTCGTGCGCGGCATCGTCGAGCGCTTCCGGGCGCAGACGCCGGTGATGTCGCAGAGCGAGATTCACCCGCGGGCAAGGCTGAAAACCGTCGCAAGCATCTAGCTGACTCTTTATCCGCTCGTCCCCGCGAAAGCGGGGACCCAGTTCTGGATTCCCGCTTTCGCGGGAATGAGCGGGAAAACTATTCGGCCGCCGTTGCTACCGCTTCCTCATGCGCATGGCCGTGTGCGCGGATGGCATCGTCGCGGTATTTGCGTTTTAAGGCTGCCTCGCCTCCGGTGGTGGCGTGATAAAGGTCGAGCGCGTCGAATTCGTCGGCCTTGGGCGGCGCGATGGCCAAATCCGAATAGCTCCAGCGATCGGGCGCGTTGAGCGCCTTTTTCAGCATCGCCTTGCAGCGCAGATAGACGCGCGCATAGTTGAAGGCCTTCACAACCATGCCGCCCCAATAGCGCGCGTAAAAGATTAGCGGGTTCTCGCGCTTCATGCTGGAACGGCGGTCGCGCCGGTACTTGAGACGGAACGCGCCGCTTTCCAGCGGGTGCACGCCTTCGTACAGGATGGTCAGGTAGAACCACAGGATGGTCGAGAGCGTGGTGCCGGGACGGCCGATCGGACAGGCGCAGGTGCGCCGCAGGATCGTGTAGATGTGCTCCGGAGTGTAGAACGTCTTCCAGGCCGCGCGATAGGCCTCCTCCCAATCGAGGTCCGACATCTTGCCGTGGTGCGCGACCCGGTGATTGAGGTCGTATTTGTTCATGTCGGGATCCATCCAGACGTCCTTGGCGGAGAGGACCTTGTGGTCCTCGGAACCCGGCAAGGGCGTCAGGAAGAAGAATTCCAGAATATCGATCGGCAACTCGCGCTTGATGATTTCGATATCGCGCAGGATCAATTCCTTGGTGTCGGCCGGAAAGCCGAGAATGTAACCGGCGTAGGTGATGGCGCCATGGTTGCGCCACATCTGCAACATTTCACGATACTCGGTAATTTTGTTCTGCCGCTTCTTGGCAGCGATCAGGTTGTCCGGATTGATGTTTTCCAATCCGATGAAGGCGCGCCGCACGCCGGCCTTGGTCGCTTTCTCGATGAAGCCCGGAATCTTGTGGCACAGCGTATCGACCTGGATGGTGAAGCCGATATTCATCCCCTCGCCGTGCCGCATCTCGATCAGACGGTCGAACAGCGGCTCCCAATCCTTGTTGCGGGCGAAATTGTCGTCGGTGATGAAGAATCGCTTGATGCCCTCCGCGTAGTTTTCGCGCACGATCTTTTCCAGATCGTCGACGGAGCGGATGCGGCTCTTGCGGCCTTGGACGTTGATGATGGTGCAAAACGAGCACTGATAGGGACAGCCACGGCCGAGGTCGATGCTCGACAGGTTGCCGACGGTGCGCTGGACGTGCTTGCGCGGCAGGAACGGCGGCGGTTCGCCGACCAGGTTCGGCAGCGCGTTCATGTAATTGTAGAGCGGCTTGAGCTTGCCGGTGAAGGCGTCACGCAGCACCTCGTCGAGCCGGCGCTCCTCGGCCTCGCCAGCAAAGAACGAAATGCCCATCTGCTGCGCCGCGCGGATATCCGCGGGCAATTCCGGCAGCATCGAGATGCAGCCCGAGATGTGAAATCCGCCGATGCAGACCGGCAGCTTGGCGGCCAGAAAGGGCTTAGCCAGATCGACCGCGCGCGGAAACTGGTTCGATTGCACGCCGACGAGTTCGATCAGACAGCACCCGCCTTCGCGGCGGATCATGCGGATGATCTGCTCGGGCTTCACCCGCCGGTTGGTCTCATCATAAGTATGCAGACGGACTTCGACGCCGGTGCCCAGCACCTCGCGCCGCCGCGCATCTTCCGCGAGCGCATTCAGGCAGGCCAGCGTGTTGGAGGGGATCGCCGAGCGCAGCCATTGGATCGGATAGCCGTCGTCATCGTAATGCGACGGCTTGATCATCACGAAGTGGAAGAGCGACGGGCTCCCCTCAGCGGTCGAACGCGACATTCCTGCTCCTGCCCCCCGCGTGCGGAAAACCGCGACAAAATGCTCCATTTGCCGCGATAAGTCGAGTTTTGTGACCTTCGCCGTTTCAATCGAGCTAATAGCGGCGATTTTCACCCTGTTTCAAAGGAGACGCTGCCGCTACTGGATAAATGCCGGTTCAGCGCCCATATAGAGATCAATGTTTCATTCAATTCGGCCTCGCCGACGAGTTTGGAGTTGACAGTGGATAAATTCAATTACAACGCGCCGGCGGAGTTGTTTCCCTCGCGCAACCGCAAGATCGCCAAGAAGGTGAAATATCGACGTTTCGATCGCGCCGCCGAGGCCATCCGCTACGCCGTCGAGGAATTGCCGGAACCGCTGCTGCTCGGCGCCTTCATCGAGATCGACGAAGAGCGGCTTGGCCACAAAGACATTCGCGCGCTCTACGACAGCGCCGACTATCCGCTGAGCAAGCGAGTCAACTAAGCACTAGCATGGCGCCTTTGCGCCTTGATCGAATTCAGTCGAGATTTCGGAACGCCCGGCCGCACTCCGGGCGTTTTCTCCAAACCGCTGCCGGGGGTTGCCATGACGCACAAATATTCAACCGGACAGGACGTCTATTACGAGCCGACTTACGGTAATGCCGCCTCGCGCGGCAAATACACCATCGTCCGTCCGTTGCCGGTCGAAAACGACAACCGGCTGGCCTACCGGATCAAGAGCATTGCGGAGACCTTCGAGCGCATCGCCGAGGAACACCAGCTGACCCGGCCCTAATAGGCCCTCGTCGAAGGCGCCCTCAGGGCACCAATATCCGGACATTTCTCGGCCAAAACACCGCTTTTCACGCCGTTTCAACGATACGTGATGCGGCCTTGGGAACTCTCCACCCGTAGCTACGTTAGCCCGCGAACCCTTGAACCTAAATCAAGGCTGGGCCGACGAACGGCTATGACCTTGGAGGCTGCCATGAACTGGTCCATGTACACCGCCGACCGCACGACCCACCTCAAGATCGTGGTGGTCGGCCTCGCCGCCGCGCTGCTGATCTCGGTGATCGGCATCGCCGCTCAGCAACTCAATCTCGGCACCGATATCATGACTGCGCAGGCCCCGACCGTTATCAAGGCCGGCGGCCCCGTGCTGTTCACCGACCGCGCCGGCGCGACCATCCGCTGACGATTTTTGCCATCTACCTCCCTCCATCATACGCGCCGCAAATGCGGCAACAATACGGAACCGAACCAGTAGGTTACACATAAACA
>CAVPFZ010000004.1:0-11562 GCA_963703875.1 uncultured Alphaproteobacteria bacterium
AAATGCTTTGATATCGGGGTGTTTTCGTGCTGCTACGGGCGCCCGCGAGGCGGTCGCCAATGCCGCGCAGTCCTATTTCATCGGCTCGGCGTGGCCAATCACCCGCTTGATCGAGGGTGAGCGCTGCTTGAGCGCGCGCTCCAGTGCATCGACCTTCTCGTGCACCGCTTGCACGCTCAGGCTGGGGTCGACGTCGCAATGAAAATTGACGATCTCGCCGTCGTCGGTCTCACGTACGCGCACGTCGTGCACGCCCTGGATGGTATGGCCGTCGGCGGCGAGTTCGGCGAGCTCGATCTGGACTGCCTTCACCCGCTCGGGCGGCGCCTCGCGGCCGGCGGCGCGATGCGGTTGCAACGGCTCGATGTGGGTGTCGATTTCCACGCTGGCGCCGAGCTCGGATGCGATCGCGCTTTCCAGATTGTCCGCCAGCGCATGGGCCTCGCGCAACGAGAGCTTGCCGCCCACTTCCAAATCGAGAGAGATCGCCAGCCGGTCCTTCAGGTCATGCACAGTGACGTGGTGCACCGCCAAAGCCCGATTGCGCGCAATCACCATCACGCGGTCGAGCACCGTTTCGTTGTTGAGCGCGACCGGATCGGTGGTGACAGTCGGCTCGGCGCCCGGTACCTGCTTCCGGATGGCGCCGCCGACTGCGTCCTTGATCGCGCTGACGCGATCGAGCGGCAGTGTGCGGCTGACCGCGACGGTCAAGTCGATAAAAGTCTTTTCGCCCACGGCGCGCGCGCGCACATGCTCGACTGCGACCACGCCGGCGATTTTGGCAGCCGCGGCGGTGATCTTCTCGGCGACCCCTTCCGGAGCTGTGTCGGTGAGGGTGTCGATGGTGCGCCGCCCGAGCCACCAGCCGGCGCGGCACACCAGCATGGCCACTAGCAGCGCGGCTGTCGAATCCGCCCACCAATAGTCGAGACGCACCCCTGCCAACCCGATCAATACCGCTAGCGAGGCCCACAAATCGGACGAAAAATGCAGCGCGTCGGCCTCCAGCGCCTGGCTCTGCGTTTCCTTGGCGGCGCGCGAGAGCGCGCGCGAACGGAAAAAATCGACGACAATCGAAACCGCAATCACACCGAAGGCCCAGGCATTAGCGTTGACGGCGTGCGTTTCATGCTCGGTCAAGCGCTTGACCGCCTCCCAGATCACGACGCCCGAGAGTAGAAACAGCAGCGCGGTTTCGGCCAGCGCCGAGACGCTTTCGAACTTGCCGTGGCCATATTGGTGTTCCTTGTCCGCCGGCTTTCCCGAGATACGCACCGCTGCATAGGTCATCACGGTGGCGCCGAGGTCGATCAGCGAATGACCCGCTTCCGACAAGATCGCCAGTGAACCGGTGGCAAAGCCTACCAGTCCCTTGGCGATCGTCAGCGCGGCGGAGGCGGCGATTGAGGCGAGGGCGGCTTGTTCTTTTTGCTGCTGCATGCGGCGCCGATATTACAGCATGCCCTCAAATTTTGCCGGACAAGACGCCAAGGATTAGCGATCGACTACAAAACTCGCGCATTTCCCGGCCTTTTGTGCCCTGTTTCAGGCTGAATTCGGCTAATGCCCAAAAAGCTCCTAAATTAGGAGAACCAATTTACTGCTGCACAGTTGCGCGTAGGGCTTTAATGCGATCAGAACATAGTCCTCAATGAGCGAAATTTTGGCTGTCATCGGCATAACCGTGTGGATCTATCTGATTTTCGCTCGTGGCCAATTTTGGCGGGCGCGGGTGCGGGACACCTCTGTCCCCGCGCGGCCCGAGCATTGGCCGGCGGTTGCGGTCGTCGTGCCGGCGCGGAATGAAGCCGATCTCATCACCGCGAGCATACAATCGCTGCTGCGACAAGATTATGCCGGGGCGCTTCGACTTATTGTCGTCGACGACGATAGCAGCGACGGTACGGCGGCAGCGGCGATACGCGCCGGAAAGACCCGTACCGATCGTCCGCTGACCATCGTGGCCAGCAGCGGGCCGCCCGCGGGCTGGACTGGAAAACTATGGGCGATGAAGCAGGGCATCGCCGCTGCCGAACAATCGCGGCCGGATTATCTGCTGCTCACCGACGCCGACATCGTCCACGCGCCCGACACGCTCTCATGGTTAGTCGCGCATTCAATCGCCGGCCGAAACGTTCTAACCTCGCTGATGGCCAAGCTGCGTTGCGAGAGCCTCGCAGAGCGCAGTCATGTGCCGGCCTTTGTGTATTTCTTTCAAATGTTGTTTCCATTTTTCTGGGTCAACCAGGCAAATTCCGGCACGGAGGCCGCGGCCGGCGGCTGCATGCTCGTTCGCGCCGATGCGCTTTTGCAAGCCGGCGGCGTCGACTGTATCCGCAACGCGCTGATTGACGATTGTTCGCTGGCCGCGAGCTTGAAAGCGATCGGCCCGATATGGTTGGGTTTAACCGATCGCGTTCGCAGCATTCGTCCCTACAACACACTGGCCGACGTCAGGCACATGATTTCGCGTTCGGCCTATGCGCAGCTTCGTTTTTCGCCGTTGTTGCTCGTTGCCTCGGTCGCCGGCATGGCGCTGACTTTTCTGTTGCCGCCGGCGCTTGCAATCTTTGCAACCGGTTTGCCCCAATGTCTTGGAGCGGCTGCTTGGCTCGCGATGGCAATCAGTTTCTTGCCAATGCTGTGGTTTTATCGCCTGTCGCCTGTTTGGAGTCTGGTGCTTCCCGCCATCGCCTTTCTTTACTTGTCTTATACGATCAATTCCGCTTACCGGCATTTGCGGCGGAGCGGAGGCCAGTGGAAAGGCCGCGTTCACGTCGACAATCCGAGCTTGCCATGACCGAGAGTGCGCAACTGCGATCGGGTAAGGGGGCGCGGGACGAAAATTTCCCGGTTGCGTCGTGGCTCGTTCGCAAGCGGCATCGTCCCGTCATTCTTGCGTTCTATGAGTTCGTGCGAACCGCCGACGATATTGCCGATCATCCCACACTTGACGGCGCGGAAAAGCTCGCGCGGCTCGATCGTCTCGAAGCAAGCTTGCTTGGCCAGGGCGGCGAATTGGTGGGGCATACGCTGCATGCCGTGCTCAACGAGCGTGGACTATCGCCGCGCCACGCCCAGGATTTGCTGAACGCCTTCCGGCAGGACGTTAGCAAGCTTCGTTACGCCAATTGGGATGAGCTGATCGACTATTGCTCCCGCTCCGCGATGCCGGTCGGCCGCTTCGTTCTCGACGTCCATGGCGAGTCGCGGGATACCTGGCCGGCGTCGGACGCCTTGTGCGCGGCCTTGCAGATCATCAATCACCTGCAGGACTGCGCGACAGATTATCGGACCCTCGATCGCGTCTATATTCCGCTCGATGCGCTGGCGGAAAGGGGGATCGGTGTTGAGGCGTTGGCTGAAGATCGAGCCAGTCCGGCACTGAAGGCTTGTTTGCAAGCGCTCGCCGCGCGCACGGATGCCTTGCTGCAAAAAAGCGAAGGGTTTCCAGCCAGCGTGAGAGACAGGCGGCTGTCGCTTGAAATCTCGGTCATCCAGTCATTGGCGAGCCGTTTACTGGCGATTTTGCAACGCCGCGATCCGTTGAGCGAACGGGTGCATCTGACCAAATCGGAAGTTATCGCGGTGTCGGTGTTCGCCAGTACGCGCGGCCTGCTGCGGCGGCGGTTCCGGACCGCGACCCCGACACGGCGGTACCAAACGCCATGAGCGTCGCGCTTCCGCATGCGTTGGATCATCAACCCGCCGCGGCGCGAGCCGGCGGCAGCTCGTTTTATTTCGCCATGCGGATTTTGCGGCGTGAACAGCGCGAGGCGATGTTTGAGATCTATTCGTTCTGCCGCGCGGTCGATGATATTGCCGATGGCGACCTGCCGCGCGAGCGGCGGTTGGACGATCTTGCCGCATGGCGGCGCGACATCGGCGGACTCTATGCCAAGCGTATCCCACCTGGGCTTGAGGGCCTCGCGCTTGCGATCGATCGCTTCGGCCTGCGCAAGGACGATTTCCTGGCGGTGATCGACGGCATGGAGATGGACGCGCGCGAAGATATTCGCGCGCCCACTCTTGAGCAGCTCGATCTTTATTGCGATCGCGTCGCCAGCGCGGTCGGGCGCCTATCCGTGCGCGTCTTCGGAATGAATGAAGGCGACGGCAAATTGCTGGCGCATCATCTCGGCCGTGCACTGCAACTGACCAATATTTTGCGCGACATCGACGAGGACGCCGCGGTCGGACGGCTTTATTTGCCGCTCGAAGCACTACTGCTTGCCAAGATATCAAGCGCCGATCCGCAGGCCATCATCTCACATCCGGGCACAGGGCAAGCTTGCGCTTTCCTCGCCGAACGCGCGCGAGAACATTTCGTGCAAGCCGATAAGATCATGTCTGCTTCGCCGCGGCACATTGTGCGTGCGCCGAAAATCATGCAGGAAGCATACCGGCGAATGCTGGATGACATGGTTACGCGCGGCTGGTCGCCGCCGCGCAGCCGCATTCGCATCAACAAATTTCGTCTGTTATGGGTTGCATTGCGATATGCGTTCGTCTGATGCCGGCATGATCCACATAATCGGAGCGGGGCTCGCCGGCCTTGCCGCCGCTGTCCGGCTGACGGATTCCGGCCGCGCCGTCGCCGTCTACGAAGCGACCGCGCAGGCTGGCGGCCGCTGCCGGTCCTATCAAGATCAGGCCACCGGCATGCTGATCGACAACGGCACGCATCTGCTGTTGTCGGGTAACCAGGCCGCGCTGTCCTATGCCAAGACGATCGGTTCGGATGCGGGTCTGCGCGGACCGACGGAAGCGGAATTCCCGTTCCTCGATCTTGCCAATGACGAGCAATGGACGTTGCGGTTCGGTGACGGACGTTTTCCCTGGTGGGTGCTCGACAAAGACCGCCGGGTTCCTCAGACCGGCGTCATCGACTATTTGCCGCTCGTACGGCTGGCATGGTCGCCGTCAGAGCGGTCGATTGGCGAGGTCATGACGTGCGCAGGTCCGATCTACCAGCGGCTGCTGGAGCCATTTCTGCTCGCCGCGCTCAATATCGCGCCGCGCGAAGGTTCGGCGAAGCTCGCCGGCGCGCTCATCCGCGAAACGCTGGCGCTGGGCGGACAAGCTTGCCGGCCATTGCTGGCGCAAGACGGCATCGGAAACGTTTTTGTCGAGCCGGCTGTCGCCTATCTGCGGCAGCGCGGTATTTCGGTGACGCTGCAAGACGAGTTGCGCGCTTTGCGGTTTTCCGGCGGGCGCGCGGCGCAACTCGATTTTGCCGACCGGCAAATCGATCTCGGAGAGGGGGATAGTGTTATTCTGGCGGTCCCGGCTTACATCGCCGCGAAGCTCGTGCCAGACTTGCGCGCGCCGTCGGCGTTTTGCGGCATCGTTAATGCGCATTTCCGGATCGATCCGCCCGCGCATCTGCCGCCGATGCTCGGTGTCGTCAATGGAACCTGCCAATGGATATTCGCGTTGCCGGGCCGAATTTCGGTCACCATCAGCGATGCCGGCGGTTTTTTTGATCTGCCGCGCGAACAGCTGGTGCAGAAAATTTGGTGGGATGTTGCGAAAATTGCGCGGCTTCCCGAAGCTTTGCCCCCCTGGCAGATCGTGCGCGAACGGCGCGCCACCTTCGCCGCGACGCCGGAGCAGAACGCCCTGCGCCCGTTGGCGGAAACGAAGTGGGACAACCTTTTCCTAGCCGGTGACTGGACGGCGACCGGTTTGCCGGCAACGATCGAGAGCGCCATTCGATCGGGCAATCGCGCAGCCGACCTAGCCGGCCAGCGCATAAGGGCCGCGGCATGACACTCGCATTTGCCGATAAATCACGTTCGGAGCGCGGGCTCGACGCCGAGCAAGCAATCGGCGCCGCAACGCGCGCATTGCTTGATTGCAGGCAGGCTGATGGGCATTGGGTGTTTGAGCTTGAGGCCGATGCGACGATCCCCGCGGAATATGTCCTGCTGCGGCATTACCGCGGCGAGCCGGTTGACGCGGTTCTGGAGCAAAAAATCGCCGGCTATCTGCGCCGCATCCAGGGCGCGCATGGCGGATGGGCCTTGTACCATCAAGGCAATTTCGACATGAGCGCGAGCGTAAAAGCCTATTTCGCGCTCAAGATGGCCGGCGACAGCCCCGATGCCGCGCACATGCGTCGAGCGCGCGATGCCGTTCTGGCGCGTGGTGGCGCGGTTCACTGCAATGTCTTTACGCGTGTTCTGCTGTCGCTGTACGGCATCCTGCGCTGGCGAAGCGTGCCGGAAATGCCGGTCGAAATTCTGCTTTTGCCGCGCTGGTTTCCCTTCCATCTGTCGAAGGTCTCATACTGGGCTCGCACCGTGATGGTGCCGTTGCTGGTGCTGCAGGCGCTGCGCCCGCGCGCGAAAAATCCGCGGGGCGTGACGATTGACGAACTTTTTGCCGAGCCGCCGCAATCGGTGGGATCGGCGCCCAAAGCCGCGCATCAGCGCTGGATATGGTTCGCGCTGTTTCGCGGCATCGATGCCGTGCTGCGGCCAGCCGTGAGGTTGTTTCCCGGGCGCCTGCGCCAGCGGGCCATCGCGCGGGCGGTCGCCTTCGTCGAGGAACGGCTGAACGGACAAGACGAACTCGGGGCGATTTTTCCCGCCATGGCGAATTCCGTCATGATGTACGACGTGCTCGGCGATGAAGCGAATGCCGCGGTAGCGCGCGCGTCGGTCGAGAAGCTGCTGATAATCGGCAAGGACGAGGCCTATTGCCAGCCATGTGTGTCGCCGGTGTGGGATACAGCGCTTGTCTGCCAGACGCTTTTCGAAATCGGCAGCGCGGAAACGCAAAAAGCCGTCTGCGACGGGCTGGACTGGCTGCTGCCTCGTCAAGTGCTTGATACCGTCGGCGACTGGGCGGCGAGGCGGCCACGGGTGCGGCCCGGCGGCTGGGCCTTCCAATATGCCAATCCGCATTATCCCGATCTCGACGATACCGCGGTGGTGGTGATGGCGATGGACCGCGCGCGCCGGGACGGCACGGGGACGCGTTACGATCAGGCAATCGCACGCGGCGCCGAATGGGTTAAAGGCCTGCAAAGTAGCAATGGCGGTTGGGCGGCGTTCGACGTCGACAATGTTTACGACTATCTCAACAATATTCCGTTCGCCGATCACGGCGCGCTGATCGACCCGCCGACCGAGGATGTCACGGCACGTTGCGTCTCCATGCTGGCGCAACTCGGCGAGACGCGCGAGCAAAGCGCGGCGTTATCGCGCGGCATCGATTATCTGATCCACACGCAGACACACGAGGGCAGCTGGTACGGCCGTTGGGGCCTGAACTATATCTACGGCACTTGGTCGGTGCTCTGTGCGCTCAGTGCTTGCGGGCTCGACCATCAGTCCGCCGAAATTCGTAAGGCCGTCGATTGGCTTATCGCCATTCAGAATGCCGATGGCGGTTGGGGCGAGGACGGCTCAAGCTACAAACTCGACTATCGCGGGCACGAACCGGCCGAAAGCACCGCATCGCAGACCGCCTGGGCTCTTCTGGGGTTGATGGCCGGCGGCGCGCTTGACCATCCGGCGACTGCGCGCGGCATTGGCTATTTGCTGAAAACGCAAAGTGCCGACGGTTTCTGGAACGAAGAGCGATTCACCGCGACCGGTTTTCCGCGGGTTTTCTATCTGCGCTATCACGGCTACCGAAAATTCTTCCCGTTGTGGGCGCTTTCCCGCTACCGGAATCTGAAGATGGGTAAGAATACCGACCTTATGTTCGGTATGTAGGAAATCAGCGGCCGCTGGATTCGAGTCGCGATCTTTGCCCTTTATCAAGCTTGCCGTAAAAGTCGTCAAATGCGATCTGTACGGTCGTTGCAGCGTAGTTCATCGCCGTCAGTTGATCGCCGGCTGCATCCAGCCGCGCCAGCGGATCGGTAGGCACCGACTGCGCGCATGATGCCATCAACATTTTGGCCATGTCGGATGACGCTTTGTGGAAATTCTCCAGGCTTGCGGATTGCTGCGTGTTGGGCCGCACGCGCTGTTCAATCTCCCTGATCATGTGCTCCGCTGCTTCCACGTTCGGGCCGGCGCAAGCCTGATATTGCTTGTTTTCGCTCGTTGCGTTCTTTGCATCCGGCTGATTGCTTTGCGCCTGCTGGCTGACGAACTGGGCCTTTTGCGCACTATCGAGCGTGTCCAAGAATTCCTTTAGGGGCGTATGAATGGACATTGCGGCATCGCGCACGGCCCAAAGCGTTTCAATCAGCATCTTCATGCGGTCCGGCGCCGCCGCGACACCGGCGTCACGGCAGTCGAGGGCCTTGCTTGATTGGTTTACCGCTGCTTGCAGTTTGTCGAGCGCGTCGTGTTGCGCGTCCTTGAGCTGCATCAATTGCTCGACCCGCGCCGCCGGCCAATTATTCTGGTTGCTGGAAGAATGACACGGGCTGCCATTTCCGGCATCGTTCTGCACGGCGCTGCCGGTCGTGGCGGCCGTCGGGGCCGACGGACGCGGTACGAAATGGCCGGTGATGGTGTCGGCGATGACGCCGAAACCGTGCTGGCGCAAATCTCGCGCATACTCATTCGGCGATAGTGTAAAGCCGACGACATCCTCTAGAGCCTTCGGCCAGGCCAGCGGGCCGGTTTGGCCCAAGCCGGCCGCGGCCGACGAATCGCGCGACGCCGCGTCGGTAGACGCCTGCTCGGCAGCCGCGCTATGACGATAGTGACGGGGGAAGTGGCTAAACCGGCCGAGCATTACGCGAAACGGGCGCGTAATCCCGCCGATAATGCCCCGGGGCGATAATTGGGCTTGCGCAGTGTCGGTGACCACGAGCGCCGACCCGAGTATTGCTGCGAGAACGATGCCACGGCCAATCATGACCGACCTCCGGTTCCCTTGCTGTCCTAACGGGCGGCCGGGCTTCCGGTTCCATCACTCGGCAGGGGTTAGGTGCGGCTCCTGCTTGATCTGCCGGATTTCTTCCAGTTTTTGATCGACATGCTTCGAAAACACGTATTGCGCTGGCCGTTGCCGGTCGAGTGCGATATCCGGGGCGAACTCGCCTTGAGTGCGGACCCCGCGCAGGGCGACACTGAGCGCCTTGATCGGATGCGCGAAGGTGTCCGACACCGCGGACGCTTCGTAGCCGCAGTGCACCATGCAATCGGCGCATTTTTCGTAGTTGCCGGTGCCATAGGCGTCCCAGTCGGTCTCGGTCATCAACTCGTGGAAGGTCTTGGTGTAGCCTTCGCCCAAGAGGTAACAGGGCTTCTGCCACCCGAAGATCGTGCGCGTCGGATTTCCCCACGGCGTGCAATGATATGTCTGGTTGCCGGCAAGAAAATCGAGGAATAGGCCCGACTGACTGAACGACCATTGGCCGCCGCCGCCGCCGTGTTGGAAGATGCCGCGGAACAGCTGCTTGGTCTTTTCGCGGTTGAGGAAGTGTTGCTGATCGGGAGCGCGCTCATAGGCGTAGCCGGGAGAGACCGTGATCCCGTCGATTCCCAGGCCCATGGCGGTGTCGAAAAATTTCGCGACACGATCGGGCTGCGCGGTGTTGAACAATGTACAATTGATGTTGACGCGGAAGCCGCGCTCCTTCGCGCGTTTGATCGCGGCGACCGCTCGATCATAGACGCCCGGCTGGCACACCGAAGCGTCGTGCATTTCCTGGTCGCCGTCGAGATGCACCGACCAAGTGAAAAACGTGCTCGGCTCGTATTGCGATAGCTTCTTGTCCATCAAGAGCGCATTGGTGCATAGATAGACGAATTTGCGCCGCGCAACGATACCGCGAACGATCTCCGGTAGCCCCTTGTGCAGCAGCGGTTCGCCGCCTGCGATCGACACCACCGGCGCGCCGCATTCGTCGACGGCATGCAGCGCGTCGTCGACCGGCATGTTTTGATGCAAAATCGGATCTGGATAGTCGATCTTTCCGCAGCCGGCACAAGCGAGATTGCACCGGAACAGCGGCTCCAGCATCAGGACGAGGGGGTAACGTTTTCGGCCGGCGAGACGCTGGCGAACGACGTAGCTACCGACTAACAGCTTCTGCAGAAGAGGTATGCCCAAGTTTACTATCCTTGCTTATGTTTTTGGCGCCGGTCACATCGAGTAATTCGACCGGCACGCGGAATTCAATGTGTTCGTCCTGACCGGGCAAAGTAAAGACCTCGACCGGCGTCAGGCGCCGCAGCGCATTGATAACGTCCCGCACCATGACTTCGGGGGCCGAGGCACCGGCGGTGATCCCGGCTACCTCGACATTGTGCAGCCAATCCGCCCTGATCTCGCTGCCGTCGGCAATCAGGTGGGTGGGTATCCCGGCATCGAGACCGATTTCGCGTAGCCGGTTGGAATTCGAACTGTTTTTCGCTCCCACCACGAAAATCACATCGACGAGCTTGGTCAACTCTAGGAGCGCGGTTTGGCGATTTTGTGTCGCGTAGCAAATGTCCTGAGTACCCGGCCCCGCCACGTCCTTAAACCGGCGAAACAGAGCTGCGATGACGCCGCGCGTATCGTCGACACTTAGCGTGGTCTGCGTCACATAGGCAATGGGCGTGTCTTCGGAGAGTTCGAGCGCGTCCACGTCCGCTTCGGTTTGCACCAGCAGCACCGGCCCCGGGATCTGTCCGAGTGTGCCTTCCACTTCAGGATGACCGGCATGGCCGATGAGAATCACCGTGCGGTCGTTACGGAGGTAGTGGCGGCCCTGGGCGTGAACTTTCGAAACCAGCGGGCAGGTTGCGTTCAGGACGCGCAAGCCCCGCTCCGCCGCTTCCGCTTCGACTTTCTTCGCGACCCCATGGGCGCTGAAAATCGTAATGGCATTGGGCGGGACTTCGGATAACTCTTCGACAAACCGCGCGCCGCGGGCTTTCAGCAATTCGACAACCCATTTGTTGTGAACGATTTCATGCCGCACATAGATCGGAGGTCCGTATTTTTCGAGCGCGCGCTCGACGATTTCAATAGCGCGCACAACGCCCGCGCAGAAACCGCGAGGCTTCGCTAAAATGACCTTCACGTCGCGCCCCCGTTCATCTTAGGCCCGTTCGACGCTGAAGCGCGGCGGCGCTGGGCGCGTTCAGCGAGTGATGCAATTTCAGCAGGCTTTAATTCCGGCGCATGAAGGGATCCAAAAGCGTCGAACACCTTGGCAACGATGCCGTTCGCATCCAGTCCGGCTTTTGCATACATCGCCGGCGGGCTGTCATGATCCATGAAGCTGTCGGGCAAGACCATGCTGCGAACTTTGAATCCCGGTCTCTCGAGCGCGCCTTCATTGGCCAAGAAGTGCAGAACGTGCGCACCGAAACCGCCGATGGCGCCTTCTTCGATGGTCACCAAAAGTTCGTGTTGTTTTGCCAGGCGGCGGATGAGATCGGCATCGAGCGGTTTTGCGAAGCGCGCATCCGCCACCGTTGTTGAAATTCCGTGGGCGGCGAGAACCTCGGCGGCCTTGATTCACAGGCAATGAAACCGTCCTGGACGCCATCAACTACGCCAACGGTTTGATGCCGACGGCGGCCCCGCAGAACATCCGGCTGGTACGGCCAGCCCCACCTGGCGTCTGCTGCGAGCAGATCTTCCTCCATG
>CAVPFZ010000005.1:0-4663 GCA_963703875.1 uncultured Alphaproteobacteria bacterium
CCAAGGGCCGCATCTCGGTGGCGATGTATCCGTCGATGCAGCTCGGCGGCGAGAAGGAAGCGATCGAACAGGCGCAGGTCGGCGCCATCGCCTTCGCGCGCGTCTCGGTCGGCGCACTCGGGCCCGTGGTCGACGATCTCAACGTGTTCAATTTGCCCTACGTGTTCCGCAACACCACGCATATGCAGCACGTCATCGACGGCCCGATCGGCCAGGAACTGCTCGACAAGGTGACCAACAGCGGCAAGGGCCTGGTCGGCCTGTGCTGGATGGATGCCGGCGCGCGCAATTTCTACGACACCAAGAAGCCGATCAAGACCATGGCCGATCTCAAGGGCATGAAAATCCGCGTCATGGGCAATCCGATGTTCGTCGACATGGCGAACTCGATGGGCGCCAACGGCGTGCCGCTCGGCTATGACCAGGTATTCTCCTCACTGCAGACCGGCGTGGTGGACGGCGCGGAGAACAATCCGCCGAGCTTCGTGTTCGACAACCACTATCAGGTGGCCAAGTTCTACACCATCGACGAGCACCTGATCGTGCCGGAGATGCTGGTGATGTCGAAGAAGATCTACGATTCGATGTCGAAGGACGATCAGGCGCTGGTGGTGAAGTTCGCCAAGGAAGCGCAGCAGGAAGAGCGCAAGCTCTGGGACGTCTACGAGAAGCAGGCGATGGACAAGGCGAAAGCCGCCGGCATCACCATCACCCAGGTCTCGGCCGCCGACAAGAAGGCCTTTCAGGACGCGGTGAAGCCGGTTTGGGACAAATACGGTCCCAAATACGCCGCCATGATCAAGCGCATCCAGGACGTGAAGTAACCGGCTTGGTCATTCCGGGTGCGCCCGCCGGCAGCGGGCGGCCCGGGGTGACGAGATTCTCCATGATCGCCCAATATCGAAAAGCGATGGACGCGCTTTATCTCGTCTGCGTCTGGCTCGCAGGCACCGCGCTGGTGCTGATTTCCGCAGTGATCCCCTGGGCGGTCTATACCCGCTACGTGCTCAACAGCGCCTCGTCGTGGCCCGAGCCGACGGCGGTGCTGCTTACCATCGTGCTTACGTTCTACGGCGCCGCCGCCTGCTACCGGCTCGGCACGCACATGAACGTCACCGTCGCCGTCGATATGCTGCCGGCGCGTGCCCGCCGCGTCGTCGATTTCCTGGTCGAAATCTTGATGCTGATTTTTGCGATCTTCATGATCGTCTACGGCTACAAGCTGTGCGTCGCCACCTGGAACAACACCATCGCCGAGTTTCCCGCATTGCGCGTCGGCATCGTCTATTCGCCGATCCCCTTCGGCGGCGTGTTCACGTTGTTGTTCATCATCGAGCATCTGACAATCGGCCGCCCCGCCCATGACGCGAAGCGCGACGAAGTCGCGCCATTTGAATAGGCGCAGGACGTCATGGACCTCTTTGTTCTCCTTGGGACGCTGTTCTTGTGCTTCGGCATCGGCATGCCGATCTCCTACGCGCTCGGCTTCGGCGCGCTGGTCGGCGCCTTGTGGATCGGCATTCCGCCCGAGGCGGTGATGCTGAAAATCTCCGACGGCGTGAGCAAGGTTGCGATGCTGACGATCCCGTTTTTTGTGCTGGCCGGCGCCATCATGGCGGAAGGCGGCATGGCGCAACGCCTGGTCAAGCTCGCCAATGTGATCGTCGGGGTTGTGCGCCTGCGCGGCGGCCTGTCGGCGGTGAACATCCTTGCCACCACGTTCCTCTCCGGCATTTCCGGCTCCTCGGTCGCCGACGTTTCGGCGATCGGCTCGGTGCTGATCCCGCAGATGGAGAAGGTCGGTTATCCGCGCGTTTTCGCTACCAACGTGACGATCAGCGGCTCGCTGCAGGCGATCCTGGTGCCGCCGAGCCACAACGCGGTGATCTATTCGCTGGCGACCGGCGGCACGATTTCGATCATCAGCCTGTTCATGGCGGGCGTGATGCCCGGCCTGCTGCTCGGCGTCTGTCTGGTGGCGCTGTGCATCTTCATCGCCTACCGCGACGGCCACCCGACCGGCGAGGCGGTGCCGATCCGCGACGCGGTGAAGATCACGATCGACGCGGCCTGGGGCCTTATCACGGTCGTCATCATCATTGCCGGCATCCTGCTCGGCGTCTTTACCGCGGTCGAAGCCGGCGCGGTGGCCTGCATCTGGGCTTTCTGCGTGACGATGTTCATTTACCGCGACTACCGCTGGAACGACCTGCCGGGGTTGGTACATCGCACGCTCAAGACCGTCGCCATGGTGATGACGCTGATCGCGATGGCCTCGAGCTTCGGCTACGTCATGGCGCTGATGCAACTGCCGACAAAAATCACGGCATTTTTCCTCAGCGTCTCCGAGAACAAATACGTCATCCTGATGTTGATCAACTTCATGCTGCTGGTGCTGGGCTGCCTAATGGACATGGCGCCGCTGATCCTGATCTGCACGCCGATCTTGCTGCCGGTTGTCGTGAAGCTCGGCGTCGATCCGGTTCACTTCGGCATCATCATGCTGATGAATCTCGGCATCGGACTGCTGACGCCGCCGGTGGGATCGGTGTTGTTCGTCGGCTGTGCCATCGGCAAGGTCAAGATGGAAGAGGTGATGAAAACCATCTGGCCGTTCTACGGCGTGATGTTCGCGGTGCTGATGCTGGTGACGTTTATCCCGGCGCTGTCGCTGTGGCTGCCGTCAGTCGTCATTAAATAGCGCTAGAACGCCGCCGCCAGTTCGCGCGCGCCGGGGGTTTGCGCGTTGCGGTTCATGTGGTCCTGGATCTCGGCGATAAGTCCGGCCACCACCACGGTACGCCGTGCCACCGGATTGCGCGCATAGCCCTGCGGCTGGAAGAAATTCGCCGTCGGCACCTTCAGGCGGAAGGCCTGCGGCATGCTCACCATGTCGATGCCGTTGCCGTCGCCGGTCAGGTTCATCAATTCCAGTTCGGCGGCGGTCAGCGGCGTCATGTAACCCTTGGTGCGCGCGAACAAGACCGAATCCAGGAGCTTCTGCACCTGCAGCAGCGGGCCAACGTCTATGTCGAGGATGGCGGCATGGATGCCCCAGCCCTTCGCGGTGTGCTTGGCGATCTCATCGTATTGGCTCCAGCTGTGCGGCAGGCTGCGGCAATAGGCGATCATGCGACGCAGGATCGCGATCTTGCGCTCCAGCCGCTGCCGCGCGTCGCCGGTCAGAAGGCGGACCTTGTGCTCCAGTGCAGCGAGAAAGCGGTAGCCGCTCTCGGCGAACAGCGAGACGGTATTGGTGCTCAGCAACTGGTTGTAGCCCATGGCGGGCGAGATCGCGTGCGCGCCGGGTCGCGGCGGCTCGAGGCCGGCTTGCGTGTCATAGGAGCCTTTGCCGCCGGTCTCGAAGGCGTAGACCCCGACGATCTGATCGCGCGTCAGCCCGGCGGCGCGCGCGGCCGCCGCGTAGGCGCGCTTGAATTCAGGGTCGCTGGCCTGCTCCGGCGCGAAGCCCCAATGCTCGCGCGCGGCTTGCAGGAAATCGGCGGCAACCGGAATCTCCGGCCGCGGCGGGACCGGCGGCGGAGGAGGCGGCGGCAAAGGACTGATCGGCCGCGGCGGTCCCGAATAGACCGGCGGCTGGGTGAGTACGTAGTCGGTAAGCTCGATCGTCAGATGCTCGCGGCGCTTGGCATTGCGCAGCTTGCGTTTCTCGCTGACCGCATTCCAATAATGTTCGGCCACTTGCTCATAGGCCTCGCGCGCCTGCTGATATTGTGCGAGCCTGGCCTGGTAATCGGCGAGCGCGGCGGTGCTGGGGACGCTTTGCGCGCCGGCCTGCTGCGCCGCCAGCAACAGGCCGGCGGCCAAAATGACCACCAATCCGATCAGGGCGCGGCGTGGGACGTAGCGCTGCATGTCCGGCTTTGTCGGCGATTTTTCACGATTCGGCTATGTCACAAAAAACGCGCCGCATTTGCGGCGCGTATGATGGAGGGAGGTAGATGGCAAAAATCGTCAGCGGATGGTCGCGCCGGCGCGGTCGGTGAACAGCACGGGGCCGCCGGCCTTGATAACGGTCGGGGCCTGCGCAGTCATGATATCGGTGCCGAGATTGAGTTGCTGAGCGGCGATGCCGATCACCGAGATCAGCAGCGCGGCGGCGAGGCCGACCACCACGATCTTGAGGTGGGTCGTGCGGTCGGCGGTGTACATGGACCAGTTCATGGCAGCCTCCAAGGTCATAGCCGTTCGTCGGCCCAGCCTTGATTTAGGTTCAAGGGTTCGCGGGCTAACGTAGCTACGGGTGGAGAGTTCCCAAGGCCGCATCACGTATCGTTGAAACGGCGTGAAAAGCGGTGTTTTGGCCGAGAAATGTCCGGATATTGGTGCCCTGAGGGCGCCTTCGACGAGGGCCTATTAGGGCCGGGTCAGCTGGTGTTCCTCGGCGATGCGCTCGAAGGTCTCCGCAATGCTCTTGATCCGGTAGGCCAGCCGGTTGTCGTTTTCGACCGGCAACGGACGGACGATGGTGTATTTGCCGCGCGAGGCGGCATTACCGTAAGTCGGCTCGTAATAGACGTCCTGTCCGGTTGAATATTTGTGCGTCATGGCAACCCCCGGCAGCGGTTTGGAGAAAACGCCCGGAGTGCGGCCGGGCGTTCCGAAATCTCGACTGAATTCGATCAGTCAGTGTACGCATACA
>CAVPFZ010000006.1:0-785732 GCA_963703875.1 uncultured Alphaproteobacteria bacterium
CAGGTGCTTCTTGGCGTCACCGGCTCGGGCAAGACCTTCACCATGGCCAAGGTGATCGAGGCAACGCAGCGCCCCGCCCTGATCCTGGCGCCGAACAAGACGCTGGCCGCCCAGCTCTACGGCGAGTTCAAGTCGTTCTTCCCCGACAATGCGGTGGAATATTTCGTCTCCTATTACGACTACTACCAGCCGGAAGCCTATGTGCCGCGCACCGACACTTATATCGAGAAGGAATCCTCGATCAACGAGCAGAT
Organism: uncultured Alphaproteobacteria bacterium; assembly: GCA_963703875.1. Lineage (GTDB taxonomy): Bacteria > Pseudomonadota > Alphaproteobacteria > Rhizobiales > Xanthobacteraceae > Pseudolabrys. The sequence continues at coordinate 255 of CAVPFZ010000006.1, forward strand.
CGACCGCATGCGGCACAGTGCGACGCGCGCGCTGCTCGAGCGCGACGACGTCATCATCGTCGCCTCGGTGTCCTGCATTTACGGCATCGGCTCGGTCGAAACCTATTCGGCCATGACCTTCACGCTCAAGCAGGGCGGCAAGATCGACCAGCGCCAGTTGATGGCCGATCTGGTGGCGCTGCAATACAAGCGCACGCAGGCCGATTTCTTCCGCGGCTCGTTCCGGGTGCGCGGCGACACCATCGACATTTTCCCGGCGCATTATGAAGACCGCGCCTGGCGCGTCCATCTCTTTGGCGACCAGATCGAGAAGATCGAGGAAATGGACCCGCTCACCGGCCAGAAGACCGACGAGCTCGACTTCGTCAAAATCTACGCCAACTCACACTATGTCACGCCGCGCCCGACGCTGATCCAGGCGATCTCCGGCATCAAGCACGAGCTCAAACTCCGCCTCGACCAGCTCAACGCCGCCGGCCGCCTGCTCGAGGCGCAGCGGCTCGAGCAGCGCACGGTGTTCGATCTGGAAATGATGGAAGCCACCGGCGCCTGCGCCGGCATCGAGAATTATTCGCGCTATCTCACCGGCCGCAAGCCGGGCGAGCCGCCGCCAACTCTGTTCGAATACGTGCCGGACAACGCGCTGGTCTTCGCCGACGAGAGCCACGTCACCATCCCGCAGCTAGGCGGCATGTACCGCGGCGACTTCCGCCGCAAGGCGACGCTGGCCGAATACGGCTTCCGCCTGCCCTCCTGCATGGACAACCGCCCGCTGCGCTTCGAGGAATGGGACGCCATGCGGCCGCAGACCATGGCCGTCTCCGCCACGCCGAGCCATTGGGAAATGAATGAGTCGCGCGGCGTGTTCGTCGAGCAGGTGATCCGCCCGACCGGGCTGATTGATCCTCCCGTTGAAGTCCGCCCGGCGCGCACCCAGGTCGACGACCTGGTCGGCGAGGTGCGGCAGGTGGCGCTCAAAGGCTATCGCGCGCTGATCACGGTACTGACCAAGCGCATGGCCGAGGACCTCACCGAATATCTGCACGAGCAGGGCATCCGCGTGCGCTACATGCACAGCGACATCGACACGCTGGAGCGCATCGAGATCATCCGCGATCTGCGCCTCGGCGCTTTTGACGCGCTGGTCGGCATCAATCTGCTGCGCGAGGGCCTCGACATTCCGGAATGCGCACTGGTCGCCATCCTGGACGCCGACAAAGAAGGCTTCCTGCGCAGCGAAACGTCACTGATCCAGACCATCGGCCGCGCCGCCCGCAACGTCGACAGCAACGTCATTCTTTATGCCGATACCATGACCGGCTCGATGCAGCGCGCCATCGAGGAGACCAACCGCCGGCGCGAGAAACAGGTCGAGTACAACACCGCCAACGGCATCACGCCCGAGAGCATCAAGCGCTCGATCCACGACATCATGGACAGCGTCTACGAGCGCGACCACGTGCTGATCTCGACCGGCGGCGCGGGAGAATTCGCCGAGGCCGCCACCATCGGGCACAATTTCGAGGCGGTGATAAGCGACCTCGAGACGCGCATGCGCGAGGCCGCCGCAGATCTCGACTTCGAGACCGCCGCGCGCCTGCGCGACGAGATCAAGCGCCTGCGCCAGACCGAGCTGGCGGTGGTGGACGACCCGACCACGCGCGATGTGATGGTGGCGCAGGATTCGAAGCTAAGGCGAGTCACCACGCGCAAGCCGCCGCTAGAAATCGGCCGCTCGACGCTCGGCCGGCCGGGCATGCGGGGTGGGTTTAAGAAGGGTCGATAGCTTCGGAGAGTTTAGCAATGAAAATGCCGCTAATATGCGCTGCATGTAGCCTCACGCCGCATCCTTCTCCTTCGGCTTCACCACCAATTGCATGTCGAAGGCGTCGAGAACCTTCATCGCCGTGGCCAGCTCGGGACGGCCCTCGCTGCTGAGCGAACGATAAAGCCCCTCGCGTGACAGACCGGTCTCATCGGCGATGCCGGCCATTCCCTTGGCGCGCGCCACCGTGCCGAGCGCCTCGGCGATAAATCTCTCATCGCCGGTTTCGAAGGCCTCGCTCAGATAGCCGGCAATGTCTTGCGGCGATTTGAGATAATCGGCGGCGTCGAACTTGGATGCTTTGGCCATGTCTCAATCCTCCAGATTTTCTGCGATCGCCTTCGCCTTCACGATGTCGGCCTGCTGCGAGGCTTTGTCGCCGCCGAAGAGAAAGGTCGCGATATCGCCTTTCTGTTTGTAATAGGCTCGGTAGCCGGGTCCGTAGTCGATGCGCATTTCGCTAATGCCGCCCCCGACTGGAGCCACGTCGCCCGGATTGCCGGCGGACAATCGTTAAATCCTGACAAGGACTTTCGCTTTTGCTCTGGTATCCCGTAAGCCATCGAGCCACTTGTCGAATTCGGCAGTTTTCCTGATCTCTGCCATGTACCCCTGCCATGTGTAGTTTATAAACTACAAACAGGCCAAAATCAACCCGTCAATTTTCTCTTGACTTAATTCCTATAGGAATATATACAGTATTCATCCCACCCACCACGAGGGCGTTGTCATGAGACGTTCTGATAGCGGGGTGGGATGCGGCGCCTGCGGGCGGGGCTCGTAACCCCGCTCCCGGGAGGCCCCGAGATTCCTGCCCGGGCGGCATTATGACCGCTCTGCGAGGAGCTCGCTGGACTGGGACAGGTTGACGCGGCTAACGGCCGCCAAGGCTCCGTCCCAGGAAGCGCGGACCTGGGGCCTGTGTCTCCGGCCAAAACCGGAAGACGCGGAACCGCGATGGAGCGCCGGGAGGCGCCCGCATCCTTCAAAAGAGGATGCGGCAAGACGGAAGACTGGTGCGCCGCTCGGTGCTCCATCCCCTCGCTTTTTTTGCGAGGGGGAAAAGGCTTGTCCCCGCGAAGGCGGGGAAGGAAGACGGCGTCCCCGCGCCGCAAAGAATAGGGGCGGCGGAGCGTTGGCTTGCTTATCCCTCCTCTGCAAGGGGAGGGTGGCGAGCCACCAGCGCGTATACGCGCGTCTTCGACGCGCTATGGCGAGCCGGGTGGGGTCGGTGTGTAACAGAAAATTCCCCCACCCGCCGCGCTGCGCGCGGCCGTCCTCCCCCGCAAGCGGGGGAGGGATAAGAAAGATTGCTCAGCTGTTTGAAAATTGAATTGGCGAAGCAAGGCGCGCGATGCGCGCCGCGCGGCATCAGTACCTGTGCCGGTGCCGGCGCGCGTAATAGGCGCTGGCGATGGGGCGATCGTCAAAGGGATAGGCATAAACGAAGCCGTATTCGGCATAGAGACAATAATAGCCCGCGTAGGCGCAACGGTCGCGCCAATTCCAATAGCGTTCGACATGCCGGATGTGCCGCGCGCCGGGCGCGACACCGAGCTCGGCGGCGTTCGACGCCGGTGCGCCGAAAACAGCCACGCCAAGGACAGCCGCGCCAAGCACGGCCGCAAGCGTCAGCCGTTTCATCGTGCGAGCGGAAACATGGATCATGACCGGCGCCAACACCATTGCGGGATTTCATGCCGCCACAAAACCAGCCCCAATCGCAAATCAAAAGGAGCGGGTTGGTTAACTATCGGCGGACGGATATCCTCGATATCGTGCGTTTTTGCCCGCCGGACAATCCGTGAGCGCAGAACGGCGACTGTGGAAGCTACCCTTGGGCCTCCCGCTTGCGGCCGTCGATTGCTTGCATTAGGTGTTCGGCGGCAAAAGGCGCCAAAAGGCGTCAAGCCGGACAAGCCCATGAGATTCGCCGGGGGCGGCTGACTCGTTCTGGAAGACTGCAATGAATTCGCCGATCCCGCACGCCCGCCTCGCTTTCAGCGTCACGCTTGTCATGCTTGCCACGCTGGCGCTGGCCGGCTGCGAAACTACCGGAACTGGCGCTGCTCCGGTCGCGGCCAAACCGCCCGAGCCACCGATGACCCATGCGCGCGCCGCCACTGAGTGCTGGATGTCGACCGAGAAGGGCCATGCCGACATGAACCTCGATAAGCGCGCCGACCTGGTCGACAAATGCATCGAGCAGAAGATGAAGGGGGCGGCGGCCGCGCCCAAAACCTGACGCGCCCCTTGCGGGCCGCCCGCGGCCGTATCACCATCAACTCTCCCAAGCCTTTAAGGAGGTCGCCATGGCTAAGGGTCAGATGAGAGCGGTCAAGGAAAAGAAGAAACCGAAGGCCGATAAGGACAAGCCCAAGCAACTGTCCGCCTACAAGCTGGCGCAGATGCAGGGCACGTCCGGCAACCCCTTCGGCACTCCGCCCGGCAAGAAGCCCTAAAGCTTTTTACGAGCGCATGATCTTGTCCGAAAACCGGTACCCACTTTTCGGGATCATGCGCTAGCGCGTGTAGCCGGCGGGCGGGTTCAGCAGCAGGTCTTTGGGCAGGTTGTCGGCCGCCTTGGCCATTTCCAGGCAGGTGAGCAATTCGACGTAGCTCTGCGCGCCGCCCAGCCTGGACAAGGTCACGCAGTGGTTCTTTTGCCCGGCGTTGAATGTTCCCCAGTCCTGTTGCAGCTTGCCGCGCGCGTCGTTTTCATCGCGCTTGCAGGTGTCTTCGTTGCGGGCGAGCACGGCGGCGGCATTGGCGGCGGCGCGGCAACTCGGTTCGATGTTCAGTTCCGGCATCCGGTCGGCCGCCAGCACCAGAAACGACCCCGCCACGATAACCGGCAATAATGCGGGCATTGCTGTTCTCCCTCGCCTGATTTCCCCGCCCTGTAACAACGCGCAACTAGAGTCGCGGTTGCACCTTACGCCATTCGCGGCGGTATTTCACCGGCCTTTCGGCCCATGAACCTTCCGCCCGCCCCGTCCGACCAATGCAGGTCAACGGAAGGGGCATACCGTGGCCAGGCGTTTCATCGTGCGCATTTTCACCTTTATCGGGCTGATCTTTCCGGCTGCCTTCGCGCTCGCCTTCGCGTTTCACACCTTTGCCCAAGTTCCCTGACAGAAGCGCAACCAAGGCTTAACCGGTCGCTGCCGATCATGCGGCAAAACCGGCACGGCAATTCGGGGAGTTTTCGGCATGCGGCCAAGTTGGATGATCGCGGCGTTCGTTTGCGCTCTGGCCGCGGCGCCGGGAGTGGCGCCTGCGCAAGAGGCGGACTACGCCGTCGTCGCGCCGCCGTCCAATTCCACCGACGAAGCAGCGCCGCCGGACGAAACGCCGCTCACCCCCGACGAGGCCGCCACGCTCGGCAATGCGCTGGTATTTGATTCGACGAATCTGGCGGACGGCGTTCCGGCGAAGTCCCTGAAGCTGCCGAGTTTGACCAATTCCGGCAAATTCGACATCAACCACACCAGTAAGTCGGATGGCTCCAGCGCCATGGTGTTGAAGCAGCCCTACGTTGCGGACGATTGGGATGCCAAGATCGGCGCTGACCTCAATCTTGCCGGCACGCCGCCGGCTTACGCCCAGCCGAACCGGCCATTGCCGCTCGTGGCCGCCAGCCAGGATACCGGCGCGGCCTGGGCCTCGGTCGGCGTGTCCAATCTCGCCAGCGTCGACGCCCGCGTCGATCCGACCAGCGACCAGGGCAAGCTCGGCACCACGTTCAAGCAGGCGTTCCCGGTCGGCAGCACGGTCTCGATGACGCTGCAGAACACATTTTCTGTGACGCAGAGCTTCATGCCGGCCGCAACGGCGCCGGCCGATATCCCGCTGATGGCGGCCCCGGTCGCCGGACCGCCGGCGCCGCAGATTTGGGGCAGCGAAAAAGCCGTCAAATTCGACGTGCTGGCGACCGGCACGACCTTCGGCGCCGGCATCGCCACCGCCAGCAACGACCCGGTGACCCACAACAAATTCAGCGCCGACCAGAAACTTTACGGCCCGCTGCACGTCACCACGGCGCTGACCGATGTGGGGCAAGCGAGCGCCGGCCGGAGCATCAGCGCCGCCTTAAAGCTGAATTGGTAACTCCTGTGCGGCGCCCCGGTGCCGCCCTTACCCCGCCCCACCGCCGCCCTAGTTCCATGCGGCAATCGCCGCGGATGGGGGGCGTGCGCGCAAACGTCTTGCGCCTGTGTAGGAGCAAAGCATGACGGCCATCAGACCCGAGCGGCTTGGTGCGGACAATAATTCCGAGAAATCCGGCCCGGAGAAATATGCTCCTCCGGCCCGCAACGTCCCGGAAAAACTTGCCGATGTCGACCAGGCGGCGGCGACCGCTTTCGAGGGCGAGATTCGTGAATTCGTCCGGCGCGACGTCGCTTACCTGCGCCGGCGTAATGAAGGCGACACGGCCGCCGCCGATCCGGCTGCCGAGAATCTGAACGCGTTGATCAAACGCGTGGCCGGCGCATCGATGGAAGAAATCGATCGCGTGATTCTCGAACTGCAAGGCGTGCGCGATATGCTGCGCAGCGAGGGCGAGCGTGTCAGCCGTGAGCTGGCCGGTTATGCCAGCCTGAGTCACGCCTCGATGACCGCGATGAAGGTCATTGGCGACAGCCTCAAGCAATGGAAAGAGGCGCCGATCAACAATAGCCGGCGTTCGGTTAGCTAGCCGCCAAGCGCCATCGCCGGTGAGCATGGTAAGCATCGGCGATGGCGGCCCGGCGCCTGGCGATTGCACAAATTCGGTGGGAAAGTCGGCGGTCCTGCCCGCGCAAGCTGTGGATTGCCGGGATAGCGCGAGCGGCGGCCCTGCGACTCCCTCGCCACCACCTACAGTCGGCGCGTTCGAAATCGCCAAGGTCGCATCCGGCCGCTGCGAATCGAGACCGCTGCAACAGGCGACGGAAGCAGCCTTGTCTTCGGGCAATCCTCCCACAAACTAGACCCCGCTCCGGCGGGGTTCTTTTACAGGCAGGCTCAGCGCGCTGCCGGGAGCAGCACCACGGCGGCGGGCGAATTGTCGTCGGTCTGTAGTTGTCCGGTCAGCTGGCTGTTCACCACGATGACGCCGACCATCGTCACCAGCACCGTGGCGGCGCACAACATCAGGCCGATCATTCCCAGCACGTTCTTGTCGGCCACGGCCGGCTCCCGGTTGCCGCGGCGGCATCGGCCGCCGCGCCGTCATTTGAACGCGGCAAAGCTCACCATGTTCCGTCCCCGCCGCGATAGGGGCCGGTGGCGCACATGAAAAAGCGGGCTTTAGACCCTTAGTTGGCCGGGGCTTTGCGCGGCAGTGGGTAGTCTTCGCTTTCATACAGCCGGCGGATGCCGTTGCCGTCGAAGCGCTTTTCCTCAACCTCAAGATAAGCGCCGAGCAGCAATTCCGGCGGCAATTCCTCGATCGCGAAGCGGATCGCTTCCGCCGCGGTGGGGAAACGCTTGTATCCGATCGGGCGACGGGACTTACGGCTGCGGCTGGGGAATAGCTCGGATGGGGCCCGATAATTAATCATCGACATACTCTGTGTAGCTCCTCACCGCATAATATGGCCTCGAACGCGAAAAATCCAGCGCCTGCGGCGCCGCATAAGGCGACGACAGCCGTAAGGTAAATTCGATGCACTGAAAAAGAACGGCCCGGCGCGCGAGCACCGGGCCGATGTCGACCGCCAGGTCGTGCAGTTATTGATCGACTTCGCCGACCACCTCGCTGGTGGCGGGATCGACCAGCACGACGCGGTCGTTCACGACCATGTATTTGTATTGCCTGATCGCCGGTACATCGACGGCGACCTGTTCCGGCACTTCATAGAGGCGCGCGCCCTGCGGCACCCGCGTACCGAGACGATATTCGACCGCCGGCTGCACCTCTTGCACCGGCCGGCGCACGATGGTGCGGTAGATCGTCTGCCGCTGCACCGGCGTCAACTGCAACGGTTGGGTGGTCACAACGGTGCGCGTCTCGACCGGCTCACGGGTGATAACCGTGGTCTGCGCATTCGCCGTGCCCGCGCCGGCGAGCAAGGCCGCCGCGATCGCTGCGTGACGAAAATATGACATAGGTTCCTCCTGCCTGTGGCCTTTGAGGATAGGAAACGCCCCGCTTCGGGATGCGTTCCGCGCCAAGTTCCATGTCAAAGTGTGTGCGGCGGCTCGTCGAGCAACGTGAGCTTCGCGCTCAGCATGGCGATGCGGCGCGCGGCTTCGGCTTGCGTGAGATGCGGCTTAAACGTTTCCAGTTCGTAGGCCTGCATTGCCAGCCGCTTGAGCTCGACCGCCTGAGCTGCCGTCATCGGCGCCTCGTTAGCTATTCGGCGTGAGGTTTTGGAAGGCATGGCACAAAGGCAACCGCCGCGGCCGGCTACCGGTTCCGCACAGTGTGAAAAATCTCGCGCGGCTCCGTGTCAGGACGCCCGCGCGCCAGCCAAGGTCGGCCGCAGCATGAGCGTGATCGGCAAGGTCAGCAGAACGATCGCGGCCACCACCGTCAGGGTCGCGGACACGCCAACCGCATCGCCGAGCAGGCCATAGACCGCCGGTGAGATCGCACCGGCGCCGATGGTGCCGGTATAGAAAATGCCGAAAGCGCGCTGCCGCCGCGCCGGCTCGACCAGATCCGGCACCGAACCGTAGAGCACCGACGACGTGCCATTAAGTGCGACGCCGACGAGCGGCAACAGCACCAGCGCGGCCGTGAGTGACAGTGGCAGCAACGCCACAATTCCGAGCGCGGTCACCGTCTCGGTCAGCCAGACCGTCGCCACCGTGCCGATGCGCGCGCCGATAAAGGCGCATACTAGCTTGCCGGCCGCCCCGCCTGCGAACACCAAAGTGAGCGCTATGCCGATGGTCGGCAGGCTGGCGCCCTTGGCCGTAAGCACGAACGGCAGAAACGTCAGAAATGCCATGCGGGTCGCGCTGTCGATGACGCCAACCGACAGCAGCAGCGGAAAACCGTACTGGCTCAAGCGGCCGCCGCCGCGTGCGGTCTTTTCGCCTTCGTGCGGGCCTGCCTCCGCCGAGAAACGCGGGATCAGGATGTAGATGACAACCGCGACCAGCACGCCAACGCCGCCCAGCAGCACCAGCGCCTCGTGCCAAGGCAACACCACGAACAGCAGCGACGCCGCTGCGGGCACCGTCATCTTGCCGATGTCGCCGGCGAAATTATAGGTGCCGAGCGCCTTGAGTGAGCGTGCGCCGGCGAAAGCATGCGCGATCAACGAGGAGGCGAGCGGGTGCTGCGTACTGGCGCCAAGCCCGGCCACGAACAAGGCAGCCACCAACATGGGAACGCCGCTGCTGAACCCGGCAAAGCAATAGCCAAGACCGGCGAGCGCAGTGCCGAGCGCGAGCACGATGGCTGAGCCGTAGCGCTCGGCCAGAAAGCCCGACGGAATCTGAAAGCCGGCCAGGGTGCCTGAGAACACTGTCTTCATCAGCCCGAGCGCTGCGAAGCCGAGACCGAATTCGTGCTGCCAGATCGGCAGCATGACGTAAATCAAATCCGTATAGCCGTCATGCAACGCGTGGGCGCCACAGGCGACGCCCAGCGCGCACCTTTCCTCATCCTTGCTTTTTTGCGCGCTATCGACCGCCGCGCTCATGCTTTCTCCCGCCGTTCGACAAATGTCGTGCTCACGAACGTAATCACCGCTTCGCCTTTCTCGTTGACACCGGTGGTGCGAAAACCGACCAGGCCCACGTGCGGTCGGCTGTTGGACGGCCGCATTTCCACGACTTCAGTCTTATACGCGACGGTGTCGCGGACATAGACCGGCTTGAGCCACTTCAGCTCGCGAAAACCAAGCGCCGGGCCGCTGCCGGCGACGGCCTCGCCGCGCGCGGCCATCGCTTCGTCCGCGCGGCGGCGATAATCCACCATCAACCGCATCCAGGCCGCCGCGGTATGCCAGCCGGAGGCGCAAAGCGCGCCGAAATGCGAGCGTGCAGCGGCGGCTTCGTCGAGGTGGAACGGCTGCGGATCGAAACGGCCGGCGAAGGCCTTGATCTCATCCGCGGTGAAGGTGTGGCGGCCGACCTCGAATACGTCGCCGACGCGGATATCCTCGAAAAATTTCATGCGCGCGCTCGCTGGCGGCGACCGAACATCGAGCTCGCGATCATCGTGGCGAGGCAGCGATCCGCCTCGTCGAGCACCTCGTATTGGAATTTTACCAGCCCCATTTCCGGGCGGCTACCGGACGGGCGGCTTTCCAGCACCGTGGTGCGGATGCGGATATTCGTGCCCGGACGCAACGGCTTGAGCCAACGCACCTCGTCGATGCCGGGCGCGCCCATCGAACTGGATTCCAGGACAAATCCGTCGGCGATCATGCGCATCAACAGGCAGCAGATGTGCCAGCCGGACGCGCCAAGACCACCGAGCATGGTGGCGCTCGCTGCCGCCTCGTCGAGATGCATGGGCTGCGGATCGAATTCGGCGGCGAAGGCGACGATCTCTTCGCGCGTCACCAGCTGCGGGCCATAGGTGGCAACTGCGCCGGGTTGAAAGTCTTCCCAATGGAGTTTCGGCATGCCGGCCGTTTTATCTCAGTATGCTTTCAAGAGCGACAGATAGGCCGGCTCGCTGGCCTTGTAGGCCGCCCGCGTATTGGCGGAGAGCACGAGCACGACGATGAACGCTTTGCCGTCCTTGTCGCTGTCGGCAACCAGCGCCGTCTGCTCGAAACCCTGTTCGTCCAGTTCCGGCGCCTCGAACTGGTGCCGCTCGAAGGCCGGCTTGCCACTGGTGCGCGCCACGTCGGCGAGCTTGGTGACCCTGGCTTTCGTCGAGCGCTCTTTCCAATCGCGATAAGTATCGCGTGTGATGGCGGACACAGGCTGCTTGTCTTTGTTGTATCGCACCAGCGCATAAATCTTCGCCGGGGCCTTTTCGAAGTCCTGCCCTTTCGGCAGCAGCATCTGCACGCCGAGCGCGCCGCTGGCTTCCTTGTCCTCAACCCAGCCCTCGGGGACCGTGATCGATGCTCGGTACGTGACGCACAATTTCATGTCGCAGTCGCGCATGAATTTTTCGATTTCGGCGCGCGCCGGCAATACCAGAACGCCCACGGCCGCGAAGGCGGCGGCAAAAAGCCCAATCGAGCGTGTAGACATGGCAACTCCTCGGGCGCTTGGCGGACAGTGCATAGTCGCGCCGAAAACCCCTGCGGTTCAATCGCTCAGGTCGCAAACCTGAAATGCAAAACGTCGCCGTCGGCGACCGCGTAGTCCTTGCCTTCCAGGCGCAGCTTGCCGGCGTCACGCGCGCCGGCCTCGCCGCCGTTCGCGATGTAATCGTCATAAGCGATTGTCTCGGAACGGATGAAACCGCGCTCGAAATCGGAATGGATCACGCCCGCCGCCTGCGGCGCCTTGGTGCCCGCCGTGATGGTCCAGGCCCGTGTTTCCTTGGGGCCGACGGTGAAATAAGTCACCAGGTGCAAGAGCGCGTAGCCGGCGCGGATCAGGCGGTCGAGGCCCGTTTCCTTCAGACCAACGGCTTCGAGGAACTCCGCGCGTTCGGCCGGCGGCAGCGTGGCGATTTCGGATTCGATCCTGGCCGAGATCACCACCGCGACCGCGCCTTCTTCTTTCGCCCGCGCTTCCACCTTGCGCGAGAAATCGTTGCCGGTCGCGGCCGCGGCTTCCTCGACATTGCAGGCATAGAGCACCGGCGCCGAAGTAAGCAGACCGAGTGAGTGGAACAGCTTTTCCTCTTCCGGTTTGCGCGCCACCAGGCGCGCCGGCTTGCCTTCGCGCAGCAACACCAGCGAGCGGTTGATCAGATCGAGCATTTCCTTGGCGGATTTAGCGTCCTCGCCGCTGCCTTTGGCCTTTTTCTCCAGCGCATCGACGCGCTTTTCCAAAGAATTCGAGATCGGCCAGCATCAGTTCGGTTTCGATAGTGTCGATATCGGCAATCGGATCGATCCTGCCCTCGACATGGGTGACGTCGCCGTCCTCGAAGCATCGCACCACATGCACGATGGCGTCGACCTCGCGGATGGTGGCGAGAAACTGGTTGCCGAGCCCCTCGCCTTTCGAGGCGCCGCGCACCAGCCCGGCGATATCGACGAAGGTAATGCGGGTCGGAATGATTTCCGCCGATTTGCCCAACACCGCGAGCTTTTCCAGCCGTGGATCGGGCACCGCGATCTCGCCGACATTCGGCTCGATGGTGCAGAACGGATAATTGGCCGCCTGCGCCGCCGCGGTCTGCGTCAGCGCATTGAAGAGCGTCGACTTGCCGACATTAGGCAGGCCGACGATGCCGCATTTGAATCCCATGATTATTCTTCGCCTTCGGTGTCGTCAGGCTCCGCGCCGCCGAAGCCTTTGGCGGCCATGGCGAGATGCACCTTGTTATGGAAAGTCGAATCCTTGCCCTCGATCAGCAACGCGACATTATCGGCGACGATCTCGCACAATGCGTCGACCCAGGGCCGCTCGCTCTTGGCAAAATCCTGCAAAACGTAAGCCTCCATCAAATCCTTGTTGCCCGGATGGCCGACGCCCAGGCGCACGCGGTGATAGTCGTTGCCGATATGTTCGGTGATCGAGCGCAAACCGTTGTGACCGGCATTGCCGCCGCCGAGTTTCAATCGGACTTTGCCGGGGGTCAGCTCAGCCTCATCGTGGAACACCACGACGTTGCTGGGCTCCAATTTGTAGAAATTGGCCGCTTCCGCCACCGCGCGGCCGGACTCATTCATGAAGGTGCCGGGCAGCAGCAGTAGAAGTTTCTCAGCCGCGATCGTGCCTTCCACCGCCACGCCCTGAAACTTCCGTCGCCAGGGCGCGATGTCGTAGCGCTTAGCGATCGCCTGCACCGCCATGAAACCGATATTGTGCCGGTTGCCGGCGTAACGTTCGCCTGGATTGCCGAGGCCGACGAAGAGCAGCATGGCGTCGCCATCTCAGTGAGGTGAGCGAACGAGGGGGCTTAAGCGCCCCCTCACTTCTTGTCGGACTTCGCCGGCGCGGCGGCGGCTGCGGGCGCACCGCCCGCGGCCGGAGCAGCGCCGGGTGTCGCACCGGGCACTGCGCCAGGCGCCGCACCGGGAGCGGCACCTTCGGCGCCGGGCGCTACACCCGCGGCGGCGGCGGCAGCCGCAGCGGCGGCAGCGGCAGCGGCCGCTTCGGCGGCGGCCTTCATTTCTTCCGCGTATCCGGACGGCGGCACCACCGTAACCAGCGTGATATCGCCATGGGCGATCACCCGCACGTTCGGTGGCAGCGTCACGTCGCTGAGATGCTTGGAATGATTGATCTCAAGACTCGAGATATCGACCTCGATCGATTCCGGAATAGTCTCGACCGGGCACATCACCTCGATCGTGTGGGTGACGATATTGACCGCACCGCCGCGCTTGACGCCAGGCGACTGGTCGGCGTTGAGCACCTTGATCGCGACGTTGACGCGGATGACGGCGCCTTCAGCCACGCGGAGGAAGTCCACGTGCATCGGCAGATCCTTCACCGGATCGAGCTGGAAATCGCGCGGGATCACGCGGTGCTTGGTGCCGTCCACGTCGATGTTGAACAATGTAGTGAGAAAGCGCCCGGCATAGATGCGCCGGTGCAGTTCGGCATGGTCGAGCGTGACCATTTGCGGGGGCTTGTTCTCGCCGTAAATTACGCCCGGCACGCGGCCGGAACGACGTGCAGCCCGGGCGGCCCCCTTGCCGCCTTTCGGACGCACCGCCGCCTTCAATTCCTGGACGGTCGCCATGTGAAACCCTCATCTAAGCCAATGGAAAAGGCGGCTTTTTGTGCCGCCTGTGAACGCAGCAAGCCTCCAGGGGTGCCGGGGGCTGCGTGTCGCGCGGGTTTATAGCGGCGGTGGTTGGAAAGGGCAAGAAAGCCCGGAAATTACTTACCGGACTTGGTTTCCAGCGTCGCGATGCGCGCTTTCAGCGCCTCGTTTTCCTCGCGCGCCAGACGGGCCATTTCCTTGACCGCCTCGAATTCCTCGCGCTGCACCACGTCGAGTTCGCGCAAAATGCGCTCGGCCTGGCTGCGAAACAACGTGTCGAATTCCCGCCGCACCCCTTGCGCGACCCCGGCGGCATCGTTCATCAGGCGCGCAAGCTCGTCGAATACGCGATTGCTGGTCTGGGTCATGCCTTGCCTCCGGTACAGTCAAGGTATGGCAATCCGGTCATCCCTCTGCAAGAGGCGGCATGCTACCACTGCCCGCGGGCGCGCCTGAACCCGGAATCCGCAATGCCTCTTTTCGTCATTCCCTTCCCTGCTTTCGATCCGGTGCTGGTCCACATCGGACCCTTCGCCATCCGCTGGTACGCGCTCGCCTATATCGCCGGCATCCTGCTTGGCTGGGTCTATGCGCGTGCTTTGATCCGTGACCAGCGGTTCTGGGGCGGGCCCGCGCCACTGACGGTCGTTGATTTCGACGACTTCATCCTCTGGGTGACGCTCGGCATCATCCTCGGCGGCCGCACCGGCTACGTGCTGTTCTACAATCTGCCGCACTTCGCCGAACATCCGCTGGAAATCTTCCAACTGTGGAACGGCGGCATGTCGTTCCACGGCGGCTTTACCGGCTGCGTGGTCGCGGTGGTGTTGTTCGCGCGCGCGCGCGGCGTTTCGATCCTTTCACTCGGTGACCTCACTTGCGCGGTCGCACCGATCGGCATTTTTCTTGGCCGCATTGCCAATTTCATCAACGGTGAATTGTGGGGCCGTCCCACCGACGTGCCGTGGGCGATGGTGTTTCCCGGCGGTGGACCATTGCCGCGCCATCCGAGCGAGCTCTACGAGGCGGGGCTTGAGGGTCTTGTGCTGCTCGTTGTGCTGGCGCTGATGATCCGCGCCGGCGCACTGAAGCGGCCCGGCCTGATTATCGGCAGCTTCGCCTGCATCTACGCCATCGCACGCAGCTTTTGCGAATTTTTCCGCGAGCCGGACGCCCAGCTCGGCTTCCTGTGGGGCGGCGCCACCATGGGACAGTTATTGTCGATTCCGCTGTTCGTCGTCGGGCTTTGCTTCATTGCCTACGCAGTGAAACATCCGCTGCGGAGCTGACCATGGATGATGTGACGCCGCTGGAAGCCGAGATCCGCCGGCGCATCGCGGCGGCTGGCCCGATGCCGGTCAATGAATACATGGCGCTTTGCCTCGCCGATCCCGAGCACGGTTATTACACGACGCGCGATCCGTTCGGCGCGCGCGGCGATTTCATCACCGCGCCGGAAGTCAGCCAAATGTTCGGCGAGATGATCGGCCTGTGGATGGCCGCGGCCTGGAAGCAGATGGGCGCGCCGGAAAACCTGCGGATTGTCGAACTCGGCCCCGGCCGCGGCACCATGATGAAGGACGCGCTGCGCGCCGCCAAGGTCATGCCGGCGTTCTGCGACGCCGTCGTGCTGCATCTGGTCGAGATCAGTCCGGCGCTGCAGCAGCAGCAGGAACAGACGCTGCAATCCGCTTCCGTTCCGATGTTCTGGCATCCATCGCTCGACGAGGTGCCGACGGGCCCCGCGATTATTGTCGCCAATGAATTCTTCGACGCGCTACCGGTCAACCAGATGGTCAAGACCGGCGACGGCTGGCACGAACGCCAAATCGAAATCGATCCGGCCGGCAAGCTTGCTTTCACGGCCGCGCCAGATCCGGTGCCCGGATTCGACCGGCTACTGCCGGCGGACGCGCGCCAGGCGCCCGCCCAATCGATCGTCGAATGGCGCGACGATAAAGTGGCCATGCAAATGGGCCGCCGCTTGGCGCGTGACGGCGGCGCCGCGCTGGTGATCGACTACGGCCACGTGGAGAGCGCCGTCGGCGACACGTTGCAGGCGGTCGGCCAGCACGCTTACGCCGCTCCGCTGAACGCAGCCGGCACGCTCGATCTCACCGCTCATGTGGATTTCCAGGCGCTCGGCAAGGCTGTGGAGGCAATGGGCGTGCAAGGGTTCGGACCCATCACGCAATCGCAGTTCCTTCGCCGCCTCGGCATCGACCAGCGCGCCGCCACGCTCAAGATCAAAGCGTCGCCGGAACAGGCCGCGGACATCGGCGCCGCGCTGGCGCGGCTGACCGACGAAGGCGCGGGCAGCATGGGCGCGCTGTTCAAGGCCGCCGCCTTCGCGCATGCTTCGGCCGGCGTGCCGCCCGGATTTGAAAGCTAGATCATGCTGCAAGCAGTTTTGCTCAAATCGCTTCCCGGCATCCGCCATGGCTTCTTCACCCGCGCAGGCGGCGTGTCGCAGGGCGTCTATGCCAGCCTCAATGGCGGCGTCGGCTCAAACGACGCGCCCGCCAACGTCACCGAGAACCGCGCGCGCATGGCGGCGGCGCTCGGCGTCGCGCCGGACCATTTGCTCAGCGCCTATCAGATTTATTCGCCCGACGTGGTGGTCGCCGACAAGCCGTGGAGCAAGGAAAACCGACCGCGTGCCGACGCCATCGTCACCCGCACGCCACGGCTTGCGATCGGCGTCTCGACCGCCGACTGCGGCCCGCTGCTGCTGGCGGACGCGCAGGCGCGCGTGATCGGCGCGGCGCATGCCGGCTGGCGCGGCGCCTTCACCGGCGTGATCGAGGCTGTTATCGCGGCCATGGAAAAACTCGGCGGCGACCGGAGTTGCATCGCTGTCGCGCTCGGTCCCACCATTCGGCAGCCGAATTACGAAGTGGGCCCCGAATTCGTCGAACGCTTCCTGGCGACCGATAGAGAGAATGAGCGCTTCTTCGCGCCATCATCGCGCGCCGGCCACGCTATGTTCGATCTTACCGGCTATATCGCCGAGCACGTGCAACGCGCCGGAATTGCAACGTTCGAGGACCTCGGACTCTGCACCTATGCGGAGCCGGAACGCTTTTTCAGTTATCGCCGCAGCACCAAGTTGGGCGAGCCGGACTACGGCCGGCATATCAACGCCATCGCGCTCGAGAATTGACGGCTTGCCTGCCGGGCGGCCCAGCGGGTAGGTTTCGCTTCGGCTTGAGGGACCAACAAAAACAAGGCCGCCGACAGGGTGTCGATGCAGTGGTGTTTGGGCGGACGCGCTTGGCGCGCGCCGTGTCGCCTATCTCGGCCGGGAGTGTTGCTGGCCGCCGCCTGTGCGCTGGCGCTGAGCGCGTGCGATCCGCAGGATAATCCGGGCGCCTTGGCAGGGCAGCCGCGCGGCGCCAGCGTTGCGTTTGAATCGATCGACGGCCCGCCGCCCGGTCAATTCCGCCAGCTGGTGCAGGATCTCAACAACGAAGCGCAGACACGCCGGCTTGCGGTGATATCGCGCGAAAGTCCGTCGGCCTACCGCGTGCGCGGCTATCTCGCCGCCAAGGTTGTGGGCAAGCGCGAGACTACGATCACCTGGGTGTGGGATGTGTTCGACGGCGACGATCGCCGCGCCTTGCGCATCGAAGGCGAAGAAACTGCCAAGGGCATCCACCGTGGCTGGTCGGCCGCCGATGACGAAATGATGGGCCGGATCGCGCGCGACAGCATGACCCAACTCGCCGCCTTCCTGACCTCGCCCGAGGTCGCGCCCGGCACACCCAATACCGAGCCGCAGCAGGTGGCATTCGGACTGCCCAATTCCTCGCCCGAAGCAGCCGGCATTTACCGCATTTCCCAGCCCAATGCCGATCCGGAGCCAGGCGGGCAGGCCGAGCCTGCCGCAGCGCACGCCGCCACGGTCCCGCTGCCGCGCCGGCGACCGCCGGTCGCGTCAGTGGTCTCGACCCGGGAAACGCTGATGCTGGCGGCCTCCAGCCGTTGATTTTGGAGCCGTTACAGGCCTCGTTCACCTTGCTTGAAAGCTTCGGGACAACGCGAGGGACTCGTATTGCGAGGCCCTGCCCTCCTTGTTATGACCTGCGCGCCTGCAACACCTGGGCACACGAGGATTTCGAGATGGCTGGCAAGAACGGAGCGATCAAGCTCGTCGCCGGCAACTCGAACCCGGCGCTGGCGCAGGGGATCTCCGACTATCTCAAGACCCCGCTGACCAAGGCGGTGGTGCGGCGCTTCGCCGACATGGAGATCTTCGTCGAAATCCAGGAAAACGTGCGCGGCGCCGACTGCTTCGTGATCCAGTCGACGTCGTTCCCGGCCAACGACCATGTGATGGAATTGCTGATCATCATGGATGCGCTGCGCCGCTCCTCGGCGCGCCGCATCACCGCGGTGATCCCCTATTTCGGGTATGCCCGGCAGGACCGCAAACCGGGTCCGCGCACGCCGATCTCGGCCAAGCTGGTGGCCAATCTAATCACGCGCGCCGGCGCCGACCGCGTCATGACGCTCGATCTGCACGCCGGGCAGATCCAGGGTTTCTTCGACATCCCGACCGACAATCTCTACGCTTCACCGGTGATGGTGCGCGACATCCGCGAGAACTTCCAGCTCGACAACGTGATGGTGGTGTCGCCCGACGTCGGCGGCGTGGTGCGCGCGCGCGGACTGGCCAAGCGCATCAATGCGCCGCTCGCCATTATCGACAAGCGGCGCGAACGCGCCGGTGAATCCGAAGTGATGAACGTGATCGGCGACGTCGCGGGCTACACCTGTCTGCTGGTGGACGACATCATCGATAGCGGCGGCACGCTGATCAACGCCGCCGACGCGCTGCTCGAGCAAAAGGCCAAGGCGGTCTATGCCTATATCAGCCACGGCGTGCTGTCGGGGGGCGCGGTTGCGCGCATCGCCAAGTCGCGGCTGAAGGAACTGGTGATCACCGACTCGATTCAGCCGACCAAGGAGCTGCTGGCCGCCGGTAATATCCGCGTGCTGCCGATCGCCACGCTGATCGGCGAAGCGATCGGGCGCACCGCGACCGAAGAGTCGGTGTCTAGTCTGTTCGACTGACGGCTGAATCGTTCCCCGAGTTTTCCACCGAAAGATTCATCAGGCGGCCCGATTGGCTGTGGAGATTCCGTTTTGTGCGATTGCCTATGACAGGCAAATCACGGCCCATTGACGCCGATAAGGCCTTTGGCGGGCGGAATCGAGAGGGTTATAGTCGAATCGCTAAGTGATTCGGTTCCGCCGTCAAGGCGGCCTAGTCCCAGCGTCAAAATCCGGTCGACTGCCCCGTGCGCGTGCGGCGTGCGTTTCCCCCTCAATTCGGCCAAGCGGAGACGTAATGCCCCAGATCAATTACGCGGACGAACCTCGAATCAACCCGCTCGACGTGGTGGAACGTCTGGCGGCGGTGAACGACTGGTCATTCGAGCGCGCCAGCGACGACGAGATCACCATTCTGGTGACCGGCAAGTGGACCGACTATCAGGTCTCCTACACCTGGATGGGCGACATCGAGGCGCTGCATCTGGCTTGCGCCTTTGATCTCAAGGTGCCCGAACGCCGCCGCGCCGAGGTGCAGGCGCTTATCGGATTGATCAATGAACGGCTTTGGGTCGGCCATTTCGATTTGTGGATCAACGAGGGCATTCTGATGTTCCGCCATGCGCTGGTGTTGGCGGGCGGAACGGAAGCCTCCGGCAAGCAATGCGAGGCGCTGCTCGGCACTGCGCTCGACGCCTGCGAGCGCTATTTTACCGCCTTCCAATTCGTGGTCTGGGCCGGCAAGAGCGCGCGCGAGGCGCTCGAGGCCGCCATGTTCGACACCTCGGGCGAGGCGTGACGCCCGCTCAAAAAACCCTGAGCAAATTTTCCGGCCCTCTGCTGCTCGCCGGCGCCGGCAAGATGGGCTCCGCCATGCTGGACGGCTGGATCGCGCGCGGGCTTCATCCGAAGAAGATCGTGGTGATCGAGCCGCAGCCCGGCAAAGCCTTGAAGGCACTGGCGCGGCGCGGGCTCACGATCAACCCGAAAGAAAAAACCGCCGTGGCGGCGGCGATTGTAATTGCGGTCAAGCCGCAGAGCGCGCCCGAGGCCGTGCCGCCGCTCGCGGCTTACATTGGGAAGGGCACGCTGGTGCTCTCGATCATGGCCGGCCGCACCATCGGCTTTTTGGAAAAATCGCTGCCGGCCGGCAGCGCGATCGTGCGCGCCATGCCGAATACGCCGGCATCAATCGGTCGTGGCATAACGGTCGCCTGCCCCAACGCCAAGGTCTCCGCGCGCCAGCGCAAGCTCGCTTCCGATCTGCTCGCGGCGGTCGGGGCCGTGCAATGGGCGAACGACGAAGGACTGATGGATGCGGTCACCGCCGTGTCCGGCTCGGGTCCAGCCTATGTTTTCCTGCTGGCCGAGGCCATGACCAAAGCCGCCATCGCCGCCGGGCTGCCGGACGATCTCGCGGGCAAACTTGCGCGCAAAACCGTCGCCGGCTCCGGCGAACTGCTGCACCGCTCCGATCTCGATGCCGCCACCTTGCGTCAGAACGTGACCTCGCCGGGCGGCACCACCGCCGCCGCGCTCGAAGTGCTGATGGGCCCCGGCGGTTTCGACGAATTGCTGACCAAGGCCATCGCCGCCGCCACACGGCGCGGACGCGAATTAGCGGGCTAGCGTGAGTTCCCTGCCCTAGAACCGGCGTCTTTGCGGGCCTAAATTAAGGCTAAGCGAACGACCCGCAGGAGGTTGCCATGGCCCGCAAGTCCAAAAACAAGCGCACGCAAGCTCAATCCGCCGCGCCCCGCGGCACGACCGACCGAGACAAGGCGATCGATGCGCTGATGGCGCTACTCGCCGAGCAATCCTTCGAGCAGATCGGACTGGCCGAAGTCGCCGGCCGCGCCGGGATCAAGCTATCGCAACTGCGCGCCGAATTCGGTTCGACGCTCGCTATCCTCGGCGCCCACATCAAGGATATCGACCGCGCCGTGCTGGCCGGCGGCGACGCCGATATGGAAAATGAATCGCCGCGCGAACGCCTGTTCGATGTGCTGATGCGCCGGCTGGAAGCGCTCGCACCCTACAAGGACGCGGTGCGTTCGCTCATGCGCTCGGCGCGGCGCAATCCGGGCCTGGCGCTCGCGCTCAACGCGTTTGCCGCGCGCTCGCAACGCTGGATGCTGGAGGCCGCCGGCATCGGCGCTTCGGGCCCGCGTGGCGCGCTACGCGCGCAAGGCGCGGCGCTGATGTTCGCACGCGTGCTCGGCGTATGGTTCGACGATGACGAGCCCGGTCTCGACCGCACCATGGCAGCGCTCGGTCGCGGGTTGGCCAGCGCCGAGCGTTGGGATGGTTTCGTTGGCGATCTCTGCGCGCTGCCGGCCTGCATATTGCGGGGGCCGCGCCGCAAGCGCTCGCGCGACGAGGAAGAGGCCGAAGCGGCGTAGCGCGAACTCTAAACCGGTACCCGCACCGTCGCCCGCAATCCGCCCAGCGGACTATCGCCCAGCATAATGTCGCCGCCATGCGAGCGCGCGATGTCACGCGCGATGGCGAGCCCTAGCCCGGTGCCGCCCTCGTCCTGATTGCGCGCATCATCGAGCCGCAAAAACGGCTTGAACACTTCTTCGCGCATATCCGGCGGAATGCCCGGCCCGTCGTCGTCTACCGTGACGGTGAGATAGCGATGGTCGCGATGCCCGGTGATTGCGATCGAGGGCGCGAAGCGTGCGGCATTCGATACCAGATTGCCCAGGCAGCGCTTGAACGCGGCCGGCCGCACGGTGACCACGGGCGGCCCGTGGAACACCACGCTCGTCCTGTGGCCGTGGCGCTCGGCGTCGTCTTTAAGTTCGTCCAGGAAAGCCGCCATGTCGGTCGGCGCCGAGCCCTCGCCGAGATCGCCACGCGCGAAGGCAAGATAGGCCTCCAACATCCGCGCCATCTCGTCGACGTCCTTTTTCATAGCCTCGATTTCCGGCGTCTTTTTCTTGATGAGCGCGAGTTCGAGCTTGAAACGCGTGAGCAGCGTTCGCAGGTCGTGCGAGACGCCCGCCAGCATGGTGGTGCGTTGCTCGATCGCGCGCTCGACGCGGGTTTTCATTTCGATGAAGGCTTGCGCCGCCCGCCGCACCTCGCGCGCGCCGCGCGGGCGATAATTCGGCACTTCGCGGCCTTTGCCGAAACTCTCGGCAGCGTCCGCTAGCTTGACGATCGGCTTGATCTGATTGCGCAGAAAGATGATCGAAACGCCAATGAGCACTAGCGAGGTGCCGACCATCCAGAGCAGGAAGATTTCCGAATTCGAAGCATAGGCCGCGTCGCGCCGCGCAAACACCCGCATCACATTTTTGTCGAGCTGGATGCGGATCTCGACCAGGGCCGATTTGCCGACGGTATCGATCCAGAACGGCCGGGCGATCTGCTTGCGCAATTGCTCGGACAGCGCCTGATCAAGCAGCGAGAAGAAGGGTTTCGGTCCCGGCGGCGGCATGTCGCCGAGGGGCAGGAAATCGACCACCAGGCCGAGCCGATCCTGTGCGATGCGGCGGATTTGCGCCTGATCGGAATCCTGCGGATAGCCCTGATAGATGTCGATCAGGGCGGCGATATCCTGCACGACGCCCGCCGACAGCCGTTGGGTGACGACGTTCCAGTGCCGCTCCATGAACACGAAGGCGATCACCGACTGCAGGATCACCATCGGCAGGATGATGATGAGCAGCGCGCGGGCATACAGGCCCTTCGGCATGACGCTGGTGAGCCAGCGGCTCAGCCGCCGCCAGCCGTCGCGGATTTGCCCGAGGCCCGCGTGAATTTTGCGGATCGGCGGAATAGCGTCGTACCACTCCCAGAATTCGCGCAGCCGAATGATCGCGCTGCGCACCCCGTTGCCGATGTCGAGACTGGTCATGCCGTCACCAGCCGGTAGCCGACGCCGCGCACCGTTTGCACGAACATCGGATTGGTTGGGTCGCGTTCGATCTTGCGGCGCAGCCGGTTGACCTGCACGTCTACCGCGCGCTCGTTGACCGAGCCGCCGTTGCCGGCGAGCGCCATGCGCGCCACCGTTTCACCCGGCGTGGCGGACAAAATGCGCAACATTTCCTTCTCGCGATCGGTCAGCCGGATAACGTCGTCGCCGTGGCGTAATTCGCCGCGCGCCA
This sequence comes from uncultured Alphaproteobacteria bacterium, assembly GCA_963703875.1. GTDB lineage: Bacteria > Pseudomonadota > Alphaproteobacteria > Rhizobiales > Xanthobacteraceae > Pseudolabrys. The sequence goes on from CAVPFZ010000006.1 coordinate 23,050, forward strand.
GGTGATAGACGAAAGGCCCGAAGCGCACGGATTCCACTGGCGGCGGCGACGCTGGCTGCGCGCGCTTGAGAATGTTGGCGATGCGCAACGAAAGCTCTCGCGGTTCAAATGGCTTGGACAAATAATCGTCAGCGCCCATTTCGAGGCCCTTGATGCGGCTTTCAGCGGCGTCGCGCGCGGTCAGCATCAGGATCGGCACGCTCGAGCTTCCGCGTAGCGACTTGGCGAAGTCGAAACCATTCTCACCCGGCATCATGACGTCGAGAATGAGCAGATCGAAGCTCAAGCCGTTGAGCTTGGCGCGCGCGTCTATCGCGGTCTCGGCGGTGGTCACGCGGTAACCCTCGCCGGACAGGAAGCGCGACAACAAGTCGCGAATGCGGCGGTCATCATCGACCACCAGCAGATGCGGCGCATCGTCGGGAAGCGTGGCGGGCAGTATCATTGCCTTGCTCCTCCCGCTAACCGCGCGGCTTGCCGGCGCGCGCGATCAGCCGCAGCACGCCCTCGCGATTATCGGCATCGATCATGGCGGTGAGGAACCGCCGCGCCGCCTCGTGCGCGCCGGGGCCGAGACCGGCGAAAGCGTTCATAATGCGTTGGGTTTGCAGGCCGGCCAGCTTGAGCGCCAGCGCCTCGCCTTTCGGCGTGACATAGAGCAGCCGCTGACGGCGGTCCTGGGCGCCTTCCTTCTGCACGACGTAAGCTTGATCAACCAATTGCTTGAGCACGCGGCCGAGCGATTGCTTGGTGATGTTGAGGATTTCGAGCAGGTCGGCGACTTTCATGCCCGGATTGCGGTTGACGAAATGCAGCACCCGGTGATGCGCACGGCCGAAACCAAGTTTGCTCAGCATCTCGTCCGCGTCGCCGACGAAATCGCGATAGGCGAAGAACAAAAGCTCGATGATGTCCCATGCCGGTTCGGCCGACGCCGCAGGCGCCGCCGCGGCACTCGAACGCTCGGCCAAGCCGCCTACCGGGGCGGCAATCTTGGCGTTCACATTTATGTCAGCCATGTTGACATATTTTGGTTTTATGTTACAAAAACGTCGCTGCGGACGAAAGGATCGTACCGAAACGGCCCTTTTTTCCGGTCGCGCGCCGATAGGACCGGTCCGGACCCATTCATACCGGGTGTTGTCCTCCGACGCAAAGCATTGGAATAGGCGCGAAAATGCGCCATGACCGGGACAAAAGAGACCCTCTGTTTCAAGGGTACAGGCGAAGGAGGAAACGATGGCGGCACAGTCCTATGACCGGCTCGAGGGGGTCATCTGGTACGACGGCAAACTGGTGCCCTGGCAGGATGCCAACCTGCATGTGCTCAGCCATGGCCTGCATTATGCGAGCGCCGTGTTCGAAGGCGAGCGTGCCTATGGCGGCCGGATCTTCAAGTCCAAGGAGCATGCCGAGCGGCTCAAGGCTTCGGCCAAGATCCTCGATTTCGACATCCCCTACTCAGTCGCCGACATCGTCGCCGCCAAGCAACTGGTGCTCGACAAGAACGGCAAGAAGGAAGCCTATGTTCGCCCGGTCGCCTGGCGCGGCTCGGAGATGATGGGCGTCTCGGCGCAGAACAATAAGATCCATCTTGCCATCGCCAGCTGGGAATGGCCGAGCTATTTCGATCCCGAGCAGCGGCTCAAGGGCATCCGGCTCGATCTCGCCGATTATCGCCGGCCCGATCCGAAGACCGCGCCTTGCCGCGCTAAGGCCGCCGGCCTCTATATGATCTGCACCATCTCCAAGCACGCGGCCGAGCGCAAAGGCTATGCCGACGCCATGATGCTGGACTGGGAGGGCCGCGTCGCCGAATGCACCGGCGCCAATATCTTCTTCGTCAAGGACGGCAAGATTCACACCCCGATCGCCGATTGCTTCCTCGACGGCATCACCCGCCAGACCGTCATCGGCCTGGCGCGCAACCGCGGCTTCGAGGTGATCGAGCGCCGCATCCTGCCCGACGAGCTCACCAGTTTCTCGGAGTGCTTCATCACCGGATCGGCGGCGGAAGTCACGGCGGTGTCGGAGATCGCTCACTGGAATTTCAATCCGGGCGGCATCACCAAGCAGCTGATGGACGACTACACCGCGGAAGTGAATCCGAAAAGCAAGTCCGCGGCCGCCTGAAACATCTCAGATCGCTTTGCGCGCGACGTTGGCGGCCGGTTGTTCCGGCCGCAGCAGCGTGACATAGCGCACATGGTTGTGCGCGACGAAGCGCTCCATACGCTCGTCCAGCACGCGATGGCGGCTAAGCGCCGCATGCCGCAGCAGCAATTCGCCGTCGCCGCCGAAGACGATAAATCCGACGTGGAAATAGTCCAAATTCGGCCGCTGCGTCACGAAACCGACGATGTCGCCATTCACCAGTTTTTCCTTGTTGGCAAGGAACACCGCGCGCGGAATTACTTGCATGGCAAATTTACGCTTGCCCAACTCGCGGTGCCAGTAGACCGTTTTTTCGATCTCGACCGCGCCATCCAGAGCCACGGCGCGGCAGATCTTGTTCTCGATATTGTGCCGGCTCCATTCGAAGAAATAGTGATTGCGTTCGAACCAGTTCACGGTGCCGTTGTGATAGCGAATCTGCCGCAAGTTCGCCTCGAACTCAGGCCTGTCGCGCGCCCCGGCCGCCGCCAGCACGGTTTCACAAAACGTCACGCAGTCGAAACCGTCATCGCGCAGCACGAACCGTTCCGGCCGGTGCGGACCGCCGATCAGCGTGTAACTGCGGTAGCGGGTGCTGCGGAGCGCCGCGGAAATGAAGTCGATGCGCTGTGAAATAGACGAAAAACGTTGAGCCTCCGCGATCAGGCGCTCGACACGCGCCTCGCCGGCTTGGCTTGGCCCCGCCGCCGCCACGGCCGCGCCGCACGCGAGAAAACGCAGGATATCGCGGCGATTTGCCGTGAGCGGCATAAAGATCACTCCCGCACCACCACCAGCCGGTCGGTTCCGGATTCGGCGGCCCATAACTCGCCCTTGCGGCCGAGCAGCTGGCGCACCGCGGCGTTGCGCTTGTTGCTCGGGAAGCTCTCGAACTTCTCGGTCACCGGATCGAAGCGCACGATGGCGTTGTTGGCCCAATCGCTGAGCCACACTTTGTCCTTGTCGTCGACATAGACCGCGTAGCAGCCTTCTTTGGCTTCCGGCAGGCCCCATACTTTCCACGCCTTGGCGGCCGGATCGAAACGGCCGACCTCGCCGGTGTTCCAGAAGCTCACCCACAGCAGGCCCTTGGAGTCCGACCAGATACGGCGCGGGCCGACACCCGGCTTGGGCGGCGCCACCATCAGCGCGTCGCCGCTCACGGTGTCGATCTTGACGATATGATCGCCGGCGAGCGAGGCGTACCAAACGTCGCCGTTCGGCGTCGTGGTGATGCCGTAGGGCCCGACGCCCTTGGGCGCCTTCCAGGCCTCGACCTTGCCGGTCGCCGGATCAACGCGGCCATAGACGCCGTTCTGCCCGGTGAACCAGAGAATGCCTTTGCGGTCGAAGGTCGCGGTGTTGAGATTGGCCTCGGAGAAATTTGGCGGCAGCGGAAAAAGCTTCACCGCTCTGGTCGCCGGATCGACGCGCGCAATGGCATTCTGCCCGCCCTCGGTGATCCAGGCCGCGCGGTCGGGACCCACGATCACGCCGTGCGGCGCGGCGTCTTTGCCGAGTGGGACCTGCGTCGTCTTGCCGGATTTTGGATCGAGAATGCCGAGCGCGCCCTGACTCTGCGCGGTGTAGAAAACCTTGCCATCCGGCGCTGGCGCCACGTCGTGCGGATGCGCGCCGCGCGGCACGTCGTAATAGGCGACATCCGCCGCCGACGCCGGTTTGAGCGCGAGCGTCAACATTACCGCAGCAATGATGAAACGAATCATACCAATCCCCAAACCGATTCTACTCGGCCGCCTGCCGCTTTGTCTTCCAGCGCGCGGCCGCCGCGTCGTCCGATTGCCTGGCCTCGACCCAGGTCTTGACCGAAGTCTTGCCGCCGGTCTTTTCAATTTGCTTCCAGAACGGCGCGCGGGTTTTTAAAAAATCCATGAGGAACTCGGCCGCCGCGAAGGCCGCCTCGCGATGCGAGGATGCCGTTGCCACCAACACGATGTCCTCGCCAGGCTGAATGCGTCCGTAACGATGGACGACGGTGACGCCCAGCAGCGGCCAGCGAGCTTTTGCCTCCTCGACGTGACGCTCGATTTCGGCCTCGGCCATACCGGGATAATGTTCGAGCGTGAGCGCGGCGATCGGTTGGCCGGCCTCATCGCCGCGGCAAACGCCGGTAAAAGTGACCAGCGCGCCCACATCGGTACGCCCGCCGGTGAGCTTGTTGGCTTCGGCGGCGGCGTCGAACGGCTCGCGCTGCAGACGCACGGTGGATAAGGCGGTCATGCGTCTTAATGTAGCGCGCCGGCGACGGAGTGGCTATCCGCCCGTCATCGGCGGGAAAAAGGCGATTTCACCGGCCCCTTTGATCGGCGCATGCGCCTTCACATGGGCGCGGTCGATGGCGGCGCGGATCACCTGGGGGTTGTCGAAGGCATGAGCATATTCTTCGCCGCGCGCGGAGAGCCACGTCATCAGTTCGCCGACGGTTGTAACGCCGGCGGGGACCTCGATGTCTTCTTCGGGCTTTCCGACGCGTTCGCGCACCCAGGCGAAATATCGCAGCTTCATCAGTCCATCATAGCGCGCAGACCGGCGCGCATATAGTCCCAGCCGGTATAAAGCGTGATCAGCGCCGACAGCCACAGCAGCGTGACGCCGATCTCGATAGTCTGCGGCAGAACTTTCACGCCGGCCTCGCCGGCGATCAGGAATCCGACCGCCACCATCTGGCCGAGCGTCTTCCATTTCGCGAGTTTGGTCACCGGCACGCCGACGCGCAGTTCGGCCAGATATTCGCGCAAACCAGAAACCAGAATTTCGCGGCACAAAATGATCACCGCGGCGAGCAGCGACCAGCCGTGGATGCTTTTTTCCGCCGCCAGCATCAGGAGGCAAGACGACACCAGCAATTTATCGGCGATCGGGTCGAGCATGCGGCCAAGCGACGATTGCTGGCCCCACATGCGGGCGAAATAACCGTCGAGAATGTCGGTAACGCCGGCGCCAATGAAGATGGCGAGCGCGACCCAGCGCAGCCACAACCCGCCTTCCAGGATGCTCTGCCAATACAACAGCCCCACCACCACCGGCACGGCGGCGATGCGCGCATAGGTCAGAAGATTCGGCAGCGCGAGCGGGCGCGCCGGCAAGGGTCTGAGGCTGATGGCGTTCATCGCAGCAAGGAGAACACCCGCGCCGCTGCGAGGTCAACGCCTGGGCGGTTATGTTCCCCCGCTGATTACCGGATCGGCGGCTTGGGCAACCGGCTTTTTCCCGGCTCCATCACGAAAGTCTGATCGAGCGAATACCACGCGCCGGTCACGTCGGATGCGGGCGCCGGCCCGTCATGGCGGACGTAGTCACCGATCAGCGCGCGGGTAACGCCGAATTGTACATCGGTCTCGAGCTTGTCGTCGTCGTTGACATAAATCTGCGAGATCAGAGTCTTGAAGCCTTCCTTGAAGATCAGAAAATGCAGATGCGCCGGGCGGTAATGATGCCGCCCGGTGGCGCGCACCAGGTCGCCGACCGGGCCGTCGATCGGGATCGGATAGCCCGCCGGTTTCACGCTGCGGAAACCGAAATGACCCTGCGCGTCGGTGGTAAATTTTCCGCGTAGGTTCATATCGGCTTGCTTGGGATCCTGCTGCTCATAGAAACCCTCCGGCGACGAATGCCAGACATCGACTTCGGCGCCGGCGATGGGCTTGCCGTTCTGGTCAAGCACCGTGCAATTGACGAACAGCACCGGCCCCGGCGTTGGGGAGCGCACAATCGAGCCGCCGTTTTCCGTGCGCGGCGAGTTCAAACGCCAGAACGGTCCCAGCAGATTGGCCGTCGTCTCGGTCTGTCCGTTATTGCCATTGTTGAGCAAACAGATGAGGGCCGAGAAGCCGAGCGAACCCGACATCAGCACCGCTTCGTTGTGGGTTTCGGTGGTTTTCTTGCCAAGCTGCACGACGAACTGCACCGCCTTCTCGAATTCCTCCTCGGTCAGATGCACGTCGCGCGCAAAGGCATGCAGGTGCTCGACCAGCGCGGCGAGAATTTCCCGCACGCGCGGGTCCGCCGTATTCTTGAACGCGTCGAGCACCACCGGGGTGACATCTTCTTGCCGCTCGATGATCATCGCTACTTTCCTGCTATTGCGCCACGTTTCGCTTGCGCGTGATCTTATCCGAAAACCGCTTCACACTTTTCGGGATCATGCGCGTTCGTGAAAGAACTCATATATCTTTCGCGCCGTCTCCGCATTGATTCCCGGCACCTGCGACAGGTCCGGCAGAGATGCCCGCTCGATGGCTTTCAGCGTGCCGAAATGGCGCAGCAGCGCGCGCTTGCGGGTCGGCCCGATGCCCGGAATCTCCTGCAAGCCGGCCTCGCGGATGTCCTTCTTGCGTCGCGTACGGTGCGAGCCGATGGCAAAGCGGTGCGCCTCGTCGCGCAGCCGCTCGATGAAATACAAGAGCGGATCGCGCGGCGGCAGCTTGAACGGGCTGCGGCCTGCCATGAAGAAGGTCTCGCGCCCGGCGTCACGGTCCGGTCCCTTGGCGATTGCGACCAGCGGCACGCCGGTCACCCCCATCGAGGCCAGCGTCTCGGTCGCCGCGCGGAGCTGCCCCTGCCCGCCGTCGATCAGTACCAGATCGGGCCAGGGCTGGTCGTCATGGCTGTCATCCGGTTCGCCGGTAAGGACGGCGGCGAGCGCGGCATCGGCCGTCAGCCGCGGATTCTCTTCCAGCAATCGTTTGAACCGCCGCTGCAACACCTCGCGCAACATGCCGTAATCGTCGCCCGGCGCCAAATCCTGCGAGCGGATGTTGAACTTGCGATACTGGTTCTTGCGGAAGCCTTCCGGCCCCGCCACCACCATGGCGCCGACCGGATTGCTGCCGGCGATATGGCTGTTGTCATAGACCTCGATGCGGCGCGGCTGGCGCGGCAGCGCGAAGGTCTCGGTCAGCGCCTTGAGCAGCTTCTGCTGCGAAGAGGTATCGGCCAGCTTGCGCGCCAGCGCCTCGCGCGCATTGGCGAGAGCGTGTTGCACCAATTCCTTGCGCTCGCCCCGTTGCGGCACGCTCACTTCGACCTTACGGCCGCTCTTGGTTGTGAGCGCTTGCGCCAGCAGCGCGTGTTCCTCGAAATCGTGCGACACCAGCACCAGCTTGGGCGGCGGCTTGTCGTCATAGAACTGCGCCAGGAACGCGCTCAATACTTCGCCCGCGCCCAGCGCGCGGTCGGCTTTCGGGAAATAAGCGCGGTTGCCCCAGTTCTGCCCGGTGCGAAAGAAGAATACTTCGACCACGGTGTACCCGCCGGCCTGATGCACGGCGAACACGTCGGCTTCTTCCAGCGTGCGCGGATTGATGCCCTGATGCGACGTGATCGCGGACAGCGCCGCAAGGCGATCGCGATAGATCGCGGCACGCTCGAAATCGAGCGCCGCCGAGGCGGTGTCCATTTCCGCCGCCATTTCCTGCTGCACCGCCCGGCTGCGGCCAGAGAGGAACTCGTTGGCCTCGCGTACCAGCTCGCTATAGCCGGAAAAATCGATCTCCTGCGTGCAGGGCGCCGAGCAGCGCTTGATCTGATGGAGCAAACACGGCCGCGTGCGCGCCTCGAAAAACGAATCCGAACAGGAACGCAGCAGGAATGCGCGCTGCAGCGCGTTGATGGTGCGATTGACCGCGCCGGCATTGGCGAACGGCCCGTAATAGTGCCCGGCACGCGTGCGCGCGCCGCGATGCTTGAGAATTTGCGGCGCCCAGTGGTCGGAGGTGATCAGAATGAAGGGAAACGACTTGTCGTCGCGCAGCAGCACGTTGAAGCGCGGGCGCAGCCGCTTGATCAGATTCGCTTCCAGCAGCAGCGCTTCGGTCTCGGTCTTGGTGGTCACGAATTCCATCGTCACCGTACCGGCGATCATGCGGGTGATGCGGCTGTCGTGACCGGTCGGCCGCGTGTAAGCGGCAATTCGCTTCTTGATGTTTTTCGCCTTGCCGACGTAGAGCACCTCGCCCTTGCTATCGGCCATGCGGTAAACGCCGGGCTTCGACGGGGCGTGCTTGACCGCGCGCGCGATCGCGGCGCGGCCTGCCGCCAGCGTGCCGACGGCTGCGTCGCTGATATCCAGTTCGGGCAGCGAGGATTCTTCTTCGTCCTCACGAAGCTCGCTGGCCGGGTCGATGTCTTTGGGCGTGCCGTTCATGGGAATAGGGAAATAGATATTGCTGACCAGAGGCTAGCCACGGCCCGCTTTACCCCCAAAAGCGATCATTCGGCAATGTTGCGCGCAGGGTTCACCGAGGGCCAAGAGTTGGCGTCAAGCGCGCCGGCGCCCGAAATATCCTGGACCCGAACCGTCATCTTGACGCCGGGATTTGGACCGCACATGCAGGGCGCCGCGACATCTCTCGATCCATCTAATCCCAAGGTCGTGCCATGATCCTCGTGACCAATAACGAAGGCACCTCCGGCGTGCCGGTGACCGCGCAGCGCCTGCGCGAAGGGCAGTCCGCCCTCGACGCCACCGAGGCGGGAATTCGCCTGGTCGAAAGCGACGAAAAGATCCGTACCGTTGGCCGCGGCGGCTGGGCGAATTTGCTCGGCGAGGTCGAACTCGATGCGGCAATCATGGACGGCACCACGCTTCGCAGCGGAGCGATTGGCGCGCTGAAAAACTTTCTCCATCCGGTCAGCATCGCACGGCAAGTGCTCGAACGCCTGCCGCATGAATTCCTCGTGGGCGAGGGTGCGGAACGTTTTGCAATAGAGGTCGGCGCCGAGCGGGGCGAATTGCTGATGCCGTGGGCGGCAAAGGCATGGCAAAAATGGTTCGACAAGGAAGTCAGCCCAGCGGACAAAAACCGGTGGCCGGACGTTCCGATCGCCGATTATTGCCGGCACGCCATTGATCCCGAAGTCGGCCGCGATACCACGGTATTCCTGGCCATCGATAGCAATGATAACGTGGCTTGCGGCACCAGCACGTCCGGCTGGGGCTGGAAATATCCGGGCCGTCTCGGCGACAGTCCGGTCATCGGCGCCGGCTCCTATGCCGATAGCCGGTACGGCGCCTGCGCCTGCACTGGCGCCGGCGAGATGGCCATACGATGTGGCACGGCGCGCTCGGTCGTCCTGTACATGAAGCTCGGCATGAGCGTGGACGAAGCCGTTTTGGAGGCAACCAACGATATGCGCGCGCTCAAGGGCGGCCTCATCAGCCGGATTACAATTCACGCCATCGACCGCAAGGGAAATCACAAGGTCGTGGCGGTGAACGGGGACGGACGTCAGAGCTATTGGCTATGGCAGGACGGTTTGGAAACGCCCGTCATGATGCCGGCCGCGCCCGTCATTATCAACGACGGTCCGACCACATCGATGGCCTCGGCACGCTACGCGCGATCATAAATCGCAGTCGCCACCGTGCGACCCGTTCCCTTCGCCGGGGCGGCCCGATAAGGTCTGGCGGTCATGTCGATCGAGACGCAAGACGCCCCTGCGAAAACGCGCGCGCCGCAAGGCTTCGCCGGCGGCATTGCCGCGATGGCGGACGGCCGGCTCTACGCGCTGCAAAATCCGTTCGCGCTCGACGGCCGGGTCAGTTCCTATCCGGCCGGCGCGCGCGGCTTTTCGGTCGCAAACAGCTACCTGCTGAAGCAGTCGGACGCCGCGATGCTGATCGACACCGGCTTCGGCAAGGACGAGTCGGCAATCCGGACGCAGATCGAGCAGCTGATCGCGCCCGGCTCGCCGTTGTCGCTGTTCCCGCTGCGGCTCAACGAATTCATGTCGATCAACAACGTCGAGACTTTCGCCGGCCATTTCAACATCGATCAATGTTACACCAGCAATCCCGACGCAGCCTTGTGGTTCGATCTCGGCGCCGAGGCGAACGGCCGCAGCCATCTGGATGCGATGAAGGTTACCGCGGTGACGCGGGCCGACACGATCCAGCTCGGCAAAGGCAATCGCGCGATCGATGTCATGCAGGCGCCGATCCGTCTGATCGCCACGCGCTGGCTGTACGACCGCGCGACCAGGACGCTGTTCAGCTCCGACATGTTCACGCAAGTTTGGCGGGAACGCGCCGACGGACCGTGGATCGTGACCGACGCCGACGACACGACGACCGCGCGCGAACACCGCTCGTTTCTCCTGAACACGCGCTATTGGTGGCTGGAAGGCGCGCCGACCGATTCGATCCGGCGCGGCATCGGCGAGGTGTTCGACAAATATGACATCGAGACCATCGCACCCGGCTACGGCTGCATCCTGCGCGGCCGTAAGGTGGTGGCGCGGCACTATCGGATGCTGGACGACATTCTCAGAGGCCTGGACAAGAGCGTGGCGGTGGCGCGTTACGTTAGCCGCGACGAAGAGCGCTGAACATGACCGGCAAAATGCCCCGAGAGATCGCGCCCGGTGTGTTCTGGATCGGCGACTGCCTGGTGCAGCGCCACAAGGGCAAAATTTATCACGGCTATAACGCCGCCTTCCTGGTCGCCGGCAGGACCGCCTCGTGTCTGGTCGAGACCGGCCATCCGAAGGATTTTCCCGTCATCGAGCGGCACATGAACGAACTGTTCGCCCGTGGTGTGCCGCCGTTAAAATACCTGTTCGTCACCCACCAGGAAACGCCGCATTGCGGCGGCCTCGGCCGCGTCCTCAAGACTTTTCCCGACGCGATTTTGTGCGGCGACGTCAGCGACTATCACCTGGCGTTCCCGCAATATGAACATCGCATGCGGTGGCTGAAGGAAGGCGACGAGATCGACCTCGGCGGCAGAGCATTGAGAATGGTCGAGCCGGTGATCCGGGACCTGCGCACCACCTGGTGGGGCTTCGACACGCGCGAACGCGTGCTGTTTCCGGGCGACGGCTTCGCCTACAGCCACTATCACCAGGATGGTCACTGCGGCCTGGTGGCCGAAGAAGCGGTATCGCTCGATCTGCCGGATGTGTCGTCGACTTTCGCCGATCTGGCGTTGTTCTGGACCAAGTTCGCCGACATGAACGCCTATTGCGACCGGCTTGATCGGCTGATCGAACGACTCGACGTCAGAACAATCGCGCCGACCCATGGCCTGCCGATCACGGACGTAAAGGCCACGGTACCCAAGATCCAGCAAGGCCTGAAACAGGCCGCGTTGATGCCCGAGTCGGGGACGAACGAGAAGATGACCGGCGCGGCCGCGACGACCCCGGCCGCGTGAGCCGCGAATTCCGTGTTGTTCTCGATAATTCCTATTGCGCCGAAATGTTATTGGCGCGGATCACATCACCCCACAGCTTGATTTCGCTCACGAGCAGCACATGCGCGGCCTCCGGCGTTTGCTCGCCGGGTGCGAATTCATCCATGCCGCCATCGGCAAAAGATTTCTTGACCTTCTCGTCGGCGAGCGCGGCGCGTAGCGCGGCGTTCAACTTGTCGACAATCGGACGCGGCGTGCCGCCCGGCGCGAGCAGCATGTGCCAGAAATCGATGTCGAGTTTCTTGTAGCCGAGTTCGCCCAAGGTCGGCAGGTCCGGCAGGCCGGCATAACGCTTGCGGCCGATGATGGCGTAGGCCTTGAGCTTGCCGGATTTGATCAACTGTCCCGCGACAATGGCCGATTGCGATTCCAGATCCACCTGACCCGACAACAGGTCGACCAGCGCCGGGCCGGCGCCACGGTAGGGGACCTGGGTGGCCTTCAGGCCGAGTTCTTGCGCGACCAGGACGCCGGCCAAATGGCCGTAAGAGCCCACACCGGGATGCCCGATCTTGACGGTGTGGTTGGTGCTCTTCGCCCACGTCAGCAGTTCCTTGAGGTTGTTCGGCGGCAGACTCGCAGGCGCCGCCAGGGTCGACGCCGCGGTATTGATCAACCCGATGGTGGCGAAGTCCTTCTCCGCATTGAACGCGAGCTTTGGATACATCGTCATGCCGGCAGCCAGCGCGACTTGGTGGATCATGATCGTGTAACCGTCGGGCTCAGCGCGCGCACCGCGTGCCGCGCAGATCATGCCGCCGGCGCCGCCGACGTTTTCAATCACGATCGTCTGCCCCAGCGACTTCTGCATGACGTCCTGGATGATGCGCGCGATCGTGTCGGTCGCGCCGCCGGGCGGATACGGCACCAGCATGGTGATGGGGCGGCTGGGATAATTCTGCGCCGAAGCGGCGCCCGTTGCCAAAAGACAGGCGGCGAGAAGCGCTCCCGCGAGCGCACGTGCATATGTCATGTTCCCTCCCCGAGACCGCCTGTCGTTTTTTCTCTTCAGCGGCGGCTATATATTCATATTCGCCCTATTTAGGGCGCTTCCGCAAGGTGAGCTGCGGGTTGGCTGAAATCCGCTACCAGGGCAGAGAGGGACAACATGAAGCCGAAAAGTCGTCCGAATGGCGGGGCTGCTTCAGCAAACATCACCAAGCGGATTAAAGAGCTCGGGGATTGGAGGGGACAAACCCTCGCTGAGGTCCGTAAGCTCATCCACGATGCCGAACCCGACATCCAGGAGGAATGGAAATGGCGGGGTACGCCGGTCTGGTCGCATGACGGCATTGTCTGCACCGGAGAATCGTACAAACAGGTCGTGAAACTCACCTTTGCTCGCGGCGCTTCCGTCATAGATCCGAAGAAGCTGTTCAATTCCAGCCTGGAGGAAACACGCGGCGCGCGATCGACATCCACGAAGGCGAGAAGATCAACGAAGCCGCCTTCAAGAAACTCGTCTGCGCCGCGGTGGCGGCCAACGCCACGCCGCGCGTTCAACGGGCAGCCAAGAAGAAGTAAGGCCAGCTCTCAAGGATATGACGTGCCGCGCTTCTTTCCGACATCTGAAACGACATATTGGTTTAGTTCAGCCGTAGCTCCGTGATGTGCCGCGGATCGGGCTTGAGCTCGCCGCGCTCGACACGCTTGACGATGTCGGTCAGCGCGGCATTGGCGCGGCATGCCAGCCCGGTCTTTTCGCCTTCGCGCACGATCAGGCCGTTGAGGAATTCGATCTCGGTACGCCGGCCTTTCTGCATGTCCTGGCCCATCGAGGGACGCTGACCCGGCGCGGTGCGGCCTGAGTCCTTGAAGCGCTGCTCGTCGCAGGCGCGCGCTGCAGCCTCATCGCCTTCGCCGGCGCGCGCGATGGTTTCGGGCGGCAAATGCAGGATTTCCTCCAGCTGATAGCCGCGCGCCTGTCCGACGCGGATCGCTTCGCTGCCGAGGCGCGTGGCGAAGCGGCGGATCGGATCGTTCTTCAGCATGTCGCCGCCGGTAAGGCCGGTGCAGGCGGAAAGTCCGTTCTGCATGGCGTTGGCGACCAGTTTCGACCAGCGTTCGCCCCAAAGATTGTTGGTCACCTTGGCGCTGTCGGCATGAGCGACCAGGCGGCAGACTTCCTCCGCGCGCGGCGTAATGCGGCCGTGCACTTCGCCGGCGCGAAACACGGTGTGCGCCGCGCCGTGCTTGGCGGCGCCGCGGTGAACGAGGCCGGGCTCCGGCAGATTGACCGTGATGCTCGAAGCGATGCAGCCGAGTGTCTGGCCCCAGCCGACGATCCCGGCGATCGTCTCTTCGTTCATGCAGTTCTGCAGCGAGACCACGTAGCCGTCGGGCGCCAGGTATTGCCGGATCAGCGTCGTCGCCCATGCGGTGTCATATGACTTCATGCACACGAAAGCGATGTCGATCGGCCGCTCCTTGGAAAGTTGCTGCGCGTCCGTCACGTGCAGCGCGCGCACCGGCACGGTGAATTCCGGTTCCTTCATGGCGTGCGTTACGCGCAGGCCGTGCTTGCGCATGTGCTCGACGTGCGCGGGCCACGGATCGATGAACGTCACGTCCTCGCCGGCCTGCACCATATGGGCGCCGGCATAGCCGCCGACCGCTCCCGCTCCGACAATGGCAATCTTGCGGCTCATTTCATTCTCCCGGCGTTGACAGATAGTGACGCTGCCGTGGTGGGAACTCTAGCACAGCCTCCGCAACGCCCTGCTCCGCGCTCTCGCCGTCGGCGACGCGCCGGGTGAAATGCGGTCCGATATCGACCGCGTGCGAACAAGTTCTTCGCCGGGAAGGACTGCGCTTTTCTAACAGTTCTTTAGGGTTAACGACCGCCGTTAGTTACCGATTCATGACCGCTTAACTTAAAAGGCCCGATAAATCCTCCCGTAATCTCGAGCTTGGTCAGCAGCCCAGTGCGCGGCTGAGCGCCGAAAGTCAGTGGAGGGTGTGATGAAAAAGACGCTTTTCGCGGCGGCACTTGCAGCCGGTTTGACGGCGGCCGGCACGGCAGGCGCGGCCGATCTGCCGCGCAACATGGCGCCCTATTCCGCGCCGGCAATGTCCGGCCTCTATAACTGGTCGGGCGCCTATGCCGGCCTCAACCTTGGCTATGATTGGGGCAAAGTGACCAACTCCGCCGTCAATCCGAGCGGAATCGCCGGTGGCGGTCAGGTCGGCTACAACTGGCAGAGCGGCCAGTTCGTGTTCGGCGGCGAAGCCGATTTCCAGGTTACCGGCGTCGACGACACCTTCGCGCCTTTCAAGTTTTCCAATCCGTGGTTCGGCACCGTGCGCGGCCGGGCGGGCGTCGCTTTCAACAACGTGCTGCTCTACGCCACGGCCGGCCTCGCCTATGGCAGCCTGAAGGGCGAGATCTCCGGGCTCGACGAGACCCGGACCGAGCTGGGCTGGGCCGGCGGGCTGGGCATGGAGTATGGTTTCAACGCGAACTGGTCGGCCAGGATCGAGTATCTGTATATGGATCTCGGCAGCCGCGGTTTCACGATCACCGGCACCGACAATGGCCTGCAGAGCAATATGCTTCGATTGGGCGTGAACTATCATTTCTGAGCGGCGCCTGCCGCTGACGTGGCGGAAAAACCCCGGACCTTGCGGTCCGGGGTTTTTCTTTGTGGCGCAGAGGTTCCATTCCCTGGTTGAGTCTTAAGTATTGACTTACCATCTTTGGAACTTGGAACAGTTTAGATCGCGGCGACATCATGGCATTTCATCGGCACAATTGAGACGTTGCACAAAACTACTTAGATTTCATTTGTGTCTTTTCTGCACTAGACATGATGCTGGTTTCAAATACTTATGCCCGTCATCGACTGTGGGGGGCCACAGATGGAGGATTGGTGATGAAGCGTTTGGTATTGGCAGGCATCGGTGCGCTTGCCGTGATGACAATGATGGGCCCGGCAAACGCGGCTGATATCGCGCGCCGTCAGGCGATGCCGACCAAGGCGCCGATGTATGAAGCGCCCTATAACTGGACCGGCTTCTACGTCGGCATCAACGGCGGCGGCGGCTTTGGCCAGTCGGATATTTCCGCTCCCTTGTCGTCGGGCAGCTACGACACCACCGGCGGTCTGGCCGGCGGCACGATCGGCTACAACTGGCAGATGGGCCAGACCGTCTTCGGATTCGAAGGCGACATCGACTGGTCCGGTATTCGTGGTAGCGCGCCGTGCGCCGGCACGATCTGCGAAACCCGCAACGATTGGCTGGGCACGGCGCGTGCCCGTCTCGGCTATGCCTTCAATCGCTTCCTGCCTTTCGTCACCGGCGGCGCGGCGTTCGGCAGCATCAAGACCAACGTCACCGGCGTCGGCAGCGCCGACGACACCAGAGCAGGCTGGACATTGGGCGGCGGCGTCGAAGCGGCAATCGCCGGGCCGTGGTCCGCCAAGGTCGAATATCTCTATGCGGATCTGGGCCGCGGCTCTTCAGTGCTCGGCGCAGATGCGGGCTTCAAGACAAGCCTCGTGCGCGGCGGCATCAACTACCGCTTCTAATCGCAGCAGCGAGCGGAGCAGAATGCAAAGCCCCGGGGTTCGCCCCGGGGCTCTTTCATTTCCTCGTCACGCGGCGATTTTGGTTTGCGCGAAGGCCGGCACTTGACTGGCAAATTTGTCGAGCCAGGCAACCAGTTTCGGATGGTCCGCCCGCCAGCTCCCGCCAAAACGCAAATCGCGATAGCCGAGTGCGCAAGCCAGTGTGATTTGTCCGACATCGGGCGTGGGCGTGAGCACTGGGGGCGCTACTTCCAGCGCCGCCAAGCCGCGAGCAACCTTGTCGGCCTGGCGATCGAGCCAAGCCTGCACCTTCATCTCGGCAGGGCGGTAGCGGCTCTCATAGACCTGCAACAGGCTGGCATCGAGAATGCCGTCGCACAGCGCCTGCATCCGCATTGCCGCAAAGCGCGCCTTCGGCTCGCGCGGAATGATGCGGCCGCCCCCGGCAAGATGATCGAGATAATCCAGGATCACGGGCGAGTCGTATAACGCTTCGCCATCCTCCAGGATCAGCGCCGGAATTTTTCCGACCGGATTCTGCGCGCGGATGCTGTCGGCCGGATCGTTGAGATCGGTTTCGCGCACGTCGATCTTATCGGCGAGGCCGAGTACGCCGGCCGCGATGCGCACCTTGCGGCCGAAAGGCGAGGCGGGTGAGGAACGAAGGATCATCATGGAAAAATCTCCCCGCGACAGGCGCGGGCACCCCGCTACTGGTGAAGTTAGAAAGCTAGCCGGCGCACGGCTTTAAGCCGGCGCCGTCCGTTGCGCAATCAGCCGGTGACGACCAGGTTCACGGCTTTCGGGCCTTTGCCCTTCTTGTCCGGTTCGACGTCGAAGCTGATTTTCTGACCTTCATTGAGACCCTTAAGACCGGCCTGCTCCACGGCCGTGATGTGCACGAACACATCGCGCCCGCCATCATCCGGCTTCACAAAGCCGTAGCCCCGCTCGCTGTTGAAGAATTTCACAACCCCAGTTTGCGCCATCGGGAAACTCCTCTCCCCGTACTGCTCCGCCGCCAGCCCCACGCTCAACGGCTCGGCCGGACATTCACATTCGGGGAAAGCGTCAGCCTCAAACGGCCTCAGTCACTCCGCCGGCCCCCTAAACCGGAGGCGGAACGTCACTGCCAATGCCGGAACTACACACCAACTGGGTCCCCGTGGAAAGGGCCACGGAGGCAATCGGGCGGCGGGTTAGCCCTCGGCGGCAAGCCAATCCAGCCTGAACCCGCCATTGCTGCCGCGCTGCAAAATGCCCGCCAGCGCCGGCAGCAGGATCGAAAGCTCGCTTTCCAGCGTCCAAGGTGGATTGACCAGGATCAGGCCGCAGCCGTTGAGGCGGGACGGGTCGCTACGCAGTGCAACATTGAGTTCGGCCCGCAATATTTTTCCGATACCCAGCCGGCGCAATCGCCTGGCGAGGGCATCGGGTTCGCCACGATCCTTGATCGGGTACCAGAGCGCATAGATGCCGGTGGCCCATTTGCGGTGCGCCTCTGCCAAGCCATGTGACAGGCGATAGAAATCGGCGTCCTGCTCGAAGGGCGGATCGACCAGCACCAGGCCGCGGCGTTCCGGCGGCGGGACATAGGCTGACAGCGCGGTCCAGCCGTCGATCTCGATGGCCTTGATACGGCTGTCGCCGCGCAGATGACCGGAGAGCGCGATCGCTGCTTTCGGTTCAAGCTCGCAAGCGACCAGGCGATCCTGCGGACGCAGCCAGGCGCGCGCGACAGCGGGCGAGCCGGGGTAACTCGTCAGCTTGCCGCGCTCGTTGAATGCTCCGACCACTTCAAGGTAAGGCGCCAGCAACGCGGCGAGCGCGGCCGGAAGCTGTGCGGCCATCAGCCGTTCGATGCCGTCGTGCCATTCGCCGCCGCGGCTCGCGTGTGGACCGGTGAGATCGTAAACGCCAGCGCCGGCATGGGTGTCGATCACGCGGAATGCAGCCGGCTTGGCGTGCAAATAATGTAAAATGCGGCAGAGCACCGCATGCTTGAACACATCGGCAAAACCGCCGGCATGAAACGCATGACGATAATTCATCGTTGCCGCATGCTCCGCCGATAGCTGCCCGATAACGGCCGCAAGCGGCGAGGATGTGTTTATTCGGGCATGCCGCGCAAGCCGAAATGACTGCGCGGCTTGACCGGGCGAGACGGATAAGCCGGCTTTCGCCGCGACTGCCGCAGCACAGCTGCCGGTTTACGCGGGTGAGAGGCGGTTTGCGTCCTGTGCCGGCGGCGACCGATGGCGCGCACCAACAGACGCAGGGGCACAAACATCGCCGCCGCCACGCCGGCCGCATGGAGACCTGGCGACAGTATCAATTGGTCGGTCGACCCGAACAGCCACAAGACGATGTAGCCGAGGCCCGCGAACCAGACCGCAAAACTGATATAGTCCCACACACGATTCATCGGCGCGCTCCCCGCGCTTGTCGCGTGCGGAACATTGCGGATTTCTATTACGAGAATCTTGCGTCAATTCCCGACGCGCGGGGGTTATCCCCACAACGCCTGCGACCATCGTTAGTGGCGGCTTAACGCGATCGCGGACTCAAAGGGCCCGAATTTAGACACGATTTATCCGCCGCGCATGGCCGGCAACGCGACGCTGTCGCTCTTGCAGGCGCGCCGCGCCACCTCGGGGCAGCCGCGGAACGAAAAGTCCTTGTTTAGGCACACGCGCACTTCGCTCAGGCGCTTGCTGTCGCAGGCGACCGCCAGGTCCGCGCGCGCCAGCCCCGGATTGGCTTTCACGAAAGCCTCGGCGACATCGTCCGGTTTCACGGTGATCGGTTTTTCCAGTTCGATGAAATCAGCCGGAATTTTTACCGCCCCGCGCGCCTTGCGCACCGCTTCGAAATAGGCGTGCTGCGACAGTCCCGAGCAAGTTCCGTGACGATCCCATTCATGAAAGATCAGCCGCAGGCTCGGCATTAGCTCGAGCGCGCTGCCGACGATGGCGCGGTCGAGCCGCGGCGCCGGCACCTGGCAGTAAGACGGGAAGCCCTGCTCGTATTGCGGCCACAGTCCGTGCACGACGAAGGCGAACGGCCGCCCGGTGCATTGCTGGTCGGGCGCCCGGCTTGGCACGCGCTCCTGCGCGGCCTCGCAATATGACGGCGACCAGGACAGCGCCAGAACATAGAAATCGAACTGACCGGGCGTGTTCTGCCGGCGGTCTTGCGCAAAGCTGCCTTGGGTTTGCCGCTCCTGCGCCAGCACAACGATGGCGAAAATGAAAAGGAAACTCAGGGTCACGGCGGCGGTTTGCACCGCTTGATGAATACGATGACGAAGCATTGGACGCCCCCACTCACAGGACCGTGAACAAAACAGCAATCAGCCTTAGTCAACGGTTCCATAAAACCGTATAGCAATTTTCAGAACAATACAAGAACAAAATGAAACAAAAAGGGATCGCGCACCCAGAGGTCAGGGCCGCGCCATCTTGCAAGCCGGATTGTAGGCCCAGTTGCGGTCGAGGCCGACCACGCACCATTCGACACCCCAAGTCTGGCCGATCATGCCAGTGTCCTCACCGATCCAGTAATTCACCCGGTGCTTGCGTCCGTCGCTGACGACGGCGACCGCGCTGCAAAAACGACGCGGAATGGTTCCCTCAGCCCAAGGCCGAAAGGCGATTTCCCGGACCCTTTCGAAATCAAGGATTTGCAGATCGGAGTTCCAGTACCGGCCCTCCTTCTCGGAAAAACGCGCGGCGATCTTGCCGAGCGCGGCCTCGCAGGGCGGTAGCACACCCTCGTAGTTCGGCCCGGTCATGTAGATGCCTTTTTCCAGCCAGTTTGCCGCCTGGGCCGGAGCACCCAGAGCGAGCAGCATGGCAAGGATCAGCAACCAGATCGTGCGCGGCATCCTCGAACTCCTACGAGTCAGGGCGCGAGTTTATCACAGGTTTTTCGCCCTGCAGCCAATTCCATACAGAGTTTTGCGATCTTAGCCGCCCCGCCAGTCGCCCAACGCCGTCTGCACCAAGGCCAGTGCCGCGACCGCCGCGGTATCGGCGCGCAGGATGCGGGGGCCCAAGGCGATCCGCACGACGTTCGGCCGCTTGAGCAGCGCCGCGCGCTCGGTTTCAGCGAAACCGCCTTCCGGACCGATCAAAACCGCGAGCGGCAGATGCGCGCGTGCCGCAGCGAGCGCCGCGACCGGATCTTTCACCTCGGCATCCTCGTCGCAAAACACCAGCAAGCGATCGGGATCGCGATCTATCACCGCCTTGAGCCCCACCGGCTCGGCAACCTCGGGCACGCTCAAAATGCCGCACTGTTGGGCGGCCTCGGTGACATTGGCGCGTATACGATCGAGATTGATCCGCGCCACTTGGGTGTGCTGGGTAATTACCGGCTGTAGCCGCGAAGCGCCCATCTCCACGGCCTTCTGCACCAGATAGTCGAGCCTGGCGTGCTTAAGCGGCGCGAACAGAAAATGCAGGTCGGAGGGCGCCGGCTGTTCCCGTGTGCGCGCCCCGACGACCGCGCTCAACGCTCGCTTACCGGTACCGGCGAGGCTCGCTTGCCATTCCCCGTCGCGACCGTTGAACAACAGGAGTTCGTCTCCGCGCTCGAGCCGGAGCACGTTTTGCAGGTAATTCGTCTGGTCACGGCCGAACGGAACCTCCTGCCCGGCGGCAAGCGGGGTATCGAGATAGACGCGCGGGGTGCGGAAATCGTAATGCGGCATGGGTTCGTCGCTAAGGCCATTCCCGCACCGGTTTAGGTTACGGCGAGGGCCCTGGCGAGGGGCCGGAATTTGGACCTATTGCCGTGATCCCGACGTATTCCGCCGCTTGGTATAAGCGACCGGGCGCGCCATCGTTTGTTTTCTTGGCTTGCTATAATGCGCCCGAATGATGAGGATTCGGTCATGACTTTGCGTCGGGCATTGCTGATTGCCGCTTGCCTGCTGCCGGGAACGGCGGCGGCGCAGTTTCAGCCAACGCCGCCGGCGCAGCCGCAGGGCGAGCCGCCGCCTTGCATCAAGGAATTCCTGTCGCTGCGCGATACCGCCACCAAAAAGGCCGCGGAAATTCGCACCGCCAGCGAACACCACGCGACCCCGCAGCAAGCCTGTTCGTTGTTCAATTCGTTTGCGGCCGCCGAAGCCAAATTGATCAAATATGCCGAGGACAATACCACCTGGTGCGGCATTCCCCCGCAAATTGTTGCCAACCTCAAGCAGCAGCACGTCAAGACCGTGCAGATCCGCGGCAAGGTCTGCCAGGCCGCCGCGGCGCCGCCACGACCGGCCGGACCGAGCCTGAGCGACGCCCTCGGCGCGCCAGTCCCTAGCGCCGGCAACATCAAATCCGGCCGCGGCGGCGCCTACAATTCGCTGACCGGCTCGCCGCTCGGCAAATGAACGAAAATACCGGACGCGTCGCCGATGCGACCGGGAACTGGGTTGACGGCCTCGCGCCGGCGGCCACACGTCCCTATCTGCGGCTCGCCCGCCTCGACCGGCCGATCGGCTCCTGGCTTTTGCTGATGCCGTGCTGGTGGTCGCTGGGACTCGCCGGCATGCGCACCGAGCATTCCCCGAGCCTCTGGCACATTGTGCTGTTCTTCATCGGCGCCTTCGCCATGCGCGGCGCCGGATGCACATGGAACGATCTGGTCGATCGCGATCTCGACGGGCTGGTCGAGCGCACGCGCTCGCGCCCGATTCCCTCGGGCCAGGTGAGCGTCGTGCAAGCCACCGCCTTCATGGTGGCGCAGGGGCTGATCGGTTTTTTGGTACTGATCCAGTTCAACCGCTTCACGGTAGTGACCGGCCTCGCCTCGCTGCTGGTGGTGGTGATCTATCCGTTCATGAAACGCGTGACCTATTGGCCGCAGATTTTTCTCGGCCTGGCTTTTTCCTGGGGCGCGCTGATGGGCTGGCCGGCCGCCTTCGGCCGGCTCGACGCGCCGGCGCTGGTGCTCTACGCCGGATCGATCTCATGGGTGATCGGCTACGACACCATCTACGCGCATCAGGACCGCGAGGACGATCTGATGATCGGCATAAAATCGACCGCGCTGCTATTCGGCGAGAATACGCGGTCGATGCTGGCGGGCTTTTATGCCGGCGCGGTGGTGCTGATCGGCATCGCCGGCCTGATGGCCGGCGGCAAGCTCATCTTCGTGCTCGGCATGATCGCCTTCGCCGCGCACCTGGCCTGGCAGGTGATGCGCCTCGACATCAACGATTCCGCGCACTGCCTGAAGCTGTTCAAATCGAACCGCGACGCCGGGCTGATCCTGTTCGGCGCCATGCTGCTGGAGGCGGTGTTCTGAGCGACACCGCCTCCGCGCCGCTTAAATACCGCGGTTGATGTAGTCGTAGTAGCGCTCGATATTCATCGGCAGGAACGGGCCGTAGCCGCCCCACTGCTCGTATTTCGGCAGTTTGATTTCCTTTTCGGCATCGGCGTAGCTCTTGCCTTCGCTGATCGCCTTCTTCACCGCCGCTTCGAGGTCCTCCAGATAAGCAAGCTGGTTGCGGGCATCGTCTTTGGTGCCGGTCTGGCGGCCGCCGGGGCCGGGATGGCCGGCGATCAGTTTGTCCCAGTCCATCGCGATGACTTTCTTCAAGCCGGCCTTGATGTCGGGAATATAAGTATCCGCCATTTCGCGGAACTGGATGGCGCCGAGCGGAATCCAGTCGACGGTGAAGATGATCTTCTCCTTCGGCAGCCGCATTACCAGCGTACTGTCGGAGTGATTGCGGCCGACGTAAAGCAGTTCGAGCGTGGTGCCGCCGAGCTTGATGACCTTCTTGTTGTCGACGACCTCGTCCGGCACCACGACGTCGACCGGCTTAAGCTCCAGGATCCGAGCCTTGGCGTTCTTGCGCGCAACGAAGGTCGCGCCCAGGTCCTTGAACGGCTGGCCGCCGGCGATGTGGTCATAATGACCGTGGCTGTAAATCACATATTTAATCGGCGCCTTGGTGATCTTCTGAATCTCGGCGATGTAAGCCTTGGCCGCCGGCCGCCGCAGGCTGATCGGATCGGTGGCGATCACGCCGGCCTTGGTGACCACGAACATCGACTGATGGTTTTCGTAGCGGAAGATATAGACGTTGTCGGTACCCTCGACTTTGGTGGTGGCAAACTGCGGACGCTGTGGCGCCTGCGCTTGCACGCTCGCAGCAGGCAGGCTTGCGAGCAACGCGGCCGCCAGGGCGAAACCAATACGAGACATTTCATTCCTCCCCATTTGTCGTTTTTCCGGCAGGGTGCCCGCCGGTATCCGTCAACCTAAAACCGCGCGCGGAACCGGTTTATTCCCGCTGGTCCGGCCAAAAGCACGACATTGCGCCACGGAACGATGTGGCGGGCGCGGCGTATGATAGGCGGGGGCGAAGCGACCGCGGACCGGCGCTAACAGTGTTCTCGCCGGCCATTACAATTAGTTTTATTCAAAACCGCATGGAACAATTCAGCCGAGCTTAAAGGCCAGGATCGATCTTTATCATGATACCTAACGTCAGCGGTGAGGACATCCATGCGAGAATGGTTGTTCGTGATATCGCCGGTAGCGATCGTAATTTATTTTGTGTTCTTTCCGCAGCACCTGAACGCGCTGATGGCGATCGCCATGCGGTTCGTGAGCTGAGCAACCGCGACTAAGGAATCCCGGCATTGCGTTCACGCGCCGGAAGGTCGAAGTCATGGTCCATGCTGTTCTTGACCTTGCGCGGCGCATCGATCGAACCGGTCGGCGCATCGTCGTCGCCGGCGACATAGCCGTCTTCGCCGGGCAGCGCGACCGGCAGCCTGTCGTTGGTTCCGCGCGAGGGCACCGACCCGGTGTAAGCCGGGCCGCGCTGCTTGGCGGCGTACATCGAACGCGCCTTGGCGGCCGCCACTTCGCCCGGAATCGCTTCCGGCCGGCACGGATGCCGCCCGCTCGAGCGCCGCATCAGATCCACGTGCATGTGGTCGTAGTGATAGACATTGTAGCCGGGCGCCAGCACCGTGCTGAATGTCTCGCAGGCGTAGCCCTGCACGTCGTGCAGGAAGCCCTGCTCTTCCGGCGAACCGTGCCAGCCGTCCTTGACGGTGATCCGGCGGCCGTCGGCAAGCGTGAAGCCGGCGATGTCGAGCGCATCGCCAAACGCGTGTTCCGACACCGTCGAGGTGCCGGACCCGACCATTTCGCGGCATGAGTAAGAACCGATCTGCTTGATCTCGGCGACCGGCGTGCCGAACCAGCGCATTGCCGCCGGCTGCACGCCTTCGCTGACCCAGCGGTCGAGCGCGGACACCAGGGGACAGGCGAGCGTCGCGGGCGGCGTCACCGCCGCCGGCATCATCGCCGTGGTCGCGCTCGGACCGCGCATCGGCCCGAGCGGCGGCACCGCGCGCGGCGGCTGATAGACCGGAGCGTTATAGGCCGGCTGCGTTTGAGGATAAGCCGGCCGCGTCCGGCCGGGCGGCAGCACGGCATCATCCGGAATATCGTCGGGTTCGGACACGCCGGGGGCATAGATCGACATCGGCCGACTGGCCGGAGCTGGCGGCTGGTATGGTTCCGCTGGAGCATAGCGCGCGGCTGGAGGCGCGTATTGAGCGGGCGCGGTCGCCTCCGGCTGTTCGATACCGGGCGGGCCCGGCACCCAGCGCATATTTCCGTTCTGAATAGGCTGGCTCTGTACCGGCGCCGGCGGCGCATAGCGTGACTCGCTCGGCGGCCATGGCGGCTGCGACGCATTGGGAATTCCGGCCGGCGGGCGCAGGTCGTCGCCATAACTCATGGCCGTGCTTTCGCCGAGCATTGAAACCTTGAGTGGGAAATCGGCGCCGCACACGCCCGGGCCTTCGATCGGCGAGATTTGCACGACGCCGGCGCCGAGCTTGACCTCACCCGATTTCAGGCACGTGACCTCGGCCTCATGCCGCCAGGATTCGCGCTCGCCATAGTGCAGGAAGCTGCGTCCGCAGCCGGCGAGCGCCAGCAACGCCGCACCGCCGGCAATATAAAGCTGGACCCGAACGCTGAGCTTCATACTCGCGAAAATGCGAGCAGTTTCTTTAACGAGGCTTCAACACAGAACGCGCGGGAATTCGTTAAGGATAAGGAATCGTTGCCACCCTCCTTGATCGGTCCCCGCGTTTCGGCTCATTTACGGGAGGCTAGAGGGTGCGCAATGCGGGGACTGCGATGGAAGGCAAGGCCAGGTTCATTTTTCCAGTGCTGATCAGCGCGATGATCGTGTTCGTGGTGAGCGGGGTCGTCACCTTCACCAATATCGGTTTGCGGGCCGATTTCGTGCCGCGCTGGCTGAAAGCCTTCATCACCGGCTGGCCGGTGGCCGCCGTGCTGGCCTTTTTCGCGGTCCCTTACGTCCGCCGCGCCACCGATGCGATCGTGCGGCTGATCGAAGGATCAACTTAGATTACTGCGCCGGCTTGATGCCGAGCGTCGCGCCGAGACGCGCCACGGTGGCGCG
Organism: uncultured Alphaproteobacteria bacterium; assembly: GCA_963703875.1. Classification (GTDB taxonomy): domain Bacteria; phylum Pseudomonadota; class Alphaproteobacteria; order Rhizobiales; family Xanthobacteraceae; genus Pseudolabrys. Next base: position 48,417 of record CAVPFZ010000006.1, read on the forward strand.
TTGATCCGCAATTTCCGCCGCGAATTGCGCGCCCGTGCCGGGGCTGATCACCTGCCCGGTGGCCGACAGCCGTTTGTCGACTTCCGGGTCGGACGCAATCAGCTTGATATCGGCCGCGATACGGTCGCGCGCGGCCTGCGAAACGTCCTTGGTGCCGAGCACGCCGACCAGTCCGTCGAAAGACAACGAAGGAAAGCCAGCTTCCTCGGCGGTCGGGATGTCGGGCAGCGATGGCGCGCGCTTGCGGTTGGTCAACGCCAGCACCCTTTCCTGTCCCGCCTGAACGCGCGGACGCATGATCGCATAGGCCGCGACATAGGACTGGATGCGGCCTTCCGCGAGGTCGTTATTGGCCTCCACCGGGTTCTTGTAGGGAACCTTGGCCATACTCAGTTTTTCGGTTTTCAGGAAAGCGTCGAACAGCAGTTCATTGGCGCCGGTCACGCTCGCCCAATTGAGCTTGCCGGGCTCCTCGCGCGCCATCTTGACCATCTCGGCCAGCGTCTTGACCGGCAGCTTCGAGGTGACCGCGATGCCGATGATGGTGTTTGTCACGCGCGCGATCGGCACCAAATCTTTCGGATCGTACGGCAGCTTGTCGTGCAGGTACGCATGCGCGGTGAACGAGGAGGCCGGCGAGAACAGCAACAGGTGATCGTCGTGCGCGCTGAGCACCGTATTGATCGCGATGAAGCTGTCGCCGCCCGGCTTGTTCTCCACCACCACCGGCTGGCCCCATTTCTGCGACAGGCGCTCCGCGAACAGCCGCGCGGTAATATCGACGCCTGAACCTGGACCGAGCGGAACGATGAAGCGGACGGCCCGTGTCGGCCATGTCTGCGCCGACGACGGAGCGGCGGCCGAAACAAACACAGCAATGGAGCAGAAGATAAAAGCGAGCAGACGCGGCAGGCGGCGCATTGTTTTTCCTCACCTTTTTTTCTGAGATAATTATGTGAACGCGCTGGTGTTATTTGTCCAGTACCACCCGGCGCGGGCCGGTGCCCGCCCGCTCATGCAATATTGCGGCGGCCGGGTTTTTCACCGCCACGGGATACGACGATTTGATGCGGCTTGTCGCCAAATTGTCACCGAATTTCCGGCGCCGGCAAATCTTGCACCGCCAGACACGCCGGGACGGCAACCTTTTGTAGCGCACGATCAAGCGCTTGCCGCCGACATTCCCACCGCGCATGACCCTTCATGCAAATTTCACCTCATTGGCTTGCAAGCCGCTTCGGCGGGCGGGTGTTTTCTGCTAATCTCGCTCCATCTCAACAAGGGAGGCACCTGCCGTGGACCTTACCTTGAGACTGAATGTGCTCGCTGTATGCGCCGTGTTCGTTTTCGTCGGCGCGGTCTTGCTGGGGGCATTTTGAGTTCAAGAGGGCAACGACGACGCCAAACCAATAATTGCCGGTGTAAAACCGGCCGAGCGGTAAGCACCGGAGAGCACGCCTCTCCGGTGTTTTGTTTTAGGCCGCGACGATGCTGGGCGCGGCGATGACGTTGTAATTGAGGATCGGCGCCAGCCAGCGTTCGCATTCCGCCACGCTCCAGCCTTTGCGTTTGGCGTAATCCTCGACCTGGTCGCGCTCGATCTTGCCGACGCCGAAATAATGGCTCTGCGGATGGCTGAAATAGAGCCCGCACACCGCGGCGCCGGGCCACATGGCGTAGCTCTCGGTCAGCTTGACGCCGATGCGCTGGCTGTCGAGCAATTTGAACAGTGTGCCCTTTTCGGTGTGGTCAGGTTGGGCGGGATAGCCGGGCGCCGGGCGGATGCCGCGATATTTTTCGGCAATCACGTCGTCGCGGCTAAGCGCCTCATCGCTCGCGTAGCCCCAAAATTCCTTGCGCACGCGCTGGTGCAGCCGTTCGGCAAAGGCTTCGGCCAGACGGTCGGCCAGCGCCTTGACCATGATGGCGGAGTAATCGTCGTTGGCGCGCTTGAAACGGTCGGAAACCTCGTCCTCGCCGATGCCGGCGGTAACCGTGAAGGCGCCGATGTAATCGGCCAGCCTGCTGTCGCGCGGCGCGACGAAATCGCTGAGCGCTTCGTTGCAGCGGCCCTCGCGCTTGGACAGTTGCTGGCGCAGCGAATGCAGCACCGCGATCGGCTTGTCGCGCTTTTCGTCGCCAAACACATGAATATCGTCGCCCACGCTGTTGGCCGGCCAGAAGCCGAAGACCGCGCTGGCCCTGAACCAGCGTTCCTCCACGATCTTGTCCAGCATGGCGCGGGCATCTTCGTAGAGCGATCGGGCCGCCGGCCCGAACTTGGCGTCGTCGAGAATGGTCGGGAATTTTCCGGCGAGCTCCCAGGTCTGGAAGAACGGCGTCCAGTCGATGAAATCGACCAGTTCGGCGACCGGATAATCCATCAGCGTCTTGCTGCCAATAAAGCTCGGCTTTGGCGGCAGATAAGCACCCGACCAGTCGAGCTTGAGCGCGTTGCCGCGCGCGGCAGTGAGCGGCAGCCGGGTCTTTTCATCCTGCGCGCGGGCATGCGCCGACGCGATCTTGGCGTATTCGCCGCGCAGCTCGGCGACGTAGGGCGCGCGCGCGTTCGCCGACATCAGCGCCTGCGCCACGCCGACCGCGCGGCTGGCATCGTTGACATAGACCGCTTGGCCGCGCCGGTAGTTCGGATGGATCTTGACTGCCGTATGCACGCGGCTGGTGGTGGCGCCGCCGATCATCAGCGGCAGTTCGAAGCCCTGCCGCTCCATTTCGGCCGCGACGTGACACATCTCGTCGAGCGACGGCGTGATCAACCCGGACAGCCCGATGATGTCGGCCTTCTCGGCGCGCGCGGTTTCCAGAATTTTCGCCGCCGGCACCATGACGCCGAGATCGACCACTTCGTAGTTGTTGCACTGGAGCACGACGCCGACGATGTTCTTGCCGATATCGTGCACGTCGCCCTTGACCGTCGCCATCACGATCTTGCCGTTGGAAGAGCGTTCGGCCGCGCCGCCCGCCAGCCGGCGCTGCTCCTTTTCCTTTTCCATGAACGGCATCAGATAGGCGACCGCCTGCTTCATCACCCGCGCCGACTTCACTACCTGCGGCAAAAACATTTTGCCCGAGCCGAACAGATCGCCGACGATATTCATGCCGTCCATCAGCGGGCCTTCGATGACGTCGAGCGGCCGCGTTGCCTGCTTCCGCGCCTCTTCCACGTCGGTCTCGATGAAATCCGTGATGCCATGCACCAGTGCGTGGCTCAGCCGCTTCTCGACCGGCCGCTCGCGCCAGGCCAGATCGACTTCCTTGGCCGTCTGCCCGGCGCCGCGGAATTTCTCCGCCAATGCCAACAAACGCTCGGAGGCGTCGGGCCTGCGGTTGAGCACGACATCCTCGCAGGCCTCGCGCAATTCCGGATCGAGATCATCATACACGGCAATTTGCCCGGCATTGATGATGCCCATATCCATGCCGGCCTTGATGGCGTGGAACAGGAACACCGAATGCATGGCCTCGCGCACGCGCTCATTGCCGCGGAACGAGAACGACAGGTTCGACACGCCGCCCGACACATGCACGTGCGGCAGGTTGGCCTTGATCCAGCGCGCCGCTTCGATGAAGTCGACGCCGTAATTGTTGTGCTCCTCCATGCCGGTGGCGATGGCGAAGATGTTGGGATCGAAGATGATGTCCTCGGGCGGGAAGCCGACCTGCTTGGTCAGAATGTCGTAGGCGCGCCGGCAAATTTTCGTCTTGCGTTCGAACGTGTCGGCCTGACCCTTCTCGTCGAACGCCATCACCACCACCGCGGCGCCGTAGCGCCGCACGATCCTGGCGTGCTTGATGAAGGCGGCCTCGCCCTCCTTCATGGAAATCGAATTGACCACCGGCTTGCCTTGCAGGCATTTCAACCCGGCCTCGATCACCGAGAATTTCGAGGAGTCGACCATCACCGGCACGCGGGCGATGTCGGGCTCAGCCGCGATCAGATTGAGGAAAGTCACCATCGCCGCTTCCGAATCGAGCAGACCCTCGTCCATGTTGACGTCGATCACCTGCGCGCCGTTCTCGACCTGCTCGCGCGCGATTGAGAGCGCGCTGGCATAGTCGCCGGCGGTGATCAGCTTGCGGAATTTGGCCGAGCCGGTGACGTTGGTGCGCTCGCCGATATTGACGAAGGGGATTTCCGGCGTCAGCGAAAACAACTCCAGCCCGGACAGCCGCAACTGGCGCGGCAATTGCGGGATCGCGCGCGGCATCTTGCCGGCCACAGCCTTGGCCATCGCCGCGATGTGCTCGGGCGTCGTGCCGCAGCAACCGCCCACCACGTTCACAAGTCCGGCGTCGGCGAATTCGCCCAGCAGTTCGGCCATGAACGCGGGGCTCTCATCGTAATAGCCGAATTCATTCGGCAGCCCAGCATTTGGATAGGCGCACACGAACGTATCGGCGAGCCGGCCGATTTCCGCGATATGGGCGCGCATTTCTTTGGCACCGAGCGCGCAGTTCAGACCCACGGTGACCGGATTGGCGTGGCGCACCGCGTTCCAGAACGCCGCCGGCGTCTGGCCGGACAACAGCCGCCCGGAGCGGTCGGTGATAGTGCCGGAGATCATCACCGGCAGGTCGACGCCGCGCTCCTCGCAGGCTTGGGCGATAGCGTAGATCGCCGCCTTTGCATTGAGCGTGTCGAAGATGGTCTCGATCAGCAGCAAATCGGCGCCGCCGTCGATCAAGCCTTCGATCTGCTCGCCATAGGCCGCGCGCAATTGATCGAAAGTGATCGCACGGAAGCCAGGATTGCTGACGTCCGGCGAAATCGAGGCCGTGCGGTTGGTCGGCCCGAGCGCGCCGGCAACGAAGCGGCGGCGGCCGTCTTCTTTCTCGGCGCGTGCGGCCGCCTCGCGCGCCAGCTTGGCTCCGGCGACGTTGAGTTCGTAAGCGATGCCCTCCATGCCGTAATCGGCCTGGGCGATCTTGGTCGAGGAGAAGGTATTGGTCGAAACGATGTCGGCGCCGGCGCGGAAATAGGCGAGATGAATGTCGCGCACCGCGTCCGGTCGACTTAGGTTCAGCAAGTCGTTATTGCCGCGAACTTCGCAATTCCAGGCGTCGAAGCGCGCGCCGCGATAGCCCTCCTCGTCGAGCTTGAGCGCCTGGATCATGGTGCCCATGGCGCCGTCGAGCACAAGGATGCGCTTCTGCATCTGCTGCAGGAACGCAGATCGGACGCTGGTGTGGGACGCAGTCACAACAAGGGTCTCCGGATTATGCCGTTTGCCCCACCGTGGGCCGTAGGCCCAGCAGATGGCAGATCGCATAGACCAGGTCGGCGCGGTTCATGGTGTAAAAGTGAAAAGTGGTGACGCCGCGGTCGACCAGATCGAGCACCTGCTCGGCCGCGACCGCCGCGGCGATCAGCTTGCGCGTGGCTGGATCGTTATCGAGCCCCTGGAAACGCTCGGCCAGCCAGGCCGGCACGCTGGCGCCGGCGCGCGCGGCGAAATTGGCCGCGGCCTTGAAATTCTGCACCGGCAAAATTCCCGGCACGATCGGAATGTCGATGCCGCGCGCGCGCACGCGGTCCAGATAGCGGAGGTAAAGATCGTTCTCGAAAAAGAATTGCGTGATGGCGCGCCCGGCGCCCGCGTCAACCTTAGCTTTGAGCATGTCGATGTCGGCGTCCACCGTCGGACTGTCGGGATGCTTCTCCGGATAGGCCGACACCGAAATCTCGAAATCGCCGGCGCGCCTGATGCCGGCGACCAGATCGGCGGCGTTCTGATAGCCGCCCGGATGCGGCGCGTATTTGGCGCTGGCCCCGCCCGCCGGATCGCCCCGCAGCGTCACGATATGGCGCACGCCGGCTTGCGCGTAGTTACGCACGATGGCGTCGACTTCCGCGCGCGTCGCCGCGACGCAGGTGAGATGCGCCGCCGGGGTAAGCGGCGTCTCGGCCAGAATGCGCTTGACGGTGGCGTGGGTGCGCTCGCGCGTCGAGCCGCCGGCGCCATAGGTGACCGAGACGAAATCCGGCGCCAGCGGGGCCAATCGCTCGATCAACTCCCACAGGATCTTGTCCATCTCCTCGCTGGCGGGCGGGAAGAATTCGAACGACACGCCGATGCGGCGGCCATCGCCACGCTCATATCGGCTGGCGCGGGCGTCCATCACGCCACCTCCCGCTGCGAAGGCTGCACCATCAGTGCGCGGCTGTCGCGCGCCAGCCACAGTGAGACCGCGATCTTGCCGTCGGAGCCAGGCTCCGGCTTGAGGCTCTTGTGCAGCACGGGTTCCAGCCCGGACGCCGTCATCCACTGTGTCACGGTCTCGGGCGCGAAGCCGAGACGGCGGTGGGCATATTGCTCGCGCAGGAATTCCTGCTCGTGCGGCGCGAAGTCGACCACCAGCAATCGGCCTCCCGGACGCAGCACGCGGGCCGCTTCGTAAATCGCGCGCGCGCCATCGTCGAGGAAGTGCAGCACTTGGTGCACGATGACGGCGTCGAACGAGTCGTTGGCGAGCGGCAGATCGTAAATGTCGCCTTGCCGCACGCTGCAATTTTTCAGGCCGGCGCGCTCCAGCCGGTCGCGCGCCAGCAACAGCATGTCAAGCGACAGATCGAGGCCCAGTCCGCGCTCGATCTCGTTGCCGAACAACTCGAGCATGCGGCCGGTGCCGGTGCCGAGATCCAGAAGCGAGCGGAACGGCTTGCCGGTGAGCGCGCCGCGGATCGCGTTCTCGACCGCTTCGTCGGCGACGTGCAGCTTGCGGATACGGTCCCATTCGGCGGCGTGCGCGCGGAAATAAGCTTGTGCCGCGGCGGCGCGCGCCTGACGCACCGAAGCGAGCCGCGCACGGTCGCGCGCAATGGTCTGATCGGCGGGATCGAGCCGCGCGAGCAGCGCATGCGCCACCTCGGCGCCGCCGCCGCGCTCGGCCAGCCGGAAGAACGCCCAGGTGCCCTCGCGAAAGCGCTCGACCAGCCCGGCCTCGGCCAGCAATTTGAGGTGACGGGAAATTCGCGGCTGCGACTGGCGCAGGATGTCGGTCAGGTCGGAGACGGTCAGTTCGGCCTCGACCAACAATGCCAGCACACGCAGGCGCGTCTCCTCGCCGGCGGCCTTGAGAGCCGCGTTGAGAGCGTCGAAACCGAGCTTGCCGCTGCTGCTCATCGGGGCCTAACGCAACCAGACATGGGCCTGTTCCCACTATATAAGGATATCTTTATGCCTTTAATAGCCAACCCGCAAGGCCCACCAGCCCCTCTTCCGTCATTCCGGGGCGCGTGCGAAGCACGCGAACCCGGAATCCAGAGCAACACGACCGGCTTTTGATTGGCTCTGGATTCCGGGTCCCGCGCTGCGCGCGGTCCCGGAATGACGCGGAGTGCGGCCATGACCGACAAAGACTTCGGCGTCTGGGAAGGCGAGAAAATCATCGACCTGCCGGCACAAACCGATGCCGGGCTCTATTTCATCGGCCGAATTCGAACACCCTGGAGGACCCGCAAGGACTGCCCGAAAAACGCCCGTGAATCCGACGCGGTCTGCACGATCGACCTCGACCCGCGCTGGGCGGAGGGCCTGAAAGACGTCAAAAGCTGTAGCCATCTGGTGCTGCTCTATTGGATGGACAGATCGCCGCGCAATCTGGTGCTCCAGGTGCCGTCTCATTACGGCGTGCAACGCGGCACTTTCGCCTTGCGCTCGCCGGCGCGGCCCAACCCGATCGCCCTGAGCGTCGTGAAGCTGCTGGGGGTCGACGGCAGTAAATTGTCAGTCGTCGGGCTCGACTGCCTGGACGGCACGCCGCTGATCGACATCAAGCCTTATTTCGCTTCGACCGACAGCGTTCCGGATGCGGTGGTGGGCTGGCACAAGCGCGATTAAGCGACCAAAAGCCTCCGAATCCGCTGCGGCGCATTGGTTCCATGCAATCGCGAACATATGAGCAACGCTCAATCGGAACCTTTGAACCTCCCCGGCGCTTGGCTCGACGAATGAGCGCAAGGAATTCGCAGGGGATTGTGTCATGACCGCCAAGTTCTTCTCCACCGCCGCGCTGATCGCCGCCGCCGCACTGTCGTGCGGCGCCGCGCAGGCCCAGCAGCGTTTCGCCTACAACTCGCCGTCCGCGCCGCAATACGCGCCGACCGAGCAGAACGACCCGGACGCGCAGATGGATCCGCGCCTCCAACGCCAGGTCGTGAACTATGCCAGCCACGAAGCGCCCGGCACCGTCATCATCGATACCCCGCACACCGTCCTCTATTACGTGCTCGGCAATGGCCAAGCGATCCGCTACGGCATCGGCGTCGGCCGCCAGGGCTTCACCTGGGCCGGCGTCAAGCAGGTCGCGCGCAAGGCCGAATGGCCGGATTGGTATCCGCCGTCCGAGATGATCGCGCGCCAGCCTTACCTGCCGCGCATGGTCGCCGGCGGCCCGGGCAATCCGCTCGGCGCGCGCGCCATGTATCTCGGCAGCAGCGAATACCGCATCCACGGCACCAACGATCCGACCACCATCGGCAAGCATGTCTCGAGCGGCTGCATTCGCCTCACCAATGACGACGTGACCGATCTCTACAATCGCGTGCAGGTCGGCGCCAAGGTCATCGTGTTGCCGCAGAGCGCACCGGCGCAAACCACGCAACGCGCGCCCGTTCAAGGCGAACGGATCTCTTCGAACGCGACGCCGTCTAGCCTCTACTAGTTTTCTCTCGAATCTCCCCCAAACCTGCCCGGCCATCGCGCCGGGCAATTTTTTGCGGCTTCGCTCACCCAAGCTGCCTCGCTAATTCCGGAATCTCGCGCAGCGGCGCGCCGATCGCCTGCATCATTTTTAGAGGGTCGTCCGGCGAAAGTCCGACGCGCGGCGGGTCTTCCAGATAGCCGCCGAGATAACGCCCGCGCGCCACCAGCGTCGAACCGAAGGCGCGCGCCCGCGTCTCATAGGCGGCGAGCCCGGCATCGACATCGGGTGCGGCGCCAAGCGCATCGGTCAGCCAGGCCGCGTTCAGCGCCGCCTTGGTGACGCCGGCGCCGACATGCGGCCGCGCCACAAAACCAGCATCGCCCAAGAGCGCCACACGCCCTGCGACGATGCGCAGCGAATCCAGATCGAAGATCGGCTGGAAGAACGGCGCCGGCGTCGCTTCCGTGAGCGCGATGAATTGCGGCGGCAGCATCGCGCGCGCTTGCGTCCGGAACGCGGCGATCACGTCGGAACGGATCAGCGGCGGCGGGATGCCGCCATCGTGCCGCCGTCCACTCGCATCGGTAGTCAGATCCGGCAGCTGGCTCGCATGCACCGGATGATACCAGAGCCAGTTCATGCGCCGGTGCCCGAGCCGCAGATCGTCATCGGCGCCAGGCTGCGAATAGGACAGCACCATCTCATGCGCCGGCAAAAAGAAAACGTAAGCATCGATCAGATCGCGCGCCGGCGGCGGCACCGCGCGCTCGTCGAGCACGCCGCGCCAAGCGATATAACCGGCGTAACTTGGCACGGGAGCATCGAAGGCGCGCGCCCGCACGATCGAATGCAAACCGTCGGCGCCGACCAGCAGGTCGCCCTCGATCTTTGTGCCGTCGGCTAACACCGCGGTGACGCCGCCATCATGTTGAACGATATCCTCAAGCTGCATGCCCGGTCGGTAGCAGGCATCCGGTAGAAGTCGTCGCAGCGCACGGTAGAACAGCGCCCAGGAGCTGAGCATTTTCTCGAACGGCAGCCGCGCGATTTCCTTGCCGGCGTGGTCGAGACAGATGCGCGCGCTGACCGGCACGCCGATCGACTCGTCGACGGTAATCCCGAGCCGGCGCATGACCGCGAACAGTTCGACATGGGTGCCGATGCCGACACCACGGCTGGCGAGGTCGCCGGCGCTGCGTTCGAACACCGTCACGTCCCAACCGACCTGGCGCAGCAGCAGGCCGGCGAACAAGCCGCCGAGCGAGCCGCCGATGATCAGGGCGCGAGCCATGTCCTATGCTCCGGTCCGGCGGCGGCCGAAAGCAACTTGACCAAGCGGCTGCAACAAACAATTCTGCTCGGTTCTATCTCGCAAAGGATGCGCCATGCCGGTTGTTTATGCGCTTGAGCCCGATCTCTCCGCAAAGGAATTTCGCGACGTCCTGGTCGCCTCAACGCTGGCCGAGCGCCGGCCGGCCGGCGACATGGAACGGCTGGACCGGATGCTGCGTCAAGCCGACATCATCGTGACGGCGCGCGACGCCAAACGCCTGGTCGGCATCTCGCGCGCCGTCACGGATTTCGCCTATTGCTGCTATCTTTCGGACCTGGCGGTGGATGCCGCCTATCAGCGCCAGGGCATCGGCAAACGCCTGATCGAGGAGACGCGCAAAACGGCAGGCGAATGCACGACGCTCATTCTGGTAGCGGCGCCGGCCGCCGAATCCTACTATCCGAAAATCGGCATGAAGCAGCGGCCGAGCTGCTGGGAAATTCCGCGAACCAACTAATCGATCGGCAATCGGGAATAATTCGATGCGTATAGCGGTGATGGCGGCGGGCGCGGTCGGCGGTTACTTCGGCGCGCGGCTGGCGGCGGCGGGGCACGACGTCTTCTTTATCGCGCGCGGCGCCCATCTCGCGGCCATGCGCAAGGATGGCCTGCGGGTCGAGAGTGTACATGGCGACGTGCATCTGCCGAAGCCGAACGCCACCGACGACCCGGCAAGCGTCGGCCCGGTCGACATCGTGCTGTTCGCCGTCAAGCTGTGGGACACCGAAAAGGGAGCCGACGCCACGCGCCCGCTGATCGGCGGCAACACCAAGGTCATCACGCTGCAGAACGGCGTCGACAGTTACGAACGCATCGCGCCGGTCATCGGCAAGGAGCACGCCGTGCCCGGCGTCACTTACGTCGTCACCGTGATCGATCGCCCCGGCGTCATCAAGCAGACCGGCCCGTTCCACTCGATCATCTGCGGCCCCGCCGACGGCCGCCCGGACGCCGCGCTCGAAGCCTTCGTCAACCGCGCCAAGGCGGACGGCATCAACATCGCTTTGTCCGACAATATCGAGCGCGACCGCTGGCAGAAATTCATTTTCCTCACGGGAACCTCCGGCGCCACCGCGGTGACGCGCACCAGCATGGGCCCGATTTTGGCCGACGCCGACATGCGCGCGCTGTTCCGCAACATCATGGCCGAGACACACGCGGTCGGCGTCGCCAAAGGCGTTGCGCTGGCGCCGGGTTACGTGGATGAACGGCTCGCCTTCGCCGACAAGAATCTGGTGGCCGGCATGAAGGCGTCGATGGCCAACGATCTCGACCGCGGCAACCGCCTTGAATTGGACTGGCTGGCGGGCCAGGTGGTGCGGCTCGGCAAGGAGTTGAACGTGCCGACACCGGTCAACGCCACCGTTTACGCCGCGCTCAAGCGTTATCGCATGGGCAAACCAAATTAGCGGCGGCACTACCGACGTAACCGGACGCGGCGACCGGATAAGCGAAGCCCTGCAACCACAAGCCGCGACCGCGGGTTCCCGCAAGGCGCGGCCCCTCGATTTATCAACAGCAACCCCCGCCGATTCCAGCTATTTGGCGCCGAAACACCGGCCAAAACTTGCGTCCGGCGGGCCGTCAAATTGCCCCGCCGGGAGGCCACGACAGGGATAGAAAACCGCCCGGTATTAGATTAAAGATGATCGGCGGAATTCAGTAAGCTCGGCGCGGTTAATCAATAAGAAAAGACCCCGAAGCGAAGACCCTGGGAGGATTGCCCTTTGTTCGGCACGCTTGTGAAAAAGCGCGATTTTTACGCCGGCAGTTTGATGACCTTGTTCGGCGCGGCGGTCACGCTGGATTCCATGACCTATACGCTGGGCACGCTCACTCATATGGGCCCGGGCATGTTCCCGCTGATGCTCGGCGTCACGCTCACCTTCGTCGGCGTGCTGATCCTGGGCACCGCGGTGGTCACGCCGCTCAGCGACAACGAGAACATCCTGCCGAGGCAGAAGGAGTGGCGCGGCTGGGGCTGCATCCTGGCCGGCCCGATCTGTTTCATCATACTCGGCGAATATTTCGGTCTGGTGCCCGCCACCTTCTCCTGCGTGTTCGTGTCGGCGCTCGGTGACCGCACCGCGACGCTGAAAGGTTCCGCGATCCTGGCGGCCGGCGTCACATTCTTCGGGGTGGCGCTGTTCACTTACGTGCTGAAGATTCCATTCCCGATGTTCCGGTTGGGTCACTGATGTTTGAAACCGCGCTGACAGATCTCTGGTACGGTTTCGGCGTCGCGCTCGAACCCCACAACGTCATGTGGTGCTTCCTCGGCGTGTTCGTCGGCAACATGGTCGGCGTGCTGCCGGGCATGGGCCCGCTCGCGACCATCTCGATCCTGCTGCCGCTCACTTTCGGTATCAAGCCGGTCGGCGCCATCCTGATGCTGGCGGGCGTGTTCTACGGCGCGCAATACGGCGGCGCGATCTGCTCGATCCTGCTCAATCTTCCCTGTCATCCGCCGCATGCGGTGACGTGCCTCGACGGCTTCCCCCTCACCAAGCAAGGCCGCGGCGGCGCAGCGCTCGGCATCACCGTTATCTCGTCTTTCGTCGGCGCCTCGTGGGGCATCACCGAGATGATCTTCCTGTCGCCGATCCTGGTGGTGGTGGCGCTCAAATTCGGCCCGGCGGAGATATGTTCGCTGATGCTGCTCGGCCTGTTGGCCGGCTCGACGCTGGCGCGCGGCTCGCCGCTCAAGGGCGTCGCCATGACCATTTGCGGGTTGCTGATCGGCATCGTCGGCAGCGACATCGAAACCGGCACGCCGCGATTTACCTTCGGCATTCCGAATCTGTTCGACGGCGTGGAAATCGTCGCGCTCGCGCTCGGCCTGTTCGGCATCGCCGAGTTCATGAAGAGCGTCAATCAGCTCTCCGAGGTCGACACCAAATACACCAACGTCAAGTTCAAGGATCTGCGGCCGACGCGCGATGAATTTCGTCGCTCGGTGCCGGCGATGTTCCGCGGCACCATTATCGGCAGCCTGTGCGCGTTGATCCCGGGCACCGGCCCGACCATCGCGTCGTTCATTTCCTACGCCACCGAGAAAAAGATTTCCAAGACGCCGGAGAAATTCGGCACCGGCATGATCGAGGGCGTCGCCTGCCCGGAAGCCTCGACCCATTCCTCGGTGCAGGGCGACTTCATCCCGACCATGAGCCTCGGCATTCCGGGCGACGCGGTGATGGCGCTGATCCTCGGCGCGTTGATGATCCAGGGCATCGTGCCCGGTCCGCAGCTCATCAGCGAGCACCCGGATATCTTCTGGGGCCTGATCGCGAGCTTCTGGATCGGCAACATCATCCTGGTGGTGCTCAACGTCCCGATGATCGGCCTGTGGGTGAAGCTGCTGACGATCCCGTACAAATATCTCTATCCGAGCGCTATGTTCTTCGTGGCGATCGGCGTCTACTCGACCAACAACGACATGTTCCAGGTCGGCGAGGTCGTCCTCATCGGTCTGGTCGGCTATTTGCTGCTGCTGCTGGATTTTCACCCCGCTCCGGTGCTGCTCGGCTTCGTGCTGGGCCCGCGCTTCGAGGAGAATTTCCGCCGCGCCATGCTGATTTCGCGTGGTGACATCCTGGTGTTCGTCAAGCATCCGATCAGCGCCGTCTTCATCGGTCTGTGCACACTGCTGATCGTCATGCAGGTTTACGTGCGGTTGCGCTCGCCGAAAGCGCTGCCAACCGAAATGGCGCTACCCACCGACCACAAGATTCCCGAAGCCGCCGAATAGGCGATTGCGCTAGCCGGTCAAAACAGCCAGCCCAAATAGCCGTAGACGAACAGCGCGGCCAGAAGCGCGATAAAGACCGTGGACGTTTGCTTGCCGATCCAGTCGGCCCAATCCTGCGTGCTTTGTTTCATGTTCGATAACCGCCGAGACCGCGGCTTCGTTTCCCTCCGTGCATGCCGCGGTAAAAAGTGGCCGGCCGCAGGGCGGCGCGGCCATGAGTTGAAGTTTGGGTCTAAGCCACCCGCTCCAGAGGGGAAAAGAGTGGCCGCGGGAATAGTGCCGTCGCTTTGCCGCCGCGCGCTTTTTGCAAAAGCATTGATTTAAATTAATGAACGAGAGTAGCGTCGATGCTGATTTGAGCCATGGCCGCAACCCCGCGTAACACCCTGGAGCAGCATCCGTTCGTGAGGCGGCTGACGCAGCTTGTCGATCTCAACGCCGCCGACCTCAAAGACCTCGACGACGTCATCGAAGGCGAACTGGTGATCCGCAAACGGCGCGATCTGATCGCCGACGGTTACGAATACCGCAAGCTCTGCTTCGTGAAAGACGGCTATGCCGTGCGCTACAAGCTCCTGCGCAACGGCAAGCGGCAGATCCTCAACGTGATCCTGCCCGGCGACATCGTCGGCCTGCCCGGAAGTTTCTACGAGCGCGCAGCCTATGCCGTCAGCGCCATCACCGACTTGCTGATGAACGTCTGCTCGCTCGAGTTTTACGTCCAGCTTTGTTACCGCCGCCCGCAATACGGCATGGCCCTGACCTGGATGGCCGTACAGGAGGCGGCGACTTATGCCGAACACATCATCGACGTCGGCCGCCGCACCCCGGTCGAGCGGCTGTCGCATTTTCTGCTCGAGCTGCACGCGCGCCTCAGGACGGTCGGGCGTGCCGAGAAGGCGCGTTTCACGCTGCCGTTCTCGCAGGAAGTGATCGCCGACGTGCTGGGCTTGAGCGTTCCGCACCTCAATCGCACGATGCAGCAGCTGCGCAAGGAAAAGCTGATCGCCAACAGCGAACGCGTGATCGAATTTCTCGACGCCGATGCGCTGCAAACGCTGGCGCATTTCCAGCCGCAGTCGCTGGTACCGATCCCGCCGCCGATGTGACGTCAGACGAACTTCGGGATCGGCTTGCGCTGCGGCGTGCGGTTCGGCAGTTCGACGAAAGTCTCCTCGACGTAGCACCAGCCCCAGCCTTCCGGCGGGTCATAGCCCTCGATGATCGGATGGCCGGTGGCGTGGAAATGCTTGGTGGCGTGCGTATTGGGTGAATCGTCGCAACAGCCGACATGGCCGCAGGTCCGGCACAGCCGCAGATGCACCCAAGGCGAGCCGATCTTGAGGCATTCTTCGCAGCCGAGCGCGCTTGGCGTCACCTTGCGGATGCCGGCGATATGGGAACAGATTTTGCTCATCGCGCTTTCCTCTTGCCGACGCCGCGCGGCAGCGTGACCGCCATGGCGGCCGCGCCGGCGGCGGCCAGGACGGCGGCTGCGATCATGCCGGCGCGGTAGCCGGAAGCATAGGACGCCAGCCCGGCGGCGAGCGCAACGCCGACGAGTTGCGCGATCCGGCTCATGTCGTTGTTGATGCCGGAGGCGAGGCCCTCGTCGGCGTCGGTCACGCTCGACATCACCGAGGCGGTGAGCGGCGCCACCAGGACCGCGAAAGAAACGCCGAGCAGCGCCATCGGCCCCAGCACGCCCGGCGCAAGCCCTGCATTCTTGCCCAAGGCCAGCCAGAGAAACGCCAGCGCCGCGCCCAGCGGGCCGGCGATCAACAGGATCCGCGGGCCCGCTTTGTCCGCGAGACCTCCGAAGAGCCGCGACAGCAGGCCAACGCCGAGGGTGAACGGCAGAAACACCAGCCCGGCCTGCGTCGGCGTCAGATGGCGCCGGTCGATGAGATCGAACGAAATCAGGAACAGCATGATCGCCAGTCCGCCATAGATCAAAAACGTCGCGACGTTGAGCCCGACAAAGGCGCGGTTGCCGAGCAGCCGCGGCGGCGTCATCGGATGCGCGCTGATGCGTTCCCAAAACGCGTAGCCCGCCAGCGCGGCGACGCCCAAGGCCGCGATGACGAAGAGCGACAGGTTATTCGAGGCGCTAGATTTTCCAGGTCCGATCTGGCTCAGCGCCCAGGCAATGGCTCCAAGCGCCGCGGCCAGAATCGCCGCGCCGGTGAGATCGAAGCGGCGCGGCTCGCGGGCATCCGGCGGCGCATAGATCAACAGCAAGACAACGGCGGCGAGCGCGATCGGCGGATTGATGGCGAAGACATAGGGCCAGCCGAAGGCTTCGGTCAGCCAGCCGCCCAGCACCGGACCGCCGGCGGTGGTCAAGGCCGATGCCGCCGCCCAGACCGCGATGGCGGCGTTGCGTTCTTCCTTGGGATAGCTGGCGCCGATCAGCGCCAGGCTTGCCGGCGTCAGGATGGCGGCCGAGACGCCCTGCAGCAGGCGAAACGCAATAAGCCATTCGATGGTCGGCGCCACGACGCAAGCCACCGACGCAAGCCCAAAACCGATGCAGCCGAGGCCAAGCATGCGCGCCTTGCCATAGACGTCGGCGAGCGCGCCGCCGATCAGCGTCAGCGCCGCCAGCGCCAGCACGTAGCCGTTGAGCACCCATTGCACGGAGGCGAGATCGGCACCGAAGGAAGCGCGCAGCTTAGGCAGCGCGACGGTCAGCGCCGAGCCGTCGATGAAGGCCATGGAAGATGCCAGCACGCAGGCCGTGAGGACCCAGCGCCGGCGCTGCGGCGCGATCTCACGCGCAAGCGCGCGCGGACACGGCTGCGCCGCGATCACGCCGCTGTCGCAAGGCTCGACGAATGGCTGGGCCATCGCCACAGCTTGGCGCGTTTCGGCAACGCCCGCCACAATGCCGTGGCATGCCCACAGCCATGCACCGTCCGCATTGACAGCCCAAGCGCTGCGCCTACATTAGTCTTATTCCGAGGGGTGCCCGAAAGGGCTGAGAAAAACCCTTAGAACCTGATCCGGGTCATGCCGGCGAAGGGACAGGACAGTTACCCATGCAGAAATCGCAAGCCATCGCGAGACTGGCCGGGCCCGTGTTCTGTGCCATCGGCATCGGCATGCTGACCAACCAGGCGACCTATGTCGTGATGGCCGGGCAGTTCCTTGCGGGCTATCCGTTCATCTACTTCTCCGGAATTCTGGCGCTGGTCGCCGGCCTCGCCATCCTCAATCTGCATCCGGTCTGGACGCCCGACTGGCGCAGTCTGGTCACCGCGCTCGGCTGGATCCTGAGCATCATCGGCGTGTTCCGCATCGTCGCGCCGCAATTCGTCATGTTCATCGGCACCGCGATCCTGACGCGCAGCGGATTTTTCATCGGCGCCGGCATCGTGCTGCTCGCGCTCGGCGGCTTCCTGACCTTCAAGAGCTACGCGGCCTGAGCGCCGCCATCGGAGACAAAATCATGAACAAGCCCGTCACCTCGGCCGATCTGGTCACCCCGAAAGTCACGACCGGCGCGCTGCCGTCGTCGCGCAAGATTTACGCACGGCCGGAGACGGCGCCGGAGCTGCGCGTGCCGCTGCGCGAGATCATCCTGGAGGCGTCCGCCAACGAACCCAATTTGCCGGTCTACGACACCACCGGCGTCTATTCCGATCCGGACGTGGCCATCGACGTCGAGAAGGGCCTCGCGCGCACCCGCATCGAATGGGTGAAGGAGCGCGGCGGCGTCGAAGAGTATCAGGGCCGGCCGATTCAGCCGGTCGATAACGGCAACGCCGCCGGCAAATATCTGGCGCGGAATTTTCCGAATACGCCGAAGCCGTACCGCGCTTTGGACGGCAAACCCGTGACGCAATACGAATTCGCCAAAGCCGGCATCGTCACCAAGGAAATGATCTACATCGCCGAGCGCGAGAACTTGGGCCGCAAGCATCAATTGGAACGCGCCGAAGCCGCGCTCGCCGACGGCGAACAGTTCGGCGGCGCGGTGCCCGCTTTCGTGACGCCGGAATTCGTGCGCTCGGAAGTGGCGCGCGGCCGCGCCATCATTCCGTCCAACATCAACCACGCCGAACTCGAGCCGATGATCATCGGCCGCAACTTCCTCACCAAGATCAACGCCAATATCGGCAACTCGGCGGTGACCTCGTCGGTCGAGGAAGAAATCGAGAAGATGGTCTGGGCGATCCGCTGGGGCGCCGACACGGTGATGGACCTCTCGACCGGCCGCAACATCCACAACACGCGCGAATGGATCCTGCGCAATTCGCCTGTGCCGATCGGCACCGTTCCGATCTATCAGGCGCTGGAGAAGGTCGACGGCGACCCGGTCAAGCTCGACTGGGAGTGCTACAAGGACACCCTCATTGAGCAGTGCGAGCAAGGAGTGGATTACTTCACGATCCATGCCGGCGTGCGGCTCGCTTACGTCCCGCTGACCGCCAATCGCGTCACCGGCATTGTCTCGCGCGGCGGCTCGATCATGGCGAAGTGGTGCCTGTCGCGGCACAAGGAGAGCTTCCTCTACGAGCGCTTCGACGAGATCTGCGACATCATGCGCAAATACGACGTGTCGTTCTCGCTCGGCGACGGCCTGCGGCCCGGCTCGATCGCCGACGCCAATGACCGCGCGCAATTCGCCGAACTCGAAACGCTGGGCGAACTCACGCAGATCGCCTGGAAAAAAGGCTGCCAGGTGATGATCGAAGGCCCCGGCCACGTGCCGATGCACAAGATCAAGATCAACATGGACAAGCAGCTGAAAGAATGCGGCGAGGCGCCGTTCTACACGCTCGGGCCGCTGACCACCGACATCGCGCCCGGCTACGACCACATCACCTCGGCGATCGGCGCCGCCATGATCGGCTGGTTCGGCTGCGCCATGCTCTGCTATGTGACGCCGAAGGAGCATCTTGGCCTGCCCGACCGCGACGACGTCAAGGACGGCGTGATCGCCTACAAGATCGCGGCGCACGCGGCCGACTTAGCCAAGGGCCATCCGGCGGCGCAACTGCGCGACGACGCGCTCTCGCGCGCGCGTTTCGACTTCCGCTGGCAGGACCAGTTCAACCTCGGACTCGATCCGGAGACCGCGCGCGACTACCACGACGAGACGCTGCCGAAGGAAGCGCACAAGGTGGCGCATTTCTGCTCGATGTGCGGGCCGAAATTCTGCTCGATGAAGATCACGCAGGACGTGCGCGATTACGCGGCGGGGTTGAACGAGAAACAGGCCGGCATGGACGCGATGAGCGAGAAATTCAACGCCATGGGCCAGCAGGTTTATGTCGATGCGGAGAAGGTGAAAGAAAGCAACAAGGCGCTGTAAAATATTCCGCTCGTCCCCGCGGACGCGGGGACCCAGGCTTGGTCAAGAACTGGATTCCCGCTGGAGCCTGCCCCCGCGCAGGCGGGGGCGGGAATGAGCGGAGCACAGCCATGAACCTTGTGACCGCCAGCCGCGACTTACGACTGTCATGCCCGGGCTTGACCCGGGCATCCCGCTTAGGGACGCACCGTGCCATCCTAAGCGAGATGGCCGGGACAAGCCCGGCCATGACGGATAATATTTTGGCCTCTGGGGTGAAACCATGAAGCCGATTTCCGCAGCCGTTCTCGGCGCAGCCATTCTTATGGCGCCGCTCGCCGCCAACCCAGCCGTCGCCCAAACGCCGTCCGGCGTCGAAAAAATGAACGCCTATGTCGGCTGCCTGAACCGGCTCTCGGCCCGCAGCTACGATTCTCGCGCGCGCTATTTCTCATGGGTCGACAAAAGCGGCCCGACCGGCCGCGAGCGCATCATCTACGGCACCTACACCATCTACGACACGTCGGATTGCGTGAAGAACGTCGAGAAGGCCAACGGCCTCGAGCCGCGCGACGCCGCGCTCGAAGCCGCCGCCACCGCTTACGCCAAGGCCGTGGCCAGGCTCGAGCCGCTGCTCAAGGAGGCCGACGACTATTACACCCAGCAGAACTACAAGGACGACAAGATGGCCAAGGGCCGCGCCCTGCATCCCCTTCTCGTCGCCGCGTGGAATGACTTCGAGAGCGCCGACAAGACGCTGCGCAGCAACGTCGAAGCCATCAACGACAAACGCGCGCTGGAAAAGCTCGCCGCCATCGAGCAAAGCGAAGGCAAGCAGGCGCGCTATCATGTCGAGGCGCTGATGATCCAGGCCAAGCGCGTGATCCGCGCTGAGGATACGGCGAAGCCCGACGTCGCCGCGATCACCGCCGCGCTCGACGATTACGAGGCCGCCGTCAAAGGCGCCGAAGCGTTTTCCGGCGCGGGCGCGGGCGCCAAAAACGACGCGAAGATCGGCTCGATGTTCGTCAGCAAAGCCAAGTCGTTCCTCACCACGGCCAAGCAGCTGATGCGCCGCATCCGCGATCATATGCCGTACAGTTCCGGCGACAAGATGATGCTCGGCAACCAGGGCGCCGGCTGGATGGTCGAGGGCTCGCCGCCGCGGCTCTTGCGCGACTACAATCAGCTGGTCGATGCGTATAATCGGGGGGCGGGGATTTGAGGGGGGACGGGTTAGGCAACATCGTGGATATTGAACCGTTTGACAAACTTTGGGAACGCGCTAGGTCGGACGCTTCCAAAATCGCGCCTCGGCCGCGCATGGAGCCGTTAGCTGCTGGTATGGTCGGCGCGGTTGGCGTTTTCATAGCTTTAGAGATTTTCTCGCTTTTGGCAAACTTGCCCCGCGACAAGTACGGCATTGCGGCCACAGTGACTTGCGCACTGGGTTTTGGAGTGCCGTTCTTGGTAGCGCGACGCGCTGGGCAAGAAGTAGCGAAACGAGGGGCGTCATGAAAAAGTCCTTGCCGAGCGCGGCCGCGTCGGGCCTGGCGCTGGCCTTGTCGGCCGCCGCCGTGCAGGCCGCCGAACTCACCGTGCTGGCCGGCGGATCGATGACCGCCAGCCTCAAAGAGCTCGGGCCGCGCTTCGAAAAGGCCACCGGCCACAGGCTGACGATCCACTTCGCCGGCACGCCGGAGCTGATCAAGCAGGCGACCTCCGGCGCGGCCTTCGACCTCGGCGTCGTTCCGGTCGACGTCATGAAAGACAGCGCCGCGCGCGCCAGGTTCAAATTCGCGACCGGGCCGTCGATCGACATCGCGCGCGTCGGTTACGGCGTGGCGGTGAAAGCGGGCGCGCCCAAGCCCGACATCGGCACGCCGGACAAATTCAAGGCGGCGATGCTGAAGGCGGAGTCGATCACGCTCTATCCGGAAAGCGCCGCCGGCGCCTATGTGATGAAGGTGTTCGAGCGGCTCGGCATCGCCGATCAGATGAAGGCCAAGCTCAAGCCGCAGGCGGCGCCCGCGGGGATCCCGCAAGCGGTCGCGAAGGGCGACGCGCAGTACGGCGTGTTTCTGACCAACGTGCTGATCGCGCCCGGTGTCGAGCCTGCCGGTCCCTTCCCGGGCGATCTGCAAAACGAGTTGGTGTTCGTCGGCGCGGTTGCCGCGGACAGCAAGAATATCGACGCCGCCGGGGCGTTCCTCGACTATCTCAAGACGCCGGAGGCCGTCGCGGTGTTCAAGGCCAAGGGCGTGACGCCGGGCTGACTCGGAGCTGCGACGAGGATTGCCAACGTGAAGAGCTGCAATACTAGCCGCCGCGCTCGATCTCCTCGATCAACGACGGCGCGGCGGGCCGCCAGCCGAGTTCGGCGCGCGCGCGTTTGGCCCGCACGCGGCTGTTCGAGCCCATGGTGTTCTCGGCGGCGCCCGCGCCCCATTCGGCGGAGGCTTCCTCGATCGACATGCTTTGCGTTTTGCCGCCCTGCCCGAGCGCCCGGCCGATGGCCTCGCACAGCTCGCGCATCGCGTTCTCGCCGTTCTCAGCGAAATAGAAGGCGCCGGCCGGGGCCCTGTCGATTGCCGCAAGATAAAGCGGCACGAGGTCGTCGATGTGCACGTTCGCCCAGCGGTTCTCGCCGGAGCCGATATGTTTCGCCACGCCATGTTTCTTCGCCAGCGCAATGAGCCACGGCACCTGGATGCTGTCCGGGTTGAGGCCGTGGCCGCGGCCGTAAATGAGACTCGGCGCGATGATCACGCCGCGCATGCCGGGCGCGCCGCGCACCATAGTGTCGATCTCGACGCGCGCCTTGCGCGCCGGCGGCGGGGTGAAGGGCGTGTCCTCGTCGAAAATGTCGGCGACGAATTCTCCCCGCGCCAGCGTGCCGACGATGCTCGAGCCGGAGGTGTGGATATAGGCTTTGCCCGTATCGGCGAGCGCCTTGACGATCGCTTCGGCCGCGACGCGGTGGTCGGCGCTTGCCGCGCCGACGGTGACATCGGCGGCCTTCGCCGCGGCGGCGATCGCGCCGGTATCGTCGAGCGCGCCGGCAACAGGCTGAATGCCGCGCCGCTTGAGCGCCGCCGCCGTTTCAGCCGATCGCGCCAGCCCGCTCACCGTGTCGCCACGTTTCATGAGCGCTGCCGCGACCGAGCCGCCGATATAGCCGCTGGCGCCGACGATGAAGACCTTCATGGAAAGCCGCTCCATTGCCTTGGCCGATCCTAAACTCCTATGCTCGGCGCGAGAAAGCAAATTCCGGGAGGCGAATGTCATGCCCAATCTGCTGCAAAACCACATCGCCGCCGTCACGGGTTCCGGCTCCGGCATCGGCCGCGCGATTGCGATTGGCTACGCGCGCGAGGGCGCGACGGTCGCGGTTCTCGACATCAACACGGAGGCGGCCGCCGAGACGGCGAAGCAGATCAAGGACGCGGGCGGCAAGGCGCAAGCTTTTACGCTCGACGTCACAAAACGCGACGACTGCATCGCCATGGCCAAGAAAGTCGCGGCCGAAGTCGGGGCGATCTCGATCCTGGTCAACAATGCCGGCATCAACCGCCGCAATCCGTTCACCGCCGCCGACGCCTTCCTGAAAGACTGGCAGGACATCATGGCGATCAATTTGAACGGCGTGTTCAACGTCACGCACGCCTTCCTCGACCAGCTGCGCGCCGCCAAGGGCCGCATCGTCAATATCGGCTCGATCCAGTCTTTCGTGCACGTGCGCACGCCGAACTCGGCCGCCTACACCACCTCGAAGCACGGCGTGCTCGGCTTCACCAAGGCGCTCGCCGCCGAGCTCGGCAAGGACGGCGTGCGCGTCAACGCCATCGGCCCCGGCCTGATCGAAACGCCGCTCAACGAAAAGGTGCGCGCCAACAATCCCGAGCTGATCAAGATATTCATCGACCACACCCCGCTCGGCCGCGCCGGCAAGCCGGAGGACATCGTTGGTCCGGCGGTCTTTCTCGCCTCGGATCTCTCATCATACGTGACCGGCACCATCGTGATGGCGGACGGCGGTTACCGGACGATTTGAACCGCCCCTGTCAAAAACGATAGCATTCCGCTATCGCCATCGGGGTTTCCACACACGAGAGAGTGCGACATGTCCCAACGTATCGCGGTGATCGGCGCCGGCACCATCGGCGCCAGCTGGGCGGCCTATTTTCTGGCGCGCGGGTTCGACGTCGCCGCCACCGATCCCTCCCCCAAGGGCGAAGCCTTCGCCCGCCGCTTCGTCGACACTGCCTGGCCGACGCTGCAAGCCCTCGGCCTGGCCGTCGACGGCGCGGACGCCAAACGCCTGAGCTTCCACGCCACGCCGGCCACGGCCTGCGAGGGCGCCACCTTCGTGCAGGAGAGCGGGCCGGAGCGCGAGGACATCAAGATCGACTTGTTCGCGACGCTCGATGCCGCGTTGCCGCCGGAAGTGGTGATCGCCACCAGTTCTTCCGGCCTGCTGATCAGCCGCGTCAGCGTCAAGTGCAGGCACCCGGAACGCTGCGTCATCGGCCATCCGTTCAATCCGCCGCATCTCATTCCGCTGGTCGAGGTGGTCGGCGGCGACAAGACCTCAGCCGCCGCGATCGCCAAGGCGATGGACTTCTACCGCGACATCGGCAAGCACCCGATCCATATCAAGAAGGAAGTGCGCGGCCACGTCGCCAATCGCCTGCAGGTCGCGCTCTGGCGCGAGGCCGTGCATCTGGTGGCTGAGGGCGTGGTTTCGGTCGCCGATGCCGATGCCGCCATCGCCTACGGCCCCGGCCTGCGCTGGGCTTTGATGGGGCCGCACCTGACCTTTCATCTCGCCGGCGGCGAAGGCGGCATGAAACATTTCATGGAGCATCTCGGCGGCCCGATTCAAGGCTGGATGGACGATCTCGGCACCACGCGGCTCACCCCGCCGGTGCAGAAGGAGATCATCGACGGCGTCGCTGAGGAAGCGGGCAAGCGCAGCATCGCCGACTTGCAGCGCTGGCGCGACCGCAAGCTGATCGACATCCTCAAAGTGTCGGCCGCGCCATGACGCGCACGCGGCGATGAGGACGGCCTATGGCGGATGATGGGCTCACCGTCGACGGCGTCGATTGCACGCAATTCGGCCTCAAGCCGCCGCTCGTGTCCGTGGTTATCACGAATTGGAATTATGGCCGCTTTGTCGGCGCGGCGATCAATTCGATCCGCCAGCAGGACTATCCCCATTTCGAATGTCTGATCATCGACAACGGCTCGACGGACGACAGCCGCGCGGTCATCACGCGCCATATCGACGGCGATGCGCGCTTCTCCGTTCTTTTTTTCGATGAGAACCAGGGGATGATGGGTGCATGGCAAGCAGCACTCGATCGCATTGCGGGAGAATTCGTTACGTTCCTGGACTCCGACGACGTCAAATTCCCCCATTTCATCTCGTCGCATGTGCAAGTTCACCTGGCCTTGCGGCTTGGCATCGGATTTACCTCCAGCCGTGTCGTGGAGATCGACGCCGACGACCGGGTCATCAACGGCTCGAACCTCGGCTTCGGCTTTATTCCCTTCGATCAGGAACCACGCGGCCTGAAACCGCGCGAAACGGTCCCCCGCATAACGACCATTAGCGACGCTGATTATGACATCCTGGACAAGTGCACGGCATGGATCGGCGCGGAGAAGACTGGCTGGTACTGGGCGCCCAGCAGTGCAAATGTTTATCGGCGCGGCATCATGAATCTTGCTCGGCCCGACATCGACGCGGGCAACAATTTTTTATTCGGCGACGTCTATTTCTGTATCTTCTGCCACATCCTCGCCGGTAGCGCGGTCATCGATCGAACGCTGTCGGCCTACCGGATCCATGGCGCGAGCTCCGCCAACGCCTTGCCGTCGATGGCGCAAATACGCACGTCGAAAAAACCCGCGGCGTTGCATGCAGTACGCAATCGGCAAGTCGTGCTGCGCACAATCCTGGCCCGCGCCGACAGCCTGAGCTGGAGCCTTAAGGGCGGCTATTGGCACGCTGTCGACCAGCAATCCTCCGAACGCGGCGACGAGCTTGCCGTCTACTACGCGAATCCGGAAATTGCGGAAATTTTCGCCGATTACCTCGCCAAACTGACCGCGGTCTTCGGTATCGGCGTCATCCTGAAGGAACTCGGCGAACGCTTTCCATCGGCGGATTTGCGCTTCGTCATCTTGCGCCGCCTGCTGACGCGGGCTGCGGACTTCGACACCCCGGACAAGGTGGATGATTTTTGGCGGCTGATCGACTGGTGCGCGCCGGAGAACGCCGATCTGCGGCCGTTTTTCGCGCGGACGGACGTGACGGCGATGTTTCTGAAAAATTACGAAAGCCTGGTCCTGGCGTTCGGCGCAGCACGCCTGCGGCGCGAGCTGCAGGCGCGCTACGAAATCAAGCATTGGCGCGCGCTGGTTTGGCGCGCGCGCCGCAATTGGCTGCGAGCGCGCGCCGGGCGTTTGCTGAGCCGAAGGCGCTGAGGGCCGCCGCTACCTCACCGTAATCGCCAGCCCATTGAGGTCGGCGCTGACGATGGCCCCGACCGAGCGGCCGGTGAGCGTCAGCACGGCGCCATTCTGGTTTGTCAGGACGATGCCCTGCGCGCCAACGCCGAGGGCGGCGCCGGCGTTCGCCGCGGCATAAACGCCCGCGATGTCCGACGGACGGCGAATGTTGCTGACGGTGCCGTAAAATCGCGTTTCGGATGCGCCAAAGGTGAAGCCGTAGCTCAGCCCGCCGATCGAAAGCGGATAAGTCCGGCCGTGGAAGGTCAGCGTGCCGCTGCCGGCCGAACCGCCGATCACAAAGCCTGCCTTCACGACGCTAAAGCGGATGCCGCCGCTGTCGGCGTAGACAGCGGATGGAGAGCTCGCGCCGAGGAGTGCGATCAGCGCAATAAACCCTGCTCGAAACCGTTGGGAAGCCGGCATGGCATGTCCTCCTTGGACCTTGCGTTTGATTCGAAGCCTTAATCCTACGCTCGCTCGATTCGCACCGTTTGAATAGCCCCACGACTTGCGCCTTGTCATGTGCGTTTTGCCGGTTGGCACCCGATCATCACCAGAAATCGGGTGCCCAAATCGGGTGTTGAGGCCCCGGCTTAACCGTCCATGTCCTCTACAGCCAAGGGAGGACACCATGAACTTCCGGATTCGCGGCCTCGAGGCCGGACAGTTTTTGCATCTTTTCGCGCTCCCCGATGCCGATCTCGCGGCGCACGGCGCCGTACGCAAAATCGCCGACGGGCCGCATCCCTGCCGCATCAGCCTCACCGACGCCGCGCCAGGAGATGAAGTTATCCTGGTCAACCACGAGCATCATGCCGTCGCGTCACCCTACCGCATGCGCTTTGCGATCTATGTGCGACAAGGCGAGAAGACCTTCGACGCCATCGGCTCCGTACCCGATCAATTACGGCGGCGCACGCTCGCGGTGCGCGGCTTCGACGACAAGGGCATGATGACAGGCTGGGAACTGATCGAAGGGATCTGGCTGGAAGAGGCCATCGAGCGACAGTTCGCCGACGGCAGCGCTCATTATTTGCACATCCATTTCGCCGCGCCCGGTTGTTATGCGGCGCGGGTCGAGCGAGCATGAGCCCTCAACGCTTGAACAAACCCATGATCTCGGCTTTGGCCAACGTATTGAAATGCAGATTGAAGCCGATCACGGCCGGCGAGGTATCCACCGTCACGTCCATTTTCTCGATGCCGACAGCGAAAACCGTGAACAAATAACGGTGCGGGTGGTCGCCCTCGGGCGGGCACGGGCCGATATAGCCGGTGGCGCCGAGATCAGTCCGCGTCATCAGCGCGCCCGCCGGCAGCTTGCCGCCTTTCAGATTGCCGGCATCGACCGCCAGTTCGTTCACGCTTGCCGGTATATTCACCACCACCCAGTGCCAGAAGCCGGAGCCGGTCGGCGCGTCGGGGTCGAGGCAATTGATGGCGAAGCTTTTGGTGCCGGCAGGCGCCCCCTGCCATTTGAGGTGCGGCGACATGTTGCCGCCGGCGCAGCCGAAGCCGAAATTCTCCGAAAGAATGTGGTCCTTGCCGATGTAGTCGCCGTCCTTGAAGCTGTTGCTGGTGACCGTGAACGCCATATACGTTCTCCTCTAGCGCCCGAACGCATAAAGCCTAACCCGCCCCGGACAAATCGCAATGGCCTCTTTGCCGGTCAATCCGTTCGATGCCGCGATCTATCTGTGCCTCGCCATTGCTGTCATCGCCGGCTTCAGTTCCGGGCTGCTGCGCAGCATGGCGACGATCTTCGGCTATCTGGCTGCCATGGCGCTGGCGGTCGCGGTGACGCCGCTTGCGATCGCCCAGTTCCACGTCCCGCCGATGCAGACCTGGGTGGTTTATGTCGCGGTCTTCTTCGTCGCCGGTGGGTTGCTCGGCGCGCTGCTGCGGCTGGCCGTCAGCGAACTGGTCGGGCCGGAAGTCAGCGCGCTCGATCGCATGGCCGGCGCCCTGCTCGGCGCCGTTCGCGTCGGCCTGCTGGCGGTGCTGATCGTGGTCATCTTCGACCGCATCATTCCGGCCGGCCGCGAACCCGCCTTTCTCAAAGGCTCGCAATTGCGGCCGATTCTGTCGCAGGCGGGGGCCGCCGGGTTGAAATCCTTGCCGCCGGATGTCGCGGACTACATCGACCGCTTGAAGCGCGAGCGCGGGCTCTGACGCCGGCGCAGCCGGTTGTTTTACCGGCGCAACCTTCCACGGTGTGATACGTTAAAAGCCACGCAGGACTGCAACCCCGTGAGGAAACTTATGTCAGAAGTGACTTACGAGATTGTCCAGCACGACGGCGGCTGGGCCTACAAGGTCGATGGTGTGTTTTCCGAGCCGTTCCCGAGCCACGCCGCCGCGCTGGCCGCGGCCAAGGCCGCCGCGGTTGAGCAGACCGTGCCCGGCCACACCGAGGAAATCCAGTACGAGGACGAGAAGGGCCGCTGGCACACCGAAACGGCTTCGGGCAGCGACCGTCCGCACACGTCGATCAAGGATAAGGATTGAGGCGCAATACCGCGCGCTACTCTTCGACCTTCACCTTCTTCGCGGCTTTCTTTTTGACCGGCGGCGGGTTTGCCGCCGCGGCCGCGGCTTCCTGCGCATCCCGCGCCAGCCGCAATTCGCGCAGCCGCGCGGTCTTGGCGCGCATCGCGGCGGCGGAATTCTCATAGTCGAGCATCGCGCGCTTGCCGTCCTCGGCCTGCCGCAGCTTCCTGAACTGACTGTTGGCAGCGGTCTTGTTTGCGTTGTCGGCCAAGGCAATCTCCATCGGTGAATTATTCAGGGCAGAAAACCAAGCCACGTGCGCCGTTTCGAACCCGGCGCGAGAGCCTATTTGCCGGAGGCTTTTCGCAGAGCAGCATTTATGCGCTCTTGCCAGCCCGCCCCGTCCTGCTGGAAGTGATCTAGGACGTCGCGGTCGATTCGCAATGAGACAAGTTCCTTCACACCCGGCAGCGACGGCTTTTGCGGCATCGGTTCCACCGGCTTGGTGGTGGCCGTTTTGAAGGCCATTTCAGCCGCCTGCCGCGAATCGGTAGTACGCCGGATCATCGGCGGTCTTTTAGCACGCCCGAGGCCCCCAAAGCCGACAAATCCCTTTTGCACGCATGGCGTGTAAATAGCAGAATATGGGTTGCGGGGGTGGAGTGTGTCGTCTATGCGTGCGGATGTGCGGGGGCTCCTTGCGGGCGCGGCGACCTTGCTGCTGGCCGCCTGCGCCGACCCGTTCGTCAACGTCACCCACTTCAACACGACCGCGGCCGGCGACTGGCGCATTGAAAAGAAAATCGACCGCATCACCTGCGTACCGGTATCGAACTCATCCCTGACAGCGCGCGTGACATCCCACAGCGGCCTCGTGGTTGCGCCGTTGGCGCACATGCAGCTCGCCTGTTTCAAGGATCTTCCCTCCATCCTCATTGCCTTCGACTTCAAGATCGGCTCGACCCGCAACGCCGAACTCGGTTATCGCTTCGACGACAAGCCCGGCCATGAACCGACGGTGCGCATGGTCGACGGTTACATGCGGGCGTTTATCTCGGATCCCGGCGAGGTGGCGCGCTTCGTCAATGAGATGGCGACCGCCGACATGCTCTATGTGCGCATCCGCTCGCTCAACGCCGGACGCACCAGCGCCGAATTCCATGTTGCGCAGGCGCCGGCGGCGATTGCGGCGGCTTACGCCGGTTGTCCGATCAACGCGGCCGCGCGCGCCAGCGCCCCGCCGCCGGCGCGAAGCACAGCCACAAGCGATGAGGATTGAGCGCGCGTCTTATTTGTATTTCGGGTCGCGATCCAACAGCTCGATCGAGATGCCCTGCGGTCCCCGCAGGAAGCAGATTTTGATGCCCGGGCGCGGCGAATGCGGCTCCTTGGTGAATTCGACGCCCTTCTTCTTGAGGTCGGCGGCGACGGCATCGATGCCGGACACTGTCAGCCCAAAATGATCGAGCCCTTGATAGGGAGTGGTGGGCGCCGCGTTGACACCGTCGCCGGGCGTGACTTGATACGTGAAAATATTGGCGCCGCCGAGCCTGATGTCGATGCGCGGCTTGCCGGCCTGCGTCGTGCGCTCGATCTTCGCGCCGAACATGGCTTCAAACCATTTTGCGGTGGCTTCCGGATCGGGCGTGCGCAGGTGGACGTGATCCCAGGTGAAGTTTGCCATGACGTTTCTCCCGTTGAAGTTTGTTGGCGCAAGTTAGGCCATAGCCGCCGCCCCTGTGCAACCGGGGTGCGTCCGGCAGCTGCGGAAAACGGCCTTACTGTTACATGCGTTAAGCCTTCATAGATTTTTAGAGTTGCAACACTAGCTTTGCCGGGCGCCGCAGCGCCAAGCTGACCCCATGACCATGTTAGCGACATATCCCGCAGTCTCCCGGAATCCCCGGTTCGAAAGCCGGATCTTGCTGTTGCTGCTTTGGTCCGTCACCGTTCTCACGCTCTGCGCGACTTTCGGCACAAGCAGTCTATCGACCGACGATGCGATGCGTCTGGTCGAGGTCCGCGATTTTCTGGCCGGGCAGAATTGGTTCGATCTCACACAATATCGCCTGAACCCCCCGGACGGCGTCGTCACGCATTGGTCGCGGCTGATCGACCTGCCGCTGGCCTTGCTGATCAAGGCCAATGCAACGTTCTTGCCGGCCGCTCTTGCCGAACGCGCAACTATCATCGTCTGGCCCAGCGCGTTGTTGCTTGCTTTCTTTGCCGGAGTGATGCGGCTGGCACGCGAACTCGCCGGCGATACGGCGGCGCGCGTGGCGCTGATTTTCGCCGCCATGATGGAGCCGGTGCTGCAGCATTTCCGTCCCGGCGCTCTTCATCATCACAACGTGCAGATCGTGCTGATCATCTGGTCGCTGGCCTTGGTCGCGCGCCTCCCGTGCCGTCCGCGCGACGCCACCGTCGCCGGCCTCCTTGGCGCGCTTTCCGTCGCTATCGGCCAGGAAATGGTCCCGGCAATTGCCACGCTCGCCGTCATCGTCGCTCTGCGTTGGGCCGTCGAAGGCAGTCCATGCCGACACACGACCATCGCCTACGCCCTCGCGCTGGCGGCGGGGGCGATCGCGCTGGCCGCCGTTACAATTGCGCCCGCCTCCTACTTCATCGTCCATTGCGATGCGATTTCGATCGCCCAAGCCGGCGCCCTCGGTCTTGGCGGATTCGGCCTTGCTGTTCTTGCCGCGCTGCCGCAGCTGAATTCAATCGTTCGCCGTCTGGCCGCGACCGCTGGCTTGGCGGTCGTGCTCGCCGCCGCCATAAAATTCGAAGCCCCTCAATGTCTCGGCGACCCGTACGCGCAACTCGATCCCCGTCTTGCCGCCCATTGGCTTGCCTCGGTTGCCGAAGCCCGCGGTCTATCCTCGATGTTGCGCGATTTGCCGCAGCAGCTCCCCGCCTATTTCGGTATCCCGCTGGCTGCGCTCATTCTCGGCATAATTCGCTGCCTGTGGGAGACGGGCCAAGCGCGCTGGAACTGGATCGCCTGCACCGCATCGCAGGTCGCCTTTTTGCTCATCTCCATTTGGCAACTGCGCGGCACCGGCGGCGCCAACGCATTGGGCGCCGCCCTCGTCCCCGCTGCGCTACTGCTGATGCTGCCCGCACCGCAAGGCCGCGCATCTTATTTCGGCCTCTCCCGCGCGGCCCTGGTCGTCCTATTGTTTCTCAACCCCGTCGCACTTTTGGCGCTTGGCAACGGCGCGGCCCATGCTGTTGGGGCTTCCGCCGTCACCACCCGGCGAATCCTCAACAGCGGCGAGCCCGGCACTTGCCAGCGCGCTTCCGACTATGCGCCGCTTGCCAAGCTCCCGCGCGGGCGCGTGCTGGCCTTTATCGATTCCGGCCCGTTCATTCTGATGGAATTGGAGCACGCCGTGTTCGCCGCGCCCTATCACCGCAACCAAGCCGGCAACCTCGCCATGCTCGATATGTACTTGGCGGCACCGAATGACGCCAAAGTCCGGATGACCGCGCATAACGTCGATTATGTCGCGTTCTGTCCGGGGGCGCCCGAGCGATACGACTATGCCTCCGCCGCGCCCGCCGGCCTGGCGGCGGCGCTGAGCCGAAATGACATTCCCGATTTCCTGGAGCGCGTCCCGCTCGAGGGTACCGATTTAACCGTCTACCGGTTGCGGCGCTGAAAATGGTTTGCCGGGCGCTTGCCTAATCTGCGCACTTAGACCAAGATTTCGCCCCCGAATAACAAACCTACCTGCAGGGAGACTACGAATGAAAATTGCCGCCTTGGCGATCGCGCTCGCCGCTATTGGCTTCACCGCCAATGTCGGCGTCGCCGCCACCACCGACGACGTCAAATGGATCAACCGGTGCATGTATGACAACAAAGACGAAGGCGCGTCGCGCGAAGTGGTTCTGAAATATTGCACCTGCATGAACAACAAGATGAGCGACAACGAAACCTTGTCGATCACTGCCTGGGAAAAGACCCACGTCAGAGAACGCAAGGAATGCGACCGGGAAGCCGGTTGGCGCTAGCTGAAGCCGGCGTTCGACCGGGGGTATCGTCCTATTTTTTCGCCGCGTTTCGACGCGGCGAAAACTTTTTTGGCTCCTTGCTAAATCCCGCCGCGCGCGCAACACTGTTTTGGCGATCCGCTGTGGGTCGTTTTGGGGGCTTTCATGAAAATCGCCGCTGCGTTCCTGCTGCTTGCCGGACTTGCCTTTAATGCCACGACCGCCGTCGCCGCCACCACCGACGACGTCGCCTGGATCAACAAATGCGTCCGCGACAGCGCGGGAATGGGAGCTCCGCGCGACGTGGTGCTGAAATATTGCACCTGCATGAACAACAAGATGGACGACAACGAGACGTTGTCGATCACGGCTTGGGAAAAGACCCACGTCGCCGAGGCCAAGGCCTGCGACAGGGAAGCCGGCTGGAAGTAGCGCGTCGGCCTGTCCGCGCTTCCGTCTGAATATCGCCGGCCGCCCCGCGGGGGCGGGCGGCTTGAGGGCGTCTTCCGCGTGCTCCCCCATGGGAGGGCGAAGGCTTGGATGACCCGATTGTGACACGCGACGCCGCCGCCACGTTGTGCACAACTGTGCGCAAAGCGCCCGCATTTTGCTTCATGCGCCCGTCATTTTTGCTTACATGAGATGCGGCGGACGCGGGTTGAGGGGAAATGGCGCGCAAGACCATACAGGCGGCGGGCGGCATCGTGGTGCGCAACGGCCCACGTCCACGCATCGCCGTGGTCCAGCGCAGCAAGGACGACCGCTGGGTGTTGCCGCGCGGCAAGCTCGAGCGCCACGAAAATCCGGCCGCCGGCGCCCGCCGCGAAGTCGTGGAGGAGACCGGCCATCGGGTAAAGGTGCATGAGTTTCTCGGCGCCATCACCTATCGCGCGCGCGGCCGGCCCAAGGTGGTGCAATTCTGGCGCATGAAGGCGGCCGCGCAGCCGAGCCGCAAGGTCATGAAAGACATCGCGGCGGTCGAATGGCTGCCGCTCGCCGCGGCGGTGCGGCGGCTGAGCTATCCGCTGGAGAAGCTGTTTCTACGCCATGCCGGCCGTCGCGCGTTGAAACGGCAACGCAAGCTGGCGCGGCGCAAAAAAATGCGCCGAAAAACCTCGCGGCGGCGCAAGCTTTAATCGCGATCGGCCCGCCGCAATCCCGCCCAAAGCCTTGCCAAAATTTAATGCGCGCGGCGCGCCCGCGCGGGCCTTTCCGAACGCGCTATTCACCGCGCATTCACGCGAACAATAGGAACCTCGCGCTCCGGATAAACGTTGTCGTTTTGAAGCCGGATCGGCCGTTCAATCAATACGATCCAGGTGGAGGAGCGAAGGAGTTTGCCATGACCAAAATGACCAAGAGCCTGACAGCTATCGCGGCCGCCGCGACGCTTGCCGTCGTGGCCGTGGCTACCCCGCAACCGGCGGAGGCGCGCGGCGGGCGAATCGCCGCCGGCATCATCGGCGGGCTGGCGGCCGGCGCCATCCTGGGCGGTATCGCCGCCAACGGCCCCTATTACGGTCCGGCCTATTACGGCCCCGGCCCCTATTATTACGGTCCGGGCTGCTATTGGCACCGCGAGCGAATCTGGGACGGCTACGGCTGGCGCCTGGAACGTGTCAGGGTTTGCGGCTAAGGAGCCCGGTGAATCGGCACGAAAATGAAAGCAAAAGCCCGGGGTCGGACAAGATTCCGGGCTTTTTTTAGGGGGATGTGAACCTTTTCGATCAAATTTCCGACACATTAGGCCTGCCTCTTTTATTAGAGCCGGGATAGGCTTTAAATCGTCGCTAGCGGTCGGCCCCGGCCGACCTCGACCCTGGAGGGAAACCGTATGAAGAAGACCATCTTCGCTCTCGCCGCCGCCGCGACCATCGCGCTCGGCACCATGGCCACTCCGCAACCGGCGCAAGCCCGTTGCTTCGGCTGCGCTGTCGGCCTCGGCGTGCTCGGCGGCGTCATCGTCGGCTCCGCGATCGCCAATTCGTGGGGCCCGCGCTACGCCATGGAACCCGGCTACGTCGTGTATGACGGCTACTACCAGCCCGCTCCGGTCGCTTGCCCGGGCGGCTACTGGGCCCGTAAGCCGGTCGCCTTCGACGCCTACGGCAACCCGCTGCGTTGGCGCACCCGCTTCATCTGCCCGTAAGCAGACTGTAGCGTAACGATTTCTTGTTGCGATTGCCGCGGCCTCCCCGGAGGCCGCGGCATTGTCGTTTTTTACAGGCGCTTAGAAATTAGCGCCGCATGTGGTCGAGCACCGCCGCGGTCGGCCAGCAATCGACCTTCAAGCCGTTTTTCTTCTGATAGGTGCCGAGCGCGGCGCGCGTCAGCATGCCGGCCTTGCCGTCGAGCTTGTCCTTGTAGAGCCCGAGCGCGGTCAGCTTCTTTTGCATCAACTCGACGTCGGCGGATTTAAGCTGGGCGTTCTGGCTCCATGGCGTCTGGAACGGCCGGCCGCCCGCGATGCGGTCGCTCAAGTGGCCGACGAACAGCACGTAAAGATCCGAATAATTATAGTCCTTGAGCACGTAATAATTTTTTGGCGTCAGAAAGGCCGGCCCGTAAGTGCCCTCCGGCAACAGCAGCGAGGCCTCGGTGGTCCACTCGGCATCGGTCAAGGTGCGCCCATACGTCGGCGCGTAGCCGCGCTTGAGCCATTCCGCCATCGGCATGGTGACGCCCGGCTCGGCGATGGTGCAATCGACGTTTGACGGCGCCCTCACCTCGATCGCCCAGGGCTTGCCGGTCTGCCAGCCTTTGTCCTTGAGCTGCCTGGCCGCCGAGGCCAGCGCGTCCGGCACCGAATGCCAGATGTCGGCTTGGCCGTCGCCGTCGAAATCGACCGCGTATTTGTAGAACTCCGAGGGCAGGAACTGGGTGAGCCCCATCGCCCCGCCCCAGGACGAGCGCAGATCGGCGCGCGGCACGCCGTCCTGCAGCATTTTCAGCGCATGCAGGAATTCGTTGCGGAAAAACTCCTTGCGCTTGCCGGCAAAGGCCTGCGTCGCCAGCACGCGCAGCGCATCGTGCGGCTGCCTTTCGGCGCCGTAATCGGTCTCGCGCGCCCAGATCGCCAGCACGACATTGCCCGGCACGCCGAATTCCTTCTCGATGCGCACCAGCGTATCGCGGTATTGCATGGCCAATTTTTTGCCCTGGGCGGCGAGGCGATCGAAGGTCGGCTCGCGCAGATATTGCGCCGGCGTCTGCACGAATTCCGGCTGCTGCGGCGGCCGCACCAGGCGGCCGGGAATATCGAGATCGGGCAGCGAATAGTCCGGCTCCAGCCCGCGCACGGCGAGATCGAAGACGCTGCGCGAGACGCCGAGCGAGCGCGCCTCGGGCCAGGTCGATTGCAAGAAGGCGTCGAAGGCCGGCGCGGCGCGCGCCGCACCGGCGCACGCGAAACAAATAATAATTGCGAGCGCGTATTTCATATTCGTCATGCCCGGCTTTATGCCGGGCATCCACGCCTTTCGAATCATCGGCAGCGTAAAGGCGTGGATGGCCGGGACAAGCCCGGCCATGACGGCAAGGGACGCTGGGAACGCCATCATAGCACGCTGATCCGGGGGCCTGGTCCGCGCGTGTTTGGCGCGGGCGCGACCGGCGGCGATTGCGGCGCCGGTTTGGCAGCTTCAGGCGCTGGTTGCGGCACGTCTTGCGGCTCCATGGTCGCGCGCCAGCGCGCAAGGTCGCGATCGATCGCGGCCGCGGTTTCGGCCGGCGACAGCCGCGCCTCGGCAGCTTTGGCGATCGAGCGGATGATGACTTTCATCTTCTCCGGCACGATCGGCCAGAGCCGGTCGAAACAGGCGCGGCTGTCGACGACGCAGGCCCGCGCCCGCAGGCACTTCTTGCGGCCGCAGGCCTTCCAGAACATCAGGCCGGAACAGAACCGCCGATGCGCCACGGCCTTTTTCTCCTGATAGGCGTAGAAGACGGCGCGGGCCTGTTTTTTGGATTTTTGTGTTGCGGGCATAGGTTCTCCTTTGGTGGCTTTGGTCCACTCATTCCCGTCCCCGCCTGCTCGGGGACAGGCTCCAGCGGGAATCCAGTTCTTTACTGTTCTGGGTCCCCGCTTTCGCGGGGACGAGCGGAATTTGAATGGCAATCGGGCATAGGTTCTCCTTTTCGCGGCGCGGGTTTCGGGCGTCCGAAGTGGGGATGCCCTGCTTCAAGCAGGGCCAGGGTGCCCGGCGCGTTACGCGCGGGCTGGTTCAGGTCCCTCGTTAAAAACGAGGGGGACGGAGCGCCGAAAGGCGCAAACATCCTTGAGTAGACGGCCCCTTACGGGACCGCCGCGCCTTCCGGCGCTCCACCCGCCTTCGCTCGCGCAAAGCGAGCTTCGGCGGGCTTGTTTTGACGGCTTCGCGTCGCGGGGGTTGTCCCGCGACACCGGCTCCAGGTCCGCGCTTCCTGGGACGTGGCTCGGAACGGGCGTTACCCGGCATTGCCTGTCCCAGTCCAGCGAGCTTCTCGCAGAGCGGTCATAATGCCGCCCGGGCGGAAACCCCGGAACCGCCCGGGAACGGGGTCACGACCCCCGCCCGCAGGCACCGCACCCTCTCCCGCTCTCAAGGCGTCCCATTGGGAGCGCCCCTCGTGGAGAAGGTTTGAGGAATATAAGCCTATAGGAGAGGGTTGTCAATCCGTAAAATTACGGTTTTGAAAACATTGAAAAACATAAGTTCATTGACCCTCGACTAGCAGCCAAGTCCATCGTCAAGAAAACTCCGATTGCAGTTCTTGTGCCATTGCATTGCGTAGGATGGGACCCCGAGATGGCCTTATCTGATTGGTTTCAATCTAGTTAGCCCCAAAAGAAGCGATTGAATACTCGATAATTGCGAAGCGCGACTTTTGCTTCCGATAAGTTTTTCTCGTTTTCAAGTATCGCATGACGAACTTGGTCTAGAAAGTTCGCTCGCCTCTGCCAGCGCAACCGCGGCTGCATGGCGCCGAGCAATCGCTGCTCCAACGTCGAGCCGTCGACGCCCGAGAAGATGGAGCGCGATTGGCGGCGTGTGCAGGCCGATGTTTACAAGGCGCTGAAGGCGCGCCTGGCGGAATGCGGAGAAGGAGACGAGGAGTGATGCGTCTGGCGCGCAAGGGCGAGAAGAGGTGACGCTATTTTCTCCGCTCATTCCCGCGCGTCACTTCACCTTCATCATCTTCTCGGGCTTGGCCCCGACGCGGCCGATGCTCTTGATCTTGACCGGCGTGCGGCCGGATTTCTCCGCGATCTCGCGGTCCTGCTCGATCAGGAAGCCGAGCGCGGGCGCGTCCTTCTCCAGGCCGCCGAGCAGCTCGGCCGGCACGCGCCGGTTGGAGCGCTGCGAGCCGTCCTCATAGACGACGTCGAAGAACACGAATTCGTTCTTGGGGTTGGTTCCCGGCTTCTTCGGCATGGCCGTCGTCCTGTTCGATTTGTCGTCATTCCGGGACGGCCCACCCAGGTCGGCTATAGCCGACCTGGGCAAATTGGAATACCGATCTCGGGTAAACCCGAGATCGGTGGGCCGGGCCCGGAATCCAGGGGCGCCACGAGCTGCTCTGGATTCCGGGTTCGCCCGCTCACGCGTGCGCCCCGGAATGACGAATTTGGTAGTCGCATTACAAAAAAGAAAAACCCCGCGCAAGCGCGGGGCTCTTCAATTCGTCGGGAGTTAGACCGCCTGAAGATTGTCGGCGGCCGATTTGCCGTTCTTGCGGTCGGCGACGACATCGAACGAAAGCTTCTGGCCTTCGTTGAGGTTGCTCATGCCGGCGCGCTCGACCGCCGAGATGTGAACGAACACATCCGGCCCGCCGCCGTCCTGCACGATGAAGCCGAAGCCCTTTTGGGCGTTGAAAAACTTAACGGTACCTGTGGCCATAGTGGCCTCCTTTTGAAAACGCACATGTGCGTCTATGCCCCAAGCGAACCATTCGCTTGGGCCTCATATCCGGATTCGGCGTGTTCTTGGGAAAAGCCCCTCTGGGGCGCAACTACAAGCCAGGCGAAATCGGAACGGCTTCTATATAGGGAACTTTTCCCAATTTGGCAACCAGCCCGAAAACGCCTGCGGCAGCGTGCGTTACGCGACGCCCTCGACCACGCGCATGTCGCGCTCGATATTGCCGGTGCCGAGCGCCTTCAGCGCTTCCGCGTAGGCCGGCGTGTCGTGACAGGCGAGCGCCTTGTCGAGGCTGTCGAACTCGACCAGCACCACGCGCTGGCTCATGCCGGCCTCGTAGGTTTTCGCCGGCGTGTTGCGGATCAGGAATTTTCCGCCGGCACTTTGAATCGCCGGCGCCGCGAGCTTGGCGTAGGCCTTCCAGGCCTCCTCGTTTTTCACCGACCGGTACGTCACTACCCAATAGGCCTTCGGCATGTCGTTCTCTCCCGTTTATTTTTTCAAACCCACGCAAACATGGCACGGAACCGGCGCGGATGGAACTCCGGGCAACAGCATGAATCATTTCGTGATGGAACCCGTCGCACTTATCCCAGTTGCGTCACAAAGTTGCCCGAGTTCCCCACGACAAGCCGCGCTTCCCCCCAAAAAACGGAGCCGCCATGATTTGCAAAATCTGCATCGCGACGCTCGCCATTGCACTGGCCGCCGCTGCGTCGGCCGCGTCCGCCAAACATTTGCGTCTCGCCAGTCTCGACGCCAACGGCAATCTCGACGCGCTGATCGCCCGGCACGCCGCCGCCAATAATGTCCCGGAGGATCTGGTGCGCCGCATCATCAAGCGCGAAAGCGGCGGCAATCCGCGCGTGGTGTCGAAGGGCAATTTCGGGTTGATGCAGATCAAGCTCGCGACCGCGCGCTCCATGGGCTACAGCGGCAGCGCCGCCGGCCTGCTCGATGCCGACACCAACATGACCTATGCGGTGAAATATCTCGCCGGCGCCTATCATACGGCGCACAGTAATCCGAATCTCGCGGTGCACTATTACGCCGCTGGCTACTACTACGCCGCCAAGGGTGAAGGCCGGCGGGGCACCGATTCCGCAACTACCGCCTTCGCCTCCGCGGCGGGCAGCTCCGCGCCAACTTCCCGAATGCAACGAGTTCGAGCCGACCCCGTAACCGCCGGCCGTGCTTTAGCGGGCGGTCGTGTTGGCGCGGAAATTGGACGACGGCGCGGTTTTCTGATCGCCGAACACCGCCTGGAAGAAATCGATTTGTCCGGGCTGTTGGGTTTTGGCCGCCGCCCGGGCGCGGTGCGTGCGGGGCAGGCCTCTCACCCGGCTCTCGTTGCGCGACTTGAGGCGCTGCGGCGTCATGATGACCGGCGCCTTCTCCTCGGGGGCGACAACCGGCAATTCAAATGCCGAGGTCTCGCCGATGTCGATCGGGATGGTCGCGGCCGGTGGCTGCACGATCGATCCAGTCGTGTCATTGTCTTCCGGGTCCGGGTCGGCGTCGCCGCGGGTGGCGGGCAGCCCGGCGATGGTCGGCTTGATTTTGGCCGGCTCCGGGGCGGTAACCGTGGGTATGTCGGGCAATTCGCGCAGGCGATTCAATTCGACGGCGCGTTGGATCGCCGCCAGCATCAGAAGCTGCGGCCATTCGGGGTGCGCGTTCCGGTCGATCAGCGCGCCGTGCAAGGTGATGCCGTCCGGCCGCAATGCCGTACGCGGTCCGGCCGGCGGATTGAGCGCCAGAACCAAAAGCATAATGGCGAGGAATACGCCGCCTACTGGAAGGATCCGAAGAATTGGCAGCATCGCCCTTTGAATAACTGAGTTGGCCAAAACGCCATAGCCATCTCCGGCACACGCATGACGAGTTCGTGACGGCGCGGCACGGGCAGGCCGTGACAGGGGCCGCCTTGGTTGCTAGGAAATAAACTTCATGCGTTGCGGGGGATAAGCGTCATGTTCAAAAAGCCGAATTGTCCGGTCATCGCCATCGAAGAGCATTATTGGGACCCGGAGCTGGCCAAGCACTTTATCGGCCCGGAAGCCGGCCGCGGCAATGAAACCGACGAGCGGCTCTACGATCTCGGCAACCTGCGCATCAAGGAAATGGACGAGGCCGGCATCGACGTGCAGGTGCTCTCGCACGGCGCACCCTCGACCCAGAAGCTTCCGATCGAGATCGCGGCCGACCTGACGCGCGCGGTCAACGACCGTCTCGCCAAAGTCTGCGCCGCAAATCGCAAGCGCTTCGCCGCCTTCGCCGCGCTCCCCACCGTCGATCCGAGGGCCGCGGCCGACGAACTCGAGCGCACGGTGACCGAGCACGGCTTCAAGGGCGCCATGCTGCACGGCATGACCAACGGTGAATTCCTCGACCTGAAGAAATACTGGCCGATCTACGAGCGCGCCGAAAAGCTCGACGTGCCGATCTACTTCCATCCTTCGCTGCCGCATCCCAAGGTGACGGAAATCTATCTGCAGGATTACGCCAAGGACTTCCCGCTGGTGGTGCGGCCGGGCTGGGGCTACACGGTGGAAACCGCGACACAGGCGATCCGGCTGGTGCTCTCCGGCGTGTTCGAAAGGCATCCGGACCTCAAGGTCATTCTCGGCCACTTCGGCGAGACGCTGCCGTTCCTCGTGTGGCGCATCGATGCCTCGCTCAAGCGGCCGGGGCAGAAACCGATGAGCTTCCGCGATATCTTCTGCAAGAACTTCTACGTCACGACCAGCGGCTTCTTCTCC
This sequence comes from uncultured Alphaproteobacteria bacterium, assembly GCA_963703875.1. Classification (GTDB taxonomy): domain Bacteria; phylum Pseudomonadota; class Alphaproteobacteria; order Rhizobiales; family Xanthobacteraceae; genus Pseudolabrys. Next base: position 89,140 of record CAVPFZ010000006.1, read on the forward strand.
AATCCGGCGCTGTTGTGCTGCGTCATGGAGATGGGCATCGACCACATTCTATTCGCGGTCGACTGGCCGTTCGTCATGAATCCGCCGGCGACCGAATGGATGAAGGATATTCCGCTGTCCGATGAGGACAAGGCGAAGATATTATGCGGCAATGCCCGGCGGCTCTTGAAGATGTAGCTAGCCGGCCGGATGCTCGCGGTAATACGCCGCGTCCTCGCTTGATTGCTGCCACTCGGCATTGCCGCGCCAGCCACAATGATGCGCGCGCATGTCGGCGCCATAACGCACGCGGAACAGCATGGTGCGCGCCGCGCCGTTTTCATATTCGTGCACTTCGCCGGGCGGATGCACCACGAACGAACCGGGCGCGACCGCTATGGTCTCCTTCGGCGTGCGTATTGTGCCGCCGCCCGAGACGCAGAAATAGATTTCGGTCGCGTTTGGATGGCAGTGGTAGGGGCTGATCTGGCCCGGCTCCCAGCAGGCGACGGTGACGTCGCCGTCGGCGATTTTCCCTAAGATCTTTTCCACGTGGCGCTTGGGATTCCACTGCTGCTCGCGCTCGAGGCTGAAAACGTGCATGCCGCTTGATCTCCGGCGGAAAGGGGACGGCAAAGCCTAGCCCAAAGGACAAGGCAGCAGGAGAGGGCCGCATTGCGCATCGGCCACGCGCATTGATAGAACGTGCACGGGGGCCTGTAGCTCAACTGGTTAGAGCCGACCGCTCATAACGGTCTGGTTGGAGGTTCGAGTCCTCCCGGGCCCACCAATTTCGTGCATTTGATGGAGAGGCCTGCGCCAGCGCTATATTTAAATCAGATAAAATCCGTCGCGCAATCAGCTTTTCGTCACCCTTGAGATAGACCAGTCTGACGTCGGGGCGGCTATCGATCAAAATATCGCGATAGCGGCGCTTGAGCGCGGAACAAGCAATAACACCGTGGTCGTTGCCTTAAGCGAGCGCCTTGCGAACGGCCTCCTTGAGGGCCGTTAATCCGGCGTCGATATCTGCGCCGAGATGAACCCGCAGAACGCGGCGATCGCGTTCAGCCAGCACCTGAAAGTCCCCGCGCGCTTGCGCCGCCTTGACGACACCGAAACTGTACTTATGCCCCGGCACGTCGATATCGGCTGCGTCGTCGCATGTAATCTGCAGAAATACGCCTGTATTGGGTCCGCCCTTGTAGGCTTGTCCCGTCGAGTGAAGGAATCGCGGTCCGAAACCCAGACAAGTGGCGACCTGCTTGCGGTCCCTGATCAGGGTACGCATGTCCTGCAGCGCGGCGGTGTGACGATCGTTGTGTTCAACATAGGCAAGCAGGGCGCAATAGTTATTGGGCATGATACGTGCGAAATGCGCCGCAAGAACATCCGTCAGAGTTTTGGCGTTACCGAGAGCCTTGCTGTTTTTAGGGTCGGCAAAGAGCGAGAGGTTGCCGTCCTTCAGCAGCGCGGTTTCGGGAGCCAGCTTTCCGGTTTTTTCGTAGGCGGTGGTGAGTTCGCGAGCCTTCTCCTTGTTGGCCTCGACATCGGGTTGGTTGAATGGGTTGATGCCGAGCATCGACCCGGCAACGGCGGTGGCGAATTCCCATCGAAAGAATTCCTGGCCGATGTGATGACGATCTGTGACGGCGATCCGAACAACCGGGTGGCCGGCTTTCTCGACCGCGGCAATGGCATCTTCTTGCCTGGCATCCGGTTCTCCGGTGAGCCGAACATAAACAAAGAGGCGGTCTTGTCCATACGACGCCGTCCCGCCGAGCGGTTCGGCATCGACTGGGATCAGTCCTTTGCCTTCTTTGCCGGTCGATTCTGCCAGCAACTGCTCGAGCCAGGCTCCGAAATCGGTAATGCCGGGCGAGGCGACGATGGTGACTTTGTCGCGGCCGGATTTACCCAGCACGCCCAGCACCGCGCCGAGGATCACGCCGGGATTATCGGTCGCCGGAACGTTCGCGCCGCAGGAGCGGACCATCATTTGTGCCGCGGTCAGCAACCGTTCGATGTCGAGCCCCATCGCGGCGGCAGGCGCCATGCCGAAATCCGACAGCACCGAATAGCGCCCACCGATGCTCTCGATTCCGAAAGCGAGGTGCCCGAAATGGTCGCGCTCGGCGACCGTCTGAAGTTTTGAACCAGGATCGGTGATGGCGATAAAGCGCGATCCGGCTTTGTCGGGGCCCAAGGCTTTCCTTACGCGCTCGAAGAAATACTGTTTCAGGATATTCGGTTCAAGCGTGCTGCCGGACTTGCTCGATACGATAAAGAAAGTTCGGGACAGTTCGACTTTACTTTCAATCGCTAAAATCTGAGCGGGGTCGGTCGAATCCAGCACCAGCAGTTCCGAGCGACCGATTTGCCGTCCAAAGGTTTTGGCGAATACTTCGGCGCCAAGGCTCGATCCGCCCATGCCAAGAAGCACGATGTGCGGGCAATTCTGCTTTGCGATGTCGTCTTTCAGGCTGCGCAAAGCGTCGGACCGCTGCTGCTGCTGTTCGACGATATTGAGCCAGCCAAGCCATTTTGACTCGTCGGATCCGGTCCACAGATCGGTGTCCCCAGACCACAGCCGGCGCACGTTGCCCGCGCTCCGCCATGTTTCGAGCGACGCGGTAACGGCCTTTTCGAGGTCCGGCGGCAGCTTGTAAGTTTGGCCGTCGAGCTTGCCGCCAAGGAACTCGGCGCGCTTGCGGGCAACGGCACCCAGGAGCTTGTCGAAGGCATCGGCAAAGGACTTCACACCGTCTTTGGTCAGTTCGTCGGTAACCTCGTCGATCGAAATGCCGACCTTTTCAAGCGTGGCCATCGTCCGTTCGGCCTCCTCGATATTCTCCTCGAGGCTGGCGCGCGGCTGTCCATGATCGCGGAAGGCATCCATGGTCGGCGGCGGGACCGTGTTTATGGTGTCCTGCCCGATCAACTCCTCGATATAGAGCACGTCGCTATAGGCTTTGTTCTTTGTGCCGGTGCTGGCCCACAACACGCGCTGAACGCGCGCGCCTTTCGCCTTCAGGCGCTCCCATCGCGGCCCGGCGAACAATCGCTTGTAGCGCTGGTAGGCCAATTTCGCATTGGCGATAGCGGCTTTTCCGGCGAGTTCTTTGAGTTCTTCGCGTCGGCGGGCATCGGTCGCCCGCTTAATTTTCTCGTCGATCAACTTTTCGACCGACACATCGATGCGGCTGACGAAGAAACTGGCGACACTCGCGACCTTGCTGGGATCGCCGCCTTGTGCCGCGAAATGTTCGAGCCCGGACAAATAGGCCTCGACAACCTCTTCATAAATCTTTTGCGAGAACAGCAGCGTGATATTGACGTTGACGCCTTGACTGATGAGTTGCCTGATGGCCGGCAGACCCGGCTTTGTCGCCGGCACTTTGATCATCACGTTGTCCCGGCCAACAGCGCGCCGTAGACGCAGCGCCTCCTTGATCGTTGCGTCGGTGTCCATCGCCAAATAGGGCGAGACTTCGAGGCTGACATAACCATCCCGGCCGTCGGTTTTGTCGTAGACCGGGCGCAGTACGTCGGCGGCGTTCTGGATGTCCTGGATTGCCAGCTTCTCGTAGAGCGTCATGACGTCGAAATCGTCCTTGCTCTCAAACTCCTTCAAGGACGAATCGTAATCTTCACTGCCGGCGATGGCTTTTTCGAAAATCGACGGGTTGGACGTGACGCCGGTCAGCCCGTCCTCCTCGACGAGCTTCTTAAGGCCGCCTTCGGCGATGAATCGCCGCGACAGGAAATCGAGCCAGACGACTTGGCCAAACTCATTCAGCTGTTTGAGCGGGTTCATGGACGTTTTCGCGTTGAGCTGAATATTCATGCCATTGTGCCCTTGGACTTTGCAATCTGTTCCTTGGCGGCCATGACCACATGAGCTGACGTGAAGTCGAATTTAGCGAGCAGGTCCTTGAGCGGCGCCGACGCGCCAAATGTCCGCATGCCGATTTTCACGCCCGCCTCGCCGACATAACGGTCCCAACCGATGACCGAGCCCATCTCGACCGGCTGATGTAACTGTCGTGCAAGGTACGAAAGAAACTTCGAGTTCCGATCGAGCCTTCCGGAACCTTGATAGTCGCGGCCAAGTCAAATCAAGCAACAAAATTGTGGAACCAAAAGGCCCTGTCGGCTTTTAGCGCCGAGTGGACCAACATGCTTCGGCGCGAGCCCCCGCATCCGGCGCCTGCCGGAGCAGCAAATTCGTCAAGAATGGGCATAATCGGGATGACACATTATGGCGTTCCTCGCCGCTCGTTTGGTGGGCAGGAGGAAAAACCGGTGCAATTAAACTGGCGTCGCGGTCTATTTCGCGTGTGGCTGCTGTTTTGCGCTGCGTGGCTGATGGGTTGGATCATTTATCTGGTAATGTTCGGGCTCCACGGCGGATTTAAAACGACCGCTGATTTGATTGTGATCCCTGTTCTGCTTTTTGGCCCGCCAATTGCCTTGTTCCTTTTCGGGCTCGGGTACTGGTCCCTTTCGGATGGAAAGGGACCAGTACCTGAGCGCGCGACGGGACCTAGGTTGAACGCAATCCCGCGAGCAACAGTTTCTTTCCGTCAAATGTCGACGGGAGAAAAAGTGCAATTTACGCGTCGATTATCCTAGGATGGAACGGAACGAGCGCTAACGTCAGCGATAGGGGAGAACATTATGAGAATTTTAACAGCCATCGGCGCGCTGGCGGTGGTCGTCGGCATCGTCGCGGCATTTGTTTTCTTTGGCGGATTCTACAACGTCGCCGGCACGCAGGAAGATCCGGCGATCGTGAAGTGGGCGCTGGTCCACGTTCGCACCGCTTCGATCGTTCGCCACGCCAAGGATACCCCACCCGCCAACCTCGCTGATCCGGCCACCGTTCAGGCCGGCGCGCGCGAGTTCGTCGCGCTCGGCTGCACCAATTGTCACGGCGGTCCGGGCGTGACCTGGGCCAAGTTCTCAGAGGGTCTGCATCCCGATCCGCCCGATCTCAAAGACGTTGTGAACGATCGCACGCCGGCAGAGCTGTTCTGGGTGATTAAGAACGGCATTAACATGACCGGCATGCCGAGCTTCGCGCTGGCCGGCGCCAAAGATGACGATCTCTGGAAAATCGTGGCGTTCCTGAAGAAATTGCCGACGGTATCCGAAGCGGACTTCAAGACCTGGACCGCGCCGCCTGCCGCGCCGGCGCCGAAACCTTAAACGCCGTCCGACTTTAGCGGTGCAGACAGGCGTGGATGCGAATGAGACGCCGGGCCGCCGCCGGGATGGCGGTGCTGGTTTGCTCGCTGCTCGTCGCGGTATTGCAGGATAGCCAAAAGTAACCCGCTCCCGGGTCGGCGACGAGACGCGTTGGCTCAAGTCCCGGCGCAACGAGTACCGAGAGGTAGGGGGTCGTCGAATTCCAGGAAAGCCGGTTCAGGTCGGCGCCAATACGCTGCGACGAGACGAAAAGCGGATCGCCGAGACGCGGATCGGATTCCGTCCCGATCGCCAGCGTCCGTACCGCGGCTTTATAGTCGATCCACGCTCCGACAAATTTCGCAGTCTCAACGGCATAGACCAGCATCGTCAGCAGGATTGCCCCGGCGATTATCCGAGGGTTTAGGCAACGTTCAACCGTGCCGGCCAGCCAAGCCAAGAGCGGGAACGGCGATTTTCGGCGCGCTTCGTCGTTCATCGCGCCCACCACGGCCAAAATACCGAAGACGGGGATCATAATGAGCAGCACGGTCCTCAAATCGTATCGCGCCTCGGTCAGGAGCCACCTGTCGAATAAAGCCCAATAGAGCGCGAGGCCGATGGCGCAGTAAAATGCCGCATAAATATGCGCTTTTCCCGGGCTCGCGCGCCGAAGCAGCAAGATCAGAGCGCCGTAGATCGCCAGCGCGGCGATCAGAAGCAGGAAAGCCGGCTGTGCCAGGTTCCTGATATCGATGAATTTGTACGCGGCCGCTGCGAGAACCCCGGCGATATAGGGATCGGGACGCAGCGTGCTCTTGACGATCAGCCACACCGTCATCGCGGCGATGAATGCGCCGAGGGCTCTGACAAAAACGGCGTCGCGCCAACCGCGCAGAACAAGCGCGAATAGGATCGCGCCTGCAAGAACGATGGCGCCTTCATGCGTGAATACCAGCGCCAGCATCGCGATGGACACGGCGGCCGCGCCGCGCCGGTCGGCCGAGGCGCAGAGGCAGGCCGCGAGCGTCGGCCAGAACACGGCATGCGCCATCCACATTTCCGTTGGCGCGCCATAGACCAGCGGGCAAAGACACGCGGTCGAAAGACAGGCAAATCCGAAAATCACGCGACCGGTGGTGCGGTCGGTCGCGAGCGTCACAAGCAGACCCAGAAGTTGGGCTGAGAAAAACAGCAATCCGTAGACGGCGATGCCGATTTTCGGATTCCCGGTGAGCGCGACGCTGGCTTCGGCCGGAATGTAGGCAAAGACGTAAGTGAACAATCGGCCGGAGATGTTGTGCCAATGGAATGACCAGGCATCTTGCGCGGCGACCGCATAGGAGAAGATCGATCCGTCGCCGAACATTTGTAATTCGGACCAGAAACCGACGACGATAAAAAGTATCGACGCACCGATGCCGGCGGCGATCATGAGACGCCGCAATGACCTGCGCGCCGCACGCGTTTCGGCGTTACCGTTCATTGCGATGCCCGCCTGCTCGCGACCGCTACGCCGCCTGCAAGCCCGGCCAATACCGCCCAATAGGCGTAGCGAAAATCCGTCGCAACACCGACCGCGAAAAAGGTCATCAGGTAGATGACGGCCGATCCGCAGGCCCCGAGGGCGAAGGCACCGGCGGGGGTGTCGCGCCGGCGCCAAGCGAACAGACACACCAAGGCATCGAGCAGCAGCCACGTGCCCGCGCGAAATAAAGGCGTCGGCTTGAGCGCATCATGCACCGATTTGAGCGCCATCAGGCGCGGGTTATCCGCGAATATAATCTTTGAGGAATCGTCGAGGTCACGGGTCCACATCGTCAGATTGTCCGCGCCGGCGAGGAACGTCCACATAAAAGTGGCGCGGTGCTCGAGGTAGGCGACGGGGTGGTTGACGATCGCGCGCTTCCAGGTCTCGGTGAGGACCGGCGAGGCGAAAATCTTTTCGCGTTCGAGATGCTCCATCACGAACTGACAGGGCTGTTGCGTCCAATAGACGTCCCACGCGATCGGCTGATAGCAGCGATGCGTAATGAGTGCAGCCTCATCCTTGGTCCAGGGACCGGGGAAAACATTGTCTTCGGAGAAATGAGAGATGCCGCCGAGGTCGAACACCATGATCGAATGCAGCGGGTGTTGCCGCTGCGCGCCGAGAAGGCCGTAATAGACACCCTGCACCAGCCCAAACAACAAAAGCGCCATGGGCACATAGAGCATCACGCCGCGTTTCCAGGAGAAACTTGCGGGCCACAGAATATAGGCTGCGAGAATCGGCGCTGCGGCGAGCGCGTTCGGCCGCAGCAGGACGCCAAAAGCAAGCAGCGCGAGGCCAAAGGCCTGCATCGCCACGCGCAGTCTTCGTTCCCGATCGGCGGTGGCAAAAACCAGCGCGGCAGCCAGCAGCCACGTGACGGCGAACAAGACGTCCCGCCAGATGATGCCGACAAACACAAAGGCCGGCGGCGCCAGCGCCAGCAATGGCAGCAATATCGCAAACCAGAAAGAGCGTCGCGCGACCGCCAGCGCCACCACGGCAAACGCCAGCCAGTAGAGCGTCGCCGTCAGCAGCAACAGGCTGCCGGGTCCCGGCGCGATCGGATCGATCAACGACCACAGCACGATCATCGCCGGCGATTGCCAGTCGCCGAAAGTACCATTTGCCATGTCTTGGTAGATGTAGCGGGCGTCAAAGGTCATGACGCCCGGATAGAAAACATAGAGCGTCAGTGCCAAACCCGCGACCGCCATCGCGGCGATCAGCGGCGCCGTCTGCTTGGGTTCATGAGAGACGCGCATAGACATCACCGGAATTGGCTTCGGGCGGCAGCGCGTTCAGCCAGCATGCGATTGCGTCCGCGCCGACCCATTCGACGTGCTCGAACCTTGAGCTTTCTCCAAGGATGGCGTTGAAGCGGCTGTAGCCAAGCGCAACGCAGCGTTCGAGGCAGGCCTGCGCGATGTTGCGCTGAATCAAGGTAAACTCGAAGGACAGCGCCGGAACCGGCTGCCCGAGACCGGCCAAGGCCTCGGCTTCGTAGCCTTCGATGTCGATCTTGATGAACGCGGGCAACCCGTGCCGCGCGATCAAGGCATCGATGGTCGTGAGCGGAACCGGCATGCGTTTGGACCAGGCCTGTCCTTGCCAGCCGGGCGCGTTGGCCGCTGCTGCGATGAAATCCGCGGACGCGGTCGTGACGGTCGGATTGTCGACATTGATATTCAACTCGATAACGCCCGGCTGACGTCCGACCGCCGCGGCTTCGATGGTGACGTTCGGATCGCGGCCGTACAACAGGTGCAACGTCTTGATCAACGCCGGTTGCGGTTCGACGGCGACGATGCGCGCGCCCAGCCGCCTGAAAGCGGCTATCCGATCGCCCACATGCGCTCCGACGTCGAACACCAGATCGCCCGGCTTCACGAACTGGCCGTACAGCCGGTCTATAGCGGGGCCGTGCCGGCGATTGCCGTAGTAGATGCGCAGCGACCGCAGCACGCCGCGCACGGTTCTGAGGGCATCAAACATGATCCCGCTAGGCTTGCTTGAGTGCCGCCAGCGCTTTGACCTCGATCGCCGGCAACTTCAATGGCAACAGGGCCGCCGACGCTTGCTTTTCCTCCGGCAGATGGCAGATCCCGATCCGCGCGAACAAATGCCCGATCAGCGGCGAGGCGGTCGCGACGGCGAACGGCGCCGCCAGAATTAGCCCGATTGTGCCCAGCAGCGCGAAGCCGATATCGTGCGGCGATTTGGTGGCGACCACGGCCAGCACCGTGCAGCCGGCTATTGTCTGCGGCCACAATTTTTCAAAGGCCATGCGCCACGGCACCGCATGGCTTTGGCGCACCTGGCTGTTCCAGGTGCCGCCGCGCCGAAACACGAAAAGGCGAGTCATGAAGATCGTGTGCATGAGCGCGATCATCGGCGCCAGTAAAATCATGAACGCGGTCTCGACCGCGATATTCAAGGCAAAGACCACGGTGCCGCCAAAGGACCGGCGCGCCGAAGGCGTCAGCAAAACGTCGATGATGGTCGCGATCTTCGGTGCAAACGTCATCAGCATCATGATGGCGAACAGTATCGTGCCGACGCCGGCTTTGACCGGAACATATTGCGCGGCCGGCGTATCGGAGAGCGCCAGAAAAACAGTGCCGATGGCCGTCATCGCCATCCAGGCCGGCGAACCGAGATACATCTGGATCGCGAACAACAATTGAAAACGGCTGACGGGTTTCAAGCCGGGCAGGCTCAGCAGCTGGAAATATTGCATGTTGCCCTGGAGCCAGCGCAGATCGCGGCGGCTGAATTCCATCAGTGTCGGCGGGTTTTCCTCCCAGCTCATTCCCTCGACCGGGAGAACCCTGACTTCGTAGCCGGCCCGGCGCATCAGCACAGCTTCGAGCTGATCGTGGCTGAGGACATGGCCGCTCAGCGGCCCGTTCCCGGGTAGAACGGGCATGTGGCAATGCGCGATGAAGGGTGCAAGCCGGATGATGGCGTTGTGGCCCCAATAGGGTCCGCAGTCGCCCTGCCACCAGGCGGCTCCGAGCGTGTAGGAGCGCATGCCGAGCCGCATGCCAAACTGGAACAGGCGCGCGAAAACGCTCACCGATGGCATCCCGATAATCAATGTTTGAAGGATGCCGAGCGTCGGATTTGCCTGCGCTATCCGGATGAGACGCAGCACGGCCGCGGTCGGCATGAAGCTGTCGGCGTCCAGCGTAATGGCGAAGTCGTGGTCGTTCCCCCAGCGGTCGCAGAAATCGCGAATGTTGCCGGACTTGAACGCAGTGTTGACTGCGCGGCGGCGATACGTGACCGGGATGACGCTCTGCCACTCGGCTGCGAACGCATCGAACAACGCGGTCTCGGCCGCGATGATGTCGGGATCGCTGCTGTCGCTTAGCACATAAACATGGAAAAGGTGAGCGACGCGCGCCTCGACCAGGCCTTCCATCAGCGGCCGGAGATTGCGGGTCACCGGATCCGGGCTCTCGTTGCGTATGCACATCAGGATCGCCGTCGATGCGGTTATTGGCTCGTCGCCGCGAATGCTGGCCGCGAGTGGGTTCACGGTCGCGGCCGGATCGCGGCACAGCCGCATGAGTAAAAACCCGATGACGGCATTCCAGAAGCCAATCACCGACCAGGGCAGGGTGATGGTAAAGAGCACAAGAAACGAGATGGCGCCGGCGCTATGAGGCGGGACCGCCACCGCCGCTAGCCACAGCACCGCGGCCATGGTGAGGGCGACCAGCACGGCAAACAGGGCTCGCCGGCGCGTCAGCACCGTTGCGGCCTCGTCCGCCATCGCGGAGAGCGCGGTTGCACGATCAAGCATGGTTAGGGCAGTCCCCCTGCTTTCTTATCCCGTTCAGGATATACCCGTAGGACCATTGCAAAGTCCAAGGCGGGATTAAAAGTGCCTGATCGAGCCACCGAAGCGCTTTGGTATGTCGGCGCTGGCCGTGCTGAAATCCGTGTGGAGCCGCTGGCCGACCCCGGGCCGGGCGAGGTTCGCGTCCGCGCGCTGCATAGCGCCATAAGCCGCGGCACCGAACGGCTGGTGCTGGCCGGCAACGTACCGCCGAGCGAGTTCGCACGCATGCGCGCGCCGTTCATGGCAGGCAGCTTCCCATTTCCGGTCAAATATGGCTACGCAACGGTCGGCCGGGTCGAGCGCGGGCCGGCCGAACTGCAGGGCCGTCTGGTCTTTGCCCTGCATCCGCATCAAAGCGTATTTAACCTGCCGGCTACGGCGGCGGTGCCGGTGCCCGACGATGTACCGGCCGCGCGGTCGGTACTCGCCGCCAACATGGAGACCGCGCTCAATGCCGTGTGGGACGCCCAGCCTGCCGCAGCGGACCGCATCGCGGTCGTGGGGGCGGGCGTGGTCGGCTCACTGGTCGCATATTTGTGCGGCCGGCTTCCCGGTGCCCAGGTCACACTGGTTGACGTCGATTCGTCTCGTGCCGCACTTGCGCGCGCCCTCGGTGTCGGCTTCGCCGCACCCGGTGCAGCACCTGGCGGCTGCGATCTCGTGGTCCATGCCAGCGGCACCGGCGCCGGCCTCGCAACCGCGCTCGATCTCGCCGGCGACGAGGCGTGCGTGTTGGAGATGAGTTGGTACGGCGCCTGCGACGTCGCTGTGCCGCTCGGGGCGGCATTCCACAGCCGGCGCCTGCGGCTCGTGTCCAGCCAAGTCGGCCAGGTCGCAGCCTCGCACCGCGCCCGCTGGACCTATTCCCGCCGGCTTTCCGCGGCGATCGGCTTGCTCGCGGATGCGCGCCTCGACGGATTGATTGCGCCGGCGATCAAATTTCACGACCTTCCGCAGCGGCTACCGGATATCCTTGCGCCGCCCGGCGGCGTACTTTGCCAGATCGTCACCTATCCCGCTGCCGAAACGATTGCGTGACGCGAGGAGGTCCATCCTTGTTTGCCATCGAAGTCCGCGACCACATCATGATCGCCCATTCATTCCGCGGGTCCGTATTCGGTCCGGCGCAGAAACTGCATGGCGCGACCTTTGTCATTGACGCGGCGTTCATGGCCGAGACGCTCGACGCCAACGGCATCGTCATTGATATCGGCCGGGGGCACGAGGCGCTCAAGGCCGCGCTTGCGCCGCTCAATTACGCCAATCTTGACGCTTTGCCGGATTTCAACGGGACCAATACCACGACGGAGTTTTTGACCAAATATATCTTCGATCGGCTCGCGCAAGCCGCGCGCTCGGGTTCACTCGGTCGCGACGGCCGCGAGCTCAAGGCGATCCGCATCACGCTGTCGGAGTCGCACATTGCGCGCGCGTGGTACGAGGCGGCATTGTGGTGAGACGCGTCGCCTTTGCTGTGCCAGGCGACCTTGCAACTCCGACCGGCGGCTACGCTTATGATCGGCGCGTGATCGCGGAACTGAAGCATCTCGACTGGTCGGTCGATCTGGTCGATCTCGGTGAAGGCTTTCCGCGACCGAGCAACGAGCGGATCAAAACGGCGCAGGCGCGGCTGATGGCCATACCCACGGGCTGCCCCGTGGTCGTCGACGGACTCGCTCTGGGCGTGCTCCCCGAATTGGCCTCGCAGCTTTGCGTAGATCATCCGCTGATCGCGCTGGTGCATCATCCGCTGGCGTTGGAATCGGGACTTTCCGCGGCGCAAGCCGGCGAGCTGCACGCCAGCGAGCGCACGGCGCTGGCGGCCGCGCGGCGCGTCGTTGTGACGAGCGCGACGACCGCACGATTGCTGGTTGCCGATTACGGCGTGGCCGCCGACCGCATCGTCATTGCGCGTCCGGGCAACGATCCGGCTCCGGCAGCGCACGGAAGCAATGACGGCGTCGTGCGGCTTCTCGCCATTGGCGCCGTGGCGCCTCGTAAGGGCTTCGATGTGCTGATCGCCGCGCTCGCCGCACTCACGGACTTGCCGTGGCATTTGACGATAGCCGGCGACCGCGGCCGCGATCCGCATGCCGCCGCGCGGCTGGACGCCGATATTGCACGGTGGAATCTCGGCTCCCGGGTCACCGTGCTCGGTGCGGTGCCGCCTGAGCGCCTTTGCGAGCTTTATGTCGGCGCCGATTTGTTCACGCTGGCATCGCGATTTGAGGGCTACGGCATGGCGTTTACCGAAGCCATTGCCCACGGTCTGCCGGTGGTCGGCACGACCGCGGGCGCGATCCCGGAAACCGTGCCGGCAGGAACGGGAGTGCTTGTTGCGCCGGACGATCCGGTTGCGCTGGCGGGTGCGCTGCGCCGGATCATCGCCGATCCGGACGAAAGGCGGCGCATGGCGGCATGCGCGCGTCAGGTGGCGCTGAAGCTGCCGAGCTGGCAGACTTGCGTGAAACTATTCGCAGGTGCGCTTGAGGCCGTCGCATGACCGGCTTTTCGGCCGAGTGGCTCGCGCTGCGCGAACCGCACGACATTCGCGCGCGTAACGCGGCGGTCCTTGATGCGGTCGCGGCTTTCCTCGCTGGCAATAATCAAATCCGGATCGTTGATCTCGCCTGCGGCACCGGCTCGACTTTGCGCGCGCTGGCGCTGCGGCTTGCGGCTGCCCAGAATTGGCGGCTCGCCGATAACGATCTCAGCCTGCTGGCGCGGGCTTCAGAGATGACGAAGCCTGCTGGCGTAACGATCAATGCGGTTCCGATCGATCTTAATCACGATCTTGAAGCGGCGCTCGACGGGCCGGTCGATCTCGTCACCACGTCGGCGCTGCTCGACCTCGTTTCGGAAGCGTGGCTCGATCGACTGGTGGTCGAGACCTCGGCGCGATCGGTCCCGATCTATGCGGCGTTGAGTTATGACGGCCGCATTGAATTTGGCGCTTCCCATTCGCTCGATACAGCGATGGTCGCCGCGGTCAATGCGCATCAGCGCCGGGATAAAGGATTTGGCCCCGCGCTCGGGCCGCTGGCGGCGGGCACTGCGATTGCGCGATTTGAATCGTTGGGCTGCAGCGTCGTTCATGGTCCGGCCGATTGGGTTATCGGGCCGGCGGATTCGAAATTTCAGATGGAAATATTCTCCGGCTGGGCGGCCGCGGCGCGCGAGGTCGGCGATGTGTCACGCGCGGACATTATTGATTGGCTCACCTTCCGCCGCAATCGCGCCGCCGCCGGAAGTTCAACGCTTCGTGTCGGTCACGTCGACTTTTTCGCGCGGCCGACCGGTATGCGCTGAGCCGACATGTCGCAATCGAACAATATGTCTTCATCGAGCCGAAAGGTCCGTATCGGGATGTGCAGGGCCTGATCGGCGCGCTCGACAGGCGGCAGAATGAAGCTTTCGCGCCCGCTGCCGAGGATGATTGGCGCGACCATGACATGCAGGCGGTCGAAGCAACCGGCGGCGAGAAAAAGCGACACGGTATTGGCGCCGCCCTCAATGAGAATGCGATGCATTCCGCGCTCGGCCAGGGCGGCGAGGAGGGTTGGCGGAGCGATACGTCCATCGGCAGCAGGCAACGTGACGACCTCGATATCGGCTCCGGTTGCGTGCCGCGTTCCTTCCGCGGTCACCAGCAAACTGCGGCCGCCATCGGAAGTAAAAATCTTGGCGCTCGCCGGCAGCCGCCCCTTTGGATCGAGCACGACACGCGCCGGCTGCGGCCCGGCAACCCGCCGCACGGTCAGTTGGGGATCGTCGGCAAGAGCCGTGCCGACGCCGATAACCACGGCATCGACCAGCGAACGCAGCCGATGCAGATGCGTCAGTCCGCCGGGACCATTGATGTATTTTGAGTGCCCGGATTCGGTCGCGATGCGCCCGTCGAGCGACTGGCCGATTTGGCCGATGACGACCAGGTCATCGACTGTGCCAGATTGAAGCGGTCCGAAAACCTCGTCCCAGGGCGGCAGCAGGGCTTTGGCCGGGTCACGGAAAGATTGGACGAATTGGCCCCATGAGCCGTCCGGTGAATTGGATATGCCGCCATCGCCGAGTTGCCGAATTTGGCTATCGCCGCCCGGGCGAACGCTGTGGGCCGGCGTATACGTGCTTTTCAACGGCACATAGTTTGCCCTTATTGGAACAACCTGCTTTACAATAGGTTGGCATAAAACAAACCTGCGCGCGACCGGAATGGGGAGCCGGGCCAGAGTGTTCTATATTAACATTCAAGGCAAAATTGCCGTCTGAATCTTGCAGGAAGCCGATTGAATGAGCGTAGTCGGGAAGAGTGTTGTGTCCTCTTTGTTCGGTCCAAAGCAGCAGGTCGGCGTCAACCGCGGGGTCGCGGAATTTCATGCCAGACGGCCGGTGTTGATCGCCGGCAGGAATGAATTACTTTTGGCATTGCCGGTCGAGGGTCTCGACGCTCAACGGCTCGCCGAGTTTGTCGCGCTGTGCGCGCCGGCTGTGCCACGGCTCGTCGTGACGAAGCGCCGCGCGCTCGCGCTCGGTCTGGATGCATCGTCGCCGATGGCATTGAGATTGGCCGGGCAGTTTGACGTGGCGGCGATTCTCGCGCTCGTCACCGATGTCAAAATCAATTGTCCCCTCGACGGCGCGGCGGCCGGCCCCGCCGCGGCGGCCGCCGTTGATCTCGTGAAGCTGTCGCAGGGATTGCCCGCGGTACTGGTTGCCGAGGCGGGCATCGCGATCGCATCCGACCGCAATATCGTCGTTGTCGAGGCGGAAGCCGTGGGGAATTTCCGCGACGATATGGTCCGATCGCTGACCATCGCCAGCAAGGCGTCGGTCCCGCTCAATTCCGGAGCGCGCGCGGATTTCGTCATTTTCCGCGATGCGATGGGGGGCAGCCAAGCGGCAATCATCGTCGGCGAGCCCGACTTCTCCAAGCCCGTTCTGGTGCGATTGCACTCGGCTTGCCTGACGGGCGACGTATTTGGCTCGCGCCGCTGCGACTGTGGCGATCAACTCCAACTCGCGCTCAAGCGTCTGGAAGAGACGAGCGGCGGCATCGTGCTTTATTTGGCGCAGGAAGGCCGCGGACTCGGTCTTGCCAACAAGATGCGGACCTATCAGATGCAGGACGATGGCCTCGACACCGTCGATGCCAATACGACCCTTGGTTTCGACGACGACGAGCGCGACTACGGAGTTGCTGCCCGCATGCTGCAGATGCTCGGCTGTCATAGCGTCGTGCTGCTGACGAACAATCCCGCCAAACTCGAAGGCCTTGCCCAATCGAGTATCGAGATCGCGGGACGCATGCCGCTTGAAGCGCCTATCAATGCGGAAAACCGCCGCTACCTGACCGCAAAGGCCGCTCGGGCGGGGCACCAGCTCAATCATCTGCTTGCGTCACTGGCCGAACCGTCGGACGCTGAAAAGGATGTGGCGCCGCTGGCCCCCTGATATCGTCGGGCGGATTGCGTGGCGGCAAAGGCCGCAGGGTCGCCGGCTGCGCAGCTAAGGAACGGTAGTGATCATGCCAGACGCTGGTCGGAGTCGATTGATCGGCGAATTGACGTTCCTGGAAATTCCAAAGGCGCTTAGCGAGAGCTCGATCCTTTGTCTGCCGATCGGCTCGATCGAGCAGCATGGCCCCCATCTGCCGCTCAACACCGATGTCGTATTGGCTGAAGGTTTCACGCGGCTCATCGTTTCGCGCTGGGGCGAGGCCTGCGATCTCTGGCAACTTCCGACACTGTCGATAAGCCTCGCGCGCGAGCATGAATGGGCGCCGGGCTCCATGTCGTTGTCGATCCAGGGAATGTTGGCCTTGATGCGCGATTACGGGCGTGAAATCGTGCGCGCTCTGCCGGCGCGCAACGTGGCTGTGATCAATGGCCATGGCGGCAACAGGGGAATCCTGGAAGCTCTCGCGCAAGATCTGCGCGCCGACTTTGGCCTGAATGCCTGCATCCTGCATCTCCTGGAATTGGCGGACGACGGTTCGCATGCCGCGATTCCGGAAATCCACGGGGGAAAAACCGAAACGTCGATCATGCTGGCGCTGGCGCCGCATTTGGTTCGCCGGGATCTCATCGCCCAGCTGAAAAAGCCCGCCGATGGGCAGGCCATCCGCAAGACGATTCTCGATAAAGGGGTCACCTGGCCATGGACCTCGGACGACAAGCGGCTCGCCGCCGCGGGCGTGATCGGCGACGCCCAGGCGGCGTCGGTGGAGTTCGGACAGCAGGTCGTCGAACGTGTCGTTGAGGCGGCCGGCGGCATTCTCAAGCAGCTCCAGGACAACCGGCACAACCACTAGGCGCACCAAATAATGCCAGGCGACCCAAGCGTTCCGATTGTATCTGGGCCGGGTGGCCCGCCCGCGATCACAGGGGTCGCGACCTCGATTGCCGCATTCGCCGGGTGGGCGCCGAGCGGGCCCGTCGACCGCGCCGAATTGGTGCTGAGCTGGAATGACTTCAGCAGCAAATTTGGCGGTTTCGACCGGCGAAGTTATCTGGGCTATGCGGTGTCGCATTTTTTCGCCAATGGCGGCCAGCAGGCCTACACTGTTCGCCTAGCGACGAGCGAATCGAGCGCCGAGGGGCTCGATCCGAACGACGCGGCATTCGAAACCGCGTTGATGCCGGCGAGTGGCATGGGCGGCGTCTACCATCTCGACCAGGTCGATCTGTTCAACCTGTTGTGTGTTCCGGGAGAGAGCAATCCGTCCGTGCTGGCCAGGTTGCAGAAGTTTTGCCGGGACCGGCGCGCGTTTCTAATTGCCGATTGCGCATCCGACGCATCGTTCTCCTCGCTGCAGGGCGGCCCTGACCGCAGCCTCACAGGCGAGGATGCAATCAACGCCGCGTTCTATTTTCCCTGGGTGCTTGCCGCCGATCCGCTACAGGCGAATGTTGCGCGTGCTTTTCCGCCGTCGGGTTTTGTCGCGGGCATTTATGCACGCATCGATGCGGATCACGGTGTCTG
The DNA here is from genome assembly GCA_963703875.1 of uncultured Alphaproteobacteria bacterium. Taxonomy (GTDB): domain Bacteria; phylum Pseudomonadota; class Alphaproteobacteria; order Rhizobiales; family Xanthobacteraceae; genus Pseudolabrys. The sequence goes on from CAVPFZ010000006.1 coordinate 106,668, forward strand.
GAAGCCGCCGGCAGGAACAAGCGCCAGCCTCGATGGCGTCGTCGGTTTGACGGCGGCGCTGACGGATGCCGAGAACGGCACGCTCAACGCCTTGGCCATCAATTGCATCCGCAATTTCCCCACCATCGGCACAGTGCTGTGGGGCGCGCGAACGCTGCAAGGCGGCGGCAATTCCGAGTGGAAATTTGTTCCGGTGCGCCGCCTGGCGCTATTCGTCGAGCAGAGCCTTGATCGTGGCTTGAAATGGGTGGTGTCCGAGCCCAATGCCGAGCCGCTCTGGGCGCAGATTCGCTCGAATGTCGGCGCCTTCATGGACGGCTTGTTTCGTCAGGGCGCGTTTCAAGGTCTGACTCCCGAGCAGGCCTATTTCGTGCGGTGCGACAACACGACGACGACGCAGGACGACGTCGATCGCGGTGTTGTGAATATCGTCGTCGGCTATGCGCCAATTCGGCCGGCGGAATTCGTCATCTTGACGCTCTCGCAACTGGCCGGGCAGAGCCATTCCTGATAAACGACGCCGGAACGAGGAAACATGACGCAAGCGACGCGCGGCTACCGCGATCTGCACGAGCATCTGGCGGCGCTGGAGAAGCGCGGCCTGCTGCGCACCATCGACCGGGCGATCGACAAGGATTCCGAATTGCATCCGCTGGTGCGCTGGCAATTCGTCGGCGGCATGGATGAGGCCAACCGCAAGGCTTTTTTGTTCACCAACATCGTCGATGCGCTGGGGCGCAAATACGACATGCCGGTGGTGGTCGGCGCCATCGCCGCCAATCCGGCGATCTACTCAATCGGCATGGACGCCAAGCTCGAGGACATCCAGGCCAAATGGGATCAGGCCATCGCCAACCCGATCGCGCCGCGGCTCGTCAATGAGGCGGTCTGCCACGAGGTGGTGATCGAGGGAAAGGCGTTGCAAGGCGGGGGTTATGGACTCGACATGTTGCCGATCCCGGTTTCGACGCCGGGCTTCGAACTCGGCGCCGACGCTGACCGCGACCAACGTGATCACCCGCGATCCCGAAACCAGCGTGCAAAACATGGGCACTTACAGAGCCGCGCTGAAAGCGCCCGACAGGCTGGTGGTGCGCATGGCAACGCGGGTCGGCGGCGCGGGGGGCTATCAGCATTACCTCAAATACCAGAAACGCGGCGAGCCGATGCCTTGCGCCATCGTGCTCGGCTGTCCGCCTTATGTCGCCTTCATGGGCCCGCAGAAGTTGCCCATCGGCGTCGACGAATTCACCGTCGCCGGCGGGCTCGCCGGCGAACCGATCAACGTGGTGCGGGCGCGTACGGTCGATCTGCTGGTGCCGGCCGAGTCCGAGCTCGTGATTGAAGGTCTGATCGACACCGTCTGGCTGGAGCCGGAAGCGCCGTTCGGCGAATCGCACGGCCATGTCGCGCTCGAGGAATTCAACATGCCGATGCAGGTGACCGCCATTACCCACCGCAAAAAGCCGGTCATTCCGTCCTACATCAGTCAGGTGGCGCCGAGCGAATCGAGCGTGATCAAGCGCGTCGCCTACGAGCCGCTGTATCTGTCGCACTTGCGCAACACGCTCGGCATCCGCGGCGTCAAGCGCGTTCAGCTGCACGAGCCGCTCACCGGCCTGCTGCGGCTGTTGGTCGTTACGGTCGAGAAAGGATTATCGCGCACCGAAGTCTGGCGCGCGCTGCGCGGCGCCGCCTTCTTCAAGGCCGACACCGGCAAAATATGCATCGCGGTCAACGACGACATTTCCGCCGACAATGCCGATGCGCTGTTCTGGGCCATGGCCTATCGTATGAACCCGGTGGAGGATTTGCAGGTGGTGCCGCATCGCGGCCAGGGCCACGGACCCAAACGCGAACACGACAACGAGGAAGACTCGACGCTGCTGATGGACGCCACCATGAAGGGCGACATGCCGCCGCTGGCGCTGCCCAAGCAGGAATACATGGAGCGCGCGCACAAGATCTGGGATGAACTCGGCTTCGAGCCGCTGCGTCCGCAGCCGCCCTGGTTCGGCTACTCCTTGGGCGATTGGCTGCCGCAATGGGACGAAGCCGCCAAGCGCGCCGCGCTCGGCCGCTATCTGGAGAACGGTCTGATCAGCGCCAAGCAGAAGCGCAAAGGCCTCAAGCCGGAAACCAAATTCCGGCCCGGCGAAGACGGCGGCAACGGCAAAGGTTGAGCGCATGACGCTGGAAGAATTGTCTTTCACGTACTTCCCGGACAATTACCGCTGGTCGCATGGGCTCTTGATCGGGCTCAACATGGCGCCCTGGGGCGGCACGGAAATCGGCGAGGTCAACCGCATCGGGCTTCGCCTCAAGAAGCAAGTCGGCGACGACGACGCCTGGTTCCGCGAATGGACGCGAGAGGCGCGTGACGTCGAGGACCGCGGCCGTGCGCTCGTCGCGGAGGGCCGCACGACGAGCGGCGCGCAATATCTCCAGCGCGCCAGCGCCTATTATCATGTCGGCGAGCGCTTCCTGCAGCCGAAAAGCAAGGAAGGCAATGATGCGTATTTGCGCGGCGTTCATTGCCTGCGCGATGCCGCCAAACACATCAAGCGGCCGCGTCTGGAGCACGTCGAAATTCCCTATGACGGCGCCAGCCTGCCGGCGATCTATGTGCATGCCGAGCCGGCGAAAGGCGGCAAAGTGCCGGCCATGGTGTTCTTCGACGGCCTCGACGTCACCAAGGAGATTCAATATTTCAAGGGCGTCGCCGATCTGGCGGCGCGCGGCATCGCCTGCCTGATCGTCGACGGCCCGGGCAACGGCGAGGCCATCCGCTTCCGTAATATGTATCTGCGCCATGACACCGAGCACTACGCCACGCCGGTGCTCGACTATTTGGCCGCGCGGCCGGAGGTCGATGCCAAGCGCATCGGCGTCATGGCGATCAGCTTAGGCGGCTACTACGCACCACGCGCGGCCGCGTTCGATCAGCGTTTCGCCTGCGCCATCGCCTGGGGCGCGCAGTGGGACTATCGCAAAATTTGGGCCGACCGTTTCGAGCGCATCGCGCGCGCCGACACGCCGTCGCTGTCGGTCGCCTGGCAGCACATCGCCTGGGTGCTCAACGCCACCTCGCAGGACGACGTGCTCAAGCGGCTCGAACCCTTCAAGCTCGATGGCGTGGTGCAGAAGATAAAATGCCCGTTCCTGATGCTGCATGGCGAGGGCGACGAGCAAATCCCGCTGACCGAGGCCCGAAAATGCTTCGATGCCGTCGGCGCCAAGAACAAGACCTTCAAACTGTTCACGCGCGACGAAGGCGGTTATCACCACTGCCAGATCGACAACCAGTCGATCTGCTCGGCCTATATGTGGGACTGGCTCGAACAGGTGTTGCAGCCGGGGCGGTGACCTCGCTCGTCTCGACGATTCTCACTGCGTGACGTGGATATTATTGTCCGTGATGATCTTGCCCCAGCGCGCGGTCTCGCTCTTCATCATCGCGTTGGCCGCCGCCAGCGAGCGCTGATCCTTCGGAAACGGCGATACGCCTTCGTTGGCCCAGGTCTTGACGATTGCCGGATCGGCGACCGCTTCCTGCACCGCCTCGTTGAGCGTCTTGAGCACCGCCGGCGGCGTGCCGGCGGGCGCGAACAGGCCCTGCCAGTACATGATCTCGAACTTCGGACCCAGCGCATCCACCAGGCTATCGGCGTTCGGAAACAGCGGCGATTTTTCCTTCGAGGTGATGGCATAGGCCTTCAGTTTGCCCGCCTTGACCTGCGCCGCCAGCGACTGCGGCGTGCCGATGAACAGGTCGACATGGTCGCCCAATATGTCGGTCATCGCCGGCGCCGCCCCGCGATACGGAATCTGGTCGAGAGTGACCTTGGCTTCCTGCATGAACAGCGCCGACGTCAGGTGCCCAGTGGTGCCGAATCCGGGCAGCGCCTCCTTCAGGCGCTCCTTCTTCATCAGCGTGAGCAGCTCCTTGAGATTGTTGGGCGCCAGCCCCGGACGGCCGACCAGAATCAGCGGGTTACGGTTGATCAGCGCGACGGCCGTGATGTCTTTCTCGGTGTTGAAAGGCAGATCCTTGAACAGCGTGACATTCGCCGTGATCTGCAGATTGTGCACCAGCAGCGTGTAGCCGTCGGGTGCGGCCTTGGCGACCTTGTTGGTGGCGATGATGGTGCTGCCGCCGGTGACATTCTCGACGATGAAATTCTGGCCGAATTTCTTTGCCAGGAAATTCCCGACCATGCGCGCGGTCTCGTCGGTCGGCCCGCCGGCCGGATAAGGCACGACCAAAGTGACTGTGCGATCGGGGTATTTCTGCGCCTGTGCCGGCGCGGCGACCAAAAGCTCGAGAACGGCCAATCCAACGGCAACAATGCGCGTCATCACGTTCCTCCCCATTTTATCTTTTGGGGAAGCTTAGCCCTCGGGTATGACCGGCAACAAGAGGTAAGGCTGTTTGCCCGGCGCAAAGTGCAACGTGTTGCGGGTGTCGAAGATCGCAGCCGGGCAGTCGTCTTTGTCGATATGCAGGAACGGACCGACCCCCTTCATCGGGTAGGGCACGTTGGGGAGCGCCGCGTCGCTGCCGTCCACCTCGTAATCCCTGCCGCGCACGCTGAGCGCCAGCCGATAGCCCGCCGGCACCACGATGCAGGTCGGCCAAATCTCGATATCGAGCTCGACCGGCTCGCCCGGCTTGAGCGGCTGGATTTCGTCGTGGCTGTGCCAGGGCCGGTAGGGCAGCGACTTTTCCGGATCGAGCTTGCGATGCGAGGCGCGCAGCCAGCCAAGGCCGACCGGCGTGCGCGGGTCATTGGAGCCGATGAAGGTGACTTCCTTGCCGGCCGGATCGAACAGCCGCAGCACCAGGAAAAGATCGGCGTCGGTGGTTTCCGACGACACCCACAGCTTGGCGGCGATCGGGCCGGTGATTTCGAGCGGCTTTGTCAACGGCGGCATGCCGAAGATCAGGCCATCGCTCGTTGTGTCGTAGCTCAGCTTTGTCTCGGCCTTGGACATGTCGGGTCCGAAGCCGCCGTCCGGTTGCAGGAAATATTTGGTCCATTGGGTGCGCTTGAGCGGCCATTCGTTCTCGGCGCGCAGCACGAATTTTTCGCCGGGATGGCGGATATTAAGCGAGACGCGCGGCTGCTTCTTCCAGCCGGTGTCCTCGCCCTTGAGGAAGTGGCCGAAGAACTTCTTCTGCAAGGCCTCGCCGTAATTGCTGTAGAAATGCGTGAAATGCGTGTCGCCATGCACCTCCAGCCATTTCTGCTGGGAGCCGGCGGCCAGATAGCCCTCGAAATTGCCGCGCGTGTGCAGGCCCATGCCACCCCAATTGCCGGCCGACAGCAGCGGCGCCTCGATCTGCGAAAAATCGGGCGTGCGCGCGGCGTAATAGGCGTCGTACAGAACGTGCTGCTTGGCCTCGGCCGGCGTGTCGGCGCGATTCTTGGCGAGGTCTTCCTTGGGAAGCGTCGCCGGCCCGGCGACCGGCTCGCCCGTGACCACGCTTTTGGCGCCGCGGTCGCCGACACCGTGCTGCACGCTCGCCACCTGGCGCGGGTGCCAGCTATTGAGAAAGTCGCTGAGAATGCCGCCGTGGCGATAGAGCTCGCGGTAAAAATCCGATGAGCCTTCCCAGATGCACAGCGCGGCCAAGTGCGGCGGCTTGAGCGCGCCGACCTGCCACTGGTTCATGGCGTAATAGGAGATGCCGTTGATGCCGACTTTGCCGTTGCTCCAGTCTTGCGTGCCGACCCATTCGACGCAGGCATAGAGATCCTGCGCCTCGCGCGCCGACCACACGTCGAGAAATCCGGGCGAGCGCCCGGCGCCGCGCGAGTCGACGCGGACCAGAACATACCCGTCCGGCACCCATTTCTCCGGGTCGATCAATTCCCAATTCTGGTATTTGTTGCTGGACCCCTCCAAAACTCCGGGCGCGGCTTTGATCACCCTCGACCATTGGCTCTTGTAGCCTTCTTGGAACGACAGACCTTTGGCGTAGGGCCCGTAGCTCAGAATGACCGGATATTTTCCGTCACCGATCGGCCGATAGACGTCGGCGCGCAAAACGACGCCGTCGTCCATCTCGATCGGCGCATCCCAATCGATCTGCATGCCGTCGCGAACTTCGCTTTTTGCCTTATCCATTAGAGCGTGACCTCACGGCGGCAGTGGCCCGCCCTGCGGGCGGTGACGCTTGACCGCTTCGGGATTTGTCGAATCGGCGCCCATATAGACGCCGCGCTCCCATTTTCTCTTCAAGGGATCGGCGACGGTCAACGACATCTTGCCGATGTTCTGAATGTCGATCTCGACCTTCTCGCCATCCTGCAACGCGCCCAAACCCTCGTGATTTGTGCCGCAGGCGATGAGATCGCCGGAGTTCATGGTCATGACCGTGGTGGCGAACTCGATGAGTTCCGGCACCCGATGTTCCATGTCATCCGTGTTGTAGTGGTGCCGTAATTGCCCATCGTTCCAAAACCTCACGATCAGGTCGTTCGGCTCATCGATTTCATCGGCCGTTGCAATGCACGGCCCAATTGGCGCGAAAGTATCAAAAGACTTTCCCAGCCAACTCGTTAAAGGGCTGGCCGGCCACGTTTTGCGGCCCTGTTCGCGCGCCGATACGTCGATCAGCGCGGTGTAGCCGAACACCGCTTTCTTCCAGTTTTTGGCCTTCACCATCTTTGCCGGCCCCTTGATCACCAGCGCGAGCTCGGCCTCATGCATGAACATCCACGGCACGGTAAAGTCCGGCAGCATGATGGTGTCGCCGGGCCCGATCACCGCGTCGGGGTTCTTCATGAACATATTGAGCGGGCGGGCGTCGCGCTGGGCGTGCTCCCAGTAATTGGCGATGCAGCAGAGAATCTTGCCGGGCCGCGGCAGTGGGGGGCGCAGACGTATTTTCTCCAGTGGCATGGCATTGCCGTCACGCGCAATTTTTTCCAGCGTAGGACGCAATTGTTCGAATTCGTCAATGATATGCTGCATTGTCAGCTGCGGCGTGTAGCTTTTCTTCACGGCGTGCGAGATATCGACAACGCCGCGCTCGGTCAACAATCCTGGTAATATTTCGGCGCTTGACGCGATCTGAAACAACACAAGCTTCACCGGCGTCTCCCGTCTCCTAAGGCCGCTTCTTGGCCTTCAGCCGCTTATCGAGCCGGGCCATGTCGACCACCATGCGCTCGTGCGTGCCATTGCCGATTTCCTCGATTTCGTCGCGCGCGCTGACCTTGAATTCGATGTGCCGGCCCTCGACCTTGGTCACCTCGGCCATGGCGGTCACCTGATGTCCAACGGGCGTCGCCGCCAGATGGCGGATGTTGACGCCGGTGCCGACCGCGCTCTCGCCGGCATCGAGATACTCGCGCACCGCGTTGAGCGCCGCGTTTTCCATGGCGGTCACCATCATCGGCGTGGCGAACACCTGCGGCAGCGCCGCGTCCTTGAATTGGTTGGCAAGATGCGCCGGCATCACCCGCAGCGTATAGGTGCCCTTCGCTCCGACGGGAATTGGACGCACCGATCAGCTCCTTGCCGGCCGCACATGGTTTATCGCCGGCGCCAGAATGACCAGGATGATGCCGCAGATCGCGATCGGCGCAAATGCAAAGCTTGCAATGCCGCTGAGATCCCAGGCCAGGCCGCTGATGACGGGTACGATCACCGCGCAACTGTAGCTGATGGTGAACATTGCGGCGGTGACGCGATGCACGTCGTCCGGCGCGCTCAACAAGGGCGGAAGCGCGAGAATGAGGATGAGAATCGCCGAGGCGGCGAAGCCTTGCAGCGTGGCGGAGGCGACGATCCAGGCGCCGGAACCGAACACGATGCCTGCGGTCGCGAGCACGCAGAGCAGCCCGCAGACGACGTAAGGCCAGGACTTGCGCTCCAGCCGGCCCGCGACGGCAAGCAGCAGCGCCGAGGCCGGCAACTGACCGCCATTCAATCCGGTGAGTGCCGCGCTGATCCAATCGCTCTGCCCATTGCTTCTGAGATAGTCAGGCAGAAACGCATTGGTCGCGAAATAAGTCGCGTTGATGGTGCCGAGCATGATTCCGAGCCGCCAGATCAGCGGATCGTTCCAGTCCGGCCACCAACGGCGACGTGTCGCGGATGCCAAGCCGTTCGCAGGCGCCGGCGCCAGCGCCAGCACGAGTATGGCGATGACGGCGACCGGCACGCTCCACACCACGAAGACCCGCTGCCAGGTTCCGCCGACCACCGGCAGCACGAGCGCTAGCGCAATGGGCAGAATTTCGCCGATGATCAGGCCATTAGTATAAACCGCGGTGGCAAAGCCAATTCGTTCCGGAAACCAAGCACGCACCGCCGGCGGCAAGGCGACCTGCATGACGGCAATGCCGGCTCCCATGGCGATGGTCATTGCATACAGCCACGCCACGTCGGGGAAGGCGCCTCGCAAGGCTCCGCCGACCGCGGCGACCGCGAGACCGACGACCAGCGCCGCTCGCACGCCCAGCCGCGCGATCAGCAATGAACCGGGCACGGCGGCAATCGCAAACAGCATCGAAGGCAGGCCGGTGAGGATGCCGATCTGGGTGGCGTTGAGCCGAAGCTCGTCGTGGATCAGCGGAATGACGGGCGGCACCGCCAGGATCGTCAGGCGCAAGGCGACGCCGGCGAGCCACAACAACAACAGCGTGGTGAGGAAACGCGCCTGCGGTTGAGCGGTGCCGGGATTTTGCATAAAGGGGGCGGGCATTGCAGGGAACATGCTACAGAAGCGGCCGACTGTCCCTTGTTTTTGCAAGAAAAATTGCCGTGCCCATGGTCGCGGAATTTGCTACCTAAACGCCTGCAATACAGGCCAAATTTCGGCTGGGAAACCCGCGAAATGACACGGCTGTTGAGTCTGACGCCGCGCCAGATTCTGATCGTGCTGCACGATCTCGCCGCCACGGCGGCGGCGATCGTTCTCACGTTTTTCATCCGCTTCGAGGATCAGCCGCTTTATGACCGGCTGCCGGGCTTCAAGTTTCTGCCGATCTTTCTGCTCTACGCCGCGGCGGTCTATTTCATTTTCGGGCTGCACCGCAACAAGTGGCGATTCACCTCGGTCCCCGATCTGTACGATATCTTCCGCGCCGCCACCGTCCTCGCCGTATCGCTGCTCGCGCTCGATTACGTTCTGGTCGCGCCCAATGTTTACGGCTCGTTCTTCTTCGGCAAGATCACGATCTTGCTGTACTGGTTCTTGCAGATGTTTTTCCTGGGCGGCTCGCGCGTTGCCTATCGTTATTTCCACTATGCGCGCACGCTCCAGCGCGTGAAGATCGCCGACGCGACGCCGGCGCTGGTGCTTGGGCGCGCGGCCGACGCCGAAGTCTTGTTGCGCTCGATCGAAAGCGGCGCGGTGAAAAAAATCTGGCCGGTCGGAATCTTGTCGCCGTCCCCGGCCGACCGCGGCCAATCGATCCGTGGCGTTCCGGTGCTGGGCGAGGTCGACGATCTCGAACGCGTGGTCTCCGACCTCGCCGGCCGCGGGACCCCCGTGACGCGCGCTATATTGACGCCCTCCGCGCTTTCACCGGAAGCGCGTCCGGAAGTGCTTTTGATACGGGCGCGCAAGCTGGGTCTGACGATGAGTCAGTTGCCGTCGCTCGATGCCGGTGGGCAAGCGGTGCAACTCGCGCCGGTGGCGGTCGAGGATTTGCTGTTGCGGCCCAGTGTCAGCATCGATTACCGCCGGCTTGAGGCGTTCGTGAGCGGCAAGGCAATCGTCGTCACCGGCGGCGGCGGTTCGATCGGTTCGGAAATCTGCGATCGCATGATCGCTTTTGGCGCTGCGCGCCTGCTGATTATCGAAAATTCTGAATTGGCGCTGCATGAGGTCATGGAGGCGCTGAAAGGCAAACAAAGCCAGGCCGAAATCGCCGGCCGAATTGCCGACGTCCGCGACCGCGTGCGGATTATGGCCCTGGTCGCGCAATTCAAGCCGGATATCGTCTTTCACGCGGCGGCGCTCAAGCACGTGCCGCTGCTCGAGCTCGACTGGGATGAGGGCGTCAAAACCAACGTGTTTGGTTCGATAAACGTCGCCGACGCGGCAGCAGCGGCCGGCGCCGCCGCGCTGGTGATGATTTCGACCGACAAGGCAATCGAGCCGGTCTCGGTGCTCGGCGCCACCAAGCGGTTGGCGGAGATGTACTGCGAAGCGCTCGACAAGGAATTGGGCCGTCATGCCGGCGGCGGAAAACAGGCCACCCGCATGATCTCGGTACGGTTCGGCAACGTGCTGGCGTCGAACGGCTCGGTGGTTCCGACATTCAAGGCGCAGATCGAAGCCGGCGGTCCGCTGACCGTCACGCACCCGGACATGGTGCGTTATTTCATGACCATCCGTGAAGCCTGTGACCTGGTTATCACCGCCGCGTCTCATGCGTTGGAGGCGGACAGCGGCGACGTTTCCGTCTATGTGCTCAACATGGGCCAGCCGGTCAAGATCGTCGATCTGGCCGAGCGCATCATCCGGCTGAGCGGATTGGAGCCGGGGCGCGATATCCAGATCGCCTTCACCGGCATTCGTCCCGGCGAGCGTCTGCACGAAATCTTGTTCGCGCGCGACGAGGAGACGACCGAGATCGGTATTCCCGGGATCGTCGCCACCAAACCGGTGCAGCCCTCGCTGGAGGCGATCCGCGCCTGGGTGGCGATGCTGGAGCAAGGCCTGTCGCGCAACGAGCGCGCGGTGATCTACAATGTGCTGCGCGACGCGGTGCCGGAATTCCGCGGCGAAGCCGCTTGAAAGGGTGTCACCTTGAACCTTGCCGCATTCTTCAAAGCTGAATTTACCGAGCATCAGAATGTCGCGCGCGCCACCGAAACGGCGTTGTCGAGCGCCTTCGCCGGCTTGGTCGGCGCCTGCGTGAAATCGATCCGCGGCGGCGGCAAGCTGGTGTTTTTCGGCAACGGCGGCAGCGCCGCCGATGCGCAGCATCTCGCGACCGAGTTGATCGTGCGCTATAAGACCGACCGGGCCGCCATCGCCGCCCTCGCCTTGAACACCGACGGCTCGGCGCTCACCGCTGCTGGCAACGATCTAGGTTTTGAGCGCATCTTCGCCCGTCAAATCGAGGCGCTGGGCCGCCCCGGCGATGTCGCCATCGCATTGTCGACCTCCGGCAAAAGCCCGAATGTCATTGCGGCATTGAAGCAGGCGAGGGCCCTGCAACTGGTGACCGCGGCGCTGGGCGGCAAAGGCGGTGGCGATATGAAGGGGCTGGCCGATCATCTTCTGATTGTCCCCTCGGACACGACGGCCCGTATCCAGGAGATGCATATCGCTTTGGGCCAGATGCTGTGCGGTGCGCTGGAAATTGAGCTGGGCTTGGTCAAACCGGGACGCTAACCTACTACGACTGCTATTGTTTCTCGTTTTCAGGTTATGAAAATAGCGTTGCCTATACTGAAAGTCACTTAACTCATGGCCGCCGGCCTATTTCCCTGAGCGCGCAGGGAGAACCAAACCAATGGACGCCACCGTTTTGCCCGGGCCGGGAGCCAAGGCCCGCCCGTCACGCACGCGCGCCGACGGCGATCGCCGCAGCATTCAGTCGGTCGACCGCGCGCTGTATCTTTTGGAAACCATTGCCGAGGCCGGCGGTGAGGCGACGCTGACCGAGCTCGCCACCCGCACCGGGCTCAACATATCCACCTGCCATCATTTGCTGGCGACGCTGATCAAGCGCGGCTTCGCCGCCAAGGTGCCGGGCCGCCGCCTTTATGCGCTGGGCGCCCGCATTCTTTATCTCGGGCACGCCTGCCTGCAGGTCGATCTGCCGCGCCGCGCGCAGCCCTATATGGAGGCGATCAACGCCACCACCGGCGAAACTGTGCACCTTGCCGCTTTGCAAGGCGACTCGGTGGTGACGCTCGCCGTGCGCGAAGCGCGCCACGCGGTGCGGGTCGGCACCGGCAAGATCGGCAAAGTCGAAGCGCCGCACGCCACCTCGGTCGGCAAGGCCATCATGGCCTGGCTGCCGGAGGACGAGATTCACCGCATCCTCAACGGCGGCATGAAGCGCTACACCGACAAGACCATCACCGAAGTCGCGGCCTTCATCGAGTCGCTGCGCGTCGTGCGTCGTAACGGCTACGCCATCGACCGCGAGGAGTATCTGCCGGGCGTCATCTGCGTCGGCGCCGCCATCCGCGATCAGGCCGGGACCGTGATCGGCGCCATCAGCGCCTCGACGCCGACGATGCGCGCGACCGACGAGCATATCGCGCTCATGCGCGACGAGATCGCCGCTGCCACGCGCGCGCTGTCCGCCGAATTCGGCGAGCCCGGCGCGACCCAGGCGGTCGCGAGTTGAACCAGCGCAATCGCATTTGGAGGGATTGATGTACGCACCGCCCGGCGTGAAAACCAATCACAACGAAGTCCCGGTTCCCGACTCGATGCGCGCCTGGGTGCTCGGCGGTCCGGGTGAGCTCAGCATGGGTCAGAAACCGGTGCCGGTGCCGAAAAAGGCGGAAGTGCTGGTGCGCATCGACGCCGTGGCGATCTGCGCGACCGATCTGGAAATCATCTATCATGGCCCGCCGGCTTCGATCCAAGGCGGCCTGCCGTTCAACAAAAACTTCACGCCCGGCCATGAATATATGGGCACGGTGGCGGCGCTCGGCCCCGGCGTCGACGAGTACAAAATCGGCCAGCGCGTCGCAGTCGAGATTCACGCCGGCTGCGGCCAGTGCAAACGCTGCCGCGAGGGCATGTATACCTCCTGCCACAACTACGGGCTCAATTACGGCGACGTCGACAAGGGCCACCGCGCCAACGGCTTCACCACCGACGGCGGCTTCTGCGAATACCAGGTCAACAATATCAACACGCTGGTGGCGCTGCAGGACGGCATGTCGGACGAGGAGGGCACCCTCGTCGTCACCGCCGGCACCGCGATGTACGCGCTCACCGAACTCGGCGGGCTGGTCGCGGGCGAGAGCGTCTGCGTCACCGGCCCCGGCCCGATCGGGCTGATGGCGGTCGCCGTCGCCAAGGCGCTTGGCGCCCAGCCGGTGATCCTGACCGGCACCCGCGACAACCGCCTCGAAATCGGCAAGCAGCTCGGCGCCGATCACGTCGTGAACATCCGCAAGGAGAAAGACGTGGTCGCCGCGGTGAAGAAACTCAACGGCGGCAAGGGCGTCGACTATGTCGTCGAATGCTCGGCGGCGACCAGCGCGGTCAACGACGCGGTCCGCATGGTCAATCGCGGCGGCCGCGTTTGCCTTGCGGCTTTCGCGCACGAGGAAGTGCCGGTCGATGTCGCGCATATCGTGCGCAACAACATCTATCTTTATGGCATCCGCGGCGAAGGCAAGAGCGCCACCCACCGCGCCGAGGCCTATATGCGGCAGAAGCGCTTCGACGCCACCAAGATCCACACCCACACCTTCCCGCTCGAGGATCTGCCGACCGCGATCCGCTACGCCAAGGACCGCGTCGACGATGCCATCAAGGTGGTGGTGAAGGCGAAAATGGATGCCGCGAATAAAGTGGCGGCGGAGTAATCGAAAGCGCGGCGATACCCGTTTACGGCCGCTGGGACCTTGCCGCGCGCCTGGATCAAGCAGGATTTGTGACGATTTTTCGGACTTTTAGCGGGCGCGGAACCGCGTGCTTGTTCGACCGTTATTATTGTGCCCCGCAACGACGGGTGCGCGGGCGACCAGGAGTTCCCAGCGATGGACAGACCGAAACACCACGTGGAAGAGCAAAAAACCAAGCATTACGTGGAAGATGAACGAAAGCGCATCGAGTTGGAGGAAGACGAAGTCACCGTCAACTCCGACGAGAGCTTTCCGGCCAGTGATCCGCCCTCATTCAATCCGGGCGTGACCGGCGCCGCCGAGGTCAAAAGGAAAAAGTCAATCCCGCATCATTAATTTGTACCGAACCGCTAGAACTTCATTTTCAACAACTTCTCGGCATTCCCGCAAAACAGCTTGCGCTGGTCGCCCGGCGCAAGCGCGAGCTTTTTGATTTCCGCGATCGTCGGCGCAATGGGCCCGAGCGGCGCGTCGGTCGCGAACACCACGTTATCGGTTCCGAAAAATTCCAGCCCGCAACGCAACGCGTGCACGCCGCCGCCGAACATCGCGGTGTCGGCGTAGAACTCGCGCAGATAATCCATGTGCGGCCGCTTCAGCGACGACAACACTTTCGAATAGTCCTCGTCCGACGTGCGCGCGCCGAGCACCTTGAGGCCGGGCCCGACGCGGCCGTCGTAGAACGGGATCATGCCGCCGAGATGGTGCGTGATGATGCGCAGGCCCGGATGGCGGTCGAACAGGCCGCAGAACACCATGCGAATCATCGCCACGGACGTGTCGTACGGCCAGCCGAGGCACCACCACATCTCGTAGCGCGACTTTTTCTCGCCGAGGTAGTCCGGCAGCGCCGCGGTGCGCTCGGGATGCAGCCAGATGGTCGCGTCGAGCTCGGCGATCGCCGCGAAAAACGGCTCGAATTTCGGCTCGTCCAGCGGCTCGCCGGCGATGCTGGTGTAGATCAGCACGCCGGCCGCGCCGAGCTCCTTTACCGCGCGCCGCGCTTCCTTGATGGAGCCGTCAACGTCCGTGAGGCACAGCGCGGCGGCAAAGGCCGGAAACCGTTGCGTATGCTTGCGGCACAACTCCGCCATATCGTCGTTGGCGATGCGCGCGAGTTGTAAACCGGCATCGGGCTTGGCAATGTCCTCGATCGGCGGATTGGGCAGCGAGATGATCTGCCGGTAGTCGCCGAACGTATCCATCTCCTTGAAGCGGGCGTCGAGATCGAACAGCTTGGTGATGCTGCGCAGCCGCGGCCCGATGTTGCCGAGCTTCGGCGCCGCTTTCATCATCTCCTGGAAAAAGCGGTCCGGATAGATGTGACAATAGATGTCGATGATCGGTTCGGCCACCGCTTTAGCCCGCTGTGTAGCCGCCGTCAGCGTAGAGGATGTGGCCGGTGTAGAAATCCGACGCCTTCGACGCCAGGAACAGCAACGGTCCCGCCAGATCTTCCGGCTCGCCGAGGCGCCCCTTCGGCACGCGCGCCAGGAAACCCTTGCGCACGGTTTGTGCGCGTTCGGTGTCCTCGTACATCCACGCCGTCAGCGGCGAGCGGAAAACGGTCGGCCCGAGCGCGTTGACGGTGATGCCGGTCTCGCCCCACTCGCAGCCCAGCGCCTTGGTGATGCCGTCGACCGCCGACTTGGAGGCGCAATAAGCGGTGTAGCCCGCCGGATGACCAAGCAACCCGCGCGCCGATGAAGTGAGGATCACTTTTCCGCCGCCACCCTGCTTGAGTATCTGTCGGCCGGCGGCGCGCGCCATCAGCCATGACTGGGTGACATTGGCGTCCATCACGTCGAGAAAATCTTCCGGCTTCTGGTCCACGATCTTCGCCACTTTGTTCAATCCCGAGGCGCAAACCAGAATGTCGACGCGGCCGAATTTATCGACCGCCGCCTTGACAATTCTGTCGCAGTTTTCCTCCGAGCTTGGGCGCAGCGCGACGACTTCTGCCTTGCCGCCGAGCTTCTCGCACTCGGCCGCGACCTTTTTCAGCTGGTCCGCTTTGCTGGCCGACAGCACGACATTGGCGCCGGCGCCGGCCAAGGTCTTGGCCGCCAGCGCGCCGAAGGCGCCCGACGCGCCGGTTATAATGGCGGTCTTGCCCTTGACGTCGAACAAAGACAGTGGATTTTTCAGGAAGTCATCACTCATGGCACGCCCTCACTCTCTACGCGTCTACTTCGGCGGCGCGGCGACCGCGACCAAAATCGTGCAAACATCTTTCCCGCGATTGATGATCTCGCGGTTCTCGTTCGGCGCGATGAAGACGGTGTCGCCAGGCTTTGCCACCTGCTCCTTGCCGCCCGCGATCACGGTGAGTTCGCCCTTGAGAATATGATAGATCTTCTCGGGCGGCGAACCGTCCGGTCCGGCGCCGCCGCCGGGTTGGAAGTGCGAGATGCCGAATACAAGGGCCTGCGAGCCGCCGGTTTCCGCGCCGAAGATGCGCAGCGACTTATAGTTGCGGTGGTTCGGCGCTTCGTAGCGTTTGGCCTCGGAAAGCTTGCGGACGATCATCAGAACTTGCTCCCCTTTTCGATGCGGAATTTCTGCTTCGGGTCGAGGATCGCGACCAGACGCACAATGCAGCCGTCGCCGCGATCCCAGTTCCACGGGAAATAGGCGAAGGTGCAGCGCTTGCCGGTGACCTTGTCGATGTCGCCGCCGACATTCTCGATGCCCATGATGCCGTTCTTGAACAGAATGCGATGCACCGGCTCCCAATCCGGGAAATCGTCCTTCCAGTCGCGGCCGCCCGACCATTCGCGGTATTCCTCGGCCAAATGCGGATGCAGCGGGCCGTTGCGCTGCGGGCCGATGGCCGTCGCCAGCGGATGGTCGTTGGCCTGGGTGTCGTGGCCCACCACCTTCACTTTCTTCTTCACGAACCATTCGCCGGCCGACGGCACGAAACCAGGCGCGCGGCAGAAATAATCCTCGCTGTCTTCGTAGAGCTTGTGCCAGCCGGTATTGACGATCACCACGTCGCGCGGCCGGATAATCTTGCCGCAGGCCTTTTCCAGATCGTCGCCGGTGATCGGCTCCCATTTGTTTTTCGGGATCGACACCACGATGCCGGAGCCGAAGAAATGCGGCAGCGGCACCTCGTCGATGAAGGGCGTGCCCTGCACGACATGCGCCGGCGCGTCGATATGGGTGGTGTTGTGCATCGAGGTGGTGATGCGCTGCGACAGCACGCCGGATTTGGCCATGTAGTGGATGCGTTCGATTTTCACATCCTCGAAATACGGCCAATTCGGCGATTGATAGCCGAAGCGATGGGACAGATTGTAGAACTCCAGCCCCATGCTGTTCTTGAGGTTCTCTTCGAACATCACGCCGCGAATTCTTTTGGCCACGGCATCCTCCCTGTTTGATTTTTATCGAAACTTTTAGGCCGTTTCGCCGCAGCCTAGCTTAGGCGGGGGCGGTGCGGTACAGGTAAAAAAGGAGAAAAATAAGCGACCGAAAAGTCGCGACGACACAAGCGAGGAGCGGTCATGGTCAAAAAAATTGCACTCGAGGAACATTTCCTCGACCCCGCCACGGTGGATTATTGGCGGCCGACCATGGTCGATGTCGCGCCGCAAAAAACCGCGCAGCTTTACGCCTGCCTGACCGATTTCGGCGAGCAGCGGCTGAAAATGATGGATGAGACGGGCATCGCGCGCATGGTGCTGGCGGTCGCCGGGCCCGGCGTGCAAGCCGAGCGCGACACCGCGACGGCGGTGCGCAACGCCCGCGCCTCGAATGATTTCCTCGCCAAGCAAGTGCAACAACGACCGGACCGCTATTCCGGCTTCGCGCATCTTGCCATGCAGGACCCGAAGGCCGCAGCCGACGAGCTGGAGCGGTCGTTGCGCGACCTCAAATTTTGCGGCGCCATGATCAACGGCCATACCAATGGAAAATATCTCGACGACCATTCCTATGATCCGTTCTGGGAGCGCGCGGCCGCTCTGGGCGCGCCGATTTATCTGCATCCGGCCGACCCGGTGGCGCCGCTGCCGGTGCTCGCCGGCTACAATGTGCTGGCGCGGCCGATGTGGGGCTGGGGCGTCGAGACCGGATCGCACGCGCTGCGCATGATCTGCGGCGGGGTCTTCCATCGCTATCCGAAAGCCAAATTGGTGATCGGCCATCTCGGCGAAACGCTGCCGTTTTTGCTGTGGCGTTACGACAGCCGCTCGAAGCCCTATGGCTGGAATCTGCCGAAGCCGCCGTCGCAATACATCAAGGAAAACGTCTGGGTCACCACCTCGGGCATGTATGACGGCCCGCCGTTGCATTGCTCGCTCGATGCGCTGGGGCGCGACCGTGTGCTGTTTTCGGCCGACTATCCTTTTGACTGGCCGGGCTGCGATTTCCTCGACACCGTGCCGCTCGAGGAATCCTTGCGCGCGGATATCGCCTACAACAACGCGGCAAAGCTGTTGGGCCTCTAGATATTTAAGCCTTCGGCCGGCTCTTGCCCCTTGCAATTTGCTTCTATTGGGCTACATTGTAGCCCAGAAGGAGCTCATGTCATGGCTGAAAACAGTGTCATCCGTGCTCGCATCAACGAGCGCATCAAGGAAGAAGCCTCTACGGTGCTTGAAGCCATGGGACTGACCGTGTCCGATGCCTTCCGCCTGCTGATGGTGCGCGTCGCACGCGACAAGGCCCTTCCATTCGAGCCGCTGGTGCCTAACGACAAGACCATTGCAGCCATAAAGGCCGCGCGCCGCGGCGAACTCACAAGAGTGAAAAGCCCGGGCGGCTTGATCGATAAGCTGAATGCGGCCGATTAGATATACGAATCAATTTAAGCGCGATTATCGCCGCGAGCAGTCCGGCCGGCATGCCAAGGTGCTCGATACTTTGCTGACCGATGCCGTTGCCCTTCTTGTGGCCGATCAGTCACTGCCAAGACGTTACTTCGATCATCCGTTATCCGGCGCGTGGGAAGATTGCCGGGATTGCCACCTGCGGCCCGATCTTATGTTGATCTATCGTAAGCCGGACAAGATCAGCCTCGAACTCATCAGACTGGGCTCCCACAGCGAGCTGGGGTTCTAGCGACGGTCATTTCGGCGCGATCACCCGCACCGGCTTGCCGACCAGCCAGGCGCGGATGTCTTCGACGACGCCCTGGTAATAGCCCCGGTAATTCTGCTCGCTGACGTAGCCGAGGTGCGGCGTGAGCACGACATTGTCCAGATAGCGCAACGGGTGCTCGATCGGCAGCGGCTCGACGTCGAACACGTCGAGGCCGGCGCCGGCGATCGACTTGGACGTGAGCGCCGCGACCAGCGCCTTCTCGTCGACGATCGGCCCGCGCGAGGTGTTGATGAGGTAGCCGGTCTTTTTCATCAGGCCGAGTTCCTTGGCGCCGACCAGACCGCGCGAGCGGTCGCTCAGCACGATATGGATGGTGACGATGTCGGCTTGGCTGAACAGGTCTTCCTTGGAAACATAGTCGGCGCCGGCTTCCTTCGCCTTTTCCGGTGTCAGATTTTGGCTCCAGGCGATGATCTTCATGCCCAAGGCCTTGGCGACGCCGGCGACCCGCTGGCCGAGCTTGCCTAGTCCGAGCACGCCGAGGGTGAGGCCTTCCAGGTCATGACCGATGGTCATCTGCCAGGAGGCGCCGGACTTCATGCGCGCATTTTCAAAACCGATATGGCGGGTCAGCTCCAGCATCAGGCCGATGGCGAGACCGGCGGTCGGATTACCGAAGCCGCCGGTGCCGCAGACGGTGACGCCGCGCTCGGCGGCCGCCTTCATGTCGATGGAATTGTTGCGGGCGCCGGTCGTGATGAGCAGTTTCAGCGCCGGCAGGCCCTCGATCACCTTGCGGGTGAAGGGGGTGCGCTCGCGCATCATGTTGACGATGACAAAGCCTTGCAGCGCCTTGATGACGGCATCGGCATTGCCGAGCGGCGTATTGAAGACCTTGACCTCGACGTCCTTGCCGATCGCGGACCAGTCGGCGAGCTTCAAAGCGACGTTCTGGTAGTCGTCGAGAATGGCTGCCCTGACCATGCGCGTGAGGCTCCTTGACCACCGGAACGTTTCCGGGGCGCCAATTTAAAGCCGGTCGATTGAAAAGATAGGGGGTTAGCGCATGATCCCGAAAAGTGGGTACCGGTTTTCGGACAAGATCATGCGCATGGCTTAGGCCGGGGGCAGGCCGTGCTTGGCGCGATATTTCGGGCCGGGGCCGCGCATATAGTGCCGCTCGGGCCGGTAGGGGCTGCCCATGTCGCGGGTCAGTTCATGCCAGAAGGCCGTCAGCGCCGATCCGATCAGGCTGAAGGGACGTGGCAGCCACGCTGCCGCCGTGCCGGAAAGGGCTGAAATCGCTCGACCCATCGCTCAATCCCCACCATGACGCGGGCCGTCCGCCCGCTCCATCCCTTGGTCGCCATTTCCGGCGGCCAAGTTCATGGACGGCGATCATGGCGCGTCAGGGGTTAAATTTGGGTTGGCGCGGGGTCTTGTTGGGGCCGAAAATGCAAACAGGCTTTCCAAGAATTTACCGCCGGAACTCTGCTTGCCCTTTGCCGGCGCGCTCGCTACATCCAGCGCGAATTTCCCGACATCCGCATCCGGCGTTTAGCCCAGGATTCACGAGGGTTTTGTCAGCTCAATGAACGGCCGCCAATTCATCTATCACATGGAGGGTCTGACCAAGACCTATCCGGCCGGCAAGAAGGTGCTGGAGAACATCCATCTGTCGTTCTACCCGGACGCCAAGATCGGCGTGCTCGGCGTCAACGGCTCCGGCAAGTCGACGCTGCTCCGCATCATGGCCGGCATCGACACCGAGTTCACTGGCGAAGGCTGGGTCGCGGAAGGCGCCCGCGTCGGCTACCTCGAGCAGGAGCCGCAACTCGACCCCAAAAAGACCGTGCGGGAGAACGTCATGGAGGGCGTCGCCGCCAAGAAGGCGATCCTCGACCGCTACAACGAATTGGCCGCCAATTACTCGGACGAGACCGCCGACGAGATGGCGAAGCTCCAGGACGAGATCGACGCCAAGAACCTGTGGGACCTCAATTCACAGGTTGATCTTGCGATGGACGCGTTGCGCTGCCCGCCCGACGACGCCGAGGTCACGAAACTCTCCGGCGGCGAGCGCCGCCGCGTCGCGCTGTGCAAGCTGCTGCTCGACCAACCCGAGCTGCTGCTGCTCGACGAGCCGACCAACCATCTCGATGCAGAGAGCGTGAACTGGCTGGAAGGCCACCTGCGCAATTATCCCGGCGCCATCCTGATCGTCACCCACGACCGCTACTTCCTCGACAACGTCACCGGCTGGATCCTCGAGCTCGACCACGGCCGCGGCATTCCCTACGAGGGCAACTACACTTCCTGGCTGGCGCAAAAACAAAAACGAATGGAGCAAGAGGGCCGCGAGGACAAGTCGCGCCGGCGCACGCTGGAGCGCGAGAGCGAGTGGATCCGCTCGTCGCCGAAGGCGCGGCAGTCAAAATCCAAGGCGCGCTACGAGCGCTACGAGGAACTGCTCAAGATCGCCAACGCCAAGGTCAACACCACCGCACAGATCACAATTCCGGTGGCCGAGCGGCTCGGCCAGAACGTGGTCGACTTTGAGCATCTCAACAAAGGTTTCGGCGACAATCTGCTGATCGACGATCTGTCGTTCAAGCTGCCGCCCGGCGGCATCGTCGGCGTCATCGGCCCGAACGGCGCCGGCAAGACCACTTTGTTCCGCATGATCACCGGCCAGGACAAGCCGGACGGCGGCAGCATCAAGATCGGCGCCTCGGTCGCTCTCGGCTATGTCGACCAGTCGCGCGATTCGCTCGACGGCAAGAAAACTGTCTGGGATGAAATTTCCAACGGCCAGGACGTCATCCTGCTCGGCAAGAAGGAAGTGAACTCACGCGCCTACGTCTCGCTGTTCAATTTCAAGGGCGCCGACCAGCAGAAGAAGGTCGGCACGCTGTCGGGCGGCGAGCGCAACCGCGTGCATCTCGCCAAGATGCTGCGCACCGGCGCCAACCTGCTGCTGCTCGACGAGCCGACCAACGACCTCGACGTCGATACGCTGCGCGCGCTCGAGGAGGCGCTGGAGGATTTCGCCGGCTGCGCCGTCATCATCAGCCACGACCGCTGGTTCCTCGACCGCATTGCCACGCATATTCTGGCGTTCGAGGGCGACAGCCACGTCGAATGGTTCGAGGGCAATTTCCAGGACTACGAAGCGGACAAGATGCGCCGGCTCGGCCAGGACTCAATCATCCCGCACCGCGTGAAGTACAAGAAGTTCAGCCGGTAGGCTTCATCCGCCGGGCCATTCTTTTCTTGTGGTGCGCCGGCTTCTCGGCCTGCTTGTCGAGCAGAATCCCGCAGGTCATGGCCTCCTTCGAGGTCAGCTCGCGATTTTCGGTCGCGCTGACGTAGAAAGCCCCGACGATCAGGCCGAGGGCGCAGACCTGCGCCGATGCAACGGTCGATGTGACGAGCAGGGCGGCAATGGCCAACCCCGCGATCCGAAATTTTCTCATGGTTATCTCCCCCGCATTGTGCCGTTCACAACAAGGCAGTGTCTCACTCTTTCGGCGCCGGCGGAAGGGGCGTTGGCTGAAAGCATCGTCCAACGTCTGGGTTCTGTCGAGTGAGGTGACAGTCGGCGGAATCCGGTCCTGCTTCGTCATGACCGGGCTCGTCCCGGCCATCCACGCCTTACTTCGCTGCACCAAAGACGTGGATGCCCGGCACAAGGCCGGGCATGACGGAGTAATTCGGCGCTACCCCGTCATCACCGCATCCAGTTCCGCCTCGCTCGGGAAGCGGCCGGTTGCCTTCTTGGAAAACTTGAGCGCGCCATCGACGATGATCTCGAACACACCGCCGTGACCTTTGAGCAGTTCGACCTCGGCGCCGGCTTTTTCCTTGAGCCGCGCCGCGGCCTGTTGCGCGCGCGGACGATAGCCGCAAGGTTCGCAGAATTCGATGGTGATTTTCATGGATGCTGGCTCCATTTTTACCTCTCGACGAAGCCGACAAGGCGTGGCGACTACGGCAGCAGTCGATCATTCCGCATCGGGTAACGTACAAGAAGTTTAAGCGGCGAGGCAGGCACCTTTCGAGGAGGGCCTTCGGCTATTCTCACCCCGCGCGATGCTTCGCGTTTACTGTCTCGAACCTAGACGCAGGCTCTTTTGCTTTGCACACTAGTTTACGCAAACCCGGAGCGGGTGATGATTGGCTGTTGGAAGAATCGGTACGATTATTGGCATTCAGATGCGGGTAGGTACCAATTGAGATTGAGGTGGGTTCTCTCCTTCGCGTTAATTTCGCGAAGCGTCTTCAAGACTGCGCGGTAACCCGGTGTGCGTGTCTCATCCATTAGGTAGCTCGATCAGCAGACCAGTTTAGTTAGGAGTGCGATGCAAAAAGTTATGGCCGTGCACAAGGCTCCTATGTAACCTAAAGGAGTTCAATTTTCTATCAGCAACCATAGCGCGGCCTCACCAATGGACAAAAGTGCTGCGCGCATTTACCCCCACCTCACAGACCCCTCACCGCCCCCCAATCCGCTCCGCCATCAACACGATGGTGCGGCGGTAGACCTCGGAGTGATTCCACTCGCGCACCGCGCCCTCGAAATTCGGCGTGCCGGTAAGGCTAAGCCGCGCGACACGCGGGCGTTACTCCGCCGCCACCTGCGTCAGTTCACCGGCCGCCGCCATCTCCCGCCGCAGCCATTCGGGTGCGATATCGAATCCGTTCGGCCAGGTCGGCGCCCCGAATGCGAGAAATACCCGCTTGAAATAATCGACATCCCGCAGCGGCTCGACCATCGGGCCCGGCTCATTCACCAGGGCTGAAAAATCGTGTTCACCGACGCTGTCATCGGTGAAACGGCAGCGGAGGCGATGCTCGCCCAGCCATTTAATCTTCGAAACCTTGATCATCGTCGAGCCCTGCAATGCGTTCGAGCGGCACTTTAGCACGCGCGATCCCAATTCACCCGCAATTCGGCCTGATGCGCCAGCGTCCATTGTTTCACCAGCCGCGCGGCGGTGCGCGGCAGATATCCCTCGACCACCTCGCCGCTGGCAATCGCGATATTGGCCTCATGCTCGCCATAGACCGCCTGAAAATGCGGCGGCGGATGGTCGAGAAAATACATCCGAATCGCGATGCCGTAGAACCAGGATATTGTCGGCATGAGGTTGCGCGCCCGCGTCTCGAAGCAGACGGCGGCGGCATCGCCCACCCGCTCATTCCCGCGCAATCGGGAATCTAGATGTTTACTTTATCGGATCGGGAGCTACCTTCCCCCAATCCTCTCCGCCATCAGCACGATGGTGCGGCGGTAGACCTCGGAGTGATTCCACTCGCGCATCGCGCCCTCGAAATTCGGCGTGCCCTGGCTATAGGGCGCCCCGGCCTGCCAGCCGTTGACCTTCAAGAGATTGGCAGTCGAGGCCAGCACGTCCGGCACCGAATGGCGCAAGTCGACATGGCCGTTGCCGTCGAAGTCGACGCCGTACTTGATGTAGGACGACGGCAGGAACTGCGTCTGGCCGATCTCGCCGGCATAGGCGCCGATCAGGTCGCGCAGCGGCAGGTCGCCGCGCTGCACGATCTTGAGCGCCGCGATCAGCTCGCCCTGGAACAGATCGGTGCGGCGGCAGTCATGCGCCAGCGTCGCCAGCGTGCGGATCACCGGCAGCTTGCCCATGTCGCCGGTGCCGTTGTCGCTCTCCAGCGTCCAGATCGCGACGACGACCGGCGCGGGCACGCCAAATTGCCGCTCGATGCGGTTGAGCAGTTGCGCGTGCGCCGCCATCAGCTTCCTGGCGCGGTTGATGCGCGGCGGGATGACGCGGGTCGCGGCGTATTGCTCGAAGCTCTTGGAATGGAACATGCCCTTCTGACGCCGGTCGAAGGCCAGCACGTTCTGGTCGATTGATAACCCGGCAAAGGCCTGCCCGATGACCTGTTGCGAGACGCCGGCGGCCTGCGCCTCGCGCGCCATCTGGCCAAGAAAGCCATTGAAGTCGCCGCCGCATTGCGCGGCCAGAGAGGGCGTGGCGAGCGTCAAGAGGAAGAGTCCGGCGAGGAGGCGTTTGATCATGGGCGCACCATTGCCCAACCGCTCATTCTCGCGCAAGCGGGAATCCAGTTCTTTGGCCCTGGGTCCCCGCTTTCGCGGGGACGAACGGAATTTGATTAGTTGTCCAGGAAGCTCCGCAGCTTCCTTGACCGGCTCGGATGCTTCAGCTTGCGCAGCGCCTTGGCCTCGATCTGACGGATGCGCTCGCGGGTGACCGAGAACTGCTGGCCGACTTCCTCCAGCGTGTGGTCGGTGTTCATGCCGATGCCGAAGCGCATGCGCAGCACGCGCTCCTCGCGCGGGGTGAGCGAGGCCAGCACGCGCGTCGTGGTCTCGCGCAGGTTCGATTGGATCGCGGCGTCGATCGGCAGGATGGCGTTCTTGTCCTCGATGAAATCGCCGAGATGTGAGTCTTCCTCGTCGCCGATGGGCGTTTCGAGCGACAAAGGCTCTTTGGCGATTTTCAGGACCTTGCGCACCTTTTCGAGCGGCATGCCCAGCTTCTCGGCCAGCTCCTCAGGCGTCGGCTCGCGGCCGATCTCGTTGAGCATCTGGCGCGAGGTGCGCACGATCTTGTTGATGGTCTCGATCATGTGCACCGGGATGCGGATGGTGCGCGCCTGGTCGGCAATCGAGCGCGTGATGGCCTGGCGGATCCACCAGGTCGCGTAGGTCGAGAACTTGTAGCCGCGGCGGTATTCGAATTTGTCGACCGCCTTCATCAGGCCGATATTGCCTTCCTGGATCAAATCGAGGAATTGCAGGCCACGGTTGGTGTATTTCTTGGCGATCGAGATGACGAGGCGCAGATTGGCCTCGACCATTTCCTTCTTGGCCTGGCGCGCCTCGCGCTCACCCTTCTGCACCATGTGCACGATCTTGCGGAACTCGCTGATTTCAACACCAGTTTGTCCGGCGAGCTCGTGCACCATCGAGCGGATTTCCTTGATGCGGTCCTTTTCCTTGGCGACGAAGCCCTTCCAGCCCTTGGCGGAGAGCTTCGAGATGCGGTTGAGCCAGCGCGAGTCGAGCTCGTTGCCCATGTAGTTCTTGAGGAAGTCCTCGCGCGACACGCCGTAGCTTTCGCCGAGCCGCATCAGGCGGCCTTCGTTCGATACCAGGCGCTTGTTGATGTCGTAGAGCTGCTCGACGAGGCTGTCGATGCGCGCCTGGTTGAGCCGCAGCGACTTCACCTCGGAGATGATCTCTTCCTTCAGTTTCTTGTATTTGCGCTCCTGCGCCGGCGACAGCGAGGTGCTCTTGAGCTTGAAGGCGATGTCCTGCTCCTGCAGGCGGCGCAGCCGCTTGAAGGCGTCGGCGATGTTGTCGAAGGTCTCGACCACTTTCGGCTTGAGCTCGGCCTCGATGGCCGCGAGCGACAGCGAATTCTCCATGTCGTCTTCGTCGTAGTCGCCCTCGGCCGCGGCCTCGGCCGGATCCTTTTCCTCGCCGTCGGCGCCGGCTTCGCCCGGCGCCTTGAACGGCGTGGCGCCCGGAGGCGCGGCCGGCGGCGCGGCCTGCGTCTGCACGACCTGCAAATGCGGCGCGCCCGGAACCGGCACGGCGCCGGGAACGGCGGCCGCCTGCGGCACCGGCTTGCCGTCGGGGCCGATGATCACCGGCACCTGCATCTTCTGCGCGTCGGGGCCGGCATAGGTCGCTTCGAGGTCGATGATGTCGCGCAGGAAGACTTTTCCGTCGTTCAATTCGTCGCGCCAGATGATGACGGCCTGAAACGTCAGCGGGCTTTCGCAAAGCCCTGCGATCATCGCCTCGCGGCCAGCCTCGATGCGCTTGGCGATGGCGATTTCGCCCTCGCGCGACAGCAATTCGACCGAGCCCATTTCCCGCAGGTACATCCTGACAGGGTCATCGGTGCGCTCGGACGGCTCTTTCTTCTCGGTGGTGGCGAGCGCCTTCGGCTTGGCCTCGACCACTTCGCGGCCGGTCTCGTCGTCCTCATCATCGTCGTGCTCGTCGGCGGCTTTCTCGGTCTCGCCGTCTTCGCCTTCGGCGTCCTCGGTCTCGACCACGTTGATGCCCATCTCGCTGAGCATCGACATGATGTCTTCGATCTGTTCCGGCGAGGTCGAATCCGACGGCAGCACGGCGTTGAGCGCGTCGAAAGTGACAAAGCCGCGCTTCTTGGCGGCCTTGATCATCTTCTTGACGCCGGCGTCGTTGAGATCGAGCAGCGGCAGCGGGGATTCAGGCGCGCCCTCGGCTTCCTTGTCCGGGGCCTCTTCCTTGACCTGCGCCTTAGCCTTGCTCGCCATCTGTTTCTCCTGGGCCCTCTTGGCCGTACTTCCGAGGCGGGTCAAAATAGCCCTCCTATATATAGGCAACGGCCAAAGGGGCCCTGCGCCGGCGAGCGCCGCCCCGAATCAGGTCGCCAGTTTCGTCGGAACCCGTTTAGCTCCGATTAACCCTGAAATACCGCGGGAATCCACCATTTATTCCCTGCCGGTCCGTCAATTTACGCGCCGCGCGGCCCTGCTCATAAGCTACGGGCGCCGCGACCGGAAGAGGCCCCAAAGCCTTCGATCAGGGCTTCGGTTCCGTCCATGTTGGACAGGCGGGCCTTAACGTCGCGGAGCCGCAAATAGTTGCCTTCGCTGGAGTCCTGGCCGAGCGCCTGTTCGGCGTCCTTGAGCTCCTTAGTTAGGGAATGCCATTGCCGATGCAAGGCAACCAGCTGTTGCCAGGTGATCAAAACATCCTCGGGCGCGGCATCCGGCCGCGCCCCCCAGACCGACGCGGTGGTGATGGCGCCGGCGACGCGTTCCATGGTGTCGCCGAGGTTGCGGCGGATCAGTTCCGCCTTGATGGTTTCGGCATCGGGCGCGGCGGAATGGGCGGCGATGTCGATCAAGGCACCTTTAAGCCGCTCGGCATCGGCGTGGGTGAACTCGAGCGAGGCCAGTTCCTCCAGGTGATCGTGCAAGAGCCAGGGGTAATTGAGCGCGGCCTGCAGAATGAGCGCTTCGCGCTTGGGAACTGCCGTGCGGTGGCCGCGATGCACCGGACTCGAGGCGAGCTGCTGGCTGACCACGACATAGGGCGTGTTTCTGCCGCCGGCGGCCGGGCGTTGCGGCGCGTCGTTGCGCGGCTGCCACTCGCCTCTGGGGCGCTCGCGCCAGTTCTGACCCTGCCCTCGTCCTTGGAAATTGCCGCGCGGGCTTTGCGCCGGCGCGAAGAACTGCGACAGCCGCGCGTTGAAATCCTGCCGGTAATATTTGCGCACGGAATCATCCGCAATGCCGGCGGTGACTTCGTTGACGCGCGCTTCGAGCGCCGCGCGCCGCTCCGGCGTGTCGAACGAATGGCCCTCGGTCTCGCGCGCCCACAACATGGCGGCGAGCGGACGCGCGGCGGCGACCACCTCGGCCACCGCCTCGCGGCCGGCCGAGCGCAGCAGATCGTCGGGATCCTGGCCCTCCGGCAGCAGCGCGAATTTCAGGCTCTTGCCGGGTTTGAGCCGCGGCATCGCCAGCTCGACCGCGCGATAGGCGGCGCGCAAACCAGCCTTGTCGCCGTCGAAGCAAAGCACCGGCTCGTCGGCCATTTTCCAGAGCAGCGCGAGCTGATCTTCGGTCAGGGCCGTGCCGAGCGGCGCGACCGCCGCCGGAAAGCCCGCCGTCACCATGGCGATGACGTCGACATAACCTTCGACGGTGACGATTGTTGCGCCGTCATGCGCCGCCTGGCGCGCCGCCGCGATGTTGTAAAGCGTCGCACCTTTGTGGAACAGCGGCGTCTCCGGCGAATTCAAGTATTTCGCTTGCGCGTCTTTTTCCAGCGCGCGGCCGCCGAAGGCGATCACGCGCCCGCGCATATCGGTGATCGGAAACATCACGCGGTCGCGGAAGCGATCGAACGGCAGCGGGATGTCGTCGCCGGACACCAGCAAGCCCGCTTCCACCATGTCCTCGACCGGAATGCCGTGGCTGCCCAGATGTTCCTTGAGCGCGAAGCGCTCATTGGTGGCGTAACCGAGACGGAATTTCAGCTGCGTTGCCGGATCGAGGCCGCGGTCGGCGAGATAGCCGCGCGCCTTGGCGCCGGTGCGCGCGGTGAGCGTCGATTCAAAAAACTTAGCCGCCAACTCCATGACATCGTGCAGCGTCTTGCGCCGGGCGTCGCGCTGCTCATCCTCGTGCGAGACCTTCGGCAGCGCCACGCCGGCCATTTGCGCCAAGCGCTCGACCGCCTCGGGGAAGGCCACGCCTTCGGTCTCCATGACGAAACCGAAAATGTCGCCATGCTTGCCGGAGGAGAAATCGTGGAAGAAGCCCTTCTGGTCGTTGACCGTGAAGGAGGGCGACTTCTCCTTGTTGAAGGGCGAGAGCCCGATGAACTCACGGCCCTGCTTGCGCAGTTTCACGCGGCGGCCGACCACTTCCGAGACAGGGAGGCGGGCACGCAACTCGTCGAGGAACTGGGGCGTGAAGCGCATGATGTTTGTGCCACGCTTTCGCGTGGCTTTTGGCGTGGGACCGAATCGGCGGTTAACCGCGGACTCTTGCCCATATCGGCCGATTAAGGCGCGGCCAAGGGCGGATTTTCCCCGCTAGACACAGGGCGTAGCGAACCCCAATTAAAACCGGTCTTTATTCAAGGCAAAGAACAGGACTTGAAGACCCATGCCCGTATAGGTGTCGGTAAACGTTCCAATGGTGAATCGATCCGCAAATACGCCAGGAACAGATCGGTTGGAGAGGACTTTCGTATCGCGGACGTTGGCCGCGGCGGCGCCGACAATGCCGACATGGCCGTGCGTGCTTGGAGTCGACGGCGCAATGATAATCGTTCCTGGTTTTGCGTCGTTGACGGAATTGAGTCTCGTGTGATGCGCGCTCAGCGCCGCGAAGATACCATCGGTGCCGAGGCCGTTACCCGACCCGCCGCCCTCAAATGTTGAGATCGGCTTGCCGAGAGCAATGCGCGTCACCTGATTCACCGCCCATGCGCAGGCCAGAGTTCCGCCCTTGGTTCCGGGGACGGTACTGGTATCGTGATTGAGGAAGCCCTGCGCGGCGTTGAATTCCTTGGCATTGGCGTCGTCACCGGGCTGCGGCGGACCACCACCGGGTTCTCTGCCCGCCGGCGTGAACTGGGATGCGGCCTTGTTCAGCTCGTCGGCAACGGCAGCCGGGATCTGACTGCTCGCCTTGATCGGGAAAATCGTTGTGTCAGTGAGCAGAACGTCGGTCGTGTTGCCGGCGTGCCGGAGCAAAGACTGCCCGCCGTCGTCCTGCCCGACGAGATTGATGACCCAAAAGGTCGCTTGATTGGACGTCGTCGCGACGACAAGCGTCCGTGAAAAATTCGGAGAAAAGATCGTCGAATCGATCGCCGTCAAATCGAGGCCCGTCGCAATGCCCGCTCCGGCCGGCGGAATTTGAGCACCCGCCGGAATTGGAATCTCGACATGACAAAGCTTGTCCGTACTGAGCCCTAAAGCCGTTTCCAAGCCAGGAGAGAGATCGGCCACGCGGCCGGTTTCAAGAGCCGGACCGGTGTCCGCCGGCCGCGCCTCTACCATCCTGCCGTTAGCCGGGTTGGTTACCTTAACTTTGGTCGTATTCAGTTTCAGAAAGCTCTTTGGCGTGACGCTCAAGTTCCAACGACAGGCGAGATACATGGCGTCCGGATTGAGACGCCGCGCTAACCCACTGGTGCTCGGCGGCTGGGCCGCCAGAAAAAGGTCGGGGTTAGCCGCAACGTCTGCGTCGCCGCTAAACAGTGAAAGCCCCTCGTCAGGCCCCACGCCAGTGTCGTCGGGTCCGCCAAAATGCGACATCTTGCCGTCCAGCGTCATCGTCGAACCCGCCGCCGCCGGTGTCCGGTCAAAAACGGTCACGTCAAGAGTATAGACACCGTTCCCGGTGTTAACCGCCGTGACGATATCCGGATGATCGAAATCCCTGAAATCCGATATTGCCTGCTGCAGCCCGTCTTCCGGTATGCCGGGCACCGTATTTATTATTGTTGGCATTTTGCCCCCCGCCCGACTGAGACTACCGTTACGGTATGAGCCCCTGCTGGCGCGCGAGTTCGGTGCGCGCATCGCTGAACTGAGCCCCGATCAGGAAAGTCCCGACCAACGGCTTCGGGTTGAACTGCTTTTTCACCAAAAAATCATCGAGGATTTTGGCGTGATCAGCACTTGGAACGCCATTCGGCCTGAGCCAAGCCCGCAGGGCCTTGGTGGCGTCGTTTGGCGAAAACGTCGTTTTAATTACCACCGCCGGCGGTGTCGTTTTGCCCACGTTGCTTGGAGAAATCAGCGGATCGCTGTTCAGCAATGCGCCGGCGCCACCGCGCGCGAGCGTGGTCGCCGTATTGTTGACCTCCGTCTCGATCGTCATCGGCATGCACAGGCGCAAATAGGAGCGCAGAACGTAGATGGCGGCCGGCCTGCTCACGATCGCGATCTGCGCCGGAACGTCGGGCGTGCCGAAGACTTCGTCGCGAATATCCTTTTGCCTGCCGAGCACGACCGCCTGGACGGTCGAATGCGGTAATTCGAGGATCAAACTCGAACCGAGGTTGGTGAAGGTTTGGCCTGCCAGCCCAAATGCATTGGCGACGATGGTGATCGGCACCTGGTGGGCGCCAGCTGCCAACAAGACATTTCCGGTGGCGGTGCCTGTTTGCGTGATCTGGTTGAGAATGGGATCGCGCGAGCGCTTGAATTCATCGAGCCACGTGAGATAGGCGTCGCAGCGCTGATCGATATCGTTCATTCCGGCTTGCACGAACAGCGTCCAGGTCGTGCGCGGGTCCGGGCCGATACAACTGGCGACCTCGGCACCGGCCGGTGTCGGCTGCAGACCCGCCTGCCGGCAGATTTGCTCGACATAGGCATTCTGCAAACTGGTCTGATTGGCTTCCGCGGCCACATCGTCCGAGGACAACCGGGTACCGACGCCTTGCGTGAAATAATGCTTGTCCGTCGGATCGCACGCCGCCGCCGTCAGCAGCACGCCCGCGCACACGAACGCCGTCGCGACAAAACGCATAGTCCCCCGCCCCCTTGGCGCGCGATCGCGCGCGCACCATTACGGACGGCGCGCAGCGGAGAAACAACTAAGGGTCGCATATCATCAACAGCATCCATGTAAGGCTGTGAACAACCTGTGGAATGATGTTGATAAGAATGCCCGCGTCACGGTTAAAAGATGCGCGGGCAAGACTTTTTTCGACGCGTGACGTTGCGCGCTTACTGCGGCGGCAGGCCCGAATCCTTGACCACCTGCTGGGCCTCGACGCGGCCGTCTTTGATGGCTTTGGCAAAATCCTCCGGCGTGCCAGTCGCCGGCACCAGGCCGCGGGCGATGATGTTCTTCTCGCGGAACGCCGGGTCGGCCACCACCTTGACGATCTCGCTGTTCAATCTGTCGATGATCGCCTGGGGCGTGCCGGCGGGCGCAAACAGCCCGTACCAGGTTTCCGACGCCGCGCCCTTGTAGCCGAGGTCGGCCCAGGTCGGCACGTCCGGCAAGAGCGGCGTGCGGATGTTGTTGACCAGCGCCAGCGCCGTCATCTTGCCGGCCTTGATCTGCCCCATGACATTGCCGATGCCGATCATGGCGATCGGCGTACTGCCGCCGAGCACTGCGGTAACCGCCTCGCCGCCGCCGCGGAACGGCACCCGCACCCAGTCGGCGCCTTTGTCGCGCTTGAGGCTGTCCATGTAGACGACGCAGGGGATCGAGGCGGTGAGATAATTCAGCGTGCCGGGCTTGGCTTTCGACAGCGCGACCAGTTCGTCCATCGACTTGACGTGCAGGTCGGAGTTCACCACCACCGCCTGGATCAGGTGAAACAGATTGACGATCGGCGCGAGGCCCTTCTCGGGACTGAACGGGATTTGTTTGAACAGGAACTGATTGTAGATCATCGTATCGGCGTTGATGATGCAGATGGTGTAGCCGTCGGGCGGCGCGTCCTGGCAGGCGCGCGCGGCGATGTTGCCGGCGCCGCCCGGCTTGTTCTCGATGATCAGCGGTTGGCCGAGACGGCTTTGCAGCGCGTCGTTCAAGACGCGCATGAAGACGTCGCTGATGCCGCCGGCGCTCGAGGTGGTGAAGACGCGGATCGGGCGGTTGGGATAGTCGGCGGCCTGGGCCTGCGTTGCAAATAAAGCCACGGCGATCGCCGCCACCGAGATGATTTTTTTCATTGTTTCCTCCCTGTCGTTGCTTAAGCCGAATTATCCATCATGCCGCATATAGAATTTGTACTCGTCTTCTCGGAATGTGCGGAAGCCGCACCGTTTATAAAGAGCGCAGGCCGGATTGAGCTTCACCACAGCGACCACCATCGGTTTGCCAGCAGCCTTCGCTTCGGCGAGCAAGAGACGCAAGGTATCCGTGCCGATGCCGCGATTCTGAAACGGGGCATCGATATGAAGCTCCCGCAGGAACAACTCTTTATCGCCAATGCCAAGCTGGAGGTAGCCAACATCGCCAGCTTCGATCACGATAACGCGCACCTCATCAAGCACGAATTGCCGCTTGAATTTTTCATCCTGCGCGGCATCGTCCCAAGGGCCGAAGAGCTGCTCGGCAATCCAGCGCATGCCGCTGTGATGAACGCGGCGGGTGAAATCGTAGTCCGCCACGGTCGCGGGACGCAGCCGGACCGTTGGAACTTCGCCGCCCATCGCCGCCTCGCCTAGCCAGAGAGTTTCGCCTTCACCATCCCGCTTGCCTTGGCCATGTCCATCTGCCCGGCATATTTGCCGCGCAAAACGCCGATCACTTTACCCATGTCCTTCATGCCGGCGGCGCCGGTGTCCTTGATGGCCGCTTCGATCGCCGCCGTCATCTCGGCTTCCGACATTTGCTTGGGCAGATAGCCGGAGATGATGGCGATCTCCTCCTGCTCCTGCTTGACCAGATCGGCGCGGTTGCCCTTTTGGTAAAGCTCGACCAATTCCTGGCGCTGCTTGATCATCTTCTGCAGCAGCGGCAGCACCTCGGCATCGCCGAGCGGCGGCTTGCCGGTCCCGCGCGCCTCGATGTCGGCGTTCTTGAGCGTCGAATTGACCATGCGCAGGGTGGAAACCGCCCGCTCGTTCTTGGCCTTCTGGGCCTCGGTCAAAGCTTTGTTGATGTCGTCGCGCAGCACGATTTTCTCCCGGAAATGCCCACAGTGGTTCTTGCCTTCCCATACATAATACGCAACTAAGTGGCCATGACCCAGACGAAAGCAGCCCCAGCCGGCGTTTCACCGGGGTCTTGGGCCGAGCCCAAGCCGACGGCGCTTTTGGTATTGGCCGACGGGACCGTGCTGGAGGGTTTCGGCCTCGGCGCCACCGGCACCGCGGTCGGCGAGGTCTGCTTCAATACCGCGATGACAGGCTACGAGGAAATCCTCACCGATCCGTCCTACGCCGGGCAGATCATCACCTTCACGTTTCCCCACGTCGGCAATGTCGGCACCAACGAGGACGACATCGAGAGCGTCAACATGGCGGCGCGGCCGGGCGCCTGCGGCGTCATTCTGCACTCCGCCATCACGCCGCAGTCGAATTACCGCGCCACGCGCAACCTTAACGACTGGCTCAAAGCGCGCGGCATTATCGGCCTGTGCGGCATCGACACCCGTGCGCTGACCGCGCTGATCCGCATCAAGGGCATGCCCAATGCCGTGATCGCGCACGCGGCCGACGGCAAATTCGATCTCGCCGCGCTGAAGAAGCAAGCCAAGGATTGGCCCGGCCTGGTCGGCATGGACCTGGTGCCGATGGTGACGTCGGCGCAAAGATTTTCCTGGGACGAGACGCCGTGGGTGTGGGGCGAGGGCTATGGCCGCCAGACCAAACCGGATTTCCATGTCGTCGCGGTCGACTACGGCATCAAGCGCAACATCCTGCGCTTGCTCGCGGGCTCCGGCTGCAAGGTGACGGTGGTGCCGGCCAAGACCTCGGCAGAGGACATCATGGCGCTCAAGCCCGACGGCGTGTTTTTGTCGAACGGGCCAGGCGATCCAGCGGCAACCGGCGAATACGCCGTACCGGTGATCAAGAAGCTGATCGACTTAGGGACCCCG
The DNA here is from genome assembly GCA_963703875.1 of uncultured Alphaproteobacteria bacterium. GTDB lineage: Bacteria > Pseudomonadota > Alphaproteobacteria > Rhizobiales > Xanthobacteraceae > Pseudolabrys. The sequence goes on from CAVPFZ010000006.1 coordinate 141,388, forward strand.
ACTTTCGGCATCTGCCTCGGCCATCAAATGTTGGGAATTGCCGTCGGCGGCAAGACCATGAAGATGCATCAGGGCCATCACGGCGCCAATCATCCGGTCAAGGATCTCACCACCGGCAAGGTCGAGATCACCTCGATGAACCACGGCTTCGCGGTCGACAAGGAGACGCTGCCGAAGAACGTGCAGCAGACCCATGTGTCGCTGTTCGACGGCTCGAATTGCGGCCTCGCGCTCACCGACCGGCCGGTGTTCTCGGTGCAGTACCATCCGGAAGCCTCGCCCGGCCCGCGGGATTCCCATTATCTGTTCACGCGCTTTGTCGACATGATGCGGCAGGCCAAAAAAACGGCCAAGGACGCGGCCAAGCGTAAGATCGCTTGAGCGGCCAATGCCGGCCGCAGTGAAACCCCTCACCTTCCTGTTCAAGGACGACGGCGCGGTGCCGAACAACCCGGCGCTGCCGGCGCTGGTTTACAAAGCTGCGCTCGATCCGGCGAAGAGCCGCGATCCCGCCGCCGAGATCGAGAAACTGTTCAAGGCCAATGGCTGGGGCCACGGCATGTGGCGCGACGGCATTTTTCCCTTCGTGCATTATCACGCCATGATCCACGAGGTGCTCGGCATCGCGCAAGGCTCGGCCCGAGTGCAACTCGGCGGGCACAAAGGCGAGAGCTTCGATTTTAAGGCCGGCGATGTCGCGGTGCTGCCGGCCGGCACCGGGCATCAGCGGCTGTCGTCGAGTCTCGATCTTCTGGTGATTGGCGCCTACCCGCCGGAAGGCACCTATAACCTTTGCCGCGGCGACAATCCGGCCGACCGCGACAAGGCGCTCGTCACCATCCCCGACGTGCCGGTGCCGGACAGCGATCCGGTCGCCGGCCGAAACGGCCCGCTGACCAAGCTGTGGCGGCGTTAGGCTTTGCGGCTGGCGCGGCGCGAGAGAATGCGCGATAGAAGCGCATGTCCGACTGGATCAGCTTCTACGATTTCAAGCATTCGGTCATCTACGTGAATGCGCGGCATCGCGACGTGCATTATCGCACCATCGCGCAGGACATCCGCGCCTATGTGCCATCGGCAACGGCGCGCGTGCTCGACTACGGCTGCGGCGAGGCGACCTCGGCCGAGCTGGTGGCGGCCGCGAGCGGCCATCTGACATTGGTCGAGGCCGCGCCCAATGTGCGCGCCGCGCTCGGCGCGCGTTATGCGTCAAATCCGAAAATCTCGGTGCGCACGCCCGATGAAGCCGCAGCGCTGCCGGCGGGCAGCTTTGATCTCATCGTTATGCATTCGGTGGCGCAGTATCTTTCCGCCGCCGAACTCAACCGGCTGCTTACGGTGTTCCGCCGGCTGCTCAAGCCGGACGGGCTGTTCATCATCGGCGATATCGTGGCGCCGAAGCTCGCCGCGCCGGCGGCGGCCCTGGCGCTGCTGCGCTTTGGCGCCGCCAACGGCTTCTTCTGGGCCGCCGCCTTCGGGCTGATGCGGATTTTCTTGTCGGACTATCTGCGCTTGAAGAAAATGATCGGCCTCTCGCATTACGAGGAAGCCGCGATGCTGGCAAAGCTCAAGGCCGCGGGCTTTTCGGCGCAGCGCGCGCCGCGCAATATCGGCCACAACCAGCGGCGCATGACGTTTTTGGCCCGTCCCGCATAGCTTTTGGCCGTCCACCGCTAATCCAGCCCGCGCCCTTCCCTGCCCCCCGATTCGGGTCTATATGAGCCCCGCGCGCGAGGCTTGGCCTCAGCGCGGTCCGGGGGAGCGCGCATAGGCGCGCCCTTTTTTTGTGCCCAGTTTTGAGAGCGAATGCCGAAAAGAACCGACATCAAATCGATCATGATCATCGGCGCCGGCCCGATCGTCATCGGCCAGGCCTGCGAATTCGACTATTCCGGCACGCAAGCCTGCAAGGCGCTCAAGGACGAGGGCTACCGGGTCGTTCTGGTCAACTCCAATCCGGCGACCATCATGACCGATCCGGATCTCGCCGACGCCACTTACATCGAGCCGATCACGCCGGAGATTGTCGCCAAGATCATCGAACGCGAGCGGCCCGACGCGCTGCTCCCGACCATGGGCGGGCAGACCGCGCTCAATTGCGCGCTGTCGCTGCGCAAGATGGGCGTGCTGGAGAAATTCAACGTCAAGATGATCGGCGCCACGGCCGACGCCATCGACATGGCGGAAGACCGCGAATTGTTCCGCGAGGCGATGACGCGCATCGGTCTGCCGACGCCGCGCTCGCATCAGGTCAAGACGCTGGCGCAGGCGCTGGAAGCGCTCGACGACATCGGCCTGCCGGCGATCATCCGGCCCTCGTTCACGCTCGGCGGCACCGGCGGCGGCATCGCCTACAACAAGGCCGAGTTCATCGACATCGTCGAAGGCGGCATCGACGCCTCGCCCACCAGCGAAGTGCTGATCGAGGAATCGGTGCTGGGATGGAAGGAATTCGAGATGGAGGTGGTGCGCGACAAGAAAGACAATTGCATCATCATCTGCTCGATCGAAAACGTCGATCCGATGGGCGTGCACACCGGCGATTCCATCACCATCGCGCCGGCGCTCACGCTCACCGACAAGGAATACCAGATCATGCGCGACGCCTCGATCGCGGTGTTGCGCGAGATCGGGGTGGAGACCGGCGGCTCCAACGTGCAGTTCGCGGTCAATCCGGCCGACGGGCGGCTGGTCGTGATTGAAATGAACCCGCGGGTGTCGCGCTCCTCGGCGCTGGCCTCGAAAGCGACCGGGTTCCCGATCGCCAAGGTCGCGGCCAAGCTGGCGGTCGGCTACACGCTCGACGAAATCGCCAACGACATCACCGGCGGCGCGACGCCGGCCTCGTTCGAGCCGACCATCGATTACGTGGTCACCAAGATTCCGCGCTTTGCCTTCGAGAAATTTCCCGGTGCCTCGAACACGCTGACCACCTCGATGAAATCGGTCGGCGAAGCCATGGCGATCGGCCGCACCTTCCAGGAATCCCTGCAGAAGGCGCTGCGTTCGCTGGAGACCGGGCTCACCGGCCTCGATGAAATCACCATCGAGGGTTTCGACGTCGCCAAGGGCATCGAGGATGCCGACAACAAGGCCGCGATCCGCGCCGCGCTCGGCACGCCGACGCCGGATCGCCTGCTCAAGATCGCGCAAGCCATGCGGCTCGGGGCCAATGACGAATTGATCCATAATGCCTGCCGCATCGATCCGTGGTTTCTCAACGAAATCCGCGCGCTGGTGGACATGGAAGGCGAGATCAAGGCCAAGGGCCTGCCCGCGACCGCGGGCGCGTTCCGCAGGCTCAAGGCCCAGGGTTTTTCCGACCGCCGGCTCGGCAAGCTGACCGGCACCGATGCCGACGCGGTGATGGCGAAGCGCCGCGCGCTCGGCGTGCGGCCGGTGTTCAAGCGCATCGACACCTGCGCCGCCGAATTCGCCTCGCCCACCGCCTACATGTATTCGACCTACGAGACGCCGTTTAACGGCCAAGCCGGCACTAAAGTCGCCGACGAAGCGCGGCCGTCGGCCAAGAAGAAAGTCATCATCCTCGGCGGTGGGCCAAACCGCATCGGCCAGGGCATCGAATTCGACTATTGCTGCTGCCACGCCGCCTTCGCGCTCAAGGAAGCCGGCTACGAGACCATCATGGTCAACTGCAATCCGGAAACGGTGTCGACCGACTACGACACCTCCGACCGGCTCTATTTCGAGCCGCTGACGCCGGAAGACGTGCTGGAGATCATCGAGACCGAGCGCGCCAACGGCACGCTGCACGGCGTCATCGTGCAGTTCGGCGGCCAAACCCCGCTCAAGCTGGCCGAGCCGCTTGAAAAAGCCAAGGTGCCGATCCTCGGCACCTCGCCCGACATGATCGATCTCGCCGAAGACCGCGAGCGCTTCCAGAAGCTGCTCAACAAACTCAATCTGCGCCAGCCGCAGAACGGCATCGCCACATCGCCAGGCGCGGCGCGCGCCATCGCCGAGGAGATCGGCTATCCGGTGGTGATCCGGCCGTCTTACGTGCTGGGCGGGCGCGCGATGGAAATCGTGCGCGACGGCGCGCAACTCGACCGTTACGTGGCGCGGCTGGCCTCCGATCTCGACCGGCCGAACGAACTGGTCGTGTCGAAAAAAAGTCCGCTGCTGATCGATCGCTATTTGTCGGACGCCACCGAAGTCGACGTCGATTGCCTCGCCGACGGCAAGGACACCTTCATCGCCGGCATCATGGAACACATCGAGGAAGCCGGCATCCATTCCGGCGATTCAGCCTGCGCGCTGCCGCCGCATTCCTTGAGCGAGCAGACGCTGGCCGAACTCGGCCGGCAGACCCGCGCGCTGGCGCTCGCGCTCAACGTCGGCGGGCTGATGAACGTGCAGTATGCCATCAAGGACGGCGACATCTATGTGCTGGAGGTCAATCCGCGCGCCTCGCGCACGGTGCCGTTCGTCGCCAAGGTGATCGGCGTTCCGGTCGCCAAGATCGCCTCCCGCATCATGGCGGGCGAAACGCTCGCGAGCTTCAAGCTGGCGCCGGGAACCTACAAGCACCGCGCGGTCAAGGAAGCGGTGTTCCCGTTCGCGCGCTTCCCCGGCGTCGATACCGTGCTCGGCCCGGAGATGAAGTCGACCGGCGAGGTGATGGGGATCGACGCTTCGTTCGAGATCGCCTTCGCCAAGAGCCAGATCGGCGGCGGCACCAATTTGCCGCGCAACGGCACGGTGTTCGTCTCGGTCAAGGATTCAGACAAGCCGCGCATTCTGGACGCGGTGCGGCTGTTGGCCTCGCTCGGCTTCAAGACCATCGCCACTTCGGGAACCCAGCGTTACCTGGCCGAACATGGGGTGGAAACGGCCCGCATCTTCAAGGTGCTGGAAGGCCGGCCCAATGTCGTGGATGTCATCAAAAACGGCGGCGTTCAGCTGGTTTTCAACACCACCGAGGGGGCCGCCGCCCTGGCCGACAGCCGCTCCCTGCGCCATGCCGCCCTCTTGCATAAAGTGCCGTACTACACCACTCTTTCGGGTGCCGTTGCGGCGGCACAGGGCATAAAAGCCTATCTAGGGGGCGACCTCGAGGTGCGGACGCTGCAGAGCTACTTCAGCGATCGGGCCTAAGGGGCCTCGCTTTTCAAGGTGCATGACTCCGGTGTCGCGGGAAGCCCGTGACCGGAGTAGTATTACGAGTGGACGAAGACGATGGATAAAATTCCGATGACAGCAGCCGGCTACTCGACGCTCGAAGCCGAGCTCAAGCATTGCCAGTCGGTCGAACGGCCGCGCATCATTCAGCAGATCACCGATGCCCGCACGCACGGTGACCTGTCGGAAAATGCCGAATATCACGCCGCCAAGGAACAGCAGTCGCTCAACGAGGGCCGGATCGCGGAACTCGAGGACAAGCTCGCGCGCGCCGACGTGATCGACGTGTCGAAACTCTCCGGCGACGCCATCACCTTCGGCGCCACCGTGACGCTGGTCGACGAGGACACCGACGAGAAGAAGGTGTGGCAGATCGTCGGCGAGCCGGAGGCCGACGCCAAGAAAGGCCGCATCTCGATCACCTCGCCACTGGCCAAGGCGCTGATCGGCAAGACCAAAGGCGCGCAGATCGAGGTCAACACGCCGGGCGGCGCCAAGGGCTATGAAGTCAAGAAGGTGGAGTGGAAGTAGCGCGCTAACAAATTGTTCCGACAGCGTATCACCATCACATCTTCATCGTAGCGGCAAATAAAAGACCAAGTTCCGACTGACACTTCGTCACCTCAAAGAAAACATGAGGAGACGATTATGACAGCAAAACCAATTCCCGACGGCTATCACTCCGTGACGCCTTATCTCACCGTGCGCGGCGCGGGCAAAGTTATCGAGTTCCTCAAGCAGGCCTTCGGCGCAAAGCTGTCGCATGACGCGATCAAGCGGCCGGACGGCTCGATCATGCATGCGCAGGTGTTGATCGGCGATTCCCGCATCATGATCGCCGAGGAAAGCCCGATAGCGCAGGCGACGGTGTCGACGCTTTATCTCTACGTTCCGGACGTCGATAGCGTGTACCAGCGGGCGGTAAAAGCCGGTGGCGCGAAAGTCATGGAGCCGATGGACATGTTCTACGGCGACCGCAGCGGCGGCGTGAAAGATCCGTCCGGCAACAGCTGGTTCATCGCGACGCATAAGGAAGACGTGGCGCCGCAGGAACTGCAGCGGCGCGCCGAGGAATTTGCCAGGCAGCAGAAAAACAGAGCGGCCTGACGATCGATCACTCCATCGGCACCATCGCCGCGTCCTTGGACTGGCGCAGCGTCAGCGAGGTCTTGACGTTGCGCACATTGGGCGCGGCGGTGAGCTTCTCGACGAAGGCCTGAAAGGTCTTGAGGTCGGGCGCGACGCACTTCAGGACGAAATCGATCTCGCCGGAGAGCATCCAGCACTCGCGCACCAGCGGCTGGGCGCGCACGAACTTCTCGAAAGCGGCAAGGTCGGCTTCCGCCTGGCTCGCCAGATGCACCATGGCGAATACCGCCACCTCATAACCGAGCTTTTTCTCGTCGAGCAGCGCGCGGTAGCCCTTGATGTAGCCGGCCTCCTCCAGCGCGCGCACGCGCCGCAGGCACGGCGGCGCCGAAATGCCGACCCGGCGCGACAGCTCCACATTGGTCATGCGGCCGTCGTCCTGCAGCTCTTTCAGGATCTTGCGGTCGATGGCATCGAGTCGGGCGGGCAAAGACGGCTCCTCGGCGCGGCAGTCGGGAACATCCATACCGCGAAATATTGTTTCGCGAAAGATTATTGCGCGAGCTGCCCGGCAATTCCGCCACAGACGCCTAAGTCTGTGACTCCAGGGGGTTGCGTATCTTGCATAGCTCGGCCGGAAGCCATAAATCCTGCATGCAAAAGAGCCGGTCTGTCCGGCCACCCGGGCCAAAGCCCGACGCCCGCCAGGGGGGCGCGCGCAATGTCAAAGACGAACCACGCCAAGGTCGTGATTATCGGCTCGGGTCCCGCCGGCTACACCGCCGCGATCTATGCCGCGCGCGCCATGCTGGAACCGGTGCTGATCCAAGGCGTGCAGCCGGGTGGCCAGCTCACCATCACCACCGATGTGGAGAATTATCCGGGCTTCGCCGATGTCATCCAGGGCCCCTGGCTGATGGAGCAGATGCTCAAGCAGGCCGAGCATGTCGGCACCAAGCTGGTCTACGATCATGTGTCCAAGGTGGAATTGTCGCAGCGGCCGTTTCGCCTGACCTGCGACTCGGGCGACGTGTATCTCGCCGATAGCCTGATCATCGCCACCGGCGCGCAAGCGCGCTGGCTCGATCTGCCGTCCGAGCAGAAGTTCAAGGGCTATGGCGTGTCGGCTTGCGCCACCTGCGACGGGTTCTTCTACAAGAACAAGGAAGTGATCGTGATCGGCGGCGGCAATACCGCGGTCGAGGAAGCGCTTTTCCTGACCAATTTCGCCTCCAAGGTCACGGTCGTGCACCGGCGCGATGCCTTCCGCGCCGAGAAAATCCTGCAGGACCGGCTGTTCAAGAACCCGAAGATCGACGTGATCTGGGACACCGCGCTCGACGACGTGCTCGGGAACGAAAATCCATTGAAGGTGAACATGGTGCGGCTCAAGAACCTGAAGACCGGCGCGGTGACCGAGCGCAAGGTCGACGGCGTGTTCATCGCCATCGGGCACACGCCGGCCTCCGAATTGTTCGCCGGCCAGGTGGAGATGCGCCCGTCCGGCTACATCGTCACCAATGGCTACTCGACCGTCACATCGGTGCCGGGCGTGTTCGCCGCCGGCGACGTCACCGACGAGATCTTCCGCCAGGCGGTGACCGCGGCCGGGCAAGGCTGCATGGCGGCGCTCGAAGCGCAAAAATTCCTGCACGCGCAGGAACACGAACACCAGCGCGCGGCCGAATAGAAATGGCTAACACCTCGATGGACTGGGACAAGCTGAAGGTATTTCACGCCGCCGCGGAAGCGGGCTCGTTCACGCACGCCGGCGAACGGCTCGGTCTGTCGCAGTCGGCGGTATCGCGCCAGGTTTCGGCGCTGGAAGGCGAACTGTCGGTCTCGCTGTTCCACCGTCATGCGCGCGGGCTGATCCTGACCGAACAAGGCGAATTGCTCTACCGCACGGCGCATGAAGTGTTCATGAAGCTCGAGGCCGCGCGCACCAAGCTCACCGACAGCCGCGAGCGGCCGAACGGCGAATTAAAAGTCTCCACCACGCCCGGCATCGGCATCCATTGGCTGACGCCGCGGCTGGGCGAATTTCTCGATCTCTACCCCGACATCCACATCACGCTGATCACCTCCGACGAGGAACTCGATCTGGCGATGCGCGAGGCCGACGTCGCCATCCGCCTGCGCCAACCGACCCAGCCGGATTTGATCCAGCGCAAGCTGTTTTCGGTGCATTTCCACGCCTATGCCTCGCCCGATTATCTCAAGCGCTTCGGCACGCCGCGCGGACACGAGGACCTCGACAAGCACCGTATTATTCTGCTCGGCGGCACGGTACCGGCGCATCTACAGAACCGCCGCTGGCTGCTCGACATCGGGCGCGACGGAAAAGGTGCGCGTTCGCCGCATTTGACCATCAACAACGTGCTCGGCGTGCTGCGCGCCTGCCAGCGCGGGTTGGGGATCGCGATGCTGCCGGATTATCTAGTGGAGGAAAACGGCGGGCTGGTGCAATTGCTCGGCGAAGCCGACACGCTCGCGCTCGATGCCTATTTCGTCTACCCGGAAGAGCTCAAATCGGTGGCGCGGATCCAGGTTTTCCGGGACTTCCTGGTGGCGAACGCACAACGCTGGCATTTCTGATTTTCACAGCAGAAAATTCTCCGAATTGCGTTTAGACATGGCTGACATGCGGCTTGCGGCGTTGCCGGAGCTAGGTACCGCTCGCATACTTTAGGGGCGCTGTGATGCTGGCTGTTTCCTCCCAGAGTCAACCGGCACGCAGCATGTTCCCCTCTGGAAGATTGCCGGTACCCCACACCGGCAAACTGAAACCGGGCCCCTCGCGGGGCCCGGTTTTTTTAGCGCCACTTCAATTGCGCATGATCTTATCCGAAAACCGGTTCCCACTTTTCGGGATCATGCGCGGGCGCGCTAGCGAAAGCGCGCGATGGCATAGGCCAGTTCGACGATCTGCGCGTCGGTCACCGGCGCCAGCACCTCGGCCATGGCGCCATCGTACCCGTGCCGGACGTTGTTTTTGTACTCGCGTAGAGTCTTGACCAGGAAATCCTCGCGCTGGTCGGCGATGTGCGGGACGTTTTCACGGCCGGCCAAATCCAAACCGTGACAATTATTGCAGCGCAGCTGCGTGATCAGCGCGCCAGCCGCCTGCATGCGGGCGGGGTCGCCGGTATCCGCCGGCGGGGACGGCGGCGGCAGCTTGGCAAGGAAGTCGGAGAAGTTGCGCAGGTCGTCGTCGGTAAAGCCCTTGGTCATCACCGTCATGACCTGGATCATCTGATCGTCTTTTTTGAACGTCGAGGCGCGCTGGTTTTCGCGGAACAGATAAAGCTGGATCAGCAGATAGGGCGCGGGCTGCCCGCCGAGCGAGGGGACTTCCGGCGTTTCGGATTGACCCTTGTCGCCATGGCATGCGAGGCACGGCGCCGCGCGCTCGGCGATCGTCTCGGCCCGGGCCAAGGACGCGCCCACGATCAAGAGAGCGCGCCGTCAAGGGCCGCGCGAAATGAAGCGTCCGGGTCATTGTCATGAAAGAAAATGCCGGGAGCGCCGAAGCGTTCCCGGCATATGCCGTTTAGCGGCTGGCGGTGTGCGCCTTGCCGTAGCTGATGCGGTAGATCGCGCCGTTCCAGTCGTCGGACACCAGCAGCGAGCCGTCGGCCATCTGCTGCACGTCCACCGGACGGCCGAGGTATTTATTGTCCTCGAGGAAACCGGAGAGGAACACCTCCGACGACTTCACGTTGCCCGCCTTGTTGAGGTGGTAAACGATGATGTCGCCGCCGAACTTATGCGAGCGGTTCCACGAGCCGTGGCGGGCGAGGAAGATGGCGTTCTTGTACTTCTTCGGGAACATGTCGCCCGTGTAGAAGCGCAAGCCCAAGCCTGCCGAGTGCGGGCCGGTCAAAGCGATCGGCGGGGTGTAGTCGCTGCATTTATGACCCCAGCCGAATTCCGGATCCAGAACATCGCCCTGGTAGCAATAGGGCGCGCCGAAATCCTCGCCGACTTTGGTGACGCGGTTGAGCTCGTCCTGCGGCAGGTCTTCGCCCATCCAGTCGCGGCCATTGTCGGAGAAGTAGAGTTGGCCGTTGAGCGGATTCCAGTCGAAGCCGACCGAATTGCGGACGCCGAGCGCGACGTTTTCGCGGCCGGTGCCGTCGAGATTGATGCGGCGGATCTGGCCGTGCTCGCTGTCATGCAGCACGTTGTTGCCGGGCTGGCCGACCGGAATGTAGAGCTTCTTGTCGGGACCGATGGCGATGAACTTCCAGCCATGCGCCTCGTCCTTCGGCAGATCCTTGTAAATCACGACCGGCTTGTTGACCTTGTCGAGATTGGCCTCGACGTTCTCGATCTTGGAGATCTGCGACAGCTCGGCGATGTAGAGCGTGCCGTTGAGATAGGCGAGACCGTTCGGACGATAGAGGCCTTCGGCGATGACCTTGTTTTCGGTCTTGCCGTCTTTCTTGACGACGGCGGTGACCTTGTTGCCGAAGCGGGTGCCGACGAACACGGTGCCCTTGTCGCCGACGCGTAGCGAACGCGCATTGGCGATGCCGCTGGCGTAGACTTCGATGTTGAAGCCGTGCGGCAGCTTGAGCTTGGCGGTCGGCAGCTTGTCGGCGGCGGCCGGCAGCGGCGGGGCGGCGACCGGCGCGAGCTTGGCGGCGGCGGCGTTGCCCTCGGGGCGGCCGATCAGCGGCGAACCAGGCGGTAGCGCGGGCGCGGCAGCAGCAGCCGATGCGGGAGCCGGCGCAGCAGCAGGTGCCGGTGCGGCCATCGGCGCCGGTGCAGCCATTGGCGCGGCGGCTGGCGGCGAAGCCGGCGCCATTTGGGATTGTTGAGCAAAGACCGGGCCGGTGAACATGAAACCGGCGATCGTGCCGGCGAGCAAAAAGCTGCGCCGGGCTGTGGCAGATGGAATCATCGAAGGCCTCCCTAATGCGGAGGCGCTTGACCCCATGGCCTGATCGAGAACGGCCCGGAGCGCGCCCCCATCACGCATAGTCTCGCTCTTTGATCCGGGGGTTGCAACCGGGGTCGCTCACATAGGCCGTTTCAAATATGTCGATAGTCATACGGAATATCTTCGCGGACCGCGGCCAGTTGCTCGACCAAAGCATGCTGGGGGGACAGGTGGCAGACCGGATCGGCGGCGCGCGCATCGCCGGTAATCAGGAAGGCCTGGCAGCGGCAACCGCCAAAATCCTTGCCTTTCAGCGCGCAGCTCTTGCAGGGCTCCTGCATCCAGTCGCTACCGCGGAACGCGTTGAAGGCAGGCGATGAGCGCCATATCTCGGAAAGCGAATGCTCACGCACGTTCCAGAATTCCAGTCCGGGAATGACTTCCGCCGCATGGCAGGGCAGCACTTTCCCCGCCGGCGTGACGTTGATGGAGCGGCGGCCCCAGCCGCCGACGCAGGGTTTCGGAAAGCGCGCGTAATAATCCGGCACCACGGCGTCGATGACGATCTGGCCATGATGTTTCTTGCGTAAAGCCTCGACTTGGGCAACCGCCTGCTCGACTTGGCTCTGCGACGGCATCAGCGCGGCGCGGTTTTTCATCGCCCAGCCGTAATACTGCACATGCGCGATCTCCACGCGCGAAGCGCCGAGCGCCAGCGCCAATTCCACCATCGCCTCGATGCGCGCGATGTTGGCGCGGTGCACGACCATATTAACGGTCAGCGGCAGGCCGAGCTTGACGACCTCGGCGGCGAGCACGCGCTTGCGCGCCGAGGCGCCGTCGTAGCCGGCGATTTTGTCGGCGGATTTCTCATCGCTATCTTGAATCGATATCTGCACGTGGTCGAGGCCGGCATCGCCCAGCGCGGCCAAAGTCTGCGGCGTCAGGCCGACCGCCGAAGTAATCAGATTGCTGTAGAGCCCGGCCTCGCGCGCCGCTTTCACAATGTCAGGGAGATCGCGCCGCGCCGCCGGCTCGCCGCCGGACAGATGCACCTGCAACACGCCCAAGCCCGCCGCCTCGCGGAACACGCGGGCCCAGGTTTCGGCATCAAGCTCGTCGCTCCGCTTGTCGAGTTCGAGCGGGTTCGAGCAATAGGGGCAGCCCAGCGGACAGCGATGCGTCAACTCGGCCAAAAGCCCGAGCGGATTGGGCAGCGTGTCGGGCACCAGCACGGTTAGAGCTCCAGCAATTTCTTGTCCGCCAGCGAGGCAAGCAGTTTCACCACATCGTCATGGATACGCTCGCGCGGCGCGTTGAAGGTCGTGGCGAGATCGTCGACGATCGCCTGCACCGACGCCTCGCCGGTGCAGCGCTTGAGAATTTCGTGCGCGATGGCGTCGGCCTTGAACACGCGCTCTGGCGCCAGCAGGACCCAGCCGCCTTGCGCCTCGTTGTGCACCAGCCGCACGCCGCGCGGCAGGCTCGGCTTGGCATCGGCGCTAATCGTATTGCCCTTGGCCACGTCGCCCTCGATAGCTGATGACGGACGGGGCGTGTTATACGACAATTGCGGGCGTAAAATCCCGAAAACGAAATCGGAGGACCAACCATGATTTCGCATCGGCGGTGGCTGGCGGGCTTGAGCCTCGCGGCCTTTGCTATTGCGGCGAGCGCGCCAGCGCGGGTCCTTGCGCAGGATTACCCGAACAAGCCGGTGACTTTGATTACGCCCGCCGCCGCCGGCAACAGTCCCGACGTGGTGACGCGGCTGGTGGCCGACCGGCTGACGCAATTGTGGAAGCAGCAGGTGGTGGTGTTCAACCGCCCGGGCGCCGGCGGCCTCATTGCGGTCCAGGCGGCCGCGAACCTGCCGAAGGACGGCTACTCGCTTTACATGACGCAGGCTTCGACCTTCACCGTCCTGCCGATCACGCACAAAGACAAAATTCCGATCGATCTCGACAAGGCCTTCATCCCGGTCGCGCTGATCGGCGAGCAGCCGATCGCAATCGCCGTCAACAAGGACGTGCCGGCCAAGAGCGTGGCCGAGCTGATCGCGCTCGCCAACAAGACACCGGGCGGCATGCTGTTTGCGGCCACCAATCGCGGCGGACAATCGCATCTGACCGGCGAACTGCTGCGCGAGCGCGGCAAGGTCAATATGTCGTTCGTTCACTCGGCCAGCGCCGCCGCCTCGGTGAACGACGTCATCGCCGGGCGCATCCCGATCGAATTCGAGGGCCTTGCCGGCCTCGCGCCCGGCACGCAGAGCGGCGGGCTGCGGCTGCTGGGCATCGCCAGCGTCAAGCGCGTGCCGAATTTGCCGGATTTGCCGACCATCGATGAGACGGTGCCGGGCGTGGTGTCGAGCGGCTGGATCGTGCTGATGGCGCCGGCCGGCGTGCCGGATGCGATCGTTGCCAAGCTCAACAAGGACGTGCGCGCGGTTCTCGCCGCGCCCGACATCCAGGAACGGCTGCACGTGCTCGGCACCTATACGCGCGATCTGACGCCGGCGCAGACGGCGGAGTTCATCCAGAACGAAGAAAAGCTGTGGTGGCCGATCGTGCGCAAGGTCGAGGCGGAAAACGGCCCGCCGGCGAAGTAGCTCAGGCGTCCGGCGTGAAGGCGCCGGGCGGGATTTGCTTCGGATCCACATAGGCGTGGTGCAGCGCGTCGAGCATCGACCACAGTACGCTGCATTTGAATTCGAGCGCGTCGAGCACCGCCCGCTGTTGCTCCGGCGTCTTGGCATTGAGCTTGACGTAATTGAGCGCGAAATCGGCGTCGCGCTCGGCCTGCGGCGGACGCTTGTCGAAATAGCTCAGCGTCTCGCGGGTGACGAAGGGATAATTAGCCAGCATCCCGGCCATGCGCTCGCTGATGATGACGGGCGAAAACATTTCCGTCAGCGAGGAGGCGATCGCCTCCAGCAGCGTCTTTTCGCGCACGAAGCGCACATAGGCATCGACGGCAAAGCGGGTGCCGGGCAGCAGGCCGCGCAATGAAACGACGTAATCGCGATCAAGGCCGAGGCCATCGGTGAGCTTGAGCCAGCGCGCGATGCCGCCGTCGCCCTCGCGCTCGCCGTCGTGATCGACCAGCCGCGAGCGCCATTCGCGCCGCACGCCGCTATCCTCGCAGCGCGCGATCAGGCTGGCGTCCTTGATCGGGATCATGGCCTGATAGTAGTAGCGGTTGAGCGCCCAGGCCTGCACCTGGCCTTTGGTGCATTGGCCCCCGTGCAGCAGGCCGTGGAACGGATGCAGCCGGTGATAACGCCGCGCGCCGATGTCGCGAAGTGCTGCCTCCAGTTCGGTGGGCGAGAGCAATTTCACAACACGATCTCCATGCCGTCCTCGGCGACTTCCCAGCCGGCGGCCTCGACTTTGCGGCGCTCGGGCGAGCCATCGATCTGGATCGGATTGGTGTTGTTGATATGGACGAAAATGCGCCGCGCGTTAAGGCCCTCGAGCGCCTGCAACGTGCCGCCCTCGCCGTCGATCGGCATGTGGCCCATGCGGCGGCCGGTTTTCTGGCCCGTGCCGGTGCGCAGCATTTCATCGTCACTGAACAGCGTGCCGTCGAACAGCACGGCGTCGGCGCGCGCAAAGCGCTCGCGCATGGCCGGCGTCACCGACGCGGCGCCCGGCACGAACACCAGACGCGCGCCCTCGCGCTGCAATTCGATGCCGACATTGGACGCGCTTTCGGCGGCAAGCTCGGGATCGTCGCCTTCGAGATAAAGCGGCAACTTGCCGGGCACCATGAACAGGCTCGCCTCGATGCCGCCGGCCAGCATGAAACGCTCGCCCGGATTGACCGCGCGCCGCGTCATTGCCGCCATTGCGGCGAACATGGCATTGGCGGCGACCGCGGCGTGGCTCGCGGCTGTCGCGTAAAGCGTGAATGGCGCGCTCTCGCGCAACGACAAGAGACCCGCGACCTGATCGATCTCGGCGCCGGTCAACACCACGGCGTCGATCGGGCTGCCGCGCAATTTTTCTTTCGGGTGCAGCGACGGGTTGGCGCGAATCTGCTGGCCGAGATCGGGCGAGGCATTGATCAGCGTCCAGCGGCCGTCGCCGCTCGAGACCGCGAGGCCGGCTTGCGTGCGCGGCCGCACGCGCTTGTCGCCCGTCCACGCCAGCGCGCAGACAGGACAACGGCAATTCCATTGTGGAAAAGCGCCTCCGGCCGCCGAGCCCAGCACAATGGCGGTGAGACGCCCCATCAGCCCCTCAGGCGGGGCACGGGCCCAGTACCAGGAAGTCTAACGTCAGAACTCGGCGGGAAGGTAGCCGTTGATCTCTAATCCGATGCAGATTTCGACGAGTGTCGGGGTCGTCCAGGCCATGGCGTTTCCTTTCAACCGCTCTTTACCGGGCGGCGATGAGCAATATTAGCGTAACCACCGGACCTTGTCAGCAGGGTTGCGGCTCGCCCGCCGTTATCATGCAGGTGTCATCGCCGGGCCCTAGGCTCAATGCCGCTTCACAAACAAGTCATCGGGGGAAAAGTCGTAAAACCTTGGCAGGAACCGGCGCGACAGCCAACCGTTGCAGTAGGGTCATGGCGGCGGAAAGCTCTGAAATGTCCGTCGAATCTGCCATTTGACCACCAGTGCAAAATAGTCACACCCGGCCAATGTTCAGCATCATCACGTTGGGAAATGCGTAACTACCTCAGGACTATGGGATAGGATGCCGTTCGAAATCGGGGATTTTGAGTTCCCCGCACAGTTTAGGAGACGACGTGGTGAAAAGTGTCCGATTCAACAGCCTGTTAGCGTCAACCGCCCTCGGGCTGGTGCTGGTTTTGGGAAGCCATCCGGCCCTGGCGCAGCAACAGACGGACCTGCCGCAGATCGCGGTGCCGCTGCCGGCCGACATGCCGCCGCCGACGCTGCAGGATTTCGGCGGCGCCAGCCAACCGGCGGCCGCCGAGCCGGCCAAAAAAGAGCCGAAGCAGAACGCCGCGGCGCCGGCCGCCGAGCCCGCCAAAACCGAAGCGGCGAAGACAGAACCAGCCAAGACCGAGCCGGTGAAGGCCGCGAACGAGCCGGCGGCGACCCCGGTTTCCGCCACCGCCGACAGCGCGGTCGCCGATCAACTGCGCAGCATGATTTCCGGCAAGCTCGATCGCATTGTCAGCCGCAAGGCCGACCGCGAGGGTATCGAAGCGTTCTACAAAGCGCGCGACTACGCGCCGCTGTGGGTGAGCAATGGCGCAGCCGACGCGCGCGCCAAGGCGGCGGCCGACTATCTCGGGCAGGTCGACAGCGTCGGCCTCGATCCCACCGACTATGCGACGCCCGATTTCAAATCAGCCGCCACCGCCGAGGCGTTGGCCGAGGACGAGCTCAAACTCACCGCCGCGGTGCTCACTTACGCGCGCCAGGCGCAAATCGGCCGCATCAGTTTCACCCGCGTCAGCGCCGACATTCAATTCGACCTCGTTGCGCCGGAGCCCGCCAAGGTGCTGGCCAAGCTTGCCGAGGACAATGACACCGCCAAGGCGCTCGACGGCTACAACCCGCCGCAGGCCGAGTTCAAGGCGTTGCGGGAAAAGCTTGCCGAACTGCGCAAGGGCGGCGGCGTGCAGGCCAAGCCCGAGGATGAAAAGAAACAGGTTCTGGTGAAGATCTCCGAAGGCAAAATCCTGCGGCCCGGCATGAAGGATGCGCGCGTGATCGCGCTGCGCAAGCGCCTCGACATCGCCGGCGACAAGGACAATCCGCTGTACGACGACGCGGTGCGCGACGCGGTCAAGACCTTCCAGACCGAAAACGATATCGGCATCGACGGCAATCTCGGCCCCAATACCGTGCGGGCGATGAACGGCGAGAAGAAGAAAGAAACCGTCAAGCTCGGCGATCCGATCGACACCATCATCGTCAACATGGAGCGCTGGCGCTGGCTGCCGCGCGACCTCGGCAATCCGCATGTGATCGTCAACATTCCAGACTACACGCTGACGCTCTACAACAACGACAAGGTTTACTGGCACACCAAGATCGTCGTCGGTAAGCCGGGCAAGTCGACGCCGCTGATCAGCGCGGAGATGAAATTCATCACCGTCAACCCGACCTGGAACGTGCCGCCCTCGATCATCGAGAACGAATACCTGCCGGCGTTGCAGCAGGATCCCCAGGCGCTCGACCGCATCGGCCTGAAGCTGACGCAGGATGCCGACGGCACCATTCATATCGCGCAGCCGCCGGGCGCCGGCAACGCGCTCGGCCGTATCCGCTTCAACTTCCCCAACAAGTTCCTGGTTTATCAGCACGACACGCCGGACAAATATCTGTTCGCCAAGGAGGAACGCGCCTACAGCCACGGCTGCATGCGGGTGCAGAACCCCCTCACCTACGGCGAGAAGCTGTTGTCGCTGGTGATGCCGCAGGAGCACTACACCGAGGCCAGACTGGAAAAGATGTTCGGCGGCAACGAGATCAACATCAACTTCCCCAAGAACATCTGGGTCCACCTGACCTATCAGACCGCCTTCGTCGACGCGGACGGCAAGCTGCAATTGCGCAAGGACATCTACGGCCGCGACGCCAAGATGATCCAGATTCTCAAGGGCAGCGAGCGCAAGGTGGCCGACATCGCGATCGAGCGGGCACCCAATACGTCGTCCAAGCCGGTGCGCTTGCCGCCCGGCACGTATGGCGGCAACAGCTACAGCGGCGGCGGCTTCTTCGACTTCATCTTCGGCGGCTCGCGCTCAACTCCGGCGCCGAGCTACCGGTCCAATGGACCGCGCGCCGTCAATAACGGACGCTCGCTGTTCCGCTGATCGCACGAACTTCGCAAGCCACAAACGCCGGCGACACCCTCGCCGGCGTTTTACGTTGGGCGGGCGCAGTTGATTTTTGGCGACGCCCCTGATTGATATCGCCCCGATGGCCCTGCTCCGCCATAGCGGCATCTACCTCGTGGCGCGCGTCCTGGCGGGCGGCGCCGGCTTCGCGATCATCGCCGCCTATACGCGATTGCTGAATGCGCAGGAGTTCGGTGAATACGCTCTGGCAATCGCCGGCGTGACTTTTTTCAGCGGGATGATCGTTTACGGGCCGATGCTGGCGATGCTGCGTTACCTGCCGGGCGATTCGCAGGCGACGCGCGCCACCACGCTGTGGGGCCTGATCCTGCCGGCTTGCGCGATTTGCGGCATGGTCATCGTCGTCATTCTTCTTGCTGCGCCGGGACGTTTGCAAATCCAATTGGTCTTGTGCGCGGCGCTGCTGATCGCGACCATGCTGCACCAGTTTCAACTCGCGACCGCACAAGGCGCATTTGAGCCCGTACGTTACGCACTGCTCGGCAGCCTTGAGAGCATACTCGACATGTTGATCGGCATCGGTCTGGTCGCGCTCGGCTACGGCGTTCCCGGCGCGTTGCTCGGCACCGTGCTCGGGACGCTGGCAGCGGTCGCGGTCAATTGGCGCGGCTGGTGGATCAACTGGAAATTCTTGGATCCGGTTTTGGGACGACAGATGCTGCGCTTCGGTCTGCCGTTGACGGCAAGCGCGCTGTTAAGCTGGCTGGCGACCTTCAGCGATCGCTGGCTGCTGGGCCTGTACGTCGGCGTCAACCAAGCCGGTCTCTATGCCGCCGGCTACGACCTGCAAATGAATATGCTCGGGGTGCCGCTGGCGGTGATGTTGCTGGCAGGCTATCCGTTGACCATCGGTGCCTTTGCCACGCGCGGCGCGCCGGCCGCGCAAGCTCAATTGCGCCTGCTGAGCGTGTTCATCATTCTGGTCGTGCTGCCGGAAGCCGTCGGCATTATCATGACCGGACCGCTGCTCGCGAATATTTTTCTCGGCGCGGAGTTCAGGCCGCTGACATTGGCGCTGTTGCCGATGCTTGTCGGGGCGACATTTTTCAAGGTGCTGATGTACTACGTGAATTACGGTTATGTTATCGCCTCGCGCACGCATCTCACATTGCTGTCGATTGGGACCGCCGCGATTGTCAATCTCGTTCTCAATGTCGTTCTAATTCCCCGCTATGGCGCTTGGGGCGCGGCGATTGCCGGGTTGTTCGGCTTCGGTGCCGGGTTTGCGGTCGCGGTCTTGATGATGCGCCGTGTATTCGCGTTCCCGCTCCCCGATCCCGCCATCCTCGCCGCCGGGCTGCTCGGCGTCGTGGTCATGGCGGCGTGGCTGCTGCCGCTTTACCACGTGACCGCGTGGAGCGCGGTCTTCTATGTCATACCGGTTGCCATTTTGATTTATTTCGGCACTGTCTTCTTGTTTCTGCATTTCGCCGGGCGCAAACCGCTCGATCTGTTGCGCGACATGTGGAACAGCGACGGGGGCAAGCGTGCAGCCGTCTAACCCGGCCAGCGGCGAGACAATGGGTGATGGGGAAACGCCGTCGCCTCCAGCCTGCGCCGTCACCGATCTTATCGTCTGCCCGGCATGCCGGTCCGAGCTGACGCTTGGTGGCGAGAGAATTCATTGCACGAATGTCGCTTGCGCCCGATCGGTGACGGGGTTTCCGTGGATCGAAGGCGTGCCGGGCTTGATCGACTTCGATCGCAGCATCATTTCCGAGGATGCGTTGCTTGCGAGCGGCGGCCGCTCGGCGATCACACGGGGCGGCCGCCTTTGGCAACGCGCCGCTTACGTCATACATGATCTATCGGCCGTGCAGCCGGCGATCGACGCTCGCGCCGCGAAATTCCTTAAATTTTTACACGAGGCATCAGACCATGCCCCGGCGGTTCTGATCATCGGCGGCGCGAATCTGAGCCCTAAAAGCCCATACCGCGCGGCACCGGGCACTCGGTTTATCGCCAGTGACATCTACTATTCGCCCTCAACGGACGTGCTGGCCGACGCACACTTTTTGCCGTTCCGCGACGCGAGCTTTGATGGGGTATCGATACAAGCCGTGCTTGAGCACGTACTCGATCCACCGGCCGTGGTCTCGGAGATTTACCGCGTCCTCAAGCCAAACGGCATCGTCTACGCCGAGACGTCTTTCATGCAACAAGTGCATGAGGCGGCATTCGACTTCTCTCGCTTCACTCATAGCGGCCATCGTTGGTTATTCCGCGACTTCGACGAAATCCAGTCCGGCGCGGCGGATGGTCCAGGCTACGTTTTTCTGTGGTCTATTCGCTATCTTGTCCGTGGACTGTTTCGGACCAAAATTGCCGGCATCTTAGCCGGGTTAGGGATGCTTTGGGTGCGGCTGTTCGATAAGCTTATTCCCGAAGCCTTTGCCGTCGACAGCACGAGCGGGGTTTTTTTCATCGGCCGCAAGTCTGACACGTCGCTAAACCCGCAAGATATGATCGCCTATTATCGCGGCGCGGGACGACGGTAGCCAACATCCGGTGCGCGACCGCTGTATTCACGCCGGACTATACGAATCCGACGTCGGAACTCCCTTAATTAGAAAACCACCGCCGTCGCTGAGCATCACCATCTTCTCGGGCTTATCCTGAAGATATTCATCGACCGCTTGGGTCGCACCGGGGCATACAGACGACCCGTAGTCGTCGCACAGGATCACGGCGCCAGCGTTCATGCGAGGATAGAAAAACGCAAGGCTATCCCGTGTCGGCTCATAGAGATCGACGTCGATATGAAGAAACGAGAAGCGCCGGTCTGCGACCTCGTTGAAACGATCGGGTATCCATCCTTTGTAAAAGTGCACGTTCTGGAATTTCGACAACCGCCGTGCGGCTTCGACGAAATCAACCTTCAGGTCATTTGGCAGCCAATGGTCGCCATCCTGCGGAACCGGCGCCGACAGTCCCTCGAAAGAATCAAAAAGGTGATGGCTTTTTGGTAGCGCCGAGCGAGTGACGAATGAGCATATAAGATAGGAGGATGCAGCAAGATAGACTCCGCACTCGGCGGTATCGCCTGGCACCTTATCGGTGAGCCGGAGCAGCTGGTAGAGCGTCCAGTACCGCCCGGCATTGATGCTCTTGAACCCACTGGATGCACCGACGACGTGCAAATACCGATCAAAAGACTGGTCAGCCATCCAATCCAACGCATTATCGCGCATGCGATACGACGGGCTGAGAATCGACGCAATCAGCCGCAGCGCCGTGAAACGCAGTCCGGCTTTTCGCGCGAATTTGATTCGTCTAAACAGTGCCGAGATGGCCGGTGCTAATTGTACTGACGGCAATGTCCATTACCTCTGCGGGATAACATCGATGGATGATGCAGGGCAATCTCATACAACGGCGATGGCGTTCCGCCAACCAAGCGAATACCTTGTCGCGATGTTTCGCTAAACTCAAACTACCGCAACCCAAACTTACCTCCACCGCCCTTGGTGAACCTATGAACGCGCCGGACCCCCTGCTCGTCGAATATCCCGCGAACGACATTGCCGTGCTGCGGCTCAACCGGCCGGAGGCGCGCAACGCGCTACCGTCACGCGGTCCGTCGTCAATGAGAATGAACTCCGCCAGGGTTCGCCAAATGATCGAGCGAATTGCCGCGCTCACGGTCGCAGCGCTATCGCGGCATCGAACAGACCAGCGTCGCACTGACGTCGGATTGAAAATGGTACAGGCGGGTGGACTTGAACCACCGACCTCTGGTTCCACAGACCAGCGCTCTAACCAACTGAGCTACGCCTGCACGGGCTCGTGATCTGTCACGAGCGGCCGGAACCTAGGTTCAGGGCGGCTTTTTGGCAAGCGGCTGGATCGCATGCAATTGGCCGCATGCAAAAAGCCCGGGCGCTGGGCCCGGGCTTCGATCCACGCGAAAAGCGTGATGTAATTTACGCGGCCTTGTTGAAGGCGCTGGTGACGCTTTGCTTGATCGGCTCGGCCGTGTCGGTCGCGACCTTCTGAGCGTGATCGGTCAGATCCTTGGCCTGCGCGGTCAGGGTATCGAACTGCGTGCGCAGGAAGCCGGTGTAGAGCTCGACGCCTTCGGCAAAGGACTTGGCCGTCAGCAATCCGGCGAACATGTCGAAAGCGGCGTTGCTGTTGGTGCGGGCGGTTTCGATCACCTTGAGGCCGTAGCTGGAGCAGCCCTGGGACGCGTTGGTGTAGCTGTCCTCGAGCACTTTGGTCGCGTCTTCGGCGGCGCTCTTCAGCTTCTCGTAGTTTTCCTTGGCCTGCGCGACGCCCTTCTCGGCGGCTTCGCGGAAAGCGGCGGGGACTTCCATTTTCGGCATTTCAAACTTCGGCAGTTCGAAGATATTCGTCGGGGTGGCTTGAGCCATAACAATCACCTTTATCTCGGAGGGCGGTTTCCGGCTCCATGCGAGCTGCCGCCCTCGGCAGATCGGCTCGCGCCTGTCTCATGACCCGCCGCCCATGAGGGGCGAGTGCTATAAACCCTCATATAGCACGACCTTTGGTGCATTGCAATAAAAATATTGCATTGCACAAAAATGTCATAAAAGCCGCGTCGCCGGGCGCGCCGGCGGTCAATGGCAATCAGTCCCAGCCCTATGGATCGGTCAGTGCTGACCGGACAGTTTCGCCGCCCGTTGGCTCAATTCCTTGGCCTGTTCGGAGAGCGCCGCGATCTGGCTTTTCACGTAATCGGCGTGCAGGGCCGTCACTTCCTCGGAATCCCTGGCGCGCACAAGTTTTTCGGCAAACGCGAACGACGAATCGATATTGCGCTTGGTGAAGCCGATCGCGAGTTCGCCGACTTCCTTGGCGCCGCTACCGGTGCTGGCCGCCTGGTCATGGGCGGTGCTGGCCGCGTGCTGCGCGGCGGTTATGAAACTGCCGAAGGCCTGTTTGGCCTGCTCCACGCTTTTCTCGGCGAATGCGCGCATCTCCGCCGGTATCTCGAAGTTTCCCGCTCCATTTGTCGTCATCGCACTCTCCTGACGTGTACCCTCCGATTCGAGCTTTTATCTAGGTCGGCCGCTCAGTCTCGCCAGTGCTGGAACCCGGGCAATTAAGGTTATCTCCGCTTGGCGGGGCATGACCGGCGGCGCGGCGTGGACGGGGTTCCAAAGCAGCCCTATTAAGGCTTGATTAGCCGTAAACCGTGCGATGCGACGATGAGCGAGTTTCAATTAACTTGCCTGACCGATCCGCGGCTCGCGGCGCATGCCCTGAGCCCGACGCCGGCATGGCTGTGGAGCACCGACGCGACACGCGTGCTGTGGTCCAATCCGATCGGGGCTGCGATCTTCGATGCTGCCTCGGCCGCGGAACTCGCCGGCATCCGATACGAGCCAGGACACGCGGCCGCCGCGCAGGTTGCACGCCTCGCCGGCACGCTGCCGCAGAGCGCGATAGCGCGGCTTGAGCGGTTGCGCGGGTTCGGCGCGCCCTTCGCCAGCACCCTGATCTGTCTTTGCTCGCGCATCGCGCTTTCCGACAACAGCGCGGCCGTTCTGGTGGTCGCGACCGAGCGCGCGGGCAAAGACCTGAGCCTGCCCGATCGCGCGCAGCGGCTGCTCACGGCCCTCGAGCGCCCGGCCGCCATTTTCGCCGCCGATGGCGAGCTGATCGAGGCCACGCCGGCGGCGCGGCAGGTGTTCGGAGACAAACGTGACCTGATTGCGCTCGGCGCCGAGAAGCTCGCGCGCGAGGCCTCGCTCAACGGACGGGCCGACGGCGAGATCGCGGGTACGCCCGCCATCTTGCTGCGGCTGGGCGCCGGCGCGACCGTCACGCTGCTCGTCGCTTTCCAAGCCGCCACAGCGGCACGGGCCGAGCCGAGTGCGCCGGTTTTGGAGGCGCTGGCGCGCCGCCATCCTTACCGTTTCATCTGGCAGATGGATGCGGCCAACCGCTTCACCGTGGGCGCGGAAGAATTCGCCAAGGTGATCGGACCGCAGGCCGCCGCCGTGCTCGATCGCCCGTGGGCCGAGATCGCCGCCGCGCTCAAGCTCGACCCGCAAGGCCAGGTGGCGCATGCGCTGGCCGCGCGCGAGACCTGGAGCGGCATCGTCGTCCCTTGGCCGGCCGAGGACGCCCATGGACCGCTGGCAATCGAAATGTCGGGCCTTCCGGCGTTCGACCGCGATCGCGAATTTGCCGGCTATCGCGGATTCGGCGTCTGCCGCGACGTCGACCGGCTGGCCGCGCTGATGCAGCGCCGGGTATCGCCGGCCAACAATGTGCTGGCGTTCCCGCCGCCGGCCGAAGCGACGCCGGCGCTCAGCCCGGTCGAGGCCAGCGCGTTCCAGGAGCTCGGGCGCGAGCTCAGCGACCGCCTCAAGAAAACCACGGCAAAAAATGACGGCGCCTCCACGCCGGCCGAGTTCGGCGTCGAGCCAGTCTTCGTCCCGTCATCGCCCGCGGGTCACGGCGATGCCGCCCGCGATCTGCATGAAGGACGACCCATTCTCGACCGCCTGCCGGTCGGCCTTCTGGTCTACCGGCTCAATACGCTGATCTACGCCAACCGCGCCCTTTTGGATTGGACCGGCTATCCCTCGCTTGAGGCGCTCACCGAAGCCGGCGGCCTCGACAGCCTGTTCATCGAAGCTAAAGGCGAGGCGCGGCCTGGAGAGGCCAAAAACGGCGGTAAAAGGCTTACCATCAGCACCGTCAACGGCCAGCAGAAGCCGGTCGACGGCCGCTTGTTCAGCATCATCTGGAATAACGAAAACGCGCTGGTGCTCATGATCAGCGCGCCCGCCGCCGGCGAGCACGGCGACGACCTGTCGCTGCGCCGGCTGGCGAACGAAAACGGCGAACTCAAATCGATCCTCGACACCGCCACCGACGGCGTCGTGGTGCTCGATCGCGCCGGCCGCGTGCTCTCGGCCAACCGCAGCGCCGAGGCGCTGTTCGGTTACGAGACCGCCGACATCGCAGCACTTTCCTTCGGCGACCTGTTCGCGCCGGAAAGCCGGCGCTCGGTACTCGATTATCTCGATCGCATCGCGCCGGAGCGCGGCGGCGCCTTCGACACCGGCCGCGAGGCGATCGGTCTGGCCAAGCAGGGCGGACTGATCCCGCTCTATTTCACCATGGGACGGATCGCGGACGGCGAGAAAATATGCGCGGTGTTGCGAGACATCACCGCCTGGAAGCGCACCGAGGAAGAGTTGATCAATGCCAAGCACCAGGCCGAGAAAGCCTCCACCGCCAAGTCGGAATTCCTCGCCAAGATCAGCCATGAGATCCGCACGCCGCTTAACGCCATCATCGGCTTCTCCGAGGTGATGATGGAGGAGCGTTTCGGGCCGGTCGGCAACGAGCGCTACCGGCAATATCTCAGGGACATCCATTCCTCGGGCGGGCACCTGATCTCGCTGCTAAATGACCTGCTCGATCTGTCCAAGATCGAGGCCGGCAAGCTCGAACTCACATTCGTGAGCGTCAATCTGAACGACCTGGTGCAGCAATGCGTCGCCATCATGCAGCAACAGGCCAATGCCCAGCGCGTCATCATCCGCACCTCGCTGCCGCCGAGCCTGCCGCGGATCGTGGCCGACGCGCGCTCGGTGCGACAGATCGCGCTTAATTTGTTGTCGAACTCGATCAAATTCACCGGCGCCGGCGGACAGGTCATTGTCTCCACCGCGTTGAGCGACCAGCACGAACTCGTCTTGCGGGTGCGCGACACCGGCCCTGGCATGAGCGAGAAGGAATTGGCCACCGCGCTCGAGCCGTTCCGCCAGCTCGCCACCTCGGCGCGCTGGGGATCGAGCGGCACCGGCCTGGGGCTGCCGATCACCAAGGCGCTGGCCGAGGCCAATCATGCGCGCTTTTGCATCACCAGCCAGGTCAAAGATGGAACCTTGGTGGAAGTGGCGTTCCCAGCCACGCGTGTACTGGCATAGCAGAAGGTTTCGGCTAAGCTCGGCCTCAATTCGCCACCATGGTTGTAAGGCCGTCATGCGCCGCCTGCTGTGTTGCGTCGTCCTTTGTCTGTCACTATTGACGCCGGCCGCGCGGGCGGCCGAGCCGGTCGACCTGCTGCTGGTGCTGGCGGCCGACGTCTCGCGCAGCGTGGATGCCGACAAATTCAAGTTGCAGCGCGAGGGCTACGCCGCCGCAATCGCCAATCCGCGTGTGCTGGAGATCATCAAATCCGGCCGCAATGGCCGCATCGGGCTCTTGTTCCTGGAATGGTCGGGCTTCGGCAACCAGAAGGTCGTGATCGACTGGATGCTGATCGACGGGCCGAAGGCGGCGCAAGCCTTTGGCGACCGGCTGCTGGAATCGCCGCGCTCCTTCGCCGACCGCACCTCGATCAGCGGCGGCATCGATTTTTCAGTGGCGCAATTGGCGCGCGCGCCGTTTTCGTCCGAGCGCATGACGATCGACGTCTCCGGCGACGGCACCAACAATGCCGGCGGCGACATCATCAAAGCGCGCGACCAGGCTCTGGCACTGGGCTACACCATCAATGGACTTGTGATCCTGAGCGAGCACCCGCTGCCGTGGAACCCCGAGCACACCAACCCGCCCGGCGGCCTGGCGAATTACTACCGCAATAACGTGGTCGGCGGCCCCGGCGCCTTCGTGCTGGAGGCGAAGGATTTCAATTCGTTCGGCCAAGCCATTATCAAGAAAATGATCGCCGAAATCGCCGATGCGAGCCCGCCGCGCCGGGATTGATCGTGGTTTAACCGGCCATG
Organism: uncultured Alphaproteobacteria bacterium; assembly: GCA_963703875.1. Taxonomy (GTDB): domain Bacteria; phylum Pseudomonadota; class Alphaproteobacteria; order Rhizobiales; family Xanthobacteraceae; genus Pseudolabrys. Next base: position 168,070 of record CAVPFZ010000006.1, read on the forward strand.
AAAGCGTCACAGAGGCCAAGCACGGTTGGTGACGGCGCGACCGATGGTATAGTCCGCCGGAAAACGACGCCAAAACTACCGGAAATCCTCACGTGACGGCCGCCATTGGCTTAAAGCGCCTGGGTCTAGCTCTGTTGGCCGCGATTGCGGTCTGCGCCGGCGTCCTGGTCGCGGCCAGCTACCTGATTTCGGCCGATGCGGTGCGCGGGCAGGTGTTGGCCGAAATACGGTCCGTCACCGGCTTGGACCCGAGCTTGCGCGGCGAGGCCTCCGTCTCGCTGTTCCCCACCGGTAGCATCAGTTTTGCGGACGTGGTGCTGGGCGATGCCAAGCGGCCGGCACTGACCGCCGAAAGGCTGACCGCGCGGCTGCGCTTTTTCCCGTTGCTGATCGGCCGGGTTGAAATTGCCGACGTCACGCTGGAACGACCGACCATCGCCGTGGATCTTGAAGCGAACGGCGCATCCAACTGGTCCGGCCTGATCGAGGCGCTGGCGCGCAGTCAGCAAAAGGGCGCGTCGCGGCTTGCAGCCTTCTCCGAGATGCGCATCGAGAACGGCACCATGCTGGTGCACAGCAAGCAGAACAAAATTGAAGAAACGTTCAGCGATATTACGTTCTCACTGGCCTGGCCGTCGATCTCCAAAAGTTTCGGCGTCACTGGCCGCTTCGTCTGGCATGACGAGCCGCTGGACATGGCGCTCACGCTCAGCGACTTCCCCGCAGCGCTTGCCGGCAGCCGCTCCGGCGTGAAGCTGCGCATCGCAGGCGTCCCGATCAAGGCCGCGTTCGAGGGCGCGATCAGCGTCAGACCCACCCTCAAGATCGACGGCACCCTCGCCGCAGACACCGCATCGCTGCGCACCGCGATGATCTGGGCCGGCCAGAAACCGCTGCCCGGCGGCGGCTTTGGCCACTTCGCGATCAAGGCGAAGGCTAACGTGATGGGCGGAACGATCGGTCTGTCGAACGTCAATGTCGAGCTTGACGGCAACACCGCCGAGGGCGTGCTTACCTTCGCCGCCGATGGCCGCCAAACGCTGCAAGGCACGCTCGCCTCGGATACCCTCGATCTGACGCCCTACGTCTCCACCATCCGCCTGCTCACCACCAGCCAGCGCGACTGGAACGACGGACGCATCACGCTGGACGGCTTTTCCGGTCTCGATGTCGATTTGCGGGTGTCGGCGGCGAAGGTGATAATGTCCAACGCCAAGCTCGGACGGACCGCCGTGGGCGCGAACTTGCGCGGCGGCCATCTGGTGGTGACGGTCGGCGAGGCGCAGGCCTATGGCGGCGTGATCAAGGGCGCGCTGACGCTGGCTAATTTCAATTCCGGCGTGGACGTCAAATCGCAACTGCAATTCACCGACGTCGATCTGGAAAGCTGCCTTGGCCAGTTGTTCGGCCTGCACCGGCTGGAAGGCAAGGGCAATTTGTCCTTCACCGTTGACGGCAACGGCGACAGCGTCCTCGCGCTTACGCACACGTTGCACGGCACCGCCAATCTGGTCGGCCAAAATGGCGCTCTGCTCGGCCTCAACGTGGAACAACTGCTGAGACGACTGGAGCGGCGGCCGCTGTCCGGCGGCGGTGAATTCCGCACCGGCCGCACCCCGTTCGACAAGATCGCGGTGGCGCTGAAGATCAACCAAGGCACGGTCACCGTCGAGGACGTGAAAATCGACGGCTCGGCGGTGCGGCTGGCGCTCGCCGGCTCCGCCTCGATCCCCGATCGCGAACTCGATCTCAAGGGCACCGCCGGCCTGGTCGCCACCGGCAAGCCGGAGGCGGTCGCCTTCGAGCTTCCGTTCATCGTGCAGGGGTCCTGGGACGATCCGATCATGTTGCCCGATCCGGAGGCGCTCATCCGCCGTTCGGGCGCCGCCGCCCCGCTTCTTAATGCCCGCTCCTTGCTCGATCGGTTGAACGGCGCCCGGCCCGCGGCGGCTCCTGTCGGCGCCATCCCGGCAACCGAGCAATCCACGGCGCCGGCCGGCGGGCAAAAGCCCTAATAAGACGGGATAGGCCCGGTTCTTACGCGTGCCGCCGCCCGATCCTTTGACTATCATTGCGCCGGAAGCGAATCACCCGCCGGTTACGCCGGCGTGACAGGGCGCGGATGCTGCATCCCCTTCTCCGGACGCTGGTCAAGGTCGCCGTCGCCTCGCTGGTGGTCGGAACGATCCTGGCGCATTTCGGCATTACCGTCGAGCAGCTGATGCGCGAATTCGGTCTCTCGGCCGACCGTCTCGAAGACTACGCGCAAAAAGGTTTCGCCTGGGCCTGGCCGAACGTATTGCTCGGCTCGCTGGTGATCGTGCCGATCTGGTTTTTGATCTATCTGTTTCGTCCGCCCGGCCAAAGCCGAAGCGAATAGCGCGTCGTAACGCGTGCGCCCCGCCAATATCCGACCCGACGATTTACCCGGCCGTTAAGGTCCGCCGTACCGCATCCTGCCAGCCGGCGTATTTTCGCTCGCGCTCCGGCTCATCCATGCTCGGCTGGAACCTGCGGTCGAGCCGCCACTGCGCGGCGAAACCATCGAGGTCGGGGCAAAGGCCGGCGGCCCGTCCGGCCAGATAGGCCGCGCCCAATGCCGTGGTTTCCATCACCGCCGGGCGATCCACCGGACTTGCCAGGATATCCGCGAGGAATTGCATGGCAGGCTCGCTGACGGTCATGCCGCCGTCGACACGAAGAACGGTTGATGAATTTAGCGCCGCCGGCCAATCGGCGTGCATGGCCTCGAGCAGGTCGCGGGTCTGGTAGCCGACCGCTTCGAGCGCGGCGCGCGCGAGTTCCGCCGGCCCGCAATTGCGCGTAAGCCCGAAGATCGCGGCTCGCGCATTGGCGTCCCAATGAGGCGCACCCAAGCCGACAAAGGCGGGCACCAGGTAAACCTGTTCAGCCGGATCGGCGCCGGCAGTCAGGCTGTCGGCTTCCGACGCCTTGGTAACGATCTTGAGGCCGTCGCGCAGCCATTGCACCGCGGCGCCGGCGATGAAGATCGCGCCCTCCAGCGCATAGCTGCGCTTGCCGTCGAGCTGATAGGCGATGGTGGTGAGCAGACGATTGCGCGAGGCGACGCGCTCAGCGCCGGTGTTGAGCAAAGCGAAGCAGCCGGTGCCGTAGGTCGATTTCATCATGCCCGGCTTGAAGCAGCCCTGCCCGATGGTGGCCGCTTGCTGATCGCCGGCCATGCCGCGAACGCGAATCGATGCGCCGAACAGTTCAGAACTTGTCACGCCGAAGTCACCCGTACAGTCGCGCACCTCCGGCAGCAAGGATGGCGGCACGCCGAACAGGCGGCAAAGATCGTCGTCCCATTGCCCGCGCGAAATATCGAACAAGGCCGTGCGCGCGGCGTTGGTGGCGTCGGTCAAGTGTGCCTGACCGGCCGTCAGCCGCCACAGCAGAAAACTATCGATGGTGCCGAAGGCGAGCTTGCCCGCCTTTGCCAAAGCGCGCGCGCCTTCGGCATGATCGAGCAGCCAGGCAATCTTGCTGGCGGAAAAATACGGATCAAGCAGCAGGCCCGTTTTGGCGGCGATCTCCGGCTCATGGCCGCCCGCCCGCAACGAATCGCAAAAATCGGCGGTGCGCCGGTCTTGCCAGACGATGGCATTGTGGATCGGCTTGCCGGTGGCGCGGTCCCAGATGACGGTAGTCTCGCGCTGGTTGGTAATGCCGATACCGGCGATGTCCGCGGCCGCGAGCGAGACTTTCGCCATGACGTCGCGCACGCAGGCGACGCTCGCCGACCATATCTCCTCCGGATCGTGCTCGACCCATCCGGGCGCCGGATAAATCTGGCGCAGCTCCCGCCGCACGCTGGCCAGCGGCCGCAAGCCGGCATCGAACGCGATGGCGCGCGTCGAGGTGGTGCCCTGGTCGATGGCGATGAGAGCGGTCGGCAAGCTAACCCCCGGAAAGACGCGCCACCGGCGCTGATTTCGGAGACTAGTTCAGCACGGAGAGATTGGCGATTGCCTGGTCGTTGTCGGCGTGGATCGCGGTGGCGAGATTGCGCGGCGCCGGGCCGTAATAATCGCCGTCTTTCATGATCTGACGCGGCTGGGTCAGGACCGCGATCATACGGTCCTGCAGCGCTTTTACCGACACCGGCTTGAGCAGGAATTCGTTGATGCCGAGTTTGACGGCCTCGATCACATGTGAACGCTCGCCGTGGCCGGTGAGCATGATGATCGGCACATCCGGATAGGGGAAGGTCCCAGGCGAGCGCACGGTGCGCACGAAAGCGGGGCCATCGAGCCCGGGCATCTGCCGGTCGAGGATGACGACGTCCGGTCTCAGGCTGCTGATCAACTCCAGGCCGGTCGCGCCGTCCTGCGCCTCGTGCACGTCGATGACGCCGAAGCTCATGAGCATGGTGCGCACGACCTTGCGCATGTAATGCTCGTCGTCCACCACCAAGACCTTGGCGGCGGCCAAGCGCTCGGCCAGTTGTTTCGAATCCATCGACATCGGCGGTCCGTCATCCGCGCACGGACGGGCACAGAAGCACACAAATGTGCCGGCCCCATAAAACCGATAGGTTCAATTTGGACAGCTGCGGCAGGACTTTGTAAACCATGCACGCAATGCTGCCAGCGCCGCTAGGCCGCCGGCAACGACGCGATGAACTGGCCGAGCACCTCGCGCTCCCGAGGCGTGGCTTTGAGGCCGAGCTTGCTGCGCCGCCACAGCACGTCTTCGGCAGTCTGCGCCCATTCGTGGTCGACCAGATAGCGTACCTCGGCGCCGGTGAGATCGCCGGTAAAACGCGGTCCGAGGTCGTCCATGCTTCGCGCCTCGCCGAGAAAGCGTTCGACGCGCCGGCCATAGGCACGCAGCAAACGCCGCGCGTGCAACTCGTCGAGAAACGGCCAGCGGGCGGCCGCCTCCGCCATCAGCGCGGTGAAGCCGTCGACGGCAAAATCACCGCCCGGCAAGGTCGAGCCGGCGGTCCAAGGCGGCAGCGCGCCGAAGAAATGTCCGATGCGCACCATCGCCGCTTCCGCCAGCCGGCGGTAGGTGGTGATCTTGCCGCCATAGATCGTGAGCAGCGGCGCCTCGCCCTCAGTCTCGTCGAGCGTGAGTGTGTAATCGCGCGTGACGTCTTCGGGCTTATCGGCGCCGTCGTCATGGAGCGAGCGCACGCCGGCAAACGACCACGCCAGTTCGTCGGGCGTGATCCGATCGAGGAAATATTCATTCACGACCTTGCACAAATAGAGTATCTCGTCGGCATCGGGCGCCGGTGAATTGAGATCGCCGACAAAATTCTCGTCGGTCGTGCCGATCAGCGTGTATTCCTGCGCGAATGGCAGCGCGAACACCACGCGCCCGTCAGCGGCCTGCAACAGATAACCGAAGTTGTGCGCGAAACGCCGCGGCAGCACGATATGGCTGCCCTTGATCAGCCGCACCGGCGCCGGCAAAGGCTGGCGGATCACGGTATCCGCCACCTCGCCGATCCAGGGACCGGCGGCATTGACCAGCACGCGCGCGGTGACTTCCTCGCGGCGGCCACGCGCGTTGAGCACCAACTTCCACTCGCCCTGCCGCTCCGCCCTGACGCAGCGGGTGCGGGTGCGGATGACTGCGCCACGCTCGGCGGCATCGAGCGCGGTGAGCACGACCAACCGCGCGTCGTCGACCAGGCAATCGGAAAATTCAAAGCCGTAGCGAAAAGATCGCTTGAGCGGTTGTCCGACCGGGTGATGCGTGAGATCGACGGTGCGCGTCGCGGGCAGAAGTTTGCGTCCGCCAAGTATGTCGTAGATGAACAAGCCGAACCGCAGCAATAGAGGCGAACGCGAACCCGGTGACGGCGGCAACATCAAACGCAACGGCCGGATCACATGCGGCGCCATGCGCAGCAACACTTCGCGCTCATTCAGCGCCTCGTGCACCAGCCGGAAGGCGCCGTGCTCGAGATAGCGCAAGCCGCCGTGGATCAGCTTCGTGGAAGCCGAGGAAGTGCCGGAGGCGAGATCGTTCTGCTCCACCAGCAGCACGCGCAACCGGCGGCCGGCGGCGTCCCTGGCCAATCCGGTGCCGTTGATGCCGCCGCCGATAATGGCGAGGTCGTAGTCGGCCATAGGTGATTCGCTTGATTCCCCGCAGAATGGGCGGCCTTGGCGGTGAGCTCAAGCAGCGGACACGCAAAAGCCGCGCACCCCACAGAATACCGTCGCGATTGCAAAGCCATCGCAAAATCGCCATATAAAGTTCGTGCCTTGCGCGCCGTCCTGCGCGAAAACCACGGGATCAGGCCCGTTTTATTAACGCCCAATGCCTTCCCCCCGCCTGCTCGTCATCGAAGGTAACTCGCCGCAAACTTTGGCCGAGCACATCGCGGTCGGCGGAACCGCGGCCCATCAAGGTTACTCCAATTTGCTGCGTGAGCTATTGCCGGGCGCGAGCGTCGACATCGCTCTTCCGGGCGATCCCACCACGACACTCCCCGACGGTGAGGCGCTCGAAGGCTATGACGGCATCGCCATCACCGGCTCCAGCCTGCACATTTACAACGGCGGCGCGGAGGTGATGCGGCAGGTCGAGTTGGTGCGCGCGGCGCTCGCGACCGGCACGCCGATTTTCGGTTCGTGCTGGGGGTTGCAGGTGATCACGGCGGCGGCCGGCGGCAGCGTGCGCAAAAATCCGAAAGGCCGCGAAATCGGCTTTGGCCGCGGCATCAGGCTCACCGAAGCCGGCCGCAAGCATCCGATGTATGTCGGCAAGCTCGACGTCTTCAACGCGCCGACCGTGCATCTCGACGAAGTCGAAGCGCTGCCGGCGGGCGCTATCGTGCTCGCTACCAATGCCTGGACCGATGTGCAGAGCGCGGAGATTCGCACCAACGGGTCGGTGGCGTGGGGCGTGCAGTATCATCCCGAGTATCCGCTGCGCGAGATCGCGGCGATCGTGCGCCGCATCGGCACCCGGCTTATCGAGGAAGGTTTCTTCGAGGACGAAGCCGACATCAAAATTTTCTCACAAGACCTCGACACGCTCGACCGCGATCCGGATTGCAAGCGGTTGTCGTGGCGGCATGGCATCAGCAAGAACGTGCTCGACAAGAAGCTGCGGGTCGGCGAAGTGGCGAACTGGATCGAATTCCAGGTGCTGCCGACCCGCGTGAAGCGCGGCAGGGGCTGATGAACTTTACCGGCAAGCACGTGGTGATCACCGGCGGCACCGGCGCGCTTGGTACCGCGGTCGTGAGCGCCCTGCTCAAGGCAGGCGCGACTTGCACCGTGCCTTACGTGCACGAAACCGAGGCGCAGCGCTTTCCGCATCGCGACGATGCCAAAGTGAAGCTGATCGCGGTCAGCGATCTGGCCGACGAAGCCATGGTCGCCAAAGTCTATGACGGCATAAAACCTTGGGCCTCGATCCACATCGCCGGCGGTTTCGCGATGGGCAAGGTCGCCGCGACGGATAAAGCGGCGCTGATGGCGCAAATCGACAGCAACCTGGTGTCGTGCTTTTTGTGTTGCCGCGCGGCGGTAAACGCCATGAAAGACGGCGGACGCATCGTCAATGTGGCGGCGCGGCCGGCGCTGGAGTGGCGCTCGGGCGCCGGCATGAGCGCATACACGATCGCCAAGGCCGGCGTCGCCGTGCTTACGACGGCGCTGGCCGAGGAAGTGGCCAAGGACGGCATTTTGGTCAACGCGGTGGCGCCCTCGATTATGGACACCGCCGCCAACCGCGAGGAAATGCCGAAGGCCGATTTCGACGCCTGGCCGAGGGTCGAGGAAGTCGCTGCGACGATCGTTTTTCTGGCTTCGCCCGACAACAAGGTCACGCGCGGCGCCGTCGTGCCGGTCTACGGCAAATCTTGATCTGAAAAGCCCTAGCCCGCGATCGGGACCAGTTCGAGCGGCGGCCGCAACAGGCGCTGCACCGCGCCGGAGGCGACAACCGTGCGGGTTTCCGCGTAGGTTTCGTGGTTCTTCTCGATATCGTCGAGGTCGTACTGGTAATTCACCATCAGTCCGTGCGCTTGCGCCAGCGCCCGCTCCGAGGTGTCGGCGAGCCAATTGATGCGCTCGAGGCGGGCGCCGTTGCCGAGATGGAAGCGCGCCACCGCGTCGACCGGCAGTCCGCGTGGCGTGCGCGCGCGCACGAAGTACCAGGCGGCGGCGCGCGTCACCGGGCCTTGCAGACGTTCCGCGATCTCGGGGTCCTGCCACCAGCCGGGCGTGTCGAGCGCCGCCAGCGCCGCTTTGTCGGCCTCGTTCAAGGCGGCGGAACTCTCCATCGCGCGCTCGCGACTGAGCCAGGCGGCGAAATTCGGCACCGGCGACAGTGTGACGAAGGTCGAGAGCTTCGGCAGTTCACGCGTGATCTCCTCAACCACCTGCTTGATGAGGAAACTGCCGAACGACACGCCGGCAAGGCCGCGCTGGCAATTGGAGATCGAATAGAATGCGGCGTTGCGCATCTTCTCAGCTTCCGCCACCTCACGCCCGGTGGCGAGGATCGGCGCGATCGCGGCCGGGATATCGCGGCTGAGCGCGACCTCGACGAAAATCAGCGGCTCGTCCACCAAGGCGGGGTGGAAGAAGGCATAGCAGCGCCGGTCGGGCGGATCGATCCGGCGGCGCAAATCTTCCCAATCACTGATCTCGTGCACCGCTTCGTAGCGGATGATTTTTTCCAGCACGATCGCCGGCGTCGACCAGTCGATGTGACGCAGCACCAGGAAACCCCGGTTGAACCAGGACGAGAACAGATGGACGAAATCTTCGTCCACGGCGATCAAGTCGTCGCGATGGCCAAGCGCATCCATCAATTGCTCGCGCATGCGCACCAGCGCCATGGTGCCGCCAGGCGCAAGATTGAGCCTGCGGAACAGCTCCTGCCGGCGCGGCTCGGAGGCGGCATGCAGCTCGGCGGCGGTCGTGTCGGAGGGGTGCGCGCGCCAGGCCGCAATGGCCGCTTCCATGCGGGCCGGACCGGGGCCAAAGCGCGCGCCGAGCGCCTCGAAGAAGGCGATGCGCGGTCCGGTGGTGAGCTCGCCATAACGGCTGAGAATTTCGCGTGCGCGCGCGACGCCGGACGCCTCGCCGCGGCTCGACAGCAGATCCTCGCACAGCTCGACCAGGCTCTCGGAACGCGCGGATGCTTCGCCGCGCCGGTTGCGCGCCAGCAGGGCGCGGCCGCGCTCGGAAATCGTCTGCAGCAATTCGCCGAAAAACGAGACGTTCATTGCTATGTTCCCAAGACCGTCCAGACGGCCCGGCAACCAATCGTCATTTGCCGACGCCCATCAGATGGTTGGGCAACCATGTGGCCACTTCAGGAAATATACACAAGATCACGATCGCCAGCATCATACATAGGACGTACGGCATCGTCCCCCACATGACCGTGGTGACCGGCACATCGGGCGCAATGGCATTGACGATATAAATGTTGAGGCCGACCGGGGGATGGATCAACCCAATCTCCATGTTGATGGTCAAGATGACGCCGAACCAGACCGGGTCGAAGCCGGCGGCGACGATGATCGGCAGCAGGATCGGCGAGGTCATCAAGATGATGGCGGCGGGCGGAATGAAGAAGCCGCAGACCAACAGGAACAGGTTGATCATGAACATCAGCACCCAGCGATTGAAATGCGCGTCGGCGATCGACTGCGCCAGCGTCTGGGTGAGATAGAGCGAGGTGAGCATGTAGCCGAACAGCACGGCGGCGGCGATGATGGTCAGGATCATCACCGATTCCCGCATGGTGTCGCGCAGGATCTGCCAGATTTGGTCCGGCTGCCACAGCCGATAGATCAAGATCGCCAAGATCATGCAGAGCGCGGCGCCGACGCCGGCCGCCTCCGAGGGCGTGGCAACGCCGCCGTAAAGCGAATACATCACTCCGCCGATAATAAAGAGGAACGGCGCTATCTTTGGAATCGACTGGAATTTTTCCTTCCACGAATAACGAAAATCGACGTCATGCGAGCGGAAGCCGCTGCGCCAGATTTTGTACATAGACCACAACATGAACAGGCTGGTCAGCATCAGTCCCGGCAGCACGCCGGCGATGAACAGGCGCCCGATCGAGGTCTCGGTGGCGATACCGTAGAGAATGAAGGTGATCGACGGGGGGATCAGAATGCCGAGCGTGCCGCCGGCGCAAATCGAACCGGTGGCGATCTCATCGGGATAGCCGCGCCGGCGCATCTCCGGGATGCCCATCTTGCCGATGGCGGCGCAGCAGGCCGGCGAAGAACCGGTGAGCGCGGCGAAAATCGCGCAAGCGCCGAGATTCGAGATCACCAGGCCACCCGGCAAGCGGTAGAGCCAGCGGTCAAGCGCTTCGTAGAGATCCTTGCCGGCCGGCGAGGAACCGATCGCCGCGCCCATCATCACGAACATCGGAATGGCGACGAGCGTGAATTCATCGAGACCCGAATAGAAGGTCTCGGCCACCACATGCATGCTGCTGAAGCCCTGGAAGATCAGCAGAAAAATAATGGAAATCGCGCCAAGACCGAAGGCGACCGGAATGCCGGACACCAACATCAGCAGCGTGACGACGAGAACGATCGCGCCCTCGGAGGTCGGACTCACCCCGCCCCTCCCAGCGCTTCGCGCGCTTGCTCGCGGGCAATCTCTTCGGCGTCGGCTTTCTCCGGAATGCCGAATGGCGGCGCGCGGCCGGTGACCAGGCATATCAATTCGGCGAAATATTGCAGCAACAGGAGTCCGAGTCCGATCGGCATCGCCAAATAGGGAACCCAAAGGCGCGCCCGCCAGACCGTGTCCGAGTGCCAGTCCTTACTCCAGGCTTCGTACCAATAGGCGGTGCAAAGCACGAACAACACCAGCACGAAGCCGAGTGCGAGGACGAGGGTGAATAGCGCCAGCCAATAGCGCGCACGCCCCTTAAGGTGCAGCGGAAGCACGTCGACATTGACGTGGCCGCGCGTCATCAGCACGTAGGCGCTACCGATAAAGGTCGCGGAAACGATGGCGTAGGTCACCACGTCGATCTGCCAGATCGTGGTGCGGTTCAGGATGTAGCGCTCGATTACCATATCGCAGATCACGAACACGGCGATGCCGATCAGAAAGGCAGCCGCCACGCCTGCGACGCGCGATAAGAAAGCGACCGCCCGAATGTAAGCGTCCATGAAATTGATTTTCCGGCTTGTCTCGCTTGAGCGATGTTTTCCGGAATGTCCCGGAATGGCGCCGGCCGGCGAACGGTTTCGCCGGCCGGTAAGGCTTTAACCGAAGCTATTTGACCGCAAGCGCGTCATCGATCAGCTTTTGGCCGTTCGGCACGTCCTTGGCGAACTTCGCGTAAGAACTTTTCTTCGCCACGTCGAGCCACGCCTTGTACTCGTCGTCGCTCAAGGTGACGACCTTCACCTTATGATCCTCGAACGCCTTGATGGCGTCCTTGTTCACTTCGTCGGCCTTGGCTTCGTAATAGGCTTGGGCGTCCTTGCCGGCCTTGATGACGGCCGCCTGCTGCGCCTTGTTGAGCTTCTCGAAGCTCTTCTTGGACATCAGCACCGGCTCGTACATGAACCAAAGCGCGTTATTGCCCGGCGCGGTCAGACAACTCGTCACTTCGTAGAGACGCGTCGAGGCGAAAGTGCCGAGACTGGTGTCGGTGCCGGTGACGACGCCGGTCTGGAAGGCATTGTAGATTTCGTTCGACGGCGGGCTGACGATGGAAGCGCCGGCCGCCTGCCACATGGCGGCGAATGTTGGACCGGCGGCGCGGAATTTCATGCCGACCATATCCTTGGGATGCTGGATGCAGACGCCCTTGGCCGCCATGCCGCCGGCGAACCAGGCATCGGAGAGCACGATCACGCCGTTCTTCTCGATCTCAGCGCGGACCTCCTTCATGAATTCCGAATTATTGATGCGCTTGGCGCGGTCCTGGCTGCGGATCAGCCCCGGCATCAGCGTCGCGCTGAAGGCCGGCACTTTGCCGCTGGCGTAGTCGAGCGGGAAAAGCGAAATGTCGAGCTGCCCGTCGACCATCGCGTTCCACTGCTGGTTCGGCTTGAACAGCGAGGCGCCTGGATAGACCTGCACGGTGAGCCCGACCTTGGCGTCGCCGGCTTCCTTGGCGATCATCTGCACCATGTCGTCGCGCACGTCGTGTTTGCCGCCCGGGAACTGGTGCGAAGCCCGTAGCGTGGTCTGCGCCTGCGCGGACACTGACAGCAGCAGAGCAGCGGCAGTGCCGGCGAGAATTGTCGATAACATCCTCATTTCATTCCTCCCTTTCGAGCTTTTGTGGCGGCGGTGTCCCGCCGCGCTTGTTTTATTGCGCTACAATAACCAAACGGTCTGTCGCGCCCCGTTTCACAATAACTGGCGATGCGGGACAGCGCCATAGCCCGGACGCTAAATTTATGCGCAAGCCCGTGCTAACAATGAACAATTCCCGGTCTGGTCAGCGCGGAACGATGCAATTATAACCCCCGGCAGCGCCCTCAATTCCGTGTCATCCGGGAGTTCATGAAAATGCCGAAGCCATTGGCGGGTCTCCGCGTCCTCGAACTTGCCCGCATTTTGGCCGGCCCCTGGGCGGGGCAGATACTGGCGGACCTTGGCGCCGACGTCATCAAAGTCGAGCGCAAGGGAGTCGGCGACGACACCCGCGGCTGGGGGCCGCCATTCGTCGAAGGCGCCGACGGAAAGCACATAGGCTCGGCCTATTTCCATTCCGCCAATCGCGGCAAGCGCTCGATCGAAGCCGACTTCGAGAATGAGGACGGCCAGCGCCTTGTTCGCAAGCTCGCGAAGCGCTCGGATATTTTGATCGAGAATTTCAAGGTCGGCGGGCTCGCCAAGTTCGGGCTCGACTACAAGAGTCTGGCGCCCGACAACCCGCGGCTGATTTATTGCTCGGTGACCGGCTTTGGCCAGGACGGCCCCTACGCCAAACGCGCCGGCTATGACCTGATGGCGCAAGGCATGGGCGGCATGATGGACATGACGGGAATGCCGGATGGACCGCCGACCCGCGTCGGTGTCGCCGTTTCGGATATTTTCACCGGCGTCTATTCGGTGGTCGGCATCCTCGCGGCGCTTGCCGCGCGCGAAAAGACCGGCAAGGGCGCCTATGTCGATACCGCGCTGGTCGATTCGACCGTGGGCGTGCTCGCCAACATGGGGCTCAATTATTTGGTTTCAGAAAAAATCCCGCACCGGCTTGGCAACTCGCATGCCAACGTCGTTCCCTATCAGGAATTCCCGGTGGCGGACGGTCATATCATCATCGCCACCGGCAATGACGGCCAATACGCCAAGCTCTGCCAAGTGTTGGGAGCGCCCGAGCTCGGCGCGGATCCGAAATACAAGGACAATGCCGGACGGATCAAGCACCGTAACGAACTGATCGGCAAGCTCACGGCCCTCACCACGCTTGTTAAACGCGACGATCTCCTCGCCAAGCTCGAAGCCGTGAAAGTACCGGCCGGCCCGATCAACAATCTCGAGCAGGTGTTCAACGACGCGCAGGTCAAACACCGCGGCATGAAACTGGATCTGCCGAGCAAGGCCGCCAAGGCAGGCCACATCCCGGGCGTGCGCACGCCGATCGTGATCGATGGTTGGAAGGCAGCCTCCGAGCGACCTTCACCGCTGCTTGGCGAGCACACGGCGGAAATTTTACGCGAGATCGGCGAAGGCTGAGCGTTATTTCGCCGGCTCGGCCTGCCACCCGCGCGCCTTGGCGCTCTCGACCGCTTCGCGGATATTGCGCCGCAGGCTTTCGAGATCGTAGGGCTTCTGCAGCACGAGCACGCCTTGGCGCACGGCATCCTGGGCGCTGGCGCTGTAGCCGGTAGTCAGCAGGACTGGAATGGTGGGAAACCGCTGCCCGATTTCGCGCGCGAGATCGAGGCCATTCATGCCGCCGGGCATCAAGATGTCCGAAAACACCAGGTCGACCTCGCTGTCCAGCCGCAAGGCCGCGAGCGCCGCTTGCGCGCTGATCACGCTGCGCACGCGATAGCCGAGCTGCTTGAAAAAACCGGCGCCGACTTCGGCTACGTCGGCATTGTCCTCGACCAGCAGCACGGTGCCAGCCTCTTCGGTTGGCGCTTCCGCCGTCGACTGAGGCGAAGCCGCCGCCGGCGCCTCATGACTGCGCGGTAGATAGATCGTGATCGCGGTGCCGCGTCCTTCCGCGCTGGTGATGGTCGCGGTGCCGCCGGATTGCTTTGCAAAGCCGTAAACCTGGCTTAAGCCCAAACCCGTCCCCTTGCCGACCTCCTTGGTGGTGAAGAACGGTTCGAACACCCTCATCAGCACCTCGGGCGCGATGCCGTGGCCGGTATCCGCCACGCGGATGGCGACGAATTCGCCGCTCAGGCCTTCTTCCGTCGCCTCACCCTTGAGCGTCACCGGCTTGGCGCGGATCGAAAGCGTTCCGCCCCCCGGCATGGCGTCCTTGGCGTTGACCGCGAGGTTGAGGATGGCGAGCTCAAACTCGCCCGGGTCGACGCGGATCGCACAGACGCTGTCCGGCACATCGACCTTGATGTCGATATCGGCACGCAAGGAGCGCGTGAGCAATTCGCGCAGCAGCGGCAACCGCTGCGTCAGATCGATGACCTGCGGCGTCAAGGTCTGCTGTCGTGCATAGGTGAGCAATTGCCGTGTCAGCGTCTCGCCGCGCTGGGTCGCGGTTGCCATCATATCGAGCAGCCGCATGTGTTTCTTGTCGGTCAACTCGCCGCGCAGCCGCTGCACGCTGCCACTGATAATCATCAGCAGATTGTTGAAATCGTGCGCGACGCCGCCGGTCAATTGGCCGATCGCCTCCAGCCGTTGCGACTGGCGCAGCGCCAATTCCGCGGCCTCGCGCCGATCGGCCTCATCATAAAGCCGCCTGGTACGCCGCAGCGCCAACCCAAAGCCAAAATACAGGAATGCCGTGGCCGGCAAGCCGAAGATCAGATGGCTGCTCATATAGCTCAGCCAATCCTTCACGATCGCCGATTTTTCCACGCCGGCGAGCACGTAGACCGGGAAACCGGTAAGCTTGCGGTAGCCGATGCGGCGGTCGATGCCGTCAAGCTGGGCCTCGACCGTGAAAATTTCGCGCTCCAGGCCGCGCTCGACGCCGATACGGAACTGGCTGCGATCGTCAAGCTTGGCGAGGCGGTTTTTGGGCACCGGATAGCGCGCCAGAAAACCGCCATCGGCGCGCGCCATGCCGAAATAGCTGCCTTCGGTGTTGCCCATTTTCGCGTAGAAGTCCTCGAAGTAATTCGGCAACACCGCAATCGATACGATGCCGTTGAACTTGCCGTCTTCAGACAACCGGCGCTGCGACAGCGCGAAGAAATAGTCGCCGAGGCTGCCCATGCGCGGCGCATGCGCACTGCTCACATAGGTGCCGGCATTGCCGGCTTGTTGCGTCTTGAAGTAATCGCGATCGGAAAAGTTGAGACCTTTCGGCACCACCGAAAGATTCGAGGAAACCAGCGGATGACCATCGCGATCCATGATCGCGATGCCTCGCACCTGCGGCAGTGCATCATCGATCCGTTTGAGCCGTGCGTGCAACGAAGCTTCATTCAAACGAATGTCGTCGTCCGACATGCCGCGGGTGATTTCGTCGACCTCGGCAAAGGTGCGCTCGATCGTCTGCAGCACCTTGAGCGCGTGCTCGTGCAGAATGTCGAGCGAGCGATCGATGCGCTCGTCGGCCACGCGTTCAAAATTGCGGTAGCTCACCCAGGCGGCGAAGGCGAACAGCACCGCCGGCAGCACCACGGATGCCACCATCATCAGTTTGAGCAGCCGGATGGCTGCATGACGAGCGGTCAACATGCGGCTGCCAAATCCCACCGAGTAACGGCCGGCATAATTTCATAAATTGCCGAATCGGACGAGTATTTTGAATAGCGCGGACGCGGCTTAATTAGGTCGAAATTCGACCGAACACTTGGCCTTGTCGGTTAATGGAAAGACAACGGAACCTTTCCGTTTCGCACGCGTTGTCATTCTTCGCATTGGCTATGAAACCGCGGTCGGCGCCAGCGCGTCGATGTCGGTGGCGACGTCGATGACCGCGGGGCGGTTGGCCGCCAGCGCGCGCTGCAATGCCGGCGCGATATCGCCGGCGCGTTCGACGCGGATGCCGAGGGCGCCCATGTCTTCGGCGAGCTTGGCAAAATTCATCGGGTTGTAAGTCCACAACTCGCGCGCCTGCTCGGTCTGCGTGCCGCCATAGGCGCGGTCGAAGCCGCGTTTCGACTGATTGCCGCCGCCGTTGTTGTTGACGATCGTCACGCTGTTGATTTTCCAGCGCACCGCCGTTTCGATTTCGGCGATGTGGTACCAGAAGCCGGCGTCGCCGGTGAAAACCACCACCGGACGTTCCGGGCACGCCGCCTTGGCGCCAATGCCGGCGGGAAATGCCCAACCAAGATGCCCGGCGCTGCGCAAGTAGCTCTGCGTCGCGCTTCGAACATCGTACATGCCGCCCATCCACATGCCGGCATGGCCGGTGTCGACGACAACAATGGCGTTGTCCGGCACGTGCTGGGTGAGTTCGTGACAGATGCGCGCCGGGTGGATCGGAGCGCTGTCCAATTCCAGCAGCGGCTTGTACTTGGCATACCAATCGGCGCGCAGCACGGAAATTTCCTTGATCCAGGGCGCGCGCTTGGCCGCGCTCGATTTGTCGATCTGCCCGAGCATGCGCACCAGTACGGCCTTGATGTCGCCCAGCACGCTCGCCTGCAGCGGATAATTGCGGCCGAGCGATTCCGGCTCGATGTCGATCTGGATTGCCGGCGTGCCGATTTTCGGCACCGCCCAGAAATGCGTCGTCATGCCGCCGGTCTCGGTGCCAATGAAGCAGACGAGATCGGCGGCGTTGACCGCCTTATTGGCGGTTTCGCGCGAATAACTGCCGACCACGCCGACCGACAAGGCATGCGTGCCGGGAAAACAGTCCTTGCCGTTGAGCGAGGTGGCGACTGGGATCTGCAGCGCTTCGGCGAGCGCGACCAGCTCGCGGCCCGCGCCCGAGGCGCGCGCGCCGCCGCCCACGACAAAGATCGGCCGCTCGGCCTTTTGCAAAAGATCGAGCGCGATTTTGACATGCGCGGCTTCCGGCTCCGGGCGGAACGCCGGCACGCGCGCGAATTGCGCCTCGACCAGCACCTCCATCTCGGCCTCTTCGAGATCGAGTTGGCCCTCGTTGCCGCGGAATTGCAGATGCACGGGACCCGGCGCGCCCGAGGTGGCGACCCGAAACGCCTGCCGCACCATGTCGGGAATGCGCGCCACCTCGTCGATGGTGGCGTTCATCTTTGTCACCGGCTCGAAGGCCGGAACGTCGTCGATTTCCTGATAGACCTTGCGGAACTTGGTTTTCGGGTCGCGCCCGCCGGTAAAAGCGAGCACCGGCGAATGCGCCAGGTGCGCATCGCGCAAGCCGGCGGCGAGATTGAGCGCGCCGATCACCTGCGCCATGCAGATACCGGGTTTTCCGCTGGCGCGGGCATAACCGTCGGCCATATAGGCCGCGGATTTCTCGCCATGACAGTGAACGCGCGCGATTTTCGTGCGCCGCTCCATCTCGGCGAATGTGCGGCGCAAGACAGCGGGCACCATGAAGACATGGGTCACGCCATAGCCGGCCAACATGTCGGCGAGCACTTCGGCGCCGGTCATTTTGCGATTGTGGCCAAGCATGATCCGGTCCGAGCTCTCGAGGTTACGGCTTTAGCGCGCGCGCCGCGTTCAGTAACCATCGGCGCACGGATGTGGCAAGAGGTTGCTTGCGCAGATTGATTGACGGCTTAGCCGGGCTAAGACAATCTTTGACCGCTCAAGGGGGAATTATGACAATTCACATCCGTATTCTGCGGCCAGTACTTTGGCTAAGCATCGCGTTTCTCGCATGGGCGGCGGCGCCCGCCGCCGCGGCCGAATTGAAGCCGGGCGAATATGCCTGCGCCGGATCGGGTGGGAGGATTCTCATCGGGCTTGGTTTCAAGCTGAACGCGGATGGCAGCTACACCGATCTCGACGGAAAGAGTGCGGGCCGGGTCGCGTTCAGCGGCTCGAGTGTCACCTTCACCGGCGGTCACCTCAACGGCTATGTCGGGACCAACGTGCGCGGCGGCACGAATTTCGAAATCCATTCGATCAGCTGCAGCCACAGCTGAGCGGACGCCGCTCACTCGGGGATAAATTTCATCGCCACGCCGTTGATGCAATAACGCAGCCCTGTCGGCGGCGGCCCGTCCGGAAAGACGTGGCCGAGATGGCTGCCGCAGCGGCTGCAATGCACTTCGTCGCGCATCATGCCGTGGCTGCTGTCGGTCTCGCCTTCGATCGCGCCGGGCAGAGGATCGTTGAAACTCGGCCAGCCGGTGCCGCTCTCGAATTTTTTCTTCGAGGTGAACAGCGGCTGATCGCAGGCCGCGCAAACGAATGTGCCATGGCGTTTCTCGAAATTCAGCGCGCAGCTTCCCGGCATCTCGGTGCCGTGCTCGCGCATGATTTCGTATTGCTCGGTCGTCAGGATCTTGCGCCATTCGGCTTCGGTGTGGGTGACGGGATATTGTTTCTGCATGATGAGCAGTCCTTACCTGTGGCCTATGCCGGCATAAATTTCAGCGCAATGCCGTTGATGCAATAACGCTTGTTGGCCGGAGGCGGGCCGTCGGGGAAACGGTGGCCGAGGTGGCTGCCGCATTGCCGGCAATGCACCTCGACATTCAGATCGCCATAGACCGGATCCAGCTTGTGGCCGACGGCGTCTTCAACCGGCGCGAAAAAGCTCGGCCAGCCGGTATGGCTGTCATATTTGGTTTTGCCCACGAACAGCGGCTGATCGCAGCCGGCGCACAGGAACGTGCCGGGCCTCTGTTCGCTGTTGAGCGCGCAACTGCCCGCCGGCTCGGTGCCGAACTTGCGCATCACCACATATTGCTCGGGCTTGAGCAATTTGCGCCATTCGGCGTGGCTGCGCGTGACGGGAAATTGCGGCTTCATCGAAGCGCGCTATTTGATTGCCAGCGGATTGACCGGCGAGCCGACCGCGCCGGTGATCGGGATCGCCGGCGCGACGAACATGAATTCGTAAGTTTTGTCGGCAGCGCAGTCGTCGGCAAGCTCCTTCAACTGGAAGATCTCGCCCATCGTCATCCCCATGATCGGAATTGTGATCCAGTGCCAGGGCTGGTTGATGCCCTCCTCGCTTTCGTTCGGCCGCACCTCGCAGCCCCAGGTGTCGCTGGCGAGCGCCGCCAGTTCGACGCGCTTGATCCATTCGAGCGTCTCGAAGGCAAAGCCCGGCGCATCGCCGCCCGGATAGCCGTCCCAACTGCCGATTTTCTGGCACCGTTCCATCTGCCCGGTGCGCACGATCACATAGTCGCCGCGCTTCATCGTCACGCCCTGCTTCTTGGCGGCGCCATCGAGGTCGGCGCAGGTGATGGCGTAGCCGTCGTCGAGCGACTCGACGCCTTTGTAACGCGCAACGTCGAGCAACACCCCGCGCCCGACCATCTTGTTCTTGGTTTTTTCGATGCCGCATTTCTGCGCGCCGGCGCTGGTCACCTCGCGGCAGTCGTAGCCGTTCCACATGTAGTTTTCGTAGAACACGTGGCCGAGCCCGTCCCATTGCGTGCCGCATTGCAACGGCATCGTGACCATGTCGTCGGCGGCGCGGATGCCGCGCTTGTCGAGCACGCCGGAATAGGCGTCGGTGCCGGTGCGCAGCATGGTGTGGATCGGGTTGGTGCGGCCCATCGCCGGGTATTTGCTCTTGGCGCCCTGCGGACCGGTATGGTCGAAGTTGAGCGCGAGCGATATCACCTTGCCCTTCTTGACCAGGCGCGTCGCGGCGATGATGTCCTCAGGCGAGGTATAATTGAGCGTGCCGATTTCGTCGGCAGGGCCCCATTTCCCCCAGTTTTTATATTTCTCCGCGGCATCGCGCATGTCCTGACGGGTAATTTTTTTAGCCGGCATTGCATTTCCTTTGCTGAAATTGGCTGTCGGGCAGGTTGGGCAAAATACAGCCTGTGGCAGGGTGCGAAAGCAAGTCCCGCCGGAACCTTATGGCTTGCAATGAATTTAAAAAGCTGGGCGCAATGCTGCGTTCACACGGGGCGAATTGCTGCATGGCAGCGTAACTTCATCAATATAAGCACGCCGTTCATAGGCCGTTCACGCCAATTCTGCCACCAAAACCACCTGGTGACCGATACTGCTGTCGGGAACAGAAAATCGAGGAGGACAATAAATGCTGAGAAAACTTTCTATCGCGCTTTCCGCCGTCGCCGCGCTCGGATTTGCGGTCGCGGTTTCGGCGCCGGCCGACGCCAAGCCGGTCAACAAGACCGTCCACGTCAACAAGACCGTCCACGTCAATCGCAACGTCCACGTCAACCGGAACGTTCACGTCAACCGGAACGTCCGCGTCAATCGCAGCGTCGGCTCCCGTGGCCGCTTCACAGTCGGTCAACGGTATAATGGCCGCGTCTGGTACGGCCACAGCCGGCACTTCTGGCATGGCGCCTGGTATGCCTACGGCGTCGGCCCGTGCTGGGTGAACGTCGAGGGCGAGTGGTTCTGGGATCCGATCGCCTGCCCCTGAAGTCTCGGCAGAGCTAACTGTTAAGAAGGCCCAAGTCAGCATCCGCTGACTTGGGCTTTTTGCCATTCGAAGGGCCGCGCCACTGGCAAGCGCCGCGCGCGATGCTACGATGTCGAAAAATGAGGGAGGAATTCATGCGCCCAATCATAAAAGATGTCATCAGCTGCGCCGGGCTGTTCGCTGCCGTCCTCACCGCTGCGCCAGCCGTGGCCGCGAACTATCCCGATCACCCGGTGAAGATCGTCGTGCCGTTCGCGGCCGGCGGGCCGACCGACGTGATGGCGCGCATGTTGGCCGCCAAGCTCGGCGAGAAGCTCGGCCAGCAATTCTACGTCGAAGACCTCGCCGGCGCCGGCGGCAATATCGGCACGCTCAGTGCGGCGCGTTCGACCGCGGATGGCTATACGATCCTGATCGCGTCCTCGAGCTATGTGGTCAACCCGAGCCTGTACAAGAACTGCCCGTACGACCCGTTCAAGGACTTCATCCCGGTTACGCTCGCGGCGATCACGCCCAACGCCCTGATCGTTCATCCCTCGATTCAGGCCAAGACCGCGAAGGAACTGATCGACCTGATCAAGGCCCATCCGGGCAAATTCACCTTCGCGTCGGCCGGGCTCGGCACGACGCCGGATCTCGCGGAAGATCTGTTCAAGGTCACCTACAACCTCGACTTCGTCAAAGCACCCTACAAAGGCGGCGCCCCGGCGGCACAAGCCGTTCTGGCGAACGAGGCCCCGATCGCCTTTCTCGCCATGACGCCGGTCACGCAATTGGTGAAGACCGGCAAGATTCGCGCGCTCGCGGTGACCACCAAGAAGCGTTCCTCGGCGCTGCCTGACGTGCCGACGCTGTCCGAAGCCGGCATCACCGGACAGAACTCCGAAACCATGCAGGGCGTGTTCGTGCCCAAGGGTACGCCGACGGAAGTCGTCAATACGTTGCAGAAGGAAATTTCGGCGATCGTCAAGAACCCCGAGATGCGGGGCAAGATGCTGCCGCTCGGATTCGAGCCCGACGGCAGTTCCTCGGCCGAGTTCGCGGCCTACGTCAAGGCCGAAGTCGCCAAATGGAAAAAGGTGATCGCGGACGCCAAGATCAAGCAAATCGAGTAAATGCGCATCATCGATATCCGCGAGACGGCGGTTCCGCTCAACTCGACGATCGCCAATTCGAGCATCGATTTCAGCGAGATGACGACGTCGGTGGTCGCCGTCATCACCGACGTTGTGCGCAACGGCAAACCGGTCTGCGGTTTCGCGTTCAACTCCACCGGCCGTTATGCCTGTGGCGCACAAATGCGTGCGCGGTTTATTCCGCGCATTCTCAAGGCGAAACCCGATTCCCTGCTGGACACCTCCGGCCAATTCGCGCCGGAGAACATCCTTGCCGCCATGATGCGGAATGAAAAATCCGGCGGACATTCCGAACGCTCGGTCGGCATTGGTACCATCGAGGTCGCAATCTGGGACGCGCTAGCCAAGATCGCGGACAAGCCGCTGCATGTTGTGCTGGCCGAGCGCTTCAACGGCGGCAAGATGGTCGAGAAAGTTTTCTGCTACGTCGGCGGCGGCTGGTACGCGCCGGGCAAGACCACCAAGGATCTACAAGACGAGATGCGCCGCCATCTCGACGCCGGCTACACCATGGTGAAGATGAAAGTCGGCGGGATGGCGCTCGTCGATGATCTCACCCGCGTCGCGGCGGTAAAATCGATTCTGCCGAAGGGCGCGCAGCTCGCGGTCGATGCCAACTCGAAATTCGACCGTGCCGATGCGCTGGCCTATGCGCGCGGGCTGGCGCCGTTCGGCCTGCGCTGGTTCGAAGAGCCATGCGATCCGCTCGACTTCGCGCTGCTGGCCGAGATCGCCGCGGCCTACAAACCGCCGCTGTCGACCGGCGAGAACCTGTTCTCGACGCAGGACGTCGAAAACCTGGTGCGCTTCGGCGGCCTCAAGCCTGAACGCAATGACGTCATTCAGATCGATCCGCCGCAGGCCTACGGCATCGTACAATACGCCCGCACGCTCGACATGCTGGCGCGGCAGGGCTGGCCGCGCGCCTCGATGTTCCCGCACGGCGGCAACCAGATGTCGCTGGCGATCGCGGCCGGTTTCGGCCTCGGCGGCGCGGAATCCTATCCCGGCGTATTCGGCGATTTCGGCGGCTTTGCCGATGACGCAGCAATCGAGAACGGCTTTATCTCGCTGTCCGACCGTCCCGGCATCGGCTTCGAGGGCCAAGCGCGGCTTTACAAGATCATGCGGGAATTGGCTGGCATTTAGTTTCGCGCGGTCAAATCGAGGCGTCGCCAGAACGGTTTGTCAGCCTCTGAGTCGACATCGACCTTACTCAGGCACACATCGCGCAACTCGAGTTGGCTCAGCATCATGAGCTCGCGGCGTTGACGTGCACGGCTACGCCACGTCCGAAACGCCGCAATGACCGCGGCCCATGCATTTCTCAACAGCCTGCCAATGCCAACATACGTCCCCGAACGGCTTGTTTCAGGCAATCCGCTGTCCGCATACACTGTCATGCTCCACCTATTCGGCTGCGTCCATCGACGACGCCTCGCAGCTATATCCCTGTGATCGATTGGATGGAGAGCACCAAGATTGCGAAACCTCCACGCAAAAGTGCATAACCAAATCCCACGCAAGGATGCATAACTCGCGCATGTTCGACTGGAATGACTTACGGCATTTTCTGGCGGTCGCGCGCCACGGCAGCACGCTGGCGGCAGCCAAGGCGCTAGGCGTGAGCCAATCGACTGTGCATCGCCGAATGGACGAACTGGAAAGGCGGGTCGGCCGCCAACTCGTCACGCGCAACCCGACTGGCTACAAGCTGACCGAATTGGGCGAGGATCTGGTGACCTATGCAACCCGTGTCGAAGAGGCGGCACTTGCATTTCAACGCCGCATCGCCGCCGCCGACACGAGCTTAACCGGAAGCGTGCGCGTGACCTGCCCGGAGCCGGTCGGCATTCGCCTGATGCAATCGACCTTGCTGGCGAAATTCTCGGAACGCTTTCCCGGACTGCGGGTGGAATTCGTGATGAGCGACAAACTGCTCGATCTCGATAAGGGCGAGGCCGATGTCGCGTTACGCGCCACGGAGTCTGACAATAATGCGTTGTTCGGGCGCAAGATTGCCGACGTGCCGTGGGCGATTTACGCCAGTAACGACTATGTCGCGCGGCACGGGACCGTCAAAGATACCGCCGATATTGGCAATCACGCGCTTGTCCTGTTCGACGTCGAGATCAAGGAGCATTTCACGAATCGATGGCTGCAAGCGGCCGCTCCGCGCGCCCGTATCGCCGCGCGTTGCAACAGCGTGACGGCCTTAATATCGGCGATCAAATCGGGCGCGGGCTTGGGCGCCCTGCCAGTAATCATCGGTGACAAAGAGGCCGAATTGGTGCGCGTGCTGGGGCCGCTGGCGGAATTGAGCACCCAATTTTATCTGCTCATGCACGAGGACATGAAAAATACCCCGCGCGTGCGCGCGTTTTTCGATTTCATCGTGGAGGAATTGCACGAGGTGCGGGCCATCATAAGCGGCAGGTTGACACCAAGCGCGGACGCGCGATCACAAAGTTAAAGCTTCGCGCGATCAGTCGATAAACGTCAGCGGTCTTGCCACCATCTCCAGCGGCTTACGCTCGGCGGCAACGCCCCAGCGCCAAGCCACGAGACCGGCCACGATCATCAGCACGGCGCCGAGCAGATAGCCGCCGAACACGCTGGCGCGCGAGCCGGTGTCGATCAGCACGCCGAACAGCCACGGTCCGGCGATGCCACCGATGCCGGTGCCGACCGCATAGAAAAAGGCAATGGCCAGCGCACGGATTTCCAGCGGAAAAGTTTCGCTCACGGTCAAATAGGCCGAACTCGCCGCGGCGGAAGCAAAGAAGAAGATCGTCATCCAGCACAATGTCTGCGTTTCCGCGCCGATGAGGTTGCGCATGAACAGGTAACCGGTGCCGGCGAGTAGTATGCCCGAAACGATATAGGTGAACGCGATCATCGGCCGGCGCCCGCGCGTGTCGAACAGGCGACCGAGAAAGACCGGCCCGAGGAAATTTCCGGCCGCGAAGGGCAGCAGATACCAGCCGATGCGGTCGGACGGCACGCCGTAAAAATCGGTGAGAATGAGCGCATAGGTGAAGAAGATGGCGTTGTAGAAGAACGCCTGCGCCGCCATCAGGCTCAGGCCCACCAGCGTGCGCGGGCGGTGATGCTGAAAAAGCGTCCGCGCCACTTCCCGCAACGGCGTCGAACGTCGCGCCCGCAGGCGCACGCGCGCCAAGCCCTCGGCCGGCGTCAAACCGGTAAAACGCGCTTCTATGCCGGCGATGACGCGTTGCGCCTCCTCCGCGTGGCCGTGGGTCATCAGCCAGCGCGGGCTTTCCGGGATCCACAGCCGCATGAAGAAAATAACCAGCGCCAAGCCCGCCCCGATGAGAAAGGCCAGCCGCCAGCCATATTCGGGGTCGATCACCGCCGGGTCGAGCAATACCAGCGAGCCGAGCGCGCCCAGGGCAGCGCCGATCCAGAAGCTGCCATTGATGACGAGATCGCTCCAGCCGCGCACGCGCGCCGGGATCAACTCCTGGATGGTCGAATTGATCGCGGCATATTCGCCGCCGATGCCGGCGCCGGTGACAAAACGGAATAGCGCAAAGCTGGCGATATTCCATGACGTGGCGGTCGCCGCGGTGGCGAGCAGATAGACCGTCAGCGTGACGAAGAACAATTTCTTGCGGCCGAGCCGGTCGGTGAGCCAGCCGAAGAGAATCGCGCCGAGCACGGCGCCGGCGAGATAGGCGCTGCTGGCAAGTCCGATATCGGTATTGCTGAAGGCAAGCACCGGGCTTTGCTTCAGCGCCCCCGACAGCGAGCCCGCGAGGGTCACCTCAAGCCCGTCGAGAACCCAGGTGATGCCCAGCGCAGCCACCACCAATGTGTGGAAACGGCCCCAAGGCAGCCGATCAAGCCGCGCCGGAACGTCGGTTTCTACAACTATACCCTCGGCCGTCATCGCCGCCTCGCCGCATGCCCTGACCCAACGCCTTGATAGGACTTACGTTCGGCCCTTTGCCGCGGTTCGCATGCCAAAGCACAATCGGCTATCTTGCGGCGGCTCAAAAGCCGCCCCGCAGCCATTCCGGACCTCCCACGATGGACACCGACGCCCTCCGCCGATTGCATTATGCCGCGGCCATCGCCTGCGGGGTGTTCGCGGCGCTCGTGGTGCACATCATACTCACGGTGTTCGGGGTCGGGCTCGACGCGGTGCTGCGCGACGCCGCTGCCGGCAGCAAGCAGCAGCTGCTCTCGGCGCTGGCCTGGTGGGCGATCGGCGGCGCCGGTTTTGTCGGCGGCTGGGCGACCGGCGCCTATCTGATCGCCGCGGCACGCGAGCGCGATTTCATTTACCGGCTGGCGCGGCGCTTCTTGGTGGCCTTGGTGTTCGCGGCCGCCACCGCCGGCGGCATCATGAGCAAGTCCGAAAATCTCGGCGGCACGGTCGATGTGATTGCAGGCCTGACCGCGCTGGGCCTGGGCTTGATTTGCGCTTTCTGCGGCGCGCGGCTCGCCTATCTCAACGCCGAGCAGGTCTGATTTATTCTCCACCGATGCCGCGCCTTTTTAGAATTCGTCAGCACGCGTTGTAAATTCCGCTTGGGCAATTTCCGGCCGGCCCGGGCGCATTGCGTCGCGTATTGATACCCTTTATAGTTGCACTGAAGTTTCTGCCTGGCGCGCGCGGATTGCGAGCGTAAGATTATCGCGGCAATGTTGGAGCGAGTAATGCTCAAGCCACTGGCAAGTGTTTTTTCTCTCGCTTTATTTGCGTCGATTTCCAGCGCGCCAAACGACGCCGCCAATACAAGCATCCGTCTCGCGCAAGCCGATCCGTGCAACTGCAATGCCACGCTCAGAACACGCGTGGCGACCTGCAATACCATTTTCCCGCCCGCCAGCCGCAGCAGAGAGCACACAAACTGTCTGCAAAAAGCGCGCGACGAATTCGATGCGTGCAGAAAGGCTTGCTAGAGCGAAACCGGTCGTCGTTCATCGGACAGGTAGGACAGCCATGGCCAATCAACTCGGCGCGATAAAACACATCGTCCAACTAATGTTGGAAAACCGATCCTTCGATCAAATGCTCGGCTTTTTGTATACCGACAACGGCAATAAATCGCCGACCGGCCAGACGTTCGAAGGGCTGACGGGCAACGAATCCAATCCTGATGACACCGACAGACCGATAAAAGTCTACAGGATCGACCGATCATCCCCGCACGTCTATTTGATGCCGGGCGCGGATCCGGGCGAGGGCTTTCACAATACCAACTACCAATTATTCAGGACGGACAATCCGGAGCCCGGCAAGGCCCCGACCAACGATGGATTTGTCATCAACTTCAAAGCCGCGATCGCATCCGATCTAACCAGGCACTTCCAGGACACGCTGCCCGACACCGACCCCTCCGAAATCATGGGCATGTACACGCCGGAAATGTTGCCCATCATGTCCGGCCTGGCGAAGGGATTTGCAGTCTGCGACCGTTGGTTTGCGTCGGCTCCGACCCAGACCATACCAAACCGCGCGTTCGCTGGTTCCGCCACATCGCAAGGACACCTCGACAATCAGTGCAAGATCTTCACCTGCCCGAGCATATTTGGGCAAATGTCGAATAAGAATATCGACTGGGCGATCTACGGCTACAATCGCGATCCGCTAACCCGCCACGATTACACCGACATTCAGACAGCGGATGAAAGTCATTACGGCCATTACCGCGATTTTCAGGGGCGAGCCGCCGCCGGAACGCTACCCGCCTATACGTTCCTCGAACCGGATTGGGGCGCCAGTGGCAACAGCCAGCATCCCAACTATGACGTGTCGCTCGGCGAGCGGATGATGCATGACGTTTACTATACGCTGCGCGAAGGCCCGAATTGGAACGACACGCTGCTGCTGATTACCTACGACGAGCACGGCGGAAACTACGATCATGTCCCGCCGCCTTGGGGCGCCGCGCCGCCAAACGACGGTACGGTCGGCGAATGGGGATTCGAGTTCGACCGATATGGCGTGCGAATTCCCGCGCTGCTGATATCGCCACGCATCGCGGCCGGCACCGTATTCCGCGCCAAGCGCTGCGAGATCGACCATACCTCGGTGCTCAAGACGATCGAACTGCGCTGGGGTCTCGATCCGCTCACCGATCGCGACAAAGCGGCGCCCGACCTCGGCGACGTTCTGACCTTGGCCACGCCCCGTACCGACGACCCGTTAAAGGACGTCGAAATACCGGTCTCGGACAGCCCGCATCCGGCCCAGTCGCAACCTTCGGTCATCGAGAAGATTCACGCCTACAAGGTGTCTCACTTGCAGCTGCGCAATGACAAAGGCACCTACGATCACCATACGCCGCCCGATTTGTCGTCCAGCGCCGCGATCAGCGAGTATATCCAGACGCGTACGGCGGCGTGGACCCAGCATCTGGAGCGTCGGCGCAAACGCGGGCAGGACCCCAAACAGCTGAAAAAGAAAGCAACGAGAAAGGCGGGCAAAAAATCCTCCAGAAAAAAGAGGACCTAGTCCGTCGGGCCACCCGGCGTCAGTCACACGTCGCGGCAATTGGCCATGCTGGCGATGTAATTTTTGCGACACATAAAACCGCTTGACAAGCGTTAGTTGTATTCATCTACTTATCGTACCTATCGGGTAGCGCGAAGTTCGGCGCGTTTGGTTGTGGGGCGCGTATGTCGGCGAAACCGTCAGCCTACGCATATGTCGGCAAAAATGAGTTGAACTCATTTTCGTCACCGCCGCGGCACTGCCTCGCCGGCACGACTGATTGTCATAATCACCCGCCACGCGCGCTGTCGCTTTCTTCTGTCGTGAAAAATTTTCATCGTCCGAGCACTGGCGATCAAATCCGCTGGCGCGGACGACGCGTGCACGCCGGCGCCACAACGGCGGCCTCATCGCAATGCTGGAAGGAGAACGGTCATGCGCAATAGCCGCCCGCTTGCCATCGGAGCATTTGGCCTTTTCTTCGGCGCCGGACTGCTCGGTGCCGCCCATGCGCAAACCCAAGGCACCAAAGGCGCCGAGAACAACCCGACAATCAACACCTGCAACACCACACCCGATGTGATGACTGTGAACGGAAAGGTCGTTGAGACGCCGATCGTACCGAACCTGCTCACCTCCGGCCAACCATGCCAGCAAGTCGTCACGACCAACGGCCTGGTCCCCAACACTCCCTTGGCCAGCCTGCAACGCGGCTTCGACTTTTATTCGTGGCTGACCTTCATCGCCCTCAACTCTCCCGCCGACGGCAAAGTGATCGGCAAGGGTCCACGACGCGGCGGCGACGCTTTAACGCATTGGGAATCGATCGCGAATTATCGCCCGCTTGGTGATGTGATGCTGCCGCACGGCACGAAGCCGACCTGGGGCACCCGCATCGTCCCGCCTGAGTGTCGGAAGCTCGACGGCCCCGGCAAGATCGTCGTGGGAGTGATCGAAGAAGCATGGAACCAGCCCTTCAAGACTGGCCCGTTGATCGATCAGGACGGCCATTACGCC
Source organism: uncultured Alphaproteobacteria bacterium (assembly GCA_963703875.1). Taxonomy (GTDB): domain Bacteria; phylum Pseudomonadota; class Alphaproteobacteria; order Rhizobiales; family Xanthobacteraceae; genus Pseudolabrys. Next base: position 197,308 of record CAVPFZ010000006.1, read on the forward strand.
TTGTTCGACATTCTGATGAACAAGGTGATGTTCGACTACATCGCCGACAACAATCTCTACAGCAAACAGGGTCAGGCAAGTTCGACGATCGATCCGATCGTATTTCCAGAAGGCGAAAATCTCGAAAAACCGAAGCCGATCAAGAATCCAGGACCCGGCAAGATGGGCGCGGTCATGGTCAAGGTCTCATGGCGTATCCTCGATCCCGCCAAAGACGACGTGAGCAAGTTCCACACCGCCGACGCGCTGGTCTATTTTCCGGGTGAGCCGTACAGCCCGAAGCCCGTCTGCGTCGAGAAAAAGCTCGGCCTGATCGGCTTCCATGTCGGCCACAAGACCGTGTCCGCGCCGCAATGGATATGGACGTCGTTCGAGCAGGTCGCCAACGTGCCGAACGCGACCGAAGTCAAAAACAAGACCTTGCTGCCACGCTACAGCTTCTACAACGCGGCCTGCGATCTGAAAAAATGCCCGCTCAACCAGACGCCGCCCGACCCATGGGTGCCGAATACCACGCTCAAATTCCACGACCCGGCCTACCACAGCCAAATCGTCCGTGAGGATATGCTGCCGCCGTTTACCGACGACATCGCCGAACTCAACAAGTCGTTCCGCGGCATTCTGAAGGGCACGGTCTGGGAAAACTACATGCTGGTCGCCACCCAGTGGCCATCAAACGCGAAAAGTCCCATCGACCCGCTCGGCGCGCCGGCCCCCACTTATCTCGCCAATACGACGCTGGAAACCTACAGCCAGGGCGGCGTGCCGCTGGCTTCATCGAGCTGCATGGCTTGCCACGGCAACGCCACGGATCAGCACAGTCCCGCGTTGCCGTCCGACTTCACCTTCATCTTGGAAAAAGCGCAGTCGCACACCGCGGCCAAATAAACCGCGCCGCGACAGCGCCGGAAAAATTCAGGAGCGCGCCATGACCGAGTTATCTCGCCGAAGCATGCTCACGGGTGCCGCCGTCGCAGCCGCCGCCACCGCGGTCGGCGCGCCGCAATCGGCGACGGCGGCCACTCCCGCCACCGCCGACAACATGGCCGCCTTCGTCAATTTGTCGGTCGGACTGACGGGCATTGACGCCAGCCGGCTTGCGCCCGCGGTCGATCCGGTCAACGTCAAGGTGCAATATTTCGCCCAGGCGCAAACGGCCGGCGCGTTCGACGCCTTGATGGCGGTCGCCATCGCCAACAAGACCGACCCCGCCGCGGCCGCCGACAAGGTGATGAACAACGCCGATCCGGGCATCAAATATCTCGGCCGCGCCATCTTGCTCGCCTGGTACACCGGCCTTTGGTATGCGCCGGCGACGCTGCTGCGATACAACCAGCCCAACCCTCCCAAGCTGCCCCCCGATCCGGAAAAAGTCATTTCCGGCACCGCCTATACGCAGGGCTGGAACTGGCGCATCGCCCAGACGCATCCCATGGGCTACAGCGAATTCATCTACGGATACTGGCACAAAGATCCGCCCTCACTCGCCGATTTTATCGGCAAGCCCGTGTAAGGAGCGCACCATGGCCGTCAAAATTCAAAATCCGGACGCGGTGATCATCGGCTCAGGAATTTCCGGCGCGTTGATCGCGAAACATCTGGCGCAAAAAGGCAAGACGGTTGTCATTCTCGAAGCCGGGCCGGAGCAGCCGCCCAACATCAACGGCTACATGGATAGGTTCCTCAATTCGCTGCTGAAGCTTCCCGAGAGTCCCTATCCGCCCAATGAATCCGCCGATCCCGCTACGATTAACGCCGGCCGGGCAACGACTTTGGCGACATTTCCGCCCAATTGGAAGAATCCGAAAATATCCTACCTCATCCAGAAAGGCCCGCTCGCCTTCGGCAGCACCTATGAGCGGATCAATGCCGGCACCGTGCGCCATTGGCTCGGCACCAGCCTGCGCAATCTACCGAACGATTTCCTGATGAAGACAAAATACAACAAGTTCGTCGATTGGCCGATCAAATATGAGGATCTGGATTTCTTCTACGGCCTCGCCGAGCACGAGATCGGCGTCTCCGCCAACAAGAACCAGCAGGATTACCTCGGCATCAACTTCAAGCCCAACTACAACTATCCGATGCCGGGAATTCTGGATTCGCTGGTGGACCAGATGGTCGAAAAAGCCATGCCGGGATTCAAGATCGGCTTCGGCATGGACAACATCCAATGGAAGGTTTCGCCGACGCCGGCCGGACGCAACTCGCAGCCCTACCAGAACCGGCGCGTCTGCGCCGGCAACACCAATTGCATCCCGATCTGCCCGATCCAGGCCAAATACGATCCGAGCGTGACGCTCGCCGACGCGCTGCGCACCGGCAAGGTCGAGATCCGCTATCAGAGCGTCGCCTCCAAGGTTACGATCGACGGCAACGGTAAGGTCAGCGGCATCGACTATATCACTTACGCCACCGACACCGGCCCGCCCGGCCCCGCCGGCCGCATCACGGGCAAAATCTACATCGTCGCCGGCAACGCCATCGAGACACCGCGCCTGCTGCTGATGTCGAAAGGTCCGGGCGCAGCTAAGGGCGTCGCGAACAGCACCGGCCTCGTCGGCAAGCATTTGATGGACCACCCGCTCTACCTCGCCTGGGCGCAGGCGCCTGCGCCGGTCTGGGGTTATCGCGGACCGCTGGCGACCTCCGGCATCGAGGTCGCCCGCGATGGCGAATTTCGCCGCGAGCGCGGCGCCTTCCGCATCGAGATCGGCAACGAGGGTTGGAATTTCGCCATCGGCGACCCGTACACGACGACGGCCGACATGGTCGATGGCCTCAATTACAGTAACCTCAATTCGCCCTCTGCGGCGGGCAGCGCGCCGCCCGCGCTATTCGGCAGTGCCTTGGTGAAGAAATTGAACGACGCCCTGTCGCGCCAGTTCAGGCTCGGCTTCCTGACCGAACAATCGCCCGAAGACGATTGCTCGGTGAGTCTGTCCACGCAGTTCAAGGACCATCTTGGCCTGCCGCGGCCGGAGATCAGTTACAATCTGTCTGACTACACCAAAGAGTCCATCTGGGTGGCCAAGCAGACGGCTAGCGCCATGTTCAAGGCCATGAACGCGCAGGAGTTCACGACCACGCCGGCGCCGGACGATCCCGCGGCCTTCGAATGGAAGGGCGTGAGGCTCAAATATTTTGGCGCCGGGCATCTCGTCGGCACCCACACCATGGGCACCACCAAGAGCAACTCGGTGGTCGATCACACGCAGAAATCATGGGACCATGACAATCTCTATGTGGTGGGCAGCGGCAGCTTCCCGACGGTCGCGACCGCCAACCCGACGCTCACCATCGCCGCTTTGTGCCTGCGCACCGCCGATCACATCACCAGGAATGTGCTGCGATGAGCGTCCGCGGTCGGTCTTTCCGGTTCCTGCTGACCGCGGCGGCGCTGAGCGCGCTGACATTCGTTGGCGCATTCGCCGCCGAATGCCCGGTGGTGCCGGAACCGCACATTCCGCCGGTCGCGGTTGCGCCCTTCAACCTGGACTTCGTCAAAAAGGCGCTGACCGACTACCACGACAATGGGACCTATATGGCGGATATTGCCGCGGTTTATTCGACGGCGCGGCCCTATGTGGAAAACCGCGCCGGCCAGGTGACAAATCCCGCGGTCGTTCTCGATATCGACGAGACCTCACTGTCGAACTGGCCGAACCTCCAAGCCGACGATTTTGGTTTTATTTCCAAGGGACCCTGTACCCTGGAGAAAGATTTCGCGTGCGGCTTTACGACCTGGGTCGAGCTCGGCAAGGCCAAGGAGCTTCCCCCGGCGCTCGAATTCTTCAAAGCCATGCGCGCGAAGAACGTCGCGGTGCTCTTCATCACGGCACGCACCGAGAGCCAACGCAACATCACGGAGAAGAATCTGCACGCCGTGGGCTATGACGGCTGGGCTAAGCTGGTACTGCTACCCGACGCCGACAAGTCCAAGACAACGTCCCAAGCCTACAAGACGGCGGCGCGGGAGAAGCTTGTGAAGGAAGGCAAGTACACGATCATCGCCAATATCGGCGACCAGTTGAGCGATCTTGCCGGCGGTTCGGCCGAATGCACCTTCAAGCTACCGAATCCGTTCTATTTCATTCCTTGAGCGGCGCGTTCTAGAGCTTGTGCGGCGAGCCGCGATAGCCCTCGATGTCGGCGTAATTGTAAAAATCCCTCGCGTGCGCCAGGCATTGCCCGTTGGTGAGCACGTCCTTGGGATCGGGCTTGTGCGGGAATTTCCAATCCCGGTGATTGAGCGTCAAATTATCGAGTTTCTTGCCGGCCCCCTCAAAGATCTTGTGGGCCGCGTCGGTACACAAAAACGACGTGATCGATGGATCGAAATCGGCCTTGCCATCCTCGGATACAAAGAACGCGCCATTGAGATCGTTCGCTGCTTTGGCCGCGACAATCTTCTTCGCGAATTCAAGATTGCCGTCGTTAAGCAACTTGAATTCGTCGAGTTCGATATCGGAGCCTGCGATCGGTATCGGCGCTCCCGGGATGGTGACCGCTTTGCCTTGCGCGTCCGTCGCATCCAGGCGATTGGCCAGGTTGTACATGATGTTGCCGATCTTGTAGGCGGTGAAATCGTTCTGCATGTAAACGATCTGCTTGACGCCGGCGAGCGACATCACGCCCGAGCACTGAGCGCAAGATTCAAGCGACGTATAGAGTGTGACATCGTTAAGCGAGGCGGCGCGCGGCTTAAGCTCGGTTCGCCTTTTGCTGTCGCCGCGATCCAACTCGGTCTTCCAGTTATCGAAAATATTCGTCAGGCTGAAGAGGCGGCGGACCATGCGCAACTCGGCGTGTTCCGCGGAGCTTCTGAAAAAGTCGTTGTGGTTGAAATCGAATTCGATAATCTCGCCGTTGCCGTCGACCGCGATGCACGCGATGTTGTGGCCGAGATAGCGGTCCCAATTGACGCGAAGGCCTCCGGGATTGTCCATCATGTCGCCGCGATAGCGTTGCGGTTTCTGTTGAACCGGATCTTTTTGCTGAGCGCGCAGCGGATAGCTTCCCAACGGCCCGCGTTTGTTGCCGTTCCAGAAGCGGTGAATGAGCTTCATCAACAGGTAGCAGTAAATCCGGTGCCGCTCGCGGCCCGCCGGGTCGTTCAAGTCGGGCGCGTCCTTGCGAATTTGATCGTTGATGTCGACCACTTCGTTGAGCGGCCTGCCCCAATTGTCGATCAAGGGCTTCTGGTCGGAAAAACCGGGCGGCAAGGGCTGCGGATTGAGCGCCATCGCGGGCGTAAGCCCGGCTCCGGTAAGCGCGCCGGCAACACCGGCGGCGCCCGCCGTCTTCACGATCATGTCTCGCCGATTGATGCCATAGTCAGTGCCCATCGAAGCCTCCCATCCGTCTGTCCATCGTCAAATGAATTCAATGGACAATTCGGCCGCTTGCATGCGGCCCGTTCAACGCGCAACCTCAACTTTATAACATACTATAAACAACGTAAAGTTGCCTAGCGGATTTTAATTCGATGCGATTTTGATTTGCGTGCGTTCGATGCACGCGTCGTTTCGAAGCCGTTGCGGATTTCTTCGACTGATTTTGCGGGTTACCGCGATCCTGCCGCGCTTGCACGAAGAATTGCTGCGTTCGCGGATGAACTTCATGGCGTCGCCGCGTTGAGCGCACGCCTCGTACTTTTACGGCCCGTGATGCGATAGCGAAAGCGCGATACGAGATGTTGTGAATGGTGCCAGGGGCGGAGCCTCACTAATTAGATAACATGTTGTAACAACCACAGTTTTTTTAGCCTTTGTCCACCCGAGACCAACATAAAGACCAACACGAAATCCCAACTTTGGGAGTGACTACCAGTATCAGGCACCCAAAAAGGTTAGCAGCGTACCGCCGTAGCCGGGGTACGTCATCGGCGCGGTGCCCGACGAACGCCTGCGGACATAGACGAACATACTTACAGGCGATCGCAGGTCGTCGTCCCGCTTTGGATGAGCATGTCGGTCAACGGGGAGCAATCCACATCAAATTTATATTCTTCGATCGTTCAAATCGCGTCACTGAACAGGATTATCTGCTGACAGTTATATTGCGGTATTTGACCGAACTCGGTGTAGTGCTAATTGAGGAGCCGACGGAGGGCGCCAACAATGCGAAATTCGGCTTCTAGCGGATCAGCATCAGCCCGCCCGTCACAATCACGAAGATGACGGCGGTCGTTCCCAGCACGGTGGCGATGTGGCGCCAGCCGAGCGCGATGATCGATGATACTGAGGTGCCGAGCCCAAGCGCGCCGATCGCAAGCAGCAGGCCCCAGCTCGAGGCTTCGCTCAGCGCCGACTTGGTCGGCGCGTAGATCGGCAGCAGTGTCGGCACCAGCGGTACGGCGCTGTTCACGGCGCAGAGCATCAGGAACACAATGGCGAAGAACGGCACCGGCACGCGTGCCTCAGGTCACACCGCTACCGGGTTCTTGCGCCGGCGTGCGTAGTGTGTTGAACAGGCCTCCCCAACCTTTCACACAGACCGGATCGACGCCGGCTACGAGCAGAGACTTCCACAGCGTGATCGCGATCGAATCATAGACGGAAATCCCGAGCTCGGCCTCGAGCCGCTGGACTACACCCGCGCCGCGCATATTGGTGCAGACGACCGCAGCCGCGTCGCAGCCCTCGCGCGCCACTGCACGCACAAGGTCCGCGATCTGATCTTCGCTCACCTCGGCGAAAGAGTAATTGTCCTGCAGTAGCAGATGACGTTCAGCCGTACAGGCGAACCCCGACGCACCCCAGTTGGCAATGATTTTCGCCTGCACGTCATCGAGATAGGGTGTGACCAGCCCAATGCGACGGGCGTCAGTGCGCTGGAATATCTCACGGAAAGCGAGGACGGAGGTACAGGCGGCGATGCCGGTCGTTTCAGTAATGCGCTCGCACAGGCGCTCGTCGCGGTCGAATCCAAGCCAGCTCGCCGAGGTGCCATTCCAGGCGATGACGTCGACCTTGGCGTGCGCGAGCAGTTCGGCGGCGCGCAGGATTTCACTATGTTCGAACTGGCCGAGCGCCTGTTGCGACAGCGCGATTTCCGTAACCTTGAAACGGGAGAAGTGCGCGGTGACATCGGACACACCGGCGAGCATCGCCGTGGTGATTGGTTCGAGTACGGTGTTCGACGAGGGCGTCAACATGCCGAGACGGAGCGTCATGATCGATCTTGTCCTTTCAGAAAATCATATCCGGACGTATTGATGATGTAGCCCGGCCAAGATCGGAATGGCTACAATGGCGCCAGACCGTTGGACAGCTCGACGTAACGGCGCATCTTACACCCCACAGCGGGTTTTCCTTGCTCATCCGTCGGATGAGATCGCGCAACTCACGATCGATCCTCGGCCGCCCTGCCCGATGTCGGGATTTCCACAGCCAGAACGCATTGAACCCGGAGCGATACCACCGAAGGATAGTCTCCGGCTTCACCACCTGGGACAATTCAAGCAGATTGGGCCAAATCCGTGTAATCCACACCAACCACGCCCGTCACTACCGTGCAGCCGCAGACGGGGCGGCGCCCGCCTCAAGGCGATGTTAAGCTGATGACGAAGAAACAGATTCTCGGCTTCGGGCCTGCGTCGCGACTTGAACATGTCGGCGACGAACATTCCGAGCTCATGCAGAATCACAAGCATTGATCCAAATGATGTGATGATTCTGCCTCACGACGCGAATTTGCGCCGGACGGAATTTTCGGAAAAGACAGGTGTCCGGATTCGTCATTTCTGAAAGCTTATTCCCCGCTCTCGCGGATCGGCGGCTTGAAGGCGAGCCCAGTATCCCAGGGAAAAAAGATCCACGTGTCTTGCGACACCTCGGTGATATAGGTGTCGATCATCGGCCGGCCCATCGGCTTGGCATAGACGGCGCCGAAATGCGCCTTGGGCAGGATGTCACGCACCACCTTGGCGGTTTTTCCCGTATCGACTAGGTCGTCGATGATCAGCACACCCTGTCCCAGGCCGCCGCCGATCTCGACGATGTGCGGCGCGACGCTTTTCAAGAGTTCCAACTCGCCCTGCCTGGTGTGGTTGTAGCTCGCCACGCATACCGTTTCGATCACACGAATGCCGAGCTCGCGCGCCACGATCCCCGCCGGCACGAGCCCACCACGGGTAATGGCGACGATCGCTCGGAACGGGCCGGCTTCATTGAGCCGCCAGGCAAGCGCGCGCGAGTCGCGGTGAAATTCATCCCATGAAACCGGAAAAGCCATGTCCGGAATTCTTGATGGCATATGGCTGGCCCGTTTGCTCTGTTCAAAGTGTCTGTCCGGAAACTTTGGCTTGAAAGCATTGGATGAAAGTCGGCATGGGCTTCCCAGCAAGCGTCTTTCCAACACCTCTTTTGACTTCTTGGTCTGGAAAAATGAGTCAAATCTAACGCATGTATCCGGACGGACTTTAAGTGGCTACGCTACCCCGGCGTAGGTATCCTTTAGCCGGGCCCTCGCCTCCTCCATGGTGCGGGGCGGTGGTGTCGGCTTGATGCCGACGAGCCTAGCAATGTTATTCCCCATATAATCCTCTAGGCCAACTTCGTCGAGGTCCATGCCTTGTGGCGCGGGTGAGCACAACACTTCGAGTTCCCGTAGCCACATACCCGGTTCATTTGGCGGGGAGTCGGTACCAAATACGATCTTGCTCCTCGGCAGTTGCTTGGCGAACTCGACAATTCGGGACTGGAAGCACCAGCCTGACTCACACACCACGTTAGGCGTGTCGTTGGCCATCCAGAAGGCCTCGAAAGAATAATTGCCGCCGGTCTGAATCCCAAAGTGACCGATGATAAAATTCACCATCGGAAACTCGCGGATGATCGGATAAAACTGAGTCGGGATCGTATAGGGGCCGTCGCCCGTGTAAATCAGCACAACAACATTGTGCTTAGCGCACATCTTCATGGCCGGGCGAAGCCAATCGAGTGCGCGATCGGGACGATAGCCGTGCATGTTGGCATGCAGCTTAAGCATCTTGAACCCATATTCCTTGACATGAAATTCGAGTTCGGCGGCGCCATTCTCCGGTCCCCAGCGTGGGTTGTAGGTGAAATTGCCGATGAACCTGTCAGGGTATTTCTGTGTAAGTTCGGCAATATAAGCCATGTAGTCTCTAATGCCGTCGCGCCCCCTTCGATTACCGTCGCGGTAACCAGTATTGCCCGGTGGCGGCTGGATAAATCCCATGTCGATCCGGCGCGGTTTACCGTTGATCATGTACGGGCCATCCATCAGTTTCAGCATCCGTTCTCCAGTGAACGGAGTCCCAGTATGCCGCCAAGCTTCGTCCACTAGGTTGGTCGGGTGCAGGTGGGTATCAATGATCATAGTGGATTCTCCAGCAGTGCATTTAATACGGTCGCGGTGTCGGATGTTCAGCCATTGATCGCGGCAGCATGGCCACGGGCCAGGCGCGCCTCGGCCTCTTGAATAGTGCGAGGGGGAGGACTCGGCGCTAGTCCGATCATTGTCGCTAGGTTGTTGCCCAGATAATCCTCCAGCGTGTCTTCATCGAGGTTCAGCCCTTGCGGCGGCTCATGACATAGGACTTCAAGCAATCGCAACCACATGCCCGGCTCATTCGGTGGCGTATCCGAGCCATAGAGGATCTTATGTTTTGGAAGCACTTTCGCGAATTCTACGATTCGCGACTGCAGGCACCAACATGATTCGCAATAAACGTTCGGCGAATCGAGAGCCATCTGGAACGGCTCGAAGACATAAACGCCGCCGGTTTGCACTCCAAAGTGGGCCAAGATGAAGTTCACCGACGGGAACTCCCGGATAATCGGATACCATTCGGTCGGGATGCTATAAGGACCATCACCCGTGTGGAGCTTCACCAGCAGACCTAAGTCAGCGCACTTCTTCATCGCCGGTCGCAACCAGTCCAACGCGCGATCCGGACGGTAGGCGTGCATGTTGGCCTGGAGCTGAACCATCTTGAAGCCGTGTTCTTTGGCATAGAACTCAATGGCTTGGGCGCCGTTCTCCGGGCCACACCGTGGATTATAAACGAAACACCCCAAAAACCGGTCGCTATACTTCTGAGTCATCTCAAGTGTATAGGCCATGTAGTCTTCAATCGCTTCACGGCCAGTGCGGTTGCCGTCCGTCCAGGTGTAAATTGTGTTTCCCTGGGGCGGTTGGATGAACGCCTTGTCGATCCGGCGCGGCTTCCCATTAATGGTGAAAGGGCCATCCAACATCTTTATCAAACGTTCGCCCGTGAACGGATCTCCATCGTGCCTCCAAGCCAAATCAACGAGGTTTGTTGGGTAGCAACTTGTGTCGATGATCATGATTTCCTCATCCGCTTGACTTGAGTTCAAAGGGGAACAACATCCGAAGCGATTCGTCTTGATTTGGTCGCCGCAACTGGGAGCGATCGACCAGACAGCTTGATATCCCGGCCTCTAAGTCCACGCGATCAAGATTGCGCCCGATGAACACGATCCTGCTGTTCGGCTTGTTCATGCCCCAGGGGTCGGCTGGCCGAATTTCGAAAATGCGATGAACCGCCTGCAACACATTCCTTCGGTCGTCGCCCTCAATCGCCAGAATACCCTTAAGCCTGAAGATGTCATCGCCACGCTTGTCGAGCAGCACAGAGAGATAGGATTCGAGACACTCCTTGTTGAACGCGGCGCCGAATTCGAACGATATCGATTCCAGCGACGGATCGTGCTGGTGACCGTGATCCTCAAGGAAGTGATCGTCGATGGCCATGGTCCGCGATAATTCAAATGCGCCAATTCCCAGAATCTTATTGAGGTCGACCTTCGCATAGCTCGAGCGAATAATGTCGGCGGTCGCATTAAGGCCACGCACGTTCTTCTCGAGTTCCGAGACAGCTTTATCGTCGACTAGATCGATCTTGTTCAGGATAATCCGGTCGGCTGCAACGATTTGGTCGACGGCCTGATTATCGATTCCGTCCAGGTTGGGATCATCGAGATGCCGGCCAATGTGCATGGCATCTACGAGCGTAACGATCCCATCGAGGCTGACTTGGCGCGCGATCTCGTCGTCGATGAAGAAGGTCGCGGCAACGGGATTTGGATCCGCCAGGCCGCTCGTCTCGACCAGAATATGATCGAATTTCTCGCGCCGGCTCATGAGGTTTTTGAGAATGCGGACAAGATCCGTGCGCACGCTGCCTACGCAGCAAATGCAGCCGTTCGTCATCTCGAAAATCTCTTCCTTGGAAGTCAAGACGAGATCGGAATCGATGTTGATCTCGCCAAATTCATTCTCGATGACGGCAATGCGGTGACCATGCTTCTCGGTGAGAATGTAATTCAGGAGCGTTGTTTTGCCAGATCCAAGAAACCCGGAAAGAACGGTGACCGGGACCGGCTTCGCGATTTTGCTTTCGGTTGTGCTCATCCTCGTAACGGCTCCGGTCAGCGCTTCGGACCACTAGAGGGTGAAGCGGTATTGTTGTTCTTTAGCGCCTGCAAGACCTGTTCCGGCGTGATTGGATAGTGGTGAAAGCGTATGCCGATGGCGTCATAGATGGCATTGGCAATGGCTGGGCCGATCGCGATGATGGGATCTTCGCCGACACCTTTGGCGCCGAAGGGACCGGCCGAAGACGGGGCCGACTCCAGGATGACCGTCCTGATCGGCGGCATGTCCATCGATAACGGCATTTTGTAGTCGACAAAGCTCGGGTTCAGTGAACGCCCGTTCGTCAGATCGATCAGATAGTCTTCAGTCAGCGTGTGCCCAATCCCTTGCTGGATACCACCTTCGATCTGTCCGGCGGCGGCAATCGGATGGATAACTTTTCCGATTTCGTGCACAGGCACGACCTCTTCGACCTCGATCTGCCCGGTTTCAATATCGACCTTCACCCGAACAAAATGAGCCGCGAAAGAATAGGATTTCGTCGGATTATACGTCCCCACTCCCACCAAGTGAGCGGCAGGAATCCCTTTCTTGGCTCCGACAACCTCATTCACAGTAATCTTATAGTCGGGGACACCGCGCACCGAGATCACGCCAGTGCGGATTTCCAGATCGTCCGCGGATACTTCGAGTTGGTCCGCCGCACGTTCAATAAGCTGCTTCTTCACTATCGCGGCCGCCATTTGGGCAGCACGCCCGACCATAAATGTCGTATGGCTCGCAAATGCGCCGATGTCCCAAGGCACAATATCGGTGTCGCCGTGGACCACCGACAGGTCTTCAAACCGCACGCCAAGCTCTTCGGCGACAATCTGGGCCAAGGCCGTGTGCGCGCCGGTACCGAGACCGGCGGCACCCGTCAGCAACGTCACGGTGCCGTCTTCGTTCATCTTTACGATGGCATTTCCCTGCTCCTTGATGCCGGGATATGCACTGCTCCCATGCATCTCACAGCCCATGCCCAATCCTCGTCGGATCTTCCCCTGATCGACGCGAGGTCGGCGGCGTTGGGCGGACCAATCGACTTCTTGCACCCCGCGGCGAATGCAATCTTCGAGCCCGTGACCTTCGATAGGATGGCCGGATGGCGCGATGTCGCCCTCGCGAACGGCATTTTTCAATTTAAGCTCTGCGGGATCCATGCCAAGCTTTTCCGCCGCCTCATCCATCTGGATGTCGAGCGCGTAATAGCATTGAACAACACCATACCCGCGAAACGCCCCGGCAATGGGGGTGTTGGTGTAAACACACCGCCCCTCAAGGTGGACATTCTCGCAGCGATAGAGCGAAGTAAGCGCCGCCGTGCTGACGTTCGTTACGCCGGGTCCATGCGATCCATAGGCGCCGCTATTTAAGGTGATCCGAGCTTGCCGTGCGCTAATGGTTCCGTCCTTAAGAAATCCCTGCTTGAGCCAAACCTCGCCTGGATGGCGCGAACGGCCGGATAAGAATGTTTCTTTGCGAGACGATTCTAGGCGGACTGGATGCCCGGTTTCGCGTGCCATCAACGCGCATAGGAACTCGTTTTGAAAGAGATCCTGCTTTGCACCAAAGCCGCCACCCATATGATCGACGAGCACGCGGACCTTGTGCAAGGGTAGCCCAAGGACCTCGGCCAAGATTCCGCGCACCATGAATGCGGTCTGAGTAGAAACCCAGACGGTCAATTTGTCATTGCCGTCCCATTGGCAGACACAGACATTAGGCTCCATGTAAGCCGGGGTTGGACGGCCCAATTCGAATTTGCCTTCGATGATCAGGTCGGCGTCCGCAAAGCCCCGCGCGATATCGCCTCGCGTTACGATCACCGGTTCTAGCACGAGATTTCCGCCCGGGCCGATTTCGTGGATCAGCGGCGCGGCCGGACGCAATGCCTCCTCAACGGTAAAGACGGCAGGAAGCTCCTGGTATTCCACTTCAACGAGCCCGAGCGCCTCTTCGGCGATCTCTTCGCTCGTCGCAGCCACGGCGGCCACGCCCTCCCCCCAATAGCGTACCTTGGTATCGAGTATGTACTGATCGCAGGTCACAGAAGCGGATCGCGGGTGTGGCGATCCATAATGCAGCACGCGCGGGACGTTTTGGTGGGTGAGAACTGCCTTAACTCCGCGTAGGGCGAGCGCCTTTCTCACGTCGATGCGCTTGATGTTGGCGTGCGCCACCGTGCTGCGTTTTATTTTGCCATGCAGCATGCCGGGCAGCATCAAGTCGCCGGCATAGCGGGCCTGCCCGGTGACTTTTTCAAGCGTATCAATACGCTTCACGCTGGTGCCGACCACGGCCATATTCATTAAGCTGGCTCCTTTTCCCTGCGCGCAGCCATGTCTTTGGCTGCCGCCTGTATTGCCTCAATGATCTTGGTATATCCGGTGCAGCGGCAGATATTGCCGGCGATGGCGAAGCGGATTTCATCATCGGTCGGGGACGGATTTTCGTCGAGCAACGCTTTCGCCATCATAATGATGCCTGGCGTGCAGAAGCCGCATTGGGAGCCGCCAAATTTCATGAAATTGTCCTGAAGCGGGTGCAGCTCTTCCGGCCCGCCCTGAATGCCTTCAATCGTGAGGATGTTGCTGCCTTCGACCTCCACGGCGAGAACCAGACAAGAATTAATCGGCTGTCCATTCATGATCACGGTGCATGCACCGCAATCGCCCACGTCGCAGCCTTTTTTGGTGCCGGTTAGACCAATTTCCATTCGCAGCACATCTAGAAGACTGCGATACGGCTCCACCGCTAGCTCGCGGGGCTCTCCATTAATGGCGACTTGAACGATCCGCTTCATCGTATCAACTCCGCCGCCTGCCGGATCGCTCGCCGGGTCAGCACTTTGACCATCTCGCGTCGATAGTCGGCGCTGCCGCGAACATTGCTGATCGGTCGGCATTCTTCCATCGCAGTTTGCGCCGCCGTTTCGATGTGGTCCTCGTCGAAAGGCTGACCCAACATGGCCTCCTCCGCACGCTTCGCCCGGATCGGAGTTGGCGCCACGGCGCCGAGCGCAATGCGGATGTCGTGGCAGGTCCTGCCAGCCAGCGTCAACGTAACGGCCACACCGACCGTTGCCAGCTCCATGGCCTTTCGCCGGCCAAGCTTGATATAGGCGGACCCAGTGAAAGGTGCCGGCGGCGGCACGATTATGCTGGTGAGGATTTCATTCGACTTGAGAAGGGTTTTGCCGGGCCCGGTGAAAAATTCCTCGAGCGGTATCACTCGTTCATCGTCGAGGCCGAAAATCTTGGCGCTAGCGCGATCGGCAATCAGCGGCGGCAAAGTATCGGCGGAGGGCGAAGCGCGACATATGTTGCCTGCCAGAGTCGCCCGGTTGCGAATCTGGATCGAACCGACTTCACTTACTGACTGTCGCAGCGCCGGGTATTTTTCGCGGATGACCGAAGATATTTCCACTTGCCGCATAGTCACCAGTGCCCCAAGCCGCAAGCCGTCCTTCTCATTGAATCTTAAGCTATCCATTCCCGGGATTTTTTTGATGTTAATGACGTAGTCCGGGCGACGAAGCTGCTCCTTAATTTCCACCAGCAGGTCGGTCCCGCCGGCCAGCAGATTCACCGTGCCGTTAATGCGGGTCAGGAGCGAAACGGCTTCGTTTAAGGACGTCGGCTCGGCATATTCGAAACAATTCATCAGATAATTCCGGGAGCCAATGGCACGCCCACCAACTCCATTTCGAGCGGCAGGGAGGAACGGGCTGGAAGAGAGACCAGTCCATTTCCCGTTTTTCACGCGATCGGCGCCGCGGCCGAACCGCATTTACGCGGCTTTCGCCGCCATCTCCGGGGCGGCCTTCGACTCTGACGGAAGCCCATTGAACAGCAGGTTCAACAAAACCGCCGCAAGCGTTCCCACCAGGACCCCGCTCGAGAAGAAGCGCCCAACGAAAGCCGGCAACTGCGAAAAGAATTGGTCCGCCACCACCGGGATCATCGCCATCGCGATGCTGACCGCGACGATGTAGAGATTGCGGCGATTATTGATGAAATCGGCTTGGCCAAAAATCTTCACACCGGTCGCCGACACCATACCGAACATCACGACCGCCGCGCCACCGATCACATAGCTCGGAACCGAAGCCGTGATGAACGCGAGCTTCGGAAAGCAGCCGAGAAATATAAGGATGACGCCACCAGCCGCCACAACCCAGCGGCTCATCACGCCGGTGATTTGCACCAAGCCGACGTTCTGTGCGAAGGTTGTGTAAGTGAAGGTGCTGAAGATACCACCGATGATGTTGCCGACGCCGTCGGCGCGCAATCCGCGACTGAGGTCCTGGTGAGTCAACTTTCGGCCCGCCATGTCGGAGACGGCAAGAAATTGGCCGGTGGATTCGATCATCATCACGATCATCACCGCGCACAAGGCCGCGGTGGCCCATATGTCAAACACCGGCCAGCCGAAGCGGAATGGGGGAACGATGGTGAACCAGTTGGCGTCGACGACCCCGTGAAAGTCGACCTTGCCCAAAACGATGGTGATCAGGAATCCGAGGCCGATCCCTAACAGCACCGCAAGATTGTTCAGGAACCCTTTCAGGTACCGGGTCATCAACATGATAGAAATCAACACAATTGCGGCGATCGCGAGGTTGCTGGGCAGGCCGTAATTCGGATTGGGAAGCATACCATTCGGGCCCCGGATGGTCGGCTGTCCACCGGCCGCCCAGTTGACCGCGACCCGCATCAGCGAAAGGCCGATGATCAACATCACCGTGCCGGTGACGACAGGCGGGAAGAAGCGCACCCAGCGGCCAAAGAAGGGTGCAGCAATGACGGTGAACACACCCGACGCGATGACCGCTCCGAACACGCCGGGTAAACCGAGCGCGGGGTCGGAACCGGTCGCTATAATGGAGGGGACCGCGGTAAACGCCACTCCCATGACGATCGGCAGCCGGACACCGACATTAAAGATGCCTACGCACTGAATTATCGTTACGATGCCGCAAACAAGAAGATCGGCACTGACCAGCATGGCAATCTGCTCCTTGGGCAGATGCAGGGCGCCGCCGATGATGAGTGGAACCGCGGCCGCGCCTGCATACATCGCGAGCACGTGTTGCAGTCCGAGCGCGAAAAGCTTTGGGACCGGCAGAATTTCTTCAACCGGATCGGCTTTTACTTCCAATGCCATAGGATCTCTCCTGGTTTCCCTATTTTCGCATTTCCTCGTCTGTACCCATGAATTGCGACCTATTCGCACGCGCTTTTTATTTCATTGAATTTTCAATGAGCGGATGCGGAATACTTCGTTAGACAAGTCCGCGACGCATACCATTTGCCGGAAATTTTCAGGTGGTTTTCGCTGGAGCGTGCCCTCCAGCTCATCCGACTATAGCTATCTCCGCTGCCTTTGGCGGCATTGCATGAGGCATCGACATGACGTCGCCGCCATGACAACGTACGCTTGGCATCGATCGCTATTTTGCTGTTGAGTTGCACGGTAGGCTCCAGTCAAATTGCACGAAGC
The DNA here is from genome assembly GCA_963703875.1 of uncultured Alphaproteobacteria bacterium. Lineage (GTDB taxonomy): Bacteria > Pseudomonadota > Alphaproteobacteria > Rhizobiales > Xanthobacteraceae > Pseudolabrys. Next base: position 214,225 of record CAVPFZ010000006.1, read on the forward strand.
AACTTGGTTGACTGTCAGCAATCTCCGACTCCTCCGCGACAAGCGTTGACCGCGGATTAGTTGACCGCTTCTACCGACGCATTAATTTGGCAGTAATCCATACTCGGCGTCAAGGACATTCCATTGTTACGATTTTGGATGATCAAATGCGGTGTGAAATACCCTAGCTCTGCCCTCGCACTCGGTCATAAACGTGGTAGCCGATGGCTTAACCGATCCCGGCGTAGCGTTTAGCTGTGCCTATCGTAAATCAAATTCGGACATACTGATGATGCAGCCCACCCAGGACCGGACGGCAAAGAATTTGACCGACGGCCTCAATGGCACGCGGTACGGTCGCATCCTTCTCTAGGGACAAATGCGTGCGTATCTCATTGTAATATTTCATGTACGACAGCAGTACGTGACGAAGATGTCGTTCACCCAAGACGATGATATGATCAATGCATTCCTTGCGGACCGAACCGATCAGCCGTTCAGCATATCCGTTTTGCCATGGGGAGCGCGGCGACGTTGGTCTATCACGAATGCACATTGATCGAAGTCTTCGAACGAAGATCTCACCGGAGGCCCTATCCCGATCACGGATCAAATAGCAGGGAGCTTGTTCCCTGCCGCAAGCTTGCGTGATCTGATTTGCGATCCATTCTGCGATCGGATGTGCTGTGACGCCAAACCATAAAATCCGTCGCTGACCATGCCCCAGAATTAACAGGCCATAGAGCAGACGAAACTAGATTGTCGGCACGACGAACAAATCCATCGCCGCGACGCCGTCGGCATGATTATGAAGAAACGTCTTCCACCCTTGAGAGGGCGGGCCTCTTCGCCTGGCCATATACTTGGCCACGCCCGTCTGTGCGATATCGATGCCGAGCTTGAGCTGCTCGCCATGGGTCCGCGGCGCGCCCCACAGCGGATTGGCAATGCTCATCTCGCGGATCAGCCGGCGGCACAGTGGGCCTGCCACCACGGCGTCTCGACTTCCAGCGCCAATACGACCTAAAACCAGCGCGATGCCAGCGGACAATGGTGTCCGGCTTAACGATCGCCAATGCATCGCAAACTTTAGGGAACAACCGATAGAGACCAACGAATATCAATCGGTCGAAGGCACTGAAGGAGCGTGTCTTTGGAGCAGCCCGCCGCAGGACGTTTATTTGCTGCCGCAACGTCCAAATCTCTGCCTCAAGCGCTGCCCTCGACCGCATCAGATCGACAACCGTCCAACCAAGGAGCCTGCAAAGATTCCTCATTGCACAAAAGCATCGCCCGATTCTCGGCTAACTGCCAGCCGGATAGGTTTGCGACAGAGACAGCCAGCTGGTCTTCGTCGAGGTGTTAAACCGTCGCAAACGCGTAACCGGAAAGTTCCGGTCGACAAAATCGAGTTGCAAAAAACAGGTTTGTTTTCGCATTGACGCTGGCAGTCGATGAAAAAATCTGAGTGAATGAGTCCCCAGCCAGCCGGCAGCACGTATACGACCTTTCGGACCAAAGCGACGAGCCGTCTGTAAGACTTGTTTTCGTAAAGGTCGGAAGCAGGATAAAGCCGAAGAGGATTGTTGCGATTGTCTGTATTGTACGATTTTCCGTCGTCAGTTAGGTCGTCGGGACGTACAAAAAGGTGCCCGCTGTTTGACGGGCCAATCTGCGAATCTGCCACAAATCCACGAACTTACCGTCAGGTGGTTTCAAATGCCCGGCGTCTGATCGCTTTGTCGCGGCACATTGGATCACGATGGCCATGTCACGGTCATCATCGCCGCCGTCCGGTCGAGCGCCGAAGTTCCGGCTTGAGCCGCCCCAAGAATGAGAGGCTAGCTTCCTCGATAGGTCGAATAACTCCACGGCGTTGCAAGTAGGGGCACATGATAATGGCCTTCGGGTTCCGCGACCGAGAACTGAACGGAAACGACATCGAGAAACGGCGGGTCTGGTAGTGCAACGCCGCTGCGCAGAAAATACTCGCCAATTGCAAACCGCAGTTCGTGTCGACCGATTGGGATAGGCCGATCAGAGATCAATAAGCGATCCGTGCGGCCATCGGCGTTAGTCGTCGCCGAAATGACCAAATTGTCGTCCCCCAATCTCGACAATTCACGGAGTTCGACAACAACTCCCTGCGCTGGACGCCCGTGATACGTATCGAGAACATGGGTCGACAAGCGTCCGTTGACCTTAAGGCGCTCCGTCGTCTCGACGCTTCGATCAAGGCGTAAGGCTGCGATACGGATTATCTCCTTCAGTGCGTTTTCACGCTCAATGCGGGGCTCATTCCTGGCCCGGTATCGAAGTTGTCGCAAAATCGACTCTTTGCTGTGGCGAAGGACACAGATGATGAAGGGAAAGCCGAATTTTTTGCGATACGCCTCGTTGAGGCGCTGAAATTCGGTGAACTCGTCGTCGTTCAAACGATCCAGCCCCGCGCCGTGCTGTTCTGCTTTTGAATCGGCCGTCAGCGTTCCCGCCCGCGCCGCTTTACCGGCGAGATCGGGATGGGCGCGGAGGAGAGCGAGTTGACGCGCATCGTCGACTCTCAGAACGACATCGCTCATGCAATTGTGCAAGGCCGCGAGCGAGGCGAATGGACGCAGTTCAACAGCAGCTTCAGCAACCCAAGGCGAATGCTCATAAATGGTACCGAGGGCGGTAGCGAAATCCTGCGCACTCGCTGAGTTGAGCGCTTCCAGGGAAATGGACGCCTCTGTGCTCATGCCACCACCGCAGCCGTCTGTTGCAGTGCCGAGTGCTCCTGATACCAATGATCGGCAATCTCGAGGCGCGTGGCCATCCAGACTCGATCGTGCTTGGCGATATGATCGAGGAACCGCGAAACTGCGATACTGCGCCCCGGCCGCCCTGCCAAACGACAATGTAGCCCGACCGACATCATTTTTGGTGCAGAGTCGCCTTCGCGATAGAGCACGTCAAATGTATCACGCATGTAGGCGAAGAATTCATCGCCTCCAGCAAACCCCTGCGCATTGATGAAGCGCATATCGTTGACGTCTAGCGTGTAGGGGATAATCAAGTGCGGTCCCTTCGGCCCGCGTATCCAATAGGGCAGATCGTCGGCGTAAGAATCCGATGAATAGCGAAAGCCGCCGTCGTCGAGCACGGCACCGAGCGTGTGTACCGAGCTACGTCCCGTGTACCAACCAAGTGGGCGCGCGCCAGTTGCTTCCTTGTGGAGGCTGATCGCCTCGGCCATGTGCGAGCGCTCTTCCGTCTCCGGCACGTCTTTGTAATCGATCCACTTGAGGCCATGGCTGGCGATTTCCCACTTCGCCTCTTGCATCGCGGCAACGACGCCCGGATGTCTGCCAATGGCCGTCGCAACGGCAAAAACGGTAACTGGGACGCACCGCTCGCCGAAGATGCGCCACAACCGCCAGAACCCCGCACGCGATCCATACTCGTACATCGACTCGACATTCATGTGGCGCTGCCCTGGCCACGGCTGGGCGGCGAGGACATCAGACAAGAATGCTTCCGAATTTGCATCGCCATGCAGGATCGATCGTTCGCCCCCCTCTTCGTAATTGACGACAAACTGCACCGCAATGCGAGCGCGCCTTGGCCAGCGTGGATCGGGTGGATTGCGGTCATAGCCGACGAGATCGCGTGGATATGGGGATTTAGACATCATGTCCAATGCTCGCTTTTTCCGTACGGTGTGTAGCGTAAAATTTGATTGCAAACTACTGCACGCGGCATTCCACTTGTGCTGCCTTGACCTGTCCGCCGGTTTACCGTCATGAAAACGTCCTTTGGGAAAAGCGAGTACGTGATTTGATGTCGTCTGCTGCTTTGGGGTCTAAGGACGAACAGCTTGCCGGCGCGAGTTTCGGCGAGCAAGTTCTGGCACTTGCGGATCAACTTGCGCGCTGGTCCGAAACGCCCGATGGACTGACTTGTACCTACCTGTCGGCTGCACACCGGTCGGTTGCAGACGAACTCGCGACGCTCATGAGAGCAGCCGGGCTAGAGGTCATGATCGATGCGGCGGCAAATGTGGTGGGCCTTTACAAGTCGCAAAATCCGTCGGCTAAGACTGTCATCGTCGGCTCCCACTACGATACAGTACGCAACGCCGGGAAGTACGATGGTCGGCTCGGCATCCTTCTCGGCCTCGTCGTTGCTGATGAACTCGCGAAAAAGCACCTATGCTTGCCGTTCGATTTGGAACTGATCGCGTTTTCCGAAGAGGAAGGGGTGCGCTTCTCGACCCCTTACATTGGTAGTAGCGCCGTCGCGGGCCGCTTCAACGCCGACGTTCTAGAAAAACGTGAAAGCGGTGGCATCTCCTTGGCCGAGGCATTGCGTACCGCCGGTCATGAGCCCAAAACCATCTCAACACTGGCGCGCCGCCGCGACCGGCTGGCCGGCTACCTTGAGGTGCACATCGAACAGGGACCGGTTCTGCTCTCGGAGCATTTGCCGGTCGGGGTTGTCACTGAAATAGCCGGCAATTCACGTTTTCTCCTGACTATCGAGGGCGAGCCCGGCCATGCCGGCACAGTCCCAATGGCCATGCGACACGATGCGGCGGCGGCTGCTGCTGAAATTACGCTTATGCTGGAAACGACCTGCACCCAGCAGGGAGTGTTGGGAACGGTCGGCCAGCTCTCGGTGCCCCATGGCGCAATCAACATGGTTCCGGGTCGCTGCGAACTCTCACTCGATATTCGATCCGGAAGCGATGCGATGCGCAAAGCAGCTGTGCGGGAGATTCTTGCCAATACTGCTCAAATCGCGCAGCACCGCGGTGTCGCCGCGACCACGAACGAAGTCATGGACGAGCCGGCGGTGCCCTGCTCGTTGAAGCTGCAAGACGCTTTCGCAGCATCCATTACCCGTATGGGTCTTCCCTTGCGTCGTCTGCCCAGCGGGGCTGGACACGATGCCGTGATGTTCTCCGGTCTTACCGATATCGGAATGCTGTTCGTGCGCTGCGGTAACGGAGGGGTCAGCCATTCGCCGCGGGAGACCGTCGACGCGAAAGACGTCGATACTGCCGCTCGCATCCTCCTCGATGTCCTCACCAATTTGGGTGCTGTATAAGGAAAAAGCCGCATGGACCAAGTTCGAATTAAAATTGACACTCACGTTTTTCAAGCACGGTTCGAAAGTGCCTACGCGCCGAAGACCGTCGCCATGTTTCGCAAGCTCTTGCCTTATGAAAACAAGGTCTTACACGTTCGATGGAGCGGTGAAGGAGTCTGGATTCCGCTCGGCGAACTCGATTTTGGACTCTCATACGAAAACCACACAAGCTACCCTGCACCTGGACAGATGATCGTGTACCCCGGCGGAATTAGCGAGACCGAGATTCTTCTTGCCTACGGCAGTGTGCAATTCGCGAGCAAGGTGGGACAGCTCGCCGGCAATCATTTCCTCACGATTACAGCGGATTTGAACGAGCTCGCCGAGGTCGGGAGAGCCGTGCTGTGGGAGGGAGCCAAGACGATCCGCATCGAAGCAGTCTGAGAGTTGAATGCCGCGGTCGCAGTTGTCATAGTGACTGACATCATGTGAGTTCCCGACAATGGATGTTGTCCTCACCGAGTCCCTGAGTGCAGTTCTACGCTGGCTTCACGTCATCGCTGGCATCGCCTGGATTGGCTCCTCTTTCTATTTCATTCATCTCGATCTGAGCTTGAAGAAGCGAGCTGACCTGCCGGAAGGCGTCAAAGGCGATGCTTGGCAGGTCCATGGCGGCGGCTTTTATCAGATGATCAAGTTCCTGGTAGCTCCAGCGAAGTTGCCGGATGAGCTGACGTGGTTCAAATGGGAAGCCTACACGACGTGGCTGTCCGGCTTCATGCTGCTTGTTCTCGTCTATTACCTCAACGCCGACCTCTTCCTGATCGACAAATCCGTGCTCCCGATGACCGCGACGCAAGCGGCATTTATTGCTTTTATAAGTCTTGCCGCAGCTTGGGCTGCCTACGAAGGCCTGTGCCGTTCCCCGCTTGGCAAACATGAAGTGGCACTGGCACTCGTCGGCTATGTCTTTTTGGTAGGGCTGACCTATGCTTTTACCCACGTCTTCAGCGGCCGCGGGGCATTCACCCAGATCGGCGCGTTGATTGGCACCATCATGGTGGCGAACGTCTTTGTGGTCATCATTCCCTACCAGAAGAAAATCATTGCCGCGATGATCTCCGCCAAGGAGCCAAACCCATATTGGGGGGCGATCGGTAAGCAACGCTCAGTGCACAACAATTATCTCACGCTACCTGTCGTATTTCTGATGTTGAGTAATCATTACCCACTTTTCTTCGCGACCCGCTTCAACTGGCTTATTGTCGCAATCGTTCTGCTGATCGGGCCCGTGATCCGTCATTTCTTCAACTCGCGCCACGAAGGCAAAGGCAGCCCATGGTGGACTTGGGGGGTGGCGGCCGCCGGCATGTTGGCGATTGCCTGGCTTTCCGGAGCCAGACCCTCGGGCACGAAAACCGGAAACTTGTCGGCTACCCCCAAATTTGCCGAAGTGCAGGATATTGTGATCTCCCGGTGCAGCATGTGCCATGCCGCGCAACCGGTTTGGGCCGGAATTGCGTCAGCACCCGGCGGCGTTCGGTTGGACGACCCCGACGAGATTAAACTGCACGCGCGGCTCATCGGAATATATGCGGTACGCTCGCACGCTATGCCGCCCGGAAACATTACTGAAATTAGCCCCGACGATCGGCAAATTCTTGGGGCTTGGCTCGCCGCTGGTGCGCCGACCAACTGAGTATTGCCGTTGATGAACCGAGGGGTCCGGCTGCGCTACTACCTCAGCGATAAGCTGGCATAGGCCAGTGTTACGCGAAAATCGTCTCGATAAGCGCGCGCCCCTGTTTGCATTTTGGCGGTTGACGTTCGGAGTATAATGGTCCGCAATAGAGCGTGTTCTACCGCGCACAGCGGCAATAGAAGTAAAGGGAATTCCAACAATGCCGCCAGCCGAGGCGCCCGCCGCGCAAATTCTTGCCGCGCTTAAGCAGGCGGGCATCAGCCTTGTCGCAAGCCTGCCGGACCAGTGGCTTGGCGACCTGATCGGGCGCTGCGAAGCCGACAGCGAGATCACCCACATCAAGCTCGCACGCGAGGACGATGGCGTCGGCATTTGCGCCGGCGCCTTTCTCGGCAACCGCAAGGCCGCACTCATCTGTCAGAACGCGGGCATCTTATTGTCGGCGAATGCACTGGGCGCGATGGCCTTCCATCACCAGATTCCGTTTCTAATTCTCGCGGCCTATCGCGGCTCGTTCGACGACAACTACTACTACCAATTCTACAAGGGCCGCACGACCGTGCCGGTAATTGAAGCGATCGGCCTGCCCCATTACGTGATCGAAGGACCCGAGGAGTTCTATCTGATAGAGCCGAGCGTGCGGCAATCTTTTCTGATGCGCGTGCCGCTCGTGCTGCTGCTGCGGCGGCGCGCCCTGGTGGCGGATACGGGAGTCTCAAAATGAATTGCGTGCGCTGCGCCCAGCTTGTGAAAGACCGACTCGATGATAGGGACATCGTGATTTGCGGTCTCGGCTCGGTGGAGGCCGCTTACAAGCAGGTGGGGCCGACCGGCCCGACCTATTTTGCGTCCGATCCGATGGGGCTATGGCCATCGATCGCACTTGGCCTCGCGCTGGCGCGGCCTGATCGACGTGTGATCTTTCTAGCGGGCGATGGCGACCTGCTCATGAATTTGCAAGTGCTGAGTACGATTGCAGCCGCCGCACCGACCAATCTGCGCATCGTGCTGTTCCAGAACAGTTCCTACGCCTCCTCGGGCGGTCAGGCGCTTGCGTCAGCGAGTACACTTTCGTTCGCGACCATCGCCAAGGGCTCCGGCTTAAGCTGGACGGCTGAGACCCGTAGCGAGGAAGAGACTATCAAGTCGCTCGATGAACTTTTCCGCCGTGACCGACTCGGCTTCCTCGCCGTGCATCTTGAGGCCGACAAATCGCCGAGCGAGCAGCCCGGCCCGTGGTCGCAAGCCGAGGAACGTGCGCTATTTATGCGCCAGTTCCAGTCCTGAACCGCATTTGCGCTGTCATGAAGCCGGTCGACTTCGACTACGCCCGCCCCGAACAACTAGAGGACGCAATCGCGTTGATGGCGGCCAACCGGGGGGAGGCGAAAATCATTGCCGGCGGTCAAAGTCTGATGCCGATGCTTGCATTTCGGCTTGCCGCGCCGCGCCTGCTGGTCGACATCGGTCGCATCCCGAATCTCAATAATATCGTCATCGAACCCGACCGCATCCGGCTCGGCTCCCTGGTGCGCTGGCGCGATATTGAACGCGACACGAAACTTGTCGCCGAACACCCCCTGCTGTACGAAGCGGTCCGGCACGTCGCCCATTACCAGATCCGCAATCGCGGCACTGTCGGCGGTAGCCTCGCGCATGCCGATCCAGCAGCGGAACTGCCGGGCGTCGCGGTCGCCTGCGATGCCCACATCGCCGTTGCCGGACCGTACGGTACGCGTCGGATTGCGGCCGCCGAATTCTTTACCGGCCCGCTGATGACCGCGCTCGCGCCCGATGAGGTGATCACTGAGTTACAACTGCCGGCGTGGCCGCGCGAGCGCCGCTGGGGCTTCGAGGAATTTTCCCGGCGTAGCGGCGATTTCGCCTTGAGCGGAATTTTGGCCTTCTATGACCGCGCCGGCGACGGCAGCGCTCGCGACCCGCGCATCACCGCGATCGGTGTCGGTGACCGGCCGGTGCGTCTGAATACCGCGGAAGCTGCGGTCAGCGGCAAGCGGGTCGAGCCGAAGGTAATCGCCGGGGCCGCGGCCGCCGCGGCAGAGATGATCGAGATCTCTGACGATATCCACGCACCGGCGGATTATCGCCGCGCCTTGTTACGAACCCTGATTGAGCGGGCGCTGACGCGCGCCGCGGAAAACGCATGAAAGAGCTCACGGCCAAATTCACCATCAACGGAGAGCACGTTCGGGCCAAGGTCGAGCCGCGCATGAAGTTCTTGCCGATTGTTTGCGGCGCGCGCTCGGTTTCACTGGCACGCATGTCGGCTGCGAGCACGGCGTCTGCGGCGCCTGCACGGTGATGCTCGACGGGGCCGCCGTGCGCTCATGTCTGATGCTGGCGATACAGGCCGACGGCGGTGCGATCGCGACCGTCGAGGGGCTGGCTTCAGGCGATGAGCTATCTCCGTTGCAGGCCTCATTCCGCAGGCATCACGCATTGCAATGCGGATTCTGCACGCCCGGCATCCTGATGAGTGCGCATGCGCTGCTGAGCGAGGAGCCCGGAGCCGACGCCGATCGCGTGCGCGAGGTGCTGTCCGGCCACATTTGTCGTTGCACCGGCTATGTGTCGATCGTCGAGGCGATCTTGGATGCGCGCGTGGCCTACGCAAGGAAGCAAAAATGAGCGGGCCGCGACCGGCAGCCGCCGCACTCAACACGCTCGTTGGGCAACCGGTCGAGCGCACCGAGGATCTGCGCTTTCTCACCGGCAAGGGCACTTACGCCGACGATTACGAGCCGGCTGCGACCTTGCACGCGGCGATCCTGCGCAGCTCAATCGCCCATGGCCGCATCGAGGCGATCATGACCGCGGCTGCGTTAGCATTCCCCGGAGTGCACGCTGTCATCACTGCAGACGACATTGGTGGAACGATCCCGCGCATCCCGTTGCGGCTTGCGCCGATCGTCGGCTTTGAGCGTTTCCTGCAGCCGGTAATCGCGCAGGGAAAGGTACGTTACGTCGGCGAGCCGCTGGCGGTGGTTATCGCCGAATTCGAGGGCGCTTGCCGAAGACGCGATCGATGTCATCGAGGTCGACATCGCGCCGCTCGACCCGGTGCCCCACCGGCACGCCTCACAGACCGACCAAACCATCCTGTTCGAGGAAAACAGAACGAACCTTGCCTGCCACTATACGGCGGGTATTGGCGACGCCGATAGCGCGATGGTCGGAGCCGACTATGTGCGGCGCGAGAGTTTCCGCGCCCACCGTCACACCGCCGCGCCGATGGAGACGCGCGGGCTGATCGCGGAATGGCACACGCAAAGCGGGCGCCTCGTCGTGACCGCCGCGACCAAGGTCACTTTCTTCAACCGCCGCACGCTGGCGAAAATGCTGGGCATGCAAGAAAATGCGATCGACCTCATCGAGATCGACGTTGGCGGCGGCTTTGGTGTGCGTGGCGAATTCTATCCGGAAGATTTCCTGATTCCGTTTGCCGCGCGTAAGCTTAAGCGGCCGGTTAAGTGGATCGAGGACCGGCGTGAACATTTTCTCGCCACCAACCACTCGCGCGAGGTTGATTGCGAGCTCGAACTTGCCTGCCGCCGCGACGGCACGATCGTCGCAATGCGCGCCGTCGTGATTACCGACATGGGCGCCTACATCCGCACCAATGGTGGCGTCGTTACTGCCAAGGCGGCGCAATGTCTGCATGGGCCTTACCGCATTCCGCACATGAAACTCGACGTCTCGGCCTACATGACGAGCAAGACGCCGGTAGGTACCTACCGCGCACCCGGCCGGTTCGAGGCAAATTTCTTCCGCGAGCGGCTGTTCGACATGGCCGCGCGCGATCTCGGCATCGACCCGCTGACATTCCGCCGCAAGAACCTGATCACCGAATCAGAGCTGCCCTATTCGATCGGTGTGCTCGTGCCCTACGAGCCAGAAACCGCCTATGACAATGGCGACTACCACGCTGCGCTTGACCGCTGCCTCACAGAATTCGGCTGGGAAGAAAAGAAGTCGCTGCAGGGCCGCCTGATTGACGGCCGCTATCATGGATTAGCGGCCACTTGCTTCGTCGAGAGCGGCGCCGCCGGCCCGCGCGAGAATGCGCGGTTGACGCTGGAAGAGACTGGCACGATCACCGTTGGCGTGGGCTCCTCGGCACTCGGCCAGGGACTGGAAACCGCCTTTGCGCAGATCGCAGCTGATACCATGGGCCTGCCGTTCGGAACGTTCGACGTGTGCCACGGCTCGACCACACTCGTAGACGAAGGCTTCGGGACGTATCACTCGCGCGCTCTGGTCATGGGCGGCTCAGCGGTGCTCGATGGGGCCAAGAACCTGCTCGCGGCGATCAAGCGCGCAGGCGCCGCGCAACTGCGATGCGCCGAAGCCGATGCCACTATCGCCGACGGCCAAGTTACGGCGAAGGACGGACGTTCGCTCGACTTCGCAGAGATTGCCAAACAGGCGGCGCGCTCGGGCGCGGTAATTTCCGTAGAAGGAACTTTCGCCAACAGCAAACGAACTTACAGTTACGGCGCTCACGCGGCGCATGTCGCGGTCGACCCGCGCACGGGGCACGTTCAGGTCGTCGACTATCTGTCGGTCGAGGATGTCGGGCGCGCGGTCAACCCCGGCATCGTGCACGGCCAGGCCATCGGCGCCGCCGTGCAGGGGCTTGGTGGCGTGTTCCTCGATCATCTGATTTATGACGAGAACGCTCAGCTATTGAACGCTTCACTCGCCGATTATCTTCTGCCGCTCGCCACCGATTTCCCTAATGTGCGCGGCGTCACGCTCGAGCTACGGCCTTCGCCATCCAATCCACTCGGCGCCAAGGGCGCCGGCGAAGGCGGCATTGTCGCGGTCGCTGCGACCATCGCTAATGCGGTTGCCGAGGCGCTTGCAAGCATCGGCGTCGAGCCTCGGGAAATGCCGTTGAGTCCGGACCGTGTGTGGCGGCTCATCGAAGAGGCCAAGGCTCGGTGCGCAGCGTCACCGAGCTAGCGTCAGGCCGGCGGGTTCTGTTTCGCTGGCCCTTCGCTCGGCCAAAGCTCGGAATAATCCGGCACCTTGGCATCGAGCTTCTCGCCATGCGCAATGACGACGCGGTCGGCGTGCGGCCGGCTGATGATCTCGTTGATGGTACGCGCATTGAAGACGATGAGCCGGGCCGGTGCGCCCGGACGCAGCACGCCATGACGCTCGAGACGCCCGATGCGAGACGGCGTTGCCGCGACGAGCGACGGCGCGCCCGTCACCGGATGATCGAGATGCAGAATGCGCACCGACTGCCGGAACGTGTCGAGGACGTCATGGTCACCATAGGCATAGAAACTATCGCGGCAATTGTCGCCGGCCGTAGCCACCGAGATGCCGCGCTTGAGCATCTCATGCACCACGGTCGTGCCGCGCCAGCGCGGCGTGCGCCCGCCCTGCCGGTCCTGCAAATACATATTCACTGTCGGCAGCGTGACTACCGAGATCCCAGCCTGCGCCACCAGGTCAAGCGTGCGGTCAATTTCGGAGATCGAATGCATCGCGAGACTGCAACAATGACCGCAGACCACACGACGCGTGTATCGGTGGCGCAGTGCGGCCTCCGCAATATGTGGCAATGTTGCCGCCGCCGGGTCGTGCGTTTCATCGACATGCAAATCGATGTCGAGGTCATGGCCCTCAGCCAACTTGAACAGACGATCGAGCAGCTTGCCGATATTATCGGGCGTCGCTCTATGATTACCATTCGCCGCGCGCGTCACGCCGCCGAGAAGGCCGCCGCTGCGCGCAACGACTGAAGCCACGCGGTCGCCGAACTCGTCTTGCAGCAGATCAATCGGGCACAGTGAAACCGCCTGCAGGTCGACGCGGTCACGCCATGCGTCGCGCATTTCGCAGAAGACCGACCAGCTTCGCTCGATCGTTTCGGGATAAGTGTCAATATGCGTGCGGATCGCCGAGACTCCATGCGCAAAAGCGCAGCGCAGGCCGAAATTCATGCGCCGCCGCAAATCGTCCTCCGTCCAGTTCGGCCGGTCGGCGATGGCGGCAAGTCGCGCGTGATGGAACGTGCCGTCGAGGTTCGGATTGCGCTCGACGGTGTGACCCTTGTCGAGATGGGTGTGGATATCGATGAGCGTCGGCCACACCTGCCGACCACCGAGGTCGGTGCGTGTCACTTCACCGGCCTCGCCGGCGCGGACGATGCGCTGCAGTTTACCGTCCTCGACCAACAAATCGGCGCGCACCACCCCTTCTTTATCAGGAGCGCCAAGCTTGGCCGAGTCGGCCACGAGACATGCCGGAACCCGCGCGTCGACGAGCCAATAGCGGCGCTGGGTAGGCCAGGCAATTTCGGAAAATGGGATCGACATAAGCTTTCGTCGGGGCCCTCTAAGGATGGAAGACGCAGGCCATTATCGTCGTGCTGTCATCGGGCGGACGTCAAGTTTGCGAATCGAGCGATTCGTGAGACCCGCGGCGCCAGGCGAGCGGCGCTGTTGCCCAAATTGCATCGATTCGTCCAAAGAACAGGCTTTCCTCCATCAACCTGTTTTGCTTAGATTAGCGCAAGAAATAAGCCCGCACTTGGGCGCCGGGATAGTGCAACCAACCTAGCCGACAGAGGTCGCAAATGAGCGCACTTGCACGGATCACCCGAATGGCGTTTGGCAGCGCGATGCTGCTGGGCGCGGCATTAGCACCCACTTTGGCGCAGGCCGCCGATAAGATCACCTTCCTGACCAGTTGGTTCGCCGAGGCCGAACACGGCGGCTTCTATCAAGCCAAAGCCACTGGACTTTACGAAAAAGCCGGGCTCGACGTGACTATCAAGATGGGGGGGCCACAGGTCAATAATATGCAGTTACTGCTTGGTGGCGAAGCCGACGTCATGATGGGCTGGGATATTCAGGTTATTAACGCAGTGGCAAAAGGGTTGCCGGTGGTGACCGTTGCGGCTTCGTTCCAGAAGGACCTGCAAGGAATGATGACGCATAATGACGTCAAAAGTCTCGCTGGTCTGAAGGGCAAGACAATCCTGATCGCGACGTCAAGCCACACAACTTTCTGGCCTTGGTTGAAAGCAAAATACGGCTACACCGATGCGCAAGTGAAACCGGACACGTTCAGCCTACAACCGTTTATCGCCGACAACAACGTGGCAATGCAGGCGTATCCGTCCTCCGAGCCGTTCCAGGCTCAAGAAGCCAAGGTGCCGGCAAACTTCTTCCTTTTTGCCGATGATGGATGGCCGCCATATGGCACCACCATGGTCGCCACAACCAAGTCGGTCGCTGAGAAGCCGGATGTGCTTCTGCGGTTCGTGCGTGCATCGCTGGAGGGCTGGAAAAGCTATTTGACGGGCGATCCTTCGCCGGCCAATGCGCTGATCAAGGCTGACAATCCCAAGATGACCGATGGCCAACTTGCGTTCGCCATCAAACGCCTAAGAGAGCTCAAGATGGCCGATGGCGGCGATGCCGCCAGCATGGGCATTGGGGTGATGACCGAAGCCCGCTGGAAGGCAACCGACGATTTCATGGTCAACGCTGGCCTACTCTCAAAGGACGTCGACTGGAAGAAAGCCTACACAACGCACTTCGTGAAAGACTTGCACATCATGATGAAGTGACGCTGAGCTTATGGCGCTAACTGTTGCCGTCGTTGCTCCGAGCACAGCGCGGTTTTGCGTCCGACTTGAACCTGACGTACTGAATGGCACGCCAAAGTAAACATGCTGCCATAGCAGAGGTGCTTCCGCCCTTTATGGTCGGCATTCTCATGCTGACGATATGGGAAGCCACCTGCCGAGCGTTTGCAATCCCCGCATATCTCTTCCCCGCGCCGAGCGCGATTGCCCACAGCATCATTGTCGACGTGCCCGGATTGATGCGAGCGCTTTGGAGCACGCTCAAAGTCGCCTTGATAGCGCTCGGCCTCGCGACGACATTCGGTTCGCTCGTCGCTTTTTTGTTTGTGCAAAATAAGCTGATCGAGCGGTGTTTCTTTCCTTATGCGGTCATCCTGCAGGTGACACCGATTGTGGCCATTGCGCCGCTTATCATCATTCTTGTGAAGAATACCCAGATCGCGCTGATAATCTGTGCGACCATCATCGCCGTATTCCCCATAATCTCTAACACCACCGTGGGGTTACGTAGCGTCGATGCCGGTCATCAGAACTTGTTTGCCATCAACCACGCAACACGATGGCAAAACCTCGTTTATCTCCGCATACCGAGCGCGCTACCTTTTTTCTTCGCTGGTTTGAGGATCGCCAGCGGCCTGTCGCTGATCGGAGCGGTGGTGGCCGAGTTTGTTGCGGGCACCGGCGGGCGCAGTGCCGGCCTCGCTTACGAGATCCTGCAGGCCGGCTTCCAACTCGATATCCCACGAATGTTTGCAGCACTCTTTCTGATCACCGTTACCGGTGTTCTGCTGTTTCTCGTGATGGTGGGATTTTCCAAACTCGCGCTCGGCCAGTGGCACGACAGCGAAGTAGAGCACGAGACATGACAATTCGTACCGTTCAGCCGAGTAGCGAAGGCGAATGCCGACCATTGATCAAAGCCCGTCCCGCGTATAATTTGGCCTCACGCCTGCCGGGGGCGCCACAGTGAGAACAAATGTGGCACCGGATCTCGTAACGGCCCGCTCCAGCGCCGCCGGCGACCAGAAGGCGGCAAGACGTCAGTTGTTGCAGCTTGCCGGCATCTGCAAAACGTTTGCTAACAACACGACCGCGCTTGAGGGCGTCAATCTCGACGTCTACCCCGGCGATTTTGTTACCCTCCTAGGCCCGTCGGGTTGCGGCAAATCGACTCTGCTCAAACTGATCGCCGGGCTAACGATGCCGTCGAAAGGTCATTTTGACTGGCCGCAATTGAACTACGATCAAACGAGCGAGCCCGACCGAGTGCTTGGATTTGTCTTTCAGGAGCCGACGTTACTCCCGTGGTGCAGCGTCGCCGAAAACGTCTACCTGCCCTTTAAGCTAGCCGGCCGCAGGCGCGGCGACGTGCAGGACCGCATCATGGAAGTTCTGGCGCAGGTAGGTCTAACGCGCTTCGCCAGCGCCTACCCGCGCGAGCTGTCCGGCGGCATGAAGATGCGCGTCTCGATCGCGCGAGCGCTCCTCACCAATCCGCGCATCCTATTAATGGATGAGCCGTTTGCGGCGCTCGACGAGATCACTCGCACCAAGCTGAATAACGATCTGCTTGGACTGTTTGCCGAAAAGAATTTGACGGTGATCTTCGTCACTCATAGTGTGTATGAATCGGTATTCCTGTCCTCGCGCATCGTCGTCATGAGCGCGCGGCCGGGTCGCGTGAGCGCTGAGATTGAGATCGACGTGCCCTATCCGCGCGACGAAGATTATCGCACGTCCTCAACCTATAATGAATATTGCCGCCGGGCCTCCGACGCGCTGCGCCGCGCGATGGCGGAAAGCCCAGCCGATCCCGATTGAGCGGGATCAGCCCAAATCTGCGATCGCCTCATTGAGGCGCCCGAGCGGGGGCTCGCCGTTTTCCGCTCGGCAGCCGTGCGCCAGCAGAAGCCCCACCATGTTCGCCAGCGCGGCCGCGGAATTGCCCGTCTGTGCGCTCTCCGACCAAAGCTTTTCGGCGTGCGCATAGAGCATCGCCTGCTCAATCCGTTCGCTATCAAGCTCGATGCTCTTTACCCGGGCGCGCAATCTTTTGGCCGCATCTTCCGGCATGTCTTTGGTGAAGCGACGCGCGATGCGCAGCGGCCTGACCACGCTTTCGTGCCAGGATCGCACCAGCGCGTTAGCGGCGGTAATTTCGGCCCCGCTCAGCCGGCGGCCGCGCGACCAGCCGAGCCAGCCGCAGAAGAGGAGCACGTTCACATCAATTCCGAACCGTTCCTGCAGTCCAATGCATTCGTCGGCGACGCCGGGGGCGCTATACACCTTGATCGAGAACTTCCAGAACGGGCTGCTCAGTTCGAGAGACATGGATCGCGCGTCATGCGCCGGCGCGCATGCCAAAATCGGCGGTGATCAATCCTCCGTGGGGATCGCCGGCGCCTTGGGGCGCGCCTTGTTGCCGGCCCAGCGCCTAACTAGGCCGAAATCCATCTCGAACAGATCGAGCACCCGGCCGAGCGTATGATCGACCATCTCGGCGATGGAGTTCGGCCGCGCGTAGAACGCTGGTACCGGCGGATAGACGATTGCGCCCGCCTCGGTCACGGCCGCCATGCTGCGGATATGGCCAAGATGCAACGGAGTTTCGCGCAACACCAGCACGACGCGGCGGCGTTCTTTCAGCGCTACGTCGGCGGCGCGCGAGATCAGATTGGCGGTCGCCCCGGTCGCAATCTCGGCCATGGTCTTGACCGAGCACGGCGCGATGATCATGCCCATCGTGCGGTAGGAGCCGCTTGAGCAGGCGGCGCCGAGATCCTGGTTCGAGCTGACGACATCGGCGAGCTTCTCGACATCGGCGATCTTGAGATCGGTCTCATAGCTCAGCGTCACCTGCGCCGAGCGCGACATGATTAGATTGGTCTCGATACCGGTGTCGCGCAGCAATTCGAGCAGCCGAATTCCGTAAATGACACCGGAAGCGCCGCTGATGCCGACGATCAGACGCCGCTTTCCGATGGCTCGGGGATCATGTTTCATGTTACCAATATGCCATAAATTCTTGCGGCGCGCCATCGTTTGCGCGTGAGTTACCTTGAGGCTCAAGCATGGACTGCAGTGAATTCATGAAGCGCGCCGCCGCGCTGTCGCTCGAAATGATGCGGGAGAACAGCGGCGGGCCGTTCGGCGCGGTGATTGTGCGCGACGGCAAGGTCATCGCCGAGGGCTGGAACTTGGTGACTTCGACTAATGATCCGACCGCCCATGCCGAAATCGTCGCGATCCGCCGTGCCTGCGCTGAGCTCGGCACCTTCGTCCTTTCCGACTGCAACATCTACACGAGCTGTGAGCCCTGCCCGATGTGCCTGGGCGCGATCTATTGGGCGCGGCTGCGCCGCATCTATTTCGCCAATACGCGCGCGGAGGCCGCGGCGATCGGCTTCGACGACGATCTGATCTATCGCGAGATCGCGATCGAACCGCATGCGCGCAGCATCCCAGGGGTCCGGATGACCGCCAGCGACGCGGAAACCGCCTTCCGCGAATGGATGTCGAAACCCGACAAGATCCGCTACTGACGCCGGCCTCGCTCAGGCGATGCAGGCCTTCAATCCGGCTTCAAGCTGGCCGCGGTCGAGATTGCGCCCGATAAAGACCAGGCGACTGTTCGGGCGCTGGCCCTCGGCCGACCGCATCTCGATCAGGCGGTGTACGTCCTGCAATACCATCCGGCGCGGCTCGTCCTTGACCGAAAGAATGCCCTTGAGCCGGAAAATGTTGTCGCCGTTGCGCTCCGGAAGCTCGCCCAGATAAGCCTCGAGTCGCGCCTTGTCGAAGGCCGGATCGAAGGTGAACGACACCGAATCGAGCGAGGGATCGTGCTCATGGTCGTGATCGTCGAGGAAGTGCTCATCGCTTGCCATGGTGCGCGACAGATCGAAGGCACCGATTCCAAGGATCTTGTCGAGGTCGACCTTGGCGTAGCTCGAGCGGAAGATCGAGGCGGTGGCGTTGAGCCCGTGCATGCGCTCCTCCAGCACCTTGATGTCGCCTTCTTCGACTAGATCGACCTTGTTGATGATGATACGGTCGGCCGCCATGATCTGATCGATGGGGTTGCGATAGTTTCCAAAGCGAACTGAGGCCATGGCCAAGGCACAACTTTCTCGCGAACAGCTGGCGCGCGTGCTTTACGCGCACAACCTCAATTACTTCGTCGCGGTCACCGAGGCCGGCTCGATTCGCGAGGCCTCACGGCGACTGAACATCTCGGCTTCGGCGGTCAGCCGGCAAATCCTCCAGCTCGAGGCAGCGGTCGGCGTCCCGCTTTTTGACCGATCCGGCAGCAAGTTACGCATTTCGGCCACTGGTACCGTCCTTTTGAAGCATTGCACGCAGACGCTGCGCGATCTCGAGGAAACCGTCGCCGAAATCGATGCGCTGCAGGAGTTGCGCACTGGCGTCGTGCGGATCGGCACCGTCGAGAGCGCCTCAATCGGGCTTATGCCGAACCTGCTGCAGCGGTTCGCGAAGGAATATCCACTCATTCATGTGATCGTCATCGTGGCTCCGGCGGAGGCGGTCGCCGAGAGCGTCGTGGAAGGAAAGGTCGACATCGGCTTCGCCTTCAATCCGCTGCACGTCGATCGTTTCAACATGCATCTGCGTAAGCAGTACTCGCTCGGGGTGGTCGTCGCGAAAAGTCATCCACTGGCGAAGTTGAAAAAGGTCAAAATCATCGATTGCCTAAAATTTCAGCTGGTCCTGCCTGCCCAGGGGCTTTCGATCCGCGCGACTATCAACCGGCTCATTGGTAGACACGCCAACGAATTGCGTGCCTATGTCGAAACAAACTCACTCAATTTCATGAACCGGCTCGTGCTGGGCGGCAAATTTGCCGGATTTCTGACTCGGCTTGGAATTGAGGAGTATTTAAAGGCTGGTTCACTGTCGATCATCGAGCTGAGCGAGCTCGGCATCAACACCGAGGAATTCGCCGTCATCACCGATGTCCAAGCTAGTCTCAGTCTGGCCGCCAAGGCGTTTCTCGATTTCAGCCTGAAAACTGTTCCCGACTTGATGGCGGGCTAAAGCCGCGTTCTCGTTTCGGTCACACAGTGTCAACTAAACTCCGTCTTCTGTCGCAACCCACGGTGACCTATATCTCTCTCACCATCCATCGGCGAAAACGGATGAACCGGGCGCATTTGCAATTTCTCAAGAATGGCAACACGGTGAAGCTCGACAGCTTTTCACCACGCGCTACTTTGCTCGACTGGCTGCGTCTCGAACGACGGGAGACCGGAACGAAGGAAGGCTGCGCCGAAGGTGATTGCGGCGCCTGCGCGGTCGTGATCGCTCGGGAACGGCACGGACGCATCGCCTACGAGCCGGCGAACGCCTGCATTACGCTGCTCGGACAATTGGACAGTGCAGAACTGATCACGGTTGAAGATTTGGCCGAGAATGGCACGCTGCACCCGGTGCAGGCTGCGATGGCGGACCAACACGGGTCGCAATGCGGGTTCTGCACGCCCGGTATCGTGATGAGCCTGTTCGCGCATTATCACGAATGCGACGGCAAGACCGACCGCAACAGGATTACCGACGTGCTCGCCGGTAATCTTTGTCGCTGCACCGGCTATCGCCCTATCATCGCGGCGGCACTTACCGCGTGCAGTGCCCGACCGAATGACCGCTTCGAGCGCGATGCCGGCCCGCGGCGGCAGGCAATGCGCGCGCTTACCGACAGCGCCGAGGTCTTTATCGGCAGCGAACAGTCGTTTTTCGCTGCCCCGGCGACGGAAGAGGAGTTGGCGCACCTGTGCGCCACGCATCCGGACGCCACCATTCTCGGCGGTGCAACAGATGTCGGACTGTGGATCACCAAGAAGCTCGTCCCGATCGAGAAAATCATCCATGTCGGCCGTGTCGCCTCGCTCGGCGAAATGAAGCAAACGGCGGAGGGCACGGTAATCGGCGCTGCCGTCTCGCTCGCACGCGCGGTCCCGGTTCTCGGTTCGATCGACCCGGACGTGGCGGAAGTACTTCGCCGCTTCGGCTCGATCCAGGTTCGCGCAAGCGGCACCGTCGGTGGCAATATCGCCAACGGCTCGCCGATCGGCGATCTCGCGCCGATGCTGATTGCGCTCGACGCAAAGCTCGAACTGCGCCACGGCGACAAGATCCGGCAAATGCCGCTCGAGGCCTTTTTCCTCGACTACGGCAAACAAGACCGCCAGCCTGGCGAATTCGTGCGCCGGCTCATTGTGCCGAAGCTGCCACCAGCGGCGAAGTTTCGCGCTTACAAGATCAGTAAGCGCGTCGACGAGGACATCTCGGCCGTACTCGGTGCCTTCCGGCTTACGGTTGAGAACGGATGCGTCGCTGAGGCGCGCGTTGCGTTCGGCGGCATGGCCGGGATTCCCAAGCGTGCAGTGAACGTCGAGCGCGTGCTCAAGGGCTTCGCACTTGTCAGCGCGGACTGGTCGCTCGCTATCGAAGCGGTGCGCAAGGATTTCACACCTCTGACCGACGTGCGTGCGAGCGCGGATTATCGCAGTCGCGTGGCTGCCAATCTCGTCGTCAAAGCTCTGGCCGAAGTCGCCGGCCTTGAAGCCCACTCAACTCGCATCAACGATCGAAGGACTTTTATTGATGCAGCCAAGTGACCCTACTGAGGTTCCTCTACGGCATGTCCACAAAGAGATGCCGCATGATAGTGCCGCCAAACACGTACGCGGCGCCGCAATATATATCGACGACATTGCCGAGCCCGCCGGCACGCTGCATGTCGCCGTCGGCGGATCGCTGCTCGCGCGTGGAACAATAAAGAAGCTCGATCTCGTCGAGGTTTCCCGCTTTCCCGGTGTCATTGCGGTAGTCACGGCCGCCGAGATTCCCGGCAAGAACGACGTCTCGCCGGCGGCCGGCGATGAGCCAGTCCTTGCGCACGATCGGGTCGTTTTCGTGGGGCAGCCGATATTCGCAGTGGTCGCCATGACGCGTGACGCCGCGCGCCGCGCGGTCCTGCGTGCCCGTATCGAAATCGTGGCCGAAAAGCCCAATGTGACGGTCGAGCAGGGGCTCGCTGCCAAGGAAGAGGTCCTGCCGGATTACGCTTTTGTCGGAGGTGACGCGGAAAACGCGATTGCGCAGGCCCCCAGGCGCCGCAGCGGTACGTTTCGGATTGGCGGGCAGGAGCATTTTTATCTCGAGGGCCAAGTCGCCTTCGCGCTGCCCGGCGAAGACCACGCCATGCTGGTCTATTCCTCGACCCAGCACCCGAGCGAGGTCCAGCACATCACCGCTAGAGTGCTCGGCGTGCCGGATTCATTCGTGACGTGCCAGGTGCGCCGCATGGGTGGCGGCTTCGGCGGAAAAGAGACGCAGGCCACTCAATGGGCGGTGATTGCCGCCCTCGCGGCGCGCGTGACCGGCCGGCCATGCAAGCTGCGGCTCGACCGCGACGCCGACATGGTGATGACCGGCAAGCGGCACGATTTCAAGGTGGATTATGCCGTCGGCTTCGAGCTCGATGGACGCATCCGCGCCATCGATATCAATCTCGCCGCGCGCTGCGGCTGCTCCGCCGATCTCAGCCAAGGCGTCATCGATCGCGCGATGTTCCACGCCGACAACGCCTACTTCCTCCCCGCCTACAAGATTAATTCACGACGGGTGAAAACCAATACAGTCTCGAACACCGCGTTCCGTGGGTTCGGGGGCCCGCAGGGCATGGTCGCGATCGAACGCGTGATCGACGCCATCGCATGGGACGTCGGGCTCGATCCGCTCGACGTGCGCAAGTTAAATCTGTACGGCAATGGCCGCGACACCACTCCCTATGGACAGACGGTCGAGGATACTGGCTTCGCCGTGACGCTAATCGAAGAGCTCGAGCGCTCCTCCGAGTATCGCAATCGACGCAAGGAGATCGAGGCATTCAACGCGCGCTCCCCAATCCTCAAACGTGGGATCGCGCTCACGCCAGTGAAGTTCGGAATTTCCTTCACGCTGACGCAACTCAATCAGGCGGGCGCGCTCGTGCACGTTTACCAAGATGGCTCCGTGCATCTCAACCACGGCGGTACCGAAATGGGTCAGGGCCTTTATCAAAAGGTCGCCCAGATCGCCGCCGAGGAATTCGGCATAGGGCTCGAGCGCGTGCATATCACCGCGACTTCGACCGACAAAGTGCCCAATACATCCGCGACAGCTGCCTCCGCCGGTACCGACCTAAACGGTATGGCCGTGCAACGCGCCGCGCGCGAGATCAAAAAACGGCTCTCCGCCTTTGCCGCAGAGGAATGGAAAGTCTCGGAAGACTTGATCTCGTTTCGCGACGACCGCGTGTTCGTTGCCAACGATAGCGTTCCGTTCGCAGATTTAACCAAAAAGGCCTATGCCAATCGCATCCAACTATCGGCTACCGGCTTCTACAAGACGCCGAAAATTCATTGGAACCGCGAGCAGGGCAAAGGCCGTCCCTTCTTCTACTTCGCCTATGGCGCGGCCTGCAGCGAGGTCGTCATCGACATTCTCACCGGCGAGATGAAGGTGACCCGCGCCGACATCCTTCACGACGTCGGCCGCTCCCTCAACCCGGCGATCGATATTGGCCAGATTGAGGGCGGATTCGTGCAGGGCATGGGGTGGCTGACCACAGAGGAGCTGGTATACGACGACCAGGGCCGGCTTCTGACCCATGCGCCATCCACTTATAAGATACCCGTCGCGGCCGACGTGCCCGTGGACCTACGGGTCGCGTTGTTCGACGGCAGCAACCGCGAGGAGACGATATACCGCTCCAAGGCGGTGGGCGAGCCGCCTCTGATGCTGGCGATTTCGGTCTTCGCCGCAGTCGGCGATGCGATCCATGCGGCGCGGCCGGGATGCGCGCTCGAACTCGATGCGCCAGCCACGCCAGAAGCGATCTTGAAAGCGCTAGGACCGATCGATGCGGTTGCCACGATCGCCCCCTTTTACCGAAGCAAAGGTTTGAGTCGAGCTTAAGATGAAAAGCGTATGGGCCGGTGTTCGCGAAGCTATCGAGCGGCATGGCCGTGTCGGCCTTGTCAGCGTGATCGGCGAGACTGGGTCGGTGCCGCGCGGCGCCGGCGCGCGCATCGTATTGCACCCCGACGGCGGCTTCTACGGCAGCATCGGCGGTGGGCGGCTAGAATACGAAGTGCTCATTGGCGCGCGCCAAGCGATTGAGACCGGGCGCTGCAGGGCTGAGCTGCGCAAATGGCCGCTCGGCCCCAATCTCGGCCAGTGCTGCGGTGGTATGGTCACGACTTTGGTCGAGACCTTCGACGTAAGCGACCTCGCTGAGGTGCGTCGGCTCGAAGAACTGGAACACACCGGCCGCTTCACCACCTTGAGTCGGCTAGACGATAACGGGCGCGTTGTGCGCGCTGTCGGCGGCCCGGTACTGCCTGTGATACCACGGCGCGCGACCGCGAACGCTGCAGCCACGCAGTTCAGCGAGGAGTTCGGCGAAGCGTGTAAGCCCCTTCTCCTATTCGGGGCCGGACACGTCGGCCGCGCACTCGTATTGGCTCTCGCTGCGCTGCCATTCGACGTACGTTGGATTGACGGTCGCCTCGACCAGTTTCCACAACACGTGCCACAGAACGTCACGACGATCCTAAGCGAAAAGCCAGAGCAAGAAATTGCGCAAGCGCCGCGCAGCGCCATCGCTGTCGTCATGACTCATTCGCATCCGCTCGATTTTCAGATCACGATCGCTGCGCTCAAGCGGGCGACGTTCGCTTATGTCGGTCTGATCGGATCGAAGACAAAGCGCGCGCGGCTCGCTTCGCTCGGACGCCAGCTCGGGCTCGGAGACGCCGAAATCGAGCGGCTGGTCTGTCCGATTGGTATCCGGGAGATCACGGGCAAGGAGCCGCCGGTCATCGCCGCCGCCGTCGCCGCGCAGCTTCTTGCGCTTCCATCCGCGCCGCAGCTCGCGGCTAGCGACTCAGAGCCAATCGAATCTCAGCCGGCGTGACGAGCAATGAAGTCGCGCGCCCATTCGATCGATTGCGCCGGTAGCTGATTGCGGGCGCCTTCGAATTTCGGCGGCTTCGTGGCGTCGATGCCGATCTTCGCCGACATGCCGTCGATCGAGGACGGATCGAGTCTGTTGCAAAACACTTTCGGCACCATAAACATGTCTGTATCGGCCTGGAAACGCGTGGCCAGCGCCCACAGGACCTCTTGCTCGTTGAACACGTCGATGTCGTCGTCGACCGCCACCGCAAGCTTGATGTAGGAATCGAGCCCCATCAGCAGCATTAGCGCTTGGCGCGCCTGACCTTCGGCGGTTTTCTTGAAAGACATATAGGCGTGGAAATGCGTTCCAGACTTCGGATAGTTGATCGCCTTTAGCGTCGGTACCATCTCCCTTAACCGATGAAAGACATGCGCCTCGCGCGTGCAGCGGCTTAGCAAAAGATGCTCGGCTGAATACCCCGGGATGATGTCGAGAAAGATAGGCTTACGTTTTTGCGTGATCGCCTTGACCACGAACACATTGCGCGTCGAGCGATAGGTCGAATAGCCGGTGTACTCGCCATAGGGGCCTTCGTCCTCCTGCGTATTGGCGAGGATCTCTCCCTCGATCACGTATTCGGCGTCGGCCGGCACCTCGACGTCGATAGTGCGGCATTTGACGAGCTCGACCGGCTTGCCCATCAGCGAGCCAGCGATCTCGAGCTCATCGATCTCCATCGCGACCTTGGCGGCCGCCGCAATGTAGATCGCCGGATGGCAGCCGATCACCACCGCCACTTCGAGATTCCTGCCGCGCGCCTCGCTGCGCGACAGGTGATCCCAGATATGGCCGCGCGAATGTAGGCTCGCGCCGAACCGGTTCGGTCCTTTGAGCTGCATGCGCTGAAAGCTCAGATTGCGCACGCCCGTGTCGGGATCCTTGCAGATCAAGATACCCGAGCCGATGTAGCGCCCGGCATCGGCCTCGAAATGGCGCGAGATCGGCAACAGTCCAGCGTCGACCTCATTGCCGAGTTTCA
This sequence comes from uncultured Alphaproteobacteria bacterium, assembly GCA_963703875.1. GTDB lineage: Bacteria > Pseudomonadota > Alphaproteobacteria > Rhizobiales > Xanthobacteraceae > Pseudolabrys. Next base: position 239,609 of record CAVPFZ010000006.1, read on the forward strand.
CTACCTCCTGCACCGACGCTTCTTTCGTCATCACCGCCGGCGTCAACCGCGCCAGCGCCTGGGTCCAGGCCTCGTTGAATTCGCCCGGTGCGCGGCCTACCATGCGAGCGATGCGGGCGCGGTCGGAGAACAGATTGGTCACCACCGGAACCTCGAAGTTTTCCGGCCTCTCGATGACGACGACCGGAAAGCGTTGCTTGGCCTCGAACTCGAGCACGAGCGCGGTTGGCAGGTAGTCGAGATTAAGCGGCTCGGAAATCACCACTTTCTCGCTGGCAGGCAAGCTGTCGAGAAAGCTCTTCAGGTCGCTCATGGTCGTCTCCGTCGCTGTCGTGTAATCTATACAAGCCCGCCCTGAAATCCATCGCTCGTCTGCGCTCAGTTGTGCTCGCTCGGGCCCATGATCACGACGCCTTCGGTTTTCTCGACCTGTCGCACGAAGATGTATTTGTCCTCGCGGCCATCGGAGTGCTTGCGCTTGATGCCCTGCGCCAACGCGGGCTCGACCTTGGCGATTATGATGAACGGCACCGTGGCTTTGAGCCCCTCGTCGCAGCGTTTTTCGAACTCGACAAGCTCGCGCACGCTATACGCCTGCTCGATGCCAGCCCCGCGCGCGATCGCCGCGATGTCTACGATGCCGAGCGCGGTATGCGTCGGTGGTCCGCCGATCGACTGATAGCACTCGTTGTCCCACACCACGACGAGCAGGTTCCTGGGCCGCTCGTTGGCGAGCGTCGCCAAAATGCCGAGGTTGAACATCATCCCGCCATCGGTATCGAGCGACACGATGCGGCGGTGCGGTAATCCGACCGCGAGCCCGAAGGCCTGCGGGGTGACGCAGCCGAGTTGTTGCTGGAAAAGGCTCGCTTCACGCATATGCGGTGCGGCATTGTACCATTCGTCGACGCTGCCACCGAGCGAGAGGATGACGAGTTCGTCCTTGAGCTTGGTGGCCAGGATCTTCATGCAATCGAAGCGCTTCATCGTACGATGCTCCCGGCCAGCACGACCGCCGCGTGATAGTAGGCGGTGTGCGCCCAGGTGAAGACGTCTTGCACGGCGCGCCCGATCGCGTCCTCACGATCGACGATCCGGTAGGGAATCCGCATGGCGTTGAGCAGCGGCTCCATGGTCATGCCGTGCGGGATCGCCCACCAATTGTTCTCGCCGAGATCACCGCGATAGCTCATCAGCATCACGACGGGGATGCCTGCGCCCATGCCCATGCGCGCGAGCGGCTCAATCGAGGCGCGCAGACCGGAATTCTCCATCACCAGCACCGCGCGCTTGCCGGAGAGCCACACGCCGCCGCAGATCGCCGCGCCCTCGCCCTCGTTGGTCACACGGATGGTGCGGATGTCCGGATCGCGGTCTAGAGCCGGATAAAGCTCCTTCAGGAGCGAATCCGGCAAATAGCAGGCGACGCTGACGCCGGCGTCTTTCAGCGCTCCGATCACCGTGTCGACGGCGCTTGGCTGCATGGGCCTACCGCGTCAGCTCGGCGCGAGCGCCGGTGTAGAGCGCCACGCACTCGTCGTTGAGCACGCCGTTGATCACGGTCAGGTCCCAGCCGACCATCAGCGCGAAGCGCTCAACCGTATAGTCCTTGAAGTTGAAGGCGAGCTTCGCAAGTCTCGCCACCTGGTGGTTGCGCGCGCCCATCACGATGGTCTTGATGCCGCCGTTGAGCACCGCACCAAGACACATCGGGCATGGCTCGCAGGTGCAGTAGAAGACACTGCCCGGCGGCAGGATGCGCTGCTTCAGAGTCTGCGTGGCGTATTTGATGGCGAGCGTCTCCGAATGCGCCGTAGTATCGAAGGTCGACACCTTTAAGCTGCGCGCCTTCGCCACCACTTCGCCGTTGAGCACGACGACCGCCCCGAATGGCTGCTCGCCGGCCGCCGCGCCGGCTTTGGCCTCTTCGATGGCGATCACCATGAACTTTTCGTGCTCTGTCATTGTCCCCTCCCTTTCGTCTGCGGCTATTTGCCGACCGCAGTCAACATACGCTCGCCCTTGGACGGCAGGAAGGCGCGGCTGTAAACCTCAGCGATGCTCGGGGTGCGCGGCAGCTTGTATGAATCAGCGACGGTCTTGATCGCCCCGGCCATGCGTTTGTCGTCGATGTCACCGAGACCGATGGATTTTTCCTCGGGCGACATGATCTGCTTCTCGAGGAAGAAGATCATGCGCGCCTTTTCGATATCCGGCTTGAGCAGCGGCTCGACCTTTTGCAACTCGGCGATGCCCTCGTCGGGATGCGCGGCGACTTCAAGCAGCGCCCTGTTGATCGCCCGCACCAGTCCGGCGACCTCCTTGGGATGCTCCTTGTAGAGCTTCTGCGACACCATCACGCCATTGGAATATAGGTCGAGACCGTAGGCATCGTAGTAGAACCAGCGATAATCCTTTTCCGGGTCCTGATGCATCGCAACCAGGTTGAGATAGGTCGTCGCCGCGAAGGCTCCGATCACGTCGACCTGGTTCTGCACCAGCATCTGCTCGACCAGATTTGGCGCGACATTGAGCACCTTGATCTTGCTCTCGTCGACGCCGTTCTTTTTGGCGAGCGGCGCTAGCATGCGGTGGGTCGCGGAGCCGGCGGGCACGCCGAGGGTGTGGCCTTCAAGGTCCTTCAGCGTCTTCACCGGACTGCTGGCCTTGGTGATCAGTGCGAAAGGTGAGCGGTTGTAGATCATGTAGACCATGACCGGCTGCTGGCCGGGCCGCTGCGCGGCGATCTGGATGATCGCGTTCATGTCGCCGAAGCCGGCGTCATAGGCGCCGGACACGATGCGCGTGACGGTGGCGGCCGACCCTTCGCCCTGATCGATAGTGACGTCGAGCCCCTCCTGTTTGAAGTAGCCCTTGTCGCGCGCGAGGTAGTACCAGGCGTGCGGCCCCTGAATCTTCCAGTCCAGTGTAAACCGGATCTTGAGTTCTTGAGCCGAAGCCAATGTCGTCATGGCCGCGAGCGCCAGACACCCCGCCATGGCCCGTTGTAGTGCTTTCATCGGATGCTCCTCCTGGTTGTGATGGCGCGGGTTAGGCGATTGCCGGCTCGGTCTTGCGGTGAGCCCACCCCGTGACTTGTCGCTCGATAAAAGCCGCAATGCAGTAGAGCGCGACACCTAGGATCGACACAAGCAAAAGCCCAGCGAATATTAGCGCGACGTCGAAATTCGCCGCCGCGATCATCATGACCGTGCCGATCCCGGAATTGGAGGCGATGGTTTCCGACGTGATCGTGCCGATGAAGGCCACGGTGATCGCCACTTTTAGCGACGCGAACAGATAGGGCATCGTGCGTGGCAGGCCGACATTCCACAGTACGTCGAGCTTGCTGGCGCCGAGCGCCCTGAGCACGTCTTCGAGCTCCGGCTCGGTGGTCGCCAACCCGGTCGCCACATTGACCGCGATCGGGAAGAAGCAGATCGCGAGCGAGGTCAGCACGGCGGGCACCGCCCCGGCGCCGAACCAGACGACGAAGATCGGAATGATCGCGACCTTCGGAATCGAGGAAAAGCCGATAAGCAGCGGATAGGCGGCCTCGTAGGCGAGCCGTGAAGTGCCGATCAGCCCGCCAATCGTCACGCCGACGATGAGCCCCAGCGTAAAGCCGAAAAGCGTCGTGTATAGCGTATGCAACAGATGCGGCAGCAGCGCGTTGAATTGTGCGGTGAGGGTGACGAAAATCTCACTCGGCGGAGGCAACACCAGGTCGTTGACCCGCAATCCACGACATAGCAGCTCCCAGACCACGAAGAAGCCGACGATCAGCAGGGCAGCATAGAGCTTGGCGCGTAGGCGTAGCGAGAGTTCCATAGGCTCCTCCTAATTGCCGCGGCCGTCGACGATGAGCGCGCGCAGTCTCTGGTTCAGCGCGGTGAAAGCCTGGTCGTAGGTGACGGCGATAGTACGCGGACGGGGAAATTCAATTTCCTTGTTGGCGACGATGCGGCCTGGCCGCGCGCTCATTACGCAGATGCGGCTGGCGAGATAGGCCGCCTCGCGCAGATCGTGGGTGACGAACAGCACCGTCGGCCGCCGTCGCATCCACAGGTCCTGCATCACGCCCCACAGTTCCTCGCGCGTGAACTGATCAAGCGCGCCGAACGGCTCGTCGAGCAAGAGGACCCGCGGCCCGTGGATCAGTGCGCGGCACAGGCTTGCCCGCTGGAGCATGCCACCGGAAAGCTGCCAGGGATAATGCTGCGCAAAACCCTCGAGCCCGACCTGGGCGAGCAGCTCATGCACGCGGTCGCGGAACTCGCTGCGGCGCTTGGCGCGGTATTGCGAGCGGAAGGGCTCCACGATCTTGAGCGGCAGCATCACATTGCGCTCGATGGTGAGCCAGGGTAGTAGCGTCGGATTCTGGAAGGCGATACCGACGCCGAGTTCGCCTCTTACCAGGGGCGAGCCGTCGACCGTCAGCGTTCCGGCGGTCGGACCAATCAAGCCGCTGACCAGCTTGAGAATGGTCGACTTGCCGCAGCCCGACGGGCCGACCAGAGCGATGAACTCCCCCTCACGGATATCGAGGTTAACCTCGACGAGCGCTTTGACGCCGCCACTGCGCGGACCGAAGGTGACCGATACCTTGTCCAGCCGGATGGTCCGACAGCCGTCGGTCGCCTCTTCTTTCATGACTGCCTCCGGGCATAGGACGAGCCTCGGGGGGCGCGCTACGGCAGACCTCATCCGGATCTCCAGTGACGGCGCGGCGGCCTCGCACATCGTGTGAACGCCTTGCCCGCGCAAGCGGCCGTGCCCGGCTGCCACAGCGCGAGACTGCGCCCTTTCCGCCGTTCCCGATATCCTGAAAAATTCGATATAGTTGTTGCCGATAAGGCAACATCAGCGCCGCCGGTCGAGGTTGCGGGCGATCATGTCCACGAGCGCATTGGCGGCATGCGAGAGCCGCGCATGTGTGCGCACCATAAGCTTCAGCTTGCGCGGCCGCAGCCGCGAATCGCGCAGCGGCAGGAAGACCAGCTTGCGCTCGGCGAGTTCCTTTTCGACGCCGACGCGGGTTTGGAACGCCACGCCGCAGCCGTGCAGCGTGAGCTCTGTCATCACGCTGATCGAATTGGTGCGCGAGCGCGGGCTGATTTCGGCGAAAGCGTGCCGCATGGCGTCTTCTATCGAGGCGGCCAGCGCCAGGCTCGAATCGGATAAGAGGATGCGATCATTGGCGAGATCGCGCATGCGCAATTCCTTGCGCCGGGCGAGCCGATGGTCGGTCGGCACCAGCACGCCCATGTCCAGGCTGACTGCCATTACTTGGCTCAAGCCGTTCTTCGCATCGCGGTCGTCGAAGGCTAGAGCCACATCGGACTCGCCATCGATCACAGCTCGGAATGCCTGCCGCGATCCCATGATGCGGATCTCTATGACAATATCGGGAAATTTGCGCCAGAAGGCAGCCAGTATGTCCGGCAACAGTCCGCGCGCCGCGCTTTCCACCACGGCGATATTCACGGTGCCGCGGCGCAGGCCCTTGAGTTCGTCGATAAGCTCACAGGCCTCGGTCAGCTCCGTCCCACTCATACGCGCGTGATGGATGAGGATTTCGCCCGCGCTGGTCAGCTTGAGCCGCTGCCGCACGCGCTCGAACAAGGGGGTGCCCAGCGCCTCCTCTAGTTGTGCGATGCTGCGACTGATGGAGGACGGCGCGACATTGAGCTTGAGAGCGGCGGCGCGTACAGTTCCACTGCGCACGACCGTTTCGAAATAGTGTACGCGTGTGGACAGAAGGCCGATGCGGGCGAGCGGCATACCAAGATGCAGACTGGGTCGGCGTTGCGCGGCGCCGACGTCAAAGCAAGCATAACGGGTGCTACCCAAGATGTAAATGCAACCTGCCCCGCGCCATGATCGGGTTTAATTTTTCCAGCGAACGGCGGATGCCATAGCGTCCTTGCGATCGGCTATCCGGTAGGGAATCCCTGTGGGCGTTGAGCAGCAGCATGGTCATCACGTGCGGGATGTATCGTGTTGCCATAGCGGCAACACGAGCGCGCTGAATATTCTATTGTCCTTCTTCGACCTTACAGCATTGCCCGGTTGCCGCACCAACGGCAACTGCTTATGCTTTTTCTGCTCGGATACGATTGATTGCAGCGCGGTCAAACCGAGAACGTGCCGTGAACCGATCATGGCGCAGTATAATGGAGCTGGATTGCGCGGCGGCACGGGCAGAGATAATTGCCGAAAAATGTCTCGACCCCCGCAGCGCCAAGGAGCCTGGGAGGAACCATGTCTGAAGTCGATAAGGTCGCGGGCGTCGACGACGTGCCGCCGCCGGGGCAACTTGCGCTGCTCGGATTGCAACATCTGTTTGTCATGTACGCAGGAACGATTGCGGTGCCTTACGTCATTGGCCGCGCGCTTGGGATGTCAGGAACCGAAATCGCGCAGATGGTGTCGGCGAACACTATTTTCGCTGGTCTCGGCACCATGCTCACGACCGTCGGTTTATGGCGTTTCGGGGCGCGTCTGCCGATCGTTTTAGGACCGTCGGCCAATGTCATCGGACCGCTGATCATCATCGGCAAAAGCTACGGGTTGGGCACGGTGTGGAGCACCTGCGTGCTCGCGGGCCTGGCGATGATGATCTGCGCTCCCATCGTAGGCCGCCTGAGGCGGTTTTTCCCCCCGGTCGTGATGGGCACGATGCTCACGCTTGTCGGCATCATGCTGGTCCCGATCGGCGTCCGTCTGATAACAAGTTTCAAACCCAATGACCCGGTCACGCCCACGAATCTGGTCATGGCCGCAGGCACTATCGCTCTTGTTGCTTTATTGATGCGATTCCTGCCGCCGGCTTTTCGGCAAATGTCGATCCTGATAGGCCTGATCGTGGCAACAGTAATCGCCATGATCTTTGGTTATGCGGATTTTAGCCATGTTTTTGAAGGCAGCCTGTTCGGCTTCGCTTTGCCGGCCGGCTTCGGCCAATTCACGTTCAATCTCGGCGCATCGATTTCCGTCATCGTCCTGATGGCGGTGCTGATGTTCGAGGTACTGCCGCAGCTGGTCGCTGTCGGAGAGATGGTCGGGCGTGAAGCTACCGGCACGCACGTGCAGGGCGGCATTCTTGCCGACGGATTCACAAGCTTGGTCGGCGGACTATTCGGCGCTTTCCCACTCGTGACCTTCTCACAGAACATCGGCGTGCTCGGCCTCACGCGCACCCGCAGCCGCTACATCGCGACCGCGGCGGGCGTCTTCCTGGTAGCGCTTGGGCTATTCCCACCGCTCGGGCGGCTGGTTGCCGCGGTCCCCGGCCCGATCATTGGCGGAGTAGCACTCGTGATGTTCACGGCAATCGGCGTGGTTGGCATCAAAATCCTCGGCAAGGTCGATTTCAACCAACCGCAGAACCTATTCATCGTCGCGACCTCATTGGGGATCGGCTTTATTCCGATGGTCGCGCCGAACTTCTACAACTCTTGGCCAAAGGACCTCCAGACGATCTTCAACAGCCCAGTCGGCGCCGGACTTTTCGCCGCCATTCTGCTAAACTTGTTATTTAATCATCTGCCGGAGACGGTGACAGCTGGCAACAAGAAAAGGGCCTGATGCATCCTAAGAAGCGAGAACGGAAAGCCGCACGCGCTAGCGGGCGGCTTTCAAGGTGTCGATGTGACAGGTAAATCTATGAACGTCAAAATTGACGATCTGCGCAGCTTCCTTGCCGTGCTGCGCGAGGCGCATGCGATCCACGAGATAATCGAGACCGTAGACCCTGTACACGAACTGGGCGCGATCCTGCGCGCTTGCGAACTCGACAACAAGGCGGCCTATTTCCATCGTGTGAATGGCTCGGAAATCCCAGTGATCGGCAGCGCCCTCGGGTCACATCAGCGCATCGCGCTCGCTGTCGGTTGCGAGCGCGACAAGCTCGGCGACGTACTTGAAGCCGCGACTCATGATCCCATTCCGTTCAAGCCGATCGACGGCAAAGCACCGTGCCAGGACGTCGTGAGTGACAATATCAACCTCGCCACCCTGCCCGTGCCAGTGCACGCGCCGAAAGACGGCGGAGCTTTTCTCAACGCCGGAGTCGTGATCGGGCGCGACCCGGTCAGCGGCCGTCACAACCTTTCCTATGTGCGCATGCAGGTGAAAGGCCGCGACCGCGTCGGCGTCAATCTCAACACCTGGCGCCATTTGCGCGAGTTTTTCGAAGCTGCCGAGGCGCATGGTAAGAACCTGCCGTTCTGTGTGGCCATTGGGGTCGACCCAGTCCTCATGATTGCGGCCGCCTTCCGTTACGACGGTGACGAATATGAAATTGCCGGCTCGCTGCGAAGCAAGCCGACCCCCGTCGTGCGTGCACGCACCTGCGACATCATGGTACCGGCAACCGCCGAGATCGTGCTCGAGGGCGAGATCATCGCCGGCGAGCGTGAGGACGAAGGGCCGATGGCCGAATACACTGGCCATTATTCCGGAATCCATAAGCAGCCGGTCGGCATCATCAAGGCGATCACGCATCGGCACGATCCAATCTTCCAGACCACGGCCGGCGCCTCGTTCGAACACCTCTTATTAGGCACTGCGGTGACCCGTGAGCCGAAGCTTAAGCGGCTCACGATGAGCATCTCGCCGCGCGTACGCGATGCGTACCTGCCGCCTTACGCCTCCGGGTTTATTGCGCTCATCCAGATGGACCAGCCACGCCCCGGCGAGGTGCGTGCTGTCGGCATCGCCGCACTCAATGCGCATGTGAACATTAACACAGTCGTGGTGGTCGATACCGATGTGGACATCTTCGACCCGACCGATGTTCTGTGGGCGCTGTCCACGCGGGTTCGCTGGGAGCGTGACCAAGTCGTGATTCCCGGCACGCTCGGCAACGAATTACATCCGTCAGCGGATGAAAACGGCGTGATCAGCAAGACGATCATCGACGCAACCCTCGCACCTGAATTGCGCGACAGTTACAGCAAGATCGTCTATCCGAAAGTAGACCTCGCGAAGTTACTGAGCCGGCAACGGCCGCCGCAAAACTAAAAGCTTCGCCTCGGGACCTGATTACGCGCAACCGAGCGAGACGGCTGAGGCTCCCGAAGAGTGCTGTCCCCTATCAGGTCGAATACTAACCGCGCTCGCAAGCACCTACGCCGCCCTATCACTGATGTCACCAGCAGCGCGGATCGGCGGCGTGAAGGCAAGGCCGGTATCCCACGGGAAATAGATCCACGTGTCTTGCGACACCTCCGTAACGAAGGTGTCGACCAGTGGTCGCCCCATCGGCTTGGCATAAACAGTGGCAAAATGCGCGTTAGACAAAAGGCCCCGGACCACACGCGCCGTTTTGCCGGTATCGACCAAATCATCAATGATCAGCACTTGTTTGCCTTGTGATTGTAATGCGGCAATCTCAGGTGTGATGCCCTTGAGCACCGAGAGCTCGCTCTGCGTCTTATAGTCTTGGTAGCTCGATACGCATACAGTTTCGATTATCCGGACATTGAGTTCGCGGGCGACGATTGCCGCCGGCACCAATCCGCCTCGCGTCACGCACACGATGGCCTCAAACGGTCCGACCTCGTACAAACGCCATGCAAGTGCGCGGGCATCACGATGAAATTGATCCCAGGATACTGGATAGGCCTTCTCCTGGCGCGCAGGCGCCGCATTTATATTGCCGTTGGTGACGCGGGCAGTCTCTAGGCAGTACGTAGCACGGCCATCGAGAGTCATGAGCTATGCTCCTCTTCAGTCGAGTCGATATAGCACCTAGGATAACAGAGTCGGGAACATCGATGCGTTCATCTAGCCTAGAATAGGGACTTAATATTTGTGGATAACATGACTTGTTGTGCCGTCAGCGACTGCGGAGCGCATGCGCTTCCGGCGACGCTGCTGCCAAGGAAAAAAGGGCAGACCGGAGGTGTAGGTGCCGAGCCGCGAATTGAGCCTTATCGGGTCGGCCGCCACCTGCACGCTGGTGTAGATCGTCGGCGCGGTCGGCACGGCAAGGGCGTCGACGCCTTTCAAAATCTCACTGGTCGCACGGCGCAATTCCTCCAGCCGGTAGAAAGTGACCTGACCTGGCTTTTTTGGACCTGTCCGTCGTCAGACAATTTGAGACAGATGGCGGTTTGATTTACGGGAGTGACCGGCTCATCTGGTTTTAGTTTATGCGGCTTTCTTTTGGTGCTGCAAGCGTCGATTTTGGATTGTGTTGCGTTTGATCCTTTCTCTTTCCAGCAGGATTGTTTGACCGCGCCCGAAGTAGACGTCGGCCGGCGTCAGATTGCTCAAGCTCTCGTGATAGCGGTGGTGGTTATAGTGGTCGACGAACCGGCCAATGCTGGCCTTAAGGTCACCTGGTAGATAATAGTTTTCCAGGAGGATGCGGTTCTTGAGCGTTTGATGCCAGCGTTCGATCTTGCCCTGTGTCTGCGGATGGTAGGGCGCGCCGCGAACGTGTCCCATGTTCTGTGCAATCAACCAATCTGCCAACTCAGCCGAGACGTAACTGGAACCATTATCGCTGAGCAGGCGCGGCTTATGGACGATCCGTACCTGGTCACAGCCTGAGGCGGCGAGAGCAAGATCCAGCGTGTCGGTCACGTCCTGCGCCTTCATCGTCGTGCACAGCTTCCAGGCGATGATGTAGCGCGAGAAGTCGTCCAGGACCGTGCTGAGATAGAACCAGCCCCAGCCGGTCACCTTGAGATAGGTGAAGTCCGTCTGCCAGAGCTGGTTTGGCGCCGTCGTCTTGTCCTTGAACTCGTCGGCTGCCTTCATGACGATGTAGGCGGGGCTGGTTATCAAGTCATGCGCCTTGAGCAGCCGATAGACCGAAGCCTCTGACACAAAGTAGCCGGCCGTATCGGTAAAGCGCGTGGCCAGTTCGCGGGGCGACAGCTCGGGCTCATCCAACGCCAACTGAACGATCCGCTCGCGTATTGCGTCAGGGATACGGTTCCAGACGCGCTTCGGCCTTGGCGATTTATCTTCCAGCGCTTCGGGTCCGCCGCTCTGCAGTCGATCGTACCAACGGTAGAACCTTGCCGGCTGGATCCCCAGCTTCGCAATCGTCCGGCGCACTGGCAGGTGGGATTGCTCGACCAGGTGGATGATCTCCAGTTTCTCGGAGGCGGGGTATCTCATTCCTCGTCTCCCCCATCCCCGATCATGCTTTTTTTAAGCAGGCGCAATTCGAGCGCCTGCTCAGCCACGACCGCCTTGAGCTCCTGCGCCTCACGCCGCAGGTCCTTGACCTCGCCACTGGTCGCCGCCCGTGCCGTGTCGCCGACCAGACGACGCTTGCCGGCCTCCAGGAACTCCTTGGACCAAGTGTAATAAAGGCTCTCGGCAATGCCTTCACGGCGGCAAAGCTCCGCGATGCTGGACTCGCCGCGCAGGCCGTCCAAAACGATCCGGATCTTCTCTTCAGACGAATGACGTTTGCGGGTTGCCCGGCGGATGTTCTTTACGAGCCGCTCGGACGGCGATTCAGGGTGCTCGGATTTCTGTCTCATCTCCACTCCTTGATGGTTACGATGAGCCAGAAATCCTCCGTTCCTCAAGCCGTTAAATCTGTCTCAGAAGCGCTGATGTCGGACAGGCATGAGGCCTAATCAGGATTAATAGCGACAGGAGAAAACTCGAGCTCCACCGAGCGGTGGAATGATGTCCCTCGCGGGACGATGGATGAGGTGAGTTCGCTTGTCCGCTTGGACCTATCGTCAATCTGACGGTAAGGCCGCGTAACAGATTGTTCCGCCTCGTCCTCGAATCCCATGATGGAAGGGCCTTGGTGCCGATTCCGAAGAGAAGCGCGAGCCCGTGAGCGACATCGATACTGCAGTGGTAGATGGTCTGAAAGTGCTTGACCCCAAATGGCCGATTAGAGAAGCGGACAATCGTCGGCGCCGGCGCTGAATGGATCAGCAGTGAATGGCCGAAAGCGGTCAGCGAGGCTGAATGGCCAGCGGGAAACTGCCCTTGTTTATGTGAACTCATTAAGAAATGAGACAATCTTACCAAGTCTGCGGCGGTACCGCGCCGGTCAGGTCCGGTTCAGCTTTGTGGCCTCAATATTGTCTGAGTTAGAGGGCACTTTCGCTCTTGGGGGCGACGTCGGAATCGTGTAACGGGCAAGAGGCGCCTATGGCCCTCGATCCAAAGACATTGGCCGCCACAGCGCTGCATCGCTTTGGCTTTGGCCCGCGCGCCGGATCGATTGCGTCGGTTGCTGCCGACCCCCATGGCGCAGTGCTTGCCGAACTCGATCGTCCCGGTGCCGGCCGCATCGTTGATTCTGACTTTTTGACTAGTGGTGAAGCTGCGCGCGCGGCTTTCGATTTCCGGCAAGAACGGAAAGCCGCGCGGTTTGCCCTGCGCTCGGAGCAGGAAGCAACGCAGCAGGCAGCAAAGAAAGCTGCCGACAACGCGAAGGCCGCCGGCAGAGCCGAGATGAAGCTGGGGGACGGCGTCCCGGCTGAAATAATGCAGGCGGCTCCAGCGAAGGCCAATCCTGGTCCCGGAATTCCGCAGCAGATTTATCTCGAAGAGGCAAAAGCGCGCTTTGATTCCGCGCTTAACGCCGAAATCGGTCTGATCGACCGGATGACTTGGTTCTGGTCGAATCATTTTTGCGTCTCCGCCGATAAGGGACAGGTACGACCGCTCTGCGGCGCGTACGAGCGCGAAGCGATCCGCGCCAATGTGCTCGGAAAATTCTCAGACATGCTGCTGGCTGTCGAATCGCATCCAGCGATGCTGCTGTACCTCGACAATGCTGGCTCAATCGGTCCGAATTCGATCGCAGGTCAACGGCGTGGCAAGGGGATCAATGAAAATCTTGCTCGCGAAATCATGGAACTGCATACGCTTGGCGTCCAGAGCGGCTATTCGCAAGAAGATGTCACCAATTTTGCCAAAGTCATCACTGGTTGGACTTTCAGTCCGCTCAGGCAGGACCCGCAGCACGGCGGTGAGTTCTTCTTCAACGAAAGGATGCACGAGCCGGGCGCGCAAAGCATTCTGGGTCGCAAATATAGCGAAGGTGGATATGAGCAGGGTCGGGCGGTCCTGTTGATGCTGGCGCGCCACCCGGCGACCGCAAAGCATATCGCGACAAAATTCGTCCGGCATTTTATCGCCGACAATCCGCCGCCCGCGCTCGTCGACCGGCTTACGAGGAGATTCCTCGATACCGGCGGTGATCTCAATGAGGTAACGAAGACCCTGGTCTCCGCGCCGGAATCCTGGGAGGCGCCCCGCTCAAAACTCAAGCGGCCGGCCGAATGGATCGTGTCGTCGATGCGCGCGAGCGGCATGATGATTCCCGACGTTCGGCGGATAATCAACACCCTCAATCTGCTGGGCGAACCGTTGTGGCGTCCAGCCGCGCCGAAAGGCTTTTCCGACGAAAGCGCTGAATGGCTTGACGGGCTGGCGCAACGGCTGGACATCGCCAACGAGATTGCGCGCCGGATCGGCGGCATGACCGATCCTGAAACAGTGGTGGACGATGCACTTGGTCCACTGGCGTCCACTGAGACGCGCCAAACGGTTGCTCATGCCGAGAGCCGACAACAGGCCCTGGCTCTGCTCCTGATGTCGCCAGAGTTTCAACGGAGATGATGCAATGACGTGTTCCTTTCATGCCCCATCTCGGCGCGAGTTGTTGCTCGGCTCCGGCGCGCTCTTCGCCTGGGCCTATCTGCCGAAACTGGCACTCGCCGAAGGCCGCGACCCGCGCCTGCTGGTGATCGTATTGCGCGGCGCGCTCGATGGGCTGGCGACCGTTGCGCCGGTCGGTGATCCTGATTGGGCGAGGTTGCGCGGTGACAAGGCGTTGCTGCTCGATGGCGCTACGCCCGCGCTAGCGCTTAATTCGTTCTTCGCCCTCAACCCGGCGATGCCCAGCTTGTACAGGCTATATCAGGCTAAGCAGGCTGCGGTCGTGCATGCGGTCGCGACGCCTTATCGCGAGCGCTCGCATTTCGACGGGCAGGATGTGCTGGAAAGCGGCCTGGCAAAACCCGGTGCCACCGACAGCGGCTGGCTCAATCGCGCGCTGGCGACGCTTGAGCCCGCGGGTCGCGCAGAGGCGAAGCCGCAGAATGCCTTCGCGGTCGGCCCCGTGACGCCCTTGGTAGTACGCGGCGCCGCGCCGGTTCTGTCATGGACGCCGCCGAAACTACCGCCGGCAACCGACGACACCGTCATGCGGCTACTCGACCTTTATCGTCACACGGATCCAGCGCTCGCGCGTGTGATGGAAGAGCGCATGGGCCTTGCCGCCATTGCTAGGGCGGGCGGCATGGATCAGCCCATGAAGAAAGGCCAGCCCGCGCCCGGTGCTGCTGCCCGCGTGCGCGCCTACTTCGCGGAGGCGACCGGTGCTGCGGCGAAATTCATGGCCCGGTCCGACGGCCCACGTATCGGTGCACTCGCGTTCGATGGCTGGGATACCCATGCCGCCGAAGGAGCGACGGGGGGGCGGCTCGCTGACCTGCTTGGAGCGCTTGACGGTGCGATCGCCGCTGTCGAAACCGGCATGGGCGAGGCATGGAAAGAAACCGTTGTTGCTGTGATCACTGAATTCGGCCGTACCGCCCACATCAACGGCACCGACGGAACCGATCACGGTACGGCAACGGTCGCACTGCTGGCGGGTGGGGCACTCAAGGGTGGCCGCGTAATCGCCGACTGGCCGGGCGTGAATGAGGCGGCGCTCTATGAAAAGCGCGATCTCAAAGCGACGACGGATCTACGTGTGATCCTCAAAGGCGTGCTGCGGGATCATCTGCGCGTCGATGAGCGCGAGCTGGAGACGTCCGTGTTCCCTGGCAGTGCCGCACTGAGACCAGCAAACGGACTGGTAACCGCCACATAGAGGCGCCTAGGCAGGCCGGCCACGCTGGCGAGAGGGCCTTTGGCTCAGCATCTGAAACACCATGCTGATTTCTTCCTCGGCCGCTGGTAGAATTGACATCAGATTAAGCCTGCGGCGGTGGATTCTTCTTCCACGCTTGAATGGCACCGATCGCCGCGCCTAAGGCAACGCCTGTTCCGATCCAAAGCCCGAAGTTATTCGTTGCGATACCGATCCAGACGCCGAAAGCGACCCCGATCCCTATCCATTTCCCGTCCGTGAACGAACCCACCGTATCTATGCCGTCCTAAATTGCAGGCTCCGGCGATGGGAGGCTATACCCGACGGAGACGCATCGCTTTCGCCTGCTGCTTCAAAGCATTTTCTGGGCAGTCAGCCGCATAACGCAGATAGTTTCCAGACAGGAAATCGCGCTTGATGTGCCCTTTGTCGCGCGCCCGCTTGTCTCCCTCGCACCAGACCTCGTGAGCGCAGCCATCGAGGGGCGACTACCTCACGGGACGGGACCGGCCCCTCTGCGATATGCTGGGTCTGCGCAACGTTGAATTACCAGCGATCCCTGCACACACGTAGTTTGCACGAGCCGTTCCAGCGCCGCTCCACACATCGGCATCTCTGGGCGACGACGGTCGGCTTGACCGGCGACGCGGCTATATTATCGGAAACCGTCGCCTTCGTCGGTGTCGTGACTGCCCCGGAAGGGCCGGCAAAACCAATGGCGGCGGCAACGGCGAGAGCTCCCAAGATCACACGCATGATGTCTTCCCTTTTCTTTCGTTGAGATTGATCATATCCAAAATGGCCGCCTCCATCTCGTCTCATCGTCTGGCAGACCTTGGCAGGCAGGAATCCGCAGTGTGGGGCCTTGTTTCATCATTTCCGGTCGTGGCCGCAAGTTCGAAACCGCCAAGTCCACGCTGAACCGCGACGTGACGTTTGTTTGGTTTTGTATTGCCGATTCAACGGTCAGATTCAGTTCATGCAGCGGCCATTCACAAAGTGGGTGCCCTGCGGGCATGACGGCTGCTGATGGTGACTCGCCTGCTGCTGCTGTTGCTGCCGCATCCGCTCCTGCTGCAGTTTCTGCTGTTGCGCCTGCTGGGACTGCTGCTGCCGCATCCGCTCCTGCTGCAGTTTCTGTTGTTGCGCCTGCTGGGATTGCTGCTGCTGCCGCATCCGCTCCTGCTGCAGTTTCTGCTGTTGCGCCTGCTGGGATTGCTGCTGCTGCCGCATCCGCTCCTGCTGCAGTTTCTCCTGCTGCGCCTGCTGAGACGGCTGCTGCTTAAGTTTGTCCTGCTGCAATTTCAGCTGCTGGGCCTGTTGCGCCTGCAGTTGCTGCTGGCTCTGCTGCTGCTTGAGCTTGTCCTGTTGCAATTTCAGCTGCTGAGCTTGTTGGGCCTGCAGTTGCTGCTGGGTTTGCTGCTGCTTGAGCTTGTCCTGCGACAATTTCGGCTGCTGAGCCTGAAGTTGTTGCTGCTTGAGCTTCTCCTGCGCCAGCTGCTGTTGCTTGAGCTGCTCTTGCTGCTGCCTCTCCTGTTGCAGTTTCAACTGCTGGGCCTGTTGGGCCTGCAATTGCTGCTGCGTAGGGGTCGGTCCCGCCGGATGTGCCGGCTGGGCGGTGGTAACCGGCGGAGCCGGCGATGTCTGCTTTGCGCCAGCTTGCGAGTTGAACTCCATGAACGGCTTCTCGACCGGCTTGCCGGTAGGTGACGTCGGCTGAGCCTGCCTGTTCTGAAGCTGCTGGCGCTGCGCGTCGATCAGCTTTTGCTGCTCAGGCGTGGCCGGGCGCATCGGGATCGTCACCGGATGCACCTGAGGATGCGTGGTGGGTTGGACCGGAGGCGCCGGCTGCGCTTGCCTATTCTGCAGTTGCTTGCGTTGCGCGTCGATTAGCTTTTGCTGCTCAGGAGTGGCCGGGCGCATCGGGATCGTCACCGGATGCACCTGAGGATGCGTGGTGGGTTGGACCGGAGGCGTCGGCTGCGCTTGCTTATTCTGCAGTTGCTTGCGTTGCGCGTCGATCAGCTTTTGCTGTTCAGGCGTGGCCGGGCGCATCGGGATCGACACCGGTTGCGCCGGGGTCGGCGCCTGCGGGACCGCTACCGGCCTGCCGGCGGCGGCGGCCTTCTGCCTCGCGGCCGCGGCAGCAGCTTCATCGGCGGCTTTGCGTCGTGCGGCGGCGTGGCTGCATTGCGCATGCACGATGATGCTCGTCGTCGTTTCCTCTCGCCGTTCCCCCACCTTGACAGTCCCCGGCGGGCAACTGTCCGCCCGTGCGATCTCCGGCGCCGCGACCGACAAAATCGCGAAGGCCGCGGCCGCGCATAGCCGGATTTGAATGCGCCTGTAACTCAACATGACAACCTCAAATTGTTCGGCCGCAGCATCGACGAGCCGGCTGCCGGCTATGCCAAATTCAACCTAGTCGACGATATCGACGGAGCCTTGAATTATCTGTTTTGTGCTGGGCTTCAGGGTCGCAGTGGCCTTTCGTTCTGCTTCCTTTTTTTTCAGCAATTCCTGCCACCGGTTTGGCTGATTGGGATCCTTCGGTATCAGCACCACCTTTTCGGGCGGCCCCAGATCCTTCTTGGCTGCTGCTTCTGCTGCCGCCGCTTTCTCTTTTTCTTTCTTGATCTGTGCGTCGAGCTGCTTCTGCACTTCTTTTTGCAGTTGATCGGCACTGACGAGCGGCACGATCGGCTTTGCCGCCTTCTTTCCTTCGGCTGCGAGCCGCTTCTGGAGATCGGCCATCAACTTGTTTTGCTCGAGCGTCGTCGGTCCTTGCAGAATAGTCGGCACCGGTTGGACGATGTCCGTCTTCGGCTTCTGCTTAAGCACCGGCAAGTTGTTGTTCAGATGCTGCGGCGGCGGCGGTGGAAGGTTGACGTTGATCGTCACCGGACGGTCACGCCACGGACGCGGCGCCGGTACGAATACCGGCCCCGAGCTGTCGAAGAATACACGCGCCGGCGGGCCGAAACCTTCTGGCACGAGATCGGGCAGCCCCATGGCTTCGTCGTAGTAACCGGACGGAAGGTCTTCAGGCACGGCGACGTAGTCCGAGGGCATCGGCGCACCGCGGAAATCGAGCCAGCGGCGCGCCTCTTCCGCATGGGCGCCATTCGGATAGCGGTCGAGATAATTCCAATAAGCGCGTGTCGTTCCCTTCGCCAATGTCCGGTGCCACAGGATTCCCTCGCGCCGATCGGTGATGATGTCCCAGATTTGTCCGGCCAGCGAATAGTCCGGGTGAGACTCGACAAACCATTGGTAGTCCGGGAGCGAATCTTCCTCGATCGCGACGCGATAGGCCTCGTCGGCAGGCATGCGGCCCATGGCGGCCTTAGTCACGTGGCGCCGGGTGGCTGGCGGCACGGGGACGCCAGCGACGCCGAGCGAGGGCGCAAGTGTCTTGGGCGCTGCGGCGGCAGCGGCCGGGGCGTCGAACAATTTGACCTCGACATTCAACGCGGAGGTCATCCATGGAGTTTGCGTTCCGTTCGTGGCCTGATTGACCTGCAGACGGACGCCCTTGAAGATTTGCTCGATGTCGAGCCCAGGTTGGCGCATCAGCGTCGCAAGCGCATTTGTGAACAGGCTGTTGGCGCCCTGCACATCCGGCACGTAAGTGCCCGGCGCTGCCGAATACGCCACTAGGACCCCCGGCGGCGCGCCGATGAGCGCCAGTCCCGGCGGCACCGGCTGTCCGCCTGCAGCGCCGAAGCCGCCGTCCCGTGCGGCATCGAGCACGATAATGCGCGCGGCTGATGGCACGTCGGTGAGGGCCTTGATCACCGACGACAGCGGCAGCGTCGCGTCCGGCACGGTGTCGGCCGCCGCGATTTGCACGTCGACCGGGATCAGGTAGTTATCGGCGTTCGATTGCGCGGCATAGCCGGAGAAGTACACGAACACGACGGCGTTTGGTCCGGCGCCTTTAATCTTTTCGATGAACGGGCCAAAGGCGGCGCCGATGGTGTCCTTGGTCAGATCGGCATACTGAGTCACATCGTAGCCGGCGGCCTGCAACGTGACGGCCACGAGACTCGCATCCGCAGACGCGGTCGCAATCGGCGGCGCGCCTTGATAGGCGCTATTGGCGATCACCAATGCCAGGCGCGACTGCGCCGATGCTGGAATGATAAAAAGGCAAACCGTCGCTGCAATCGATGCAGCGGCAATAACAAAGCGCCTCATGTCCCCTCCCTTTTGACGCCCGCCACCTGCTTTATCGGCTGCAGCTCGCGTTACGTCGTGCGCGCAGAGCGAAATCCGCTACCTACCTCTATCAATCATAGCCCGGGATGCGGCGCCACACAACGCCAAGGGATGGAACTCGACTCAATTCGTCAGAATGGAACTCTACCGCAGGAAATTTCACTGTGAGTTCCCGAACAAGCCACATGACCAACTTCAGTCGGGATATGGGCAGCAATCGCATAGCGCCCTCACGCCACGAATGCCGAGGCAATGATCGGCGAGAGCTGAATGTACAGGTTGTCAAAGAAGTGCGGGATGATGGTGGAGGTGGTGTTGCCGCTGCGCCAGCGTAGCCATCCGTACATCAGACCCGCGATGACATAAATGCCGAACGTGCCGACGTAGAATTTCTCATGGTCAAAATCTAGGAAATAGCGATAGTGCAGCGCGGTGAAGAAAATCGAGGTCACCAGCAGGGCTGCGATGCGGCCTGTGCGATATTCGATGCCGCGCCACATAAAGCCGCGGATGGCGCTTTCTTCGACGATTGGCGCACAAATGATGGCCGGCCACCACTGCAGCACGTACCACCACGGCGAGGTGCCGGCGGCGATGGAGGCTCGGTAACCCGCGACGTCGAACGCGTGCCCGGTGGCAAGATAGGCCAACCCGTTCTGCACCAGAACTCCAGACCAAAACTACGGCGATGCCGAACGCGACGTCCTTCGCACGTGGCTTCACCCAGCCGAGATACTCGGCCACCGGCCAGCGCACCAGCCAAACCGCCACGATGATAACGAGCAACTGCACGGCCCAAGCCGCAAATAGGTGCGCCGCGTGCCAAAGTCCGCTGCCAAGCTCCAGCGTGTGCAGCAGCGTTAAGCTGAAAAGATTGTCGACCCCGAGCCCGAATACTTCGAAAGCAACTAACACCCAAATAATGGATGCGAACGCGCCCCATGGCTTTGGGCGGGATGGCGGCGGTGCGCCCCCGGCTCCCTTGCCAATGGTGTCAACCAACACAGTCATGATCCCCTCGCCGGAATCGAATCTTTCGACCACCACGAAGGCACCTTCGGGGCCGAATGGCGCGTCAACTAGTACTGCCGTGATTTCTTGCCAGACGATTTCTCAACGACCGTGAGCGTCCGTTTAGTGGGCACATTAATTTCCCGTCCCGCACTTCTCGTTAAGCAGCGCCCACATATCTGGTTCGCCGGCTTTGACTGGCTTTTTCTTGATGGTCGCACTAAAGAAATTCATTTGCTGCTTTTTTCCGGGCCCGTAGTTCAATGATGCCGAATCCGCGTACCAGCTTCCGTCCGAATTATGCTTGAATTCCTTACATTGGATCGCATCCTTGAGCGTGGCGTTCTGCGCCAGAGCGATCCCCGGCGCTATTGCGCAGGAAAAAATGAATAGGGCACTCACATACAAACGGATCATGGAGGTTTCCTTCTAAATTGCATCGTTGCGCAGCACGTTCACAACGTGTCGTTCAATTCAAGTCCGCGCCTTCGTTCGCTGTTTAGCGACAAAAAGAGCTATCCAATATACGGTCAGAATTCCGAAGAACATCGCACCCGCTATGTCCGTCAAATCCCGCGCTCCGTGCAGCGACACAGCCACACCTCCGGCAAACAACACAAGGCTGCCCAAGAGCATGACAATGATGACCGCCTTCGGAAATATCGTGGCTTGACGCTTGAATCGATCGGAAAAGGTGATGCGCTCATCGGTCGGCACCAAGCCGGACACCAATGGACGAATTGCGAAAGCCCAAGAGAGCCACGATAGGAAGGTGCCCACGACCAGCGCGAGCCCAATGATTAGCCAGCGAGTCGAAGGTGCGTAGTTCTGCGCCAGGCTCATCGCAACGAAGACGATAACAATGATCAGCACGAACTGCAGCGCCAGCATCCAGCGCAGCGGCCCAACCAGCTTGGCCTTCTGCGCATCGGTCACCAGATAGGTTCGCCGCGGCCATATCGTTGGCGACGTAAACAGCCAGCCGTCATGCGCCCGTTTGAACGACAGTTCCTCCAATCCACCGAGAACCCAACCGAATTTGCTCATCGTGCCCTCCCCGTGGCGGCCAAAGTCCGTTCGCCAGCCTAACCCGCTATTGTTCGGCAATGACACTGTAGCATTCGTCAATCGACTTCGTGTTGGGAATTTTCGGTGGCGTCATTCGGAGTTCCGATTGGGCTCGTCAATTGGAACTCGCACGCGTTCACCACGCGCTGAGTTCCCGGCGAGACCAATTCAAGTTTATGGTGCACGTAACGGATGGGCCGCACACAAGACAATAGCTCGTCGTAAAGCGCGCGTGGCCGAGAGCAGGCGCGGGCGACCTCGAGCCGCTAACCCGGCATAGCGAGCGGGCGGTGGCGGAACATCAAACGCCATTTCCAAAGCTCGGACGTCATGCTGTCGGCCAGAGCCTCTAGTAACACGAAAGCCGCGTGGTAAGTCTGCGGCATCTTCGTCTTAGCGTGCTGCAACAAATCCTTGAGTTCCGTTTCGGTGGTGAGCGATTGGTTCGCAGATGCGCGGAAATCTCCTTGCGCGCGGATACCGGCCAAAGCTCCTGCAAAGGCCGGCAGCACCGCCCCCAGAAACGTCATGATGGATTTCAGGGTGTGGGAGATCCACTCGCGGTGGTCGACGCCTGCGAATCCAAAGATCGCGACAACGGCAAGCCAGATCAGACACAGCAATACTGTCGTCCGGAATAACGTTTCGCCTGCCTTATCCAGCCTATGGTGCGCCTGTTCAAGCGACTGATGGTTGGCATGGTGGTATCTGATTTGGCCCTCGACTTCGTGGGTTAGAACCGCTGTTATCGTGCCCTGAAGAAATCCGGAATCCGCGCGAGCATTCGGCAAGGGTAATTCGCGAAGCGTCGCGCGGGCGTACCAAACCGTCCAGCTGTCGTCGATCTCCGCGGCCGAAAGGCGCCCGGTGAACACGCGCCCAATCCTGCCGATAGGTGCCAAGACACGCACATGCCGAAGCAATTCGGCAAGCGCCCGGGCATCAAGAAATCTTTGGTGCCAGCGGGCGTGCCGGCCAGCAAGCGTTATCCCGATGATCAAGAAAATCAATGCGAGCTCGGCTGCGGCGCAAAATGTCTTGGCCGCTGCAATACCGCCAAACAGATGATTCCAGACGTCGAGAACGGAAAGCAGGCCGACGAACACGGCAAGCGCGGCGAGCAAAAAGCTCAACACATAGGCGCTGCGATAAAGTCGGCCCAGTTGCGTCGCCTTACTGTCGGCCCACAGAAATCGCTCGAACAGTACACCGCCCAATGCGCCGCCAAGTGACCCTATCGGCGGCAAGGCATCAGAGAAACGCCGCCACTCGGCTTGGCGGTCCAACAGCCGCTGTGGAGTGGTGGCTGGTTTCCCGGTTAGAAAGCGGAGCAGTAAATCGTGCGCGCCGGCCCAACGCGGCGAACGTCCTTCGCGTTCGCCGAGGAAGCGCAAGAATTGCACCATCGGACCCGAATTGTTTCCAGGTCCCCCGACCATAAGTGTGGGCGCCGGCGGGGAGAGCGCCTTCGCGATCAGGCCCAGAAAGGTCGTGTCGGCCACGTGTTCCCTCGCGAAATCGAGAGAGACCGTGGCCGCATCGCTCCAATAGGCAGGCGCCTGATCGACGGCCGATGACACCCAGACCACCGGCGTATCGCGGCGCAATGCCTCGTCCATGATTTCTCTAGTGCCACCGCGGCCCCCGCTTTCGCGGCCGTCCCAGATCGCGACAACGAGATCGGCATGATCCAGCATGACATAACCGGCGGTTTCATAAGCCGCGCTGCGGTCACCCTCGAACCAAGGCGTTTCGACCTCGAACACCGCACGGGCGCGTTGAATCAAGCTCGTGAAGTCACTCTGCGATTCGGGTGTCGCAAAATCCCGCTTGTAATCCGGGCGCGCAAATGGCAATACGACGTCGAGCTGCCAACCAGCGCGCAGCGCTTCTTCTGCGAAAATTCGATCGCCGCCTTCGGCAAGCGCCGAGACCGCGACCAGCAGGGGCGGCTCGTCGGAAAACGCTGAGCGATACTGCAGGTATAGGGCTCGCACCGCCTGCACAGCGTGGGCGAGCAACGCAGCCACTTGCACGCGGGCGCGGGCCACCTCCGTGTCAGGCAAGCTATTGCCAGGACGATGGCCCGTCACGCCGACGCGGAGAACGAGACGCGGGCGTGGCGGACTGTGGGGATAGATGCGGGCCCTGCTCGCTTCAGGATTCTGGGGCGGCATCCCGTTCTTCCAACATGTGCAGAGCGGTTTCCAGGCTGTGCCGCATGCGGTTGAAGGCGGCTGAGAGCGAGGCGACTTCGTCGTGACCGTGCGCTTTGAATTGGTCCGCCGCCATATTTCCAAGGCTGACCTCGCTCGCGATGCGCGACATCTGGGTCATCGGACGAATTACGAGATAGTGCAATAATACGTTGAGAATGGCGAGCATTATGATGAAGACGCCGGTGAGCATGGCAAGAAACAGAATCAGTGACTGCCGCGCGTTGGCCAGGGGCGTCGTCAGCAGGACGGATATGATTTGGGCGCCAATAACTTCATGTAGGTGCCAGCCGAAGCCATTTGCGCTTCCATAGCTTGCCAGCATAGCTGCCGGTGCCGCCGAAGCCTGGCTATGGCACGTTAGACAGGCGCTCTCGGTTACTGATAGTGGACGAGCCAAGTTCAAAGTTCGGCCGGCCGGTGTGTCGCGCTCGGTGACAATTTCCTTCAGGTTCGGTGATCGCCGGAATGCTTTAATCACGTCGGCTTCCCAATCCGTAGCACGGTCGCCAGGATTGGTAGGATTGAGCGCGGCTTCTTTGTATGAGTAGGCCGGAAACTCGCCGCTAATGCCGCGAAAATTCGCCTGGGCCGCGAACGAGGGAACCGAGGCAGCGAGGAACGTGCCGTTGCGCTCCATTCCGACGAGCGGTTCGACCTCCTCAGTGGTGTAGTGTCGAACCGAATTGGCGCCCGACAGCATCACGTGCGCACTGGCAGTCACTCGCTCGCGCGCATCGGCGACGAAGCGTTGGTTTAGGAGAAAACCGGTGATACAAAACCCGAAGAGGAACGCAGCGAGGATTGCAAGGTTGAACTTCGTTCGCAATCCCATTGAGCGATCCTTAAACCGACCGGGCGGCGCGTCAAGCTCCCCCATGCCTTTAGAAGCCCCGTATATTGTAGTCCGTCATGCCACTCAAGCGCATCAAGTCGCCGTGACAAAAACAGGGCAGCCGCTACTTACAAATCGACTAATGCAGATCGCGCGGCTATATTTTTGGGAATGTTCCACACGTGGGACGAGTTCCACTGGATTGGTCTGTCGTGGGCGATCGGGTGTTCATCAGTTTTTCGTCGGCCGACCAGAAGAAGGCGGCGGCAGTTTGCAAAGCGCTGGAATGCAGCGACCTGCAGTGCTGGGTTTCGTTCCGCGATGTCCGCCCCGGCGAGAACTACCAAGCCGCTATCGTGCAGGCCTTGCAGTCAGCAAAAGCGATGGTGCTCGTGTTTTCATCGCATACCAACCTTTCACCGGAGGTAAGCAAGGAACTGTCGTTAGCCAGCGCGTTCAAGCTTTCCGTCATCCCGCTGCGGATTGAAAACACGACGCCGCAGGGCGCACTCCATTATGAGCTCGCGACTCGGCAATGGATCGACGCTTTTGACGACTGGGCGAGTGCAATCAGCAACCTTATTAACGCGATCACCAGTCTACCTTTCCTCCCCGCTCCAGCGGCCTCGCCGGCCCTGCCGCGCAAGCGTATCAACGTCCGAATCTCGGAGCAGGCGATTGAGAGGGCACGGGCGGCCCTTACCCATTATATTGGTCCAATCGCTATTGTTCTGGTGCGCAAGGCCCTAGCCGCCGCGCACTCACTCGACGATTTCCACGACAGGTTGGCCCGTGAGATCCAAGCGCCCGACGATCGCACGGCCTTCCTCGCGCGAGTACGGCACAATGCGGCGCCGGCTTCATCACTCCCAAAGGCGTAGTGAAATGCCAGTTCCTGGGCGGACAAAGGCCCGAACAACACTGTCGCTCGGAGGTGCATTTCGCGCCAGGCGATAGCCATTGCGCGATTAGCCTCCCAGGATGCTTCGTAACGGTCCTGGCTGGATTTCCTTTGGCGGCCTAGATCGATCAAATGCCACCGGGGTGGTGATAGAAGCTAACGGGGCTACCTGTTGTGCGTCGGTGGTCATCCCGGCTATGGCTGCTGGCGTAACTGATCGGGTGTGGCCGCTGGAGGAATTGGTTGAGCGGACATCGAAGGATGGGGGACGCCATGCGTATAATTCTGGTCGTTCTGGCTGGATGCCTGCTTGCTTCGTGCGCCACACAACCTGCCGCCGTGCATATTCCGGAAGCGCCAGGTTTTTTATATGGCTTGTTGCATGGGTTTATCGCGCCATTCTCATTGGTCGCGTCTATTTTTTATGACGTGCGAATCTATGCCTTCCCGAATAGTGGAGGCTGGTACGACTTTGATTACTTCCTAGGATTTTGCGCTCTTTGTGACGGCACAAGCAGGGCTGCTCGGTAAGCATCGCAGCCAACAACACGTAGGGCGGGTTAGCGTCGAAGGGCGTAAGGGCCACTTGAAGATGTCATAACGCCAGGGCCGTGTGTCTGCTTTGACTCCGATTGTGTTGCAAAAGTCGTTTTGCATTGGTGATCAAAAATTCTGCGGGCCGCAGGCGCGGCTTTCGTGTAAACATGTGAGGGACCTCATCGCCTCACGTTAAACTCACAGACGGCTTCGGTAATGCGATTGAGGTTATACGAATCGGCGATGGTTTCCCAGTTCATGTTCTCGAGAAGAATTCGTCGCACTGCAACTTTCGACTTTTGCAACACAATCACTCCGCAAGCGGACACCGAGGCGTCAAATCTTCGCTACGACTATTACGGATGCGCGCTGCTCGTTGAGCTCAGCGTTGGCGATGCGCCATTCAGTAAGCACCTTTGGGCACCTTTCGACGACCAGCCGGAATAGACGACTCGCATCGTCCTGCGCCTTCAACACCGCCCTCATATGCCGTGTCTCGACACAGATCACCGGCAAGCCTGCTCCAGCCAGTGCGCTGTAAAGCCATTGCGATAGCGGCCCGGCTTCCAATCCAATCCGTTTGAAGTGGTAACCAGGGCTCGCCAGCACCCGGAGCAAATCTTCCGGTTCGCTTGCCACCTTCACTTCCCGCACAATCCTGCCTGCGTCATCCACAATGCAGACATTGGTCTCCTTGACTGATACGTCTAGTCCGGCAGAATGGTCCATGCTGCGCTTCTCCTTCTGATGCTTGAGGCTGCAAATGCAGACCTCGTTTCACCATCAGCCTGAAGCGCAGCACCCAAAATCTCCAGCGATCGAAAAGCCGGTCGGCCGCTAAGCGCCAAAAGCGGACATCGAGGGCCAAGTTTGAAATGAGGGATCGCGCCAACTAATACCGCGCTAATGGGGAGTGCGCAGGAACCACGTAATCACTTCGGCAGCGCCCGTCGCGAGGAAGGCCATAACGAGAGGCGGGTATAAAACCATTGCTGCCGCCGCGGCGAGGCAATTACATAGTCTTTGGATAAAGCGAGCGCTATTTTATTGGATACGCTGGCCCGGTTTCTCCCGGAGAGATACTGGGGCGGCACTTTTCGTTCCAACATTTTTTAAAATTAAGGTGACGTGAATGGAGAGGAAGCTCTGGCGACTAAAATTGGCAATTGATTGGATATGGATAGGCTTCATTGTTGGCTTGGCTTTTTTGATGACCGGATTTCTCATCGGTCCTCGCCTGCCAGCCGAGTATCAAAAAGCGGCCTGTATCGGCAATGTCGATCTGCCGGGGCCGTTTGGATTTGAACTCAATTGCGACTCGCCGGAATTCATGTGGCTTGCGCGCGAGCCCTCCGGCCTGCTTGCAAAAAATAGTCCGCGCCAGGCGCGGCCTGGTCTTATCATCGCCGCAGCGATCCTGCAGATGCCATTTTCGCTCGTCGTGGCGTATGGGGGACCGCCACAACCGATTGGGCAGGGGACCCGCGATACGGCGGGCATCATAAAGTCTTTCGAAAACAATCTGCCGACGTATCTTGCTTACATTCTGCTCAATATCTGCATCCTGTTAGCAAGTTTCTTCGTCCTGCGAAGGGTGATGGAGCGCCAGCATGATGGCCGCGCGATCGATTCTGCGAGCGCGCTCATCGTAGTTTCTAGCGGCTGGTTGCTCGTGGCGAACGATGTCACCAAGGCGTTCGTATGGTCGCCGCATACGCAGATGTTCAACATCCTGGTGCCGGTCCTTTCTCTTTACGTCACATTGCGTCTTCTGCGCGGTGGCCTTTTCGATCTACCCTTTGTCCTCGGTGTCGGTCTCGTCGTTGGCCTTGGAATGACCGCCTATCCGTTTTTTGCCATCGTTACCATCTGCGCCATTCCACCGGCGATCTTCGCGATGGTCACGGAAAGAACACA
Source organism: uncultured Alphaproteobacteria bacterium (assembly GCA_963703875.1). GTDB lineage: Bacteria > Pseudomonadota > Alphaproteobacteria > Rhizobiales > Xanthobacteraceae > Pseudolabrys. The sequence goes on from CAVPFZ010000006.1 coordinate 267,193, forward strand.
TCGTGGGCGCGCCGCAACGCATTTGGCCGCTTTGCTTGTGCTGTGCGTTGTTCCTTCGTTGCTCTGGTATGCCTTTGTACGGGCGACGACGGGTTCATTTTTTCAGTACGAGATGGCGCAGGGCGAAATCGTATGGATGACCGAAGCCTGGGCAAAGGGCATTGGGCCATTCCTTGCCCAATGGTTCGGAAACTTATGGGAATTATTGGGCTTCGCGGCGCCGCAGGCGATCCCGCTTGCTGCCGTTATCGCGTGGTTGACGATTTTTGCGCTGCGTCATCGTGCTGCGCTTCGCAGTGCGGACCAAGGATGGTCGATCACTGCTGCTGGTCTCTATGTCAGCATCGCGGCGCTGGGCTTCTACACCTGCGTCGGCTGGATAGTCGATCGCTTGGCTTATCCCCCGATCCCGCCACTGATCGCAGCGGCCGGCGCGGTGGCTCTGGTGCTGAATAGAAAGCTGTCGGCAACTCAGCGGCGGGAATTGGCAGCAGGATTTCTAACTATCGCGCTCGCGCAAATGGTCTTTGTTATCGTTAAGGACGGGCCCTGGTCCTGACCCGCCCTATCCATGCGCTGTAAAGTCGCGTGCAATATTGGCTCTGACACACTTTCGCTGACGATTCGGCCGGGTTAAGGCGAATGATGCGGCAGCGATCTGCGAGGCGGTAGCCGTTCTCCCAGGGGCTGCCTGGCTCGATGAACACCGCCTGAAGTGCAGCACACCCTTTTGGAAGCGTGTGTTAGCCCACATGAACCGTTGCCTGTAACGGGGACGTCGGCTAAGGATTGTCGCTGCACTAAGAGGGGCGCGTTGGAGGTAAATATGATCCAGAGCGCTGCCGCCGCCGCGGTGCTTTTCTCGTTAGTAACTGGACCCGGCGCAACCGGCTTCACCCCTCAGCAGACAGGTCGTCATCTCTGATAACGACCGTTAGATGCAAGCAACAACATTGTTATACCTATGAGCAATGGGGCCGCCGGGGGTTCGATCCGAAGAAGGATAAACCCGAAGCGGGACCCGGCAAATGGGACGCGGCCAAACAGCGCGCCAGGGAGAAATGTCTCCACGACCGCAATAGGTATTCTAATTTTGCGGGACTTGAACACAAGAAATCCTGTGATTAAATTTTGGCTTAGCGCAGGGCCTGCGCATTCGGCGTGTTATCAGAATGCCGGCTGTATTGCTTGGACAACTTGCATAAATTCCTGACGGCGCGGCCTGCCGCTGGCGGTTGTGCCGCGAGCGGCAACGCCTCAACCGCTTGCTGCCTGCCTATCGTAACAAGCTCGCGGACAGCCCGGCATTCGAGGGGCTTATTCTTTGCACTCGGCGAGACATGACTTGCGCGATCGTTCACACACCGCCCGAGATGCTTGGCATGGGTTTCTGTCGCATCGCTCGCGACAGCCCATTACGCGGCTGCCTTGGGCAGCCATCGCCGGCAGTGTCACCACAAGGAGGGCAAATGCGGCGAGCGCGTATTTAGCCATGAGACATGCTCCCATTGAATATCAATCTGCCTAGATCATGCGCGCCTGACACCTGGAAGCCGATCCAGCAGGACAAGCACTCAACGTCGAATCCGTTCCCAGCCACGCCGGGCCTTGCGGCAGCTCTGTGACTCCGGCGCATCCCTTATACTACCACCGTGATTGGCACACAACGCCTGCGTTGTGCGTCACAGCGGACTTTTCCAGCCGATGTCCAATAAGGGTCGATACTGTTGAAAAACGATTTTGAAGAGGACCCCGGGAAAGATTGATTCAAAATCATGCACCAAGACGCAATCTTGATTCAAAAATCCATTCACGCGGATTCGATTATTTCAATATCTAATTTCACAGCCAATTTACGGAGACTTTTTCAACACTATCGGTCAAAAGCCGAAGAGATCAAACTGAGCACAACAAGTCCGCTTTCGGGCGCATCGCAACCAGCGGGCTCGTTGAGCCTGGCTTCCAAGTCATGATTCAAGTCCCGATCGAAGGGGCCAAATCATGCGCTACGAACTCTCCGACAATGAATGGACCGCCATCAAGCCGATGCTGCCCAACCAGCCGCGCGGCGTGCCACGGGTGAATGACCGCCGGGTACTCAATGGCATCTTCTGGGTCTTGCGATCTGGGGCGCCATGGCGCGACCTGCCGAACAATTTCGGTCCCTACACGACCTGCTACAATCGTTTCGTTCGCTGGCGACGAGCCGGTGTCTGGGCCAAGATGATGAGCGCACTCGCCGGGGCTCATGACGTTGCGGTGCAGATGATCGACACATCCATCGTTCGCGTGCATCAGCACGGGTCTTGCATCACTCGGAACAGAAGGCAGTCGATGGGACGGTCACGAGGCGGGTTAACCAGCAAGATTCATGCGCTGGTTGATGCGAACGGCCTGCCGGTCCGGCTTGCAGTGACGCCGGGAGAGGCCCATGACAATCGACTTGCGGGCAAGCTCTTGTCTCGGCTCAGGGCGGGATCAATGCTGCTCGCTGATCGCGGCTACGATGCCGACTGGATCAGAGAACTTGCCGCCGCGAAAGGCGCCTGGGCGAACATCCCGCCGAAGAGCAACCGCAGCGATCCGATTTGCTTCAGCCCGTATCTCTACCGCGCCCGCAATCGGGTCGAACGCTTCTTCAACAAGATCAAGCATTGCCGGCGCGTCGCAACGCGCTACGACAAACTTGCCGCCAACTACCTTGCATTCGTCCAGCTTGCATCAATCAGGCTGTGGCTTCGCGTTAATCAGTCCGCGTCCTAGTGTTGCCAGAGCAGGCGATTATTGCGCCGGTCTACAAACGCCCCCGTTGACGCACTTAACATTTGATGAAGCTGCCTCGCCAAATTGTAAAAGCTAACTTCACGAGAATGGTCGCAACTTATGTGATCCTGCGGGGTCAACATGCATAAGCCAACGTAATCGACAGCGTTTGGAAGGACGCCGCAATAATTATCCGTGTTTTTGCTAGCGAGACCGAGATGCCTAGAGTAATGAAGATGCCACGATATAGGAATAAAAACCTGGTGCCCAGGGGCGGCATCGAAGTGTCGGCCTAACGTCCTGGTCACATTGATAAAATGCTAACTTTCAAACAGCCGTACCCACGCACGTACCCGCATCGAAATTGCTTCACCGTGCTTATTCATGAGCACCTATGCGCAGATTGAGTGCCGAATGTCCGCTCTTACCCCGATTGTGTTGCAAAACTCGGTTGCTCTCGACTGTGGGGCCCGGCCGTGGATATTGGCCGTTCTCTTATGCCACGCTCCGATTGAGGGAGCTGGCGTACCACTGCCTCGGCACCAACGCCTTACTCGACGCTATGCTGGGCACGCGGCTGCCAATGGTGGTGGGGCACGGCTGAGTAACTTGACGAGCCGCCTCAGATTCTGCGCGGTTGCGGTGAGCAAGACCTCGTCCCTGACGCCGCTGAGGCCGCGCAATCTAAACCGGTCGAGCCGCAGGATGCGCTTCATGTGCGCAAACCGCATCTCGACCTTCTTGCGCTCGCGGTGTGACTGTTCGAAGGCTTGCGTATTGGCCAGCGCGCGGACGCGATCGCGTACATCCTCGTCAAGATCGCGGGTGACCTTGCGCATGGCCGCGGTCGTGCACTTTGGCTTTAGCGAGCAGGTCGAGCAGTCCTTCTTGCTGGCCCGGTAGTGCACGATGTGGCCCTGATCGATGTTGCCGGTACTGGTCAGCTCCGCGCCACCCGGGCAAGTGTAGATATTGCGCGCCGGATCAAAGACGAAGTCCGCTCGGCTGAAGGTGCCATCGGGGCGTGCCGACTTATCCCATGCCGGAATGTGCGGAGTGATCTTGCGATCGACTAGCCACTTGAGCAGCTTGACCGCGCCATAAGCCGTGTCGCCTGCGAGCCCCTGGGGCTGGAAATCAAAACGGCGGCTGACCCGGTCCATCATGGTCTGGGTAACGGCGAGTTCCTCAGTACGGTTGGCGCGCGTGCCCTCGGCGTCGACAATGATCCCCGCCTTGTTGTCGATCAGATAGTTCGCATCGTAGGCAAAGAACGGGTTCACGCCCGGCCTGGTCACCCAGGATGACTGCGGATCGGTCAGCGAGACCTGTTTGGGAGGCTTGCCTCGGCTACCGCCGCCGCTGCTCGATCCGCCACCGTCTTCACCGTCACCCTTCTCATCATTGCGGGCAGCATCAAGGGCCGAAAGATACTCTCGAACCGCATGGGATATCGTCGGCCATGCAATCGGCTGGTCGCCGGGGAGGCGCTTCATCTTGTCTACGTCAGCCTTGATCAGGCTGGCATCGATCGAGAACGCTTCGCCGCCAACCAGCCCGGCCGCGATACACATCGCCACCACGCCCTCGAACACCCGGCGCAAGGCATCGCTCTCGCGAAAGCGCTCGTGCCGGGCTCGACAGAACACTGAGTGATCCGGGATCTTATCCTCGATCCCGAGCTTGCAGAACCACCGGTATGCCAGATTGACCCGCACCTCGGCGCACAGCCGCCGCTCCGAGCGGAGCGCAAACACGTAGCCCACGATCAGCATCCGGATCATCAGAACAGGATCAATCGAAGGCCGGCCCGTGTGTGAGTAGTAAGGTGCAAGCTCCTTATGCACCCAACCCAGATCGAGCACGCCATCGATCTGGCGAACCAGATGATCGGGCGGCACCACCTCGTCGAGATCAAGGACATAGAAGAACTGGCGTTGCTCGTCTTCCTGCCGCCCCATCATGCGCCGCTCCCGATGATGATCGACTCAAATCAAACGGAATCACGGTTCGACGAGCGCTTCAATCCGACTTTTGCAACACAATCACCCCAAGAACAGACATTGATCTGCAGACCCTCGATGTCCGCTAAGTGCCAGAAACGGCTGTGAGCAGATGCAGCGAAATCCAGCGCAGCGGCAACTCGAAGAGTGGCTCATTCGCGGAACGGGATTTGTGGAATAGTCGCCACGGGCGCGCCTTGTGGCGCGCCACACGCGCCTTATTCGAAACCCTTTGCATTTAGAACGGTCTTGGCCGCAGGCGAGTAAAGGAACGTGACCAGCGCTTTTGCGGCGTCAGTCTGACCGCTGCCGGCAACGATGCCTGGGACGAACTGGGTGTAGTTCTGAATCGCTGACGGAAGCGGGCCAACGAGTTCGACGGTTGGTTGAGCCAAGATTTCGCTGACTTGATTGAAGCCGATCTCAACTTCGCCGCTGGCAACGCTTGCGTACAGCGCTCCAAGTGTTGATAGCTTGGTCTTGGGTTTCATCTCCGCAGCGATGCCCAATCGTTCGAGCAAGCTGGCCACGTAGATGCCACTGGCGCCCCCACCGGCCGGATCAGGATAAATAATCGATTTTGCGGCCAACATTGAGTGTTTGAAGGCGTCGGCAGAACTGATGTCGGGCTTCACGGCACCCTTACGCACGAAAACACCAACACCGACCTTCGCGATGATGATGCGATCGCCAGCCAGGACTTTGCCTTGCGCTCGAAGTTGGTCCATCAGTGGCGCAGCGTTTATCAGAAGATCGGCCGCCTCACCCTTTAGAAAACGGTTCGCGATCGCGCCCGCGGTTCCGTAGGCGACCGTTACTTTGTGTCCTGAGGATTTTTCAAAATCCGGTATCAGTGCGTCAATTGCCGGATGCAAAGCCACGGCGCATAGAAGCTTAATCTCAGCGGCTCTTGCCGTACTTCCGGCAGTGATGCCAAACAAGGCAAGTCCCAAAGCGATTGTCGCAGAGACGCTCAGAATGATGCGAGGATTCATTTTATCTCTCCATGAATGTATATCGGTCGGTGCCAACGACATAGCCTACGATCAATCGATCCGGACGTAGACTTGCGTAATTCGCGACGCGCGACAAGGCAGCCGCAATGCAGTATTTCTACCGAGCGAATGTCGCTCATGAGTCACTAGCGACCGAGCCGTCGTGCACGAAAATCCATCAATGTCAGCTATTGTCCAGAAACGACCATAGAGGCTCATCACCGCGTCTCGGCTCGTTTCCGATAAAATAAATATTATTGCCGCATTTGGCGGGCCAGTTCGATGCCTGCAAGTGTTGCGGGAGAATTTACATAACGGTTTGAAGTAACTTGATTATGACTAGGAATAAAGTCCTGGTGCCCAGGGGCGGAATCGAACCACCGACACTGCGATTTTCAATCGCATGCTCTACCAACTGAGCTACCTGGGCGCCGAGACAACAAGCAAGTCCTCAAACTTGCACGCTCGATTTAAGCAGGCAAGCAGAGCGCCGCGCGTTATAGAGGCCCCTCCCGGCACTGTCCAGAACGGCCCCGTTTAGGGATTAATCCCGAGAGCGGCGCGGAACCGCTGCTTCAGCACGGCGCCGTCGCGCTCCGGCAGGACGCGCGGCGGCTCACCCGCCGCGATCAGCACGCGCGCGAACAGGGTCTCGCGCAAGCCTTTCAGCCGCGCGGCGAGACCGGCCAAAGCGGCATCGTCGCGCACGTCCAGACAAGTCGCGATCCCACAAGCGCCAGCAACGCTGAGCAGATCGACGCCACCTTGGGTGTGGCTCGGCTGCATGCCGGTCTCGCCATAGACGCCATTGTCGAACACGATCACTGCGAGATTTCCCGGCCGCTGGATGCCGATGGTGGCGAGCGAGCCCATGCCCATCAGCATCTCGCCATCGCCCGTAACAACCGCGACGCGCTTCTTGGGCTGCGCCAACGCGAGACCCAGCCCGATCATGGCGGCACCGCCCATGGCGCCCCAGAGATAGAAGTCACGGTCGTTGGGGCCGGCGGCGGCCGCATCCCAGGCGGTCGAGCCAAGACCGGGCACGACCAGCAGATCGTCGCCGCGATCGGCGAGCAGCGTGGCCATGGCGGCGCGGCGCTCCAGTCTGCCTTGGCTCATTTGGTCCACACTTTCTTGCCGATCAATTGCTGCGACAAAATCACCGCGGCGATGCGCTCGTCGCCGAACACATGCTGCACCGCGCGCTCAGCCGCGCCCGCGACCTCGTCCGGCGTCTGCGCGCGATAGACTTGCGCCTCGCACAGCTTGAGCACTGGATCGACGATCGAGCCCATCGGCACCTGCCAGGGATTGAACTCCTCCCACTCGCCGCGCATGGTGATGATCATCAACAGCGGAAAGCGGCAGCTGCGCGCCAGCGACAGCATGTTGATGCAATTGCCGAGCCCGCTCGACTGCATCAGCAGCGCGGCCCGTTCACCGCCGAGCCAGGCGCCGGCGGCCAGCGCCACGCCCTCCTCCTCGGTGGTGAGCACCACGTCGCGAATGTCCGGATCGGCGCGGCAACGATCGATCAGCCGGGAATGGCCGGCATCGGGCACGTAGCCGACCTGGCGGATATCGGCGCGCTTGAGCGTCGCGAACAGACGGTCGGGCCAGTCGACGGCGTTCATGATTTCTCACCCGCCTCGCCTTCCGCCGGACGTTCGCCGTCCTCGTCTTCGTCTTCCTTCACCGGCACGGCGTAGACGCCGGACAGCCAGCGATTGAGATCGATGTCGGCGCAGCGCTTGGAGCAGAATGGCTTGAACGCCGGCTCGGTCGCCTTGCCGCAGATCGGACAGTTCGCGGATGTCTTGCGGGTGATTTCGTTCATGACATTACACGCAAGCGAAACTCATGTTGCGTTGAGCCAGCCAAAACGGATCGGGTAGCCCTCGCCGCCGAGCAGGCTCATGGTCTCATACAGCGGCAGGCCAACCACATTGCTGTAGGAGCCGACCAGCTTGATGATGAAGCTGCCGGCGATGCCCTGCGCCGCGTAGCCACCGGCCTTGCCACGCCACTGGCCGGAGGCGAGATAGGCCTCGATGTCCTCGTCCGACAATCTTTTGAAGCGGACCCGCGTTTCGATCAGGCGCTGGCGGAACGCTTCCTTTGGCGTGATCAGACAGATCGAGGTGTAAACGCGGTGATTGCGGCCCGACAACAGGCGCAGGCACTGCGCCGCTTCGTCGAGCAGTTCGGCCTTGGGCAGAATGCGCCGGCCGACAGCGACCACGGTGTCGGCGGCCAGGATGTAGGCGCCGCGCAGCTCGTCGTCGAGCTGGACATTGGCCAGCGTCACGTCCGCTTTGGTGCGGGCCAGCCGGTTGGCATAAGCGCGCGGGATCTCGCCGCGGCGCGGGCTTTCGTCGATATCCGCCGGCTTGAGCGCGTCCGGCTCGATACCCGCCTGATTGATCAGCGCCAACCGGCGGGGCGAACCGGAAGCGAGTACGAATTTGGGCCGGCCGATCATTTTTGAATTACGGCGCCGATAAAAGGGTCAACGCATTGCGAATGCGCGCGGAAACTAGCGGAACGGGACTATTTTCACAACTCATTCATTGCCGCCGCCGGCCGTTCCGAAACGCGCGCGGATGCGCGCCATCAACTCGTCGCGCACGCCGCGATAAGCCTCGAGCCGCTGCTCGCGGTTGCCTTCGATTCCGGTCGGATCGACCGTCGGCCAATATTCGACTTGCGCCGGATTGCGGCCGCTCAGCGCCATCGCCTTGTGATGCGCCGGCGGCGACAGCGTCACGATCAGATCGAAATCAAGCCCGTCCAGGTCTTCCAACTCCTCGAAGGTGACCGGCTTGTGGCGCGCAATGTCGATGCCGACCTCCTCCATCACGGCGACCGCGAACGGATCGAGCTCGCCTTTCTGCACCCCGGCGGAGGCGATCGCGACCGTCTGTCCGAACAGCTGCTGCGCAAGGCCTGCGGCCATCGGCGAGCGCACCGCATTCATGCCGCACGCGAACAGCACCGCCCGAGGGCGCAAGGGGCGCTCTGGCATTGCGGCGTCAACCCTTCCAGTGCAACACGCAGATCAAAGTGAAAAGGCGGCGGGCGGTGTCGACATCGACTTTCACTTTCTCCTTGAGCCGCTCCATCAGAATGCGCGAGCCGTCGTTGTGGATGGCGCGCCGGCCCATGTCGATGGCCTCGATCTTGTCGGGCGTCGCAGTGCGGATCGCCGCGTAGTAGCTGTCGCAAATCATGTAGTAGTCCTTGACGATGCGGCGCAGCGGCGAGAGCGAGAACAGATGCGCGATCACCGGCGTGCCGTCCGGCAGTCGGATGTCGAATACCAGCCGGTTGCCGTTGACGCTCAGATGCAGCGCGTAGGGACCGCCGCCATGGCCGAGCGGCGCGAAGGTATTCTGCTCGAGCAGATCGTAGATCGCGACTTCGCGTTCGTGCTCGACGTCTTCGTTGGAGCGGCCGATCAATTCCTCGTCGAGGGTGACGGAAACCAGACGCTGCTTGCCGGCAGCGGGCGTTGATTTTGCCGGGCTCATTTCGGATTGAGGCGGATCGACACCGAGCGGGCGTGCGCGGAAAGCCCTTCGGCCTCGCCGAGCGCGATGGCGGAAGGCCCAAGCGCCCGCAGTTGCTCGGGCCCGCATTTGAGCAGCGAGGTACGCTTCATGAAGTCGAGCACGCCGAGCCCCGAGGAGAAGCGCGCCGAGCGCGCCGTCGGCAGCACGTGGTTGGAGCCGGCGACGTAATCGCCAATCGCCTCCGGCGTGTGGGCGCCGATGAAAATGGCGCCGGCGTTGCGGATCTTTGCAACCAGCGCCTCGGCGTTTTCAGCGGCAATCTCCAGATGCTCGGGCGCGAGCTGATCGACCAGCGCAACGGCATCGGCCAGCGTCGCGACGCTGATGATCGCGCCGAAATCGCGCCACGACGCGCCGGCGATATCGGCGCGCGGCAAGGTCTTGAGCTGCGCATCCACGGCCTTCTCGACCTCACCGGCGAGCGCGGCATCGTCGGTGATCAGGATCGATTGCGCGCTGGCGTCGTGCTCGGCCTGCGCCAGCAGGTCGGCCGCGATCCAATCGGGATTTCCCGTCTTGTCGGCGAGGATCAGGACTTCCGACGGACCCGCGATCATGTCGATGCCGACTTGGCCGAAGACCAGCCGCTTGGCCGCCGCCACGTAGGCGTTGCCCGGCCCGACGATCTTGACGACGGGTTGAATCGTCTCCGTGCCGTAAGCGAGCGCGGCAATCGCCTGCGCGCCGCCGATGCGATAGATCTCGTGCACGCCGGCGAGCTTGGCCGCCGCCAGAACCAAGGGGCTGAGTTTGCCGTCCGGCGCCGGTACCACCATGACAAGACGTGCGCAGCCGGCGACCGTGGCCGGCACCGCGTTCATCAGCACCGACGACGGATAGGCCGCGGTGCCGCCCGGCACGTACAGGCCGACCGCTTCGATCGCGGTCCACTTGGCGCCCAGCTCGACGCCAGCTGAGTCGGTGAAGCGTTCGTCGGCCGGCTTCTGGCGCAGGTGATAGGCCTCGATGCGGTCGCGCGCGAGCTTGAGCGCGGCGAGCGCCTCTGCCTTGCAGGATTTCTCCGCCGCGTCGATCTCGGCTTGCGTCACCCGCATGCTGACGCTGGCGAGATCGAGCCGGTCGAATTCCAGCGTCAACTGCAACAGCGCGCGATCGCCGTAGGCTTTCACCTCGTCGATGATGTGGCGCACGCGCTGTTCGACGTCCTGCGCCGCCTCGCGCTTCACGCCGAGGAAGGCGCGAAACCGCGCGGCAAAATCGGGACTTTGACTATCCAATCGAAGCGGCATGGCCTTTTCGCCGGCTAATGACAGGTCAATGGGTGATGGGCGGGGGCGCGTCAACCCTTGCGCGGACGGCCGCAAGCAAAAGGCCCCGCTGCGAGGCGGGGCCTTGGCGCAAGAGAATGCCGCCTGCTTACATTTTCTTCTTTTTCTTATAGTGCATGTGGTGCTTGTGGTGGTGCTTCTTCATCATCGGCGCCTTGTAGTCGCAGGGGGCGAGGCAGATGCCCCCCATTGCCCCGCATTCCAGCGGGCCGGCCACGCAGACCGAGGGCGCGCCGAACTTGACGCATTCGCAGCCGACCCAGGCTTGGGCCGGGGTACCGGTAAATAACGCGGCGGCTCCCAGCAGCCCCGCGAGAACGATAATTTTGCGCATAGGTTCTTCCCTGTTGGACCAAACCGCGACACTACGCCATTGGAACCGCAAAATATCAAGCCATGCCGGGCTCGCCGAGCGGTGACTCCCGCGGTTCTGAACGGGTTTTATTGTTGCGCTGCGGCCAAACAAGAGGGAGCACCGGCCTTACCGGCTGCCGGACTTGGGCGGGCCGTCCTCGCCGAGCGCATGGACCGGGCAGGCCGCGGTCGTCCAGGACGGGCCGAGATCGGCCAATTCGGCCTCCAGGCACTCGACCTCCAGCCGCAGCGCCGCCCCGCCGGAAAAGGTAATGGTCACCGTGCCGGACGGCGCATTGGTCTCGGAAAACTCGACCGCCAGCATATTGAGCACGGTATCCTGGCTGGCCGGATCAACGTCGCGGCTTTTGATCGACATGACCCGCTCGAACCGCAGCGCCGTACGCCGCCGCCGGTATTCCGGCTGGGCGCCTTGGGCGCCTTCCCAGTCGAAGCGGTTGAGCCCCAGCACCAGGCGCTTTTCTTGGCGGAGCCACAGCACATCGGAGACCTTGGCCACCGCGTCCTGCAGATGGGCGGAGACGACCTCAAGGTCCTCCTCGTCAAGCACGACGAATTTGAGCTGGCTCATGGACGGCGGCTCCCGGTGCCAGCGTAATTAGGCAAGGGCCTGAGGCGGCGCAAGATGCGCTTACCTTCGCTCATTCCCGCGCAAGCGGGAATCCAGGGAGATTAACGCCGCTCCGGAAATTTCGCCCCTGGGTCCCCGCTTCCGCGGGGACGAGCGGATAACAACTAAAAAGCCGGCTCGAGGCCGGCCGCCGACCAGCGCGGGCGGCTGGCGGGATCGGTCAGTGCCTTGAGAAAGGCCGCGGCGCCATCCGGCGACTTCGCCGCCTTGTGGATCGCCGCGGTGTAGGTATTGGCGTTGTAAAGTTCGTCCGGCAGTGGACCGACAATCTTGAGCCCTTTGACCGGCAGGGCTTCGCTGATGAAGGTGGTGCCGATCTCGGCGCGCTTCTCGGCGATCTTCATCGAAACATCGAGCCCGCCTTTGCACAGCACCGCCTTGGCGTTGACCGCCTCGGCGATGCCGAGCTTCTGCAAGAGACCCGCGAACATGATGCCGCCGGAGCCGCCCGCCTTCGGATCGGTGTAGGCCACCGATTTGGCGTCGAGCAGCGTCCGCTTGAAGGCCTCGACCGTCGAGATATCGGGCATGGCCGCGCCCTCCGGCACGATCACGCCGGTGACGGTTCGCCCGAGATTCCTGGCGCTGCCCGCAACCACCAGCCCGAGCTTCTCCAATTCGGCGATGATCGATTCCGAGATGATGACCACGTCGGCGATCTCGCCCTTGATGATCCGCTCGCGCTGCGCAAAGGCAGTGCCGAAGGCGATATCGAGCTTGTTGCCGCTAGCACGCTCGAACTCGGGGCCGAGCGCCTCGAGCATGGACTTCACGGCGCCGGCGCTCAGGACTTTCAGGCTGGGCATAGAACATTTCCTCGATTGGGGATCGTGATTGAGTGGCGGTCGCCTACAACACCGTCTGCATTTGGATTGCGACGAAGCGATAATTTTCACCGTTCCTCACGACATGGCCGATCCCGGGCCACGGGAAGTGATAGGCGATGATCGGAATTTTCCCGCTCGCCGCCATGTCGAACACACGCAGCCGCGACGCGACCCCCTGCTTCGGGTCGGTGTCACGCGCGAACTCGGCGCGTGGATTTTCCATTTGCAGCACAGGCTGATGGGCCAGGTCGCCGATATAGACGATCGATGAACCCTGCGAGTTGATCACCAAGCTGGTGTGGCCGACCGTATGGCCGGGCGTCGACAGCGCTTGTATGCCTGAAACGGCATCCTGGCCGTCCTTGAGGAATATCATGCGGACGCGGAAGGGCAGCAGCGCGTCGCGGATCGGCCCGATGTAGCGCCCGAGCGCCGGATGCGACAGCTTGGCTTCGTCGGTCCAGTACTCAAGGTCGGCCTGACTGATATAGATTTGAGCGTTGGGAAAGTGCGGCTTGCCGTCTTCGCCGACGAGTTCCCAGACATGGTCCGGGTGGGCGTGGCTCAACACCACCGCGTCGATCGACGACGGATCGATGCCCGCAGCGCGGAGATTAGCGAGCACGTGGCCGGTCCTCGGCCCGTAGATCTTGCGAAATCCCATGCCGGTATCGATCAGGACAAGCTTGCCGCCGGTGTTGACGACCAGCGCATTCTGGTCGATCACGAAATTATCCTTGTCGAGGAAATTGGCGGCGACAAATTCGTCGATCCGCTCCTGGGCCACGCCCTTGAACAACTCCGCACTGAACGTGCCGAGCCTGAGCGGGCCATCGGAAACCACCGTGCATTCGAATGCGCCGAGCCTGAAACGATAGGCGGCGGGCATTTGCTCGTTCGCCATCGGGTGTGAGGCGGGAGCCGGTTGCGCGCGCCCTGAATCGGCTGCGGCTAGCTGTTCGGTCGCGCGGGGTGTCATTATTGCCTCCTCGCCGGCACCAGCGGCACGCAGAGCCGGCTGGTTGCGCGGTCTGCGAAATAACCTAAGCGCTAATCCGCTCGATCGCCGCGCCGCAGCGCGCCAGCTTGTCCTCGACCCGCTCGAAGCCGCGGTCGAGATGATAGACGCGGTTGACCATGGTCTCGCCTTCGGCGGCCAGCCCCGCGATTACCAGCGACACCGAGGCGCGCAAATCGGTGGCCATCACCGGCGCGCCGGTGAGCTGCTCGACGCCCTCGATGGTCGCGGTCTCGCCGTCGAGATGGATATGCGCGCCGAGCCGGACCAGCTCCTGGACGTGCATGAAGCGGTTTTCGAAAATGGTCTCGGTGATGCGCGAGGTGCCGCCGGCGCGCGTCATCAAGGCCATCAGCTGCGCCTGCAGGTCGGTGGGGAAGCCGGGGAACGGCGCGGTCGAGACCTCGACCGGCGCCAGGCTGGCGCCGTTGCGGGCGACGCGGATGCCCTCGTTGGTCGGTGTGATCGTGGTTCCGGTCTTTGCCAGCACGTCGAGCGCGGTCTGCAACAATTCGGGCCGCGCATTTTGCAACAGCACGTCGCCGCCGGTCATGGCGACCGCCATCGCGTAGGTGCCGGTCTCGATGCGGTCGGGCAGCACCTTGTGGCGCGCGCCGTTGAGCTTGGCCACGCCTTCGATCACGATGCGCGCGGTGCCGGCGCCGGAAATCCTGGCGCCCATCTTGTTCAGGCAATCGGCGACGTCGCCGATCTCGGGCTCGCGCGCCGCGTTCTCGATCACCGTGGTGCCGCGAGCCGTCGCGGCCGCCATCATCGCGGTGTGGGTGCCGCCGACCGTGACCTTCGGAAAATCGATCTCAGCCCCGCGCAGGCCCTTTTTGGCGCGCGCGATGACGTAGCCGCTCTCGATCTCAATCTCGGCGCCGAATTTCGCCAGCGCCATGATCAAGAGATCGACCGGCCGCGTGCCGATGGCGCAGCCGCCGGGCATCGACACCTTGGCCTCCCCCATGCGCGCCAGCAGCGGCGCCACCACCCAGAAGCTCGCCCGCATCTTGGAGACGAGGTCGTAGGGCGCGGTGGTGTCGACGATGTGTTTGGCCGAAATGTGAATGGTGCGGCCGGCGTTGGGATCATCGCCCGGCCGTTTGCCGGCGATCATGACGTCGACGCCGTGGTTGCCGAGGATGCGTTGAAGCAGAATGACGTCAGCAAGCCGCGGCACGTTCTCGAGGATCAGCGTGTCCTCGGTCAGCAGGCTGGCGATCATCAGCGGCAGCGTGGCGTTCTTGGCGCCCGAGATCGGGATGGTGCCGTTGAGCGGCTTGCCGCCGACAATGCGTATTCGATCCATCTCGCCCCGCCCGCTTGGCCAACAATTGTTCCTAAAGCCCGCGCACAATAGCACCCTCGCCGGGAAAATGCGGCGAAAGTCGGACCCTCATGCACCGCTCACCCCCGCGAAAGCGGGGGTCCAGGCAACACGAGAGGTCCGCAAACTTGGCCCCTGGATTCCCGCTTGCGCGGGAATGAGCGGATAGGTGGCTCAAGCATTCTTGTTATCGCTCGGTTCGGCCTTGCTTTCGACTTTGCGCGACCGCTCCTGCGCCTTGCGCCGGCGCAGGTTTTCCCGCAGCGCGGCGGCGAGCCGTGCCTCGCGGCCGGTGGGCTTTTTGGCTTGTTTGTCGTCGGCGGGTCGACGCGTCATGGCGCAACTATCCGCCGGTTTCGCCGCGGCGCAAGTCCGGGCTTTGCCTTGCGCCCTTGGTGCCCGTTATGGCAGTTTCCGCCGCATTCGCGCCGCTGTCATGCGCCCGCGCAAATTCGCTGCCGTAGCTCAGTGGTAGAGCACCCCCTTGGTAAGGGGGAGGTCCACAGTTCAATCCTGTGCGGCAGCACCAGTTCTCGGATGCGGCAATGGTTCAGCCGGCGGCTGCGAGCGTCTGCTTTTTCGGTTTCCCCGGCGCCGGCTTGCGCCCGACGGCCTCCGCGTAGTCCCCGATCGGCTTCGGCCAGCCGATGAAATAGCCCTGGACCTCATCGCAGGATTCGCCGGCGAGAAACTTGAGTTGCTCCTCGGTTTCGACGCCCTCCGCCATCACCGGCAGATCGAGCCCGTGACCCAGCGCGATCACCGCGCGCACGATCGTGGCGGCCTGCTGGCTGTGGCCGAGATTGGCGATGAAGGACTTGTCGATCTTGATCTTGTCGAACGGAAACGACTGCAAATAGGACAGCGAAGAATAGCCGGTGCCGAAGTCGTCCATGGCGATGCGCACGCCGAGATTTTTCAGCCGGCGCAGGACCGCCACCGTGCGGTTGAAATCGCCGATCAGAACGCCTTCGGTTATTTCCAGTTCCAGGCGCGCCGGCGCCAGTCCGGTTTCCAGCAAAATCTGATGCACCAGCTTCGCGAGGTCGCCGTGCTGGAATTGCACCGGCGACAGGTTGATCGCGATGTCCAACTTTCGCGGCCAGGATGCCGCCTCGCGGCAGGCGGTGCGCAATATCCATTCGCCGAGCTCGATGATCAGCCCGCTCTCCTCGGCCAGCGGAATAAAGGTGCCGGGCGCGATCATGCCCCGGCGCGGATGATGCCAACGCGCCAGCGCCTCGAAGCCGGTAACCTCGCCGTCGAGATGCGCCTGCGGCTGATAGTGCAGCACAAGTTCATCGCGCGCGATGGCCGTGCGCAGATCCTGTTGTAGCGCGCGCTTTTCGCGCAACTGCTTGTCCATTGACGGCTCGAAGAAACGAATCGATCCGCGCATTTCCGATTTTGCGCGAAACAGCGCGGCGTCCGCGTTGGCGATCAGGCTTTCGGCGTCGGCGCCGTCTTGCGGGAAGATGGCGACGCCCACGGTCAGCTCGACGCGCAACGGCGTGCCTTCGACGTCGATCTCGGCGTCGAGCGCCGCGTTGAGCTTCTCGGCCAAGGCTTCGGCGGTCGCGGGCTGCGGCCCGGTCGGGGTGATGACGGCGAATTCGTCGCCGCCGACGCGGGCGAGGAACGCGCCTTCGCAGGCCTGTTCGAGCCGGCTCGCCAGCTCGCGCAACAACGTGTCGCCTGCCGAGTGACCGAACATGTCATTGACCGTCTTGAATCGGTCGAGATCGAGGCTGAGCAGCGCGAAGCTGTCGTCCGAAGCCGCCGCCAGTTCGAGCGTGGCCGCGATGCATTCGTTGAACGCCGTGCAATTCGGCAGACCGGTGAGCGCATCGTGGTGCGCCATATGCACGATACGCTGTTCGTCGCGTTTGCGCTCGGTGAGGTCGTGGATGACGGCGATGAGATATTGCGGCTTGCCGTCCGGACCCATGACCGGCAGACGGGTCGCCGTCACAATGCGGATGCCGTTGCCGGGGGTGACGACGGCATGCTCGTCAAGGAATATCGGCTTGCTTGAATTGGCCAGATCCCGGTCGTGGCCTTCGATCATCTCGGCGGTGCCCGCCGGCATGACGTCACGCGCGGTCTTGCCGAGCAGCAGGTCGCGATCGGTGCCCAGGAATTTCTCGGCGGCGCGGTTGATCAGCAAATACTTCAAGCTCGCCGATTCCTTCACGATGATCGGCGACGGCACGTTCTCGATGATCGTGTCGAGAAACAAACGGGTACGCTCAAGCTCGCGCTCGGCGCGCTTGCGTTCGGTGATGTCCTCGTGCGTCGCCACCCAGCCGCCGCTCTCGGTCGGCTGGTTGAGCACCGCGATGGTGCGGCCGTCGGCCAATTCAATATTAAGCGTGAAGGTCTTGCCCTGCTTGAGCGCCACGCGCAGCTCGCGGTCGTAGCGCTCCGGATCGAGCGGAAACATTCCGGCGGCAATGCGCGCGTCCAGCAGATCGCGGATCGTGCAGCCGCGCCAAATCCGTTTCGGATCGATGTTGTACATGGCCCGGTATCGCTCGTTCCAGACCAGCAGACGGTTCTGCGCATCGAACATGCACAGACCTTGAATCATGTTGTTGAGCGCGGCGTCGAGCCGGGCTTTTTCTCCGCCGAGGTTCTGCCGGACGTGCCGGGCCGAGAGCCGGATTCCGACGCCCATGCTCAACATCAAACCGGCGACGACGACCAGCGCGATCGACAGCGCATGCAGCGCCATCGAATACGCAACGGCGGCTTCCATCACGGCGAACGCGATGGCAAAGCCGAGCGTCCCGGCGAGAGTGACGATCTGCCAGTCGCGCCGCATGACCAGGAAATTCAACGCCTCGAGCATTGTGCAAACTCGACACGCGCAACCGGCGCGGCCAGGAACCGGTCGTTTTGTGCAATTTATGGCCGCCGTTGCTGGCGCCGCGTTAATATCCACACGATAGTATTGTTAATAACAATTAGCGCTACGCAGACATGAACGCAGTCGCGACAATTGGCGGTAATCGAGGTGCGTCGTCAGCGTGGCTTGAGAAAGGCGAAATCGCAACCTTGATCGGCGCCGAGGATTTCCTGGGCGTAGAGCTTGGCATAGCCGCGCTCGGGATTTTCGGACATTGGCTTGGCGGCGGCTGCGCGGGCTTTAAGTTCCGCGTCATCGACCACGAGGTCGATGCGGCGGTTCTTGACCGAGAGCTTTATGCGGTCGCCGTTCTTCACCAGGCCGAGCGGACCGCCGGAGGCGGCATCCGGCGTCACGTGCAGCACGATGGTGCCGAACGCCGTGCCGCTCATGCGGGCATCCGACACCCGCACCATGTCCTTGACCCCCTTGATCGCGAGCTTCTTCGGGATCGGCAGGTAGCCGGCCTCGGGCATGGCGGAGGCCGAGTGCGGGCCGGCATTTTGCAGGACAAGAATATCGTCCGCCTCGACGTCGAGTTTGGGATCGTCGATGCGCGCGGCGAGATCGGCGAGCGAGGAGAACACCACCGCCCTGCCCTCGATCTCGAACAAATTTGAATCCGCCGCCGAGCGTTTGAGGATCGCGCCCTGCGGCGCCAGATTGCCGAACAGCGCGACCAGCCCGCCATGCGGCTCCAGCGGTTTCTTTCGCTCGGCGATGACGCTGCGGTCGATCCATGCGTCATTGTCGTGCTTGAGTCGCTCGCCCAAGGTCTCGCCGGTCACCGTCATGCAGTCGAGATGCAGCAGGTCTTTAATCTCGCGCATCAGCGCGCCCATGCCGCCGCCCGCGAAAAAATCTTCCATGTAGCCATTGCCGACCGGCTTCAAATTCACCAGAACCGGCGTGGTCTCGGATAGTTCGTTGAGCCGTTGCAGCGACACCGGCACGCCGGCGCGCCCGGCGATCGCCGTCAAATGGATGATGGCATTGGTGGAGCCGCCGATGGCGAGCAGCACGCGCAGCGCGTTCTCCACCGACTTTTGATTGACGATCTTGTCGGGTGTGAACTGCGAGCCGATCAGCTTGACCGCCAGCGCGCCGGTCGCTTCCGCCGCGCGCAGACGATCGGCATGCACGGCGGGAATCGCGGCGGTGCCCGGCAGGATCATGCCGAGCGCCTCGGCGAGGCAGGCCATGGTCGAGGCGGTGCCCATGACCGCGCAGGTGCCGGCGGTGGTGGCAAGCTTGCCCTCGACTTCGGAAATTTCCTTGTCGTCGACCTTGCCGGCGCGGTATTGCGCCCAGAACCGGCGGCAATCGGTGCAGGCGCCGAGCCGCTCGCCATGATGGCGTCCGGTCATCATCGGGCCTGCCACTAGCATCACCGCCGGCCGGCCGGCCGAGACCGCGCCCATCAATTGCGCCGGCACGGTCTTGTCGCAGCCGCCCATCAGCACCACCGAATCCATGGGCTGCGCGCGCACCATTTCCTCAGTGTCCATCGACATCAGATTGCGGAATTTCAGGCTGGTCGGACTGAGAAATACCTCACCCAATGAAATGGTCGGGAATTCGATCGGCAACGCACCCGCCGCCAGCACGCCGCGTTTGACCGCTTCCAGCAGTTCGGGGAAATGCCGGTGGCAATTGTTGAAGCCCGAGCCGGTATAGGCGATGCCGACCACCGGCTTTTCCAGCATGGCGGTGGAATAGCCCATCGACTGGGCGAACGAGCGCCGCAAATAGAGGGAGAAGTCGCGGTCGCCGTAATTGGTCAGACCGTTGGCGATGCCGGTGGGTTTTTTGCTCATGCGGAACTCTTTTGCAGCCACGCCAGTCCGGATGCAAGCCGTCGCGGCAAGGGGTGTGTGGTAGTGCGGCCCGAAGCGGCGGGATAACGCCGCAGCAGCCAATCGATTGCGACCTCATGCATGAAGACCATGACGACGAGCATGGTCAGAAACCAAGTCAGGAAATGATAGCGGGCGACTGCGACCGCCAGCAACAGCGCATGGGCTTCGATCTGGTTGATCGGCAGGCCGACCGCGGCGACCGCCAAAAACAGTACCGCAAGCTTTTGCCAACCACTGGAGCCGAGTTCGAGCGCTGCTGTCATCTTGCGGTCCGGGCTGTTCGCTTACGGCATTTTCCCTTGCCTAGCATGCCGATTTGCCCCAAATCCATGCCGCGCGCGGGATCGAAGGTCATTCGCAATGCGGATACTTGTTACCGGTTCATCCGGCTTTCTGGGTGGCTATCTGGTCAACGAGCTTCTCGCTCGCGGACACGACGTCGTTGGCATCGACAACTTCTCCAAATACGGCGAAGTCGCCAAGGCGCACGATAAGCACCCGAAATACAAATTCCTGCGCGGCGACTGCAAGGATGCCGGATTGATGTCGTCGGCGGCCTCGGGTTGCGATCAGATCATCGCCGGCGCGGCCATGATCGGCGGCATCAGCTACTTCCATAAATATGCCTACGATCTTCTGGCCGAGAACGAGCGCATTCTGGCGTCGACCTTCGACGCCGCCATCGCGGCGTTCAAGGCCGGCACGCTGAAAAAGATCACGGTGATCAGTTCGAGCATGGTGTTCGAGAACGCGACTTTGTTTCCTACGCCCGAGGGCGAGCAATTGCGCAGCCCGCCGCCGCTCAGCACTTACGGATTCCAAAAGCTGGCCACGGAATATTTCGCGCGCGGCGCCTTCGAGCAGCACGAACTCCCCTACACCATCATTCGTCCGTTCAATTGCGTCGGCGTCGGCGAAGGACGCGCGCTCGGCGAGCACAACGTCATGAGCGGCAACATCAAGCTGGCGATGAGCCACGTTCTGCCCGATCTCGCGCTCAAGGCGCTCAAGGGCCAAAACCCGCTGCACATTCTCGGCGAGGGCAATCAGGTGCGCTGCTATACGCATGGCCGCGATCTCGCTCGCGGCATTGCGATATCCATCGACCATCCCGCCGCGGTCAACGAAGACTTCAACCTCTCGACGCCGAGGCAAACGACGGTCCTGGAATTGGCCGAGCTGGTCTGGCGGAGCGCCAACGGCGCCAAGTTGCCGTTCAAGGTCGTAAGCGATCCGCCGTTCGCGTACGACGTTCAGCATCGCGTTCCCGATGTCACCAAGGCCAAGGACCGGCTGGGCTTTACTACCGAAGTGACCTTGGAAGAAGCCGTCGATGAGGTTGTCGCGTGGTGCCGGCAAGAAATCCAGGCGGGCAGCCTATAACTCGTATCCAGACAGACCTGTGTTATAGGTACGACCCATGAACATTAAGCCAGACGCGAAGCCGACGCTGGAGAAACCGGCTGCCGTTCAAACCTGTGACGTGACCGTGGTCGGCGGCGCCGGCCATGTCGGCATCCCGTTGGTGCTGGCGCTGGCGGAAGCAGACTTGCGGGTCAACGTCAACGACATCAACAAAGCCCACCTCGACATGCTTGCGGCAGGCCGCTTGCCGTTCATCGAAAACGGCGCGCAATCGGTTCTCGACAAGGCGCTGCGGGACGATCGCCTGGTTTTCACCAATTCACCCGACACGATCTCGCCCCGCGGTCCCGTCATCGTCACGATTGGCACGCCGATCGATGAGTTTTTCAATCCGATCCGCCAAGTCGTGCAAGATTGCATCGATGCGTTGCTGCCGTCGATCGCCGATGGCCGGCTCCTGGTGCTGCGTTCGACGGTGTTTCCCGGCACGACGACCTGGCTGGCGTCTTACTTGAAGATGAAAGGCCGCGATCTGATGGTCGCGTTCTGTCCAGAACGCATCGTCCAGGGCGCCGGCTTGAAGGAATTGCGCGAATTGCCGCAAATTGTCAGCGGCTGCACGCCGGAGGCCGAGCGCGCCGCCGCCGAATTATTTGAGCGCATCGCGCCGAAGGTGTTGAAGACGACGCCGACCGAAGCGGAATTCGCCAAACTGTTCACCAATGCCTATCGATATATCGAATTTGCGGTGACGAACGAATTCTATGTGGTCGCCAAGTCCGCCGGCGTCGATTATCAGCGCGTGCTCGGCGCCATGAAACAAGATTATCCGCGCCTCAAGAGCTTGCCGGGGCCGGGTTTTGCCGCCGGACCCTGCCTGGCGAAAGACACGATGCAACTCTCGGCCTTCGCTCGCAACCAGTTCGGGCTCGGTCACGCCGCGCTTTTGGTCAACGAGGGGCTCGTGCTCCATGTGGCCGAGGACATCAAGCGGCGATTTGATCTTGCGACCATGACCGTCGGTCTGCTGGGCATGGCGTTCAAAGCCGAGAGCGACGATATCCGCGCCTCGCTCAGCTATAAGTTCAAGAAGGTCCTGACCGGGCAAACACGGGCCGTGCTGACGACCGACCCCTTTGTCACGCCGGCCACCGATGCAAGCTTAACGCCGCTCGACGAGGTCATCGCAAAAAGCGACCTCATGATCCTGTGTGCTCCGCACGCCGCCTACGCGAAAGCCGATTTCAAGGGCAAGCCGGTTTTCGATATTTGGGGACATCTTTCGGGCGCCAACATTATCCGATGACGAATGCCGCGCCGCCGCGACTTGACATCATTATCCCCGTTTACAACGAGGGCGCCAATATTCTGCCCACGCTCGCCTCGATCGCGCGCGAGGTAAAGAGCCCGGCGCGCGTTTTGATCTGCTACGACCGCGAAGACGACAATACGCTGCCGGCGATCAGGAACGCGCCCAGCTTGCCCGGCGCGCTCGCCATCGCGTATGTGCGCAACCGCGGGCGCGGCGCGCAGGGCGCCGTGATCACGGGACTTGCCGCATGCCAGGCACCGTTCGCGCTCGTCCAGATGGCCGACGACGATTACAACGCCGGCATCATCGAGGCGATGCTGCGCCTCGGCGAAACGGGCTTCGACGTCGTTTGCGCCAGCCGCTTCATGAAAGGCGGCAGCATGACCGGTTGTCCATGGCTCAAGGCGGTACTCGTGCGCATCGGAAATTTCACGCTCTATCATCTCGCCTGCTTGCCGACGCGCGACGCGACCAATGGCTTTCGTCTGTTTTCTGCACGTGTGATCGATCAGATCGTCATCGATTCGGACCGGGGCTTTTGTTACAGCATCGAATTGCTGGTGAAATGTCACCGGCTCGGCTGGCGCATCGGCGAAGTGCCGGCGCAGTGGATGGAACGCACCAAAGGCACCAGCCGCTTTCAGGTGGTGAAGTGGCTGCCGGCCTATATGCGCTGGTATCTCTACGCGTTTGCCACGACTTACCTGCGGCGCAAGGCGGCCACCGTGCCCCTGAAAACCCGGGTCTGAGGAAATTTGACAATTAACGTCGTTGGTATAAGGCCAATTCCAGCCTTTGGAATTCGACTAATCTTGCCTCGACAAACCCCCTAGAACCCTTCTAAAAAAGGACCTCGCGGGGCGCGCCGCAGAAGAAATTCGTATGGATTATAAGAGCTTTTTCACCTCGGCCCTGGACCGACTGCGCGACGAGCGCCGTTATCGGGTGTTCGCCGACCTTGAACGCATCGCCGGGCGTTTTCCGCATGCACTCTGGCATTCCCCGCAAGGTCCGCGCGAGGTCGTGATCTGGTGCTCCAACGACTATCTCGGCATGGCGCAGCACCCCAAGGTGATCGGCGCCATGGTCGATGTCGCCGCCCGCATGGGCACCGGCGCCGGCGGCACGCGCAATATCGCCGGCACCAATCATCCGCTGGTCGAGCTGGAGCGCGAACTCGCCGACCTGCACGCCAAGCCGGCCGCGCTGGTGTTCACCTCGGGCTATGTCTCGAACGAGACCGGCATCGCCACCATCGCCAAGCTGCTGCCGAATTGCCTGATCCTGTCCGACGCGCTCAACCACAATTCGATGATCGAGGGCGTGCGCCAGGCGGCTTGCGAAAAGCAGATCTGGCGGCATAACGATCTCGGTCATCTTGAAGAGCTGTTGAAAGCCGCTGGCGCGGAGCGGCCGAAGCTGATCGTGTTCGAGAGCCTCTATTCCATGGACGGCGACATCGCGCCGCTGCACGCGATCTGCGATCTGGCCGAGCGCTATGGCGCCATGACCTATGTCGACGAGGTGCACGCGGTCGGCATGTACGGCCCGCGCGGCGGCGGCATTGCCGATCGCGACAACGCCTCGCAACGCATCGACGTCATCGAAGGCACGCTGGCCAAAGCCTTCGGCTGTCTCGGCGGCTACATCGCGGCCAGCAAGGAAGTCGTCGACGCGGTGCGCTCCTATGCGCCGGGCTTTATCTTCACCACCGCGCTGCCGCCGGCCATTTGCGCGGCGGCGACCGCCGCCATCCGCCACCTCAAGGCGTCGAGCTGGGAGCGCGAACGCCACCAGGATCGCGCCGCGCGCGTCAAAGCCGTGCTCACCGCCGCGGGCCTGCCGGTGATGCCGAGCGCGACGCATATCGTGCCGGTTCTCATTGGTGATGCGGAAAAATGCAAGGCGGCGAGCGACCTGCTGCTCTCCGAGCACGGCATCTACATCCAGCCGATCAATTATCCGACCGTGCCGCGCGGCATGGAGCGGTTGCGCATCACGCCGTCGCCCTACCACGACGACGCGCTGATCGATGCCCTGGCGGAAGCGCTGGTCGAGGTCTGGGAGCGGCTCGATCTGCCGACCCGCAAGCCGGCGATCGCGGCGGAGTAATCGATCAATCCTCGACCGGCGGCGTGCTTGCATCCGGCGATTTGAGCCGGCGCATGTGGCGATGCGCCAGCACCGGCATGGCCAGCGACACCAGGAAAATGCGCACCAGGTGATGCGCGCCGACGTAAACCGGATCGAGATTGAGCGCGAGCGCAAGCAGCATCATGGCATCCACCGCGCCCGGCGCGTAGGCGATCATCACCTCGCCGATCGGCAACGCCAGAATGCCGACCAGTCCCGCCGCGAACACCGCCGCGACCGCGATCGCCACCGCGAACGAACCGAACGCCGCGCCGATGAAGTTCGCCAGCAGGCGCAGCGGCGTGTTGGCGAAGCGCGAGCCGGTCACCGCGCCGAACGCGATCATCACGGCGTTGACCACCCACCACGGCATCACCACGTGGATGAAGCCGCTGCCGTGCAGCGTGGCCGATGTGAGCATGGCGCCAAACATCAAACCGCCCGGAAAGCCGACGCGAAAGGCGGCGATCGCGACGGCGGTCGATGCGGCGACCAGCAGTGTCAGCTCGCCGAGCTGCGCGGGATCGAACGGTCCACCGACGCTGCGGCCGGCATGGCCGGCCAGACCGAACAGCGCCAGACCGGCCGGCAGACCGACCGCGATGATCACGACGCGCGTGGTCTGCACGATGGCGATGGCGCGCATGTCGGCGTTCAGCTCAGCGGCGAGCCCCATCACCTGCGTCAGGCCGCCGGGCGCGGCGGCGAGATAAGCGGTCACGATATCGCAGCCGTGCACCACGCGCAGATATTGCGCGCCGGTGACGCTGATGCAGACCATCGCCACGATCAGCGCGGCGATGCTCAAGGGATAGGCGGCAATGCCGTTGAGCGTCGCCGGCGTGACCACCGCGCCAAGCGAAATGCCGATCAGCACAAGAAGAACGCGCACCAGCGGCGACGGCATCGTCATCGGCCGCCCGGCCAAGGAAGCTGCCGCGACCGCCAGAATGGAACCCGACAGAAAGCCCGCGGGCACGCCCAAGAGGCCAAACGTAAGACCGCCGGCCGCGGCAAATGCCAAGGTTTCCGCAAGATGGCGGGACGTTTCGATGCGGTCGATGACTGGAGGCAGAGACAAGGGGCTGGCGGCTTTCACAAATTTGCAATCTAGCCCGGCGATGGACCTGAAGGCCATTGTGACCTAAAAAGGGTAAAATCCTTGAACCTCCGGGGCTTAGCCCAGATCTGGAGTGCGCATGCTGCAAGGCTGGGTCGTCATCGCGGTTGCGCTTGGCTATATCGGCCTGCTGTTCCTGGTCGCGAGCTATGGCGACCGCAGCCGCGGGCTTGAGCGCGGCATCGGCCGCGACAGCCGCGCCCGGCTGCTGATCTACCCGTTGTCGCTGGCGATCTATTGCACGTCGTGGACCTTCTTCGGCTCGGTCGGTTCGGCCTCGCGCACCGGCTACGAATTCCTCACCATCTATATCGGCCCGATGCTGATGATCGGCCTGTTCTCGCCGCTGCTGGTGCGCATCGTGCGGCTGGCCAAGGCGCAGAACACCACCTCGATCGCCGACTTCATCGCCGCGCGCTACGGCAAGAGCCAGGCGGTGGCGGCGACCGTCGCGGTGATTGCCATCGTCGGCACCATTCCCTACATCGCGTTGCAGCTCAAGGCGGTATCGGCCTCGCTCGAGACCATCATCGCGCAGATGACCTTCGCGGCCGACGCCGCGCGGCCGCTGCTCGGCGACATCGCTTTGTTCGTTGCGCTGGCGATGGCGACCTTCGCAGTGCTGTTCGGCACCCGCCACATCGACGCCACCGAGCACCAGCACGGCCTGATGCTGGCGATCGCGGCGGAGTCGATCGTCAAGCTGGTCGCCTTTCTCGCGGTCGGCGTCTTCATCACCTTCTTCATGTTCCACGGACCGGCCGGGCTGTTCGCCGCCGCGCAGGAGCACCCGCAAACCGCTTCGATTTTCTCGCGCCAGCCGGCCTTCGACACCTTGATCGCGACCACCTTGCTG
Organism: uncultured Alphaproteobacteria bacterium; assembly: GCA_963703875.1. GTDB lineage: Bacteria > Pseudomonadota > Alphaproteobacteria > Rhizobiales > Xanthobacteraceae > Pseudolabrys. Next base: position 293,555 of record CAVPFZ010000006.1, read on the forward strand.
TCGTTCGTTGCCGTCATCCTGCTGCCGCGCCAGTTCCACGTCGCGGTGGTTGAGAACCACAATGAAAACGAGATCAAACGCGCGGCCTGGCTGTTCCCCGCCTATCTGGTGCTGATCAACGTGTTCGTCGTGCCGATCGCGCTCGCCGGGCTCTTGACCTTCCGCAACGGCGAAATCGACAGCGACATGTTCGTGCTGGCGCTGCCGCTGCAGAGCGGATCGAGCGTGCTGGCGATCGTCGCCTTCGTCGGCGGCCTGTCGGCGGCGACCGCGATGGTGATCGTGGAATCGGTCGCGCTCTCGATCATGGTGTCGAACGATATCGTGATGCCGCTGGTGCTGCGGCGGCGCGGCGCGCTGATCTCCGGCCGCGACAATCTCGGCTCGCTGCTGCTGACGGCGCGCCGGGTGGCGATCTTCGCCATCATCCTGCTCGCCTATCTCTACTACCGCACGGCGGGCGACGCGCAGCTCGCCTCCATCGGCCTGCTCGCCTTCGCGGCGCTCGCGCAACTGGCGCCAGCGTTCTTCGGCGGCCTGTTCTGGCGCCGCGCCACCGGCGGCGGCGCCCTCGCCGGCATGATCGTGGGGTTCGTGGTGTGGGCCTACACGCTGCTGCTGCCGAGCTTCGCCGACGTCGGCATCGTCAGCCAGTACATCCTCACCGACGGACCCTGGCATATCGCGGCGCTGCGCCCGCAGCATTTGTTCGGGCTTGAAATGTCGCCGCTGGTGCATGGCGTGATCTGGAGTCTCGCCCTCAACGTCCTTGCCTATATCGGCATGTCGCTGCGGCGCGAGCCTTCGCCCATCGAGCGCCTGCAGGCCAATACTTTCGTGCCCAGCGAACTCGCGCCGATCGCGCCAAGCTTCCGGCTATGGCGTTCTTCGGTGACGGTCGAGGAGTTGACCACGGCGGTCGCACGCTATCTCGGCGAGGAACGCACCCGCAGCGCCTTCGAGAGCTTCGCGGCCACGCAACGCATCAGCCTGGAGCCCAAGGACGAGGCCGATTTCCGGCTGGTGCGCCATGCCGAACATATCCTGGCCTCGGCCATCGGGGCGGCATCGTCGCGGCTGGTGTTGTCGCTGCTGTTGCGCAAGCGCACGGTCTCGACCAAGGCGGCCTTGAAGCTGCTCGACGATGCCAATGCCGCGATCCAGTACAACCGCGAAATCCTGCAGACCGCGCTCGATCACGTGCGCCAGGGTATCGCGGTATTCGGCAAGGATCTACAATTGGTCTGCTGGAACCGCCAATTCGGCGAAATCCTCGACCTGCCGCCGAGCCTGTTACGCGTCGGCAGCGGGCTTGCCGATATCCTGCGCTTCAACGGCCGGCGCGGCGACGTCAGCCCCGACAAAATCGGCGATTTCGTGCAGGCGCAGATCGAGCGCTACGTCTCCGGCCGCGAGCCGTTCCTCGAACACTTCGCCGAGCCCGGCATGGTCATCGAGGTGCGCGCCAACCACATGCCCGACGGCGGCCTCGTCACCACTTTCACCGACATCTCGCCCAGCGTGGCGGCGGCCAAGGCCCTGGAGCGCGCCAACGAGACGCTCGAGCTTCGCGTGCGCGAGCGCACCGAGGAACTGACAAGGCTCAATGCCGCGCTGGCGCTCGCCAAGGGGGAAGCCGACGCCGCCAATATCTCCAAAACAAAATTCCTGGCGGCGGCGAGCCACGACATCCTGCAGCCGCTCAACGCGGCGCGCCTCTATGTCACCAGCCTGATCGAGCGCCAGAGCGGCCGCGACGATACCCGGCTGGTCGACAATATCGACGCCTCGCTCGAGGCGGTGGAGGAAATCTTCGGCGCCCTGCTCGACATGTCGCGGCTCGACACCGGCGTGATGCGCCCGGAACTGACGAGTTTCCGCATCGACGATCTCATGCGCCAGATCGAGCTGGAATTCGCGCCGCTGGCCGGCGCCAAGGATATCGATCTCACCTTCGTGCGCTCGTCTCTGGTGGTGCGTTCCGATCGCCGGCTGCTGCGGCGGCTGGTGCAAAATCTCGTCTCCAACGCCATCAAATACACGCCGTCCGGCCGCGTTCTGGTCGGCTGCCGGCGGCGCGGCAAGCACTTGCGCATCGACGTCTACGATACCGGCGTCGGCATTCCGGAATCCCAGCAGCGCGAGATCTTCGTCGAGTTCCTCCGCCTCGATCAGGGCGCCCGCATCGCGCGCGGGCTTGGCCTCGGCCTGTCGATCGTGGAGCGCGTCGCGCGCGTGCTCGGCTGTGAGATCCAGGTGAAGTCGGAAGTCGGGCAAGGCTCGCATTTCGCCGTCATGGTGCCGCTGTCGAATGCCGTGGCGGTCGATTTGCCGGCGCGCGAGGACATTCGCGTCGATCCGAGCCAACTCGTCGGCACCACCGCGCTATGCATCGACAATGAACCCTCGGTGCTCGACGGCATGGAGACTTTGCTGCGCGGCTGGGGCTGCGAGGTGATCAAAGCGCCCGACCTCGCGATCGCGCTGGCGGCGATTGCCGAAAACCCGACTTTGCCGAACGGATTGCTGATCGATTACCACCTCGATCACGGCAACGGCATCGAGGCGATCGCGGCGCTGCGGGCGCAGTGCGGCGACCTGCCGGCCATCCTGATCACCGCCGACCGCTCGCCGGTGGTGCGCGAACACGCGCGCGCGCAAGGCATTCAATTGCTGAACAAGCCGATCAAGCCGGCCGCGCTGCGCGCTTTATTGGCGCAATGGCGCGTGCTGCGCGTGGCCGCGGCGGAGTAAATCAGCTTTCGACCGGGGCGCCTTGCGACCACTGGCCGGATTCGATCTTGGCCGCGGCGATGACGGCTTGCGTGCGGCTTTCGACCCCGAGCTTCTGCAAGATCGCCGAGACGTGCGCCTTCACCGTCGCCTCCGAGACACCAAGTTGGTAGGCGATCTGCTTGTTGAGCAGGCCTTCCGACAGCATCATCAGCACGCGCACCTGCTGCGGCGTCAGCGTCGCCATGCGCGCCATCAAGGCGGCGGTCTCGGCGTCGGAGCCGGCGGAAAGATCGACGTCGGGCGGCGTCCAGACGCCGCCGCCCAGGATGCGCGAGATCGCGGCGCGCATGGCGTCGACGCCCAGCGTCTTGGGGATGAATCCGGAAGCGCCGAATTCCATGCAGCGCCGGATCGCCGCCGGGTCGTCATTGGCCGAAACCACGATCACCGGCACGCCGGGATACTGCGCGCGCAGATACATCAGGCCGGAAAAACCGCGCACACCGGGCATTGTGAGATCGAGCAGCACCAAATCGACGTCGCTGCCGTGCTCGAGCAGTTCGGCGGCCTCGTTGAAGGTGCCGGCTTCCGCGATATCCATGCGCTCGAACAGGCCGGTGACCGCCTCGCGCAATGCGCCGCGAAACAACGGATGATCGTCGGCAATCACCAAGCGATAGTGCGAATTCTCATTCAACCGAAATGCCTCTCCCGCTTAGCCCCCATCGGCACCTCTATAATGCGCCCCGGCACCGATGCTCATCAATAGGCCGTGAGGCGTTATTTCCGGCTGCCCATGAATTGCAGCACGATTTTGCGGCCATGCGGCCGGCGCCCGGCGTATTCAATCGCAACGTCACGGTTGCGATCAACTGCGGAGTTACTTCGGTGATCCCCACCAGCCGGTCGGCCATCGTCGCCTCAGCCCTTGCGCATCATGTCTTTCTGAAAATTGACGATCATTTCGACCAAGCGCTGCCACGCATTTTCAATAGCCGTGCGGGCGCGCGCCAGATCTTGGTGCAATTGGACGGAATTGTCCTTGCCCGGCGGCGCCAAATCGGCCGGCGGCCGTGGCGGCGGCGGCTCGTGCAAATTGGCGACTTGCTGTTTGAGCTGCGCGACTTCGTCCTGCAGCCGCGCGATCTCCTTCTCCAGCGCCGCGCGGTCTTCCGGCACGACCACGCAGGCCCAGCCGACGCTGTGCGGACTGCAGAACGCCACCTGACCGCTGATATTGTCGAGCCGAAGGAAGCCGTCGTCGACGCGGTTGAAGGAATAGCGGCTCGGCACCGCTGGCGACGCGCCCTCCTGCGCCGGCGCGACCGAGGCCGTGCCGATCAGCGCGGCGGCGACGGCGAGCATCATGTTCGGTATCGCCAAATTCCGCACGACGGCGTCTCCACTGCGGCGCTGGGAGGACGAGACTACCACCCGGGCCACGACGGCTGAACCGGCGCACCGCAGGCTCTGCCGGCCGCCATGCCGCAGCGCACGCTAGCACGCCCGAAACATGCGGAAAATTTTTCGTTTCATAACTGATTTCAAATACTTAAAACACATTTGCCGTTTCTTGACTCGAACAAACCCCCTCAGTATTGTCCGCGCGGCTTTTAGGGCGGCGGCACAAGCGGAGCCTCTAAATCCACGCGGGTCGAAAGCATGGCTGACGGCACGCGCGGCGAAGGAGATCGCAAGGAACCGCCGGACGACGAGGCCGCTCTCTCCGCGAGGCTCCAGCGTCTCGGCCAGCGGCTCGACAATGCGAGCCGGCCATCCGAAAACGTCACCGATCCTCGTTCGGCCGCCAATGCGTCGGCGTATGCCCGCGGTTTCCGGATGTCGACCGAACTGGTGGCAGGCGTGGTCGTGGGCGCGTTGATCGGCTGGCTGCTCGACCGTTGGCTCGGAATCTCGCCGTGGGGGCTGATCGTGTTTCTGCTGCTCGGCTTCGCGGCCGGCGTGCTTAACGTGATGCGGGCGGCAGGGGTCGTTCGCGAAAGAAATCTGAACGACTAGCGCATGATCCCGAAAAGTGGCAATCGGTTTCCCGCCTTCGCGAAGGTCGCTTCAGCGGGCGAAGGAAGGTCGGAAAAGATCATGCGCCGAGAAATTTGAAACATGGCCGTCGACCCCATCGAGCAATTCCAAATTCACAACCTGGTTCCGATTCTAAAGATCGGACACACCGAAATCGCATTCACCAATTCCGCCGCCTTCATGCTGGCGGCGGTCGTCGGCATCACCGTCTTCCTGGTGATCGGCACCGCCAAGCGCGGGCTCGTGCCCTCGCGCCTGCAATCGGTCGCCGAGATCGCCTATGAATTCGTCGCCACCACGGTGCGCAGCACCGCCGGCCATGAGGGCATGAGGTTCTTCCCGTTCGTATTCACGATCTTCATGTTCGTGCTGACGCTCAACATGTTCGGGCTGATCCCCTACGCCTTCACCGTCACCAGCCACATCATCGTCACCGCCGCGCTCGCCATCACCGTGTTTCTGACCGTGCTGATTTACGGGCTGTGGCGGCACGGCCTGCACTTCTTCAATCTGTTCGTGCCCAAGGGCGTGCCGGTCTACATCCTGCCGCTGATCGTGGCGATCGAAATCCTGTCGTTTATCTCGCGGCCGATCTCGCACAGCGTGCGTCTGTTCGCCAACATGCTGGCGGGCCACATCACGCTGCAAGTGTTCGCGAGCTTCATCATACTGATGGGCGGCGCCATGGGCGCGATTGGCTGGGCCGGCGGCGCGCTGCCGTTTGCCATGATCGTCGTTCTCATCGCGCTCGAGACGCTGGTGGCGTTCCTGCAGGCTTACGTCTTCGCCATCCTCACCTGCATCTATCTCAACGATGCTATTCACCCGGGCCATTGAGGGCCCGACCGGTCAAGAACCAGAAGGAGTTCGTTCTATGGATCCAGTGGCAGCGAAATTCATCGGTGCGGGCATTGCCTGCATCGGCATGGGCGGGGCCGGCGTCGGCGTCGGCCTTATCTTCGGCAATTACCTGGCCGCCGCCATCCGCAATCCGTCCGCCGCGCAGGGCCAGTTCGGCAACCTGATCTTCGGCTTCGCCATCACCGAAGCGCTCGGCATCTTCTCGCTGCTGATCGCGCTTCTGCTACTGTTCGCGCTCTAATCAACTGCGCATGATCTTATCCGAAAACCGGTTCCCACTTTTCGGGATCATGCGCTGGAGACGATAATGACCGAGCCGGCGCATAACGCGAGCACGGAACACCCGGCCGAAGGCGCGCACGGCGCCTTTCCGCCGTTCCAGTCGCAGAGCTTCGCGTCGCAACTGGTGTGGCTCGTCATCGCTTTCGTCCTGCTCTATGCGCTGATGGCGAAATGGGCGCTGCCGCGCGTCGGCGCCATCATCGAGAACCGGCAGAAGCACATCGCCGACGACCTCGCCGAAGCCGAGCGGCTCAAGCAGCAGTCGGGCGCCGCGGTCGCGGCTTACGAGAAGGCGCTGGCCGATGCCCGCGCGCGCGCGCAAGCGATCTCCAACGAAACGCACGAGAAGCAGCAGGCGCAGGCCGCCGCCAGCCGCAAGACGCTGGAGGACGGGCTCAACGCCAAGCTGGCGGAGGCGGAAAAATCCATCGCCGCCACAAAGCAGGCCGCCATGGGCAATGTGCGCGCCATTGCCGAGGACGCCGCCCGCGCCATCATTGAGCGGCTGATCGGCTCGGCGCCGAGCGACAAGGCGGTCGCCGAGGCGGTCGCCGACGTGCTCAAGAGGTAGCGCTTGATCCCGAAAAGCGGAGACCGGTTTTCGGATAAGATCATGCGCAAAATAAAAAGAGGCGGCTGATGTTTTTTGAATCCGAAACCTGGGTGGCGATCGCCTTCTTGATCTTCATAGGCGGGCTTGGCTATCTCGGCATCCACCGCATGCTCGCCAAAGCGCTCGACGAGCGGTCCGGCCGCATCAAGGCCGAGCTCGACGAGGCCCGCAAACTCAAGGACGAGGCCGCCCAATTGCTGGCCGATTACCAGCGCAAACGCAGCGAGGCCGAGAGCGAGGCCCAGGAGATCATCGCCGGCGCCAAGGCCGAGGCCGAACGGCTCGCCATCGAAGCCAAGACCAAGATCGAGGAATTCGTCGCGCGGCGAACAAAAATGGCCGAGACCAAGATTGCGCAAGCCGAAGCGCAGGCCGCCGCCGATGTGCGCAGCGCCGCGGCTGAGGCCGCAGTCGCCGCCGCCGCCAAGGTGCTCGGCGAGGAAGCCAAGGGCAGGCTCGCCGGCGAATTGATCGCCCGTGGCATCGAAGACGTGCGTAAGAAATTGAACTAGCGGTGGTCATGCGCGGGCTTGTCCCGCGCATCCCACTTAGGGAGGCAATGCCGTGCCCTCCTAAACGAGATGGCCGGGACAAGCCCGGCCATGACAAAACCAATCAACTCTGCTTCGGCTTGGCGAGGGTTTTCGGCTTCGCGGCCGGTTTGCGCGCCGGCGGTTTTTTCTTTTCCGGTTGCGCGCCGAGCGGATCGAAGCCGACATAGACGACATAGGCGTCGATCAATCCCAGCGGCTGCGGCAGCGGAAAGCTGATTTCGGGTTCGATATGGGTGAAGATGACGTTGTCGATCGCTTCGGTCACGACCACCGTTTCACGGGCGAATTTCGATACCACGGTCTTCGGGTTTACCCCTTCCTGCACCACCGCGATGCGCAGCGGTACGTCCACCGTGCCCGGGCCGCCGGCCGGGCCGGTAATGACGCGGCCCTCGATGCCGATCCTCATGGTCATGACGCCGGCAGCGACGTGACACTCGCGCGCGGTGCGCAGGATCGTGCCCTGATACCGCAGATCGAGCGCGGCGGGCTCGCGTTCGCCGGGCTTGCTGCCGATCGTCAAGGTTGATGCGCCGGTGCGCACGGTGACGCCCGGACAATCGATATCTTCGGTCGTGGCGGTGCCGGCTGTCAGCGGCGGCGTATCGTTGGTCGCTTTCGAGGACGAACTGAACAGATCGAGCGGCGACGATTTGAGCAGGTCGGTGCTGCCGCAGCCGCCAAGGGCCAGCGCCGCCACCAACAGCGCGAGCTTGGCCGATCCGCCCGTCGCGGCTTGTTTGCTTCTTTTCCCACCCATCGTCCGGCTCACTTTATTCGAGACTTTCTTGGGACCCCAACCGCCCTTATAGCAAAGCAATCTTATAGCAAGCGAAGCGTGGCAACCCAAAGGCAGGTATTGTCGTGGCGCATGATCTTATCCGACCTTCCTTCGCCCGCTGAAGCGAGCTTCGCGAAGGCGGGAAACCGGTACCCACTTTTCAGGATCATGCGCGATCAACCGACATCGTCCTTGAGCCGGGCATAGAGCAGATGGTCCTGCCAGACCCCGTTGATGCACAGATAGTTGCGGGCATAGCCCTCGCGCTGGAAGCCGGTTTTCTCCAGCAGGCGGATCGAGGCGGTATTGGCCGGGATGCAGGCCGCCTCCAGCCGATGCAGCCGCAGCGATCCAAAGCAGAACGGGATCAAAGCGCGCATGGCCGCGGTGATGTAGCCCTTGCGGGCAAAAGGAGCGCCCACCCAATAACCGATACTGCCGGCCTGGGCGACACCGCGGCGGATATTGGCGAGCGTCAGTCCGCCGACCAGCGCATTGTCGTCGCTGCGGAAGATCAGGAAAGCGTAAGCGAGATCGCTGCGCGCGTCCTCGGCGTAGCGCTTGAGGCGGCGGCGGAACGCGCCGCGCGTGAGATCGTCGGACGGCCAGGTCGGCTCCCAGGGCACCAGAAAGGCGCGGCTCGACTCGCGCAACGCCGCCCATTCGGCATGGTCGCCGCTCTGCGGCGCGCGCAAGGTGACGCCGGAACCGGTAATGGCCGGCATGGTTTCGGCGACGGTGACGGTGCGGAAAAACGCCATGGCAGTCGTCTAACGCTCCCCGGTCACGCGGCGCGGCTGACGAGACTTTCAGCGATCGCCGCCGCGCTTTCAAGGCCGTTGCCGGGCCCGAGGGCGGCGATCGCAGGCTTGCCGCGGCCGATCAGCGCGCGGCCGGCGGCGCGCGCGCTTGTCACCGTGACCGCGTCGACCTTAGCCACGATCTCGTCGAGCGGGATCGGCCGGCCGTAGGCCAGCATCTGCCGCGCGATCTGTCCGAGGCGCGCCTCTGAACTTTCCAGCGCCATCAGCAGGCCGGCTTTCATCTGCGCCTTGGCGCGGGCAACCTCGGTTTCGTTGAGCGTCTCGGTGGCGAGCGCGAGCTGCTCGATCGCCACGCGCATCAGTTCGGGCGTGTCAGCCGCATCGGTGCCGGCATAGAGCACGAACAGCCCGGCGTCGGAATACGGCATGTGAAAGGCGTTGATCGTGTAACAAAGCCCGCGCTTCTCGCGCACCTCCTGAAACAGCCGCGAGGACATGCCGCCGCCCAGCACGCTGCTGAATACTTGAAGGCTGTAGAGCTGTTCGTCGCGGGTCGGGATGCCCTGCAGGGCCAACGCAATGTGAACCTGCTCGAGATCGCGGGACTCGACCCGCGTGCCGCCGCCGAATTGCGCCGGTTCCGGCGCCGGCGCAGCCGGTCCGTTAAAACTCGCGAACCTTTTCTCGGCTTCGGCGACGATCGCGTCGTGCTCGATGGCGCCGGCGGCGGCGACCAGCATGTCGGGCCCGCGATAGTTGCGCGCGAGATAAGCGCGGATACGCGCCGGATTGAACGAGCGCACGGTTTCCGGCGTGCCGAGGATGGAGCGGCCGAGCGGCTGGCTGGGAAACGCCGTTTCGTGCAGCCGCTCGAACACCAAATCGTCGGGTGTATCTTCCACGGCGCCGATTTCCTGCACGATGACGTTCTGCTCGCGCCGCAATTCTTCCTCGTCGTAAATCGAATCGGTCAAGATGTCCGACAGGACGTCGAGCGCCAGCGGCACGTCGGCCTTGAGCACGCGGGCGAAATAGCCGGTCGATTCCGTGCTGGTGGCGGCATTGAGATCGCCGCCGACCGCCTCGATCTCCTCGGCGATCGCCCGCGCGCTGCGCCGCTTGGTGCCCTTGAACGCCATGTGCTCGAGCAGGTGGGAAATGCCGTGTTCGTCGGCCTTTTCGTAACGGCTGCCGGCGCCGACCCAGACCCCGAGCGAGGCGGATTCCAGATGCGGCATTCGGTCGGTGACGACCGAAAGGCCCGAAGCCAGACGCGTGACTTCGACGCTCATGCCGCGGCTCCTTCACGCGCCGCGCGCGAGGCCTGCACGACGTAACGTTCCACCGCCGCCTGGTCCGCCGGCAACGCAGTGACGCGCTCGGCCCGCTTCGGCAGGTCGGCGAGCCAGTCTGGCAGGGCCGGCTTGACGCCGCAGGCGGCCGCGACCGCCTCGGGAAATTTGGCCGGATGCGCGGTGGAGAGCACCACCATCGGCACCGATGGATCGCGCGCTTCTTTCTCGGCTACCGCCAGGCCGATCGCGGTATGCGGATCGACACAATACGAGGCCTCGCGCATCCAGGCGCGAATGGCGGCGGCGCCTTCCTGCTCGGAAGCGCGGTCGGCGGTGAACAGCGCGCGTATCTGCTTGAGCGCCTGCGAGGCGACCTGGAAGCGGCGCGATTGGGCGAGCGAGCCCATCAGCGCGCGCACGGCGGCGGCGTCGCGATTGTAAGCGTCGAACAGCAGCCGCTCGAAATTCGACGAGACCTGGATATCCATCGATGGCGAGGTGGTCGCCACCACGTCGCGCAGCTCGTAGGCGCCGGTCGCGATTGTGCGCGCCAGAATGTCGTTCACATTGGTCGCCACCACCAGGCGGTCGACGTTCAAGCCCATGCGGGTCGCGACATAGCCGGCATAGACGTCGCCGAAGTTTCCGGTCGGCACGGTGAAAGCGACCTTGCGTTGCGGCGCGCCGAGCGCCACCGCGGCGGTAAAATAATAGACGGTCTGCGCCACGATGCGCGCCCAGTTGATGGAATTGACGCCGGACAGCCGCACGCGGTCGCGGAAGGCGTGATGATTGAACATCGCCTTCACCAGCGCCTGACAATCGTCGAAGGTGCCTTCGATGGCGAGCGCATGCACGTTGGCATCCGGCACGGTGGTCATCATCCGGCGCTGCACGTCGGAGATACGGCCTTGCGGAAACAGCACCACCACGTCCACTTGCGCGCGGCCGCGGAAGGCTTCGACCGCGGCGCCGCCGGTATCGCCCGAGGTCGCCACCACGACGGTGGTGCGCTCAGCCCGCGCCTGCAGCACATGATCCATCAGCCGCGCCACCAGCTGCATGGCGAGATCCTTGAAGGCGAGCGTCGGCCCGTGGAACAACTCGAGCACGAAGAGACCGGGATCGAGTTCGACCAGTGGGGCGACCGCCGGATGGCGGAACGTGCCGTAGGCTTCGCGGGCCATGCGGGCGAGATCGGCGTCGGCGATGGTGCCGCCGACAAACGGCTTGATCACCTCGACCGCGACTTCGGCGTAAGGCCGGCCGGCGAAACCGGCGATGGTTTCGTTCATGACCGTGGGCCATGTTTCCGGCACATAAAGACCGCCGTCCCGCGCCAAGCCCGCGAGCATGACCTCGACAAAATCGAGCACGGGGGCCTCGCCCCGGGTTGAGATGTAACGCATTGATAAAACGTTATTTTCTGCCTCGGTCCGGCGTTATCGGCAGCACACTAACCGTGGCAAGGGCCTTTCACAAGGAAACGTAGACCTGCCGATGTTCCTCAGCATCGGGTAAGTCGTACAATTTCACTCGCTTTCGCGCGAAAAACGCGGGAAGATGCGTTCTCGGGCGGTCGCAGATAGAAACTATTTCCAGTTGAACCAGAGAGTTAGTCGTGCGCTCATTGACGGGCTTGAGGATGCGTTTGTGCGTTGCGGTTAGCGCCGTTGCGCTCGTGGTGTTTGGGGCCCCTCAACACGCGTCCGCGGCCGATATTATTGCTCCACCGCCCGCGCCGACGAATTCGTCGGTGATTTTTGAGCCGACGTCGCTCTACCACCCCGAGCGATGGGAACTGCGCGGCGGATTGTTCGCGCACGCAATAGCCAGCCCGGAAGGCGGATCGATCGACGCCAACCTCGAACTGGTGGCGCCAAAATTTTTCGTGATCCCTTGGCTGCCGGACTATTTGACGCCGCGCTTCCACGTCGGCGGCATCGGCAATTTTAGCGGCAAGACCAGCTACGTCTATGCCGGGGGGCTGTGGACGTTCAACTTAACGCAACGTTTTTTCGCCGAGGGCTTCTTCGGCGGCCTCGTGCACAACGGCCAGCTCAGCGACGTGTCCACCGACATGAATGGACTCGGCTGCCGCTGGGCGTTCCACAGCGGCGGTTCCATCGGTTATCGGCTGAGCGATCGATGGAGCGTCATGGGCACGTTCGATCACCTGTCCAACGCCACCCTTTGCACCAACAACAAAGGGATCAACGATTTCGGCATGCGTCTCGGCTACTCGTTCTGATCTCAAACGACGAGCGCGCCGCCGTCGAGATAAAGCACCGAGCCGGTGGCAAAGCCGTTGGTCATGAAGGCGACGATCTGCCTGGCGATGTCTTCGCCGACACCGACGCGGCCGACCGGCAGGCTGGCCGCGGCCTTCGCCAGCATCTCGCGGCGGGCCGCTTCCGGCATGGCGGCGCGGATCGGCGTGTCGATGATGCCGGGCGAGACGTTGTTGACGCGCACCGGCGCCAGTTCGAGCGCCAGCGCCCGCGTCAGCAATTCGAGCGCGCCGTTGGCCGCGCTCACGATCGCGGCGTTCGGCCGCGGCCGGATGCTGAGAAAGCCCGAGACCAAGGTGAGCGAGCCGCCGGCGCGGATCTCGGCCGCACGCGCGACGCGCCAGGCGCCCCAGAATTTTCCTTCCATGGTGGCGCGCACGTCGTCCATCGCCACGGTCTTGAACGGGCCGGTGCGCAACTGCGCGGCGGTCACGACCACATGGTCGACCGCACCGGCGCCGCGGAATAGGCTGACGACGCTGTCGTCACTGGTGACGTCGGCGACGACCGCGGTGGCGCCGATTTTGTCGGCCGCCGCCTTCAGGCGTTCGGCATTGCGCGAGGCGACGATCACCTCGGCACCCTCGCGCCTGGCGAGTTCGGCAGTCGCCAGACCGATCCCGGACGAGCCTCCGACCACGACGACTTTCTGACCCGCAAGCGACATGCTCTCTCCTCCGATGACGATAGACGCGACTAAACCACGCCTCGCCCCGCAAGCAAAACCGATTTGAATTTCACAGGGAGAAACGCGTCAGCCCTTGCGGCGCAACCGTCCGACCAGCCACGTCACGTAGACGCCGGCCAGGCCCAGCGCGAGGCCGAACCAGGTGAGCGCATATTGCAGGTGATCATCCGGCAGGCTGACAGCGAGCTTGCCGGGCTTGGGCAGACCGCCGGGCGGCGCCGGCAATTCCTGCTCGACATAAAACGGCGCGGCGGCATCCCATTTTTTCGCCGCGGCGATGGCGCCCAGATCGCGCAGGTACCAGACATTGTTCTGCGGCTCGTCGGCGGGCGTGAACAGCCCGCGTTTTTCCGGCCAGCGCAGCACGCCGACGATCTCGATGGTGCCGCTCGGCGCGCCCTGCGCGCGTGTCGCGGTATCCTTGCGGTCGTACGGCACGAAGCCGCGGTCGACCACAACGATGCTGCCGCCGGCAAGCCGCGCCGGCGCAAACACCCAGTAGCCCGGCCCCTGCACGTCGGGCCGGAAGGCGGAGCCGGCGGTATAGATCAAAGCCTCCTCGCCTTGCAGGAATTCGGCCGGAAACTTGACGCGGGTGAATTCATCGGCATCCGCCGTGAGCCGCGCCCAGTTCTCGCGCGGCGGCAGATCCTCGGGCGCTCGCGCCAGCCGCGTGTCGAGCGTCGCGATCAGATCTTCTTTCCAGACCTTGCGGTCGAGCTGCCAGACGCCAAGCCCGATCAAAATGGCGACCCCGGCAAAGGCAAACACGGTCGCCTCGATCACCCCGCCCTTGCGCCTCATTCCCCGCCCCGCTTTTCGAGGCGGCCTTCCGCCGCTTTGTGATGGTATTGCAGCGCGACCAGCAGACCCTTGATCGGACGCAGCGGCGCCAGCGTCACGATCAGTATCAGCGGCAGCCACAACATCGCGTGCACCCAGTAGGGCGGCTGATAAATCACTTCCGTGATGAGCGCCGCGAACACCACGATGGCGCCGCCAAACAAAATCACGAACACGGCCGGACCGTCGCCGGCATCGGCGAAGTCCAAATCGAGGCCGCAATGCTCGCAGGCCGGGCGCAAGCTCAGAAATCCCTGGAACAACCGGCCCTTGCCGCAGCGCGGACAATGTCCGCGCAGGCCTCGGGCGATCGGCAGCGGTTCATGGGCCATGGCTTTGTGTTCTTTTCGTAAAGCAAAAGGGCGGCGCAATCGCACCGCCCTTTGGAAACATCGCTATGCGATGGTCATTCCGGATGCGGCAGGCCGGCGCCCCACACATATATGCAGGCGAACAGGAACAGCCACACCACGTCGACGAAGTGCCAGTACCAGGCGGCGAATTCGAAGCCGAGGTGCTGGGTCGGGCTGAAATGGCCGGCCATCGCGCGGGCAAGACACACGATCAGGAAGATCGAGCCGATGATCACGTGCGCGCCGTGAAAGCCGGTCGCCATGAAGAAGGTGGCGCCGTAGATATTTCCGCTGTAGTGGAACGCCGCGTGGGCATATTCGTAAGCCTGCACGCAGGTGAAGGTAAGGCCGAGCAGGATGGTGAGCGCCAGGCCCCATTTCAGACCCTGCCGGTCATTCTCCAAGAGCGCGTGATGCGCCCAGGTCACCGTGGTGCCGGAGGTCAACAGGATCAACGTGTTGAGCAACGGCAAATGCCACGGGTCGAAGGTTTCGATGCCCCGCGGCGGCCAGACGCCATGCGTGAACGCTATGCGGCCGACGTCGATCGCATCGCCGGGAAACAGCGCGGTGTTGAAATAGGCCCAGAACCAGGCGACGAAGAACATCACTTCGGAAGCGATGAACAGGATCATGCCGTAGCGGTGCGAGATCTGCACCACGCGGGTGTGGAAGCCGTCGTATTGGGCTTCGCGGATCACGTCGCGCCACCATGCAACGAAGGTGTAGAGAATGCCGATGACGCCAAGTCCGAACACCAGCGGCGCCGCGGCGTACAAATGATGCATCCAGCAGATGCCGCCGAACGCCGCGACAAAGGCGCTGGTCGCGCCGACTGCCGGCCACGGGCTCGGATCGACCAGATGGTAGTCGTGTTGCTTCGCGTGCGCTTGGACCATCGTGGTCGTCCTCTCGGTTTTCCTTAGAGCTTGCTTGATTTCGTGTCCGGCGTCTCAGCCACCGGCTGTTCCTGCCGGGGCAGACGGTAGAAGGTATAGGACAGCGTAATGGTGTCGAGCGTGTCCTGGTCGTGGTCCTTGACGATCGCCGGATCGACGTAAAACACCACCGTCATCTCCCGCGTCTCGGCCGGCTTCATGGTTTGCTTGGTGAAGCAGAAGCAGTTGATCTTGTCGAAATAGGCGCCGATCTGCGGCGGCGAGACATTGTAGGACGCCTGCGCCGTGATGGTGCGCGCCGCCTCGTTGATGACCTTGTAGTGCACGGTCGCGACTTCGCCGATGTGCAGCTTGATGAAATTCTGCTCCGGCTCGAATTTCCACGGCAGGCCGGGCATGACGTTGGAATCGAAGCGCACGGTGATCTCGCGGGCGAGTTCGTGCTTGGGCGCGATACGCGAGACTTGCGTGGTGCCGGCAAAGCCGGTGGTGCGGCAAAACCAGTTGTACAGCGGCACGGCGGCATAGGCCGCGCCGACCATCGCCGCCACGAACATGCCGCAGGCGGCCGCCGTCAGCATGTGGCGATGAAGCTTTCCGTCGTCGTTGCGCGAATCGTTCGTCATATCGGCCGCACCAGCACGATCGGGCCCTTCACCAAAGTTATCACGTAAAACAGAATCACCAGCGCGGCCAGCGACAGCGCGATGGCGATCGAGCGCGAACGGCGAGCGCGCTTCTGCGCCTCGGTGAGCACGATGCCGTCGTCCTTCGGTTCATCCTTCATCGCGATTCCGACACTCACGCCGCCAACCGGGTGATCAGCCCGCCCCATCCGCGCTCGACCAGCAGCACGGCGAACAACAGGAACAGATAGAGGATCGAGAACGCAAACAGCCGGCGGCTGGCGCGCTCGGCCGGCGCGCGCTCGTTGTAAACCAATAGCGCCAGCGCCAGCATGATCGCGCCGGAGGCGATCGCGGTCAGCCCATAGAGCGCGCCGGTAAAGCCGAACGCCCAGGGCGCAACACCGAGCGGCACCAGGATCAGCGTATAGAGCAGGATGTGGCGCCGCGTTGAGGCCTCGCCGGCCACCACCGGCAGCATCGGGATGCCGGCGCGCGCGTAATCCTCGGTGCGATACAGCGCCAGCGCCCAGAAATGCGGCGGCGTCCAAAAAAAGATGATCATGAACAGCAGCGCCGGTTCGAGCGACAGCGAGCCGGTCGCCGCCGCCCAGCCGATCATCGGCGGGACGGCGCCGGCGGCGCCGCCGATCACGATATTCTGCGGGGTCGAGCGCTTGAGCCAGATCGTATAGACCGCGACGTAGAAGAAGATGGTAAAGGCCAACAGCGCCGCGGCCAGAATATTCACCAGCAGGCCGAGCACGATGATGGCGAAACCGGCGAGCGTCAATCCGAAGGCGAGCGCCTCGCCCGGTTGCACACGGCCCATCGGCACCGGGCGGCGCGCGGTGCGCATCATGATCGCGTCGATGTCGGCGTCGTACCACATGTTGAGCGCGCCGGCGGCGCCGGCGCCGACCGCGATGCAAAGCAGCGCCGTGAAGCCGATCAGCGGATGCAACGATCCCGGCGCGACCGCCATACCGACCAGCGCGGTAAACACCACCAGCGACATTACCCGCGGCTTCATCAGCGCGACGTAGTCGCCAACAGTCGCAAGACTGGGCTCAACAAGACTTGGTTCAACAAGACTGGGCTCAGCCAAAGCCGCGCCGTTTAGTTCTGCGCCTTCGCTGATAAGCGACATACGACGGGGCCCTATTTGATCCGCGGCAGGGTCTCAAACTGATGGAACGGCGGCGGCGAAGACAGCGTCCACTCCAGGGTCGTGGCGCCGACGCCCCACGGATTGTTGCCGGCCGGACGCTTTTTCAAAAAGGCTTCCGCCATGCCGAAGAAGAACACCAGCACGCCGAAGCCGGCGATATAGGAACCGAAGGACGACACCTCGTTCCAGCCGTGGAACGCGTCGGGATAATCGACGGTGCGGCGCGGCATCCCGGCGAGACCGAGGAAGTGTTGCGGGAAAAAGATGATGTTGACGCCGATGAAAGTGATCCAGAAGTGCAGCTTGCCGATGGTTTCATTGTACATGTAGCCGGTCATCTTCGGGAACCAGTAGTACCAGCCGCCGAAAATCGCGAACACGGCGCCGAGCGAGAGCACGTAATGGAAGTGCGCGATCACGTAATAAGTGTCGTGCAGCACGCGGTCGACGCCGGCGTTGGCGAGCACCACGCCGGTCACCCCGCCGAGCGTAAACAGGAAGATGAAGCCCATCGCCCACAGCATCGGCGTCTTGAACTCGATCGAGCCGCCCCACATGGTTGCGATCCAGGAGAAAATCTTCACGCCGGTCGGCACCGCGATCACCATGGTGGCCGCGATGAAATAGGCCTGCGCGCCGGTCGACAGGCCGACCGTGTACATATGATGCGCCCACACCACGAAGCCGATGCCGCCGATCGCGACCATCGCGTAAGCCATGCCGAGATAACCGAACACCGGCTTTTTCGAGAACGTCGCGACGATCTGGCTGATCATGCCGAAGCCCGGAACGATCAGGATGTAGACTTCCGGGTGTCCGAAGAACCAGAACAGATGCTGGAACAGCAGCGGATCGCCGCCGCCCTCGGGGCTGAAGAAGGTGGTGCCGAAATTACGGTCGGTGAGCAGCATGGTGATGGCGCCCGCCAGCACGGGCAGCGCCAGCAGCAGCAGGAACACCGTCACCAATTGCGACCACACGAACAGCGGCATCTTGTGCAGCGTCATGCCGGGCGCGCGCATGTTGAAAATGGTGGTGATGAAGTTGATGGCGCCCAGGATCGAGGAAGCGCCGGCCAGATGGATCGATAGAATGACGAAATCCATGGCCGGACCCGGATGGCCGCTGGTCGACAGCGGCGCATAAATCGTCCACCCGGTGCCTGCGCCAAGCGCACCGGGCTCACCCTCGACGAACATCGAGGTCAGCAGCAGCGCGAAAGAAGCCGGCAGCAGCCAGAACGAAATGTTGTTCATGCGCGGGAACGCCATGTCGGGCGCCCCGATCATGATCGGCACGAACCAGTTGCCGAAGCCGCCGATCATCGCCGGCATCACCATGAAGAAGATCATGATCAGTCCGTGCGCGGTGGCGAACACGTTGTATTCATGCGGCGACGGGAAGAATTGCAGGCCGGGATTTTGCAGTTCCATGCGCATGGCAATCGACAGCGCGCCGCCGATGATGCCGGCCATCAGCGCAAAGGTCAGGTACATCGTGCCGATGTCCTTGTGGTTCGTCGAATAGACGAACCGCCGCCATCCGGTCGGGTGATGATCGTGGGCATCATGGGCGTCGTGTGCGCCGCGCGCAGCCGTGTTGCTTGCCATCATTATTGTCCTTCGACCCTTGTCGCTATCACTTCGTCTCGACGGCCGCGGCGACCGCATTCGCAGGAGCCGCATTGTCGTCGGCGTATTTCTTCTTCGCCTGCTCCAGCCACGCGGTGTAGTCCTTCTCGCTCACCACATGCACGGCGATCGGCATGAAGGCGTGATCGCGACCGCAGAGCTGCGAGCACTGTCCGTAATAGATGCCTTCCCGTTCGGCCTTGAACCAGGTCTCGTTGAGACGGCCCGGGACGGCGTCGATCTTGATGCCGAACGAGGGCACCGAGAACGAATGAATGACGTCGGCGCCGATCACTTCGACGCGCACGACTTTGTTGACCGGCACCACCATCTCATTGTCGACCGCCAACAGCCGCGGCTGTCCGGCCTTGCGGTCCTTGTCCTGCAACATCAACGAGTTCGAACTCGAATTTCGAATCCGGATAGCTGTAGCTCCAGAACCACTGCTTGCCGGTGACCTTCACCGTCAGGTCAGCGGGTGGGACCTTCAATTCGTAGAACAGCAGGCGGAACGACGGCACCGCGATCGTCACCAGGATGAGCACCGGCACCACGGTCCAGACGATTTCGATGGCGGTGTTGTGCGTGGTGCGCGAGGGCACCGGATTGGCGCGCGCGTTGAATCGAAAGACGATGATCGCCAGCAAAGCCAGCACGAAAAGCGTGATCGCAGCGATAAGCCAGAGCAGGAAGTCATGGAACCAGACGATGTCGTCCATGACCGAGGATGCCGAACCTTGCAATCCAAGTTCCCAGGGCGAGGGCTGGCCGTACCCGGCCCACGCGGCTCCGCCGCCGGCAATGACGGTCACGCCCGTGACCACGAAAGCGATCAACCGCTTGAGCACCAGCATTGTTCTATGCGCTCCCTCGACGAGAAATTCGGCCTTGACCAGGCCCCTTGTGCCGCCCACCGCAGGCAAGATGATCGGCGCGGCCCCGCTGGGCACGGCGTTTTGCCACGGGCGTGGCAGCTTTTGCGGTGCGGCGGGACGGGGGGAAACCCCGGCCTCTCAAACCACAATTCCGGCGCTGCCGCAATGCGCCTTATCGTCAGGTCCCGGCGGTAAACGGCTTGCCCCCAGTTGAGTTCGGACGCCGCATTTAAGCCACGAGCAAGCGGCTTTGATCGGCCTTTCCGGAGGCCATCGGCCCCATGGCCACTTGCTTGACAGGACCGCACGGGCATGAACCAACGGGAACGAATAAAATGCCGCGGGGGCGGCGATTCGCCAGGCCTTGAGCGGGCTTTCCAGCGCGAGCCAAGGGATTGAACGATGGGCATTATCGGGCGTGACAAGCGTGCGCTTGGAGGCCGAGCCTGGCTCGCGGGACTTATCCTCGTTGCGGCGTTGATCGTCGCGCCGAACGAGCGGGCCGCCGCCCAGGGGGCGGTCAAGTCGGTGTTCAAGGACTGGCAGATCCGCTGCGATACCCCGCCCGGCGCAAAATCCGAACAATGCGCCCTGATCCAGAGCGTGACCGCGGAAGACCGCGCTAATGTCGGGCTGACCGTCATCGTGCTCAAGACCGCGGACGCCAAGAGCCGGCTTATGCGCGTGGTGGCGCCGCTCGGGGTATTGCTGCCGTCCGGCCTGGGCCTCAAGATCGACAATGCCGATATCGGCCGCGCCGGTTTCGTGCGCTGCCTGCCAAACGGCTGCATCGCCGAGGTGGTCATGGACGACGCGCTGATCGCCAAGCTGCGCAACGGCAAGACCGCGACCTTCATCATTTTCCAGACGCCGGAGGAAGGCATCGGCTTCCCGATGAGCCTTGCTGGCTTTGGCGACGGATACGATAAGCTGCCATAAGCCCGGGCGACCTCGCCGCTTCCATCATGCTCCTGATCAAGACTTATCTCGACAAAAGCCCGATCCACGGCATCGGCGTTTTTGCCGGCGAGTCTATTCCGAAAGGCAAGAAAATCTGGCGCTTCGCCTTCGGCTTCGACCGTTATTATTCGCGCAAGAAATTCGCCAAATTACCGAAAGCCGCCAAAGAGCACGTCAAGCTGCACGGCTTTCAGTGGGGCAACGAAATTCTGCTGTCGATGGATTACGATACTTTCATGAACCATTCGGAAAATCCGAATACGTATTTCCACAACGGCTATGTCATCGCGCGCCGCAACATCCGCAAAGGCGCCGAGATCACTAATGATTATCGGGCCTTCAAGGCGGCGTTTTGCGCCACGTTTTTGAAGAAGAAGAACGGTCCGGCCGGCAACCACCGGCGCCGGTAGGCCCCTCGCCAAATTGCCACAGTGACCTTATCTGATGGCCAACCGGAGAACGCCATGGACCCCGCCATTTCCTCTTTGATCGACCGCGCCGAGCTCGACCGCAATGCGGTCAGCAAGACGCTGGCGCGCGGGCTGGACGGCGCGGACGACGGCGAACTGTTCCTGGAATACAAGCAATCCGAAGCCCTGGTGTTCGACAACGGTCGCCTCAAGCAGGCAACTTACGACACGGCGCAAGGCTTCGGCTTGCGCGCGGTGAAAGATGAGGCGGTCGGCTATGCGCACGCTTCCGACATGTCGGAGGCGGCACTGGCGCGCGCCGCCGAGGCGGTGCGCGCGGTCAAAGGCGGGCATAGCGGCACCTATGCCGAGCCGCCCGGACGCACCAACCGCAAGCTTTACGGCGACGAAAATCCGCTCGGCGAACAGCCCTTCGAGTCAAAAGTGAAATTGCTGGAGCAGATGGACGCTTACGCGCGCGCCAAGGATTCGCGCGTGCGGCAAGTGACGGCCAGCATCGCCGCGACCTGGCAGGTGGTCGAAATCCTGCGCGCCGACGGTGAGACCTATCGCGACATCCGGCCGCTGGTGCGGCTGAACGTTGCCGCCGTGGTCGGCGACGGCGACCGGCAGGAAACCGGCAGCTATGGCGTCGGCGGACGCGAGGGCTATCAACGCTTCATCGCAACAAATTCATGGCAGAGCGCGGTGGACGAAGCCGTGCGCCAGGCGCTGGTCAATCTCGACGCGGTGGCGGCGCCGGCCGGCGAGATGGACGTGGTGCTCGGCCAAGGCTGGCCGGGCGTGATGCTGCACGAAGCGGTCGGCCATGGCCTCGAAGGCGATTTCAATCGCAAGCAGACATCTGCTTTCGCGGGATTGATGGGCCAAAAGGTCGCAGCCTCGGGCGTCACCGTGGTGGACGACGGCACCATGCAGGCGCGCCGCGGCTCTTTGTCGATCGATGACGAAGGTACGCCGACCAACCGCACCGTGCTGATCGAGGACGGAATTCTCGTTGGATATATGCAGGACCGGCAGAACGCGCGGCTCATGAAAATGAAGCCGACCGGCAACGGCCGGCGCGAGAGCCACGCCCACGTGCCGATGCCGCGCATGACCAATACTTACATGCTGGCCGGCAAGCACGATCCGAAGGAAATTATCGCTTCGGTCAAGAACGGGCTTTACGCGGTCAGCTTCGGCGGCGGTCAAGTCGACATCACCTCGGGCAAATACGTGTTTCAATGCACCGAGGCCTACAGAATCGAGAACGGCAAGGTCGGCGCGCCGGTAAAAGGCGCCATGCTGATCGGCAACGGCCCGACCGACCTGCACCGCATCAGCATGATCGGCAATGATTTCGCGCTCGATCCCGGCATCGGCACCTGCGGCAAGAACGGCCAGGGCGTGCCGGTCGGCGTCGGCCAGCCGTCGCTGCGCATGGATCGCATTACTGTGGGCGGCACGGCCTAGGGAGCAAAAGCATGTCGCAGCAGAAATCAGGCGGCCGCGGCTGGATCAAAGGCACCCTCGACATCGCCGTTATCCTGCTGCTGGTGACAGCGGCAAAGACCGCTATCGCCGAGCCGTTCTACGTGCCGTCCGGCTCGATGGAGCCGACCCTGCTGATCGGCGATGAACTGCTGGCGACGAAATATCCTTACGGCTACGGCTCGGCGTCGCTACCGTCGTTCATCGTGCTGCCGAATACATCGCGCATTCTCGGCGCGCTGCCGCGGCGCGGCGATGTTGTGGTGTTTCGCTGGCCCGGTGACCGCTCGCAAACCTGGGTCAAGCGCGTCATCGGTCTGCCGGGCGACCGCATCGCGCTCAATAACGGAATCGTATCGATCAACGGCACGCCCGCGGAGGTTCAACCGGACGGAACCGGCCAGGTCGAAAACGAAGACGGCTCTCACATGGCGGGCGCGCGCTTCATCGAGACCTTGCCGGGACCGCGCCAGCATCTGATCTTCAAGCTCACGCCGCACAATCCGCTCGACAACATGGCGGAAATCACTGTTCCGCCCGAGCACCTGTTCGTCATGGGCGACAACCGCGACAATTCGGCCGACAGCCGCGTGCCGTTGCGCGAGGGCGGCGTCGGACTATTGCCGGTGGCTGATCTGGTCGGCCGGGTGGACGGGATCGTCGGATCCTGGGATCTCGGCATCAAGAGTCAGCCGGTATGGACCTGGCCCTCCGGCCTCCGGCTGGCGCGGTTCTTCTCCGCCGTTAAATAATTCACCCGCGCGCCGCCGCAAAACTTAACGCACCACGCCCGAAATGCAGCACGGCTGGTGGCGCGGCGGCTTGATCTTGTCCTTGAGATAACAGTGCGGCGCCGTGACGCCGTAACCCGCCCGCCGGTAGGTCCACGCGCGGCAGCGGTTATCGCTCTCGCACGCGGATTTGCAGGCGCCATCCGCCGTCGTGTCGAAATTCCGGTAGTCGCCGCCCAGGCGATCGATGGAGAATTCGATCGACCCCCTGCGCGGCTCGATGACGCCGGCGCCGCGCACGCCCGATATGCAGCATTTATCCTCGCCGCGCGCAGGCACCTTGTTTTTTAGCCAGCAGGTGGCGTTCACGGCGGCGGTGCGCGGATAAGAGAAGCTCCAGGCGCGGCAGCGCAAGTCGCGCTCGCAGCGCGCGGCGCAAAGAGCCGGGTCGCCATTGCGGATTGGGAAATTCAGGTAATCGCCGCCGCGGCGGTCGAAGCCGGTTTGCGCCTGCGTCGGGGCCGCCACGACGACGGCCAAAAGCGCATTCAAGAGAATGACAGCACACCGCATGCGCGCCAGCCCGGCTTTGAACTTGCCGTCAGTCTACCCCTGGCGTCAGGCTAACACACTCGCGAAAAGAAGGCGCCCGCCGGAGGGGCCGGCGGGCGCTTGGATCCGAACGCGAGAGGGGATGATCGCGTGTCTCGGATCGAACGGCCGACGAGAGGGTTCGGCCGTTTTGTTGAGCATCAAATGGCTTGGCGTGCCGGGCGGTCGGTCGCCGGCCGCTGAAAGCCGTTCTCCACCCGAACCAGGCGGAGGGCGCGTGGCGTCGTTATCCGGCGCTCGAGGGCGCGCTCGCGTAACAGCGCGGTCGGGTCATCCCAGAACGGCTGGGAAAACGCGTCGCGCAGGTCAGCGCGGGTGATGCCGATATCGGCCAACATGTGGTGGTCGAAACCGGCGAGGACGCGGGCGTCGCGCCGGTTCTTGCGGGCGCGCGCGAACTGTTTCAGCCAGTAGGTCACCAGCGCCACGAGCGCCAGAAAGGCACGCGCCAAAGCGCCGCCGGCAATGGGCAAAACCGGGATATTTGCGTTCATTTTCAGTCTCCTTGCAGTCATTGCGTTGCGGACAACATCGTCCTGGCTGCCCGCCGCAACCACCCGAAAGCCCCACCCGATTCCTTTGGATGCGGTGGGTTCATACGCCCGGGGGATTGATTAGTGAAACGAATGTTTTTAATCTGACCAATCAGGATTGGTGATGCTATCCGGACAGGCGGAAAAGCTTTTCAAGGATTAAAATCATGACCGCTCTCATCGACGTCGACCAACTGCGCACCTTTATCGCCATTGCCGAGACCGGCAGCTTCACCAAGGCGGCCGAGGTGGTGAACAAGACCCAGTCCGCGGTGTCGATGCAGATGAAGCGCCTGGAGGAGCGACTCGACCGGCCGATCTTCGCGCGCGACGGCCGCGCCTCAAAGCTGACCGAAGACGGCCAGCGCCTGCTCGATTACGCGCGCCGCATCGTCAAGCTCAACGTCGAAACCTTGGCGGCTTTTTCCGACGACGAACTGTCGGGCCGCGTGCGTCTTGGCGTTCCCGACGACTATGCCGACCGCTATCTGCCCGAAATCATGGCGCGGTTTTCACGCGCCTATCCCGGTGTCGAGCTCACCGTGATTTGCGAGCCATCGGTCGACCTGCTCGATCGCATCGACGCCAACGAAATCGATCTCGCCATCGTCACCAATTGTGAATCCAAGAGAGCTGCGGAAACATTCCGCCGCGAACGGCTGCTATGGGTGACGTCGAACCGGCACCCGACGCATCTGGAGGAGCGCTTGCCGCTCGCGCTTGGCCGGCCGACCTGCTCATGGCGGCGCACCGCGGTCGAACGGCTGGAATCGATCAACCGCTCGCACCGCATTCTGTTTTCAAGCTCGAATGCCGGCGCGGTCGCCGCCGCGGTGCTGGCGGGCCTGGCCGTTTCGGTGCTCGCCGAATCCGGATTGCGGCCGGGCATGCGCGTGCTCACCGCGGCCGAGGGCTTTCCCGAACTGCCGGCCTGCCGCATCGGCCTGGTGCGCAGCGCGCATGAAAGCTCATCGCTCGCCGACGCGCTGGCCGAGCACATTATCTCCTCACTCGATAACTTGTCGGAACAGCAGGCGGCGGAATAAAAAATCTTTAATAGGCGTATTCGTCGAAAATCGGCTCGACCGAGCCGTGCCATTCGCCATTGAATTTTTCCAGTAGCTCCTCCGCCGGCGTCAGGCCGCGCGCGACGCTCTCTTCGAGCGGCCGCAAATAGCGCGTTTCGTCGCGGCCGTTGCGGTCGAGATATTTGCGCCGCGCCAGGCCGCGCGCGCTGAGCCGCAGCGTCTCTTGCGCCAGCGTCAACACATTGCGGCCGCGAACCTCGGCGGTAAAGCCGCGCTTGGGGACGTCGTCGCGCAGCTTCTGCCGCTCTTGCACGCTCCAGTCCTTGATCAGCTGCCAGCAGGCATCGAGCGCATCGTCGTCATAGAGCAGCCCGACCCAAAAAGCGGTGAGCGCCGGCAGCCGCGGCCAGGGGCCGCTGTCGGCGCCGCGCATTTCCAGATAGCGCTTGAGCCGCACCTCGGGGAAGATCGTGCTGATGTGATTGGACCAGTCGGAAATGGTCGGCCGCTCGCCCGGCAGTTCGGTCAATTTGCCGGCGAAAAAATCGCGAAACGACTTTCCGGCGAGGTCGATATATTTGTCGCCGCGCTTGACGAAATACATCGGCACGTCGAGCGCGTAATCGACATAGCGCTCGAAGCCCATGCCGTCCTCGAAGGCCCAAGGCAACATGCCGGCGCGCGCGTTGTCGGTATCGCGCCAGATTTCCGAACGAAACGAGAGAAGGCCGTTGGGTTTGCCCTCGGTGAACGGCGAATTGGCGAACAGCGCGGTCGCCACCGGCTGCAGCGCCAGCGCGACGCGCAGCTTTTTCACCATGTCGGCTTCGGAGGAAAAATCGAGGTTCGCCTGCACCGTACAGGTGCGGTACATCATGTCGAGGCCGTAACGGCCGACCGTCGGCATGTATTTTGTCATGATCTTGTAGCGGCCTTTCGGCATCATCGGCATGTCGGCGCGAGACCAATTCGGCGTCATGCCCATGCCGAGAAAGCCTATCCCCAGGGGCCCGGCCACCTCGCGCACTTGCGCCAGATGCGCCATCAATTCCGAAGCGGTCTGGTGGACGTTTTCGACCGGCGCCCCGGACAACTCGAACTGCCCGCCCGGCTCCAGCGAAATGGCGCCGCCGCCGGTGACATCGAACAGGCCGATAATGTTGTCGCCCTCCATGATCGGTTCCCAACCGAGCAGACCATGCATGCCGTCGAGCAGCGCGCGGATGCTGCGCTGGCCGGCATAAGGCACCGGACGGTGGCCCTCGACCGTGAAGACGAATTTTTCATGCTCGGTGCCGGCGCGAAATTGCGCCTTCGGCTTGCAGCCCGCCTCGAACCAGGCGACGAGTTCGTCGCGCGTCTCGATCGGGGTCATGTCGATCTGGTCACGAGCCATGCAAGCTTCCGGAGCAAAAAGGTCGCGACGTTAAACATGGGATTGCGCAAAGGGCAATGTACGCAAGCGCAAACACCTTCGTCCGATTGCGCCGACCGCATTGATTCAACGGGAAAATTCTGTGTTCTATTTTTGTTCTTTTTTCGCCGACGCCAATGCACTATGAAAGAGGCGCATGACCGAATTTTCTCCCCTCCAAGACAATGCCCTCAATGCGGTCGCCACCTGGCTAAAGGCCAAGCCCGGCAGCAACGGCACGCCGCAGGTGTTTCGCCTGTTCGGCTACGCCGGCACCGGCAAGACCACGCTCGCCCGCCACCTCGCCGATCACGCCGACGGCGAGGTGAAGTTCGCCGCCTTCACCGGCAAGGCGGCGTCCGTGATGCGCGGCAAAGGCTGCAAGGGTGCCTCGACGATTCACAGCCTGATCTACCGGGCGCGCGAGAGCGGCGAGGAAGTGCCGAGCTTCGATCTGTGGGACGACGCGCCCGCCTCCAAGGCCGAACTGATCATCATCGACGAATGCTCGATGGTGGATGCCGAGCTCGGCCGCGACCTGCTGTCGTTCGGCGTTCCGGTGCTGGTGCTGGGCGACCCCGCGCAACTGCCGCCGATCCAGGGCGGCGGGTTTTTTACCGAGGCCGAACCGAATGTGATGCTGACCGAAGTGCACCGCCAGGCGGTGGACGATCCGATCATCCGGCTGTCGATGGATATTCGCGCCGGCGACTATCTCGAACACGGCCGTTACGGCGAGAGCGAAGTTGTCGCCAAGGACGATCTCGACCCGCAGCGCGTGCTTGAAGCCGACCAGGTTCTGGTCGGACGCAATGCGACGCGACGAGCCTACAATATCCGGATGCGCGAGCGGCGCGGCTTTACCGACACGATGCCGTCGGCCGGCGACAAGCTGGTGTGCCTGCGCAACAACCGCAAGAAGGGCCTGTTCAACGGCGGGCTCTGGACGGTGAAGGAACGCAGCGCGCGCCGCACCGGCATCATGACCATGCGGCTGTTGCCGGATGACGACACCGGGATGCGCGGCGTGAAAGTGTCGGTGCGGCCGGAATGTTTTTCCGGCGGCATCGAGCAGATCGATTGGGCGCGCCGCAAACCCTATGACGAGTTCGATTACGGCTACGTGCTCACCGTGCACAAGGCGCAAGGCTCGCAATGGGATGACGTGGTGCTGTTCGACGAGAGCTTCGCGTTTCCCGAAAGCCGCGAGCGCTGGCTTTATACCGGCGTGACAAGGGCTGCAAAGAAGCTGACGGTGGTGATGTAGCGAAACTACGCCGCTTCCTTTTTCTTTGGCGGCGCGAAGCGGCCATAGAAAGTCTCGCCGTGTTCGGCGAGATCGAGCAAGAGCTTGGGCGGCGAAAAGCGCGCACCGAATTTCTTTTCCAATTTGCGGCACAGGTCGACGAACTTCTTGGTTCCCATCATGTCGATATAAGACAAAACGCCGCCGGAAAAAGGCGCAAAGCCCCAGCCGAGGATGGAGCCGACATCGGCTTCGCGCACGTCGGTGACCACTTTTTCCTCGAAGCTACGCGCGGCTTCCACCGCCTGTGTCACCAGAAAGCGCTGTTTGAGTTCCTCGACGTCGAGCGCCTCGACTTGTTCGCGCGTCAGCTTCTTCGGCAGCACATCGGCGAGCCCAGGCCACAGCCGCTTCGGCTTGCCCGGCGCATAATCGTAGAAGCCCTTGCCGTTCTTGCGGCCGAGGCGGCCGTTCTTCTCGACCATGTCTTCCAGCAATTTTTTCTGTGCCGGATTGACGGCCGCTTTCCCGAGATCGGCTTCGGCGGCCCGCACGATCTTCAGGCCGAGGTCGAGCGCGGTTTCGTCGTTGAGCGACAACGGTCCGACCGGCATGCCGGCCATGCGCGCGGTGTTCTCGACCATCGCCGCCGGGATGCCTTCCAGCAACATCAGATGGCCTTCCAGCAGATAATTGATGACGCAGCGGTTGGCATAGAAGCCGCGCGAGTCGTTCACCACGATCGGCGTCTTGCGGATCGCCCGCACAAAGTCGAGCGCGGTGGCGAGCGCCTTGCCGCCGGTGGCCTTGCCGAGAATGATCTCGACCAGCAACATTCGGTCGACCGGTGAGAAGAAGTGAATGCCGATGAAACGCGGCGGGTCCTTGAAATCGGCGGCAAGCGACGTGATCGGTAGCGTCGAGGTGTTGGAGGCGAACGTCGTGCCCTCGCCGATCACCGCTTGAATTTTTGCGATAACGTCGGCCTTCACCTTGCGGTCCTCGAACACCGCCTCGATCACCAGATCGCAATCCTTGAGCGCGCCGTAATCCGGCGTCGGCGTGATCAGCGACAGCAGTCCATCGCGTTCGGCGCTCTTCATGCGGCCCTTGTTGACGCGGTCGGTCAGCGCCTTGTGCAGGCCGGCCTTGCCCTTGTCGGCAGTTTCCTGGTCGCGGTCGATCAGCACCACTTGCAGGCCGGCCGCCGCGCTCACCTGCGCGATGCCGGCGCCCATGAAGCCGGCGCCGACCACGCCGATTTTCTTCAAGTTCGTCGCCGGCACATCGGCCGGCCGGCGCGCGCCTTTGTTCAACTCCTGCATCGAGACGAACAGCGAGCGGATCATGGCGGCGGCTTCCGGCGAGCGCAGGATCTTGGCGAACCAGCGCGACTCGACGCGCAGCGCCGTGTCCATGTTCACTTGCAGGCCTTCATAGACCACCTGCAGGATCGCGCGCGCGGCCGGATAATTATCGTAGGTTTCTCGCCGATAGATCGCGTTCGCGGCCGGGAACGTCATCATGCCGGCCTTGGAATAGACTTGGCCGCCCGGCAGGCGGAAACCCTGCACGTCCCACGGCGCCTGCGGCTTACCGCCGGCCTTGATCCAGTCTTTCGCGGCTTTGATCAAATCGGCCTGCGGCACGACATTGTCGATGAGCTTCATCGCCTTGGCGCGATCGACTTTAAGCTGGTCGCCCTTGAGCAAAAATTGCAGCGCGTCGGCCGGCTGCAACATGCGCGCGACGCGTTGCGTGCCGCCGGCG
Organism: uncultured Alphaproteobacteria bacterium; assembly: GCA_963703875.1. GTDB lineage: Bacteria > Pseudomonadota > Alphaproteobacteria > Rhizobiales > Xanthobacteraceae > Pseudolabrys. The sequence goes on from CAVPFZ010000006.1 coordinate 323,056, forward strand.
CCGGGGAACAGGCCGATCTTGACCTCGGGCAGGCCGAGGCGTGTCTTGGGATTGTCGGCGGCGATGCGGTGATGGCAAGCGAGCGCAAGCTCGAAGCCGCCGCCCATGGCGGTGCCGTTGAGCGCGCAAACCCAAGGCTTGCCGCAGGTTTCGAGACGCCGATAGAGCAGCGAGAGCTTGCGGCTTTCATCAAACACGAATTGCGCGGCCGCTTCGGCGCCCTGCTTGCGAAGCATGTCGACGTAAACGCCACCCATGCGCTCCAGCATGGTCAGATCAGCGCCGCCACAGAAGGCGTCCTTGCCGGAGGTGATGACCGCGCCCTTGATGGCCGCGTCGGAAGCTACTTTTTCAACGTGCGTGCCCAGTTCCTCGATGACGTCGGCATTGATGACGTTCATCGAGCGGTCGGCCATGTCCCAGGTGACGAGCGCGATGCCGTCGGCATCGACGTCGAATCTAAAATTAGGCATGACCTTGAACTCCTATGGCGGATACGGCTTGCCGTCACGATGCAGATAGCGGCGACCTTTTTCGTCGCGCACCAGCACCAGATCGACATCCGGGTAATGCACGGTTTCGATTTTCGAGCGGGTGCCGACCTCGAAATAGACCGCGTCGCGGTCGGTGCGGTTGATCAGGCGGTGCGCATTGCCGCTGCCGGCCTTGAAGCCAGCAGCGTCACCCGGCTTGAGCGTCACCTCGCCGTCGTTCTCGGCCAGCACCAGCTCGCCTTCCAGCATGTAGATGAATTCGTCTTCCTGCTCGTGCCAGTGCCGTAGCGCCGTGGCGGCGCCGGGGCTGATGCGCGTGATGTTGACGCCGAATTGCGTCAGGCCGGCGGCATCGCCGATGGCCCGCTTGTGGCGGCCGGCGCACTCGGCCTGGAATTCAGCCGGATAGAACGTGCCGCTTTTCACCGGCACCTTGGCGATGTCGACTTTCGGCATGGATCAATCAATCCCATCGGGCAAGCGTTCGGCACGATACATGGAACGGTCAGCCTTTGCCATCGAGGCGCGGGTCGATGCGCCGGAAAATCGCGTCGAGGTCCACGAAGGCCGAGGGATCAAGCGTGTGCTTGTTGACCGCGGTGATCTGGCAGATCGCAAATCCTCTCTCCTCCATGTATTTGAGCGCATCGGCGATCGTCCAGGTCGATTGATAGAGCGGCGTGATCGGCAGCTCGAGCTGGACGCCCCACAACTGCCGAAGCAACACGCCGGCGCCATCGAGCACCTGCCGTTCGTGGCCTTGCGTATCGATTTTAAGAAAAGCACGGCGGCCATCGATCTCGCCGGAAAACTCGTCCAGGCGCCTGAGCGCGATCCGCTGCTTTTCCACGACGCGCGCCGTGCGGTCGAAGCCCTCAGCCGTTGATGTCAGCGAATGCAACGACGAAAACACGCTGTTTTCGCTGACATTGATATCCGCTTCGCCGGCGGCGTCCGACAGGCCGCAATTGAAAACGCGCCAAGAACCGTCAGTCGAGCCATTTTTCGATCCGTTCCTTGCGGCGGTATTTTTCAACTCGTCGAACATCTCCTTGACGGGCTCGAAGGACAGGATGGCTCCCGAATAACCTTCCGCACGCAGCAGTTTGCCGAACTGGCCGCGGTTCGCACCGATGTCGAGGACGAGATCGACGCCGCGATCGCGCAGGAAGCTCATCAGCGACGGAGCGGCCTTGCTGACTCTCTTGATTTCATAGCCGAGCTTGCGCAGCAGCAGTTTCGGAAGCCTCGCCACTTCATACTCGCTCGATGATGGTCGCGGTGCCCATGCCGACGCCGATGCAGAGCGTGACCAGCGCGGTTTCCTTGTCGCTGCGCTCCAACTCGTCGAGCACGGTGCCGAGGATCATGGCGCCGGTGGCACCGAGCGGATGGCCCATGGCAATGGCGCCGCCGCAGACATTGATCTTGTCGTGCGGAATCTCGAAGGCTTGCATATAGCGCAGCACCACCGAGGCGAAGGCCTCGTTGAGTTCATACAGATCGATATCGCCGATGCTCATGCCCGCCTTGGCCAATACCTTTTTGGTGACATCAATCGGACCGGTGAGCATGATCGCCGGCTCCGAGCCGATATTGGCGAAAGCCTTGATACGCGCGCGCGACTTGAGACCCGCGCGCTTGCCCGCTTCTTGGCTGCCGATCAGCACGGCGGCGGCGCCGTCGACGATGCCGGACGAATTGCCGGCGTGATGCACGTGGTTGACCGTCTCGATTTCGGGATAACGCTGCACGGCAACCGCGTCGAAACCGGCCATCTCGCCCATCTGCACGAAAGACGGCTGCAAAGAAGCCAGCGTCTGCATCGTCGTTGCCGGGCGCATGTGCTCATCCTTGGCCAGGATGGGAAGCCCATTGGGGTCCCGCACCGTCATCACCGAATTCTTGAAACGCCCCTCCCCCCAGGATTTGGCGGCGCGTTTCTGGCTCTCGACCGCATAGGCATCGACGTCGTCACGCGAAAATCCGTATTTGGTCGCGATCAGGTCGGCGGAAATGCCCTGTGGCAGGAAATAAGTTTTCACCGCGATCGTGGGATCGACCGGCCAAGCGCCGCCGGACGCGCCGATGCCGACGCGGCTCATGGATTCGACGCCGCCGCCAATGGTCATCTCGTGCTGGCCGGACATGATCTCCGCCGCCGCGAAATTTACCGCATCCAGGCCCGATGCGCAGAAGCGGTTGATCTGCACGCCCGGCACGCCGTCGCCGAAGCCGGCCACCAGCGCCGCGGCGCGCGCGATGTCGCCGCCGGCTTCGCCGACCGGATCGACGCAACCCATCACCACGTCGTCGACCAAGGCCGGATCGAGCTTGTTGCGGTCCTTGACCGCGCCGAGCGCCTGCGCCGCGAGATTGAGCGCAGTCACCTCGTGCAGCGCGCCGTCCGGCTTGCCGCGGCCGCGCGGCGTGCGAACGTGGTCGTAGATGAATGCGTCGGGCATCTTCGTTCTCCTGCGCAGATTTAAAGGCTGCGCGCGATCAACAGTTTCATGATCTCGTTGGTGCCGCCATAAATCCGCAGCACCCGCGCGTCGCGATACATGCGCGAGATCGGGTATTCGTCCATATAGCCATAACCGCCGAACAATTGCAGGCAGCGGTCGATCACATCCGCTTGCGTGTCGGTGAGGCGGTATTTGGCCATCGAAGCGGTCACGGTGTCGAGCTTGCCCTCGACATGCAGGCCGATGCAATGGTCGAGAAACACCTTGGCGATGGTTGCGTCAGTCTTGCATTCGGCGAGCTCGAATTGCGTATTCTGGAACTCGATGATCGCCTTGCCGAAAGCCCTGCGCTGCTTGACGTAGTCGACGGTCACCGCGAGCGCGCGCTCCATCATCGCCACCGCGTTGACGGCGATGATCAGGCGCTCCTGCGGGAGCTCTTTCATGAGCTGGTAAAAGCCCTGCCCTTCCTCGCTGCCGAGCAGGCTTTCGGCCGGCAACCGCACGTCCTCGAAGAACAATTCCGAGGTATCGGCGGCATCCATGCCGAGCTTCTTGAGCTTGCGGCCGCGCCGGAAGCCTGGCGCATCGTCGGTCTCCAGCACCAACAGCGAGGTGCCTTTGGCGCCGGCCTTGGGATCGGTTTTGGCGACCACGATGATGAGATTGGCATGCTGGCCGTTGGTGATGAAGGTCTTGGAGCCGTTGAGCAGATAGCCGTTGCCGGATTTCTCGGCCTTGGTGCGCACGCCTTGCAGGTCGCTTCCGGTGCCCGGCTCGGTCATGGCGATGGCGCCGACCATTTCACCGGTGGCGAGCTTGGGCAGCCAGCGCTTTTTCTGATCCTCGGTGCCGTAATGCAAAATGTAAGGCGCGACGATGCCGGAATGCAGGGTCGCGCCGAAGGTATCGAAGCCGGCCAGCGAGAGCTCGCGGTTGATCACCGCCTCATGGGCGAAGCTGCCGCCGGCGCCGCCATATTCCTCCGGCATCGACGCGCACAGCAGTCCGGCGCTGCCGGCCTTGGTCCAGACATCGCGGTCATAGATGCCAGCGTCATGCCAGCGGTCGAGATGGGGCACGAATTCTTGGCCGATGAAACGGCGCGCCTGCTCCTCGAGCAGGATGAGGTCCTCGCTCATCCACGCCGGCCGCGGCAGATTGAGGGCTTCCATAACAGGCGCTTCCAGGTCGACTCGTCCAAGGACTGCACCATAAGGCCGGCGGGCCGGGCACGCGAGGGCCACCCGGCGCGCGCGGGCTCTCGTCAGTGCCCCTGCAAGCCGCGCCGGACGCTATTTCTTGGCCGGATCCTTGACGTTCTCGACCTTGTCGAACTCGACGTTCTGGATGTTGCCGCCGACCTTCTCGACGCGCCGGATATAGACGTTCTGAATAATATCGCGGGTGTCGGGATCGATGGAAATAGGCCCGCGCGGGCTTTCCCACTTCATGCCTTTGGCGGCCGCGATCAGCGCCTCACCGTCGGTCTTGCCGCCGGTCTTTTTCAGCGTTTCGTAGATCAGGTGCATGCCGTCCCAGCCGCCGATGGAAAATACGTCGGGGTGACGTTTGTAGTCGTCGCTATAGGCCTTCACGAAGGCTTTGTTCATCGCCGAATCGTGTTCCCAGCCGTAGTGGAAGACCGTGATGATGCCGAGCGCGGCGTCGCCCATGTTCTTGAGCGCGACGTCGTCCATGGTGATTTCGCCCTGCCCCATGATCTTGATTTTCGTCGGATCCATGCCGCGATCGGCCAGCGCCTTGGCGAGCGCAGCGGGCTGCGTGCCGCCGGGAATCCAGACAAAGATCGCTTCCGGATTGAGATCTTTGGCGCGTTGTACGAAGGCGGAAAAATCCGGATTGGCGACCGGAATGCGAACCGATCCGACAATGTCGCCGCCGGCGGCCTTGAAGCCCGCGATAAACGAGCTTTCCCCGTCGTGGCCGGGGCCGTAGTCGGAGACCATGGTGTAGATTTTGCGGATACCGCTCTTGTAGGCCCATGTGCCGAGCGTCTGGTCCAACTGAGGAATGGTCAGCGAGGTGCGCGCCATGTAAGGCGACTTGGTCGTGATGATCGAGGTCGCCGCGTTCATCACCACCATGAATTTCTTGGCTTCGGACGATATGTCGGCGGCGGCCATGGCATTCGGCGTCAGTGCAAAGCCGGCCAGGATATCGACGTTGTCGCGCGTGATGAGCTCTTGCGCCAGCCGCTTGGCGACCGGCGGATTGATGCCGCCGACATCCTTGCGGATGAATTCGATCTTCTTGCCGGCAACCAGATCGCCGTGCTGCTTCACATAAAGCTTGATAGCATTGTCCATCTGAATTGCCGTATCGGCGAACTGACCGGAATACGGCAGGATCAAACCGATCTTGACGGTCTGCTGCGCATTCGCCGAGGATGCCGTCAGTAGCGCGGCGGCCAAGACAAAGATTGTTTTTCGCATAAAGTCCCTCCCGAATGCCGTTATGAACATTAACGGCTTGCTTGACACGTTAGCGGGAATTTCAGCGGCCGTCACGGAGGTACAGCGGTGCTCGATTTTGCGGTCTTCGATCATCTCGACAGCAATGGCGCGCCGTTGGGCGAGTTTTTCGAGGAGCGCCTGAAGCTCGTCGAACTCATCGAGAAATGCGGCTTTCACGCCTACCATCTGGCGGAGCACCACTCGACGCCACTGGGCATGGCGGCGAGCCCGAGCGTCTTTCTGTCCGCGGCGATACAGCGCACCACGAAAATCAAGCTTGGGCCGCTGGTCTATGTGCTGCCGCTCTATCACCCGCTGCGACTCTACGAAGAAATCTGCATGCTCGATCATCTCAGCAAAGGCCGCCTCAGCCTCGGCGTGGGCAGAGGTGGGGCGCTGCTCGAGCACCAGCGCTATGGGATCGATCCCACTTTAGCGCCGGCGATGTATCACGAGGCCTTTGCCGTCTTGATGCGCGCTTTCGAATGCGACGTGCTCGACTACGACGGAAAATTTTTCAAGTACAAAGACTATGTCGTGCAGGTAAAGCCCGTGCAGCGGCCGCATCCGCCGATCTGGTACGGCGCGCCGAATGCCGAGGCAGTCGCCTGGGCGGCAGCGCGCGGGGTGAATGTGGTGTCGCTCGGCCCGGCGGCGCGGGCGCGTTCGATCAGCGACCGCTACCGCAAGGAGTGGAGCGATCTCGGCCGCGCTACCGCCGAATTGCCGGCGATCGGCATCACACGACACATTGCTGTCGCGGACACCGACGACGAAGCGCAGCGCATCGCGCATGCGGCCTATCCGCGCTGGCGCAATGCCATGGACTACCTCTGGCGGCGTTCCGGGGTCGAGTTCGTTCTGAAGGACATCTATCCGGCCGACTTCGGCGATCTCGCGCGCCTCGGACATGGTGTCGCCGGCTCACCCAGTACCGTGCGCGACTACATCGCAAATCTGCACAACGAAACCGGGGTCAATACCGTACTCTGCCAAATGGTATTTGGCGACATCAGTTTCGATGATGCCACCCATTCGATCCAATTGTTTGGCCGCGAGGTCATTCCAGCATTTGCATAGCGCGCACGCGTCAACGCATCTGGATTGCAAGCACGGCTGGTGTTACGACCGGCGCTGAAGTCCGGGACCTTCATCATGAACATGACAGCGGGCGTCGACCCCGCCCGGGAAATCGATTCGTCTTACGCTTGGCTGCGGCTGAGCGTCGCCGTGTTGCTCAGCACGATCGGCGGCGTCGGCATGTGGTCGGTGGTGGTCGCACTGCCGACCATCCAGGCCGAGTTCGGCGTCGACCGCGCCGCGGCATCGCTGCCCTATACGCTCACCATGCTCGGCTTTGCCGGCGGCGGCGTGGTCATGGGCGAGCTCGCCGACCGCTTCGGCATCACCGTGCCAATCGTCGTCAGCACGCTGGCGCTCTGCGCCGGCTATGTCGCGGTCGGACACGCCGCCAGCCTGTGGCAAGTGGCGATCGCGCATGGGCTGCTGATCGGATCGGGCTGCTCGGCCACCTTCGCGCCGTTGATGGCCGACATCTCGCACTGGTTCACGCGGCGGCGCGGCATCGCGGTCGCCGTCGCCGCCTCCGGTAATTATCTCGCCGGCACGATCTGGCCGCCGCTGGTGCAGCATTTCATCGCCAGCAGCGGCTGGCGCGCGACCTATATCGGCATTGGTCTGTTCTGCCTGGTGACCATGCTGCCGCTGTCGCTGATGCTGCGGCGGCGGATCGGCGGCCAGCACGCCGTGGCCGCCAGCGCGGAGGCCGCGCGCCGCCAGGCGGCGCTGCCGTTGTCTCCGGCCGCGCTGCAAGTGCTGCTGTGCATCGCCGGCATCGCCTGCTGCGTGGCGATGTCGATGCCACAGGTGCATATCGTCGCCTATTGCGGCGATCTCGGTTACGGCGTGGCGCGCGGCGCCGACATGCTGTCGCTGATGCTCGGCTTCGGCATCATCAGCCGGGTCGCCTCCGGCTTTATCGCCGACCGCATCGGCGGCGTCGGCACGCTGCTGCTCGGCTCGGTGCTGCAAGGCGTGGCACTGTTGCTCTATCTGATGTTCGACGGATTGTTTTCGCTCTACGTGATCTCGGCGCTGTTCGGCCTGTTCCAGGGCGGCATCGTGCCGAGCTACGCCATCATCGTGCGCGAATATTTCCCGTCCGAGCAAGCGAGTACACGGGTCGGTTTGGTTATCATGATGACGGTGCTCGGCATGGCGCTGGGCGGCTGGATGTCGGGTGCGATCTTCGATCTCACCGGCTCGTATCAGGCGGCATTCCTCAACGGGCTCGGCTGGAACCTGCTCAATGTGTCGATCGCAACGTTCCTGCTGCTGCGCTCGCGCGGGAGCCGCGCGCTGGCGCCCGCCTAGAACGCCTCGTCCGCCAATTCCATCACGCTGCCTGCGCCCGACTGGATGCGGGCGACATGCGCCGCGGTCTCGGGCAGCATGCGCTCCATGAAAAAGCGCGCGGTGACGAGCTTGGCGCTCATGCGCGGCTCGGCGCCGTTGGCTTTCTTGGCAAGCGCGGCTTCGGCGATTCTGCACCACATGTAGCCGAGCGCCACCAGGCCGAACATATGAAGATAATCGGTCGCGCCGGCGCCGGCATTGTCGGGCTTGGCCATGGCGTTCTGCATGAACCACATCGAAGCCTGCTGCAGATGGCCGAGCGAGACGCCGAGCGGCGTGACCAAAGGCTTCATGCCGTCGTCGGCGCTCTTTTCCTTGATGAAGGAGCCGACCTCGGTGATGAAGGCCATCAGCGCGCGGCCGCCGTCCTTGCCGAGCTTGCGGCCGACCAGGTCGAGCGCCTGGATGCCGTTGGCACCTTCGTAGATCTGCGCGATGCGCGCGTCGCGCACGAATTGCTCCATGCCGTGCTCAGCGATGTAGCCGTGGCCGCCGAACATTTGCTGCGCCATCACGGTATTGGCGAAGCCGGTGTCGGTGAGCACGCCTTTGACCACCGGCGTAAGCAACCCCATGTAGTCGTCAGCGCTCTGGCGTTCCTTCTGATCCTGCGAACGATGCGCGATGTCGCCCTTGAGCGCGGTCCATAATACGAGCGCGCGCGCCGCCTCGTTGAACGAGCGGATCGTCATCAGGGTGCGGCGCACGTCCGGATGCACGATGATCGGGTCCGCCGGTTTGTCGGGATATTTGGCACCCGTGAGCGCGCGACCCTGCAGACGCTCCTTGGTGTAGATCGCGGCGTTCTGATAGGCGACCTCCGATTGCGCCAGGCCCTGCACGCCGACGCCAAGGCGGGCCTCGTTCATCATCGTGAACATGGCGTTGAGCCCGCGATTTTCCTGACCGATCAGCCAGCTGGTGGCGCCGTCGTAATTCATCACGCAAGTTGAATTGCCGTGGATGCCCATCTTCTCTTCGATCGAGCCGCAGCTCACGCCGTTGCGGTCCGCGAGCGAGCCGTCATCCTTGACCATGATCTTCGGCACCACGAACAGCGAGATGCCTTTGGTGCCAGCGGGCGCGCCTTCGATGCGCGCCAGCACCAAATGGATGATGTTCTGGGAAAGATCGTGCTCGCCGGCGGAGATGAAAATCTTGGTGCCGGTTATCTTGTAGCTGCCATCGGCCTGCTTCACCGCTTTTGTGCGCAGAAGGCCGAGATCGGTGCCGCAATGTGGCTCGGTCAAATTCATCGTGCCGGTCCACTCACCCGTCACCATCTTGGGCAGATATTTCGTCTTCAGCTCCGGTGAGGCGTGGACCAGCAGCGCGGCGATGGCGCCTTGCGTCAGGCCCGGATACATGGCGAAGGACATGTTGGCCGAGCAGAGCAGTTCATTGACCGCGACAGTGAGCGTCGCCGGCAAGTCCTGACCGCCGAATTCGGCCGGCACCGAGATGCCGATCCAGCCGCCTTCGACCAGTTGTTTGAACGCTTCCTTGAAACCGGCCGGCGTGGTGACGCTGCCGTCGGGATGGCGCGTGCAGCCTTCTTTGTCGCCGACACGATTGAGCGGTGTGAGAACCTCTTCACTGAATTTGGCGGCCTCGCGCAGCACCGCCTCGATCAGATCGGGCGTAGCGTCGGCAAATCCGGGCAGATTGCCGTAGCGGTCGATATGCAACACGTCGTTGAGCAGAAACAGCGTATCGTCGACGGGTGCTTTGTAGGTCGGCATCGATCCCTCCCGGCGTGAGCGCGCGCCGTTAATAAGTCGTTAACTATTGAACGATTGCGACCGCCGCAAGAACGGGCGCGGGTTTCCCCCAGTGCCACAGGCGCTCCCTGCGTCCGACCATCGCGCATCCGGCTTACAGCCGCGTTAAGCCGCCGCCCGCCACGCCGGCGATGAAAACCGCGGGCAAATTCCAGCACTTCCGGCCAATCCTTAACCGCCTGTTTACCGTGACCGGCAAAAAGTCGGGGCAGAGGACTGCGAGCCGCGCCCGTATCCATCCGCCGTTAACGTGTGCCGGTTCCACGAAGAGCCACACGGCTCCTTCGCCTCCACCAGGAATGTGGGTGCGAGCAATGAAACTTGGCGTCCCGTGGAGCGTGAAAGGCATCCGGCCGGAGGCCCGCGAAACGGCGATGGAAGCCGCGCGCCGGTCGGGCGTGTCGCTCGCCGACTGGCTCAACGCCGTCATCATCCAGCAAGCCGAGGAAGAAGGCGTGCCGGCGCCTTCGCTCGATGAGAATGACGACGCCGATGCGTTCGCGGCGATGAATCAGCGGCTCGACGACCTCACGCGGCGCATCGAGAAGCTTGGACGCAGCGGACCGGTGGCCTACGCGCCGCCGCATATCCGCGAGGAAGCCGACCAGCTCGCCGAGCTGGCCGGCCGCCTCGACCGGCGCCTCGACCAATTCGCCAGCATGCCCCCACCGCCCGAACCGCCACCCCGCATGACGCCGCCGGCGATGCCGAGCGTACGGCCGCCGAGCCTCGATCACGCCATCGCCGAAATCGCCGCGCGCCAGCGCATGCTCAACGGCAATGCCACGCCGACGCAAGCGCCGCGGTGGCAATCGCAAAGCGCGCCACCGGTTGCCGCGCCGGCGGCCATGCCGACGCAGAATCTGTCGGGGCTGGAAGATCAGCTTCGCAACATCACCAATCAGATCGAGACGTTGCGACAGCCGGGCATTGAGGAGGCGATCAATGCTTTACGCGACGAGCTCGGCGAAATCGCTCGCACGCTCGGCGACGCCATGCCGCGTCGTGCCCTCGACGCCATTGAAAGCCAGATCCACGACCTTAACCAGCGCATCGTCGAAGGCCGTCAGGCTGGCATCGACACCGGCGCACTCGGCGGTATCGAGCACGGGCTGGCCGAAGTGCGCGATGCGCTACACGCACTGACGCCGGCGGAAAACCTGATCGGCTTCACCGACGCGGTGGCCGGCCTTGCGCATAAGATCGATCTTATCGTCGCGCAGCGGGATCCGGCGACAATGGCGCAGCTCGAGAGCGCCATCACCACCCTGCGCGAGATGAGCACCCATATCGCTTCCAATGAGGCCGTGCGCGGGCTTGCCGCGCAAGTGCGGGAGCTGGGCGAAAAGGTCGAACATATGGCCGGCGCCGGGGCCAGCGGCGATGCATTCAATCATCTTGAGCAACGCATCGGCGCGCTTTCCGACGTTTTGGCCGCACGTGCGCAAAGCGGTTCCGCCGTGCCGCCACGGCTGGAAGCGCTGGTCGAATCGCTCGCCGACAAGATCGAGCAGATCCAGAAGTCCCGCGACAGCGGCGACGCGTTCGGCCATCTCGAAGACCGCATCGTCAGCCTGGTGGAAAAGCTCGATGCCTCGGAGTCGCGCCTCGGCCATTTGGAGGCATTGGAGCGCGGGCTCGCCGATCTTCTGGTGCATGTCGAAGCGAACAAAGATAACGGTCCACGCGCGGCCTCTTCGCCCGACGTCGATGGTCTCAAGAGCGATATCGCCCGCACTCAGGATGCGCTGGAAGCGGTTCACGGCACGCTCGGCGATGTCGTCGATCGCCTCGTCATGATCGAACGCGGTATTCGCGGCGACACGCAGCCAAGCGCCGCAAGCGAACCCTCGTTCGGCCCACCTGCCGCGGCAGCGCGGATGCCGCCACTGCCGCCCACCGCCCCCGCCATCGAAGCAGCCCGCCGCTTGCCGCCGGCTTCCCAGTTGCCGATCGATTCCGATCTACGACCCGATCAGCCGCTCGAGCCCGGCTCCGGTCCGCCGCCGCCGCCGCCGCGCACCAATCCGGCCGCACGCATTGCAGCTTCGGAGGCCGCCCTCGGCGGCAGCCGGCCCGATGCCGCGCCCGGTGGACAATCCGGCTTCATCGCCGCTGCCCGCCGCGCCGCCCAGGCCGCGGTTCAGGAACCGGGTAGCCGTGCGCCGCGCCCTCAATCGATCGAGGCCTTCGCGCCAAAGGTCCCGTCGCTGCGCGCCAAAGTGATGAGTAAGGTCAAATCGCTACTTGTGGCGGCCAGCATCATCGCGATCGTGGTCGGGTCGGTTCAGATCGCCGGCAAATTTTTCAACTTCGGCAAGTCCGAAACGCAATCGGCACAGACCCCCGTGAGCGAGAATACCAAGGCCGATGCGGCGGTGATGAGCGCCGCACCGCGGCCGGCCGTCACCGTTGCCGCCAATCCGCCCGCCTCACCGGCATTACCGGCTACGCCGCCGCTCATGCCGCCGTCCGGCAATATCTCGAGCGCGACCACTCCGCCGTCCGGCCAAACCACACCGGCGATGCAATCCCTGTTTGCGCCTCCGATCTTGGAGACGAACAACGACGTCACCGGATCGATCTCCCGCCAAGCCAGTAGCCAGCCGGCGGCCGCGCCAAAACAGCCGCCTGCGCAATCCGCCGACCGGCTGCCAGCCGCTATCGGTGGACCCAAGCTGCGCAGCGCGGCGGTCGCCGGCGATGGCGCAGCAGCTTATGAGATCGCCGTACGTTACGCCGAGGGGCGCGGCGTGCCGACCGACATGACGGAAGCGGCGCACTGGTTTGAGCGCGCAGCCGGCAAGGGCCTGGCCCCGGCGCAGTTCCGCTATGCCAGCCAGTTGGAAAAAGGCCTGGGCGTGAAGAAAGACCTGCCCCATGCTCGCAAGCTCTATCTGGCCGCGGCCGCCAAGGGCAACGGCAAGGCGATGCATAATCTCGCCGTGCTTTATGCCGAAGGCATCGACGGCAAGCCGGACTACATCTCCGCCGCGCAATGGTTCCACAAGGCCGCGCTGCGCAACATCGCCGACAGCCAATACAATCTGGGCGTCCTGTGCGCGCGCGGGCTCGGCGTCGGCAAGAGCTACACCGACGCCTATAAATGGTTTGCGCTTGCGGCCGCCCAGGGCGACAAGGAATCCGCCAAGAAGCGCGACGAGATAGCGACCCGCATGGACGCCGCGGAGTTGGCTGCCGCCCAGGCCGCGGTCAAGGGCTTCGTGGCCGAGCCGCAGCCGGCGGAGGCCACGGCCGTGGCCGTGCCGTCCGGTGGCTGGGACCAAACCACCGGGGCCGCGCCGCATGTGCGGGCGCGTCCCGCTGGACCCCTGGCGCTCGGCTCCTTCGAGGTGGGAAAACGGTGAACAAGCAGGCACGGCCACGCACGCAAAAGCGTGATCGAGCGCCGGTTCACCGCTAAGATCGTCAAGAACCAGAGTCGCTGCCGGATCCGCAATCCGCGGTGTTGACCGCAAGGTGAACCTCGCGCCGGGCGGGCCGGACAGTGGCGCATTGGCCGTAAAACCGGACGCCGCTGCTTGCAAATTTATCTTCCGATCGCCGACATGCCCGTGAACATCTTCCTCGTGCTGGGGATGGGGCTCGCGGTCGGCTACATCTCCGGCATGTTCGGCATCGGCGGCGGTTTCCTGATGACGCCGCTGTTGATCTTCATCGGCGTCTCGCCCGCGGTGGCGGTGGCCAGCGTGTCGAGCCACATCGCGGCTTCCTCGTGTTCCGGCGCGATCAACTACTGGAACCGGCGCGCGATCGATCTGCCCCTCGCGCTGATGCTGCTGAGCGCCGGCATTGTCGGCACCGCCACCGGCGTCTGGCTGTTCACGATGCTGCGCGCACTCGATCAACTCGACCTGATGATCGGGCTCTCCTACGTCACGCTATTGACGGTCGTCGGCGCCATGATGATCTACGAAAGCCTGCGCGCGGTGGTACGCGAGCGCAGAGGTATGCCGGCAACGCTACGGCGGCCGGGCAGCCATACCTGGGTGCACGGCTTGCCGTTCAAGGTGCGTTTCAAGCGCTCGAAAATCTACGTGTCGGCAATTCCGGTCTGGGGAATCGGATTCCTGATCGGCTTCGTCGGCGCGATCATGGGCATCGGCGGCGGGTTCCTGCTGGTGCCGATGCTGATCTATTTCCTGCGGGTGCCGACCGCGACCGTGATCGGCACCTCGATGGTGCTCACCCTCGTCACCATGGCCTCGGCAACGGTGATGCATGCCGCCACCAACCACTTAGTCGACGCGGTGCTGGCCCTGATCCTGATGGTCGGCGGCGTCGTCGGCGCGCAATTCGGTACACGCACCGGGCAGAAGATGCGCGGCGAACGGCTGCGCCTGTTGCTGGGCATCCTGGTTTTCGCGGTCGGCTTGCGCTTCAGCTACGAGCTAGTGTTGCAACCGGACGACTTGTTCTCGATACGTCACGTCGGAGGCGGGTGATGCGGCGGCTGGCGCTCATATTGGCGATCGTCGCCTTGGCCGGCGGGGCCCGGCCCGCGGCGGCCGAACGGCTGGTGGTGTCGCTGTCGAACCCCCGAGTAGCGGTCACATCGAGTTTCGTGGGCGAGGACCTGGTGCTGTTCGGCACCATCGAGCCCGATGCCGGCCAGACGGCGCTGCGGCCGGCCTACGATCTCGTGGTCACCGTGACCGGACCGCGCGAGACGCTGCGCACGCGGCGCAAGCAGCGCGTGCTCGGCATCTGGGTCAATGTCGATTCGCGCGAGTTCGTACGCGTGCCGTCCTATCTCGCCATATTGAGCAACCGCCCGGCCCGCCAAATCGCCGCCGTAGAGACCCTGCGGCGTCTGCAGGTCGGGCTGGACAATTTTCTGCTGACGCAACGCATCGGGCCCGATATCGCCGATACCCCGAGTGACGATCCGTTCCGCGTCGCCTTCGTGCGGCTGGAAAGCCAGCAAGCTCTGTATAGTGAAATCGCCACCGCGGTGACCTTCCTCACGCCGACCGTGTTCCGTGCCACGGTTCCGCTGCCGGCCAACGTGCCCAACGGCAATTACGCGGTCGACGTCAAATTATTTGCCGACGGCGCCATGGTGGCGCGCACCACTTCAGCACTGGAGGTCTTCAAGACGGGCTTCGAGCAATACGTCGCCGATGCCGCCCGCGACCGCGGCCTGCTCTATGGCGTGGTGACGATGCTGATGGCGCTGCTGACCGGCTGGTTCGCCAGCGTGGTGTTCAAGCGGGATTAGTCCGGCAGGCAGCGCTTGGCGGCAAAAGAATAGAGCCGGCCCTCGCCCAGCAAATGCGCGGTGAACTTGAGGGTGCCGAACAGATCGGCGAAGGCGGCATCGCGCACATTGAGCCCGCCTGCGAACGCGCCGAAAGCCGGCATCACCATGCGTACGGCGTCGGCGGCGAAGCAGCGCCGGCGGAAGGCACGGCCGCGCTGGGTAACGCGCGCCACCGGATGTAGATGACCGCAAATTTCGCCGGCGGCGCCGGTGGGCAGATGGCGGAAGGTCAAAGCGCCGATTGCGCAAGCCGCCTGGAAGGTGCCGCCGATATTAACAGCGGGTTGCGGATCGTGATTGCCGGCGATCCATATCCAGTCGCGGCCGCGCTGCACGGCGCTTAAGGATTCGCGATCGTCCGGGGCGAGGCGCGCCGGGCCTTCGCCGTCGTGGAAACTATCGCCGAGCGCAACCACGCAACGCGGCGCATAGCGCGCGATCAGCCGGGCGAGGCGGGCCAACGTCGCCGCCGTATCGTAAGGCGGCAACAACTGCCCGCGCGCGGCAAGGCTCGAGCCTTTTTCCAGATGCAAATCGGCGACCGCCAGCAGGCTTTGCTCGGGCCAATAGAGCGCGCCGGCGGGATCGGCAATCAGAGCGGCGCCGGCGAGGATGACAGCGTGGCCGTCCGGATTCCCGCTTACGCGGGCATGAGCGGGGAAACTCACGACATCGCCTCCTTGACCAACTCGTCCGCCGCTTCCGCCAGAAGCGAATCGGCGGCCTCGCCATAGACCGTCTCGCGTCCGATCTCCAGTAGCACCGGAACCGCCAGCGGCGAGACATGGTCAAGCGCTTTATGGACGATTCGGGCCTTGATGCGCGAGAGCATTTCGCCGAGCCGCCTGATATCGAGCAGGCCGGTGGCGGCATCGGCACGCGCGGCGCGCAGCAAAATATGGTCAGCCTGATGCTTGCGCAGCACGTCGTATACCAGGTCGGTCGAGATGGTGAGCTGGCGGCGCGATTTCTCCTCGCCGGGAAAGCGGCGCTCGATCAACCCGGCGATGATCGCGCAGGAGCGGAAAGTGCGCTTCATAAGCGCCGATTCGGCGAGCCAGGCTTCCAGGTCGTCGCCCAGCATGTCCTCGTCGAACAATTGAGCGAGCGACAGCTCGCCGCGTGAGATCCGCAGGCCCAGGTCGCCCAGGCCCCAGACGGCAAGCGCATATTCATTGGCGACAAAGCCGAGCGGCTTCATGCGCGCGCGCTCGAGCCGGCGCGTCAGCAGCATGCCGAGCGTCTGGTGCGCGAGCCGGCCCTCGAACGGATAGCAGACCAGATAATATTTGGCCGCGCGCGGGAAGGTTTCGACCAGCAGATCGCCGGGCTTTGGCAACAGCGAGCGCCACTGCTGGATTTCCAGCCATTCGCGCACTTGTTCGGGCAGCGCGCGCCAGGCCTGCGGTGCCGCCAGCAGCGCGCGCACGCGGGCGGCGAGATAGGTCGAGAGCGGGAACTTGCCGCCTTCATAAGACGGCACTTTCGGATCGGTGGCGGTCGAACGCGAGACATAGACCTGATCCTCGACCAGCGCCTCGTACTTCAGTATCTCGCCGGCGAAGACGAATGTGTCGCCGACCGACAGCATTTCGATGAAATATTCCTCGACCTCGCCGAGCAATCGTCCGCCGCGCGGAATGAAGGCGCTCCGGTTGCGCGCGCGCACCAAACGCACCTTGAGCATGTCGGCTTCCACGATGGTGCCTACATTCATGCGGTAGCGCTGCGCCACGCGCGGATGGGTGATGCGCCAGCGGCCATCTTTGCCAGGTCTCGTATCTTGGCGGATTTTGGCGAAACGCTCGTAAGCCTTCAGGGCGTAGCCGCCGGTGGCGACGAAATCGACCGCGGCGTCGAAATCGGCGCGCGCCAGGCTTGCATAGGGAGCGGCGGCGCGAACTTCGGTGAAGAGTTCGTCGGACAGAAACGGCGCGCCGACCGCGCGGCCGAGAATATGCTGCGCCAACACGTCGAGCGCGCCCGTGCGCAACGGCGGCGTGTCCTGCGCGTTCTCGGCGACGGCGTCGATGGCGGCGCGGCATTCCAGCACCTCGAAACGGTTGGCCGGCACCAGCACCGCCTCCGAAGGCTCGTCCAGCCGGTGATTCGATCGCCCGATGCGCTGCATCAGCCGCGAGGCGCCCTTGGGCGCGCCGACATTGATCACCAGATCGACGTCGCCCCAATCGACGCCGAGATCCAACGACGATGTGCATACCACCGCGCGCAGCTTGCCCGCCACCATGGCGCCCTCGACCTTGCGGCGCTGGGCAACGTCGAGCGAGCCGTGATGCAATGCAATGGCGAGATTGTCGTCGTTGACGCTCCAGAGTTCCTGGAACAAAAACTCGGCCTGGCTGCGGGTGTTGACGAAGATCAGCGTGGTCTGATGCGTCTTGATCAACGCATGGATTTCTCCGAGAGCATGGCGCGCCGAATGACCGGCCCAGGGCAGATGCTCAGCCGAATCGAGCATGTCGACCTTCGGCGGCGCGCCGGCTTGCGCGATCACCAGATCGGCGCGCGCTTCGCCTTCGAGCGGTTGCGGCACCAGAAACCGGCAGAGATCGCCGGGTTCGGCAACGGTCGCCGACAGCCCGACGGTGGTGAGCCGCGGCGCCAGCGCGAACAGCCGCGCCAGGCCGAGCGATAAAAGATCGCCGCGTTTCGAGGTGACCAGCGAATGCAATTCGTCGAGCACCACGCGCTTGAGCGTGCCGAACAGGTACGGCGCATCAGCCGATGCCAGCAGCAGCGAAAGCTGCTCCGGCGTGGTGAGCAAAATGTCGGGCGGATAGCGGCGCTGGCGTTGACGCCTGGATGCCGGCGTGTCGCCGGTGCGGGTTTCCAGCCGGACGGCTAGGCCCATTTCCTTGACCGGAATTTCCAGGTTGCGCGCGATGTCCACCGCCAGGGCCTTGAGCGGCGAGATATAGAGCGTGTGCAGGCCTCGGGCGGCTCGAATATCGCGGCCGGTCGAAACCAACTGGCGCGGCAGTGTCGCCGCATTATGCAGCTCCACCAGGCTAGGCAGGAAGCCGGCCAGCGTCTTGCCGCCGCCGGTGGGCGCGATCAGCAGAACCGAACGCCTTTGCCGAGCCTTCGCCAGCAATTCGAACTGATGCGCGCGCGGCGCCCAGCCGCGGCCCGCAAACCAGCGGGCGAACGGCTCCGGCAGCAAGGATACGGTTTCAGGCGGATCAAGGACGGTCGCGGGCTTCATTGTGCGATTCTAATGCATAACTGAAAACGGCGCGCGGCAATGTGCTAGGCTGGAATCATGAGCCAGGATCAGATCACTTCAAAAGAGGCCCCCATGAGCAACGGCACGGTGACCAAGGTTTTCGGCGGCTCGCCGCTGGCGGTGCTGGGGCGCCTGATCCTGATCTCGATCCTGGTCGGCGTTTTGCTGGCGGCGCTCGGGCTCGACCCGTTCGACATTTTGCAGAGCATCGAGCGGTTGATCCGCTCGATCTGGAACATGGGCTTCGATGCGTTCCGCTGGCTGTGGCGCTATTTCCTGCTCGGCGCCGTGATCGTGATCCCGATCTGGATCATCATGCGCGTGGTCAACGCGCCGCGCGGAAAATAAGCGGATTTAACCCGGCCAGCTTTCCGCCGTTATATCGGCCGCATCCGAGCCGACCATCGACGCCAATGAATTGCGGTGGCCGCGCTTGAGCGCCGCGAGCAGGTCGGCCTTAATCTCCGACACGACGCCAAGGCCGCGGAACACCAGCCCGGTGTAAAGCTGCACCAAGCTCGCGCCAGCCTTGATCTTGGCGATGGCGGTTGGCCCAGAGTTGACGCCGCCGGCGCCGATCAGCGGGAACGCCCCCTCGGCGCGCACGAAGGTCTCCGCCAGCATGCGAGTCGCCAGCTTGAACAGCGGGCGACCGGACAGCCCACCCGCTTCCTTTGCCTTGTCGCGCTCCCGCAGCGAGCCCGGCCGCGAGATGGTGGTGTTGCCGACGATCATGCCGTCAACCCGATGCTTGCGGGCGATACCGACGGCGTCGTCGAGATCGTTGAGCGGGAGATCCGGCGCGATCTTGAGCAGTACCGGTACCGGGCCGTTGCGCGGGCGAACTTTTTCGCGCGCATCGAACACGCGGGCGAGCACCTCATCGAGCGCCTTGGCCTGTTGCAAGTCGCGTAAACCGGGCGTGTTGGGCGAAGAAACATTCACGGTGAAATAACTGGCGACCGGCGCGAAGGTCTCAACCAGCCGAGCGTAGTCGCCGGCGCGATCGGCGCTGTCGCGGTTGGCGCCGACATTGACCCCGACGATGCCGGCCTCGCCGGAGCGTGCCGACAGCCGCTTGAGCGCCGCCTCGGCGCCCGCGTTGTTGAAGCCAAGCCGGTTAATGACGCCCTCGTCGGAGTCGAGCCGGAACAGGCGCGGGCGCGGATTGCCGGCTTGAGGCCGCGGCGTGACGGTTCCGACCTCCACGAAGCCGAAGCCGAGTCGCAGCAGCGCATCCGGCACCTGCGCATTCTTGTCGAAACCCGCGGCGAGACCCACCGGATTGGGGAAATTGAGCCCGAAGGCGCGCACCGCCAGTTCGGGAGGATCGGCGGCTTGCCGCACCACCGGCACGTAGCGCAAGGCATTGATCGCCAAAGCATGCGCGTCTTCGGGCTCGAGGGCCCGCAACAAGGGGCGGGACAGACGGTCAAAAAGACCGATCATCGTGGCTGGCATTTGCACTGCATGCGGCCGACCCTATCGATGAGACCTAGGCCTGTTCAAGGCGCGTCAGGTAGCTCTTGCAGAAGGGGGGCGACTCAAGGCTATAATTCCTATATCTTGGACTAGAATCTTAGATAGGCCCCACGCGCATGTCGCTGACACATAGCCAGATTTGGACCGCCATCGACCGGCTGGCCGCTCGCGCCAAGCTGACACCCTCCGGCCTCGCCAAGAAGGCGGGCCTCGACCCGACCACCTTCAACAAGTCGAAGCGCATCACGCCGGAAGGCCGGCCGCGCTGGCCGTCGACCGAATCGGTGGCCAAGTCGCTGGCCGCCACCGGCAGCAAGATCGACACCTTTGTCAGCCTGATTACCGACAGCGGCAAGGCGGCGATTTCAAACGTGCCGCTGATCGGCTTCGCCGAAGCGGGCGCCGGCGGTTATTTCGACGACGGCGGCTTCCCGGTCGGCAAAGGCTGGGAGGAAATCGCCTTCCCCTCGGTCACCGACGAGCACGCCTACGCGCTGGAAATCTCCGGCGACTCGATGAAGCCGGCCTATCGCGACGGCGACGTCATCGTGGTGTCGCCGGCGGCCGCCGTGCGGCGCGGCGACCGCGTCGTGGTCAAGACCAAGGACGGCGAGGTGGTGGTCAAGGAGCTCAAGCGCAAGAACAGCAAGAGCGTCGAGTTCAAGTCGCTCAACGCCGAGCACCGCGACCGCACCCTGCCAATGTCAGAGATCGACTGGATCGCACGCATCGTCTGGGCCAGCCAGTAAGTTAGGCCGAACGCGCCAGCGCGCCGTCGATCATGTCGACGGTGTTTTGCAAGCCGTAGACCGCGACGAATGAGCCGAAGCGCGGACCCTTCTCCTGGCCGAGCAGCACTTGATAGAGCATGTTGAACCAGTCGAGCGAAACGCCCGGCTTGCCGTCCTTGGCTTTCTTCTTCTGATCGAGGAATGGCTCGCGCCGGCCGATCTCATAGACGACATCCTGGATTTCCTCCGCCGACGCGGTCGCCGGCAAATTCGACAGCGCGTCGCGTAAATCCGTCAGGGCTTTGCGCTCCACGTCGCTCGGCTGACGGAATTTTTTCGCCGGCTGCACGAAGTCGCGGAAATAGTGGATGGCGTATTCCACTTGTCGCTGGAGTTTCGGATGGGTCTGCGGCGTCACCCCTGGCCGGTAGCGGCCGATGAAGCCCCAGAGGGTTTCGGCGTTTTCGGCATTGGATGACGACACCAGCGTCAACAGCATCGAGAACGTCACCGGCATGTCGGCCTTGGGCGGGTTGCCCTGATGGATATGCCAAACCGGATTTGACAGCCGCTGCTTGCCGTCCTGCCGCGCATAGCTATCGAGGAACTGCTGGTATTCGTCGACCGTGCGCGGGATCACATCGAAGTGCAGGCGCTTGGCCGCCTTCGGTTCGCGATACATGAAGCACGACAAGCTTTCAGGGCTGGCATAGCGCAGCCATTCGTCGATGGTGAGGCCGTTGCCCTTCGACTTGGAAATCTTCTGGCCGTTCTCGTCGAGGAACAGCTCGTAGTTGAAGCCTTCCGGCGGCGTGCCGCCGAGCGCGCGACAGATTTCGCCCGACAGCTTGACCGAGTCGATCAGGTCCTTGCCGGCCATTTCGTAATCGACGCCGAGCGCGACCCAACGCATGGCCCAATCCGGTTTCCATTGCAGCTTGCAGCGGCCGCCGATGACCGGCGTGGTGACCGGCGCTTTGGTATCCGGGTCTTCATAGGTGATGGTGCCGGCCTTGGCGTCGTGCGAGAGCACCGGTACCTGCAACACGATCCCTGTTTTCGGATCGATCGGCAAAAACGGCGAGTAGGTTGCCGCGCGCTCTTCGCGCAAGGAAGGCAGCATGATCGCCATTACTTTTTCGAAGCGTTCCAGCACCTTGAGCAGCGCTTGGTCGAAACGGCCCGAGGTATAGCACTGCGTCGACGACAGAAATTCGTATTCGAAGCCGAAATGATCGAGGAAGGCGCGCAGCTGCGCATTGTTGTGCTCGCCGAAACTGGCATGCGTGCCGAACGGATCGGGCACCTTGGTCAGCGACTTGCCGAGATGTTTCTCCAGCATCTCCTTGTTCGGCACGTTGTCCGGCACCTTGCGCAGGCCGTCCATGTCGTCGGAGAAAGCGATTAGCCGGGTCTTGATCTTGTCGTCGGTGAGAACGCGGAAGGCGTGGCGCACCATGGTGGTGCGCGCGACCTCGCCGAAGGTGCCGATATGCGGCAGGCCGGAGGGGCCATAACCCGTCTCGAAGATCACTTCGTTCTTGGGGTGCTTGTTGAGCCGCGCCACGATCTTGCGCGCTTCCTCGAACGGCCAGGCGCCCGACTGCTCGGCGAGTTCACGCAGGGATTGGGCTTGGGTCCCGGTCATCATGATCTCAAAAGGGACTAATCGGGAAATAGCGCAGCCACAAGTCGGTAAAGCGGCCTTTCTCCCACAGCCGGAACAGCGCCCAGTTGAACGCCTGCCGCAGCAGGTCGTTGCCGCGCTTGACCGCGATGCCGATGCCCTCGCCGAAGAAGCGGCTTTCAGTATAGGGGCCGCCGCGGAATTCGCAGCAATTTCCGGAGTCCGTGCCGTTGAGCCAGAACGCGAGCGAGATGCCGTCGCCGAACAGCAGATCGACCTCGCCTTTTTTCAGCGCATCGCGCGCCGTTTCGGAATTCGGATAGGGTTTCAGTTCGGCTTCGGTGAACAAGGTCTTCAAATAGGCCTCGTGCGCGGTGCCGGCGACCACCGCGATCTTCTTGCCCTCCAGCGCTTCGGGCCGGATGATATCGAGGTCGCTGTCGCGCCGCGCGACGAAGCGCGCTGGCGTGCGATAATAGGGGTCGCTGAAGTCGAGCCGCTTGCGCATGTCCGGCGTCTCGGCGATCGAGGCGATCACCGCGTCGCCGTTGTTGCTGTTCAACGATGCGATCAGCGTATCGTAGCGCCGCTGCTGGATGGTGCAGGCGACCTTGATCTCCTCGCAAATCAACCGCGCCAGATCGACGTTGAAACCGGCGGGCGCGCCATCCGAACCCGCATAGTTGAACGGCGGGTAATCGGTTTCGGTGAGGAAACGGATGATGCTGATACGCGACAGATCGGGCCGTTCCGGCCGGCGGCGCGGATCCCAGAAGCCGGGCACCGCCATCGGATTGTCGATGGTCTGGTCCGGTGGGGCGGCGCGCGGCGGACCGACTTGCGCCGCTGCCGTGACAATCATCCCCGCCAGCAGGACGGCGATGACGCCGCCGCGACGCAACCAATGAACGCTCAGTCGATTCATTCGCCGGCCTCGGGAAAAGAAGCGCGACCATAGCATCGCGGTTGCGGCGGGCCAGCCATAATCGTCGATGTCAATTGGTGCCGTCGAGCAGCCGGCGGGCGATGACCTGGGCTTGGATTTCGGCGGCGCCCTCGAAAATATTCAGGATGCGGGCATCGCACAAGATGCGCGATACGGGGAATTCCAGCGCAAAACCATTGCCGCCGTGAATCTGCACGGCGTTGTCGGCATTGGCCCAGGCGATGCGCGCCGCCAGCAATTTCGCCATGCCCGCTTCTAGGTCGCAACGGCGGCCGGAATCTTTTTCACGCGCGGCAAAATAAGTGAGCTGGCGCGCGGTCATGATTTCCGCGGCCATCATGGCAAGCTTGTCGGCGACGCGCGGGAAGGTGACGATCGGGACGCCAAACTGCGCGCGATTTTGCGCATAGCCGAGCGCCTGCTCCATCGCCGCCTGCGCCACGCCGATGGCGCGCGCCGCGGTCTGAATGCGCGCCGCTTCGAATGTCTGCATCAGCTGCTTGAAGCCCAGCCCCTCGACGCCACCGAGCAGATTTTCCGCGCTCACCTCGAAGCCGTCGAAAGCGATCTCGTATTCCTTCATGCCGCGATAGCCGAGCACCTCGATTTCAGTGCCGGTCATGCCATTCACCGGAAATGGGTTCTTGTCGTCGCCGCGCGGCTTCTCGGCCAGCAGCATGGACAGACCGCGATGACCGGTCTCCTTCGGGTTGGTGCGCACCAAAAGCGTCATCAGGTCGGCCCGCACCGGATGGGTGATCCAGGTTTTGTTGCCGTAAATCTTGTAGACATCGCCATCGCGCACCGCGCGGGTTTTGATCGAGGCCAGATCCGATCCGGTGTTCGGTTCCGTGAACACGGCGGTCGGCAGCACTTCACCGGAGGCGAGCTTCCGCAGCCATTTTTTCTTCTGGGCGGCGGTGCCGCTGCCGAGAATCAATTCGGCGGCGATCTCCGAACGCGTGCCCAAGGAGCCTACGCCGATGTAGCCGCGCGACAATTCCTCGGACACCACGCACATCGATTCCTTCCCGAGCCCCATGCCGCCGAACTCTTCCGGGATCGTGAGGCCGAACACGCCGAGCCCCGACATCTGCCCGATGATCTCCATCGGAATGTAGCTGTTGGTAAGGTGCCAGTTCTGCGCGTGGTCGATCACCTCGCTGTCGGCGAATTTACGCATCTCGACGCGGATCGATTCCAGCGTGTCGTCGAGGCCGCAGGCGCCGACCGTGGCGTAGTGACCCATGCACATCAGTTCGACCAGGCGGGCGCGCCGCTCGGCGGTGTTGCCGTTGGCGATCAGCGCCTCGATGCCGCCGTTGATACGTGCCGCGACCTGCGCCGGCGAAAGTCCCAAATCGCTTGGCCGCGCTATCTCGCTTTGGCTCATCGGAATCCCGCCGACGATCTGGGCGAGGTATTCGCCGAGCGCAATGCGCACCAGGTCTTCCTCAATTTCCCCAAGCGTTCCGCTGCCGGCCATGCGTTCGCTGTATGCGACAAGCTGGCGCACGGCTACCACGTAGGTGGCGAGCCAGGCCAACCCATGGGTCGCGCGCTGCTGACGGTCGAACAAGCGGCTTTCCGGCTTGCCGTCCACCGCCACCCGCTCGCGCACCTTGACCACCGCATCGGCCAGCAGGGCATCAAGGGCCGCCGTCGCCTCGCGGCCAAGTTCGACCAGCTCATGTCCGGCGGTGGAGCGGGAGGCGGCGACGGGCATGGGATCCTCAGGCTACAGGCTATTGGGTTCGCTATGCTGGTGACACTACGCGTGCAGTGCACAAAAGCAAAGCGGCCGCGGATTTGGTGGGTTTCCCGCGCGTTTGCGCGGCGCCGGCGGCGTCAAATTGCTACAAAATTAACCAATTCGGGCTTTCATCAGAGCGTACTGCTGCGCGGGTACCTCCTGCTCTTGGCGAGACGCGGTCCGGTCCATGCACCTCATAAACCTATCGTTCAGCCGGGCGCACCGATTGCTCACCTCGATTTCGGTGCGCGCCCGCATCATCGTGCTGGCGCTGATCCCGGTGATCGGCTTCCTCGCCAATGGACTGACCTATATTTCCGGCGAACGCGACGTCGGCACCTCGTTCGAGATCGTCAAGCATTCCGCCGCGCTCGCCGATGCCAGCCGCGACTTCAAAAGCGCGGTCGCGGCGATGCGGATCACCGTGAAGGACTTCAGCGCCAACCCGAGCGACAATCTGGTGATGAGTTTCCAGCAGGCGCATGCGCTGGCGCTGCATAGCCTCGATACCATCGCCGCCTCGATCGATCGCCGCCACGCCGAAAGCATCGCGAGCTTGCATAACGACCTCATGGCTCTGCGCGATACCTTCGCATCCTTGGTGAAGCAGCAGAAAATCCTCGGCTTTGGAGAAAATTCTGGCTTGCACGGCAACCTTCACTCTGCCGGCAACGCCGTCGAACGCATCCTCAATGAGAACATGACGTGGCTGGCGGAAGCGGACGCCGGCAAATTGATGATGTCGCTTCTGAGCATGCGAGCTTACGAAGCCGAATATCGGCTCACTCAAAGCGAACTCACCAGGCAGCAATTTCTTGCCGCCTACAAGAAGTTCATCGACACGTTTGGTCAGATCGACGGCACGGCTGACATGAAAGATTCGCTCGAGCGTCAGGTGAAAGCTTATGCCGACACCTTCGCCCAATGGGCCGAAGGCTTCGATCGCGTGCACCCGCTGCGCGCGATCATCGATATCGACAGCCAGAACATGATGCCGCGCGCGGACGAGATTATCGAACGGGCGCGGCTGACCGCGGAAGAAGCTTCAACCGGGCTGACCGCGGCACAACGCAAAACGCGCACCGGATTGATCGCGGTCAGTATCGCCATGGTCGCAATCGGCCTCGGTTTCAGCTGGATGATCGGGCGCAGCATCACGCGTCCGCTCAACGGCCTTGCCGGCGTCATGCGCCGTCTTGCCGACGGCGACACGAGCGCCCGCATCCCGGCCACCCGCGCGCGCGACGAGATCGGCGATATGGCGCGCACGGTGATCGTGTTCCGCGACAACATGATCGAGCGGGAAAAACTTGCCGCCGTCCAGGCCGACGCCAACCGCACGCAGGTGCAGCGCAACGACACGATTTCGCAAACAATCGCGCAGTTCAAGCGATCGGTGGAAAGCGCACTGGGCAAGCTGCGCGGGGCGTCGATCAAGCTGGAAATGAGCTCGACCGATCTCAACAAGTCGGCCGATACGATGTCGGCCGAGGCGCGCACCGCCGAACAACGCGTTGCCGCCGCATCCGACAATGTCACGACGGCGGCCGGCTCGGTCGAGGAACTGGCGGCCTCGATTGGCGAGATCGCCTCGCAGGCCGCGAAATCGACTGACGTGGCGGGGCGCGCAGTGTCGGAGGCGCAGCGCACGGTCACCACCATGTCGGAACTCGGCGGCGCCGCCACCCGCATCGGCGAAGTGGTCGGGCTGATCCAGGCCATCGCCGGGCAGACCAATTTGCTTGCGCTCAATGCCACCATCGAGGCGGCCCGCGCCGGCGAATCCGGCAAGGGTTTCGCGGTGGTCGCCTCGGAAGTGAAATCGCTGGCCGGACAGACCGCGAAAGCGACCGAGGAAATCGCCCAGCACATCGATTCGATCCAATCGGCCGCCGCGGATGCCGCGCGCGCCATCGAACAAGTCAACGCCATCATCCGCGAAATGTCGGCCATCGCCACCATGGTGGCGGCAACCGTCGATCAGCAAAACTCCGCGGTCGCCTCGATCGCTGAAGGCGTCAGCCGGGCCTCGGGCGAGGCACGCAACGGCGCCGAAGCCATGAGCAAGGTCGCCGGCGTGAGCACCGACGCGCGCGCAACCGCTTCCGACGTCAAGGGCCTGGCCGACGCCGTCGCGGTCGAGGCGGAAAATCTGGAAGCGGAAGTGCGGCAATTCCTCACCGACGTGCAGGCGGCGTAGCTGCTTTTGCCCGCGGCCGGGCTACCGCCCCTTGCAAAGCGCACGCTGATAGCCGATCTCAAAGCGCGACCGATATTGCGGGGCTGGCGCTTTGCGCATTTTCAATATGTTGCTGCGGATCGTGATCGAGGCCCTCCGGCAATTCCTGGCCGACGATGGCTGGGCCATTGCGAGCCATATTGCGCTGTCCACGCTGATGGCGATGTTCCCGTTCCTGATCGTGGTCACCGCGCTCGCCGGCTTCTTCTTCGGCTCGAAGGAACTCGCGGATGAAGCCGCGCGCATTTTGCTAGAAGCCTGGCCGAAGGAAGTGGCCGGTCCGATCGCCCTCGACGTCACCGGCGTTCTGACCAATACGCGGGGCGATGTGCTCACCCTCGGCGTCGCCTTTGCGCTCTATTTCGCTTCCAGCGGCGTGGAGGGTCTGCGCATCGGCCTCAACCGCGCCTATGACGCGGCCGAGACGCGGCCCTGGTACCTGCTGCGGCTCGAATCGATCGTCTATGTGCTGGTCGGCGCCGTGGCCATCCTGGCGTTCTCGTTTTTGGTCGTGTTCGCGCCATTCATCTGGGACAGGTTGGTAAGCTATCTACCGAAGCTGGCGCCGTTCTACTTCGTGGTCACCTTCACGCGCTACGCTGTGGCGGCGCTGGTATTGATCGTCGCGCTCTTGATCGTGCATCGATGGCTGCCGGCGGGACGGCGTTCATTCATGCAGATCGCACCGGGCATCGTCGCGACCTTGCTGCTATGGCTGATCGCCGGCGCGGTTTTCGGCCGCTATCTCGCCGAATATGCCTTCGCGTACGTATCGATGTATGCGGGGCTCGCATCCGCCATGGTCGCGCTGGTTTTTCTGTATCTCTGCGCGTCGATTTTTATTTTCGGCGGGGAGTTGAATTCCGTGATCGCCAAGGCGCGGAATAAACGTTCCTAGCCGCCCGCCGCTTCCTGCACGTCCTCGAAGGTCTTCAGGCCCGGCCGCGGCGCATTGACCATCACCGCCATATTGCCGGGCGGGTGCTGGTTTTTCCACATCTTCATGTGCGCGAGCGGGATCTTGTCCCATTCGAACACTTCGCTCATGCAGGGGTCGATGCGCCGCTCGAGCACGAAACGGTTGGCCTGCGAGGCCTGTTTCAAGTGCGCAAAATGCGAGCCCTGAATACGCTTCTGCCGCATCCAGACATAGCGCGCATCGAAGGTGAGATTGAAGCCGGTGGTGCCGGCGCAGAACACCACCATGCCGCCGCGCTTGACCACCATCGACGACACCGGGAAAGTCTGCTCGCCGGGATGCTCGAACACGATATCGACGTCGCGCTTGCCGGTGATGTCCCAGATCGCCTTGCCGAAGCGTCGCGCTTCCTTGCTCCAGTCGTTGTATTCGGCGGAGTTCACCTGCGGGAGCTGGCCCCAGCACTTGAATTCCTTGCGGTTGATCACACCCTTGGCGCCGAGATTGAACACATATTCGGCCTTCGAATCGTCGGAGATGACGCCGATGGCGTTGGCGCCGGAGGCTGCGACGAGTTGCACGCCGAACACGCCAAGACCGCCGGAGGCGCCCCATACCAGCACGTTATCGCCGGGCTTGAGCGTATGCGGCGGATGGCCGAACAGCATGCGGTAGGCGGTAGCGAGCGTGAGCGTGTAGCAAGCCGATTCTTCCCAGCTCAGGTGCGCCGGCTTGACCATCAATTGGCGCGACTGCACGCGGCAGAATTGCGCGAACGAGCCATCAGGCGTCTCGTAGCCCCAGATGCGCTGCGAGGGCGACAGCAGCGGATCGCCGCCATTGCAATCCTCGTCGTCGCCGTCGTCCTGATTGCAGTGGACGATGACCTCGTCGCCGACCTTCCAGCGCTGAACTTTGGCGCCGACCGCCCACACCACGCCGGACGCATCGGAGCCGGCGATGTGATAGGGCTGCTTGTGAATATTGAAGGGCGTGACCGGTTGTCCGAGGCCGGCCCAAATGCCGTTGTAGTTGACGCCCCCGGCCATCACCAGGATCAGCACTTCGTCTTCGCCGATCGCCCAGGTCGGCACGATTTCGAGCTGGAATGATTTGTCCGGGGGACCGTGCCGGTCTTGGCGAATGACCCAGGCATGCATCTTTTCGGGCACGTGGCCGAGCGGCGGAATTTCGCCGACCGCATAGAGGCCCTTGGGAAGAGCAACGCTTCTCATCTGTGCGACGGCCGGCATCGGCAGTGTCTCCCTGCGCTGAAGACAGTCTGACGCACTTTATGTTGCAACGCAACAAGATCGTCCTCGTGGGTCTAACGTCAAGTGAGTTCAAGGGGTTCCGGCGGTTCAGCGTATTGGCTTGAACCGGATTTCCGAATAATTGCACATTAGCCATTCGCCTTTGAACGACGTTAAGCAACGCCCGGTACCGTTCCATCGCAAGGACGGTATCCCGATGAGCCAGAGCGAAGAATTGGCGGCGTGGCGGCTGTATCGCTGCAATTGGATCGTGCTCGGTGCAATGGCGCTGGCACTGGCGTCAGCCTTGATGCTGACGCGATTTTCCCTAAGGCCCGCCGGCGCCATGCTGCCACTCGGTATCGCTGCCGCTTATCTCTCGGTTGCCTATTACAAGGCATCCCGATTGCGCGGCGGCGATCCCATGATCGCCTTCATCCTCGCCTCGACCGGACAGATTATGCTCGTCCCGCTGTTGATGACGCCGATGACTTACATCGCCGCGTCTGCCGACTTGCCGCTGCGAGACGCGGCGCTTGCCGCGCTCGACCGCGCGCTCGGTCTCGACTGGCAGGCCTACTTCGCCTTGATGTCCAAATACCACATCGTGGTGGTCGGCTCGGTGCTCGGCTATTCGATGATCGGCTGGCCGCTTTTCGGCGTTCCGGTGGTTTTGGGTCTCACTCGCCACTATCGGCGCTTGCAGGAATTCACGCTGGCATTCTCGCTGGCGCTGATCGCGACCACCGCCATTACGGCGCTGGTGCCGGCAATCGGCGTCTATGACGTTCATGCTTTCACGCGCAGCGACCCGGTCTTTTCGTCCAATGCCTACCTTGAGCACTTACATGATTTTCCGCAGGTTCGCGATGGAACTTTACGCGTGCTCGACCTGATCAACCTCACCGGCATCGTCACCTTCCCGAGCTTCCATGCTGCCGCGGCGATCGTCTACTTATGGGCCTTCTGGGCCGTGCGGTGGATGCGTCCGATTGCTTTACTGGCGAACGGCGGAATGCTGCTGGCGACGCCGTTTATTGGCGGGCATTATTTCGTTGATGTTTTCGCCGGCATTGCGGTTGCCGCAGCATCTATCGTGACCGCCCGCTGGATCGCCGATGGGCTGGCCCGTCAGGCAAAAGCAATAGCCGCCTATAGCCCTGAATCCGCAGTCCCGGCGGAATAACCCACCGTTTTGCACAACCCGGCGAAACCATATCGACGCACCCGCGGACTTCATGTTGAATGGTCCATGGGGCCGTGGTCCGCTGCCGGCAACAACGTCGCGCACGGATGTCCACGGCGGCTCGCTGGGGAGAAAACGGCGTCATGTTCGCAACCAACAGTATTATCGTCATCTTGATCATCGGTCTGATCGCCGGCTGGCTGGCCGGCAAGATCATGGGCGGCGGCTTCGGCCTGATCGGCGACATCATCATCGGCATCATCGGCGCCTTCATCGGCAACTGGCTGTGGGGCGCGCTCCATCTCCCAGGGCTGGGGCCGTGGTGGCTCACGGCGATCATCATCGCGACCGTGGGCGCCTGCGTCCTGCTGTTCATCATCCGGCTGATAAAGCGCTAACGCCGCACTCGGCCAGCTGACGGCAAGCCAAGTATCGCGCCGCCGGGGGATCGCTATTCCCCGGCGGGCGCGCTCAATGTTGCATTGCAACAAGAGACGGTCCAGACTGTCGCCGCAGGCGAGCGATGCGCGACAAACCATGGATCTTCCGGACCTATGCCGGCCATTCGACGGCCGCTGACTCCAACGCGCTCTATCGCAAGAACCTGGCCAAGGGACAGACCGGCCTGTCGGTCGCCTTCGATCTGCCGACGCAGACCGGCTACGACTCCGACCACGTGCTGGCCAAAGGCGAAGTCGGCAAGGTCGGCGTACCCGTCAATCACCTCGGCGACATGCGGGCTTTGTTCGAGGGTATTCCGCTCGGCACCATGAATACCTCAATGACCATCAATGCCACCGCGGCGTGGCTGATGGCGCTCTACATCGCGGTCGCCGATGAGCAGAAGACGCCGCGCGCCAACCTGCAAGGCACCATCCAGAACGACATCATCAAGGAATATCTGTCGCGCGGCACATACGTGTTTCCGCCGGCGCCGTCGATGCGGCTGATCAAGGACGTGGCGATTTTCACCACGACCGAATTGCCGAAATGGAATCCGATGAACATCTGCTCCTACCATTTGCAGGAGGCAGGCGCGACGCCGGTCCAGGAACTGGCCTTCGCACTGGCGACCGCAATCGCGGTGCTCGATACCGTGAAGGCCTCCGGCGAGGTGACGGACGAAAAATTCGCCGAAGTGGTCGGCCGTATTTCGTTTTTCGTCAACGCGGGCCTGCGCTTCATAACTGAAATGTGCAAGATGCGTGCTTTCGTCGAATTGTGGGACGAGATCACGCGCGAGCGCTACGGCATCACAGACGCCAAGCAGCGGCTGTTCCGCTACGGTGTGCAGGTCAACTCATTGGGCCTCACCGAGCCCCAACCGGAGAATAACGTCGCGCGCATTCTCATTGAGATGCTGGCGGTCACGCTGTCGAAAAACGCGCGCGCCCGCGCCGTGCAATTGCCGGCCTGGAACGAGGCGCTCGGCCTGCCGCGGCCGTGGGATCAGCAGTGGTCGCTGCGCATGCAGCAGATTCTCGCCTACGAGACCGACCTGCTCGACTACGGCGATATTTTCGACGGCTCCGCCGAGATCGAACGCAAGGTGGAAGCACTCAAGGCCGAGGCCAAAGAAGAGCTCAAACGCATCGACGACATGGGCGGCGCGGTGGCCGCGGTCGAAAGCGGCTACATGAAACAGCAGCTGGTGGAATCCAACACCGCGCGGCTTGAGGCGATCGAGCGCGGCGAGCAAGTCGTCGTTGGGGTCAACCGTTATCTCGAAACCGAAACCTCGCCGCTCACTGGCGGTATCGATTTCGATCATGACGGTGTCGGAAGATGCCGAACGCGACCAGATCGTGGGGCTCAAAGCCTGGCGCGCGGCGCGCGACGCCAAAGCGGTTGCCGACGCTTTGAAGGAATTAAAACGCATCGCCACGTCCGGCGGCAATATCATGCCGGCCTCGATCGCCTGCGCCAAAGCCGGCGTCACCACCGGCGAATGGGGCTGGACGCTGCGCGAATCCTTCGGCGAATACCGCGCGCCGACCGGCGTCGGCCGCGCCATGCGCAACGACGTGGACGGGCTCGACGACGTCCGCGCCGACGTCGATCGCGTGTCGCGCAAGCTCGGCCGCCGCCTGACATTCCTAGTCGGCAAGCCGGGTCTCGACGGTCATTCCAACGGCGCCGAGCAGATCGCGGTGCGCGCGCGCGATGCCGGCATGCAGGTGGTCTATGAGGGCATTCGCCTGACGCCGGAAGAAATCGTCAATGCCGCGCGCAAGGAAAAGGCTCATGTCATCGGGCTTTCCGTGTTGTCCGGCAGCCATCTGCCGCTGGTCGAGGACGTGGTGGCACGCATGAAGGCGGCGGGGTTGCAGGTGCCGGTGGTGGTGGGCGGCATTATTCCGCCGGAGGACGCCGCGGCCATGGAAAAATCCGGCGTCGCCGCGGTCTACACGCCGAAGGATTTCGAATTGAACCGCATCATGTCGGATGTGATCCGCATCGTCGAACGGGCGAATGGCGCGAGCAACGTCTAGCCGCGGCGCGCTCGTTCACGCACTTCGCTCGGCGTCATGTCATAGCAGCGATGGAACGCACGGTTGAATTCGGACACATCGCCGAACCCGACCTCGAAAGCGATCGCGCTGATGCTGCGATCGGCAAAGCGCATATTGCTCAGCATCAAGTG
The DNA here is from genome assembly GCA_963703875.1 of uncultured Alphaproteobacteria bacterium. Lineage (GTDB taxonomy): Bacteria > Pseudomonadota > Alphaproteobacteria > Rhizobiales > Xanthobacteraceae > Pseudolabrys. The sequence continues at coordinate 356,023 of CAVPFZ010000006.1, forward strand.
AACGACGGCGAGGCGTTGTCGCAACACGAATTCGGCAAATGACGTCCCGTCGGCGGCGAACAGCTGGTGGATGTAGCGGGCGGAAATTCCGTGCCGGCTGGCCGTTGCGTGGATGGAGAGCGAATGTTGCCGGAGGTTATCAAGGATGTCGCTCTTGATCGCCCCCAATCGCGCGGCACGCAGTGCGCCGCTGCGCACCCGCACGACAGCCATGGTGCCGCGATGCGTTCTTTTCCGGGCCACCGTCGCCTCCTCATCGCCGCCTGTGCCGGCTTTGATGAGTGGAGGGCACGACTCAAAAGGTTCAAATTTAACTCACCGAATGCTGTCCAGCGCCTGCGCTAGCCTCCCCGGGCTTATCGGCTTGGTAAAGTAGAAGTTCATGCCGGCGGCAAGCGCGGCCGCTTCCTCGCCGCTTCCGGTGCGGCCGGAAATACCGATCACCGGCACCTGGCTCGCTCTGCCCGGGAACGCGCGAATGCGCCGCGTCGCCTCGATGCCATCGAGGCCGGAGAGCGTGATGTCCATCAGCACAGCGTCATAGCCGCCGGCCGCCGCCGCCTTCACCGCCGCCTCGCCGCTCTTGACGAAATCGGCGCGGTGGCCGAGTTCGCCCAGGATCGTATTCATCACCACGCGGCCGTACGGGTTGTCTTCCGCGCATAGAATTGAAAGCGCGCGGGAGCGCGCGGCGCGCCTGTTGCGGCGGATTGATCGTGGCGGCGCCTCGACGCGTTCGACCGGTACCGTGAAACGGAAATTTGTGCCGCGCCCGGGCGTGCCGGTCACGTGGAGATCGCCGCCCATGGCTTCGGCGATGCGCTTGATAAACACGAGTCCCAAACCTGCCCCGCCATATCGGCGCGCGATCGCCTCGCTCGCCTGCGCGAACGGGCGGAACAGATTTTTGATGTCGCGCGGATCGATTCCGATGCCGGTGTCCGCGACGTTAAAAACAAGATGCATGCGCTTGGCGCCGGCCCGTTTGACGCTGGCAGTAAAAACGACGGTGCCCGTGCTGGTGAATTTGACCGCGTTGTCGACCAGGTTCTCCAGCGCGGCTCGCAAACGCAAGACATCGCCCGCCGCGATGTCAGGCAGGTCGGGCGCTATGGCGATTTCCGCCTTGATGCCCTTGTTGCCCGCGCGCGCGGCGAGCGCGACGGCGATGGCTTCTGCCAGCCGGCGCGGCGAAAACGGCTCGTGTCGCAAAGTCAACCCGGCAGCATCGGCCTTGATGGCGTCGACGATGAGCGTGGCGAGCGCCGCCAGATGGTCGGCACCGCTCTTGATCGCGTTCGCCCATTCGCGCTCGCGCGCGCCGATATCGGAAGCCGCCAGAAGCTCGGCGAGCGCGACGATGCCGGTCAGCGGCGTGCGGATGTCGTGCGCAACGCCGGCCAGCGCGGCCTCGATCGCGCGCCTGGCCGGCTTTTTGGCCGGCTTCGCCTTGCGCGGCCGTTTTCGGGATTTACGCTTTGCCATCCCCTACCCCGGGGCCGAGACTGCCACGGAAGCCGCGTTCAATCGAGCCCGACCAGCCTGCGTATCTCCGCCGCCGTGGCGCCGCCGGCGCGCAATTCCTGCAATCCGGTGGCTGACGTCGATTTCGACAGTTTGTTGCCCTCCGCATCGAGGATCAGACGGTGGTGGTGGTAGCGCGGCGCCGGCAAGCCGAGCAGCGCCTGCAGCAGGCGGTGAACGCTTGTTGAGGGAAACAGGTCGCGCCCGCGCACCACCTCGGTGACGCCTTGCGCGGCATCGTCCACCACGACGGCGAGGTGATAGCTGGTCGGCGTTTCCTTGCGCGCGAGGATGACATCGCCCCAAAGTTCTGGTTTTGCCGCAACTGCGCCTTCGCCGGTCTCGTCCCAACTGAGCGCCCCTGCACGCGCGGCCGAGGCCTGCATATCCAGCCGCCACGCGTAGGGCTCCTTTGACGCGATGCGCCGCTCGCGTTCGGCTCTGCTCAAGCCTTTGGCGGCGCCGGAATAAAGCGGTGCGCCGTCCGGGTCGGTTCCCGCCGCCATGCGCGCGATCTCGGCGCGGCTTTCGAAGGACGGGTAAACAAGTCCGAGCGACTCTAGTCTCGTCAGGGCGACCCGATAGTCTTCGTAATGCTCGGACTGCCGGCGGACCGGCTGCTGCCATTCGATGCCGAGCCAAGCCAGGTCCTCATAGATCGCGGTCTCGTATTCAGGCCGGCAGCGCGTCTTATCGATGTCCTCGATGCGCAGCAGCAGGCGGGCTCCCACTGCCGTCGCCATGTCGGCGTTGAGCAAAGCCGACAGCGCATGGCCGAGATGCAGATAGCCGTTGGGCGACGGCGCGAAGCGGAAAACGGGTGGCATGGCTTTTCTATCTATCGTTTTGCTTGCTACACCGGTAGCGCATGACCTACTTCCTCCATACCGATGCCGATCTGCAAGCCGCCCTGGCGCAACTGGTCCTCGCCGATCCGCGTCTCAAGCCGGTGGCTGACAAGGCGGGCCGCTTCAGCTTGCGCCGGCGCGAGGGCGGCTTTCCGGGCCTCTGCGCCATCGTGTGCGGGCAACAGCTCTCGACGGCGGCGGCCGCTACGATCCGCAATAGGCTGTTCGCCGCCTTCGACCCGTTCCATCACGACACCGTGCGCCGTGCGCGCACCGACAAGCTCAAGCGGCTCGGACTTTCCGCGCCCAAGATCAAGTCGATTCGGGAAATCGGCAAGGCGGTGGCGAAGGGCCGCATCGATCTCACCGCCGTCGGCAATATGGATGCCGATGTCGCGCACGCGACGCTGACCGCGCTGCATGGCGTCGGGCCGTGGACCGCCGACATCTATCTGCTGTTCTGTCTCGGCCACGCCGACGCGTTTCCGGCCGGCGACCTGGCGGTTCAGGAAGCCGCGCGCATCGCCTTTGGCCTGCGCAAACGACCAGATCCCACACGGCTGACGAAAATCGCGCAAGCCTGGCGGCCGTGGCGCGGCGTGGCGGCGCATTTGCTGTGGGCCTATTATCACGCGGTCAAGCGGCGCGAAGGCATATCGCTTGAGCCGGCAAAGAAACCCGCGAAGAAAAAATCCAAACCGAAAGTGAAGAAAAATGGTCGCTGAACTCGACGGGCCACGCCTGGAGCCGCGTTCAGGAAAAGCGCGGCAACTCGTCGTATTCCTGCACGGCTACGGCGCCGACGGCAACGACCTGATTGAGATCGGCCGCGCCTGGCAAGGTCTGTTGCCGGACGCTGCTTTCGTGTCGCCGCACGCGCCGCGTCCCTGCGGACAAGCCCCTACCGGACGCGAATGGTTTCCGCTCACCATGCGCGATCCGGCCGAGCGCTGGACCGGCGTCAACGCCGCCGCACCGGTGCTCAACGGTTTCCTCGATGCTGAATTGCAGCGCCGCCAGTTGCCGCCCTCGGCGCTGGCGCTGGTGGGATTTTCGCAGGGCACCATGATGGCGCTGCATGTCGGCTTGCGCCGCGCCGTGCCGCCTGCCGCGATCGTCGGCTATTCGGGCATGCTGGTGGTGCCCGAAGACGTCGAGCCGGACACCTTCGCCAACGAGATTCGCAGCCGTCCGCCGGTACTCCTTGTCCACGGCGACCAGGACCAGCTTATTCCCGTGCAGGCGCTGATGCACGCCGCTCAGGGGCTCGCCTCGCTCGACATACCGGCCGAATGGCACATCTCGCCCGGCATCGGCCACGGCATCGACCAAGAGGGACTGCGCCACGGCGGCGAATTTCTGGCCCGGCATCTGGTCCGCCGCGAATAAGGCGGGCTGCGGGTAACTCCCCGTCACTACTTCACAATCCTGTCACGCTGCCCTATTACTAGGCGGCAAGCTGCGTGGCGGCAGCCTTGGGGAGGTTAAAGGAGCCTCGCTTGAACGTGCACGTATCGCCCAGCGGTTTTCCGGCGCTGGTGCTCAACGCGGATTTCCGGCCGCTGAGCTATTACCCCTTGTCGCTGTGGTCCTGGCAGGACGCGATCAAGGCGGTTTTCCTCGAACGCGTGAACATCATCGCCAATTACGAACAAGCGGTGCGCAGCCCGAGCGTGGAGATCAAGCTGCCGAGCGTTGTATCGCTCAAAACTTTCGTGAAACCCTCGACGCACCCGGCCTTCACGCGGTTCAACGTGTTCCTGCGCGACCGTTTCTCCTGCCAATATTGCGGCGACCGAGAGGACCTGACCTTCGACCACTTGGTGCCGCGCTCCCGCGGCGGGCACACGACATGGATCAACGTGGTCACCGCCTGCTCGCCCTGCAATTTGCGCAAGGGCAATCTGACGCCGCCCGAAGCCAAGATGTGGCCCTCGCAGATGCCGTTCCAGCCTTCGGTGCAGCACCTGCACCGCAACGGGCGATCGTTTCCGCCGAACTACCTGCACGAAAGCTGGCTCGACTATCTCTATTGGGATACCGAACTCGAGCCTTGAGGCGTATTTTCAGACCCGCGCCTTCAGCCGTTCCTTGTCGTAACCCGCCACCCGCTTGTAGCTTTCCGATAGCGCGATCAGCTCCTCGCGGCTGATGACGTCGTCGATATGCTTGAACGGCTTGTCGCCGGTGCGGCGATAGACTTCCTGCAGAATGGCGTCGGGCGGCGCCTTGCGGTTGGCCAGCACGACCTCGCTGGTCGCAGGCCTGCGCTTGGCCTCATAGGCTTTGAGCACGGCTACCGGATCAACGTTGGCCGTGAGCGCGTCGGCCAGTGCGCGGCAATCCAGAATGGCCTGCGCCGCGCCGTTGGCACCGCGCGGATACATCGGATGCGCGGCATCGCCCAGAAGCGTGAGGCGACCGAAGCTCCAGCGCGGCAACGGATCCTGATCGACCATGGGATATTCCAGGATGGCGTCGGCGCTGCGGATGAATTGTGGCACGTCGAGCCAGTCGAAATGCCAGTCCGCCATCGCGGGAAGGAAGTCTTCCAGCCGCCCGGGCCGGTTCCAATCGTTCTTGTGGTGCTGCGGCGTCTCGATGTCACAGACCCAGTTCACCAATTGGTGGCCTTGCGTGTCGATCTTGTCGCGGATCGGGTAGATCAGGAGCTTCGCCGGATGATGCCAGCCGATACGGATCATGCTGGCGCCGGTCAGGAACGGCTTCCAGCGCGTGATGCCGCGCCACATGTTGATGCCGGAATATTTCGGCGGACCCTCGTCCGGATAGAGCTGCTTGCGCAAGGTGGAATGAATACCCTCGCAGCTGATAACCACCGCGCCGCGTTGCGCGGGGAGCGGCTTACCGTTGACATCCTCAAAATGCGCGATCGCCTCGCTGCCTTCGTATTCGACGCGCGTGCAACGCCGCCCGAGGATCACTTTGTCGCGGCCTGCGCGTTCGATAAAGGCGTCGAGCAACACCATCTGCAGGTCACCACGGTGGATGGAGAATTGCGGCACGTCGTAGCCGGCAAAGCGTCCGGCCGGCTCGCTGTAGATGTATTGGCCGAAGCGATTGTAGAAACAATACTCGCGCGTGGTGATGGCGACCTTGGCCAGCGCATCTTCCAGCCCGAGGGCGCACAATTCGCGCGAGGCATGCGGCAGGATGTTGATGCCGACGCCGACCGCTTTCAGCTCGGGCGCCGCCTCGAACACGCGACAAGCAATGCCGGCGCGGTGCAGCATCAAGCCGAGCGTCAAACCGCCGATGCCGGCCCCGATGATGAGAACTTCCATGGCGAGCGACCCTGTAACTTCCGCGCTAACCTAGCTTGATTGCTTCTGGCGCGCGAGGGAAGCGAGTGCGCCCCAGGCGGCGGCGCAGACCAGGGCCAGCGATACCAGCACATTCCAGCCGGCGAGCGACAGGCCGAGGATGCGGATGGCGGCCTGATCGCAGCGCACCACGCTGATGTTCCCCAAATGTTTGAGCACCTCGCTCGCCGAACCGAATTTGTCGATCGGCCCGCTGCAATCCTGCGGCCCCGGCCAGAATTTCCATTCGATGCCGGCGTGATAGACGCCGAGCCCGCTGTTCCACAGCATGAGGGCGACGATCACGGCAAAGCCCGCGATAATGACTTTGGGCGTGGCTCCGTAGTTGATACCGAGCATGAGCAACAGCGCGAGCGGAACGCAGACATAATAGGCGTCGCGCTGCTCCAGGCAGAGCGGGCACGGCGGCAGGCCCACGACGTATTGAAAATAGAAAAAGCCGCAGATGGTGAGCACGCCGACCACGGCCACTGCGCCGGCGGCGGTCACCTGCGGTTCGCGGCGGGCATAGCTGAAATAATCGTTCATTCTGCGTACCCTGCGCCGCGCTATGTTGGCGATGCCATCCGAAGCGGACCGCGAAGAATGGTGCCCTGGCCGCACTCGAACTAATGACAGAAACCCATATTTACGGCGTTTTGTAGTCGCGTGATTCGGGCTCTACTCACACGTCTACTCATACTTTTGTTCGCGGGGGCGGTTCGATTCCGATTATCCCTGATGAGCAACGTCGCATTTGACCCGTATTCGATTTTTGGCTCTCAAATACTTAGCAGCTTTTTGAATTTGAACTAGGGCCGCTCCGAGATTCAAAGAAACGCCCGGGGGTCAAATCAGGCAAGAATCGGATAATGCGGGACTGATTCATCCATAAAGCTTGAAGAAAATATTGCCAACGACGCGCTCGTCTTCGGTGATGTTCAGGGTGCAGCCAGCGTATTTCTCTCCGTCTGTCTGCATCAAATCTCGGATAATCCGTCTGCCAATGGACAACGCCTCGTCGTCATTCTCCAACGGCGCGCCATCGAGTTCTTCAATGCTCGTGCCGTTTTTATGTATAGCGAAGGAGTAGTGGCGCATGGCGCGCACCGGTCGACGATATACTTCCGACGCCGAGCGGAAGCAGCAATTGGATCACCGTGCGCCTATTCCGGGTCTATAGCAAACGGATTAGGAAACCGCTGCTTTACCTGCTGAGCTACGGGACCATGCCTGACAAACGGGCCTTTGTGAATCCTCCAAAATTATTAGGCACGGTATAGGCTCTGAGGAATGCCTCCAATACCGAATAGCGAATCCGTCCATATAGTTCCACGCCCTTCATCCCCCGCTCTCTGCCAATCCTATGCAAAGGGCTATCTGCTGCCGGATTATTACTCCGACGCAACCGGCACACCCGGCCGCTTCAGTGAGGGATTATTGCTCCAGCGCTTACATGACGAAGGCTCCAAACGCCAAAACAGAAGGGCACGCGAAAAGGAACTGGTCCTCTACAGGCGAGTTGGCTGGTTACCGTAATAGGAGTGACTCATGGCAAAAAAACCAAAAAAGTTGGACGAACTGTTCCACGACACTTTGAAGGACATTTACTTCGCCGAAAAGAAGATCCTGGCGACGCTGCCAAAAATGGAAAAGGCAGCGCAATCGTCGGATTTGAAAAAGGCATTCGCTAAGCATCGCACTGAAACCGAAGGCCACGTTAGGCGCCTTGAGCAGGTCTTCAAAGAAATCGACGAGAAGCCTCAAGGCAAAACCTGTGATGCAATCGTAGGCATCACCGACGAAGGCGCAGAGATCATGGACGAGTATAAGGGATCATCAGCACTGGACGCCGGTCTACTTGCCGCCGCGCAGGCCGTGGAGCACTACGAAATCTCTCGCTATGGCACAATGAAAACTTGGGCGGAAGAACTCGGGCTGAGGGAGTCGGTGAAGCTGCTGCAAGCCACGCTTGACGAGGAGAAGGTGACGGACGAGACGCTAACCGAAATCGCCGAGTCGGTCGTCAATCAAAGGGCTGAAGCTGCTTGACGAAAAGCACCCTCGCTCAAGCGGGGGTGCTCCAATACTAAGAAGTCTAGGAAAACATGTGAAAAAGCACCCAAAGAAGCAATCTAAAAAGCGGTCCGATATTCGTCGGGATGCCGTTTCGCCATTTCGGGACAAACTTTGGGGCCTCTTTAAACAGCAAGCGAAAGGCATGGACGGCGCGGATGTCGTGGTCGCTCTCAAACAAGCTGGGGAAGAGATCTGGTCTGTCGGTATCGACGACACCTACAGCAGCATGAAACATCAGGATGACGAGCCGCTCGGCAACGCCTTCGATATTACTTGGCTAACCATTGTGTGCATCAAACTAAAACAAATCAAAGAAGGAGAAAAACCAAGGACACGCGTAAAAGATTGATCTTGTTTTGGATTATAAACATAGACTAGTTCTTGGCCGTGCTCTCAATGGAACGTTATGGCCGCTCGGTGATTGGCGTGCATGGCACACCGGCACCACGATGCTTTCGATTTAATGACTGGCTTGAATAACGCGAGCGTGGACACAGCGCTCACGCTCTGGAAACGTCTTCCGATGCTTTTGACACCGTTGCTGTATCGCTCGGAAGTGAATCGAATGGCCAGTGAGAAGGTGGCGGCTTTCATAGATGGCGTAGTCGATGCCCAGCGGGAAATGATGCGACTTAGCGTAGCGCTGATGGGTGGACGAATTGAATTTCAAACTATGGCGAACGCATCCATCTCGGTCGCCGCAGCCGCTTTGCAGCCTGCCTTCCGGACCGTTAAGGCAAACTCACGGCGCCTACAACGCGGCACGTAACTGCCTGGGCTTTTGCTCATAAGGCCGCGTCGTGGATAGCTAGGCTAGTGACACCCCAAGTCCTACGCGTGGAACGCTATGACCTCATGCGGCGTTGATTTTAGTTCAACCCCAACCGTGAGGTACCTTATGAGCAATCCAAACCAAGTTGGCCAGCAGAACCAAGGTAGCCAGCAGCAGGGCAGCCAGAAGCCCGGTCAGCAGCAGCAGGGCGGGCAAGATCACAAGCCCGGTCAGCAGCAACAGGGCGGCGGTCAGCCCGGTCAGCAGGGCAGCCAGTCCGACAAATCCGGCCAACAGAACCAGAAATAAGTTTGTTTGACTCTGTAGGGGGAGCCCGGCGATTAAGCCGGGCTTTCTCGTTTTCCTGAGCGTCAATAACGCAGGAACCAATGAAGCCTCCATGCGTTGGGACGGAGTTTAAAATTCCATACGGGCTTGACCTTAGCTTGTATGAAAATATTCCTCTTAAGGGAGGCTGGGACAATGATTACGGAAGCCGGAACTACCATGTTGGACGACGCGCATTCAGCGGCGAGCTGGAAGGCGATTTTAGCGGGGACCGTCGTTGCGGTGGCCCTAACAATACTCGTGGTGGCGTTTGGTGTCGGTGTTGGCTTTTCGGTCGTCTCGCCCTGGGCCGATCAAGGCGTCTCTTCGACCACCTTTACGATCGGCGCTGGCGTCTTTCTGATCGTGGTGGCCATGATTCCCTCGACCATCGGTGGTTATATTGCCGGCCGCTTCCGCTCGCGATGGCAAGCCGTCCACGAACACGAGAGATATTTTCGGGATTCCGCACACGGCTTGGTCGTGTGGGCGCTCGCAACGATCGTGATAGCAGGATTTTTGGGCGGTCAGATGACGCATATCCTGTCGGGAGCTGGCATGGCCGCGGCTGCGACAAGCGGGGTCAGGTCGACGCCGACCGATGCTTACGTGGACCAGTTGCTGCGGACTGACCCAGCGCCAGGCGGCACAGCTACTGCCGCTCCCACCACCCCGGCAACACCCACGGCCACGGGCGGCCAATCCGCAGCCGGCAACCGTGCCGAGATCTCACGGATACTCGCCCCCAGCATGATCAAGGGCGGCACCGTCTCTGATCCCGACAAGGCCTATCTTGCCAAGGTCGTGGCGGCCCGTAGCGGAATTCCCCAAGCGCAAGCCGAACAACGCGTCAACGAGGTCATTACCCAGGCGAAGTCCACCGCTGACGCCGCGCGAAAGTCGGCAGCGAAGTTCTCGCTTTGGCTGGTGGCGTCGATGTTGGCGGGCGCTTTGGCAGCTAGCCTTGCTGCGATCGAAGGTGGAAGTCTGCGAAATCGCGAATGGTATCTGGGCAAATAGTACGCGCCTCACAATAGAACTCGGGAGTTCCGTCATGCCGATCTTGCTTTGGTTACTGGGCGTTCCAGTCAGTCTCATCATCCTGCTGATGATCCTCTGAACATCCGCGAGGTCCTCGTCGGCAATGAGGCCGGCAGGAAAATGCAATCCGACATCATTGTCATTGGAGGCTGTCATGGGCTTTGGAAGAGGCGCTCTGTTGTGGCTATTCGGCGTCCCACTGCCAATCATCATCTTGCTAGCTTTGTTTATGCATCACTAGGAAGCCAATGCATTGGCCGCCCGGTAGGCGGCCTTTTGTCAAAGGAGTTTGGCCTGAGACGCTGAAAGATTTTTCGTCCGCGTTGCTCAATGGAACATTACATTCCATCGAGCATTTATCCCACGATAGCGGAGAGCGTCGGATGACACCAAGCCAGCCAAAACCAGATCGCAGTCGAATTGATTTGACTGACGAGGGCATTGCTCGCCGCTGGTCGAAGCAGTTTGGCAAATCTGTTGAGGAAATCGCCGCCGCGATCGAAAAGGTCGGAGATAACGCCCAAACGGTAAAGAAGGAATTGGGTTGCGAACTGACGGTCGTCTCCGTGAGTAACGACTAATTCTCGACCAGGTCGCTTTTCGGACCAACCAGAGAAAATACAATGGCAAAGAAGAAGAGTTTTATTGGCAGCGCGCGGACTGAGATTTCGCGTGCAGCGAGTGCGGCGGCGAAGGCTGCTGCGGCGGCGGCAGGCGGTCATTAAGGCATTTGACGGCTGCTAAATGGCAATATTTAGTGGCGACACGGACGCATCGAATCGCCTCATCTATGCACGGCAATGAAATAATTGGGCGGCGAACGCTAGATTAAGTGGAAATCGCTTCGTAGAACAAGCGTGCAAAAGAGACCCGTGTCGCGCCAATCGTACTTTACCGTCCCATTCAATTTGTCCTGGATCATGCGCTCGATGATGTTCGTTCCAAAGCCTCGGCGGCTTGGGGTCACAACTGTCGGGCCGCCGCTTTCAATCCAATGAATTATCAATTCTCCGGCCGATTGAGACCACGCTACTTTGATGAAGCCCTTCGCAGAGGATAATGCTCCGTACTTCGCCGCATTTGTAGTTAGCTCATGTATTGCAATCGCGATGGCCTGTGCAGCATCTGGCTCTAAGATTAAATCCGGCCCATCGATATGAACCTGTGCTTTCCTATCCTGCGAAAACGCGGCAAGCTCGTGTTTGATCAAAGATCGCAACTCAGCGCCGGTCCAGCTGGACTGAACAAAAAGCGCATTCACGCTGGCGAGAGCTTGGATACGTCCACCGACTATCCTTTTGAACTCATCTACGCTATCGGCGCGCGTAAGATGAACAGCGGCTTGCACGGTTGCTAAGACATTCTTAGAGCGATGTTCCGCCTCGCGTCCGAGTAGCGCCAACTGCTTTTCAAATCTCTTACGCTCGGTGATGTCACGCGCGATCTTCGAAGCACCAATTATGTGACCGCTTGTATCTTTAATCGGGGAAATTGTTAGCGAAACATCGATAAGCTCGCCGTGCTTGCGTTGCCGCACAGTTTCGTAATGGTCAATCCGTTCTCCGCGTCGCAAGCGCTCAAGAATCATGTCCTCTTCGCTTTGGTATTCTGGGGGTATTAGCACCTTGATGGATTCGCCGATAATCTCTTCGGCTAGGTAGCCAAAAATCTGCTCTGCACCCTTGTTCCAGTTCGTGATGATGCCTTGAAGATTCTTTCCTATTATAGCGTCGTCCGACGACTCAACGATTGCGGCAAGCCGATACATCGCCGCTTCCGCGTGCTTGCGTTCAGATATGTCAACCAGCAAGTTCACGGCACCGACGAATTGTCCGTCCGAATCGAACATCGGCGTCGGGAAGGGAATAAAAGGAACTCGAGTTCCGTCCGGACGCTCGGCGACGGCATCTAGCCCGCGAACTGACCGCCTCTCTTTTATAGCGACAGCCATTGGACACTGGTCATGAGGCATGCTCCGGCCGTCCGGCCAAAACAGTTTCCATGATCCGCACCATTCGCTGCTGCCAAGCGTGGGACGGTGGCCCCACAATTCGGCGGCCGCCTCGTTGAAATAGGTAATCCTCCCCGCAGCATCCGTCGCATAGATCGCGGCAGGAAGAGAATCGACCAGTTGGTGGAAAAAATTGTCTCCGGCAGCGTACACCGCGTTTGCTCGCGAGGCGATTATGTCGGCGAGCTGCGACGCGGCAGCATGGGCGCGTTCTTTAACCACTTCTGCCATGCGAAACTCCAAAACACTGCATAGGAAGGCACTCGCTAAGGTAGAACGTAGACCACGATCAAAAACGAAGCAATCAGCCTTGCTCGTTTCTACAAAAAAAGAACGGGAACATTACTGGCCGTAAAGACGTTTGGAACTTCGGCATACATTGTGCCTGTCGAGGATTCTCCAATGTCGGTGCTAGAGAGAAATAACGTCCACGTATCTGGACGTGGTGATCGCGCTATGGTTTTCGCGCACGGTTTTGGCTGCGATCAAAATATGTGGCGTTTGGTTGTGCCCGCCTTCCTGCACAAACCAATCCAGGACGACCACCTCAAGCCCATCGAAGAACGTGTTCTTAAGACCACCTGCTAGCCCCATCCGCGCTTCCGAGCAGGATCAGTAGTGCCCAGCGTGACGTATTCCTGGTACCGCTCCGCATCCTCGGGCGTCATCGCAAGCAACTGGAATAGCCATGCTCGCACATTAGCGGGTTGCTGCTCGATGTCCTTGATATCAATGCCGAGGTTCGCGACGCCAAGCGAGGGGTTTTCGGTTATCGCCCAGACGGTGTACTGGGACACAACTTTGTCGTGATGACCGCCCAGGGCCTTCACCATTTCTGCGTTACTATGGCGTGGGTTTAAAAGGTTGCTGGGGGCTCGGTCGAGACCGACCACGACGAGTGCGAGCTTTAACAGGTCTGGTGACGCTGTTTCCACGTTCAACGGCAGCGCCGTCAGATCGAGCTTGTTGGCGGGTACGTGTTGAAGTGCCGCTAAGGTGATCATTTGCGGGTCAAAATCTAATCCTTCCAGAACGTGTGGTGCGGTCCTTGAAAGCCGGTACAGGGCAGCGATTGCCGCCGCGATGGTCTGGGGCTCATGACGAAAATCCGCGAGAACGTGCTTTACAGCCTCCAGGCAAGTGGACTCTTTGCCCAGCCTGGCGAGCGCGTTCAGAGCCCAGCGGCGGACCTTCTCGTCATTTCGCTGGGTGTAAATCAACCCGATTATGGATTTGCTCCAGCGCGGGCCGCTGATCAGGCTTGACGTAAATGCCGCCTCGGTGAAGCGCACAAATCTCCTGGAGCGCCTTCTTGGCACGATCGGCGTGGCCCGTCTCAAGCTGCGACTTGAGGTACGAGACGTTCGCCTTATCCAGCAATCGCGGACTTTGCTTTAGACTTGCCATTGAACCCTGTGCTTGCCTTATAGTGGGCTAATAGCACAGTTTTCGACCATGGATCGAAGTCTTCCACGTCATTTACCGGCGTGTCGAAGTTCAACCAGGCCAGCTCATTGAGGGCCAACCGGCGCTTCATCGGCTCAAACCAATCTGGGCACTCAAACGAGATCACTGCCAGTAAGTCGGTCGCGCCCGGCGCCTGACTCGGCCAAATGAAATAGGAGAGCGAAGCTTTGATATTTTCGATAGTCGGGATGTCTAAATCAAGTTTCGTGGCACGCATGCCAGATTCAACGATGCCAAAGTCACCAAGATTAAAAAGCGTATGTTCGTCGATGTGAACAAAATCAATAGTCTCTCAAAAGCGCTGGTACAAAATATCCGTCAGGTCAGATCGGCCCAGTCCTGCATGAGTTTTTTTCGTTCTGGCAAATACAGCGCTCGGTTATAAATGCGGCGTACCTCGTCCTCGTCCTGATGAGCGAGGGCCGCCTCAATCACGTCGCTGTTGAAGCCCCGCTCGTTGAGGATCGTGCTGGCCGTGGATCGGAAGCCGTGAGCAGTAGCTTGGTCCTTGCTGTACCCCATGTTTCGCACAACGGAATTGAAGGCATTTTCTGAAAGCGGCTTTTTGTGAGATCGGAGAGAAGGAAAAACCAATTCGTTCTCTTCGTTCAGTGGCCAGACAAATTTGAGCACCATGAGGGCCTGCCGAGAGAGGGGCACATCATGGGGTCGGCGCATTTTCATACGCTCAGCCGGGATGCGCCACAGCCGCTTATCAAAATCAACCTCAATTCGTTTCATTCCCCTCACGTCGCCGGGCCTGGACATGGTGAGGATAAGAAATTGGAAAGCCGATTGGAGAACAGGCCAGCCGACGTATTCGTCCAGACTAATCAGAAAACGGCCAAGTTCGCGTTCGTCGGTTATCGCCGCGCGATGCTTTACCTTCTTTTTAAGAAGGGCGCCCCGGAGTGCATAGGTCGGGTCATTCGTCGCACGTAGCGTAGCGACAGCAAGGCGAAAGACCGCTCCCATGACCGATCGGAGGCGGTGCGCGGTATCCCGTCGCCCGCTCGCCTCGACCTTTTTGAGAATGTCCAGAAGCTCGGCCGGGAGGACTTCGCTCACCGGACGATTACGGATGGGTACTGCAAGGTCTTCGAGCAGCCAGCGATTTTTGCTGACAGTTATATCCGCAGCGTCGTTGGCCTTTAGATTTGCAATGTACTCGTCGGCGATGGCACCGAAGCTGTTGCCTGAAGAGGCGCTAATCTTGTCGAGCTTCCTCCTGAGTGACGGATTAATTCCGGCGGCGATCTGCTTCTTGATCTGATAGCGCTTCTCGCGCGCATCCTTGAGAGACACCACCGGAAAAGCTCCGAGCGACATCATGTTTGCCTTGCCGCCGAAACGGAAACGCAGACGCCAGAGCTTACTGCCAGACGTGTAAATCTGTAGGTGCAAACCCTCGCCGTCCAAAAGCAAGTACGGCTTGTCCTTGGGCTTGGCGTTGGTGATTGCGAGCTGAGTGAGTGCCATGTGAATAGACCGCCGTCCGAGGCATTTTCTACTCACATTTCTACTCCTGATGTGAGTAGATTTCTAGGGTTCCCATGAGTTCCTATGCGCAGTCAAAAATTGCATAAACCACTGAGCTACAGTGGTTTATGAGCATCTATGCGTCGGTATGAGGAGGTATTCTGGTGCCCCTGGCCGGACTCGAACCAGCACGATTTTCATCACCTGATTTTGAGTCAGGCGCGTCTACCAATTCCGCCACAGGGGCAACTCTGTGTCCGCGCATGATCTTATCCGAAAACCGGTACCACTTTTCGGGATCATGCGCCGGGCGGCGCAAGCGGCGCGGATCATAGCGGCGCAAAGCCAAGGGTCAACGGCAAGAAGCACCGTTCAAGGCCCCGATAACGGCGCTTTCGGGGCCACCTTGATGCGCCTATGATGGGGCCTGACACCGTTTTCAAGGAGCCGTCCGATGAACGAAGAAGCCCTCAACATGTCGCTGCGCAAATTCCTCAAGGTCGTGGGCGTGACCTCCCAGCAGGAAATCGAAAAGGCGATCCGTGCCGCGGTCGCCGATGGACGGTTGAAGGGCGCTCGGTCGGTCGAGGCGCAGATGGTGCTCACCATCGGCAAAGCCGGCCTCAGTCACAAAATCGATGGCACGATCGAGTTTGCGTAAGCGGTCAGGCCGGCACTTCCGTCCCGACATTCCGCCGTCCGAAGGCCGCTTCCATCTCGCGCCGCACCTTCACCGCGGCATCGTTCGGATCGTAAGCGATATCCGCCCACTTGAGCGCGCCGCCCTCGGGGATATCGCGCTTGAGCTTGACGTTGTGCGCGAGGCCGAGCGGCAGCAATTCATGTTTCAGCGACAGGTCCGCGGGCGTCTGCTTGCCCCAGACGCAGAAGCCGCCCTCGCCGTCGAGAATTTCGCCGCTTTTAAGATCGCGCTTGGCGGTCGCCACCACATCGGAGCGGAAGCCGGTGGGCGCGCCGGTCGGCTCGTGGCGCAACGCCGCGGACGCGACCGAGATGCCGAGCTCGAGCCCGATCATGTGGATCGGCCGGTAGAGCGCGGCGTATTTGCCGCCTCTGTCGGGCAGCATGGCATACTCCTTGAAACATCGGCGCGCGTAGTCGGTCTCACCCTCGATCACGACGTAAGTGCCGAGTGCAAGATGGTGCGGCACGTCGCGCCCATCGCGATAGACCGACGAGGTCACTTCGGTGACGCCGGTCTTCTCCAGCGTGCCGCCGTCGCTTTTCGGCTTGCAGACATCGGCCAATTCGAAGCGCGTCGCCGGCGGAAAACGCAAGCCATCGCTCTGCGGCACCAGGCCGGTGGCGTTGCACACCGCCGTCATCTCGATGCCCGACTTGGTGCCGTCGACGAACGAGTTGAACATTTTCGGGTTGATCGACTTGCGGTCGGAAATGTTGAGATATTTATCGAGGATGTCCCAGACATTGTCCGGATTGGACTTGTGATAATGCGGCTCGTAACGCGTGCCTTTGCCGGCGCAGACCACCTTGAAGCCGGCGGCGCGCGCCCAATCGACGTGTTCGCAAATCAGCGCCGGTTGATCGCCCCAGGCCAGCGAATAGACCACGCCCGCGCTCTTCGCCTTGCGCGCCAGCAAGGGCCCTGCCAGCGCGTCGGCTTCCACATTGACCATGACGATGTGTTTGCCGGCGGCGATCGACGACAGCGCATGATGGATGCCGGCGCCGGGCACGCCGGTCGCCTCCACGATCACCTCGATGCGCGGATCGGCGATTAACGCATCGGCACTGTCGGTGACGAAAGTCGTGCGGGCCTTATGCGCGTCGTCGAGCGAGCCCGCGGCGACCTGCTGATCCGGCCAGCCCGCGGTTTTGAGCTGGCCGCGGGCCCGCGTCCCGTCGAGATCGGCGACGCCGGCAATATGCATCCCCTTCGTGAGACGTGCTTGCGACAGGAACATGGTGCCGAATTTTCCGACCCCGATCACCCCGACGGTGACCGGACGGCCGGCGGCATCACGCTCGATCAGTTTGGAATGAAGATTCACGCTGCACCCCGCATCTGGAGCGCGACGGAAACATAGACACGAGCGGGAGACAAGCGGCAGCGCTACTGGCAGAGCGCGCGGGAAACGAAGGTTTCGGTGTGGCAGCCCGGGCCGCTGTTGCGGCCCGACAAATAGACCTGCGCCGGGCAAATCTCGGCGGTGGTCATGTCGACACTCTTGCCGGCGTCGAAGCCCTTGGTCTTGCACATGGCATTGGCGGCCGCCACGCAATCGGGCGCACCGTTCGGCGCGAGCGCACATCGCTCGTGACCGGTGACCACGCGCGCGGCGGGGATTTTCACCACCGCACCGGCGGCGTCCTTGGCGCCCTCGACGGTCGTCTTGGCGGCAGCGCCGGCTTCGTGACCGAAATTCTCGACCTGCGAGCCTGCGCCCTTGAGATTGGAGCCGAGTCCGGACGCCTGCCGGTCGAACCATTGCATGATGCCGCCGAAGAAGCCGGGCTCTTCGGCCGGAGCGCGCGCATCCTTATTGGCGCCGTCCTGCGCGAGCGCCAGAGCGACAGCGAGCAGGATCGCGCCCGCGCCAACGCATGCGAGCAGCGAGCGAGCCGCCGTTCGTCCGGTGAAACCTTTCGATAAATCGTTGGTGCCCATGCCCGGCCAAGTCGACTTAACAACGGCCACCTTGCGGTGTCGCCCAGCGGCATTTGCGCCTGCGGGATCCTGCTAGGCCCGACAGGTGGCGAAAATGAGGAATGCCGACTCGATCAAATCAAATAAAGCGCAACAGCGATACCGGCGATGAGCAGGATCGCCAGCAGCGATACCCACAATCCCAGCCGTTTTTCGATGATATGACGGGCCTGCTCGCCGTAGCGGTGCAGCAAGAAGGCGAGCACGAAGAACCGGGTGGCGCGCGCAATAATTGAAAAGACCACGAAAAGCGCAAGATTATAGCCGGCAAATCCCGAGGTGATTGTGACAATCTTATAGGGGATCGGGGTCAGCCCCTTGAGCAGGATGATCCAGGCCCCCCATTGCGCATAAGCCGCGCGAAAGGTTTCGACCTTATTGCCGTAGCCGTAGAGATGGATCAGCCAGGCGCCGATCGAGTCATAGAGCAGCGCGCCGATCGCATAGCCGAGCAGCCCGCCGGCAACCGAGGTCACCGTGCACCAAGCCGCCAGCACGTAGGCGCGCTTGGGATGCGCCAGCGCCATCGGGATCAACATCACATCGGGCGGCACCGGAAAGAACGAGCTTTCGGCAAACGACACCGCGCCCATGATCCACCAGGCGTACGGCTTGTCCGCGGCGTCGACGCACCAGCCGTACAAACGGCGAAGCAAAGAGCGCGGCTTGGCGGCCTCAACGGTCATCGGAACGCTTCGGGTTAGGAGAAACGGATCAACGGCGCTTGCGGATGCGCCTGCTCTCGAGGGCCACGACTTTACGCCGCGGCGAGGCTTGCGCCAGTTCCTTTACCAGATCCTTTGGCACTTTTTCGGCAATCCCGAACATGATCTCCCGGCGGCGCATTTCGGCCCAGACCTGGTCGGGATGCACGCCGGCATGGACCCAAAGCACCACCAGATTGTAAATCAGGTCTGCGCTTTCGCGCACGACAGCCTCGGTCTGGCCGTGCATGGCGTCGATCACCACCTCGACCGCCTCTTCGGCGAGTTTTTTGGCCATTTTGGCGCGGCCGGCGCGTAAAAGCCGCGCGGTGCGCGATTTCGCCGGATCCGAACCGCGGACAGCGATCACGGCGTCATAGAGCCGGGAGACCGAATCAGCCATCCGCGCACCATACCCGATCCGCCTGCCCAATCCGTTAACGAGGGTTAAAACCCCTGAGAAAACAAGCGTCAGGCTTGCTTCGGCAAGGGTTATTCTCCCTCGTCCGGCAGAAGTGGCGCGCCGCCCGCCAACTAGATTAAGCCGCCGAGGTCGCCTTGCGCATGCTGGCGAGCCGGGCAATCAATTCCCGCTTGTGACCGGAGCGTTCGAAGATCGCCGCCGCGATTTCGTCGGCCAGTTGCTCGTAGATGACGCGCGCTCCGCCCTCCCGGATGAAGATTCCGCTGTAGAGGTCGGCCAATTTCGGCAGCGGGGCATTTTCCCAGACGGTCAAGCCGGCCTCATTCGCGCGCCGCCGCGTGATCGCCATGACGCCGAGCCCGGCGCTGATCGCGCCGGCCAGACTGGTGAAGCTCGGACCGGTGAAAACGTCCTCCCAGTCGAGGCCGGCCGACCGCAGTCCGGTCACGGCGAGCCGGTGATAGACGCAACCCTCGCCATAGGACACCAGCGGCACCGGCCGATTGGGCGCGAGGCGGGTTGCGTCGCTGTGCACCCAGACCACCTCCTGCGCGCGGCTATGGCGCGCCTCATGCGGCGGCGTCATCGACAGCCCGATCAACAGATCGATTTCTCCGCTGTGAAGCTGGCGCGTCAGCGGCTCGTAGTAGTCAGTGCGCACAATGAAGCGCACGTCGGGCCAGCGCTCGCGAAAATGCGCCAAGGTGCCGGGCAGTGCCGAGGCGATGAAATCGCTCGGAGTCCCGAGGCGGATCACAAATTCGGGCTGCGGACCGTCATTGCCGAGATGCACGATCTGGTCGTTGATCGAGAGCAGCCGGCGCGCATAGGCGACCACCGTTTCGCCGTGCGGCGTAAGGCTGACGCCCTGAACGCTGCGATCGAACAAATCGCCGCGGAGCAAGAATTGCAGCCGCTTGATTTGCGCGCTCACCGCCGGCTGCGTCACGCCAAGGCTGGCCGCGGCCTTGGTAAAGCTGCGCTGATCGACGACGGCGATAAGCGTGCGCAGCAGATCGGTCGGAATATTGGTCATTGTCGCTTCTCGCTCCACTCGAGATCAACCGCATGCGCACCAACTGGTGCTGCCACAGTAACGCATCATTTCCCGTATTACGATCATTTTTTTATATATCGCGTTATTTGATGCGTTCGAGGATGCTCACGTAATTCGCCACCGCCGCCCCGCCCATGTTGAAAATGCCGCCCAGGCGGGCATTCGTGACCTGCAAATCGCCGGCGTCGCCAGCGAGTTGCATGGCGGCGAGCGCGTGCATCGACACCCCGGTGGCGCCGATCGGATGACCTTTCGCCTTCAAGCCGCCCGACGGGTTGACCGGCAGCTTGCCGTCCTTCTGCGTCCAACCTTCCTTGATGGCACGGGCGCCCTCGCCTTGCGCGGTCAGGCCCATGGCTTCGTATTCAATCAATTCGGCGATGGTAAAGCAGTCGTGCGTCTCCACGAACGACAGATCGTCGATGGCGAGGCCGGCGCGGTCGAGCGCGCGCGCCCAGGCGTGCGAGCAACCTTCGAATTTCAAGATGTCGCGCTTGGACATCGGCAGGAAATCCTGCACGTGCTCGGCGGCACGGAAGGCGACCGCCCGGTCGAGCGAGAGCGCGGTTTCCACGTCGGCCAGCACCACCGCGGCGGCGCCATCCGACACCAGCGAGCAATCGGTGCGCTTGAGCGGGCCGGCGACGAACGGGTTTTTTTCGCTCTCGGTGCGGCAGAAGTCGTAACCAAGATCCTTGCGCATTTGCGCGTAAGGATTACCCACGCCGTTCTTATGGTTCTTGGCGGCGATCATGGCGAGAGCGTCGGACTGGTCGCCGTATTTCTGGAAATATTTCCCGGCGATCTGGCCGAAAATGCCGGCAAAGCCGCCGTCGATTTCGGCCTCCTCGCGCACGTAGGAGGCTTTCAGCAGATTGCGCCCGATCTCGGCCGCGGGCGTGGCCGTCATCTGTTCGACGCCGACGCACAGCACGATGCGCGCGGCACGCGCCTCGATTGCCTTGAGTTCCTGGTGCACGGCGGCGGAACCCGTGGCGCACGCGTTCTCGACGCGTGTCGCGCGCTTGAAACGCAAATCGGGCGAGGCTTGCAGCACGAGAGCGGCGGTAAAATCCTGCGCCGAGAATCCGGCGTTGAAATGCCCGAGCACGATCTCGTCGACATCCTTCGGGCTGACGCAAGCATGGCTGAGCGCCTCGCCGGCAACCTTGACGATCAGGCTTTCGACGCTCTCGCCACTTAACTTGCCGAAGGGGGTGTGGGCCCAGCCGACGATTGCCGCGGTCATTCATGCTCTCCTTTGCCGAACTTTGGTCGCAATGGTCGGCGATGCAGGCCGAAGTCACCGTGATTCAAGCTGGGGGCTGCGGCAGCTTTGTCTCCCATTCGAAGCTTAGATAGCTTAATGTCACCGCCTGTGGAACCCAATCCATTCCGAGGCCGGAGGAACCCGCGAACAGTGACATATCGTATGCCCCGACCGCTGATGTTTAGCCTTGCCGCGGCTGCCGTGTTCGCGCTCGCCGGCGCGCCGCGCGCCCACGCCGAGGCGCAGCTATTGATCGAGGCTTCGACCGGCAAGGTGCTGCACGCGGAAAACGCCACCTATCCGTGGTACCCGGCTTCCGTCACCAAATTGATGACCGCCTACACCACGTTGCGCGCCATCAAGGAAGGCCGCCTCTCGTTCAACACGCTGCTGACGGTGTCGCGCAACGCGGCTTCGATGCCGCCGACGCATATGGGCTTCAGGCCGGGCACGCGCGTGACCGTCGACAATGCGCTGAAAATGCTGATGGTGAAATCGGCCAACGACATGGCGGTGGTGATCGCCGAAGGCGTCGGCGGCTCGATCGAGGGCTTCGCCGACATGATGAACGCCAACGCGCGCCGGCTCGGCATGACGCAATCCAATTTCGTCAATCCGAACGGGCTGCCGGCGGAAAATCACGTCACCTCGGCGCGCGACCTCGGCATCCTGGCGCGCGCGCTGATCAAGGAATTTCCGGAAGACGATTCCTACTGGCACATCCATTCGATCCGCTACGGCAATCGCGTGATGCACAATTACAATTCGCTGATCGACCGCTATCAAGGCGCCGACGGGATGAAGACCGGCTTCATCTGCGCCTCCGGGTATAACGTGGTCGCCTCGGCGACGCGCAACGGCCGCCGCCTGATTGCGATCGTCCTTGGCGCCTATTCCGGCGCGACGCGCGCGCAGAAGGCGGCGCAACTGCTCGAGCGCGGGTTCAACGGCAACGGCCTGGCCTGGCTCACGCCTTCGCTCGGCACCGTCGACGCGCTGGCGCCGATCGACGCGCAGCCGCCGAATTTGCGCGAGGAAATGTGCGGCGGCCACCGGCGCAAGCCGCCGTCCGAGGATAATAACGAGGAAGAAGACGAGAGCGCTTCCGCCGGCGGCACGCCCGCCAGCGGCGACAGCGGTTCGGCGCAGGCCTTCATGCTTTCAAGCCTGAAACCGTCGGCCGGCAAATTCGTGCTGGGCCCGCCGGTCGATACCGAGCCGCCGGTCGTCGTGTTCACCGGTCCCCCGGACAAGCCGGACCCGGTGCAGGCCGACGCCAAGCCGTCCAGGAAGCGGCACGCCGTCAAGCATTCCAAGACGGCGAAATCCAAGGTCTCAGCGGCGGCGAAATGAGCGCGGCGAGAGCCGCCGACACCGCTGCGCGGCGGCGGCCCGCGGACCCGATCCCACTTACCGTGCTCACCGGCTTTCTGGGCGCCGGCAAGACCACGCTGCTCAACCGCCTGCTCAAGGACCCGGCGCTGAGCCAGACCGCCGTCATTATCAACGAATTCGGTGACGTCGCACTCGATCATCTGCTGGTCGAATACATCGGCGACAACATGGTGCTGCTGCAAAGCGGCTGCCTGTGCTGCACCATGCGCGGCGATCTGGTCGATGCGCTCGAGACCTTGCTGCGCGATCTCGACAATAGGCGCTGCACCTTCCGCCGCGTGCTGCTGGAAACCACCGGCCTCGCCGATCCGGCGCCGGTGCTGCAAACCGCCATGGCGCACCCGTATCTCGTGCAGCGCTACCGGCTCGACGGCGTGGTGACCGTGGTCGACGGCGTCAACGGCGCGGCCACGCTGGACGCGCATATCGAGGCGGTCAAGCAGGCAGCCATGGCCGACCGCATCGTATTGACCAAAACCGATCTGGTAGATCGACAGCAGCGCGAAGGCATCGAAGCGAGGCTGCGCGCGCTCAATCCTGCGGCGCCCATCCTCGATGCCGCCAAGGGCGAAGCGACCGCGGAGCGCCTACTGAACAGCGGGCTATATGATCCGGAGCGCAAGATCCCCGACGTCCAAAAATGGCTGGCCGCCGAGGCTTATGCTGATGTTTCATCATCATGACGTCAACCGGCACGACGCCCACATCGGTTCGTTCGTATTGACAGCCGATACCGCGATTCCGGCCGGCACGCTGGAGATGTTCCTCGAACTGCTGCGGGCGAATTACGGCGCGCAGCTTCTGCGGCTCAAGGGCATCGTGAAACTCGCCGAGATGCCGGACACGCCGGTGGTCGTGCACGGCGTGCAGCACGTTTTCCACCCCACCGCGCGGCTGGAACGCTGGCCGGACGATGACCAGCGCACCCGGCTTGTGTTCATCACCCGCGATTTGCCCGAGCGCACGGTGCGCGAACTGTTCGAGGCTTTCCTCGGCACCGCCGGCGTCGACCGTCCCGACCGGACGGCGCTGACCGATAATCCGCTAAACCCGTTCGGCGGCGCGGACCATTAGACAGCGCCCTTGCGCGGTTTCTCGACTCGACTGATGCTCTGCCAAACCGCTGGATGATCGGCGGGACAAGGGAAGACGCCATGGATCGGCCAATGGAGCGGCCTTGGCTGCGGAATTATCCGCCGGGCGTGCCCGCCGAGATCGACCCGACGCGCTATCCGTCGCTGGTGGCGATGTTCGAGGAAAGCTTCCGCGCGCACGCCGCCAACGGCGCTTGCGAGTGCATGGGCAGCACTTTGAGCTACGCCGAACTCGACGCGGCCTCGCGCGCCCTCGCCGCCTGGCTCTCGAGCAAGGGGCTCGTGCGCGGCGCCCGTGTCGCCATCATGATGCCCAACGTGCTGCAATATCCGGTGGCGATTGCCGCCGTCTTGCGCGCCGGCCTGACGGTGGTGAACGTCAATCCGCTGTACAAGCCGCGCGAACTGGAATTCCAGCTCAACGATTCCGGCGCCGAAGCCATCGTCGTGCTGGAGAATTTCGCTTCCGTGCTGCAACAGGCGCTGCCGCAGACCAAATTGAAGCACGTGCTGGTCGCCAGCATGGGCGACATGCTCGGCACCCTAAAGGGTACGATCGTCAATTTGGTGGTGCGGCGGGTCAAGAAGATGGTGCCGCCTTACGCGCTGCCCGGTGCGACGAATTTCAATGACGCACTAAGCCAAGGCAGCAAGCTCTCCTTCACGCCGCCTGCGATCGGGCCCGACGACGTCGCCTTCCTGCAATATACCGGCGGCACCACCGGCGTCGCCAAGGGCGCCATCCTGTTGCATCGAAATCTGGTCGCCAATGTCTTGCAGGTGACGGCCTGGGAGCAGCCGGTCATCGATCTGCCGCCGCCGGTCGATCGCATGATCGTCGTCACGGCGCTGCCGCTCTATCACATTTTCGCGCTCACCTCGTGTTACCTGATGAGCGTCAGCAAAGGCGGCCTCTGTGTCCTGATCCCGAACCCGCGCGATATTCGCGGTCTGATCAAGGAGCTGTCCAAGTTCAAGGTGAATTTGTTCCCGGCCGTGAATACGCTTTACAACGCGCTGCTCAACCATCCCGATTTTGGCACGATCGATTGGAGCATGCTGAAAGGCGCGGTCGGCGGCGGCATGGCGGTGCAGAAATCGGTCGCGGAGGCCTGGATGAAAGCGACCGGCCGGCCGATCATCGAGGGCTACGGCCTGTCGGAAACCTCGCCGGTGCTAGCTTGCAATCGCGGCGACATCACCGAGTGGACCGGCACCATCGGGATGCCGCTTCCCTCAACCGAAATTTCGATCCGCGACGACGATAATAACGAGATGCCCAAGGGCGAAAGCGGCGAGATTTGCGCGCGCGGCCCCCAGGTGATGCCGGGTTATTGGAATCGCCCGGAAGAGACCGCCAGGGTCATGACCAAGGACGATTTCTTCCGCACCGGCGACATCGGCGTGATGGATGAATCAGGCCGCATCAAAATCGTCGACCGCAAGAAGGACATGATCACGGTGTCCGGCTTCAAGGTCTTCCCCAACGAGGTCGAGGACGTGGCAATGATGCAAGGCGGCGTGTTGGAATGCGCCGCCGTCGGCATGCCGGACGCCCATTCCGGCGAAGCGGTCAAGCTGTTCGCGGTCAAGAAATCGCCGGTCCTCACCGAACAGGATCTGCGCAGCTTCATGCGCGGCCAACTCGCCGGCTACAAAGTGCCGAAACAAATCGTATTTCGCGACGAGCTGCCGAAGACCAACGTGGGCAAAATCCTGCGCCGTGCGCTGCGGGATGGCGCATGACGATAACCGCACCGACGCCATCAGACGTGGTCTCGTTCTGGCGCACCGCCGGACCCAAGCGCTGGTTCGAGAAGGATACGGCGTTCGACGACGACGTTCGCCGGCGCTTCCTGAAACTTTATGAGGAAGCCGCCGTCGGCAAACTTGCCGGCTGGGAAGCCACCGCCGAGGGCGCGCTGGCGCTGCTCATTCTGCTCGATCAATTTCCGCGCAACATGTTCCGCGGCCAGGCGCGCAGCTTTGCAACCGATCCGCTGGCGCGCGCGATAACGGCTGGCGCATTGGTGCGCGGCTTCGATAGTCAGGTGCCGCCCGAACTGCGCGGCTTTTTTTACCTGCCGTTCGAGCATTCGGAGGATCTCGCCGATCAGGAGCGCGGCGTCACGCTTTACAAGGCGGCCGGCGACGCCGACGGCCTGAAATGGGCGGAATTGCACGCCGATATTATCCGCCGCTTTGGCCGCTTCCCGCATCGTAATGTTGCGCTCGGCCGCCTTAGCACGCCGGAGGAACAGGAGTTTCTCGAGAGCGGCGGCTTTGCCGGCTAGGCGGACGCAACCCGGACCGCCTTGATCCATCGGCATAAACCGCCCCGCCCAACCGATTCTTAACGGTTCCTTGCTAACGGAACACGATGGCTTTTCCATCGTTCGCATCCCGGCCGCCGCCGGCGCGGAGAGAACCCGTGGCGCTGGTCGATACCGACAATGTCAACCCGGCGCCGCCAGCCCCAACGGGCATCGCGGCACGCATCAAGACAATACTCGCCGACCGCAGCGATAGCCGGCTGGCGCAGATCGTCGCCGGAAAGGTTTTTCTCGTTCGCATTGTCAGCGCCCTGCTCGCGCTCGGCTCCCAGGTGTTGCTGGCGCGCTGGATGGGCAGTTTTGAATTCGGCATTTATATCTACGTGTGGACCTGGGTGCTGATGATCGGCGCGCTGTCGGATTTTGGTCTGGCGTCGACGGCGCGGCGTTTCATACCGGAATATACCGAGCTCAAATCACTCGATCGCCTACGCGGCTTTCTATTCGCTAGCCGCTGGTTCGCCTTCGCCATCGCCACGGCCATCGGCTCAATCGGCGCCATCGGGGTCGCGCTCCTGACGCCTTACCTCGATCGCTTCGCGGTGATGCCGCTTTATCTCGCCTGCGTCACCATTCCGGTTTACGGGCTGGTGCAGATTCAGGCCGGCATCGCGCAGTCCTACGACTGGCCCAATCTCGCGCTGATGCCGTTCTACATCTGGCGTCAGCTCACGATCACCGTGCTAATGGGCGCGGCCTATCTGCTGGGCGCACCGACCGGCGCGGTGACCGCGATGCTCGCCGCCGTCGTCACGACCTGGGCGGTGACCATGGCTCAGCTCGTGATGCTCGACCGCCGCCTCAAGACCAAAGTGCCGGCGGGGCCGAAGGTCTACGAGAGCAAGATCTGGTTCGCCACCTCGCTGCCGATTTTCGTGGTGGAAGCCTTCTACCTGCTGCTGACCTACGTCGACATTCTCGCGCTTGAGCACCTGCGCTCGCCCGACGACGTGGCGGTCTATTACGCCGGCGCGCGGCTCTTGGCGATTGTCGCCTTCATCTATTTCGCTATCGCCGGCGCCACCACCCACAAGTTCACGCAATACCACGTCAGCGGCGACAAGGCGCGGCTGGCCTCGTTCTTCGCCGAGACTATCAAGTGGACGTTCTGGCCCTCGCTCGCCGCTTGTGTCTTGATCCTGGCGCTCGGGCGGCCGCTGCTGGGGCTATTCGGCGCCGGCTTCGATCGCGGCTATGACGTGATGTTCATTTTGGCGATCGGCATGCTGGCGCGCGCGGCTGTCGGCCCGGCCGAACGCCTGCTCAACATGCTGGGCGACCGCAGGCAATGCGCCTTCATCTATGCAGCCGCCTTTGCAATTAACCTGATGCTGTGCCTGCTGCTCATTCCGCGCGCCGGCATCGAAGGCGCCGCGATCGCGACTTCAAGCGCGCTGGTAATGGAATCGATCGCTCTTTATCTCGTGGCCAAGCGGCGGCTGGGTTTTCACGTCTTCATCATGGGCAGCGCTGCGCCCGCGCCTTAAGCTCGCTCGCGCAACAGCCGCCTAATCACCTTGCCAGTCGTGGTCATCGGCATGTCGTCGATAAAGGCGACCTCGCGCGGATATTCGTGGCCCGATAGCCGCGTCTTGACGAAATTCTGAATTTCAACGGCGAGCGCATCGGAGGGCGCGTGCCCCTTCTTGAGCACGATGAAGGCTTTGACGATCTCGGTGCGCAGGGCGTCGGGCTTGCCGACCGCGGCGGCAAGCGCCACCGCTGGATGGGCGATCAGGCAGTCCTCGATTTCGCCCGGCCCGATGCGGAAGCCGGCCGAGGTGATGACGTCGTCGTCGCGCCCGACAAAACTGAAATAGCCGTCCTCGTCCATTACGCCCTGATCGCCGGTGGTCATCCAGTCGCCGATAAATTTTTCGCGCGTTGCTTCCGGCTTGCCCCAATACTGCAGAAACATCACCGGATCAGGGCGCATGACGGCAATTTGCCCCACCTGGCCCGGCTTCAATACGCGGCCCTCGCCGTCGATCACCGCCACGGTGTGGCCGGGCACTCGCTTGCCGATCGCGTCCGGCCTGGAGACACCGAGCGCGGCGCAGGCGCCCACCACGAGATTGCACTCGGTCTGGCCATAGAATTCGTTGATGGTCAGGCCAAAGACGGACTTGCCCCATTCATAGGTTTCGGCGCCCAGCGTCTCGCCGCCGGAGCCGATTGAACGCATCTTGAGGGCATGGCGGCCCAGCGGATTGGGCGCCGCGCGCAACATGCGCAGCGCGGTCGGCGGGATGAAGGCGTTGCGAATGCGCGCGCGCGCCATCAGCGCGAAGGCTTCCTCCGGATCGAACTTCTCGAAGCGGCGCGCCACCACCGGCACGCCGTAATGCAGGCCCGGCAGCAGAACGTTCAACAACCCGCCGGCCCAGGCCCAGTCCGCCGGCGTCCAGAAGCGGTCGCCCGGTTGCGGGAAGAAGTCGTTATAGGTCTCGACGCCGGGAAAATGCCCGATCAGCACACGATGGCCATGCAGCGCGCCCTTCGGCTGACCGGTGGTGCCGGAGGTGTAAACCATCATCGCCGGATCATCGGCGGAAGTATCGACGGGCGCAAAATCCGGCGATGCGCGCGAGAGCGCCATCGCGAAATCGACCGCGTCATCGCCAGCGCCACCGAGCGAGAGCACCAGCTTGAGATCGGGCAGATTTTTTCTGATCTCGGTGACGCGCGCGACGCCCTGAGCATTGGTGATGAGCGCCGACGCGCCGGAATTCTGCAAGCGGTAGCTCAGCGCATCGGTGCCGAACAGCACCGCCAGCGGCAGCGCGATGGCGCCCAGCTTGTAGATCGCGATATGGGCGGCGGCGACTTCCGGCATTTGCGGAAGAAGAATGGCAACGCGGTCGCCGCGCACTATGCCGTGCGCGCGTAACACATTGGCGAGTTGGTTGGAAGTCTCGCGCAGCCAGCCATAGGAGATAGGATCTTCGGAACCGTCCGGCTTCACATGCAGGATGGCGAGCCGCCCGGGCTCGTTCGCGGCCCAACGGTCGCAGACGTCGATGCCGATATTGTAACGCGCCGGCACCTGCCAGCGGAATTGGCGATAATTCGTGTCGTAGTCGCGCGAGTTGGGCAGCACCGGCATGCGGGACTGACGTTATTCAGTCAACGCCGCGCGGTCCAGCCGCCCTAGCCCTTCTTCTCGTCAGGCTCGGCGATAATCAGCGCCCAATAGACTTTGTATTTCGAGGCCGGCGTGTAGATCGCGGCGATGCCGATACGGGTCGCGCCTTTGAGCAGCATGTTGGCGTTGTGTGGTGGGGAATCGCGCCAGCCGGAGAACGCCTCGGCCAGGGTGTGATAGCCGGCGCCGATATTCTCCGCCGCGGTCCTGGCGTCATAGCCCGAGGCCTTGAGCCGCGCGACGAACGGCTTACCGGCATTGTGGTCGAGCCTGTCGCGCTTAGCCATGATCGCAGCCTGCGCCTCAGCCAGCCGAGTGAGTTCGGGGTCGAGCGCCACCGCCGATAATCCGTTGTTGGTGCGGTAGCCGGAGATCATCGAGGCGGCGGCGGCGGCGTCCAGCCGCGCGCCCGGCTCGGCCAAGTTGCGATAGAAGCTCGGTTCCGCCTTCGGCACTGTGTCGACCGTGCAGCCAGCGAGCACACCGAGCGCCAGCATTATAAGGAACGGACGAATCCAGTTCATCTGCAACGATCTCCGAATCCGGCGGGAACTTGACGGCCGACAATGGCCGAACCGTGATGACGTGACGGGCGCGATCCACTACCATTCAGCTTAACAATAATCGGTTAAACGCAATTTGCAGGGAGAAACTCCATGTCCGCTCAGCCTGCCACGCGCACGCCCGGCGCCACGCGCGCCGCCCCTGGTCAATATGTCTTCGATCTCGAAAGCGTGTCTAAAATCATGGGCGGCCCCGCTTATTCGACCGCGCACGGGCCTTGCGTCGAGGGCGACCGCATGATCGTCGGCCTCATGCGCATGAACGCCGGCACCGGCGCCGAGCCGCATTCGCACCCGAACGAACAATGGATTTACATCTTGCAGGGTACGTTCCACGCTATTATCGGCGACGAGGAATTCGACGTAAAACCCGGCTCGGTGGTCTACATCCCGGCCAACACCATCCACGCCGGCAAGGCGACGCCGGAAGGCGATGTCCTATTTTTCACGGTGAAGGACGCCTCGCACAGCCTGCACGGAATCAAGGCCGCCTGATTATCCACCGCTAGTCCCGGGGACTCGCTGCTTGTAACGCCTGCCAGATGCGCTCGGGCGTCGCGGGCATGTCGAGTTGCGCGCCCTCGGGCAAGGCATCGAGGATGGCATTGATCACCGCCGGCGGGGCCGCGGTGGTGCCGGCTTCGCCGGTGCCCTTAACGCCGAGCGGATTGGTGCGGCAAGCGACCGCGCGATGCTCGACCGTCATGTCCGGCATCAAATCCGCACGCGGCATGGCGTAGTCCATGAACGAGCCCGATACCAATTGGCCGCCGGCATCGTAAATCGTATTCTCGGTCAGCGCTTGGCCGATGCCTTGCGCTACGCCGCCGTGGATCTGGCCCTCGACAATGGTTTCGTCGAGCACATTGCCGCAATCGCCGACCGCCACATAGGAGACAATCGCGACCGCGCCGGTCGCTGGATCGATTTCCACCTCGGCGACATGGCAGCCGTTCGGGAACGACGGAGGAACCTTAATTTGACCGCGGGTATCGAGGCTCTCGGGGATCACACCGCTCCGCGCCAGTTCGGCCGCGCGTTCGGCCACCTCGAACAGCGAGACTTCGCGCGCCGAGCCCTTCACGCCGAATTTTCCGTCGCGATAGTCAACGTCACCCTCGCCTGCTTGCAGCAGCATGGCGGCGACGCGACTGGCCTTTTCCAGCACCAGATCGGCCGCGCTTGCGATCGCACCGCCGACCATCATGGCCGAGCGCGAAGCAACAGCGCCGAAACCCGGTACGTCGCGCGCGGAATCGCCCGACGACAGCGTGACTGCCTCCGGTGAAATGCCGAGGCGCCGCGCCGCTACCGCGCCGAACACGGTCTGGTGTCCCTGCCCGCTGGCGCCGGCGCCGACGCTGACATTCACCGCCTTGCCGCCGGGGAAAGAAATGCGCGCGGCCTCTTCCGGAAACGCGCCGGCGATTTCCAGATAACAGCCGATCCCGATGCCGCGCAGTTTGCCGGCCTTTTTCGCCGTTTTCTTGCGTCCGCGGAAGCCCGCGTAGTCGGCGAGCACCAGCGCGCGCTCGAACACCGCCGGGAAATCGCCGCTGTCATATTTGTTGCCGAAGGTGGTGGTGTATGGAATTTTATCGGGCGCGATCAGATTGCGCCGGCGCAGTTCCGCAGCATCGATACCGGTCTGGTCGGCGGCGGCATCGATCACGCGCTCAATCAGATAGCTCGCTTCGGGCCGCCCCGCGCCCCGATAGGGCCCGGTCGGCAGTGTGTTGGTGAACACGCAGCGCGAGTTCACTTGGGCATGCGGAATATCATAGATCGTCGGCAGGCAGCCGGAGACGTGCGTCGTGAAGACGAAATGCGCGACGCCGGTGAAATAGGCGCCGATATTGCCAAGGCAATTGACGCGCAATCCAAGAAATCGGCCGCGTTTGTTGAGCGCGAGCTCCACCGTCCAAAACGAGTCGCGACCTTGATTGTCGGTGACAAAAGCTTCCGAACGCGTCGAGGCCCAGTGGATCGGCCGGTTTAAGACGCGCGCGGCGTGCAGCATCGGGATGTATTCGGGATAGCACCAGCCCTTCATGCCAAAACCGCCGCCGACATCGCCGCTGAGAACGCGAAGCTGCTCGGGCTTGATGCCCATGGCACCGGCGATCTGGCCGCGCACGGAGGCGACACCTTGCGTACCGCAGCGCAAGGTAAACTGGTTGATTGTGGCGTCGTAGCTCGCGGTCGCCGTGCGCAACTCGAGCGCGGCGACGATGAGGCGCTGGTTGACGAGCTCGACCTTGACCACATGGGCGGCGTCCTCGAATGCCCGCTCGAGCGCCGCACTTTTCTTGCCGTCGGGGTCGGCGGGCGCGGTCCAGTCAAAACCGATATTACCAGGCGCGTCCGGCCAAAGCTGCGGTGCGCCAGGTTTGACGGCCTCGCGCGCATCGGTCGCCGGCGTGAGCGGGTGATAATCGACCGCGATTTTCTCGGCGGCATCTTGCGCCGCTCGCGCACTGGTCGCGACCACCATCACCACCGGCTCGCCGACATGCATCACGCGCGTCTCTGCGAGCGAGGGCCGGTGCGGCGCGACCGGCACCTTGCCGTCACGGCCGGGAATCGGATGCGGATGTGAGATCGAGTGATAGTGCGTCTCGGCAAGATCGGCCGCCGTGAAAATCGCAATCACGCCCGGCGCGCTTTTGGCGGCCGCGACGTCGATGCGCGCGACAGTGGCAAAGGCGTGCGGCGACCTGACAAAACAGGCGGCCAAGGCATCCTCGGGCTTTACGTCATCGCCGAAGCGCCCGGTGCCCCGCAACAGCGAGTCATCCTCGAGACGGCCTGTCCATGCGTCATCTTTGCGGCTGGCAGTCGATTGCATCTTGGAACTCCGGCGGAAAAAATCTAGAGCTTGCGGTCGGTGATGCCGGCCTTGGCGTAAAGCTCGTTGATGTGCGCCTTCACGCTTGCCTTCGGCTCGGCGGTCGAATTGCGCGCCCAGCCGGTTTTGGCGCGCGCATAGAGCGCCATCTCCTCGTCCTGCTGCGAGGTACCGCCGGAAATGCCGTAGGCGCCGACCATCTCATCGCCCCGGAACACGGGCGCCGCGCCGCCGGAAGCCGCGATCTTGCCGTTGGTCATGGCGGCAAGGTTGATCAGCAATTGCGGATTGCGCTCCTTGAACCACTGCTGGATCACCAAGCCGTCGGGAAAGCGCGGGCTCATGGAGCGGAACGCCGCCACGGTATAGGCCTTGGCGATCGCGGTATCGGGCGTGATGAAGCCGGCGTCGTCCATGCGCTCGACGGCGATCAGGTGGCCTTCGGGACCGACCACGGCGACCGAGACCGGCACGCCCATGTCGGCGGCCTTTTCGGTCACCGCCGCGATGAATTCGCGGCATTCGGCCGCCCGCAACTTCGTCATCCCAGCATCCTCCCGCCGTTAATCTTTGGTTAACCAATTCAATCAAGCTCAATTAACTGCAAAACAACCGGTAGGGGAATAGCGTGGCGGCCCGGAAACCATCATGCCCGACGACTCGACGATCTCGGACAATTCGCGCGGCTGGCGCAATGTCGCGCTGGTCGGCTGCGCCTGCTTTCCGGCAAGCTTCGCGTTGTTTTACTTTGCCCTGCCGGCGGACGCCTGGGCCGCCGCTGCGCCCAAATTCGTTGTGTCGGGTTTCTTCGCCGGCCTGACCACGGCGCTGGCGATATTGGTCGCCGGCATCATGAGCGCCCGGCCTATGCAGCTGAACAACACACGCATGCGCGGCGCGATCAACAATATGTCGCAAGGGCTCTGTATGTTTGACGGCAGCGAGCGGCTGGTCGTCTGCAACCAGCGCTATAAGGAGCTGTACAATCTGCCCGACGATATCGTGAAGCCGGGCCGCACTCTCGCCGATCTGCTTGAGTACCGCATCGTCAACGGCAGCTTCGCGCGCGAACCCAATCAGTACCGGCGCGAATTGGTGTCCGCGATGGCGGCGGGCACGACCACCCACACCGAAGTCAAATCCGCCAGCGGACGCGTCGTTTCCGTCATTAACCGGCCGATGGCGGGCGGCGGCTGGGTGGCCACGCATGAGGATATTTCAGACCGGCGCGACGTCGAGCGCGAACGCGCTTCGATGCGGGAACAGCAGCAAAGACGCGCCGCCATCGAGCAGGCGATCGCCGCCTTCCGCCGTCGCGTCGAAGATCACCTGAGCACGGTGGCCGACGGCGCGATGGCCATGCGCTCGACCGCCGCCATCTTGCTCGCCAGTTCCGGCGAGACCTCGCAGCGCGCCGAGGGCGCGGTGTCGACCTCCAACGAAGCGAGCATGAACGTGGACACCGCCGCGGTCGCGGCTGATGAATTGTCCAGTTCGATCGAGGAAATCAGCCGCCAGCTCGCCAAAACCACCACCATCGTGCGCTCGGCGGTCGAGGAAGCCCAGGGCACCAACCAACAGATCGCGGCGCTGTCGCAAGCCGCGCAGAAGATCGGCGACGTGATCAAATTGATCCGCACCATTGCCGGCCAGACCAATTTGCTGGCGCTCAACGCGACCATCGAGGCGGCGCGCGCCGGCGAGGCCGGCAAGGGCTTCGCGGTGGTCGCTTCGGAAGTCAAATCGCTAGCGGTGCAGACCGCCAAGGCGACCGAGGATATTTCCAAGCTGATCGGCGCGGTGCAGACGTCGACCGGTGGCGCGGTCAACGCGATCGGTCGCATATCGGGCCGCATGCAGGAAATCGACAATTACGCCACCGCGGTTGCGGCCGCAGTGCACGAGCAGAGCGCGGCGACATCCGAGATTTCGCAAAACGTCGCCAGCGCCGCCAACGGCGCCAAGCTGGTGGTGTCCGTGCTCGGCGACGTCACCGGCGCTGCAGCCGAGACCCGCGCATCGGCGCAAAGCGTGCTCACCGCCTCGCAGGCGGTGGAAGCCGCCGCCGCCGAACTGCGCCGCGAAGTCGAAGGTTTCCTCGCCCGCGTCGCGGCCTGATCTTTTCGCCCTCTCAAAATCTCACGCGATCTTTTCCGAAAACGAGGTCCCACTTTGCGGGATCATGCGCTAATTTGCGTCCAGGAATTCAGCGGAGCTGGAAATGCGATTGGGCTACTTCACCATGCCGGTGCACCCGATGGGCCGGGATTGGTCGCAGACGCTGCGCGAGGACCGCGAGGCGATTATCCTCGCCGACCAGCTCGGCTTTCACGACGCTTTCATGGGCGAGCACCTGACCGACGCCTGCGAGAACGTCACCAACAGCATGCTGTTTCTGGCCACGCTGATCCACGACACCAAGCAGATCAGGCTTGCGACCGGCACCACTAACCTGGCGCAGATACACCCGGTGGTGATCGCGGTGAACGCGGCGATGTTCGATCACCTGGCGCAGGGCCGTTTCATCATGGGCGTCTCGCCGGGCGCGCTCACGTCCGATTCCGAGGCAATTGGGATTCTCGATCTCGACCGCAACAAGATTTTCGCCGAGGCGATCGACGTGATCCTGGCGGTGTGGGAAGGCAATCCGCCTTACAACATCGATTTACCGGACAACCGCTTCAAGGTGACGTTCGCGCGCACCGCCGCGCTCGAGCTTGGCGTCGGAATTCTGGCCAAACCTTTCCAGAAACCGCGACCGGAAATCGTCGGCACGGTGGTGGCGCCGTTCTCACCCGGCGTGGTGCTAATGGGCAAGCGGGACTTTCATCCGCTGTCGGCGAACTTCCTGCTGGCGAAACATCTCAAGTCGCATTGGACGAACTACGCCAAAGGCAAGGCCGAGGCTGGCGCCAAGGCGGACGTCGCCGACTGGCGCGTGGCGCGCACGATTTTCGTAGCCGATGACGAGGCGACCGCGCGCCGCTATGGCGGCGAGGATGCCAACAGCCCCTATCGCCAATATTTCATGAACATGCGCGCCAAGATGATGCGCGGCAACCGGCTCTACGTGTTCAAGAGCCACAAGGAGCAACCGGACGACGACATCACGCTCGACTATGTCATGCAGAACTGTGTGCTCGCCGGCACGGTCAACAAGGTGGTCGATCAAATCCTGTCGATGCGCGAGGAGACCGGCGATTTCGGCGAGCTGGTCTATGCCGGCATGGACTGGGGCGATCCGACGCTCGCCAAGCGTTCGATGCAGTTGATGGCCGAACAGGTGATGCCGCGCGTCAACGCGGCGATCGGCAAATCAGCCAAAACCGCGGCGGAATAGTCCTCATACCGACAGCGGCTCCGTCCCCAGTTCGGCATAGAGCCCATGCTTGGCGCCTTGCGTGAACGAGGTGTCCTTGTCGAGCTCGATCGCAACCGAGCGCACGCGCTGCGCTTGCGGCTCGGTCGCCGGCACCGGCTTGCCTTCGGCCGCAGCCTTGGCTGCGCGCAGCATGATCTTGCGGGTCATGACGATGCCGGCATCGGTCGCGCACAGGTGTTCGTTGGTGCGGTCCTGGATCGCACCCATGCTTTCCTGAATCGAAGCATCCTGCATGGCGATGCCGTCGACGCCGGTGGCGCTATGACCATGACGTTGCGCCTCGCGGTCCATCAAGTAGTTGTTCGACTTGTTGGCGAGCGGAATGAACGTGCCCGGCACGTATTTGACGTGGATGCCCTCGCCATCCTGCATCGCTGAGACTTCCGATTTCGTCAGCGCGCGCCTGGGATGATAATTGATGCTCCAGGCCCAGCAGGTTTCGTCGTCGACCGGGACCCAGGCATGCGCGCCTAAAGGATGCCCGGCGCGCGGCGGGATGATCGAATACCAGGGCATGATCCAGGGCGTGATGCGCCAGTAATATTTGCCGGCGTCGGCATTGCGGCGCGCGCCGATCAGCAGCCCGCCTGAAAACTCTTCCACTTCAAAATGCGGCATGCGGTCTTTCTTGTTGTATTCGTTGCCCTTGCTGCCCTTGAACAGCGGATCCTTCTCGAGTTCGCTGCCGTGCAGCCAGGACACGTGGCTGGAGTCGATGCCGCCTTCCATCGCCTGCAGGTAATTGCATTCCTGCAGCCGCTTGGAGACGAAGCGCTGCTCCGGCTTCACATCGGTCCATTCCAGCGCCGGCGGCGGCGGCTGCAAGTCCGAGGGGCCCATATAGGCCCAGACGATCCCGGCCTTCTCGATGCAGGGATAGGATTTCAATTTGATGTTCTTGCGGAAACCGGATTCCTCCGGCTCTGACGGCAGGTCGACGCACTGTCCGGTGATG
Organism: uncultured Alphaproteobacteria bacterium; assembly: GCA_963703875.1. Lineage (GTDB taxonomy): Bacteria > Pseudomonadota > Alphaproteobacteria > Rhizobiales > Xanthobacteraceae > Pseudolabrys. The sequence continues at coordinate 392,753 of CAVPFZ010000006.1, forward strand.
TCGTACTTCCAGCCATGGTAGTGGCAGCGGATGCCGCAATCTTCGCTCTCGCCGAACCACAGCGAGGCGCCGCGATGGGCGCAGAATTCATCGATCAGTCCGACGCGGCCTTTGGTGTCGCGGAAGGCGATCAGCTTTTCGCCCATCAGTTTGACGCGTACCGGCGGACAGTCCGGCTCGGGGATCTCCGAGGACAGCAGAAACGGCGCCCAATAGCGGCGCAACAGTTTGCCCATCAGCGTGCCCGGGCCGATGCGGCTCAACTGATCGTTTTGTTCACGCGACATCATGGCGACGTTTCCCCGTACACTTGCTATTGTCGGGGCGCATTATAGGCACTCGCCTTCGATACGGAAGAGAACTGCCATGCCGCTGCCGCGCATCGCCATTGCGACCGGAGACCCGGCCGGGATCGGGCCGGAAATCGCTTTGAAGGCGGCGGTCGATGCCCGGGTTAAGACGTTGTGGCGACCTTTGCTGGTAGGCGATCCCGCCGCGGTCGAATTGCATGCCAAAGCGGCCGGGCTTTCGCCGCCGCTGCACGTCATCGGCAAAGCCGCTGACGCCGACTGGTCGGACGGCGCGGTCAACCTGCTCGATGCGGGCGAGGGAACCAATGTGCCGGTAAAATTCGGCACCGTCGACGCATCCTACGGCCGTGCTTCGCTCGCCGCCGCCCGCAAGGCAATAAAGTGCGCACTTCAGGGCGATGTCGAGGCTGTCGTCGCCGCGCCGCAGACCGAACGCTCGATCGCTGCCGCCGGCATCAAATTCGACGGTTATCCCTCGTTCGTGGCGCGTGAGACCGGCACGCCGGTCAACGACGTTTATCTCATGATTTGCTTCGAGGACAATGGTGACGAAAAGCGCATCGCCCATGCCACGCTGCATGTCAGTGTGCGCGAGGCGATCTCGCTTATCACTCAGGAAAGCATTGAACGCGTGATCCGCGTTGTCGACGCTTCACTTAAGAAACTCGGCATTGTACGCCCCAAGATTTTCGTCAGCGGACTCAATCCGCATGCCGGCGAAGAAGGCATGTTCGGCTCGGAGGAAATCGACATCATCATCCCAGCCATCGCGCGCGCGGCGCAGGCCGGCATCGAGGCCTCCGGGCCGTTCGGCGCCGACACCATGTTCCGCAAGAAGGGCTGCGACGCCTATATCGTCATGCTGCACGACCAGGGCCACATCGCCGCCAAGCTGCAGGCGTTCAACCGCACCGCGGGCCTGTCGATCGGTTCGCCGATTTTGTTCTCGTCGGTGGCGCATGGCAGCGCGCACGATATCGCCGGCAAAGGCGTGGCCGATCCAGGCGCGATGATCGAAGCGATAACGCGGCTGGCTAAAATCAGTGTTGCGGAGAGCAGGCGCGCTTAGCGCACCGGCGGCAGCGGGGAGCTCGAGATCGCCGTGCCGCCATGCGGCGCGTTGCCCGAAGCACTGTTTGCATTGGGCGGCGCCATCGGATTGGCGGGCGGCGGCGGGCCATCGGCGACTGTTTCCGGCGCCTTGCCGGGCAGCACGACAACACGGGTGCCGACCTGGACGCGGCTGTAGAGGTCCTCGACGTCTTCGTTGAGCATGCCGACGCAGCCGGACGAAACATAGTGGCCGATGGTTGAGGGCTGGTTGGTGCCGTGAATGCGGTAGAGCGTGTGGCCGAGATACATGGCACGCGCGCCGAGCGGATTGCCCGGCCCACCCGCCATCACGCGCGGCAGATATGGCTGACGCTCGATCATTTCGGCCGGCGGGAACCAGTCCGGCCATTCCTTCATCTTGGAAATGCGTTCGGTGCCGGTCCAGGTGAAACCTTCGCGGCCGACGCGCACGCCGTAACGCAGCGCCTTGCCGCCACCCAGCACCAGATAGAGGTAGGTGTTCGCGGTATCGACCACGAGGGTGCCGGCCGGCTCTTTGGTATTGTAGTCAACCAGCTGCCGCTTGAGATTCGGCGGCAGTTCCTTGGGTTGGCCCTGCTCGGGCTGATCTTCCGGCGGCAGCGCGGCGGTGCTGGCAGCCGGTGGGGGCGCCGCAGCCGGTGCGTTGGCGGGCGCCGGGCCGATCGCACCCGGCGGACGGACCGCGTCGGGATCATTGGCGGCGCCGCGTGGCGGACCAGCAGGCTGTTGCTGGTCGAGCTGATGTCCATAGGCCGGCGGATTGCCGGGCGGCTGCTGCGCAAAGCTGGGTGACGGCGGCACGGCCTCGGCCTCGTCTGGATAGGGCAGAATGCGGCTGGGCGCGCCCGGATTCTGGCTCGGGCGTGGACGCCGACCTGAATCCGGCACTTGATCCTCATCATCGTCATCCCAAAAGGCCGGCGGCGGCGAGCGGTCGTAATAGCCCGGCGGCGGGGCGCCGCGGTAATAGGGCGGCGGCGATGAATAATACTGAGCGGCCGCGGGCGCGGCCAAGGCGATAGCCGCGCATGGCAGCGTCAGCAGAAAAAGTCCAAAGCGCCGGATCATCAAGTCCACCATTGGGCCGGGAAATTCAAAATCCCCAGCATTCTCCGAGCATTGATTGCCCCGGGATGAAGGCACATTCAAGACAAGAATAGGGCTATCTCAATAACGTGAATTAGCCATGAAGACACGGGCTTTCGTCACGTTTTTTTGGCCTCCGCCGCCAAAACTTGCTTGGCCACCCGATGGCAGTCCACGGCAGCCGGAAAGCCGCAATAGATGGCGACCTGCCGCAGAACGGCGCTGAGTTCCTTGTGGGTCAGGCCGTTGCGCAGCGCGCCACGGAAATGCGCCTCGAACTCGTGCATGCGGCCGAGGCACGCGATCATGCCGAGATTGAGCAGGCTGCGGTCGCGCGGTTTGAGATCCTCGTCGGTCCACACCGCGCCCCAGCAGAATTCGTTGAGCAAATCCTGGAATTTGCGGTTGAAATCGTCGGTGTTGGCGACCGCCCGGTCGACGTATTCGTCGCCCAGCACCTTGCGGCGCATCGCCATGCCCTTGTCGTAGAGTGCCTTGTCCATGATTTCCTCCCGTTTTTGACCATTTGATACGACGCTTGGCGCCATGTTGACAGAGTTTGACCGATTTCGTCCATTCTCCGCCGCATGAAAGTGGCCATTGTCGGCGGCGGCATTTGTGGGCTTTCGCTCGCGCTCAATCTCAAGCAGCGCGGCATCGCGGCGGCCGTTTATGAGCGCGCGCCGGAAATCAGGGAACTCGGCGTCGGCATAACGCTGCTGCCGCATGCGATGCGGGAATTCAGCGCGCTCGGCCTTGGCGACGAATTGCTCGCCGCCGGCATCGAGAACCGCGAAAGCGCCTTCTTCAATCGCTTCGGGCAGCTGATCTACAAGGAGCCGCGCGGCAAGTTCGCCGGCTACAGCGTTCCGGAAGTCGGCATCCATCGCGGCAGGCTGCATGTAATTCTGCACCAGGCGGCACGTAGAAAACTTGGCGATGGCGCCATCCTGCTCGATCACGATTGCACGGGCGTCACGCAGGATGAGACCGGCGCGATCGTGCACTTCAATAAACGCGACAGCGTGCGCGCCGACGTGGTGATCGCCTGCGACGGCATCAATTCGGCCATTCGCAAGCAATTTTACCCGGATGACAAGGTCGCTTTCGCCGGCATCAACACCTGGCGCGGGGTGACGCGGCGCAAATCGATCTTCGATGGCCGCACCTATATGCGGGTCGGCTCGATCCTGACTGGCAAGATCGTGATCTATCCGATCGTCGACGACATCGACGACGAGGGCAACCAGCTCATCAACTGGATGGCCGAGATCAAGCGCGACAGTTTCGAGCAGAACGACTGGAACAAGCCGGGCGACCTCGCCGACTTCTTCCCGCTCTATGAAAGCTGGCGCTTTCCCTGGCTCGACGTGGCGCAGATGATCCGCGATGCCGACCAGATTCTGGAATATCCGATGGTCGATAAGGATCCGATCGCGCGCTGGACCTTCGGCCGCGTCACGCTCGCCGGCGATGCCGCCCACCCGATGTACCCGCGTGGTTCCAACGGGGCCGCGCAAGCGGCGATCGACGCCCGCACCCTCGCCGATCTCCTGCGCAGCCATGCCGATTCACGGGCCGCGCTCAAAGCTTACGAAACCGCGCGCGCGGAACCCGCCGCCAAGGTGGTGCGCACCAACCGCGAGCATCCGCCCGACTTCATCAATATCAAGGTCGAACAACTGGTCGGCGACAAGCCATTCGACGATCTCGACAAATTCATCACGCAAGCCGAATTGCGCGCATTGTCGGAGAACTACAAACGCGTCGCCGGCTTCGCGCTGGCCGACGTAGCGCTTCCCAAAAGCCGCTAATGGACGGCGCCCGACAGGTTGCTAAACCACGCTAATTCAATAGGTTATACTGACGCCTGGCCGGATAATCCCGGTTTCCCGCCCGCACAGGATTCCGCATGCCTGCACGTTTAATGGACAGGCCAAGAGCCAAACTGGACGGGTTTCCCCGATGTCGACCACTCCACTGCGATGGATGACAGCGACGAAGCGCTCATGGCCCGGATCGCGCGCGGCGACGAATTGGCCTTTGGCCAACTCTCGCGCCGCCACGTGCCGGTTATGCTCGGGATCGCCCGCCGCATCCTGGGCAACGCCGCCGACGCCGAGGACGTGGCGCAGGAAGCCATGTTGCGGGTCTGGACCCATGCCCCGCGCTGGCAGCCGCTGGCACAATTCCGTACCTGGCTCACGCGCGTGGTGGTCAATCTCTGCCTCGACCGCAAGCGCCGCGCGCCCTGGGTCGCGCTGGAAGCGGCCGGCGAGATCGTCGATCCGACGCTGGGAGCCGGCGAGAAAGCGGAAAACGACGAGCGCGAGCGGCTGGTCAAGGCCGCGATCGCCGAACTGTCCGCACGTCAGCGCGCGGCCATCGTGCTGACTTACGGTGACGGCATGAGCAACGCGCAAGTGGCCGAGGTCCTCGACACTTCGGTGTCGGCGGTGGAGACGTTACTGGTGCGCGGCAAGCAGAACCTGCGCCGCGCGCTCAACAGTGTGATTGATAAGGATGGGTAAGATGAACGAAAACAAGTTCCGGGATTTTCTCGACGTTGCGCTTAGGCGCCACACAAAGGCGCCGCCAGCCGACGAGGCGGCGGTCGAGCGGGTGCTCAAACGGCTCGCGGGCCCGCTGCCGCGGCAAAAGAAGCCGTTGTGGCGTCTGCCCAACGTGCTGCTCGACTGGCAATTCGCGCCGGCTTGGCCGCGCGTCGCGGCGCTCGCCTGCTGTGCGGCGCTTGGCTTCGTTATCGGCATTACCGGCCTCGACCGGCGCGTCGAACCCGCCGATGCAGGTTTCACCGTCGCCAGCAACAATGACCTCGGCTCGATCGTGTTCGAGCCCGAAGCGCTGACCGGAGCCCGCCCATGACGATCGTCCAATCCGCGCCCGCGATGACGCGTATCTCCTCGCGCTGGCTGCTGCTCGGCTCGCTGGCGCTCAATCTATTCTTCGTCGGCGTCGCGCTGGCTATGGCGATCCGCGCGCCGGCACCGCCGGCCTGGGACCGCAATGTCTTCGTGCGCGTCGAGCACATCGCCGACACGCTGCCGCCGGCCGATGCCGATTTGCTGCGCGGCCAGATCAACGCCAACCGCCAGCTGATCGACGAGGCGCAGCGGCATTATCATTCCGCGCAGGACCAAATTCATGAGACGCTGCGGGGCGTTCCTTTCAGCGCCGATGCCATGCGCGCCGCCATGGCGAAAACGCGCGCCGCGCGGCAAAATTTCGACCAGGTCATCCAGGGCGTTTTCGCGTTTTCGGCCGCGCAAATGTCGCAGGCCGGCCGCATGGCGCTGGCCAATTGGCCTCCGGGGCGCAAAACAGCAAGCAAAGGGCAATAAAACAGGCTAATTTCCCGTCCGAGTCTTGTTTCAGTTGTTTTCGAAAGACGTCGTTATGCGTCGGGGTTATCAGGCTGTGGGGACGGGAACAAAACGGAGCGCGCGCCTGGTTGTGGCCATGCTGCAAGGATTCTGCCTGATGCTGCCTCTCGGCGGCTGTCTGCTCAGCGGCGACAAGCCCGACCCCGCTCTCGATATTCCGCAGGCCTATGAGCGCGGACCGAAAAATCCCGCATTGGCGGATGCGGCGGTGCCGCCGCTCGACTGGTGGCGCAGTTTCCATTCCAAGGAATTGACCGAGCTGATCGAAGAGGCGCGTGTCGCCAATCTCGATATCGCGGCCGCGGTCGCTCAGATCGTGCAGGCCGACGCGCAAGCGCGCGTGGCCGGCGCGCCGTTACTGCCGGCTGTCGCCGCCAATGGAACCGCCACACATGCGCGTTCCTCGCAATCGCTCGGCGGCAGCTTGGGTTCCGGCGGCGCTTCCGAGCGCAACGACCTCACCGCCTCGCTCACGGCGAGCTACGAGATCGACTTCTGGGGCAAGAACCGCGCCGCCTTGCGCGCCGCCGAGGAAACCGCCGTCGCCAGCCGCTATAATCGCGAGGTGGTTGGCCTGACCACCGTGGTCGCCACCGCCAACGCCTATTTCCAAGTGCTGGCGGCCCAGGATCGCCTGCGCATCGCGCGCTCGAACGTGGCCAGCGCGAGCCGCATTCTCAATCTCATCCGCCAGCAATTTTCCGCCGGCACCGCTTCCGACCTCAACATCGCCCAGCAGGAAAGCCTGCTGAATACCCAGCGAGCATCGATCCCGCCTCTAGAGCAATCGCTGCAGCAGAACCAGGCGGCGCTGGCCTTGCTGATCGCGCGCCCGCCCGAACGCGCGATCGTTCGCGGCGGCAGCATGCGCGCGATCGCTATTCCGCGCGTTACCCCCGGGTTACCTTCGGAGCTGTTGGCACAGCGGCCCGACATCCGCCAAGCCGAAGCCAATCTCGCCGCCGCCAATGCAAACGTGTACAACGCACGCGCGCAGATGCTGCCGAGCGTCACGCTCACCGGCGAAGGCGGCTATGAGAGCGCCGTGCTCAAGACATTGTTCCGGCCGGAATCGGCGTTCTACACGCTGACCGCCGGCCTGACCCAGCCGATCTTCGATGGCGGGAAGCTGCAGGGAAATCTCGATCTACAAAAAGGCCTGCAGGATCAGCTTTTGCAGAATTACCGCAAGGCCGTCATTTCCGCCTTTACCGACGTCGACAAAGCGTTGATCGCCATTCGTCAGACCGCGCAGGCCGAGCGCCTGCAACGCGACGTGGTAACAAGTTCACGCCGCGCCTTCGATCTTTCCGAGCAGCAGTTGCGCGCGGGCACATTGAATTTGATAACCCTCCTGCAGGTCCAACAGACGCTGTTCCAGGCCGAGGACGCGCTGGCGCAAGGGCGGCTTGCACGCTTGCAGGCGATTGTCAGTCTCTATCAAGCGCTCGGCGGCGGCTGGCTGCCGAAACCGGTGGAAACCTCCGATGCACGGTGAACTGCCGAAACAAATCTGGGCGAAGACCAGCACACGCAATCGCCGGGTGGCGATTATCGTGCTCGTCATCGTGATTGGCGCCGCGCTGTATTATGTTTTCAGCGGATCGCCCGCGCCGCAGAACCGCAGCCGCTTCGGCGCCGAGGGCGGTCCGGTGCCGGTGCTGGTCACCGCCGCGACCAAGAGCGACGTGCCGGTCTATCTCGACGCCGTCGGCACCATCAAGGCGCTCAATACCGTCACGGTGAGCCCGCAGGTCGACGGCAAACTGCTCAGCGTCGGCTTCAAGGAAGGCGACGACGTCAAAAAAGGCGACGTGTTGGCACAGATCGACCCCATCACCTATCAGGCACAGCTCGACCAGGCGATCGCCAAAAAAGCGCAGGACGAGGCGCAGCTCGCCAATGCCAAGCTCGATCTCGACCGCTACGAGAAGCTGGCGGCCACCAATGCGATCAACCGCCAGCAGGCCGACACCCAAAAGGCACTGGTCGCGCAAGACGAAGCGCTGGTGAAATCCGACCAGGCGGCAATTGAAAGCGCGCAGGCAACGCTCGGTTACACGACCATCGTCGCTCCGATCGCCGGCCGCACCGGTATCCGGCAGGTGGACGAAGGCAACATCGTTCATGCCTCGAGTTCGCCGGCTATCGTTGTCATCACCCAGATCCAGCCGATATCGGTGATCTTCAACCTGCCGCAGCAAAACATCGAAGAGGTGAACGCGGCCTTCGCCAAGGGCCCGCTGCAGGTCGATTCGCTGCACCCCGACAACAATGCGGTGATCGAAAGTGGCAAGCTCACGGTGGTCGACAATCAGGTCGACCAGACCACCGGCACCGTCAAGCTCAAGGCCGAGTTTCCCAATGCCGGCTTGCAGCTCTGGCCGGGCCAGTTCGTCAATATCCGGCTGTTGATCGATACGCTGAAAGGCGTGGTGACGATCCCGACCGGCGCGGTGCAGCGCGGCCCGAACGGCACCTTCGTCTATACGATAAAGGACGACAACACGGCGTCGATGCGTCCGATCGTCGTGCAAAAGCAGGATGAGACGCAGACGGTGGTCAAGAGCGGACTCGCCGTGGGCGAGCGCGTGGTCACCACCGGCTTCGTCCGCCTCACCGACGGCAGCAAGATCACCATCGGCAGCAGCGACGGCACGACGGCGCCGGCGGCAACACCGCGCAACGGCAAGCGTTCGGGCAGCGGGAGGCGGAACACCCAGCAATGAGCGTTTCCTCTCCCTTCATTCACCGGCCGATCGCCACCTCTTTGCTCGGCATCGCGGTGATGCTGGGCGGCGCGCTCGGTTACTGGTGGCTGCCGGTTTCGGCGCTGCCGCAGGTGGATTTCCCAACCATCCAGGTCACCACCCAACTGCCGGGCGCCAGCCCCGACACCATCGCCGCGCTGGTGACGGCGCCGTTGGAACGGCAATTCGGCCAGATCCCGGCGCTGCAGGTGATGACCTCGGCGAGTTCGTTCGGCATCAGCCAGGTGACGCTGCAATTCGACCTCAACCGCGACATCGATGCCGCCTCGCAGGACGTCCAATCGGCGATCAATGCCGCGGGTTCGACGCTGCCGCGCAACCTGCCCTACCCGCCGCTGTATTCCAAAGTGAACCCCGCCGACGTGCCGATCATCACGCTGGCGCTGACCTCGCAAACCATCGATCTGCGCTCGCTCAGCGACATGGCCGACACCATGATGGCGCCGCGGCTTTCCGAGGTGACCGGCGTCGGCCACGTCTCGGTGCAGGGCGGTATCCGTCCGGCGATCCGCATCCAGGCCGACCTGTCGCGGCTCGCCGCCTATGGCATCGCGCTGGAGGATCTGCGTTCGGCCATCGTGTCCGCCAACGTCGCCGGCTCCAAAGGCTCGCTCGATGGCGCGCATCAGTCCTATACCATCGCCGCCAACGACCAGATCACGACCGCCGAGACTTACAAGGACGTGGTGGTGGCTTTCCGTAACGGCGCGCCGGTCAAGATCAGCGACATCGCGGATGTAATCAACGGGCTGGAGAACACCAAAGTCGGCGCTTCCTACAAAGGCAAGCCGGCGGTCGTCGTCGATGTGCAGCGCCAGCCCGGCGCCAACGTGATCGAAACCGTGACCCGCGTGCGCGCCGAACTGCCGCGCCTGCGGCGCGCCATGCCGGCCGGCGCCCAACTCACGATCGTCAACGACCGCACCACCACCATCCGCGCCTCGATCCATGACGTGCAATTCACGCTGATCCTCAGCGTGGCGCTGGTCGTGCTGGTGGTGCTGATCTTCCTGCGCACCGTCCGCGCCACCATTATTGCCGGCGTGGCGCTGCCGCTGTCGCTGATCGCGACCTTCGGCGTGATGTGGTTTTGCGGGTTTTCGCTCGACAACTTGTCGCTGATGGCGCTCACCATCGGTACCGGTTTCGTGGTCGATGACGCCATCGTCATGATCGAGAACATCGTCCGTCACATGGAGAACGGCGAAAAGCCGCTCGAGGCGGCGCTGCGCGGCGCCAGCGAAATTGGCTTCACGGTGATATCGCTGACGCTCTCGCTGATCGCGGTGTTCATCCCGCTGCTGTTCATGACCGGCCTGGTCGGGCGCATGTTCCGCGAATTCGCGCTGACGCTGACCATCGCGGTGGTCGCTTCCGCCATTGTTTCGCTGACGCTGACGCCGATGATGTGCAGCCGCCTGCTCCGCCAAGGCGAGGAACATGGCGGCGGCCTTGCCGACAACGTTGTGACGCGGTGGTTTTCCGGCCTGCTCGACCGAACGGTCGAGTTCTATCACCGCAGCCTGATTTGGGTGCTGCGCCGCCAGTGGCAGACGTTGTTGGTGACGCTGGCGACGCTGGCCGCCACCATTTTGCTCTACGTCATCATTCCGAAGGGCTTCCTGCCGCTGCAGGACACCGGCCTGATCACCGCGGTGACGGAAGCCTCGACCGATGTTTCGTTCGATCAAATGCAGCAGCACCAGGCCGAGATCGAAGCCATCATCCGCGCCGATCCGGACGTCACCAGCGTGGTCTCGGTGATCGGCGTTTCCCCGATCAACACCACGCCGAACGCCGGCCATCTCTCCATCACCTTGAAGCCGCAAAATCAGCGCAGCAATCACGTCGATGCGGTCATCGCCCACCTCAAGGACGCGGTCGCCGGCATCCCCAGCATGAAAGTCTATTTCCAGGCCACCCAGGACATCCAGATTTCCACGCAAGCGAGCCGGGCGCAGTACCAGTACACGCTGGTCGGCACCGATTCCGACGAGGTCCTGAAATGGGCCGATTTGCTGGCGCGCCAGCTACACGGCAATCCGATGTTCCGCGAGGTCGCTTCGGAGGCGCAGGAAGGCGGCCCGCGCGTGAACGTCGATGTCGACCGTGAACAGGCCGGACGCCTCGGCGTCTCCATGCAGAGCATCAGCGACACGCTCAACGACGCCTTCGGCCAGCGTCAGATTTCGACCATCTACGGCCAGTCGAACCAATATCGCGTCATCCTGGAAGCGCAGCCGCGTTACCAGCAGGATCCGGGCTCGCTCTCCAAGCTCTACGTCACCGGCGCCAGCACCGCGAACGGCACGGCGGCAACCGTCGCCAACACGGCGCAGGGGTCAACCAATACCAACACCACCGCCACGCCCAACGCGGTGACGAGCAGCAACCAGGTGCCGCTCTCGGCCTTTGCGCGTTTCGTGAACGGCTCGGCCTCGCTGGCGATCGCGCACCAGGAGCAATTCCCTTCCGTCACCATCTCGTTCGATCTGTCGCCCGGCTACGCGCTGAGCGACGCGGTCAGCCTGATCAGCAAGGCGCAGCAGCAGATCGGCATGCCGGCGTCGGTGACCGGCAGCTATTCGGGCGACGCCGCCGAATTCGCCAAGTCGCTCACCGGCGAACCTTGGCTGATCCTGGCCGCGGCAATCGTGATCTACATCGTGCTCGGCGTGCTGTACGAAAGTTTCATCCATCCTCTCACCATTCTCTCCACCTTGCCGTCGGCCGGCGTCGGCGCGCTGCTGGCACTGATGCTGTTCGGTTACGACCTCTCGGTGATCGCGCTGATCGGCATCGTGCTGTTGATGGGCATCGTGAAGAAGAACGCGATTCTGATGATCGACTTCGCCCTCGAGGCCGAGCGCCACGAGGGCCTCTCCCCCGAGGAGTCGATCGTGAAGGCAGCGCTCCTGCGGTTTCGCCCGATCATGATGACCACGCTGGCGGCGCTGTTCGGTGCGCTGCCGCTGGCGCTCGAAGGCGGCACCGGCGCGGAACTGCGCAACCCTCTCGGCGTGACCATCGTCGGCGGTTTGCTGCTCAGCCAGTTGCTCACGCTCTACACCACGCCGGTGATTTATCTCTACATGGAGCGGCTGCGCGTGCGATTGACCATGCCGCGCGGCGCCCGTGCACAGCCGGCGGAATAGCGCATGATCCCGAAAAGTGGGCACCGGTTTTCGGATAAGATCATGCGCAGAGAGAAAAGCGTATGAACTTTTCCTACCCGTTCATCCGCCGGCCGATTGGCACCACGCTGATGGCGATCGGGCTGTTTCTGGTCGGCGCGGTGGCCTACATTTTTCTGCCGGTCGCCAGCCTGCCGACCGTGGATTTTCCGACCATCAACGTCACGGCCAACCGGCCCGGCGCCGAGCCCAACATCATGGCCGCGACCGTCGCCGCCCCGCTCGAGCGGCGGCTGGGTGAGATTGCCGGCGTCACTGAACTGACATCGGTGACCTCGCTCGGCAATTCGCGCATCACCGTGCAGTTCGACCTCTCGCGCAGCATCGAGGGCGCCGCGCGCGACGTGCAGGCCGCGCTCAATGCCGCGCTCAGCGACCTACCGGGAGACCTGCCGACGCTGCCGACCTTCCGCAAGGCCAACCCGGCGGCGGCGCCGATCCTGATCCTGGCGCTAACCTCCAAAACCATGTTGCCGAGCGAGGTCTATGACGCCGCCGATAGCGTGATCGTGCAGCGGCTCAGCCAGGTTGACGGCGTCGGCGAAGTCACCGTGGCCGGTTCCGAGCAGCCGGCCGTCCGCGTGCGTGTCGATCCGTCGCGTATCGCCGCCATGGGCGTAAGCATGGAGGACGTGCGCACCGCGATCGCCAATTCCAACGCGGTCGGACCGATCGGCACCTTCGACGGTGCCAATCGCGCCGTCACCATCGGCATCAACGACCAGCTGCGCGCGGCCAGCGACTACGATCCGGTGGTGGTGAAAACCGTCAACGGCACCGTGATCCGCCTGTCCACGATCGCGTCGATCCAGCCGAGCGTACGTAACACGCTCTCCGCCGGCTGGTTCAACAAGGACCCTTCCGTTCTGCTGATCATCACCAAGCAGGCCAATGCCAACGTTCTCGACACCGTGGACGCCATTTACGCGTTGCTGCCTGAATTGCGGCAATGGATACCGGCTGGTCTTGAGATCTCGGTGCTGGCCGACCGCACCCAGACGATCCGCGCCAGCGTGCACGATATGCAGCTTACGCTCGGCGCCACGGTGATCCTGGTCATGATGGTGGTAGCGCTGTTCCTGCGCCGCACGGCATCGACGATGGCCGCCGGCATCACGGTGCCGCTGTCGCTTGCCGGCACTTGCGCGGCGATGTGGGCGGCCGGTTTCTCGATCGACAATCTGTCGCTGATGGCGCTTGCCGTCAGCATCGGCTTCGTGGTGGACGACGCCATCGTGATGATCGAGAATATGTTCCGCTATCTGGAGCAAGGCTATTCGCCGCTGCGCGCCACGCTGACCGGCGCCAAACAAATCGGCTTCACCGTGGTGTCGATCAGCGTTTCGCTGATCGCCGCGTTCATTCCGCTGCTGTTCATGGGCGGCATCGTCGGGCGGCTGTTCCGCGAATTTTCGGTGACCTTGGCGTTTGCGATCGTGGTGTCCACCGTGGTGTCGCTGTCGGTGACGCCGATGATCTGCGCCTATTTCGTGCGCGCGGCACCGAGCCATGACGCCACCCGGCTCGACCGTCTGGTGGAAGGCACGCTCTCGCGCTTTGTGCGTTTCTACGACCGCACGCTGTCGTTCGTGCTCGACCACAACGCGCTGGCGTTGATCGTATTCGTCGCCACCATCGTGCTCACCGCCGGCCTTTATATCAAGACGCCGAAGGGCTATTTCCCGCAGGATGACACCGGGCTGATTTTCGGCGGCACGCAGGCCTCGACCGACGTGTCGTTCGTGGCGATGGAAGCGCTGCAACAGAAGGCCATGGATGTTGTGCTGGCCGATCCGGCTGTGGCGGGCCTGGGCTCCTCGGTCGGCGCTTCTACTTTCAACGCCTCGGTCAATCGCGGCCGGTTGTTCATCAGCCTAAAACCGCTCGACCAGCGCGGCAATGTGAGCACCCAGCGCGTGGTCGCGCGGCTGCGCAACAAGCTCAACGCCCTGCCGGGCATGCGGGTGTTCATGGTTCCTGCGCAGGACCTGCGCGTCGGCGGACGGCAAAGCGATTCGCAATATCAGTTCACGCTGTGGAGCCCCGATATCGAAGCGCTGCAAAAATTGGTGCCGCAAGTGCAGGATCGCGTGAAACAGGTCCCTGGCGTCACCGACGTCACCACCGACCGTGAGCAAGGCGGGTTGCAGGCCGATATCAGCATCGACCGCTCGGCGGCGGCGCGTCTCGGCGTGCAGATCCAGGACATCGATAACGCGCTCAACGACGCGTACTCGCAGCGGCAGGTTTCTACCGTCTATACCCAGCGCAATCAGTATCGCGTCATCCTGGAGCTCGATCGCAGCTATACCCGCGACCCCGGCGATCTCACACAGCTCTATGTCGCGGGCGCCCACAATACCCAGGTGCCGCTATCGGAGGTCGCGCATGTCGAGCGCTCGATCGCACCGCTGGTGGTGAATCATCAAGGCCAGTTCCCCGCGGTCACCATCACCTACAACATCCTGCCCAATTTTCAGATCGAGGACGTGACCGCCAGCATCGAGCGGGCGGTGACGGACATGCATATTCCCGACACGATCCATGCCGACTTCGCGGGCGACGTGAAAGCGTTCAAACAAACGGTGAGCGCGCAACCGCTGCTGTTGCTGGCGGCGCTGATCGCGGTCTATATCGTGCTGGGCGTTCTGTATGAGAGCCTGGCGCATCCGCTCACCATCATCTCCACGCTGCCGTCGGCCGGACTCGGCGCGTTGCTGGCGTTGCAGATTTCCGGTACCGAGCTGACCGTGATCGCCTTCATTGGCATCATCCTGCTCATCGGCATTGTGAAGAAGAACGGCATCATGATGGTGGACTTCGCGCTCGACGGCGAGCGCCGCGGCGGGCTGCCGCCGCGCGAAGCCATCCACCAAGCCTGCCTGGCGCGCTTCCGGCCGATCCTGATGACCACGCTAGCGGCGGCGCTCGGCGCATTGCCGCTGGTGATCGCAAGCGGCCCGGGCTCCGAGCTGCGCCGGCCACTCGGCATCACCATCATCGGCGGGCTTATCGTGTCGCAGGCGTTGACGCTTTACACCACGCCGGTGATCTATCTGCTGCTCGACCGGTTGCATCGACGCCTCGGCGGCCGCAGCTTCACCTTCATCCGTCGCGGCGGCCCGCCGCTTCAACCGGCGGAATAAACTCCGGCCTAGTCTGCCTTTTGCTCCTGGTTTACTGGCGGTTGTGAATGCTGGTATCTTTCCTGCCAGGGTGCGCGAGAAATGGCGCTTCACAACAAGAACAACAAGCGCCGCCAGGGGAGGACAAAATGTTATTGGCCCGCACATTCGCGGCGCTCCTTGCTGCATGCACTTTGGCAGCCGGCGCAGCCTCGGCTCAGACATATCCAAATCGTCCTGTCACCATGATCGTAGCGTTCCCGCCCGGCGGCGCCGACGACGCGAGCGCACGCATCATCCAGGACGCCATGCAGAAGGCGTTGGGACAGCCGATCGTGATCCAAAATATCGGTGGCGCCGGTGGCATGATCGCCGCCGACAAGGCAGCCCACGCCGATCCGGATGGCTACACCATCCTGCTGCATCAGGACGCGCTGGCGGCCGGCATGGCGCTTTATCCCAAACACACGTTCGACGCGGAGAAGGACTTCGTCGCCATCGGACTGGTCAATACCGCGATCAATACGCTCGCCGGGCGTCCGACCCTGCCGGCAAACAATTTCGCCGAACTCCTGCATTGGATGAAGGAGCCCGGCCGAAGCGCCAAAATCGGCCATCCCGGTGTCGGTTCGTTCGGCCATTTGGGCGAGGTACTGGTCTTCCAGGAGATGGGCGTGACGGTCACCCAGGTGCCCTATCGCGGCGCGGGTCCGGCGCTCGTCGATCTATTGGCCGGGCAAGTGGACTTGGGTCCGATCTCGGCCGTGGTCGCCCGGCCGCTTGTCAAATCCGGCAAGCTCAAAGCCTATGCCGTCATCGGCACCAAACGGTTCGCGGGTCTGCCGCAGCTCAAGACGATGGCCGAACTCGGCTACAAGAACCTCGATATCAATTTCTGGCATATGCTGCTGGCGCCGGCCGGCACACCGCGGCCGATCATCGACAAGCTCAACGCGGCGCTGCGCGTCGCGCTCGCCGATCCCAAGGTGAAAAAGCTCTATGCGGACGGCGGCCTGGACCAATACCCGCCCGACCAAGAAACACCCGAGGCTGCGAGCGCATTGCTCAAGAGCGAGATCAAGCGCTGGGGCGACGTGGTCCGAGCCAATCACATCTTCGTTCAATAGATGAGTGGGCCTCAAACGCCCAAATAGCGGTGCTGCACCTCGGGCGCGGCGGAAAGCTCGCGCGACAGGCCGCTCCACACCACGCGGCCGCGCTCGATCAGGAAATGCCGGTCGGCGACGCGGGTGAGCGTCCCGACATTCTTGTCGATCACCAGAATGGCGAGGCCTGAGGCCTTGAGCGCGGCGAGGCAGCGCCATATTTCGGCGCGGGTCAGCGGCGCCAGACCCTCGGTCGCCTCGTCCAGGATCAAAAGGCGCGGGTTGGTCATCAGCGCGCGGCCGATCGCCAGCATCTGCTGCTCGCCACCGGACAGCTGATTGCCCATACTGGTGTCGCGCTCGGACAGCCGCGGGAACAGCGCGTAAACTTTTTCCAGGGTCCAATCGGCGCCGTTGCGCTTGACCGCGGTCGCGACCAGATTTTCGCGCACGCTTAAGTTCGGAAAAACCTGCCTGCCCTCCGGCACCAGACCGATCCCCAGCTTGGCGACTTTGTAGGGTGGCTGGCCGCGGATCTCGCTGCCGGCAAAACGGATGACGCCGCTGCGCGCCGGCGTCAGCCCCATGATCGAGCGCACGGTGGTGGTCTTGCCCATGCCGTTGCGCCCCATCAGCGTCACCATTTCGCCGGGGGCAATAGCGAGCGACACGCCAAAGAGAACCTGGCTCAGGCCGTAGCAGGTCTCGACGTCGCGCAGTTCGAGAACGCTATCCATGTGCGGCCTCCGCTTCGCCCAGATAGGCGTCACGCACGGCCGCGTTGGCGCGGATATCGGCGGGCGCGCCGGAGGCGATCACCCGGCCATACACCAAGACCGTAATGCGATCGGCAAGCGCGAACACCGCTTCCATGTCGTGCTCGACCAGCAGGATGGTGAGCTCGCGCTTCAAGGCGCGCAGCATTCCGACCATGCGCGCGGATTCTTCCGGCCCCAGCCCCGCCATCGGCTCGTCAAGCAGCAACATGCGCGGGCTACTGGCGAGCGCCATGGCCAGTTCGAGTTGACGATGCTCACCGTGACTGAGCGCGGACGCCGGCAAATTCGCGCGTTCGCTCAAACCGACGCGTGCGAGCGCGGCGTGCGCCGGGTCGCGCAGCTCCGGCTCGCTGCGTGCATCGCGCCAGAATCGGAACGAGTGCCCGGCATGCGCCTGCACCGCCAGCGCCACATTATCGAGCACGCTGAGATCGAGGAATAGCGACGTGATCTGGAACGAGCGCGCCAGCCCCAGTGCGCTGCGCCGGTACATCGGGAGCGCAGTGATATCATTGCCGGCAAAACGAATGGTGCCGGCGTCCGGCGTCAATTGGCCGCTCAGTTGCGCAATCAGCGTGGTTTTGCCGGCGCCGTTCGGCCCGATCACCGCGTGCAGCTCGCCGCTCACGACCGTGAGCGCGAGATCGTCACTGGCGACAATGCCGCCGAAGCGCTTGGCCAGATTGTCGACCTGCAACAGGGCTTCGCTCATGAGCGCACCTTGGCGCTCACTTGCTTGAGCAGCCCGTCGATGCCGCCGCGCGCGAACAGCACCACCAGCAACAACAGCGGCCCCAGGATGATCTGCCAATATTCGGTGATGCCGGACAGCACCTCCTCCAGCACCAGCAGCGCCACCGCGCCGATCAGCGGGCCGAACGGCGAGGCCATGCCGCCGAGCACCACCATGATGATGAGATCGCCCGAGCGCGTCCAATACATGGCCGCCGGGCTGACAAAATCGGTGTGATTGGCGAGCAGCGTGCCGGCGAGCCCGCACAGCGTGCCGGCGATGACAAAACAGACGAGCTTGTAACGATAAGTCGGAAACCCGATCGCCCGCATGCGGGTGTCGTTCGAACGCGCGCCCTGGATCACCAGCCCGAAGCGCGAATTGACGACGCGCCAGACCAG
The DNA here is from genome assembly GCA_963703875.1 of uncultured Alphaproteobacteria bacterium. Lineage (GTDB taxonomy): Bacteria > Pseudomonadota > Alphaproteobacteria > Rhizobiales > Xanthobacteraceae > Pseudolabrys. The sequence continues at coordinate 410,758 of CAVPFZ010000006.1, forward strand.
GTAGATCGCGGCCAACAGCAGCGCCAGACAGATGTAATAGAACTGCACCTTGTCCGACAAATTGACCGGCGCCACGAACTGGCTGCGCTTATAGATGGTCAGGCCGTCGTCGCCGCCATAACGCGCCAGCCCGGCGCAGATGTAATAAGCCATCTGCGCGAAGGCCAAAGTTATCATGATGAAATAGACGCCGCGCGTGCGCAGGCTGAGCGCGCCTATCACCAGTGCAAACAGCGCCGACGCCGCAAGCGCCACCGGCCACTGCACGAATCCCGAAAATATACCCTCATGCGCCAGCATGCCGACCGCGTAGCCGCCGATGCCCAGATAAGCGGCGTGGCCGAAGCTCATCATGCCGCCATAACCCAGGATGAGATTGAGGCTGACCGCGGCCAGCGCCAGGATGATGATGCGGGTAAACAGCGACAGCACGAAGCGATTGCCGGCGAACCCGGCATAAATCGGCAGCAATACTAGCGCAGCGACCAACGCGACGATGACGATGGTGCGGAGGTTGAGCGCCGGCCTCATTTATGGCCCGCCGAAAACAGGCCTTCCGGCTTGACCACCAGCACGACCGCCATCAACAGATAGATCAGCATCGACGACAGCGCGGGGGCTGCGGTCGCCGCCGCGTTGGTCGACAGTACCAGACGCAGCAGATCCGGCAGATAAGAACGCCCGACGGTGTCGATGAACCCGACCAGAATCGCCGCCACGAAGGCGCCGCGGATCGAGCCGATGCCGCCGATCACCGTGATGACGAAGGCGAGGATGAGAATGTTCTCGCCCATGCCGATCTGCACCGTGAGGATCGGCGCCTGCATCAGCCCGGCGAGACCGGCGAGCGCGGCGCCGAGCCCGAACACCAGCGTGTAAAGCAGCTTGATGTTGACGCCGAGCGCGCCGACCATCTCACGGTTCGAGGCGCCGGCGCGGATCAGCATGCCGATGCGCGTGCGCATCACCAGCACATAGAGAAACGCTGCGACGGCCAACGTGACGACAATGATAGCGAGCTTGTAGGCGGAATATTGCATGCCCGGCAAAACCGTGACCGAGGTGTTGAGCCAGGACGGCAACGGCAGGCTCATGCCTTCCGGCCCCCAGATCAGCCGCACGGCTTCGTCGAAAAACAGAATCAAGCCGAAAGTGCCGAGCACATGGTCGAGATGGTCGCGGCCGTAGAGCCGTCGCATGGCGATCACCTCCACCGCCATGCCGACCAACAAGGTCGCCACCAGCGCCAGCAGCGCGCCAAACACGAAGCTACCGGTCCAGGCCGCGAAGGTGGCGGCGAAATACGCACCGATCATGTAGAGCGAGCCGTGCGCCAGGTTGACCAGGTCCATGATGCCGAACACCAGCGTCAGCCCCGCCGCCAGCAAAAACAGCAGCAGGCCGAACTGCAATCCGTTCAGGCATTGCTCGATAAACAAGGTCATGACACGCTATTCCGCTAACCGGACAAGCAAACGGCGGCAGCGCGCTTGCGCCGCCGCCGTCGTGCCGGAACTTCGGATCACTTCATCGGGCACTTGCCGTGGAAGCTATCCTGGTTGTCCTTGACGATGGTGGCGACGGTTTTCAGCACGTAGTTGTCGCCGCTCTTCACCACGTCCTGCAGATAGAAGTTCTGGATCGGCACGTGGTTGTTGCCGAACTTGAAGTTGCCGCGCACCGATTTGAAGTTGGCCTTCTCCAGCGCCTTCTGTAGCGCGGCCTTGTCGCTGACATTGCCCTTCACGGCGGCGACGCCCGACGCAATCAGGTTGGCGGCATCGTAAGACTGCGCGCCGTAGAACGACGGTCGATGGCCGGGATATTTCTTGATGTAGTCGGCCACAAACTTCTTGTTGGCCTCATTTGGCAGATCGTTGACCCATTCCTGCGCGCCCGGCACGCCGAGCGCGAGGTCCTTCTGCAGCGGCAACGACAATTCATCAATGGTGAACGCCGTATAGAGCGGGATCGTGCCCTTGAGGCCGGCCTGTGCGTATTGGCTGAGGAATTGCACGCCGGCCTTGCCCGGATAGAACACGAAGATCGCGTCGGGCTTTGCCGCCTTGGCCTTCGCCAGCTCGGCCGAGAAATCGAGCTGCGCCGGCCAGGTGGTCAATTCCTGCCCAAGCACTTTGCCTTTGAAGGTCGAAGCGACGCCCGCCAGCATGTCTTTGCCGGCCGCATAGTTCGGGCCGATCAGGAACACGCTCTTCACGCCCTTCTGGTTCATGTAGAGGCCCATGGCCTGCGGCGTCTGATCGTTATTCCACGAAGTCGAGAATACGGTCGGCGAACACAACTCGCCCGCGATTTGCGAGGGACCGGCATTGGCGATGACCAGGAAGGTCTTTGAGTCGACGATCGGCTTGAGCGAAGCCAGCAGCACGTTCGACCAGATGTAGCCGGCGATGAAATCGACGTGGTCGGAATCGATCAGCTTCTGTGTCTTCTGCAAGCCGACGTCCGGCTTGAAACCATCGTCTTCGTAGATCACCTCGACCGGCAAACCGCCCATCTTGCGGCCCATGTGGTCGAGCGCGAGCTCGAAGCTGTTACGCATGTCGTTGCCGATCACGGCCACCGGGCCGCTGAACGTGCTGACGAAACCAATCTTGATGGTTTTTTGCTGGGCCAATGCTGGATTTATGGCCGGCCCGGCCGCAAGCAACAGTGCCGCACCCGCGGCCAACAAAGTCTTACGCATGTGATTCCTCCCCGAGGCCATTTTGGCCGTTATGCAGGACTTTAATGTAGCGGGATCGGACGTCGAAAAGGTCCACCTTCGGCTGACGTCGGCGACGAAATGGCCAGCAATCACGGCCTATTGGCCATGCGCCGCGCCCCGTTGACCGCACCCGCATGCGCCTTGCACTGTAGCCGCCGTGCCCAACGGGCCGAAATATAATTCGGGAACGATCCGCGATGTCCAAGGCGCTCGATAAAATCTATGACGGCATCATCATCGGCGCCGGCCATCATGGGCTGATTCTCGGCGCATACTTGGCGCGCGCCGGCCTCGACATCTTGTTGGTGGAGCGACGGCTGACTTATGGCGGGGGCTTAAGCACGCGTGAAGTCACCCTGCCCGGTTTCTATCACAACCTGCATTCCATCAATCACTTCCACATTTCCGAAACGCCGTGGTTCAAGGATTTGAACTTGAGCGAGCGCGTCACTTACATCACGCCGCGCTACGAATTCGGTCAGGCGCACAAAGATGGCAGCGCGCTGGTGCTGGGGCGGGATCTCGAGGAGTCGGTCGCCAATATCGCGCGGTTTTCAAAAAAGGATGCGGCGACGTTCCGCGAATGGAATCGCAAGGCCGAGAAGATCACACGCGATATTTTCCTGCCCGAACGCTATGCCGAACCGCTGCCCAAACAAGAGCGGGAAGCGTTGCTGTCGCGTACCGCGCTGGGCCGTGAATTCCTCGCGATGGCGAACCGCCAGCCGCTCGATGTGGTGCGCGAACTGTTCGAGAACGAGCATGTGCAATTGCTGTTTTTGTTCAAGGTGTCGCTATTCGGCACTTGGCTGGTCGATACCCTGTCGAAGACCTCGCCGATGGGCTCGGTCATCCGCGCCTTCGATCTCGAGAGCGGCTACCAGCTTTGCCAGGGCGGCTCGTTCAACCTGGCGCGTGGATTGATGGAGGAATTCATCGCCGCCGGCGGCAGCTATCAGCCGCAGGTGCGCATCGACAAGATCGTCATCGAGAACGGCAAGGCCGTCGGCATCGAACTCGACGACGGCCGCACGGTTCGCGCCAGTCAATTTGTCGCCTCGACACTCGACGTGCATCAGACGTTCGAAAATCTGATTGGACGCGAGCAATTGCCGGCAGCGTTCCTCAAAAAGCTCGACGCCTTTCAATACACCGCCTGGAGCCTGTTCGGCCTGCATCTGGCGCTCAACGAAAGCCCGCGCTTCGCGGCCGAGAAATTCGATCCCAACATCAACCGCGCGATGAAATGGAGCATCGGCGCCGAGACCATGGAGGACCTGTTCTCCGCGCATCTCGACGTGCAGGCCGGACGCGTGCCCAAGCTCGTGCAATTCGGCTCCGGTCCCTTAAGTCTGCTCGATCCGACACAGGCCCCGCCCGGCAAGCACACAACCTATTGCTGGCATGTGATGCCGCTTGATCCCGACACCGGCGGCCAAAGTTACGAGGCCTTCAAGCAAGAGTTCGCCGACAAGATCGTCGAGACCTACGCGCGCTATTGTCCGAACATGACGCCGCAAAATATCCTCGGCCGCTACATCTATACCGGCCGCGAATACGTGCAGGAGATGATCAACATGCGCGCCGGCGACATCTTCATGGGCGCGTTCAACGCCGAACAGGTGATGTACAACCACTTCGGCTATCGCTCGCCGATCCCGAATTTGTACAGCGCCGGTTCTTCCGGCCATCCCGGCGGCGCGATTTCGGGCGGCGCCGGCTATATCACCGCCGCCGTCATCGCCGAGGATTTGGGGATCAAGCCGTGGTGGGCGCCGTGGAACGCGCGCACCGCGCTGGAACAACTTCCGCGGCTGGAACGGGGCGCGGCGTGAGCGACGTGCAAAACATTGTCTTCCCGTCGCTGAAGGATCGCGTGGTCATCATCACAGGCGCCGGTCAAGGCATCGGCCGGGCCTTCGCCAAGGCTTTCGCGCTGGCCGGCGCGCGCGCGGTGATCGCCGAGTTGAACGAGAGCAAGGCCGCCGCGGTCGCTCAGGAAATCCTCAAGGCTAATGGCCAAGCGCTGGCGGTGACGACCGACGTCGCCGACGAGGCTTCGATCAAGGAGATGATCGAGGTGGTCGAGGACGAATACGGCCGCATCGACGTGCTGATCAACAACGCCGGCATCTTCTCGACGCTGGAAATGCGGCCGTTCGATCAGATCCCGGTCGAGGAATGGGAGCGCGTGTTGCGGGTCAATCTCACCGGGCCGTTTTTGTGCGCCCGCGCCGTGCTGCCGGCCATGCGGCGCGCGAAATGGGGCCGCATTATCAATGTCGCCTCCGGCGCGGTGCGGCTGGGGCGCCCGAATTATCTGCATTATATCGCCGCCAAGGCAGCGCTTGCCGGCATGAGCCTGTCGATGGCGCGCGAGCTCGGAGCGGACAACATCACCGTCAACGCGATCCTGCCTGGCGCGACCTTCACCGAGATCGAGCGCAAGACCGTGACCCCGGCGCAAAAAGAACGCATCATCGCCATGCAGGCCGTGCCGCGCGCCGAGGTGCCGGAGGACCTGGTCGGCACGGCTTTGTTTCTGGCCTCCGAGGCATCAAATTTCATTACCGGCCAAAGCCTCAATCTCGACGGCGGCGTAACCGGATCGTAAGGAACAAGAGCATGACCCCCATTGTCGCCCTTATCGCGCCCGGCAATATGGGCTCCGGCGTCGCCCAACGCCTGACCGAAAATAAAGTGAAGGTGCTCACGTCGCTCGCCGGCCGCAGCGAGGCGAGCGCCAAGCGTGCGCGCGCGGCCGGCATGATCGCGGTGGAGGACACGCAACTGACGGAGGCCGATTTTCTGATGTCGATCGTGCCGCCGGGCGACGCGCTAAATCTGGCAAAACGACTTGCGCCCGTGTTGACCGCCGCCAACAAGAAGCCGGTCTATGTCGAATGCAACGCGGTCAGTCCGCGCACCATGCTGGAAATCGCCGGCATAATCGGCGCCACCGGCTGTCCCTTTGTGGGCGCCGGCATCATCGGCCCGCCACCCAAGCCCGGCACAACCAATACCAAAATCTACGCCTCCGGCCCGGCCGCGCCTCTGTTCGCCAAACTCAACGATTACGGGCTGATCGTGCGGGTGCTTGAAGGTCCGCTCACCGCGGCTTCGGCGCTCAAGATGTCTTACGCCGGCATCACCAAAGGCTTCACGGCCTTGGGCGCCGCCATGATGCTGGCCGCCGCGCGCGGCGGCTCGGCCGAGGCGCTGAAAGCCGAACTCGCCGACAGCCGGCCCGATCTGCTTGGTTATCTCAGCAAGCAGGTGCCGGCCATGTATTCCAAGGCCTATCGCTGGGTGGCCGAGCTGGAGGAGATTTCAGAATTCGTCGGCAAGGACCACCCGGAGAATGAAATGATGATGGCCGCCGCCAAGCTCTACGAACGCATCGCCGGGGACTTCGAGGGCAACAAGAGAGAGACCGGCACGATGGACAAGTTTCTGAAATCATGAGCGGGCCCTCCATCCTGGTCGAGCGCCGCGACTCCTATCGCGTCATCACCTTGAACAGGCCGGACCGGCTCAACGCGTTCAATGATGCGATGCATGCGGAGCTGCGCAAGGCGATTCAGGAAAGCGAAACCGACGAAGGCTGCCGCGCGCTGATGATCACCGGCAGCGGCCGCGGATTCTGCGCCGGGCAGGATCTCAGCGACCGGGTGGTCAAGCCGGGCGAGAAACTGGCGCCGAGCCATTCGCTGGAGACTTATTATAATCCGCTGGTGCGCAAATTGCACAGCCTGCCCTTTCCGGTGGTCGCCGCTGTCAACGGCGTCGCCGCCGGCGCCGGCTGTAACGTCGCGCTCGCCTGCGACATCGTGATCGCGGCGCGCTCGGCGAGTTTCGTGCAATCTTTCGCCCGCATCGGCCTGGTGCCGGATTCCGGCGGCACCTGGTTTCTGCCGCGCCTGGTGGGCGATGCGCGGGCGCGCGGGCTGGCGCTATTGGCCGAGCCGCTGCCGGCGGAAATGGCCGAGCAGTGGGGGTTGATCTGGAAATGCGTCGACGATGCCGCTCTCGCCGCCGAAGCGCGGAAATTGTGCGAGCACTTCGCCGCCGCGCCGACCCAAGGCCTGGCGCTGATCAAGCGCGCGCTCAACGCCTCGACCGCCAACACGTTCGACGCCCAACTCGATCTTGAGCGCGACCTGCAAAATGTGGCGCGCGAAACGTCTGATTACATCGAAGGCGTGCGCGCCTTCATGCAAAAGCGCAAACCGATTTTCAGCGGCCGCAAATGAGCCGAGCGAAAGTCAGCGCGCTGCGGTGCGTCGATCTTGGTTTTGACGACCCCGGCAAGGCGCTGCGCTTTTTCACCGCGGTGTGGAATCTGAGCCATGTCGGCGACAGCAATGGCGTGCATTACCTGCGCGGCACGTGCGCGTTCCATCACATCGTGACGTTGCGCCGCGCGGCCAAGTCGGCGCTGGTCCGCATGGTGCTCGATGCCGCAGATGCCAAAACCGTCGACGCGCTGCACGCGCAAGTTATCGCGCACGGTCTCAAAACCATCGATCCGCCGGCCAAACTCAAGCAGCCGCACGGCGAGTATGGCTTTGGTTTCAAGGATCCCGAGGGCCGCAACATCGCCATCATCTGTGGCGTCAAAGACCATGCCGAGTGCGCCGACATCACCGACCGCCCGCGCAAGCTATCCCATGTCAACGTCAATGCCGGCGACAGCGACGCGACGCTCGCCTGCTACCGCGACGCGCTCGGCTTCACTCTCACCGACACCACGCGGCGCCTGCGCTTTCTGTCCTGCAACGCCGACCATCACAGCATGGTGCTTGGCTTTACCGGCGGCGCGACGCTCAACCATATCGCTTTTGAAATGCCCGATTTCGAATCGGTGATGCGCGGCGCCGGCCGCATGCGCGACGACGGCCGCGCCATCGAGTGGGGCCCCGGCCGCCACGGACCCGGCAATAATGTATTCTGCTATTTTCTCGGACCCGAGGACATGCCGGTGGAATATACCGCCGAGATGCAGCAGATCGACGCGCACCATCGCGCCAAGACGCCCGAGCAATGGACATGGCCGCCCGGCCGGCTGGATCATTGGGGCATCAGTGCCGGCCCAAGCGCCCGCATGGACGCCGCCGGTTTGCGCTATCATTTCACCGACGACGGCTGGCGTCTGGACGAGTGGCGGTCATGACCAACAAACCAAACCTGCGCGTCGGCTTGGCCGGCCTCGGAGCGGTCGGGCTGGAAGTCGCCAGGCGGCTGATCGACGGCGCCGTACCCGGCCTGACGCTCGCCGCCGTCGCGGTGCGCGACGCCGACAAGGCCCGCCGCAACCTGCCGCAGCTCGGCGACATGATCGCGCTACGCACGCCGGCAACACTCGCCGAGGACTGCGATGTGGTGGTGGAATGTCTTCCGCCGGCGCTGTTCCGCGAGGTCGCCATCGCTACCATCGATCGCGCCCGCATCTTCATGCCGCTTTCGGTCGCGCAATTGCTGGAACATTGGGATCTGGTCGAGCGCGCCAGGCAGAAAGGCGCGCGCATTTTGCCGCCAACCGGCGCTCTCATCGGCCTCGACGCGGTGCGGGCCGCCGCCGAAGGCGAGATTCGTTCGATTCGAATGATTACCCGCAAGCCGCCCGGCGGGCTGGAAGGCGCGCCTTATCTGGTGGAGCACAAGATTTCGGTCGCCAACCTGAAAACGCCGCTGAAAGTTTTCGACGGCACGGCGCGCGAGGGCGCGCGCGGCTTCCCGACCAACGTCAACGTTGCCGCCGCGCTCAGCCTGGCCGGCATTGGGCCGGACCGCACGCTGCTGGAAATCTGGGCCGACCCCGCGCTCACCCGCAACACCCACCGCATCGAGGTCGAAGCCGACGTTGCGCGTTTCTCGATGTCGATCGAAGGCGTGCCGTCGGAAAATCCGCGCACCGGCCGCATCGTGCCGCTGTCCACCATCGCCGCGCTACGCGGCCTGGTGTCCGAGTTGAAAGTCGGCAGTTAAAAACAAAAGCCGCCCACGCTTTTCGCGCAGGCGGCCTTTTCGTTTGCACAAGATTTAGTTCTGCTTGGTCTCGGCTGCTTGCGGGTTGGCCTTCAAGTAATCCTGATAGGTCTGGCCGGCATAGTTGGCGGGCGCCTCGGCCTGCGCTGCATCGGACGAGCCGACGACCGGGGCGGTGGCCGATTCCTTGGTGCAGATATCGGCGAACACCACTTGGCCTTCCTGCGTGTAGGTCTTTGTCAGGCAGGTGCAAGGACCCGGCTGGACGGGATCGACCGCGCGCACCGCGTAACCGACCGGGCGAACCCAGATGTGGTTGTGCCAGCGCACGAAGTGGCGGTGCTCGTGGAAGCGCCAGTGAACGTTGATGTGCGGGTGGCCGTTCGGATGGCCGCCGTTGCCGCGAATGATCATGGCGTCGGCGTTGCTGGACGAGAGGGCCGCGCCGGCAAGCGTGGCGACGGCGGCGAGAGCGAGGATGATCTTGCGGGACATGGCTTTCTCCTTGGGTGAATTAGGTTGCGATAACCATTAGTCGCAGCACCCGGGATAAGGTTCATGGGTCCGCTGCCGGCCGCCGGTTTGACAAACCGGGGCTGAGCTTTATCGTTTGCGCACAAAGATTTAGCGCCATCGTTAGGCGGTTTTCCGCATGAAACCAGCGCCTTTCATCCGCCACGTGCCAAAAACTCTCGAGGCGGCGCTGAAGATTTTGGGCGAGGTCGGCAGCCAAGACGGCCGCGTTCTGGCGGGCGGGCAGAGCTTGGTGCCGATCATGGCGTTCCGGCTGGCCAAGCCGGCGCATCTCGTCGACATCAACGAAGTCGCGGGGCTCGACAAGATTTCGAGCGACGGCAAAATATTCACTATCGGCGCCTGCGTACGCCACGCGGCGTTTCACAAACCGGTCGTCGATAATAACCCGCTCGGTAAATTGTTGAGCTTTGTCGCGCGCCACATCGCGCATTATCCGATCCGCGTGCGCGGCACTTTCTGCGGCAGCTTGGCGCATGCCGATCCGGCCTCGGAATGGTGCCTGACCGCCGCCACGCTCGATGCCGTGATCGTCGCCAAGAGTACGCGCGGCGAGCGGCCAATCGCTGCCAAGGATTTCTTCCAAGGCATCATGGCGACCGCGCTGGCCGAGGATGAATTGCTGGCCGAGGTCCGCATTCCTCTGCTCGCCACGGATGCGAAATTCGGTTTCAACGAATTCAGCCGGCGCGCCGGCGATTTCGCCATGGCCGCGTCGCTGGTCACCTACCGGCTGCAAGGCGGCAAGATTGCCGCTGCGCGCGTCGGCGTTGGCGGCGCCGAGTCGTCGCCGCGCCGTATTCAAGCGGCCGAAGCCGCACTCAACGGCCACGCGCCGGGCGACAAAATCTTCCGTGCCGCCGCCGAGGCTGCCGCCAAAGCAATCGATCCGCTGGTCGATCATCAGACCGACGCCGCCTATCGGCGCGATCTGGTGCGGGCGGTGGTGCGCCGCGCGTTGGAGCATTCCACCCAATGACCGCGCACACCAAGGGCTCCGGCATGACATGGGTCGGCCGCGCCATCCGCCGGCTGGAAGATCCCGCGCTGATTGCCGGCCAGGGCCGCTTCACCGGCGATCTTCCCGCAATGCACTGGGTGCGCTTCGTGCGCTCGCCGATGGCGGCCGGAAAGATCCAAAAAATCGAAACGCCGAAAGGGGCGACCGTCATCACCGCCGCCGACCTCAAAGGCGTGAAGAAGATCACGCCGATGCTGCACAAGTTCAATTACCGGCCGGTCGGCCAGCCCATCCTGGCGGACGGCGTGGTGCGATTTGTCGGCGAGCCGATCGCCGCCGTCATGGCGGCGAGCGAAGAAGCAGCCGAAGACATCGCCGATCTGGTCGTGTTGTCGATCGATGAAACGGCGCCCGTGACCGACGCGCGCGCCGCGCTCGCGGCGGGCGCGGCGCAAGTCCACGCTGAAGCGCCGGGCAATGTCATCGTCGAGGGCCAAATCAAAACGCCCGACTTCGACTCTGCCTGGGCCGCCGCGCATAAAATCGTCAAGCTCGAGGCACGCTCGCGCCGCCAGAACGCCACGCCGATGGAAGCGCGCGCCGGCCATGCCGCCTACGACGCCGCGACCGGCCGCGTTACGCTGACCTGCACCACCCAGATGCCGCATCTTACCCGCACGGCGATTGCCGACGTGCTGGGCATACCGGAGGCCGAGCTGCGCGTGATCGCACCCGATGTCGGCGGCGGCTTCGGCCAGAAAATGTCGCTCGCCCCGGAATACGTCGTGCTGGTCTGGCTGGCGCGCAAACTCAAATCGTCAGTGGCCTGGACCGAGGACCGGCGCGAGAACCTGATCGCCGGTTATCACAGCCGCGACCAACACGTCACGCTCGAGGGCGCCTTTGACAAGGATGCCCGGCTGATCGCGCTCAAGGCCGACGTCGTTGCCAACGTGGGCGCTTATTCGTGCTTTCCGACCACCTGCGGCGTCGAACCGCTGATGGCGATGGCCGAAATGCCCGGTCCTTACGATTTCCGCGCTTATGAATGCCGCGCGCGCGGCGTGCTCACCAATACCTGCACCATGGCGCCCTATCGCGGCGTGTCGCGGCCGGTGATCACCTTCGCGCTCGAGCGCTTGATGGGCAAGGCCGCGGCGGCGCTCGGTATCGACCCGGTCGAGATCCGCCGGCGCAACCTGATCGACAAATTTCCCTATACCTCGGCGGCCGGTCTGGTGTTCGACGAGGCCAGCTACCAGCAGACGCTGGAGATGGCGGTGAATGCCATCGACCTACCCGCCTTCCGCGCGCGCCAGAAAGCGGCGCGGACCCAAAACCGTCATCTCGGCATCGGCTTTGCGACCTTTTCCGAGCGCACCGGCTACGGCAGCGCGGCCTTTGCCGCGCGCGGCGCGGAGATCGTCCCCGGTTGGGAAACCGTCATCCTCTCCATCGACCCGTCCGGCTTCGTAGAGGCACGCATCGGCTCCTCGCCGCACGGCCAGGGCCTGCGCACCACGCTGGCGCAAATCATCGCCGATGAGATCGGCGTGCCCCCCGACCTGATCAAGGTCGTGCATGGCGACACCGACACTTCGCCTTATGGCTGGGGCACCTTCGCCAGCCGCTCGCTGGTGATTTGCGGCGGCGCCACGTTGATCGCGGCGCAGAAGGTGCGGGCCAAGCTGATCAAGATCGCCAGCCACATGCTGGAGACAGCGCCCGAGGACATCGTGCTGGCCGACGGCGCCGCCAAGGTCGCCGGCACCGATCGTTCGGTCACGATCGCCACAATGGCGCGCGCCGCCTACACCCAAACCCACAGTTTCAATGGCGAGATCGAGCCCGGCTTGACCGAGACCGGCACCTACGATCCGCCGGGCACCTTTTCCAACGCATGTCACGTCGCCATTGTCGAGGTCGATATTGAGACCGGCCGTGTCGCGGTCGAGAAATTCCTCGTCGCCGAAGATGCCGGCCGCATCATCAATCCGATGATCGCCAACGGTCAGGTCCATGGTGGCATCGCGCAGGGCATCGGCAACGCGCTGCTGGAGGAAATCGTCTACGACGAGGACGGCGGCATCCTGACCGCCAACCTCGCCGACTACATGCCGCCGACCGCGCGCGAAATTCCGCCGATCGAGCTGCACCACATGGAAACGCCGAGCGCCAATTCGATCACCAAGGCCAAGGGCCTGGGCGAAGGCGGTACCATCGGCGCGCCGGCGGCGATCATCAACGCCATCAATGACGCGCTGACGCCGTTTGACGTTGCGATCGACGAGATACCGGCGACGCCGCAACGCATCCGCGCCGCGTTGCGCGCCAAAGGTAAAGCCGCATGAGCGCGAAGTCCGACATCACGCTCACGATCAACGGCCGCGATCACGCCATCGCGGTCGAGCCGCGGCGCACGCTGGTGGACGCCATCCGCGAGGATTGCGGGCAAACCGGCACCCACATTGGATGCGAGCACGGCATCTGCGGCGCCTGCACCGTGATCGTGGACGGCGAGCCGGTGCGCTCCTGCCTGATGTTCGCCGTACAGGCGGCGGGCAAGAAAATCCGCACCGTCGAGGGGCTAGCGGACGGCGACACGCTGCATCCGATGCAGCAAGCCTTCATGGATCACCACGGCCTGCAATGCGGCTTCTGCACGCCGGGCTTTCTGATGCTGGCGGTCGGCGTGCTGGAGCGCGAGCCGGATATCTCCGACGACGATTTGCTCGACGTGTTGTCGTCCAATCTCTGCCGCTGCACCGGCTATCAGAACATTATCAAGGCCGTGCGCGCAGCGGCCAAGGAAATGAAAAGGAAATGACGGCCCCGGCCAAATTCGTCGGCCGCTCCGTTCCCCGTCTGGAAGACCGGCCGCTGCTCTTAGGCCAAGGCCGCTTCGCCGCCGACATTTCGTTTCCCGGGCAATGGCATATGCGCGTGGTGCGCTCGAGCGTCGCCCATGGGACAATAAAATCGATCGACGCGCGCGACGCGCTCAAGCTGCCTGGCGTGCACGCGGTGTGGGCGAGCGCCGATGTCGCCCATATTCCGCCGATCCCGTTCCGGCTCACGGGCCTGAGAACTTTAGAGCCCTATCGTCAGCCGGTGCTGGCGAAAGATGTCGTGCGCTATGTGGGCGAGCCGATCGCGGTGATATTTGCGGAAAACGAATATCTCGCGGAAGACGCCGCCGATCTCGTCGCACTTGACATCGAGCAACGCCGAACAACGATGCTCGCGACCGAGCAACCGGGTGTCTTCGAGCACGACCGCTCGACAGAAGCGGGCGTCCTGCAAAAAACCTATGGCGACGTCGAGGCCGCTTTCCGAGCCGCGCACGCCGTTGTTTCGCTCGAACTTTCGGTTGGCCGTCATTCCGGCGTGCCGCTGGAGACGCGCGGCGCCATCGCCCGCTACGACGCGGAAAAGGGCATCCTGGAGATGCATGGCGCGGCCAAAGTGCCGCACTGGAATAGAGACACCATTGCGCAAATGCTCGGGCGCAAACGCGACTCCGTTCAGCTTTTCGAAGGCCACGTCGGCGGCGGCTTCGGCATCCGCGGCGAAATTTACCCCGAAGACGTTCTGGTCTGCGCGGCCGCGCTGAAGTTCCGCCGGCCAATCAAATGGATCGAGGACCGGCGCGAACATTTGATCGCCGCCAACCACTCACGCGAACAGCACCACAAGGTTCGCGCTGCCATCGATAAAGACGGTCACATCCTTGCAATCGAAGACGAGTTTTTCCACGACAACGGCGCCTACATGCGCACGCACGCCGCCACCGTGCCCGATCTCACCGCCGCCATGTTGCCCGGCCCCTATCGCGTGCCGGCCTACCGTGCCGTCGGCCACATCAGGCTCACGAATAAAACGCCCTGCGGCACCTATCGCGCGCCGGGGCGCTACAAATCCTCCTTTGTGCGCGAGCGGCTGCTGGATGCGGTCGCCGAAAATGTTGGCGTGGATAAAGTCGAAATCCGCCGCCGCAATCTGATCGCAACAAGCGCGATGCCGTACACATTAGGGCTGGAAACCCTTGGGACTCACATTATTTACGACTCCGGTGATTACGCCGGCTTGCTGGATAAAGCGCTCCAACTCGCAGATTGGAAAAGCCTTCAGCAGCAATTGCGTACGCGCCGCGCCAACGGCGAGAAAGTCGGTGCCGGCATCGCGATGTTCGTGGAAAAAAGCGGATTGGGGCCGTTCGATACAGTCAAAGTCGAAGCCAAATCAGATGGCTCGATCGAGGTCATCACCGGCGTCGCGTCGCTCGGACAAGGCGTGGAAACCACGGTCGCGCAAATTTGCGCCGATGCTCTGGGCGTAAACTACGGCAGCATCAAAGTTATTCACGGCCAAACAAACCGCATCGACAAGGGCATGGGCGCCTTTGCCTCGCGCGTCACCGTGATGTGCGGCGAGGCGACGCGGCTGGCAGCCGTCAAACTGCGCGCGGAGGTGCTGGAGGCCGCCGCCGGCCTCATGCAGACCAAGGCGGAAATGCTCGATCTCGCCGGCGAAAAATTTGTTCGTCTGAATTCTTCTGCCGGCCCGTCGATGTCGCTCGCCGAACTCGCGCAATCTCACCCCAATCTATCCGCCGAGGCCACCTTCGAATCAAAACACATGGTCTACCCGTACGGCGTCCACATCGCCGCCGTGCGCGTCGATGCCGACACCGGCGGCGTCACCATCGAACGCTACGTCATTGCCTACGATATCGGCAAAGCGGTGAACCCGAAGCTGGTGGAAGCCCAGATCGCCGGTGGCCTGGCGCAAGGCGTCGGCGGCGCGTTGCTGGAGGAATTTCTCTACGACGAGGCCGGCGAACCGCTGTCGGTCTCTTTCGCCGATTATCTGATGCCGACGGCGCGCGAAATCCCCGAACTTTCCATCCTCATCACCGAGGATGCGCCGAGCCCGCTCAACCCGCTCGGCCTCAAAGGCGCGGGCGAAGGCGGCGCCAATCCGGTCGGGGCGGCGATTGCCTCGGCCATCGACGATGCGTTGCAAAGGCCCGGCGCGGTGACGCGATTGCCGGTCTCGCCGCAGCGGTTGAAAGCAATCATGAACCAGGGAGGCCGCAATGGCCGGGGATAACAAAGGCCGCGTGGTGCTGCTGACCGGCGCCGCCGGCGGGCTCGGCACCGTCATGACGACGGCGTTGCTCGAGGCTGGGCACGCGGTCGCCGCCGCCGACCGCGATGAAGCCGCGCTGGAAAAACTGACAGCCGCCACAGCGTCTTATCGCACGCGTTTTCTGCCGCTCGCGGCCGACGTCGCGGTTGCCGCGCAATGCGAAGCGGCTGTCGCCAAGACTATCGCCCATTTCGGCCGCATCGAAGGCATCATCAACAATGCCGGCATCGGGCCGAGTTCGCTGCGCCCCGACGCGGAGAAGCGCCACCCTTCCATCGAAGAGCTGACGCCGGAAATCTGGGACCGGTTCTTCGCAATCAACGTCCGCGCCGCCTTGATCTTGCTGCGCGCCGCGCTGGCGCCCATGCGGCGGCAAAAATGGGGGCGTATCGTCAACAACACCACCAGCTTCCGCACCATGTTGCGCGTGCTGCCCTACGGCGCCACCAAATCGGCATTTGAATCGATGTCGGCGGTGTGGGCCGCTGAGCTCGCCGGCACCGGCATTACGGTCAATGTTCTGGTGCCGGGCGGACCGACCGATACGCCCTTCGTCGCCAAGGAATCGGGCTGGAAGCGCGAGCAGATGCTGCGGCCGGCGATCATGGCGCAGCCGGCCTGCTGGCTGATGTCGGACGCGTCGGACGCCTTCACCGGCCGGCGCATTACCGCCGCCGAGTGGGACATCTCCCTCCCCGCCGATGAAGCCGCGCGACGCGCCAGCCGTCCCATCGGCTGGCCGGAATTGGCGGATCAGACCGCCTGGTGGCCGGCCGGTTAGACTTAAGTCGCGCGAGCGGGCAGCTGCGATTGCAGTGCAGCGATACATTCTCATTGACAAGCGAGGACCGCCCGACCCAACTTTCAAGGGATAAAAATGCGTCTAAACGCAAAATGCCGGGCGTGGCTGAAATGCCATGCCGGACCATAACAACCGGGGAGGAACTTCAATGTCCGCAATGCGCGTTGCGCCGCTGGTCCGCGGCCTCTTGTTCGGCTCTGCCTTGGCCATGGCGTCGTCCGCGGCGCTGGCTGAGACCCGTCATTTCACCTTCGGCTACGATCAGCCGCATTCAACCGCCTACGGCATCGCCGCCGACATGTTCAACGCCAAGCTCATGGAGTTGAGCAAGGGCACGATGACAATCGACCAGTTCCCCGGTGCGCAGCTTGGTCAGGAGCCGGTGATGCTGCAGAAGATCCGCACCGGCGACATCGACTTCATCATTACGTCGACCGCCAATGCCGCTTCGGTGGCGCCGCAGGCCGGCGTGT
Source organism: uncultured Alphaproteobacteria bacterium (assembly GCA_963703875.1). GTDB lineage: Bacteria > Pseudomonadota > Alphaproteobacteria > Rhizobiales > Xanthobacteraceae > Pseudolabrys. Next base: position 427,395 of record CAVPFZ010000006.1, read on the forward strand.
TTTCGGAGCACTTTATTTTCCGCGACAAGGACCACCTGATGAAGGTGCTGGCCGATCCGGCGGTGACCAAGGAATTCGAGGCGATGATCAAGGACTCGGTGCAGGGCGCGCATGTGCTCGGCCTGATGACCATGGGCCTGCGCAACATGTACAGCAAGAAGGCGATTCATTCGGTCGCCGACATCAAGGGCGAGAAGATTCGCGTCCAGGCCACCATGACCGAGGACGCGCATTTCCCGGCCTACGGCGCGCAGACCGTGCACATGCCGTTCGGCGAGGTCTATACGTCGTTGCAGACCGGTGTCGTGCAAGTCGCCGAAAACGGCGTCAACGTCTACATGGCGAACAAGCACTATGAAGTGGCGCCAGTGCTCTCGATGACCGAGCACGAAGCCAACAACAACTGCATCTGGGTTTCCGACAAGACCTGGAACAGCCTGACGCCCGAACAACAGGGATGGGTCCAGGCCGCGGCCACCGAAGTCTCCAAGAAGGAGCCGGCGCTCGCCCTCAAGCTCGAGGACGACTCGGCCGCCAAGCTCAAGAAGATGGGCGTCACCATCAACGAGAAGGTCGACAAGTCTGGCTTCATGGCCGACGCCAAGCCGATCCAGGACGACATCGCCAAGAAACTCGGGCCGCACGCGGTGAAGCTCTTGCAGCTCGTGCGCGATGTGAAGTGAACCATCTTGCCGGTTGAAAAGCGGGCGGTGGCGTGTGAACGCCGCCGCCCGTAACCGTCACGGGCCTTCCGGGAGATTTTCTTGCCGAATCCGCTGGTGATCGCGCGTCATCGCCATCTGAAATGGAGGGTGCTCGATCCGCTCGAGCACATCCTGATGGTGCTGTGCGGGCTTTCGATCATGGGGTTCACTTCCTCGGTCTTTCTCGACGTTCTGACGCGCCAGATCGGCCACCCGTTTCTCTGGCTGCAGTTGGTGACCACTGGGTTTTTTGGTTGGGGCGTCTTCATCGGCATGGCCACCGCCACGCGGCGGATGGACCACCTCAACCTGGTCGAAATCACCAAGCACTTGAGCGGTGCCAAGCGGACCTTCATGGAGACTTTCAACCGCATCGTGGTGCTGGCGGTCGGCCTCGCCATGCTGGTGTTCGGCATCCAGAATTTTTTCAACGACATGGGCAGTTTTCGCGCGCCGTCGCTGATTCCGCTCAGCACCTATACCGCGAGCGTGCCCGTGGCCGGCGGCCTGGTGGTGCTGTTCTGCATCGAGCAATTGATCAATGGCTGGCTGCACGGCTTCGAGGGGCCGGAAGACGCCGACGATTTCGCGGGGATCCTGAAATGACGCACGGGGAAATCCTGCTGCTCATGACCGCCCTGTTCCTGATCTTCGGCTACATGGGCGTGCCGGTCGCCTTCGCGCTGATGGCGGGGGTGCTCACCGCCTGCATGATGACGCCGATCAGCATGCAATCGATGATCGGGCAGATGTTTCACGGCATCGACACCGAAATTTTGCTGGCGGTGCCGTTCTTTCTCTTGGTCGGCGAGTTGATGACCTCGGCCAATGTCACCAACCGGATGATCGCTTTGGCGCAGACCATGGTCGGCCATATGCGCGGCGGGCTGGCGCAGGTCGTCACGCTGTTCAGCATGTTTTTTGCCGGCGTTTCCGGCTCCTCCACCGCCGACGTCGCGGTCTTGAGCCGCACCGTGGCGCCGGAGATGGGCAAGGAGGGCTACGACCGCGCTTTCACGGCGGCATTGATCGCCTGCGCCTCGACCATGGCCAACCTCATTCCGCCCAGCATCATGGCGGTGGTCTATGGCGCGACCGGCAATGTCTCGATCGGCGGACTGTTCCTGGCCGGCATTGTGCCGGGCGTACTGATCGGCATCGGATTGATGATCTATTCGCACTTCTTCGGGCCGGTCGGCATCAAGAAGCCGCGCGCCTCGCTGTGCCAATTCGCCGACGCGGCGCGCGCCTCCGTCCTGCCGATGATGATCCCCGTCATCATCATGGGCGGCATCCTGACCGGCTGGTTCACCCCGACCGAAGCCGGCATGATCGCCTCGGTTTATATCCTGCTGGTGGTGGTGCCGATTCTCAATCCCGGCCATATCCGGTATCTACCGCGCGATTTCGTCTATGGCGGCCTGCTCTATTCCATTCCGCTGGCGCTGGTCGCGGCGGCCTCGGCCTTCGGCTGGATGCTCGCCTATCTGCGCGGCCCCGACATCGTGGCCGGTTGGATCCAGCTTTATGCCGGCACCGACGGCCGCATGATCATGTTCCTGCTGGTGTTGTTGTTCATCATCATCGGCGATTTCATGGACGCCGTGCCCGCCATCATCATTTTCATGCCGATCATCATCAAGCTCAACGAGCTCGGCGACATCAAGCCGCTGCACATGGGCGTGGTGCTGATCACGACGCTGGTGTTCGGACTTATCACGCCGCCCTACGGACTATCATTGCTGGTGGCGTCGAAATTCGTCGGCGTGCCATTCGGCCGGGCGATGTATGCGTCGCTGCCGATCTATATCGTGTTTTTCTTCGTGATCGGGTTCACCATGCTGTTCCCGGATGCCGTGCTCTATCTGCCAAAGCTGTTGCTGCCGGAATCGGTCGGCTGCTTCAAAGGCCCGAGCGGCAGCTATATCTGCCCGCCCTGACCGCCAACGACGAGAACCAGCGTGCCCCCCGCTACGACCGAATTGAAACCGAAGCTCAAGGCGCCGCCCGGCGCCTGCGACACGCACATGCACATCTACGATCACCGCTTTCCGAAGGCGCCGACCGCCAAGATCCTGGCGCCGGACGCCTCGGTCGCCGATTACCTGAAGATGCGCGCGCGGCTCGGCATCGCCCGCACCGTGGTGGTGCAGCCGTCGGCCTACGGCAAGGACAACCGCTGCACGCTCGAAGCCATGGCGGCGATCGGGCCGAGCGCGCGCGGCATCGCCGTGGTCGATGAAACCGTCAGCGACGCCGAACTGGACCGGCTGACCAAACGGGGCATTCGCGGTATCCGGTTTTTCATGCTGGCGGGCGCGCCGCTGCCAATCGAGATTCTCGAAACCATGTCGGCGCGCGTGGCGCCGTTCGGCTGGCACGTGGTGTTTCAGATGGATGGCCGCCATCTCGCGGACCACGAGGCTCTGCTTGGCCGGTTGACCAGCCGGCTGATCATCGATCACGTCGGAAAATTCCTCGAGCCGGTGCCGGTCGATCATCCCGGCATGCGCACGATCTTGCGGCTGCTCGACAAGGGGCGCACCTGGGCCAAATTGTCGGCGCCTTATGAGACCTCGAAGGCCGGACCGCCGTTTTATGACGACGTCGGCAAGATGGCCAAGACGCTGGCCAAAGCGGCGCCCGATCGCATGCTGTGGGCGAGCAATTGGCCGCATCCGACGCCCGGTGTCGCCGTGCCGGACGACGCCGTGCTGCTCGACATGCTGCTGGATTGGGTGCCCGACGAGACGGCGCGGCGGAAAATGCTCGCCGACAATCCGGCCGAACTCTACGGTTTCTGATCAAGCCTCGAAGCGCGGTCGGTAACCGTCGGCGGTTTTTTCGACGTGGCCGGCGAACGGCGCGCCGACATGGCCGGGCATCACCAGCGCGCCGCTGGATGCGCAGTAGTCGAGTACCTTGCGCCGGCTGACGCGGGCCTGCGCCGCGTCGGAATTTTTCGGGAAGTTCCAGTCGGGATAATAGACCTGCAACAGGTGATGCCAAATATCGCCGATGAAAACGCCGCGCGCGCCTTTGCTTTCGAGCTTGAAGAAGACGTGACCGGGCGAATGGCCGGGCGCCGAATCGATCTCGATGAAGTCGTTGAGCCGGTAGGGCCCGCCGCTGACCAGATCGGCCTTGCCATACTCGAGGATCGGCACCACGCATTCGCGGAAGGTACCGAGTTCGGCCGGGCCTTCCTTGGGATCGGCATCGAGCTTGGAAAAATAATCGACGTCGGGCTTGGAGAACACATACCGGGCATTGGGAAAAGTCGGCACCCATTTGCCGTCGCGCTGCATCGTGTTCCAGCCGACATGATCGTGGTGCAAATGCGTGCACATCACCAGATCGACGTCCTGCGGCCGCGCGCCGGCGGCGGCCAGCCGCTCCAGATAAGGCTCGTTGAGCATGTGCCAAAACGGACGGCCCGGCTTGTTCTTGTTGTTGCCGCAGCATGAGTTGATGAGGATGGTCTTGCCGCCGACTTTCAACAGCCAGCTATGAACCGCGAGCCGGATGCTCCCGCTCTCGGCGTCGTAGTGATGCGGCGCCAGCCAATGCTTGTGCTCGTTGAATTGCGCGTCCGTCATTTCGGTGAATACGTCGCGCAGCTTGTAGCTGGGGACGTTGGTTTCCTCGACGCGCGTAATGGTGGCCTCGCCCACTTTGAACACCGGCATCTCCTTGACAGTCATGCGCCGCCAATCGGCGCCGCGCGCGCCAGATACTCTATGCCGATGCCGCGAGGGTCAAGATGAGCTGCAGTTGACCGCGAGTTGCGCGTCTCAGGCTTTCGGGCGGTCGCGGTAGCGGTCCATCAGCGCCTTATCCTGGCCGCCGTCGATTTCAATCATGCTGCCGTTGACCATGCTCATCAGCGGCGAGGCCAGCATGACCACGAGATTAGCCACCTCCTCGACCTCGGCGATGCGGCCCATGGGGATCGAGGCCGGCGCGAGCTTGTCGGCTTCAGCGCGCGGGATTTTCATGTCGCGCGCCATGGCATCCACCAGGCCTGCCCAACGTTCGGTGCGCACCGGCCCCGGATTGACGGCGACGAAACTAATGTTGTCGCGGCCGTATTGTCCGGCGAGCGAGAGCGTGAGGTTCTGCCCCGCCGCATTGGCCGCGCCCGGGCAGATTTCCCAGTAGGACGGTTTGACGCCATCATTGCCGATCAGGTTCACCACACGGCCGCCGCCTTGGCGGACCATCAGCGGCAGCACGTAGCGCAGGCAGCGCACATAACCCATGAACTTGAGCTGAAGCCCCTTTTCCCAATCTTCCTCGGTGAGATGTTCGATGACGCCGCCGGCCGCCGAGCCGGCATTGTTGACCATGATGTCCACGCGTCCCAAGGCCTTGGCGCCCTGTTCGATGAAATTCTTGGCGTCGGCGTCTTTACGCAAATCGGCCGCGAGGGCGACGATTTTGCGGCCGGTCTCCTTGGCGATCTCATTGGCCGTTTTCTCCAGCGGCTCCTTGCGGCGGGCGCAGATCGCGACATCGACGCCTTCCTTGGCAAGCGCGAGCGCGATGCCTTTGCCGATGCCTTCCGAGCCGCCGGTCACCAGCGCGGTCTTGCCCTTGAGCTTGAGATCCATCGCAATCCTCCTCCTATTGTCTTTTATGCGCCAGCCAGCGGCCGGCTTCCGACGCGGCGATCAGCTCGGCCAGCGCGGCGTTGAAAGCGGCCGGTTCCTCGCTGGTGATGGTATGACCGGAGCGTGGAATGATACAGAGCCCCGCCGTCGGCACCGTGCGCCGCAAATAGACGCTGGCATCGACACACCATTCGTCTTCGTCGCCGACCAGCACCAGTAGCGGCACCGAGAATTTCTTCAAGTCCGCTTCCATCTCCCACAGCGTCGGACGCTTGGCTTGCAGATTGAGCATGACAAGCGAATGGCCAAGTGAAGAGTGCTCGCCGAGCATCTGAATGAATTGCGCATAGCCGCGCGGATCCTTGTTCTTGTGGGCCTGGCGCGTCGGGCCGTCGCCATAGCGCGCCGCCGCCACCACCATGCTCTCGGCCGCGAACATCTTGCCGGTCTCGCGCGAGGCGGCGCGCGCCTCCTCGACGACTTTCAGATCGGGGCTCGAACCATAGCCGCAGCCGGCGGCCATCACCGAGATGCAGCGATTGGGATAATGAATGCCGACATGCAGCGCGGTCGATGCGCCCATCGAATGACCGACGACATGGGCTTTGCCGATTTTGAGCGCGTCCATTAGCGCGATCACGTCGTCGCGGAAGCAATCCTGGCTGTATTTGTCCGGATCGTTCGGGATGTCCGATGGCGGATAGCCGCGCTGGCTATAGGTGACGCAGCGGTGGGAACGCGAAAAGAACCGCACCTGCGGCTCCCAGGTACGCCAGTCGCCGGCATATTCGTGCACAAAGACGACGGCTGTGCCCTCGCCCGCCTCTTCGTAATACAATCGCGTGCCATCCCGCGCGCTGATACGTGGCATCTCGCTCTCCGCTTGGCCGCCAACTCGATCACAACAGCCCGCGCAACGCCAGATGGGCGCCGAGCAGCAACAGGCCGGCGAAAAACCATACCCTGAATGTTTCCGCGGATATCCGGCCGCGCACCAATTGTCCGAGCACCATGCCGACGAGGGCTGCGCCAAGCGCCACCAGCGACGGCCAAACCAGCGTGGTGCTCATCTCGCCGCCATGGGCCAGCGCCAATGCGAGCGCGATGGTCGAGACCGTGAAGGACAGGCCGAGCGCCTGCACCATCCGGCTCCGCTCGAGCTTGAGGGCCTGGATATAAGGCGCGGCTACCGCGAAGATTCCGGTCGCCACCGAAATCACGCCGGTCGCAAGGCCGACGATCAGGCCAAGCCAGACTTCGTTGCGCTGGGACACCGAGAAATTCACCTTGAACAGCCCAAGCGCGGCATAGATTGCCAAAGCCGCGCCCAGCCAGACCGTGGCTTCGGGAGTGGAGCCTCCCGGCAACAGCAGCGCGCCGATCCAGGTTCCCAGGCAAATGCCAACCAGCAACGGCCATAGCCGCCGCGTCAGTGCGCGGATCTCGCCGCCGGTCACAAACTGCCAGGCATTGGTGACCAGCGACGGCACCAGCAGGATCGCCGCCGCCTGCGCCGGCGTCATCATCAGCCCGAGCACGCCGATCGCGACCGTCGGCAGGCCGAGGCCGATCACGCCCTTGACGAAGCCCGCCAGCAAATAGGCGCCCGCCGTGGCGGCAAGAATTGACCATGACTCCACCGGCGCTCCTCAAGGCTGCGGGCGGACCATGCGCGAAGCGCGTGCCCGCGACAATGTGGCAGAGCGTAACCCTGCCCCTAGTTTCCGCGAAGGCGGTTCGGTGCCATACTTTTCCATAAGTTCAACGGCCTGGAGCCGCGTTACATGCCGGATGTCTTCGTCGCCAAAGTCTCGCAGTTTCCCGACGGCGAGCGCCGTATCGTCAGTCACGGCGGACGCGAAATCGGCGTGTTCCACTGGCAGGGCCAGTTCTACGCCTATGAGAACCTTTGCGTGCACCAAGGCGGACCGGCCTGCGAGGGCATCATGATGCACAAGGTCGAGGACGTGATCGGTCCCGATCGTACTTGGCATGGGCAAAAGTTTTCAGAGCAGGAAATCCACTTTGTCTGTCCCTGGCACGGCTACGAATACGATCTCAAGACCGGCGAGTGCGCCGCCGACCGCAAGCTGCGGCTCAAAAGCTTCGAGGTGATCAAGCGCGGAGAGGATATCTATGTCGTCGCAGGCTGAAGCCATCGTCCGCACGGTCAAGCAACCGAGCGATGCCGAGATTCAAAGCGCGCTGGCACAGGCGGTGCGCAGCTACGCCGCGCGCGCGGCGGAAAGCGACGGCGCGCTGCCGGCGTTTCCATCCGACGCGCAGATGACCGCGACCGAGGTCATGGTGACGGTAACCGCCGTGCTCAAGGCGGTGAACCTGCAAGTGTTCGAGCTCGGCATGTGGCAAGCCTGGTCGGGAAGATAAATATGGAATTACCGCTTTCCGATTTTCGCCGCATGGAGGTCGAGGAGTTCGACACCGCCAAGCTGCTGGCGCACGCCTCGCAGCAAGCCGCCGAGCGCGGCTACAAGAATTTTCCGATCGTCGACGTTGACTCGCATCACTATGAAAGCGAAGCGATCGGCGAAATTCTGGAATATATGGACGATCCGGTATTGCAGCAGCTCGCGAAAAGCGCGCGGCAGGCCAATGCAAAAAGCGTCGGCATGCTGCCGGCCGGCGTCGGCTATCAGGACATGGGCGGGCGCGTGATGCGCTACGCCACACGCGGCATGGAAAAAACCGAGCCCGGCAAGCAGCGCGACATCGCGCTGACCCGGCGCTGGATGGACGCCATCGGCATCGATGTCGCGGTGATGTTCCCGACCCCGATGCTGCAACTCGGCCTGCATCCCCAAGTCGAGGTCGAGGTGGCGCTGGCGCGCGCCTATAACCGCTGGCTTTGCGAGCGCGTGCTGGCGCACGAGCCGCGCATCCGCTCGATGCTTTATCTGCCGTTCAACGACGCCGACGCGGCCTACCGCATGGTGCAGGAATTCGGCCAGACCAAGGGCGTGGTCGGCTTCATGGTGACCTCGGCGCGTTATCGCCCGGTGCATCACAATTCCTACATGAAGACCTACGCGCTGCTGGAAGAGATGGGCCTGCCGCTGGCGTTCCACGCCGGCTACAATTGGAACGACCAGACCGTCGGCATGATGAACCGCTTCATTTCGGTGCACGCGCTCGGTTTCGTGTTCTACAACATGGTGCATCTCGCCAACTGGATCACCAACGGGCTGCCGGAGCGGTTTCCGAAACTGAAGGTGCTGTGGGTCGAAAGCGGGCTTGCCTGGGTGCCGTTCATGATGCAGCGCTTCGACAATGAATACATGATGCGTTCGTCGGAAGCGCCGGCGCTCAAGAAACTGCCGAGCGAGTACATGCGCGACATGTTCTTTTCCTCGCAGCCCTTGGAAATGACCGACATGGCGGCGCTGGAGAACAATTTCCGCATGGTCAAGGCGGAAACCCAGTTGCTCTATTCGTCCGATTATCCGCATTGGGATTTCGATCTGCCCTCGACCATCTACGACTTGCCGTTCCTGAACGAACAGGCCAAGCGCAACATTCTCGGCGGTAATGCGCTGCGCTTGTTCAATCTCAAACTGCCGGGGCAAAAGCTGGCGAGCGTCGCCTAAGGAGCAAACGTGCGTATTGTTCTGGCCCTGATATCGGCGCTCCTGTTCGCGTCCGGCGCTTATGCGCAAGACGCCGCTGCAAATTATCCCAACCGGCCGATCAGGATCATCGTCTGCGTGCCGGCCGGCGGCGGGGTCGATACCGTCACGCGCATCGTCGCCAACGGCTTGCAGAAGAAGCTGGGCCAGCCGGTGGTGGTGGAAAACCGGGGCGGCGCCGGCGGCAATATCGGCGCCGAGGCCGTATTCACCGCGGAGCCCGACGGCTACACGCTGCTCGCCGCGCAGCCGGCGCCGCTGACGGTCAATCCGCTGCTCTACAAGCATATGGCTTTCGATCCGGCCAAGTTCGAGCCGGTCACCATCATGACCTCGATCGCCAATGTACTGCTGGTGCGGCCGGATTTCCCGGCCAAGACCGCGCGGGAATTCATCGCCTACGCCAAGGCCAATCCCGGCAAGATCAATTATGCCTCGCAAGGCATCGGCACGACCTCGCATCTGTCCGCGGCGCTGTTCGAGAAAATGACCGGCACCAAGCTTGTGCATGTGCCCTACAAGGGAACCGCGCCGGCGCTCAACGACCTGATCGCCAGCCATGTCGACATGATCTTCATGGAGCTGGCTTCTGCCATCAAATTGCACGAGGCCGGCAAGGCGCACATTCTGGCGGTGGCGACCTCCGCGCGCATCGCCAGCCTGCCCGACATCCCGACGCTCGATGAGGCCGGGGTGAAGGGATTCGAATCCGGCACCTGGAACGCCATCGCCGCGCCGCCGGGCACCCCGCCGGCGATCGTCGCCAAGCTCAGCAAGGCGATCAACGATGTGCTTGCGAGCCCGGAAGCGCAGGATCACTTCAACAAGATCAATCTGCACGTTGCCGGCGGCACGCCCGCGCAGGCCAAGGCCTTCATCACGAAGGAAACGCAAGTCTGGGGCGCGGTGATCAAGGAAGCGCACGTCGAGGCGCATTAGATTCGCCGCCCGATTCAATTTTCAAACAGCCAATGCACGCGCGCGCCGGGCTTGCCCGGTTCGCGCAAGACAAGCGCGATCGCCCCTATTCTTTGCGGCGCGGGGAACGCCGTCGTCCATTCCTTGCCCCCGCATAAAGCGAGGGGATGGCGCGCCAAGCGGCGCGTCATGCAGTCAGTACACGTGCCCTTTCGGACACGTGGCGCCTCTCGGCGCGCTATCGCGGCATCTTCCTTACAGCGCCGGGCCGCGCTTTCGGTGCCGGGTTCTTGAGCCAGGGTCTTTCGGCTTGTCCGGCGCCGGCCCCCGGAGGGAAGCCGCACCTTGAAGCCTATTCGACCGGGCGACCCGGCCGCCGTCAGCCAGCTCCTGGCAGGGGTCCCTAGTGACCCCGGGCGGAGCCCCGGCGCCGTCCGGGTGCGGGGGGTACGTTTCGTCCCCCGCCCGCGGGCGTCGCATCCGATCCCGCCAGCACGACGCCTCATGACAGCGCCCTCGCTGGACCGGATGAATTGACTATAATCCTACTAGGAATAAAGTCAAGAGAACCTTGTAAATTTTTATAAGATAGTATCTTTACAGGTTGCGGCCCTGCCCCGATAATGCGGCCCGTTCCTGGAGACTCCGGCATGGCACAGGCGTTACGGCAACCGGTGGCGATGAGCGGCGAGTTGACCGCGCGCATCATGTTCGCCGGGCGCTCGTCGTCGCTCTCCGCGCAAATGGTCGCCGACGTGCGCGACAATCTGTTCGCCAAGAAGCTCAAGCCCGGCGATTTCCTCGGCACCGAAAAGGATCTGGCGGCGCGCTTCGGCACCAGCCGGATCGTGGCGCGCGACGCGATGCGCACGCTGGAAGCGCTCGGCATTGTCGAGATCCGCATGGGCAAAGGCGGCGGCGCGCGTATTGCTTATGGCAACCCTCGACTGTTCGCCGAAGCGCTGGCCGTGCAACTCGATCTCACCGGCGTTTCCGCCGCCGAGATCATGGACGCGCAGCGCGCCATCGAAACGCTCGGCGCCGAGCTCGCGGCCGAAAACGCCACACCGAGCGACATCGCCAAGCTGCGCGCGTTGCTGGCCGACGCCGCGGCCGCCATCGGCGATCTCGACCTGTTCACCCGGCTGTCGCGCGATTTCCACATGGCGGTGGCGGAAGCCTCGCACAACCGCGTGCTGGTCGTGCAACTGATCTCGCTCGAGCACGTGTCATGGCCGCGCCGCAACGCCACCGCGACGGCGAAACTGGCGCGCCACATTCTCGACATCCACACCCAACTCACCGACTTGATCGAGCTGCGCGACGCCGCGGCGGCACGTACGCTGATGGACGACCACGTCAAGATGATCCGTGCCCGGCGCGTCGCCGAGCACGGCAAGAAAAAACCCGCGATCAATTCCTGCTGCTAGAGAGGGAGAAAACACCATGGCGAAATTCCTGATCGAACCGCATTTCCGCCTGCAAGAATGGGTGGCGGAGGAGAAAGACTATTTCCGCCAGGAAGGCCTCGACTATGAATTCCGCGAGCTGATGCGCGCGACCGACGGCAAGATTCACGACAAGGGCTCCAAGGGCGCGTTCCAGTCGTTCGAGGAAGGCCGCAAGGCGAACGTGAGCTGCGCCTGCCACTGGACCGTCAACGTCGCCGCCTCGAACGGGCACGGCCGCATGCTGACCGACGTCTATTCGGTGGCGCAGGCGGGCATTTTCGTGCCGGCGGACTCGAAGGTAAGGACGCCGGAGGATCTCGCCGGCGTGCCGATCTCGGTCGGCTTCCAGTCCGGCAGCCACTACGCCACCGTGCAGGCGCTCGAGCCGTACCTCACGCCGGACAAGATGAACCTTAAGTACGAGACCGGCATGCTGTTCAAGCGGATGGAGCATCTGTTCGACGGCACCGCGCCGGCGGTGAGCCTGTTCAACGGACCGATGTATTTCGCCGAGCAACTCGGCTTCCGCAAGGTGATCGACACCACCTTCATGATCGGCACCATGATCCATGGCGATCCCGATCCGGAAGACCTGCGCAAATTCTTCCGGGCGCTGCGCAAGGCGCAACGCGACATCGACCTGCGGCCCGAGCTTTACACGCACTACTACAAGAAGGAATTCCCCGACCGCTTCCACGCCAAGATGGATACGCGGCGCTGGGGCCCGGGCGAGCGGCTGGTGTTTGAGCCCTACACCAAGGAAGTCTATGAGGAATCCTTCGAGTGGATCGCTGCCCACGGCATCTTCCCGGAAGGCAAGATGGGCACCGGCCAATATGAGAAGGCGACCCTATCCTTGGTCGGATAAACCCCTTTTGGGGCCAATCATTGGGGCCCCAACCATCTCCCTACCGCGCCGCAAACGAAAGCTTGCGGCGCTTTTCTTTGGGCCAAACCTCAGGCATTCTAGCCCTCAATAACAACAGCAAAATCCAAGGGGAGGAACGACCATGAAACGTCTATTGCTCGCAGGCGCCGCCATGCTGGCGGCCGGTCTGCTGCCGGCTGCCGCACAGGCGCAAGGCACTATCAAGGTCGGCGTCGTGCTGCCTTATTCCGGCCAGTTCGCCGACGGCGCCAAGCAGGTCGACGAAGGCATCAAGCTTTACATGAAGCAGCACGGCGATACCGTCGCCGGCAAAAAGATCGAGATCATTCGCAAGGACGTCGGCGGCATCGCGCCGCCGGTTGCCAAGCGGCTGGCCGAGGAACTCGTGGTCCGCGACAAGGTGGACATCCTCGCCGGCTGGCTGCTGACGCCGAATGCGATCGCCGGCTGCGGCGTGTCGGCCGAGGCCAAGAAGGTGTCGGTCATCATGAACGCGGCGACTTCGATCATCGTCGACAAGTCGCCTTATTGCACGCGCGCCGCGTTCACGCTGTCGATGGTGACGACCACGCTCGGCAAATGGGCCGCGCAGAACGGCATCAAGAAGGCCTACACGATGGTGTCGGATTACGCGCCCGGCCACGATTTCGAAGCGGGCTTCATCGCCGGCTTCAAGGCCGGCGGCGGCGAGATCGTCGGCTCGGTCCGCATGGCGGTCGCCAATCCGGACTTCTCGGCCTACGTCCAGCGCGCCAAGGACCTCAATCCGGAAGCAATCTTCGTGTTCATCCCCGGCGGCGCGCAGCCGGCGGCGATCGGCAAGGCGTTCGCCGAACGCGGCATCGACACCAAGAAAGTCAAGGTGATGGGCACGCAGGAATTGACCGACGACTCGGCGCTCAAGAACATGGGCGACACCGCGCTCGGCATCATCAGCGCGTCGCCCTACGACCACAACCTCAAGAGCAAGCTCAACCAGGAATTCGTCGCCGCCTACAAGAAGGAATTCGGCGGCGCCAATCCGAACTTCTTCTCGGCCGGCGGCTATGACGGCATGACGCTGATCTACGAAGGGCTGAAGAAGACCAAAGGCGACGCCGACGCCGACAAGCTGATCGCGGCGATGAAGGGCGCCAAGTGGACCAGCCCGCGCGGCCCGATGATGATCGATCCGGCGACTCGCGACGCGGTGGAGAACATCTACATCCAGCGCGTCCAGAAGGTCGGCGGCAATCTGGTCAATGTCGAATTCGCCAAGGTCGACGCCGTGAAGGATCCGATCCACGAAGAGATGATGAAGGCGAAGAAGTAGTCGCCGGGCTTTGCATCTGACTTCGGATGGGGCGGCCGCTCGCGGTCGCCCCATGCTTTATGGATCGCCCTTGATGGGTTATCAGGGTCTGCGTCCCGCTGAGGAAGGCTGACGGCCATGCTCCCCCCAGTCCTCGGTGTCCTGTTCGACGGCATCGCCTACGGCATGCTGCTGTTCCTGCTGTCGGTCGGCCTGTCGGTGACGCTCGGCCTGATGAATTTCGTCAATCTGGCGCATTGCGCCTTCGCCATGCTTGGCGGCTACGTCACCGTCACGCTGATGCACGAGCTGCACTGGCCGTTCTTCGCCACGCTGCCGATGGCGTTCTTGGCGGCGGCGGTGGTGAGCGTCGCGTTCGAGCGCGCGCTCTATCGCAGGCTCTACCGCGCCAGCGACCTCGACCAGGTGCTGCTCACCATCGGGCTTGCCTTTATTTCCGTCGCGGTCGCGGCCTACTTCTTCGGCACCACCCAGCAGCCGATCGATATGCCGGCCTATATGCGCGGCTCGTTCAATGTGCTCGGGCTCGATATCGCCGCCTACCGGCTGTTTTTGGTCGCCGTCGGCATCGCCATCACGCTCATTCTGGTCGGCGCACTCGAATACACGCGCTTCGGCGCGCAGGTGCGCGCGGCGGTCGACAATCAGCGCATGGCGAGCGGGCTCGGCATCAATGTCGAGCGCACTTTCGCCATCACCTTCGCGCTCGGCTCGGGGCTCGCCGGACTCGGCGGCGCGCTGGCGATCGAGATCGTCGGCCTCGATCCGAATTTCGCCTTCACGTATCTGGTTTACGTGCTGATCATCGTTTCGGTCGGCGGACTGGGATCGATCGCAGGTTCCTTCGCCGCCGCCTGCCTGATCGGCATCAGCGATATCGCCGGAAAATATTATGTGCCGCAGCTCGGCGCGTTCCTGATTTATCTGGTCATGATCGTCGTTTTGATGTGGCGGCCGGCCGGATTATTCGGGAGGCGCTAGCGCATGACCGACACGACCGCATCCACCGCGCCGCAGCAGTACCTGCAACGCCTAAGCCGCTGGCATCCGATCGAGGTCGCATTCTGGCTGGCAACTCTCCTGCCCTTTGCGCTGTTTCCCAACTACTTGTCGCTGGCGAGCCAGGTCGCAGTCGGCGCGATGTTCGCGCTCTCGCTTGATCTCATCCTGGGTTATGCCGGCATCGTGTCGCTCGGCCACGCCGCGTTTTTCGGCATCGGCGCCTATACCGCGGGCCTGTTTTCGAAATTTGTCTGGGGCGAGCCGCTGAGCGGACTGATCGTCGGGGCCACCATGGCGGCCGTGGTCGGCTATGCCGCAAGCTTCATCATCGCGCGCTTTCGGCACCTGACGCTCATCATGATCACGCTCGGCATGGGCCTGCTGCTGCAGGAGGCTGGCAACAGCGCGGGCTGGCTGACCGGCGGCTCGGACGGATTGCAGGGCGTCGCGATCTGGCCGCTGTTCGGCCTGTTCAAGTTCGATATTTACGGCACAACGGCCTACGCTTATTCGCTGGCGATCTTGTTTCTGGTGTTTCTGTTCGCGCGGCGGCTGATCCATTCGACCTTCGGCCTGGCGCTGCGCGGCATTCGCGAAAACTGGGTGCGCATGCCGGCGATCGGCGCCGACAGCCGCGCCCATATCCGCAAGATCTACACCATCGCCGCGGCGATCGCCGGCATCGCCGGCGCGGTGATCGCGCAGACGACGCAAACCGTGTCGCTGGAGGCGCTGAGCTTCGAACGCTCGGCCGACGTGCTGGTGATGCTGGTGCTGGGTGGCGCCGGACGGCTCTACGGCGGCCTGGTCGGCGCCACCATTTTCATGATCGCGCGCGACCAGTTCTCCGGCATCGCGCCGCAGTTCTGGTATTTCTGGATCGGCATTCTGCTGGTGACGGTGGTGCTGCTGCTGCCGAACGGCATCGTCGGCGGGCTGTCGCGCCTCTATGCGCGCTGGAGCGCGAAATGAGCGCGCCCGCGCATTTTGCACAAGACGCGATCGCTAAGCGCGCGATCGCTTTAGCCACCCACGGCCTGTCCAAGGCCTTCGGCTCGCTGCCGGTCGCGCGCGATATCGAATTGAGCCTGCCGGCCGGCGCGCGCTACGCGCTGATCGGGCCGAACGGCGCCGGCAAGACCACGCTGATCAATCTGATGACCGGCATGCTGGCGCCCAATGCCGGAAATATTTTTTTGGGAAGCGACGACATTACCGCACTCGAGCCGCAGCAGCGCGTGCGCCGCGGCCTCGCCCGCACCTTCCAGATCAACACGCTGTTTCCCGGGCTCAATGCGCTGGAGGCGGTAACGCTCGCCGTGGCGGAGCGGCGGCGACTTGCCGGCCAGTTCTGGCAGACCGTCGGCGCGCACAGCGAGACCATCGACGAGGCTTACGAAATTTTGCGCAAGCTGCGGCTCGGCGACGATTGCTATCAGGTCACGCGCGAACTGCCCTATGGGCGGCAGCGGCTGCTGGAGATCGCGCTGGCGCTGGCGACAAGACCGAAAGTGCTGCTGCTCGACGAGCCGGCTGCCGGCGTGCCGCAGGACGAAAGCGGCGATATTTTCGAGGTGGTGGCGGGCCTGTCCAGCGATCTGACGCTGTTGTTCATCGAGCACGACATGCACGTCGTGTTCCGCTTTGCGACGCACATCATCGTGCTGGTGGGCGGCGCGATTTTCGCGCAAGGCTCGCCGGCCGAGATCGCCGCCGATCCGGGAGTGCGCGAAGTCTATCTGGGCAAGCGCCACCATGGCTGAAGCGCTGCTCAAACTCGACAATCTGACGGCCGGTTATGGCGCCGCCATGGTGCTGCACGGCATTTCGCTGGAATTGCCCGAGCACGGCAGCCTGGCGGTGCTCGGGCGCAACGGCGTCGGCAAATCGACGCTGCTGCTCACCATCATGGGCTACACGCAATTGCGCGCCGGCAAGCTGCTGTGGCGCGGCGGCGACGTCTCGCGTACGCCGCCGCACCAGCGCGCCGGCAACGGCATCGGCTGGGTGGCGCAGGAGCGCGAGATTTTTCCATCGCTCACGGTCGATGAAAATCTCACGGTCGCGGCGCGGCCTGGCGCCTGGGATCTCGAGGCCGTGTTCAAGCTGTTCCCCCGGCTGGCCGAGCGCCGCCGCAACATGGGCAACCAGTTGTCGGGCGGCGAGCAGCAGATGCTGGCGACGGCGCGCGCGCTGATGACCAACCCGGCGCTGCTACTGCTGGACGAACCGTTCGAGGGCCTGGCGCCGGTGATCGTCGACGAATTGATCGCCGCCATGCGGACCATGCTGGCCGGGCGCAGAATCGCGATCGTGCTGGTCGAGCAGCATACCGAGATCGCGCTGGAATTGACCACCGACGCCATCGTTTTGGAACGCGGCGCGGTGGCGCACCGCGCGCCGGCCGCCGAATTGCAGAAGGATACGGCCACGCTCGAACGCCTGGTCGGGTTGCGCGTCGCCGCGACGGCGTGACGCACCGCCAGGCTTCCCTATGCTCAAATATCTTTTTTATCTATGCCATCAGGAAGAATTGGCGTCTCTCCGAAGGGACGATTGATGATCGAAAGGGCCTCGGATGAAATAAACACACGATTGCGTGTATAGCCTGTTCGTTCGGTCAGCATCCCCCCTTCGACAAGTAGGTCGACCGCCTGAGTTGCCGCCGGAATACTAACTTCCAAAATATCTGCAAGCCGCTTTATCGTCAGCACTGGATAATGTGGGAGAATATCCAGAGCTTTAATTGCAGCGGAACCCCGCCGGAATTTTTTTCGCTCACGCCATAGCCTACCAAGTGCTGCCAATGCATCACGCGTCACAAGAAGTTCGTCGGTTGTGCCGACAATCGCGTCAGCCAGAAAGCCCGCAGGCTCATGCCATTCAAGGCGTTGCTGGGCTGCCTTGAGCGATCTGTAGTAAGCGTCTTCATGCTTTTCAATATAAGGAGAAAGATAGAGAGGGGTATGATTTTCGGCTGCCATCATCAGTGGTAGCAACAGACGACCGACGCGGCCGTTACCATCACGGAAGGGATGGACAGCTTCGAAGTGCGAATGAGCAATGGCCATACGAAGAATCAGGCTTTGAGTCATCTGCTGCATGCCTTCGAAACGCATGTAATCCATCGTTTGTTCGAGACATGCGGGAATGTCTTCCGGGGGAGCCGGATTGTAAGTTGAATAGGCAATATTTCCGCCGCCGATCCAAACGACAACATTTCGTAATTGACCCGACTTATCTCTGTATGCGGTATCACCGGCCATGACCGTGCGGTGAAGGTCCTGCACTAGTTCAATGGTAAAGATCTTATGTTTCTGCGCGCGCGCGCGCGGCACAAAGTCATCAAGCGCCAGCGCATAGTCGCGCACCTGTATGGCTGCATCGTTTTGCTCGACGTCGGTTTCTTCTATCGAGAGAAGTTCGTCCAGAGTGCTATTTGTGCCCTCAATTGATGAACTGCTGATGGCTTCGCGTCTGGGCAGGATGCGGCTGATTAGGTAAGGGTCTTTGAGTTCTGCTGCGAGAGTATCAATCCGTGCGAGGGCGGCGTCGGCGGCGCTCAAACGCGGCGCAACGGTATGCAGCGGAATTCCGTCTTCGGGAGGCGGTAGCGGAACCACCCCATAATGCGCTTGGTAAGGCAACGGCAGCCTTTTCAACTGCGCCCGAACGGCTGGAACTAGGTCATCTCTTTTCAATGGCAACCTTTCATATGGCCGCGCCTAATATGTCCATATTAAAGGTTATATAATAAAACTTCAATAAGAAAACAAAAACAGCAGTCTTAATAAGGGTATCTGGGCGCCCTTTGACTTCCCCTAGAAGATAATTACGAGGCAACATTCAAGTGAGAGGTGTCTCCTGCCAAACCCAATGATCCCCAAGGAACGCGCCGATTATTCGGCGATCGTTGATCGCCCGCCGCTCAAACTGCCGGGCGGCGCAAGGATCGTGTTCTGGACCATCGTCAATTACGAAGTCTGGGACATCGGCAAGCCGATGGCGCGCCAATTGCTGCCCGCGCCGACCGGCGTGCCGCTGATGCCCGACGTGGTGCATTGGGGATTCCATGAATACGGCATGCGCGTCGGCTGCTGGCGGTTTCACGAGCTGTTCAAAAAACTCAAGATCAAGCCGACCCTCGCCGCCAATGCGCGCATCTGCGAGGATTATCCGCGCGTGGCCGAACAGGCGCGTGCTGACGGCTGGGAGTTCATGGGCCACGCCTACGAGCAGGGCCCGATTCATAAAGAGGCTGACCAGGCCGGCATGATCAACCGCACGCTTGCCATCATGGAGAATTTCACGGGAAAAAGGCCGGTCGGCTGGCTGGGCCCCGGCCTGACGCAGACGCTGGAGACACCGGATCTGCTTGCCGCCGCCGGCGTGAAATATATCGGCGACTGGGTCTATGACGACGAGCCAACTGTTATTCGGACCGCAAAAGGTCCGCTGGTCACCCTGCCCTACACCATCGAGTGCAACGACATCCCGATGATGCTGATCCAGCATCACGAGAGCGACTATCTGCTCAAACGCACCATCGACCAGTTCGACCGGCTTTATGCCGAGAGCGCGAAACGCGCCAAGTTCTGCGCGCTCGCCATTCATCCCTACATCAGCGGCCAGCCGCACCGGATCAAATATCTCGAGGCGATCTACAAGTACGTCAACAAGCGCAAAGGCGTGCTGCACTGGAATGGCGCGCAGATTCTCGACTGGTACCGGAGCGTTGCCAAAATCTGACCCGCCGCGTAGCGTTGGGCCATCGCCCCATAACCATAAAAACCCAATATCACGGGAGGAGACCATGCGGTTCAACGGAAGTTTGCGCGCGTTTGCCGGCGCCGTGGCGCTGCTCGGTTGGCTGTCGCCGGCCGCGGCGCAGGTGCCGGAAATCCGGCTGGCCCAGCAATTTTCCATGGGCTACCTGCAGCTTAACGTGATGCAGCATCAAAAGCTGATCGAGAAACACGCCGCCGCGCTCGGTATTCCGAATGCCAAGGTGTCTTGGTTCAAATTCAACGGCCCGACCGCGGTCAACGAAGCGCTGATTTCCGGCAATGTCGACATCGGTTCGGGCGGCGTGCCGGGCCTGCTGACACTGTGGGCGCGCACCAAGGGCACGCCGCAGGAAGTGCGCGGCATTTCCGCGCTCAGCTCGCAGCCCTTCCTGCTCAATACCCGCGATCCCGCCATCAAGACCGTCAAAGACTTCAAGGACACCGACCGGATCGCCGTGCCGGCGGTGAAGTCCTCGGTGCAGGCGCTGACGCTGCAGATGGAAGCGGCCAAGATTTACGGGGCCAAGGACTTCGAGAAGTTCGACCCGCTCACCGTGTCGATGACCCCGCCCGATGCCACCGTCGCGCTGCTCAAGGGCGGCGCCCAGATCGCCGCAGCATTCAGTGTTCCGCCGTTCCAGTACATGCAACTCGAGGACAAAGACATCCACACCGTGCTCAATTCGTTTGACGTGATGGGCGGCTCGCACACCTTCACCGCGATCTGGACCTCGGCTAAGTTCCGCGACGACAACCCGAAAATGTACAAGGCCTTCATCGAAGCCCTGAAGGAAGCGACCGCCTTCGTCGACCAGAACCCACGCACGGCGGCGGAATACTGGATCGAGGATTCCAAGTCGAAGCTGCCGCCCGACACCGCCGCCAAGATTGTCGGCGGCGCGCAGGTGCACTGGACCATGGTGCCGGAGAACACCATGAAGTTCGCCGATTTCATGGCCAGCGTCGGCCGCATCAAGGTCAAGCCGGCGTCGTGGAAGGATTATTTCTTCCCGGACATCTACGACTTGAAGGGAAGCTGAGCCTACAATGAACTTTCCCAAGCCCGCGGTCGGCATGCTGCCGAACGACCGCCTCGCCTATTCGCCGATCGCAACGCGCGCGCCGCTCAAGCTGCCGAAAGGCGCGCGCATGGTGGTGTGGACGATTACCAATGTCGAGGAATGGGACCCGACCCAGACCATGCCGCGCACGGTGTTGACGCCGCCGGCCGGCGGCTCGCCGATGCCGGACATTCCGAACTGGTGCTGGCACGAATACGGCAACCGCGTCGGCTTCTGGCGGCTGCTCCAGGTCTACGATGAGTTCAAGATTCCGGGCGTGATGAACATCAACGGCGTCGCGGTCGAGGCCTATCCCGACATCGTAAAAGCTTGCGTCGAACGCAATTGGGAATTCGTCGGCCACGGCTACACCCAGCGCAACATGCAGAAGGTCGACAACGAGCGCGCCGACATCGCTAAGAGCGCCGAGGTGGTGCTCAAAGCCACCGGCAGGCGCCCGCGCGGCTGGCTCGGCCCCGGTCTGACCGAGACCTGGGAAACGCCAGACGTGCTGGCCGAGGAAGGCTACGATTACGTTGCCGACTGGGTATTGGACGACCAGCCGGTCTGGCTCAAGACGCGGGGCAAGCCGATCCTCAACATCCCCTACACCCAGGAAGTCAACGATGTCGCCATGATGCTGATCCAGCACCACAAGGCGAACGAGTTCTACGAGCGCGCGATCGACCAGTTCGAGCAGATTTACAAGGACGCCAAGGGCTCGGCCCGGGTGATGGCGATTTCGGTGCATCCCTACATCATGGGGGCGGCGCACCGGGTCAAATATTTCCGCAAGATCTACGAGAAGATCAGGAAGAAAAAGGACGTGCTGTTCTGGACCGGCGCGCAGATCGCGGATTGGTACAAGAAGGTGGGGCCGAAAGCGCCGTGAACCCTTCCCCGCTCGTCCCCGCGAAAGCGGGGACCCAGGGACACAAATATCGGCCGGTATTTTTAACCCTGGATTCCCGCTTGCGCGGGAATGAACGGTGATAAATGAGGGCCGGCCCTTGGTTTCGCCTGAGCGGTGGACTATTCGTTACACCATGACCGCAAAAATCATTGACGCAAAAACCATCGCCGAGCAGACGGCGAAAATGTATCTCGATGTCGGTGCCGTCCGCTTCATGGAGGACAAGCCGTTCATCTTCACGTCGGGCTGGGCCAGCCCGGTTTATAACAACTCGCGCTGGCTGATCTCGTTTCCGCAAGTACGTAGCGCGATGATGGATTTCGCCGTCACCACCGTCGATCGCGATATCGGCCGCGACAAATTCGACGCGGTGGCGGGCGGCGAAACCGCCGGCATCGCGTTTGCGGCCTGGGTGGCGGAGCGGCTCAATTTGCCGATGCAATATGTGCGCAAGAAGCCGAAGGGCTTCGGCCGCGGCGCCCAGATCGAAGGCCAGTTGATCCCGGGTCAGCGCGTGCTGCTCGTCGAAGACCTTGCCACCGACGGCCGCAGCAAAGTGAATTTCGTCAAGGCGATCCGCGAGGCCGGCGGCCTGTGCGAGCACTGTTTCGTTATTTTCTTTTACGACATCTATCCCGAAGGCAAAAAAATCCTCGCCGATCTCGGCGTCACGCTGCACGCGCTCACCACATGGTGGGATGTTCTTGCCGTCGCCAAGGCCAGCGGCAAGTTCGACGGCAAGATGCTGGGCGAGGTCGAGAAGTTCATGAACGATCCGGCCGGCTGGTCGAAGGCCCATGGCGGCGTGGCGGAAGCCGCCGAGTGATATCTCCGCTCATTCCCGCGCAAGCGGGAATTTAGAGCTACAATTCAAACCTAAAGTCGTCGCCCTAGGTCCCCGCTTTCGCGGGGACGAGCGGGGTTTCTAACTTCCGATTTTTCTTTTCAGCCGCGTCACCGCCAGATCGAGCGCCGATAAAAACCGCGAAATATCCTGGCGGCTGAGCGGCGGTGGCCCGCGCGTGGTGGCTCCGGCGCTGCGCAAATCGGTCAGCAGGTCGCGCGTGGCCAAAGCCATGCCGATGGAGTCGTCGGTGAAGGGCTTGCCGGTGGGGCCGATAACGGTCGCGCCGTTTTTCACGCAACGCCCCGCCAACGGAATGTCAGCGGTAATGACAATGTCGCTCCCGGCCGCGCGCTCGGCAATCCAGCCATCGGCGATATCCGGGCCTTCCGGCACGATGACGCGCTCGATCATATCGGTGCGCGGCACCGCCATGAAGGCGTTGGCCACCACGTAGACCTTGAGGCCGTAACGCTCCGCCACCCGGTAGATTTCCGGCTTCACCGGACAGGCATCGGCATCGACGAAGATGCGAATCGCGGGCTTTGGCGGCTCTTCCATCGCTTCAGCCATCGTGATCCAATTGGGAAGACAGCGCATGATCCCGAAAAGTGGGAACCGGTTTTCGGATAAGATCATGCGCAAAGAATTAAGGGAGGCATCAATGGCCAAGGCACGTAAGAAAGTCCAACGAAAAGCCAATGCGCGGCGCCCCAAGAAATCGAAAGCCAGAGCACGGCCGAAACACAAATTCACTTTCAGCCATCACCGCGAGCAGGATTTCGAGCAGGGCCTGCGCTCCTACGCCAAATACCGCGACCTCGGCATCGCGCCGGCGACCGGCGGCATGGTGCAGGCGCATGTCATCCGCATGCTGCCGCCGTTCCGCGCCGAGGAAGTTTCGACGCCGCATTATCACGACGTCGACTTCCAGATGGTCTATGTGCTCAAAGGCTGGATGCGGACCGAATTCGAGGGCGAAGGCGCGCACACGTTCCACGCCGGCTCGTGTTGGATCCAGCCGCCCAAGATCAAGCACACCGTGCTCGGCTATTCCGACGATTGCGAATTGCTCGAGATCGTGCTGCCGGCCGATTTCAAGACCGTGACGCTGGCCTGAGCTTTCGCCGCGCGCTGCGCGAAGCGCCGCAGCGTGAGCCATGGTGGGCAGCGCCGAGCGCTGCCAATTGAATTGCTTTCGCAAACCGCTTGGCGCTAGCTTTGCACGTCCGCCGTTGACATGCGCGGCCGTTACACCCGCTCGCAATGAAACCGGCGGCTTAGTTCCGGGGAGGACATCATGCGCAAGCACAAAATCGATCGACGCACGCTTTTGACCGCGACAACGGCGCTCACCGCCGCGGCGATCTTGCCGCGCCAAGCGCCGGCGCAGGCCGCGCAGACTTCATTGCCGGCGCGCGGCGAGTTCGTGGTGCGCGGCGCTCACGTCCTCTCGATGGATGACAAGACCGGCGATCTGCCGAAGGGCGACGTGCATGTGCGCGATGGCGTCATCGTCGCGGTCGCCGCCAGCGTCGCCGCACCGGGCGCCCAGGTCATCGACGGCAAAGGCACGATCTGCATGCCCGGTTTTGTCGATACGCATTGGCACCACTGGACGAACTTCCTGCGGCCGGTCATGCAGGCCGACGACCCCAAGCGTACTTATTTCCCGGTCACCTTCGCGCTTGGTTTGCACTACAAGCCGGAAGACAGTTATCGCAGCGCGCGGCTCGGTCTCGCCGAGGCGGTCGCGGCCGGCGTCACCACCACGCACAACTGGGCGCACAACGTGCGCAGCCCGGCGCATGCCGACGCCGAAGTGCGGGCGATGCGCGACAGCGGACTGCGCGGCCGCTTCTCCTACGGCACGCCGCTCGGCATGCCGAACGACAAGCCGATGGACCTGGCCGACCTGGCGCGCCTCAAGCGCGACATCGGCAAGGATCCGATGCTCACGCTCGGCATGTGCTCGCGCAATGTCGACAACGCCGCCGCCGGAACGCGCGGCGCCGTCGACGCCGACATGGCCAAGAAAGAATGGACCGCGGTGCGTGATCTCGGCCTGCCGATCACCCTGCACACCTCCGGCACCGGAGCAATTCCGACCCTCAACAAGACCGGCCTGCTCGGGCCGGATTTGCAACTGGTGCATCCGCTCAACACCAGCGCCGAGGACCAGGAAGCCTGCGCCAAGCACGGCGTGAAATACAGCATCTCTCCGCTCGGCGAGGCGGGCCGCGCCGGCGAGATGCAATTCATCGAAATGATGCGCGCCGGGGTGAAGGTTTCCATCTCGATCGACAACGTCACGGCGGAGCGCTGCGACTGCTTCGCCTGCATGCGCATGTTGCAAACCGTCAATAAGCACCGCACCGGCGGAAAATTCGCGCTGACGACCAAAAAGCTCGTGCAACTCGCCACCATCGAGGGCGCCCAGGATTTAGGCTTCGCCGACATCACCGGCTCGCTGACGCCGGGCAAGCGCGCCGACCTGATCCTAGTGCGCATCGATGCGCCCAACATCGCGCCGATCGGCGACCCCTACGACGCTTTGGTGCAGCTCGCGCAGCCGGCCAACGTCGATACCGTCGTCGCCGACGGGCGCATCCTGCGGCGTAGCGGCCAATTCAGCGGGATCGACCACGAAAAGATCGCGCGCGACGCCATGGACGCGCTGGCGGATCTCAAGGCGCGCGCCAAATGGACCTGACGGCGGCGCCGAACCGGCGCTTGCCAAACATTCCCTGCGATGATCGAGTAGCGCCGCTTGGGCGCGGCGACGGGGATGGTGCATGGCGTCGGGTTATCGTCTGCTGAGTTACCAGGACGGCGGCGCGGCGACAGCCGGCGTGCTCGTTGGCGAACGCGTGCTGCCGGCAACGTCGCTGTTGCCGGGCAAGGACATCGACAGCACCTCGGTGCTCGGCCTGTTGCAGGGATGGGATAAAGCGCATCCACGACTCGACGCTGCCGTCGCGAAGGTGAATCCGGGCGACGGAGTTTCATTATCTGAAATCGAGTTGCTGGCGCCGATTCTCTATCCGGGCGCGCTGTACTGCGCCGGCGCCAATTACTGGGACCATCTCGAAGAGATGGCCGAGATCGCCAAGCGCGTGACCGGCAAGGCGCCGGCGATGACCAAGGGCAAGGATCCGTATTTCTTCATGAAGACCACGGCCGCCTCGATCATCGGCCACGGCACGCCGGCGCGGCTGCCGCCGTTCTCAAAGCAGGTCGACTGGGAGGCCGAGCTTGGCGTGGTGATCGGCAAAAAGGTCCGCAATGTTTCGGAAGCGAGCGCCTTCGACGCGGTCGCCGGCTATCTGATCGTGAACGATCTATCGGCGCGCGATTTGATGAAGCGCGAGGGCACGCCCTTCGGCATGGACTGGGTCGGACAAAAATGCTTCGAGGACGCGGCGCCGATGGGGCCATGGCTGACGCCCGCCGCCTATGTCGGCGACCCCAACAATTTGGACGTCAAGCTCTGGGTCAACGGCGTGCTCAAGCAGAATTCCAACACCAGCCGCCTGGTGCACGGCATCGCCGAGCAGATCGCCTATCTCAGCCGCCACTTCACGCTTTATCCGGGCGACGTGATCGCGACCGGCACGCCGTCCGGCGTCGGCATGCCGCGCGGCGAGTTCCTTAAAGCAGGCGACGAGGTCAGAATCGAGGTGGGCGGCTGCGGCGTGCTGACCAACACCATGGTCGCGGGGTGACAGCGCGGCGATTTTCCATTAAAAAACAAAGAGAAAACAGCCTGTAAAAGGCTGGCGCAATGCAGGGGAGGAAACCGATGTCTTTGCCAAGAATCATCAAGGCATGCGCCTTGGCGGCCGCCGTCGCTTTCGGAATGGGCAGCGCGCAAGCCGCCGATCCGATCGTGCTCAAGCTTTCGCACTTCGTGCCGCCGGTGCACGCATTCCACAAATGGGTCGTGAAGTGGACCGAGAAGATCGAGAAGGAGTCCGGCGGGCGGCTGAAGTTCGAGATCTATCCGAACGGCCAGCTGGTCGGCCCGCCCAATCGGCAGTTCGACGCGGCGCGCAACGGCATCACCGACATCGCCTTCTGCCTGCACGGCGTCACGCCCGGCCGCTATCCGATGACCGAACTCGCCAACCTGCCGTTCACCTGGCCGTCCGACGGCGTCAACCTGCCGGAGATGGCCAAGCGCATGACCGAACTGGCGCCGAAATATCTCGCCGCCGAGCACCAGGGCCTGCACATTCTGTTCATGGTGATGGCGAACCCGATAGTCATCTACTCGCGCGTGCCGATCAACTCGGTGGCCGACTTCAAGGGCAAGAAAATCCGCTTCGCCTCGATCACCAACAAGCAGCTGCTTGACGCCATGGGCGCAGTGCCGATGCTGATCCCGCCGCCGGAATCGCAGGACGCGCTCGCCAAGGGCATCGCTGACGGCGCCGGCTTCCCGCATGAGGCGGGCTTCGCCTACAAGCTCGCCGCGGTCGCGCCCTACGCGATCGAGCCACCGCTGGCGTCCGCCACCTTCGCACTGGTGATGAACCCGGCCAAGTACAACTCGCTGCCGCCGGACCTGCGCGCCATTCTCGACAAGGAAGCGGGCGTTGCCGGCGCCATGGACTTCGCCAAGGACTGGCAGGCCTTCGAAGCCTTCGCGCGCAACTTCGAGATCACCAAGAGCGGGCTCAAGATCATTACGCTGCCGCCCGCCGAGGTCGCCAAGATGAAGGCGCTGTCCAAGCCGATCATCGAAAGCGCGCTCGACAAGCTGGAAAAAGAGGGTAAGCCGGCGCGCGCGTTCTTCGCGGCCTATACCAAGTAAGACTTCGGCGAACCGTCGTTCCGGAGCGCCCGCCAAAAGCGCGCGCTCCGGGTGACGTTTCCCGCCCCGACGGCTTTACGGACGATGAAACGCAACCAAGCCTACGCCTTGTTCGACCGGCTGCGCGTCGCGCAGCTTCGCCTCGCCTCGATCGCGCTCATGATCATGATGGTCGTGACGCTCGCCGACGTGTTCATGCGCTACGTGTTCAACAGCCCGATCCGCGGCACCTACGAGCTGGTCGAGGCCATGCTGGTGATCTTCGTATTTCACGGCATGTCCACCGCCTTCCTGCAGCGGCGCAACATCGCCATCGACCTGATCGACACCTTCGCGCACCGTTACATCGTCGCCGCGCTCATCCGCCTGTCGGACGCGCTCACCATTGTCACGCTCGGCCTATTCGCCTACGCGATGATCACGCCGGCGATGCAGTCCTACAGTTACGGCGAAGTCAAAATGGAGCTGCAGGTGCCGATCTGGTGGATGTGGGCGGTCGCGCTCATCGGCATCGCCGGCGCCATCTTGTGCGCGATCGGCGCGCTGGCCGCGCCGGCGGTTCCCCACCACACCGACGAGCCGGTTTAATGGCCGCTTCCAGCATCGGCGCCATCGGCGTCTTCGCCTTGTTCGCGATGCTGTTCTTCCGGGTGCCGGTGTGGATCGCGCTCACGCTGGTCGGTTTTGTCGGCAATTCGATCATGTCGGGCATCAAGCCGACCTTCGCACTCGCCGGCACGGTGCCGTTCGACGTCGGCGCCAGCTACAATTTGTCGGTACTGCCGCTGTTCATCCTGATGGGCGAGGTCGCTTCTGTCACCGGGCTGTCGTCCGATCTTTTCAAGGCCGCGCGCGTGGTGCTGGCTGGCATGCGCGGCGGGCTAGCGGTCGGCGCGCTGGCGGCTTCCGCCTGCTTCGGCGCGGTGTGCGGCTCGTCATTGGCGACCGCCGCGACCATGACGCGCATCGCGCTGCCCGACATGCGCAAGGCCGGCTACGATCCGGGCCTTGCGTCCGGCGCGCTCGCGGCCGGCGGCAGCCTCGGCATTCTCATTCCGCCCTCGATCATTCTGGTGATCTATGCGGCGATCTCCGAACAATCGGTGCCGCGCCTGTTCGCGGCCGGATTGGTGCCCGGCCTGGTGCTGACCGCACTTTACATGCTGGTGGCGCTCGCCGTCGCCAACATCAAGAAATCCTACGCGCCGGCCGGGCAAAGCGTGCCGATGCGCGCACGCTTCGCCGCCATGAAGGGGCCATGGCAATTCCTCGTGCTGTTTCTGGTCACCATCGGCGGCATCTATGCCGGCGTGTTCAGCCCGACCGAAGCGGCCGCGGTCGGCGCCGCCGGCGCCATCCTGCTCGGCGTCCTCGGGCGCAGGCTTTCGTTTGCCGAATTGACGCGCTCGATCGAGAACACCGTCGCCACTTGCGGCGTGCTGTTCGTGATCGTGTTCGGCGCCAATTTGTTCTCCTTTTTCATGGTACAGACGCAGCTGCCCAATCTGCTGGCCGAAGGCGCGCATGCCGCCAATCTGTCGGGACCGGCGGTGATGACGCTGATCGTAATCGCTTACATCATCTTCGGCTGCTTCCTGGAGGCGATCGGCATGATGCTGATCACCGTGCCGGTGTTTCTGCCGCTGGTGACGCAGTTCGGCTACGACCCGGTCTGGTTCGGCGTTATCGTCGTCATCGTCGCCGAGGTCGGGCTGATCCATCCGCCGGTCGGCTTGAACCTGTTCGTCATCCAGGCGCACGCGCCCGACATCAAGATCACCAGCATCTACCGCGGCATCGTGCCGTTTCTGTTCGCGCCGCTGCTGCTGATCATTTTGATGTTCTTGTTCCCGTCGCTGGCGCTGTGGCTGCCGAAAGTGTTGTACGGGTAACGTCGACGAAGCACGTCCCAATATTTTCTGTCATGGCCGGGCCTGTCCCGGCGACGACAAAATCACTTCATCATCTCTTCCGGCGGACCGGGACCCCACAGGTTTGAGGCGGATGGATCCTTGGCCCAGACTTTCGGGCGCTGCGGATTGTCCCGGTGCCAAGGGCGCGGCTCGAAATAGCCGAGGTCCTCGTCCTTCATCTGGTCGAGTTCGCAGAACAACTCGGTGATCAAACCGTTCGGACTGCGGTGATAGGCGAAGAGATTATGCCCGATGCCGTGGCGGCCGGGCCCCCACAAAGTCTTGTAACCGTTGAGGCTGAGGAAATCGCAGGCCTCCTGCAACTGGCCCCAATTGCGCACCTCGAAGGCGGTGTGGAAATGTCGGTTGGAGCCGGTGCCCATCAGATTGATGGTGTGATGATCGGGCCCGCAGCGCAGGAACACGAAGAAGTCCGCCATCCAGTCGGATTCGCGGAAACCCAGCACGTCGACATAGAACTTCGCCACCGCCTTCACATCCGCGCAATGGAAGGCGACGTGGCCGAGCTTGTGCGGCACCACGCCCTTGCCTGAGAATTTCTGGTGCGCGAAGTCGGCACGTTTGAACACTTCGATCTGCGTGCCCTTCGGATCCTCGAAAACCAGCATGTCTGCAATTGTCGGTTCGGGATCCTTCTTGCGCGAAGTCTTGACGCCATGCGCCTGGGTCTGCTTCTCGAACGCATCGAGATCGGCGTCGGGCGCGATCTGAAATCCGACGCGCATGCATTGCGCCGCCGCACCCTTGCGCAACACGACCGAATGATGATCGACGGTATTCGCCAGATAGACCGCGTCCATGTCCTTGGCGGTCAGCGTGAGACCGAGAATGTCGGTGTAGTATTCGGCCTGCTTGTCGAGATCGGGCATTTCGTAGCTGGCATGGGCGATCTTGCGGACGCGAATCATTTTTTTCTCCTTGGCTTGGATTTTTTGGCGGCTCTCTTCTTCGCCTTCTTTGCTTTCTTGGCCGGTTTGGCTTTTTTCCTTGCGCGCGGCATGGCGCCGATGACGTCGACCATGACGGCATTGTCGTACTCGCCAAGCCCCATGTCGATGCAACGCTCATAAAGCTCGATCGCGCGGTCGAGCAACGGCGTCGCCACATTGGCGCGGTCAGCCATTGCGCCGATCAGCTCGAAATAATGCGACAGGCCCTTGGCATCGCCCTGCGCCGGTAGAAATCGGCGCTGCGCCATCCAGGGCGCGCGGATGCCGAACTGGGTCGAGCCGCCACTGCCGCCCGCCACCGCCTTGATCATCAAATCGACATCGACGCCGGCCTTGAGACCCAGCGCCATGGCTTCGGCCGTGGCCGCGATATGGACCGCCACCAGCAGATTATTGATCAGCTTGACCTTGCTGGCGTTCCCGAAAGCACCGAAATAATGCACGATGTCACTGACGCCGCGCATCACGCGCTCGGCTTTCTTCGCCGCCTCGGCGTCGCCGGCGAGATAAACGACTGCCTTGCGCGCGCTGACCATGCCGGGCGTGCCGCCGACTTCGCCGTCGAGAAAGATCGCGCCCTTGGCGGCGAGCGGCGCGATCTGGCGCTCCTTGTCGGGCACCAGATGCGAACCGAGTTCCACGATAATCTGTCCGGGCCGCGCCGACTGCACCAGGCCGTTTTTGCCCTGCACCACCTCGTCGAGCGCTTCCGCCGACGGCATACAGGTGAGAACGATATCGGCCTGAGCGCCGACGTCGGCCGGCGAGCGCGCCGGAACGCCGCCGATCTTCTCGAACTCGGCCATCGAGCTGCGGCGGTAGCCGACGACGCGATACCCGCTTTTGATCAGGTTTTCCGCGATTGGCAGGCCGATCTTGCCCAAGCCGATGAGACCGACGGTCTCCATGCAACCTCCCGCATTCCCATCGTTTGCGATGGCCTTTTTCTCGCCGCGCAAGCCTACTTGAAGTCCCGGCTGTTTCACAAATGGAACCGCGGCGCGGCGCGCCATTCCCGCATGCCGAAGCGGAAATGCGGCGAAACGATCGCTCAAATCGTCGGAGGACTTACAATTTCGGCGGCGTGAATGGCGGGGCGTCGAATTTTTCGGCGCCGGTCAACTCGTGCGGCCCAAAACGGGTCAAGCCATTGGCGTTCAACCGCACGTCCTGCATGGCGTGCATCACGTCACGGCGCGCGCGGTTGATGCCGCCGACCGGGATGTGAACCTTCAGCCCGTGCCACGGATTGAAAGTGAGCCGCTCGCAGAACTCCTGCTGCGCGGTGGTCGAAAAGGTTTGCGGGTAGATGTCGATGGTTGCGATCTTTTGCCATGGTGAAACCTTGGGGCTCCAGGCGATCAGCGTGTTCTCGATCGGCTCCGAGGCCGGATCGTTGCGCATCTGGATCTGCAGGTTCAGCCGCAGATGGCCGCCGCCCGCCGGATCGAGCAGATTTTCCAGCCGCTGCTGCAGGTAATACGGCGTCGTGCCGTGCTTGCCGTATTGCGTCTGCTGTTCGGCGGGAAACGCGCTGTATTTGATCAAGTGCGTGTCGTCGCCGAAGCCGAACGGCGCCACGCTGAACCATTTGATGTCGGCGATGCTGGGATAGACCTTGCGGCCGACCAGCAGATTATAGGCGCCGCGCGGATGGGTCAGCAGGTGCCACAGCACGTAAGGATTCTTCATCGGGTCGCAGGCCCCGCCACCCTTCACGCAGGCCGCGAAGAAATCGTGGAAATGCTGCGGGCTGCCGGCGAAGAACGCATCGTGGGCGATGAACAATAGGTCCTGCGTATCGTCCTCGTCGCCGGGGATCGGCAGGCGCTCGCCGCTGACGCCGATCATCTTGATCGCCATGCCGCGAAAATCCTGTTCGGTGTCGGCGGTGACGTGATCGGCCGCGTTGGAGAAGCGGATCCAGGCTTTGTAGCTGGTGCCCTTCAGGAACCCGATCTTGAGATTATCCGGCAGATTGCGATTGACCGTGACGTTCGCCTTCACGCAGGCGTTCGCTTTGGGGTGTGTGTCGCGCAGGTGCAAGGCGCCTTGGTATTGCTTGTTGAGCTTGCCGGTCAGCTCCGAAACGATCGACTGGATCGTCTGCTGCTCCTTGTTCAGGTCGGGATTGGCCGGCGGCGGTTCGAAGATGAACCAGCTCGCCGCCACGATCAGCACCAGCGCGGCGATCACCACGCCGACAATGCCGAGCACGATCTTGCCGACCGGCTTGAGCGCGCATAGCAGGCAGCAAAGGCAACAGCCGATGCAACGGACGGCCTTCCACAACTTGCACCAGAAGCCCCCGCCATAGAGGCAGCGCGGCAGTTTGGCGTGGCCGGCGGCCGCCAAAATTGCATCGCTCGCCTTCTCGGCGATCATGTAGACGCAGGAGACGATGAAAAAGCCGGGAATCTTCGGGAACACCGAGGCGTCGACCACGCGCAAATTGCTGGTGCCGTAAACGCGGAAATTGCTGTCGAGCACCGCCTTCTCGTCGGTCGGCGGGCCGATCGGACAGGTGCAAGAGGCGTGATGGCCCCAGGCATTGTCCTGCACGAATTGGCTGAGTTCGGCGTCGGTTTGGTTCTTTTCGCCCGGCAGCGTCTCCTCGGCGATGATGTCGGAGGTCGTGGCCGTGAGCGTGCGGACAAATTTGACGCCGGCCACCACGGAGGCGAGATCGTCGCCCTCCTTGTCCGTGCCTTCCTTGAAATAGTGAAAATTGATCTGCGGCGGATCGCGTGGATCTGTCGAATTCAATTCGACCGTGCCCCCGTTGTTTTTGGTGTGAGCCTTGAGGATGCACCACGTCAGATAATTATGGTTGTCGACGATCAGCTTCGAATAGCCGGGGAAATAGCCCTTGAATTCTCCGATCAACGCGAAGATGAAAAGATCGGGCAGCGGACGCGCTTCCAGTGAGCGTTTGATGATAGCGAGCGCGGCGCCATTAGTGGTGTAGACGCCCTTGCGCCAGCGCGCCCATTCCTGGCATTGCGGATCGTCGCGGGTGAACGTGGCATCTTTCAGGATCGTCCAATCCTGGTTGAGGCGGTTGACGACGCCGACTTCGTAGCGGTCCTGAAGATTTGTTCCGACGCCGGGCAGATTGATGCGCGGCTTGATGCCGTGTTTCTCAAGCTGTTCTTTCGGACCGATGCCGGAGAGCATCAGCAGCTGCGGCGTATTGAACGCGCCGCCGGAGAGGATCACCTCGCGCGTGCAATGCGCTGTGTGCGGCTCGCCCGGATTTTTATTCGGCTCAAAGGCCGCGCGATAGAGCTTGGCGCCTTTGAGATAAGCGACGCCGATGGCGCGGTTGGCATCGTCGAACAAGACTTGCGTGACGAGTGCATCCAGTTCAACCGTGAGCCGGTCAGGATGGCGGCGCACGACGTCGAGGATGAATTCGCGGGTGCCGTTGCGGGCGTGCTTATGGGTGTGGATCGGCGCGTAATGCACGCCGATGGCATTATCCTTCACCAAACGCCAATCGTTCGGATCGCCTTGCGACTGGAGCGCCCATTTTAGCCGCCGCAGTGGACCGACCAGTTCCTTGAACGTCCGTTTGACCGCTTTGAGGACGATTTTGATCAGATCGTGATCCGCCAACACCGCCAGCGGGACCGCTTTTTCGACCGACAGCCAGCCCGAGAAACCGTGTTTGGTCGGATTCCAGCCGGTCAACCGATAGAGCAGCCGGTAAGGCCAACGGTGACGGCAATTTTCAAGCCGCTGGAAATAGCGCCGCATGTTGCGCGCGCGCCATGACCGGTCGCCGGTAAGCTCCGCAATGTGGTCCCAGTCCGCATTATGCGGATAGACCGTGATCATGGCGTCGTGCGCGGTGCAGCCGCCGAGCGTGCCGGCGCGCGGATAGAAGATGCCGTTTTCTTGCTTGACGAATTTGTCGTCGCGTTCCTGTTGGGTTTGGTCGGTATAGTGGCGGACGAAATACTCCCAGCGCATCGCCTCGTTTTCGGTCGACGCCGCGTGGAAGGTGGGGACCTCGTAGTCCTCCGGCAACCGGTACGGGCCGATCGGTCCGCCGC
The DNA here is from genome assembly GCA_963703875.1 of uncultured Alphaproteobacteria bacterium. Taxonomy (GTDB): domain Bacteria; phylum Pseudomonadota; class Alphaproteobacteria; order Rhizobiales; family Xanthobacteraceae; genus Pseudolabrys. The sequence goes on from CAVPFZ010000006.1 coordinate 461,291, forward strand.
CTTGAAGATTTTTGTAATCGCCGCCGGCTTCCAGCAGCAAGACGGTGTGACCCGCCTCGGCCAGACGCGCGGCCACAATGCCGCCGCCCGCTCCCGACCCGACAACGATGTATTCGTACCCGGTGGTTTGCGAGCTCACGATACGACCCCCAACAATGACATTAGAATGTTTTCAGGAACCCGATCAGTGCATGCTTGTCGTCGTCGCTCAGATTGCTGCCGAAGTAGTGGCCCTTGTTGACGATGAGGTCGGGACACTTGCTTACCGACAGCAGACCGGGAACGGATTTCTTGAAGACTTCCGCGGCCTGCTCATCGGTTGCGTCCTGCGGCAGCGACTTGAGCTCGTGTTTGAGCTTCAAGATCACCGCGGCGAGTTTTGCAAAATGCGCGGCGCGGTCCTCGGGCCGCCTACTTTCCGACAGCAGTTCGATGTTGGAGAGCAGGCTAACCGGCGTGCCGGCCGGGATAGGACCGATCTGCACATCGCCGCTGTCGGTGAAAAGCCAGGGCGCCAGATAGTGCGCCCAGGCGCCCCAGAATCCGGCCAGTGTGCTGAGATCGCCGGGCAGATAGCCGGCCGGCACCTTGATGTAGCTGCGCGCGGTGGTGCGCAGGATCAGGCTCGGCCCCGGAATGCGATCACCGATAATGGGATCCTTTTCGCGCTTCTCCGGCCACAGCATCTGCGTGATTGAGTCGTTGAATGAGTTCGAGCCGGCTTTCGACCGACGGCGTGCCGTTGAAGGGGCCGACCGAATTGTTCTGCAGGAACGGCGCCGACGACCACAGACTGGTGAGCGAGGCCGGCCGCACGTAGCCGCGGCCGCCGCCGCGCATGGTGTATTGGAACGGCGTACCATCGACCGGATTGTAAAGCGTGATCTGGCCGGAGGTCGGCAAGTTCTTGTAGGTTTCCGAGGAGAAATTGTCCCAGATGTCGCCGCGGATCGCGTTGGTCGCCAGCGGACTGCAGGCATTTATGCCGATTTCTTGAATCGAGACGCGGCGATCGGTCGACAGGAAATTGTCGGTGAGGAAGTCGGGCTTCTTCACCTCGTTCCGCATCCAGTCGAAATAGGCTGCGGTGTTTTCAATGATTTGGTCGGCCTTGCAAGGCTCGCCCAGCATGCAGAGATTGGGCGGCTGCTTGCTGGAATGGCAGCGCGCGCAATTTTCGGCGAACACGATCTTGCCGCGGTCGAGCTTGGCGGGATCGGGCGGGTTGGCCTTGCCGTAGGGCGTGTCCGCAAGCTTGTCGGGGCGCGCGGACTTCAGGAAGAACAGCGCCATGTCCGGCGTCTGCTGGGTGGTCGCCTGCCAATAGGATGAATTCTTGTCGGCATCGGTGATCTTGATCGGCGTGATGCGCTTGCCGCCGACCAGCGGATTAAAATGCAGCAGCCATTCCTCGCTGAACAGGCCGATATTGAGATAGACGCGGTTGAGCGCGCCAAGACCGCCAACCGAGTCGGACGCGTCCTTGAGGACGTGCGGGGTGAAGACGGTTTCGGGCGGCAGGAACAGGCCGGACAGCACCTTGGTTTGCGGGAAATCGTTGAACTGCTTGTTGTCCAGTTCGCCGCCGGCGATTTTTTCCTTCCACTGCTTGGCCGCCACCAGCCGGGCGCCCAGGCTGTAGACCGCGTTCATGGTGCGCGGATTATTGATGTTGTCGGTCGACACGAAGGAGGTGTCGAGCGTGCCGGGCTTGGAAGTATGGAAAAGCTGGAAGATGAAATTGGATTTGGCGTCGCGCGGATTCCAGATGAAGATGCGGTCGACCCAGAAATATTGCGCGCCGGGGTTCGAGTTCAGATTGGCCCATTGCGGATTTTCCGGATCGGCCGGCGGATTGCTCGGCGCCGGCCCGACGTGGCAGAAACCGCACGACATGCCGACGCGATAGGGCCGCACCAAATTCTTGTTATTGTAGAAATCCGAGTCGGTGTAGAAGGCGTCGGGATTTTTCTTGATCGCCGCGTCCCATTTCTCCTTGGCCGCTTCGTTGAAATCGGGGTTGGGGAACAGGCGCAGGCCGACGATGCCGCTCGCCTTGCCGTAGAATGAGCCAAGCGGCACGGTGGTGCCGCGGGCGCCGAGCTTCACACCCGGATATTTGGTCTCGTTCTCGAACGGGTCGGACGGGCAATCCTTCTTGCGGCGGTCGAGCCAGAGCCCGTACTCATCCGGTGCGGTCGCCTGCTCGAAGCAGGGCTCGTTGACCAGGCCATACCAGTAGAAGCGGTTGCTGCGGTTCGGCGTGTACCACACCAAGCCGCCCTTCTTGCACTCGGCTTCCGACAGCTCGCTGTATTTGGACCGCAGATAGGATTTCGGATCGTCTTCGTCATAACGGTAGGTGCGCAAGTCGGGCTTTTTCTCATCCGGGTCCTTGCAATAACCGACATGCGGATTGGACGACAAAATCTTAAGCAGGTCGAAGGCGCCGAAGGTGTTATTGGCCATGTAATCCCAGAAGCGGTCATTGCCTCCAGTCCACGCGATCCAACTGTTGCGGCCGCGCACTTCGGCCACGTCGAGCTTCACGCTCGGATCGCTGGCACGCTTGTAGCCGCCGTCCATGTCGGCGAAATAATCCTCGTCCGCGGCGGGGAAACTCGCGGCGCTGCGGCCGGCCCGCATGGCCTCATCCTTGACGGTGCCGGGCGCGGGTTCGTTGCAGGCGGCAAGGGTGAGAAGCGCCGCGCTGGCGGCAAGACCGACGAGCGATCCACGGAGAAGCATCGCGTTCCCCCTACTGACTTCACCCCGCGGTGCGACCTCGCACTTGATGCTTCGATTTGGCGCGGAGCTACCCACAACGCATAGTCGTATAAATTTATCTTACCAACAAATCCGATTTAAGCACAACCCCCGATTTATATGCGCGCGAACGGCGGAACGCGGACGGCGGCGGCTTCAACCCTCCTGCGCCAAGCCATCCAGGAAGTCCTGCACCGTCCCGTGATCGAATCGGCCGCCGCCGCTCAGGACGGTGTTGGCGATGTTTAGCCCGAGCGAGCGGTAGCTCTCGAATTGCGATTCAGTGAAAAACTGATTTGCGGTGGTTTCGTGCGGGAACGTCTCGCTGGCGTTGGCGTAACTGCGCACGCCGGCGCCCTCGTTGGCGGAGAAATGCACGGCCGGCTTGATGTAGATGATCTGTCCGTCCTGACTGTCCCCGCCGTCGGCATCCATGTAATGGATCCGGCCGATCGCGTGATAGGGAATTTGGCTCTCGGGTTTTACCTCGTCGTCGGGTTTGTCATTGACGGGTTTCTTGCCGTCGTCACTGTTCCAGACGATTATTTTCGATTTATCGGGCTTCGGCCAATTCTTGAGCTTCTCGAGACCGGTGAACGTGATCCGGATGCCGAGGTCGATGAAAATCTTGCGTACGGCATTGCCGAGATCCTCGAAGGCAAAGTCGGGATCGCAGCCGGCATCGATGGCAATGATATAGCGGCAGCGCCGCCGCACCATCTCGTACAGCCCGAGATTCTCGAAGTGCCCGCCGTCCGACAGATAGACATAGGGCGCGGTATCGGTCGTCTGGCCGAACGTCTCGTCGGCCAGTGGCTTGATCGCGTATTTCGGGCCTTCGTCCTTATAGGTCCGCTCGCCTTCCGCACCCGGATTGCCGAGCCACCATCCGAGCCTGACATTGAATAACGCCAGCAGCAGAGTGATCGACGGCGACGAGTGGTAACCCATGTTAGGGCTTGCCGCCGCGCCGGAGATCGCCATCGCGGTTCCGAGCGACACCCCGTACGGCGCCCCGCCGCCATACTCGATGCTCGGGCGGTAACCCTTGTAGGCGCTGCCGGAATGCAGCGGGCTGACGGTGAAGGATTCGGCCTTGCGTTGCTGCCAGGCCAGGCGTGCGGTCTTCACCACATTGAGCGTGATGTTGACCACGTGGAACAGGCACAGCGTGTTTTTGCCCGGTGTGTGCTCTTTCGGCGGCCAGAGTCTGTGCATTGGCAGATTATCATCGCCGTCGAAGCCGGTGAACTTGTCCGGGCAACGTCTTTGCCGCGAGGCGCCGAGATAGGCGCGCACCAGACGGTTGCGGTACAGCGCGTGTAGCGAAAACCGGTTGATGTTCACGCTGTAGGAGGCGATCCAGGCGATGCCATAGGCCACGACCAGGCCGATGATCAGCCAAAAGAGGACACCTTCGCTGGTCAATCTCCCCTTGCTTAGCCCACCCACCAGAGAATGGCCGAGCAGCAGCAGATCGAGCGCTACCGACACGTAGATCACCAGCGCGGCGGCGAAAACCGGCCCGGCGATCGCGAGCCCGATCTTGGAAGCAATCGCGGAAAAACCTTGATCGCTCTTGTGGCCGGGCTTGGCCGGCGTCTTCGAACTCTTGCCGATCAGCGCCGCGATAATGCCGGCGATGCCGCCGCACGAGGCGATATAGGGCGCGACATATTTGCCCCAGGCATTCTCGATCAGGTAGTGCGCGCCGCCCATCGACAGGAAGGTCGTCAGCGCCCAGATGACCGCCGCGGCCGCCACCCAGCCGGCGCAGCGCCCGAGCCATTCGCGGTCGGCCTCTGAATTGTCCTCGTAGCTGGTGAGGCCGACGAAAACCATTTCGGCGAACAATTGCGATATCAGCACCCACGGCACGCCGAAGATTATCGGGAGGAGAATGATCCAGAACGATTCGATCCCGGTATACGGATGCAGCAATGTATAAAGATGAGCGCCGAGGCCAAGTAACCCGCCATAGATCAGTCCGGATCCGGCCCAGGCAGCCCAATCCTTGCATTTCCAGCGCCACGGCCAGCCGGCCACCCAGCCGGCGGCAAAAATCACGACTCCGAATCCGGCGCCAATCGCGATCGCCGAGAACGTCGATAGGTTATGGGCAAACCCGGCACCGACCGCCGAGGTAAGAAAACTGGTTATAAAGATCGCCGACAATACGCTCCACAGCAGGTCGTTCCGCCAAAAAGCCCGTTGATCAATGTTGCCCACGTCTTCCGCCGGTGGTGACGGCGGCGGCGCCCGGCGTGCCGGCCGGTGCGCCGTCGCGAAGGCTTGGGCCAGGATCAAGCAGGCGGCGCCGACAAGCGCGACACCTATATCCGGCCACCATGCGTCATCCAAGCGGGCGAACCAGACCGAAATCGTGGCGATGATTTTCAAGACAAGTAGGACGACCGCAACCGCCGGCACGATCACCAGCCAGTTGAGCAGCAGATTGCGCAAGAAGATCGCGGCGGCCGCCCAGGTGTCGGCGGAGCCGAGCCCGACCTGCGGCGTCAGATAGCTGCTGTAGGCGCGCAGCCAGGAAATTTCCGCGGGCTCCACATCCGGCCCGTCCGGCCTGCCGCTGAGACTTTCCCAAACCGTCGGGAAATCGTCGTACGTCCGCCACGCCGACAGCCATGAGCCGATATAGCCGCCGCCGGAAACGGTGGAGAGATATTGCATGCGGCTGAGCAAAGATTGACCGGCATATTCCGTCACTTCCGCGGCAGACAATTCGGATAACCTCCGCTCGGCGTCGGTTATGTCCTTCTTCAAATTATGCTTGGCCAGCGCCTGGATCACGCCGAGGCAGAAGGTGGCGCTGCGAATCCCGCCGCCCGAACAACACAATGCGGCGCGGTTCAGCTTGTTGAGTTCACGATAGAATTCTTTGCGCTTTTCGACCGCATCCGGATCTTCGTTGTGTCCGCTGCGCGCGTCGGCGTCCTTGTCGGCGCGGGCGGTTTCCGCTTTCTGCGCGGTTACGAATTTATGCAGGGCCGGGCGGGGTGTTCTGTTCTCCGGCCCGCGCATGGCGTCGACTTCCGCCGCCAGCACCTGCTCGACCGATAAAGGCCCCACGCGCCCCTCCCCTTATATCGTTGCCACCGGCTGCGCCGCTCCGGATTGACCGGCAGCGGCGAGATCATACTATCACGCATAAGTTGTATGCGAAAGATCAATCGCGCGCGCGATACAATATCATTCTGCAGTCGCCGCGCGAGGATGACATCCGATGCACAAATCGCGTGCAAGTCCGATGCTTCGTGTCGCCGCGGCCTCGGCGCTGCTGGCCGCAGCCGCCGGCATGTTCGGTTGCTCGCAGTCCCCGCAGCCGAATTTCCCACAAGCCGCTTTAGATTATTTTTCCGCCATGGACGACGGCATCAAGCTCACGCCCGACGAAGTGCGCGGCCGCAATACCTGGCTGATCTGGACCGCGGGCAACGAGGCGTTCTGGGATTATCTGGCGCGACGCAGCTTCGGCGCCTTCGACCTGCTCAAGGTGCTCGACAGCCGCCGCCGCGCGACGCGGTTTTCCTATTACGGCGTGATGAACGAGCCCGGATTCAAGCCGGCGACGGTTCCCGATCAATATGGCCTCTGGCTCGACGTGCCGGAAGGCACGCATGATCCGGCTTACGCCTCGGATTATGGCGAGGGGTTTCCGAAAGACGATTTCCTGCGCACTTATGGCCGCGCCTCCGGCATCGTGGGTTTAAGGCTTTTTCCAAATCCCAATTTCGACGACGCTGCCAGGAAGAAGTGGGACGCCGCGATCAAGAGCAACGCCGAAGCCTTCTATGAGGACAAAGAATTCTACAACAAAGAAGATCTGGTGCGACCCTATCGCGTCGGCATGGCCTGCGGATTTTGCCACGTCGGGCCGCATCCGCTGCATCCGGCAGCCGATCCTGAACATCCGCAGTGGCAAAATCTGTCCAGCAATATCGGCGCGCAATATTTGAAACCGGCGCGGGTGTTCGTGCTGCCCCACCAGGAAAACAATTTTCTGTTCCAGGTGGTGAATTCGATGCCGCCGGGCACCATCGACACATCGGCGCTGGCCACCGACAACATCAACAATCCGCGCACCATGAACGCGATCTACCAGGTTGGCGCCCGGGTCGCGATTGCCGCCGAGGCGGAATTGGGCTCCGGCAATCTGGCGATGCCGGGCACGACGGCGACAATGAACGTGCCGCACGTGCTCAAGGACGGCGCCGATTCGATCGGATTCAATGGCGCGCTGGCGCGCGTCTATCTCAGCATCGGCGAATATCACCGGGAATGGCTCAAGCATTTCAATCTGCTGGTCGGCGGCAAGCCGCAGACGCCGATCTCGATTGTCGAGGCGCGGAAAAATTCGCCCTACTTCCGCGCCACGCTTGACCGGCTGGACAATGTCGCGAAGTTTTTCATCGCCGCCAGCAAGCCGCATCCGCTCGCCAAGGCGCCGGGCGGCGAGCAATTCTTGCAGGACGATCCGGCGACGGTCGCGCGCGGTCAGCAAATCTTCGCCGAGAACTGCGCGACCTGCCATGTCAGCTATAGCAAGATGCCGCTGCCGCCGCCGGGCGTCGAACGCGCCACGCCGGCATGGGATACGTGGACACGGAGCGCCGACTTCAAAACCAAGATGACGGCGCTGGTGCGCGCGCCGGATTTCTTGGACAATAATTTCCTCTCGACCGACCGCCGCATTCCGGTGAGCCGCGTTGGCAGCAACGCCTGCGCCTCGCTCGCCAGCAACGCGTTACGCGGGCACATCTGGGACAATTTCAGCTCGGAAACTTACAAGAAACTACCAGCCACCGGCACTATCAACATCACGGATCCGTTCACCGGCGAGGAGCGGCCTTATGTTCTGCCAGGCGGTGGCCGCGGCTATCTGCGCGTTCCCTCTTTGGTCAGCATCTGGGCCTCGGCGCCCTATCTGCACAACAATTCGGTCGGCTTGTTCAATGGCGATCCTTCGGTGGCCGGCCGCATGGCGGCGTTCAAGGACGGCATCGAAAAGATGCTGTGGCCGGAAAAGCGCCTCGGCATGGGCTCGATCTACCGCACCACCGAGCTGAGCTGGCTCACTATCGAAAAGTCCTATTTGCCGGAGCCGCTGTTTGCCGCGCTCAAGAGCAAGTTTGGCGTGCTGGATCAAGACAATGTCATTCGTCTCGGCCCGATCCCCAAAGGCACGCCGGTCAACCTGTTGGCCAATATCGATCTCGAATTTTCACTCGATCCGGTCAAGCTCGCGGATTTTGCCGACCTCGCGATCAAGCTCAATGCGGCGCTGAGCGACGTGCGCGGCCTAGACGATGCGGCCGCCGCAGCGCGATTGAAGCAATTGGTGCCGGCGCTATTGAAGGTGAGCAAGTGTCCTGACTTCGTGACCGATCACGGCCACTTGTTCGGCACGAAATTGCCCGACGACGACAAACGTGCGCTGATTGCCTGGCTTAAGCGGCTGTAGTCAGCGCTTCACGCCCAGCCCATTCATAAAGCGCGCGCGAATCTGTACCGGATCGCGGTCGGTGGTGCCGACACCCGGCTTGTTGTCGATACGCACGGCGATCAAGCTTGGCCCGCCCTTGAGCGCGGTGGCGAACAGACGATCGAAGTCTTCTTCATCCGCGGCCCAGGCGCTGTTCGCCAAACCCGAGCCGCGCGCGATGGCGACCAGGTCGGCGGCCGAAGCACTCGCAGTCGGCTGGCCGCCGGTAATCTGATAGAGGCCATTGTCCCACACGACGATCGTAAGATTTTTCGGCGCCCGCATGGCGACCGTCGACAGGCAGCCAAGCTGCATCAGCAGCGAGCCGTCGCCCTCGAGCGCGACCACGTGCCGATGCGGCTGCGCGATGGCGACGCCGAATGCGATCGGGATAGCGAGGCCCATGCTGCCGAGCATGTAGAAATTTTGCGGCCGCTGGCCGCTCGCCCACAGATCGAAATTGGCGTTGCCGATGCCGCCGACCACGGCTTCGTCGCGCTTGAGTTGGCCGACCAGCCGCTTGGTCAACTCGAAGCGGTTCATCACTTTAGCATTGTGTGCGCCTCCGGCGCGGGGGGCGTCATGCGCGCCGACGGCGCCGGCTGGTTTGGCGCTCATGCTCAGGCCTCGAACACTTTGCCGCCGGTCAGGAGCGGCGAGAGAATGAAGACAACCGGAGCCTGCGTCGCGACCGCCTGCTTGATCGAGCGGTCGATGATGAAGGCGAGCTCGTCCTGGCGCGTGATGGTGTGCGTCTCAACACCGAGAGAATCCAGCACCGGCCGCATGGTCTTGTAAACCATGGCCTGGCCGAGATTGAATTCGCCAAGCGTGCCGCGTTCCGACACGAAAATCAGCGCTGGAATCTGGCACGGCACCACCAGCGAGGCGAGCGCGTTTGGAATGGTGCCGAATCCCGAGGTCTGCATCAGCACCGCGCCTCGCAAGCCGCCCATCCAGGCGCCGGTCACGATGCCGACGGCCTCTTCCTCGCGCGTGCAGACCAGGGTGGTGAAGTAGGGATCGTCATGCAGCGCCTTGATCAGCGGCGTGAACACCCGATCGGGGACGTAGGTGGCGAGCTTGACGCCGTTGCTCTTGAGGCTCGCGAGCACGATCTCGTGCCAGGCTTGCGTCCGCGTTGGCATGTCATTCATGAATCACGCAACCAATCCAACGCCATTGCTCCAATGATCGCAAAAGCTTACCCTATTGTCGCGGGTGGAGCTAATCAGAAAATACCGCTGCCCATAAGGGGAGGATCATGAAAAAAATCGACGGAAAATCGACGCTGTCGCGGCGACGCATTATCAAGGCCGCCGGCGCGCTGGCGGCAGGCATGGCTGCGCCGGCATTCTTGCGCATCCGTTCGGCTTTTGCCGCCTATCCGGAGCGTCCGGTCAAGATCGTGGTCGCCAACACGCCGGGCGGGCCGTCCGATATCGCTGCGCGCGTCGTTGCCGCCGCGTTGGAGCAAAATACCGGCAAGACCTTCATCGTGGAAAACCGCGGCGGCGCCGGCGGCAATATCGGATTCGGCTATGCAGCGAAGGCCGAATCTGACGGCTACACGATCCTGGAGATCACCAATTCCTTTTCCGTCAACGTCAACCTCTATCAAGAGCGGCCCTACAAGGTGGACGACTTCGTCCCCGTGAGCGAACTGGTGAGTTCGCCAAATACATTCACCGTGAAATCCGATCTGCCGGCGAAGACGATGAAAGAATTTGTCGCGCTCGCCCACGCCAATCCGGACAAGTACAACTGTTCAACTCCGCCAATCGGCACCTCGTCGCAATTGCAACTCGAGTATTTGAAATACGTCGAAAAGCTGCCGAAGCTGAGCGACGTCGTGTTCAAGGGCGGCGGCGACGCCATCACCGCCCTGCTCGGCGGCACCGTGCAACTGAGCTCCGGCTCGCTGGCGCCGGCACTACCGCACATCAAGTCCGGCACACTGCGTTGCCTGGCGGTCACCGGCGAGAAGCGTTGGCCTGACATGCCCGATGTTCCGACCATGGTGGAGGCCGGCTACAAGAACTTCGTATTCGGAGTCGATTGCGCGCTGCTGGCGCCGGCCAAGACACCGCCCGCGGCGGTCAAGTGGCTGGAGGCGGAAACGTTGAAAGTTCTCCAGAGCAAGGACATCCAGGACAAGTTGCACAAAGCCGGCTTCCTGGTGCGGGCGCAGGGCGCCGACGCCGCCTGGAAGCGGGTGCACAACGAAATCGATTTGTTCAAGGACATCATCGACAAGGCACACATCAAGAAAATGTAAGTAACGGCCGTGTACATCAAGACCATCGAGCCGATCGCCGTCAGCCTGCCGATGCTCAAGCCCGTCATCATGGCGGGCGAGGAAGTCCGCCGCGCCGACAACGTGCTGGTGCGGATCGAGGCCGAAGGCGGCCTCGCCGGCTGGGGCGAAGCGGCTTCCGCGCCGATCATGACCGGCGACACGCTCGAGAGCCTGGTCTCGGCGGTGCATTACCTCGCGCCGGCACTGCGCGGCCGCGATCCGTCCGATATCGGAGGCGCGCTCGCCGCCATGGACGGCCGCATGTACGGCAATCACGGCGCCAAGGCGGCGATCGAAATCGCGCTGCACGATCTCGGCGGCCGCGCCGCCGGCAAGCCGGTGCATGCGCTGCTCGGCGACAAGAAGCGCGACCGCATGCCGCTTTTGGCCGTGGTCGGCAGCGGCGATCTCGACGGCGACCTGCGCGACGCGGAAAAGAAAAAAGCCGCCGGCTTCACCGCCTACAAGATCAAGGTCGGAATTGGCACCGCCAAGGACGACGCCGCCCGCACCCGCGCGATCTGCAAATTGCTCGGCCCCGGTCTGTTAATATCGTCGGATGCCAACCAGGGTTACGCGACCGAGCAAGCCATTGAGTATGTGCGCGCCGTGAAAGGCTGCGACCTCGATTTTTTCGAGCAGCCGGTCGAAGCGCACGATCTCGCCGGCATGGCGGCGGTCGCCGCTGCGGCGCCCGAGATCGCCATCGGCGCCGATGAGGGTCTGCATTCGCTCGCCGACATTTCGCGCCATCAGGAGGCCAAGGCCGCGCGCGGCGGCAGCCTGAAGGCAATCAAGCTCGGCGGCCTGCGCGCCGTCGTCGAAGCCGGCCGGCTCTGCGAACGCCTCGGCATGAGCGTCAACGTTTCCTGCAAGACCGGCGAATCGAGCATTGCCTGCGCGGCGGCGCTGCACGCAGCCTGCGTCATTCCGAACATCGCCTGGGGCCTGACGCTCACGCATCTGGCGCTTGCCGAGGACGTCGCCGCGCAGCCGCTCGCGACCGCGCGCGGCCATGCCGAGAGTATCGATCGCCCCGGCCTCGGCATCGACGTCGACGAGGACCGCGTGCGGGCGCACCGCGTGCAGCTCGCGGCGCGCAACGTGGCCTGATTGTCTAAAGCCCGCCTTCGCTAAAGCTTCGACGGGCAGCCTTCGTGCTCGACTGGCTTGCCAGCCGAAGCTCCGAAGGAGCGAAGGCTGGCGGAGGCTGACGATTTCTAGCGCCCAGAAATCGCCAGTATTTGTCCGCTTTCAACAGCGGACAGAGTTGGATTTCAGCCCGCGATGATTTGTCTAATGATGCTGTGGACGGCGCCCGCTCTGCGGCATCGAGTGCCATAGGGTGGTTGCGTCAAAGCAAACCACATTGAGGGGAGCCGTCCATGGTCGAGGTTAGCACGATTGGTCTTGATATTGCGAAGTCGGTGTTTCAAGTGCACGGCGTCGATGACGCAGGTGCGGTGATGATCCGCAAGCGGGTCAGTCGCTCGAAGATGCTGGAGTTTTTTACCGAGCTGCCGCCATGCCTGGTGAGGATCGAAGCCTGTCCGTCAGCGCATTATTGAGGCCGCGAGTTGCAGGCGCTGGGTCATACGGTAAAGCTGATGCCGCCGAGCTATGTGAAGGCGTATCTTAAACGCAGCAAAAACGATGCGAATGATGCGGCCGCGATCTGCGAGGCGGTCACGCGGCCGTCGATGCGGTTCGTCCCGATCAAGACGAAGGAACAGCAGACCGCTCTGATGCTGCATCGGACCCGGCAATTGCTGGTGCGTCAGCGCACGATGTTGAGCAATGCGCTACGCGGGCATCTGGCTGAACTCGGCATCGTGTCGGCCAAAGGCCGCAACGGAACCGGAGAGTTGCTCAGGATCATCGCGGATGGTGCGGATAACCGGGTCCCTGCAGCGACCCATGGCATTCTCGATGTGCTGGCACGGCAGTACAGCGCTATCGGAACCGAGATCGGATCTATCGACAAGAGCATCCTGGCCTTGCATCGCTCGTGCGAGGCGAGCCGGCGGCTGGCGGAGATCCCAGGCATCGGCCCGATCGTGGCCACCGCCCTGGTTGCCGAGATCGGCGATTGGAAGACATTCTCATCGGGGCGCAGTCTTGCTGCCTGGATCGGGTTGGTGCCCAGGCAGCACACGACCGGCGGCAAGGACCGGCTCGGGGGCATCACCAAGCAGGGCAATCGATACTTGCGCTGGTTGCTGGTCGTCGGCGCCATGGCCGTCATCCGCTATGCGCGCAAACACGGAACGCAGAAGCGGCCGTGGCTCGGCCGGTTGATGGAGCGCCGGCCGATCAAGGTGGCGGCCGTCGCGCTCGCCAACAAGATTGCACGGATGGCCTGGGCCATCATGGTGCGCGGCGAGAGATACAACGAGCCGAAGCTGTTGCTGGCGGCATGAGAGGCGCCAGCGGATCGATCGGCGACACCAATTGGCGAGGGCATGACGACGTAATGCAGATACGCTCGTTCCGGGGATCGGGAGAGCCCGTTTGGGTCATCGCACCTTAAAAGTGCGTGCTAACGATTGGGACCCGATCCGCGCAGAGCATTAGGCCAGCGGCCATACCCGCCGCATCAACAGGCCGCACACGTGACCGCACCCGACCAATGCTGCAGCAACGTCAAAAAAGCTCTTGCCAGGGCGCCGTCCACACGTGACCCTAAGCGGTCGTCGCGCCTCTTTGCTATCAGCGTTTATCCTCGCGCCGGGAACTTTGTAGGATGCGCGATGCCACGCCAATACTATTTGTTTACTGATAATTAACTTTAAAGAAACCGGTAGGAATTACTGTTCGGCCAACCCCAATGGCGGATACATGTTCATGGCCATTTTCGTCCTCTTCCGTCGGCGCGGCTGGTGGAAGGTCATGTTCGCCGGGCTCGCCTCTTTTACAGTAAGTTTCGGCGCGCTGAGTGTCTTCGCCGTCGGCTGGGCCGCAGCAATCATCCCTACCATTTCCGAAACGGTTCTCAACGCCATCGTCGCTACGCTTACTGCCCAGTTTGCGATGAGCCTGACCCACGCTCTGCTTACCCGGCATCGAAGTCGAGAAAACGAGCAGATGCACCTTGCCCTCGACAGCATGGCGCAAGGGTTGTGCATGTTCGATGGCTCTGAGCGGCTGGTCGCCTGCAACTCGCAATATTATAAAATGTATGGGCTAACGTCGGCCGACGTAACACCGGGGTCCACGCTGTCCGAGGTGTTGGCGAAACGGGTTGCCAAGGGCACGTTCAATCGCGATCCGCATCAATACCGGAAGGATTTTCTGACCGCGGTTGCGCAGGGGCGTACCATTGAGCACGAGGTCAAGGCCATGGGTGGGCGTCTCCTGCTGGTGAAGAATCATCCGATAAAGGGCGGTGGCTGGATCGGCACGCACGAGGATATTACTGAGCGGCGGCAGGCAGTGGAGCAGCAAGCTGCCATGCAGCAGCAGGAAGAACGCCGTGCCATAATCGAGGACGCGATTTCGGCGTTCCGCAAGCGCGCAGAAAGTCTGCTGCAAACTGTCGGTGATTGCGCGGATAAAATGCGGTCGACGGCGACGAGCCTGTTCAATGCCTCCGGTCATACTTCGCAACGAGCCGAAAGCGCGGTGCAGGCGTCGAATGAAGCCTCGACCAACGTTGATACCGCGGCGACTGCCACCGAAGAATTGTCGAGTTCGATCGCGGAAATCGGACAACGGCTTAACCAAACAGCCGAAGTGACGAGGATCGCGGTCGGTGAAGCGCATGCGACCAATCAGGATATTGATGCACTGGCAAAAGCCGCGCAGAAGATCGGCGACGTCGTCAAACTGATCCGCAACATCGCCGGGCAAACCAATCTGCTGGCGCTCAACGCAACCATTGAGGCGGCGCGCGCTGGCGAAGCAGGCCGCGGTTTCGCGGTAGTCGCTTCCGAGGTGAAGTCGCTCGCCGTGCAGACCGCAAAGGCGACCGAGGATATTTCCAGCCAAATCGTGGGAGTTCAGAACTCGACCGGCAACGCCGTGGATGCGATCGGACGCATCGTACACCGCATGGGGGAGATCAATAACTATACGTCCGCCGTCGCTAAATCGGTGCAGCAGCAGAACGACGCGACCCGCGAGATTTCGAAAAACGTAGCAAGCGCCGCCGACGGCGCCAGGATGATCGTTACGGAGTTGAGCGAAGTGGCCGGTGCTACCACCGAAACCCAACAGTCGGCGCAAACCGTGCTCACCGCATCGGAATTGGTAGAAGAGGCAGCCGCCGATCTACGCAACGAAGTCAAAAGCTTCCTCACCAAGGTTGCGGTCTAGCTGAACAGGTCCGCCAGCCCATAAAACAAAGCGGCGCGTCAGAACCATCAGTTCGAAGCAAAGTATGCTTGTGGCACATCGCGTTATTCACGGCGCTGCAATATTTTTGGCCGCTATTGAGAGCCAGCTCAACCGGTCGACGCAACACTTATCGTGAACAGAAAAGATAGGGATCGTATGCAGTTGAGCGAAAAATGATGCCCAGCGCTCAATGAGACCCGAGAAACCAGGAGGTTTGGCATCGCGGGCAGCCGGGAGTCTTGAAAGCGATTAGGCGAGCATTTGGTAGGCGTTACGTAAGTGTTGCGTCGACCGGTTGAGATCACCAGCAACAGCGGACATTGATCGGGGCGGGCGTTGGATCGCTCGGTCGTGAATGACCCAAAGCGGACGCTTTTCATCTTCCCGTCCACCGCAGCCTGAAATAACATCAACGATCAAAAGTTGGCTCGCACGCCAAACGATCTGGATCTAAACCACGCGTGGGCAGTGCACGACCCTTAAAAAGAATTTGGGCGCGCCATATGATCTTTAGATGTTGCCGAGCGAGAATTCGAGCAGTCGTCCTCGGCTTCGCGTTGTTTCCTTCACTCGCGGTAGCTGCGTCGGCAGGTTGCGGCGTGCCGGCAGCGATGAATGATGGCTGGGATGTTTCGTCGCCGCGACAGCAGCACCTTGATGACGAATTAATCTGCGCCATTGGTCCGCAACTCGAAAAATTGCCGGAAGCCAGTCCGAACGGCGTGGTCGTTGTCCGGCATGGCATCGTTATCTATGAGGCCTATTTCACCGATCACGACCAGCGTTGGCCGGAACAGCATTGGGGGGAAACGCCACCAAAGCTTCCTCACACCTCGAGCACGAAACATGACCTGCAATCGATGACTAAGAGTGTGGTCGGCCTGTTGGTCGGGATCGCGCTTGATCGCGGCGTGATCAACTCCGTGGAAACGCCGGTACTTTCCTTCTTTCCCGATTACGGGGATCTGGCAGATCCAGCCAAAGCGCGCATCACGGTGCGCAATATGCTGACGATGACGGCAGGATTACGCTGGCCCTACAAGCCCTACCTGAGCATGGCACGCCAAACGGATGTCGCCCCAGATCCGTATCGGTTTGTGCTGGAACAGCCACTTGTCGCGAAGTCAGGCAGCTGGTGGCACTACAACAATGGTAGCGCGGAGGTGGTCGGGGGTATTCTGCAAAAGGCCACCGGCCGGCCGCTCGACCAATTTGCCAAGGAAGCGTTGTTCGATCCGCTTGAGATCACGGACTGGGAGTGGGGAAAGATGGCGAGTGGCAATCCCGCCGCATCTTGGGGCTTGCGCCTTCGGCCACGCGACCTCGCGAAAATAGGCCAGCTCGTTTTGGACCACGGCGTCTGGCACGGTCAGCAAATTGTCTCCGCCGCCTGGATTAAAGAAATGACGACGCCGCAGGTCGTCAGGCCCAAGTTCGCCTTCGGCTATCTCTGGTGGCTCGGTCGGCGTTCGGTCGCCGGCCGTGATTTCGATCTAATTTACAGCAGTGGTTGGGGTGGGCAATGTCTGTACATCGTGCCGAGTCTCGATCTCGTCGTTGTTGTTACCGCAGGGGTCTACAATTTCGACGGTCAAGGCAATCAAGACCTTGCCGGAGACACCGTGTTGACCAAGTTCGTCCTACCTGCAGTCACTGATCTGGCACCAGCACGATAGGCTGTTCCTTTTCGACCTTTGGCACATGGCGCGAAATCGTTATGACGCTAATGACCGATAGTGTTGAAAAAGTCTCCGTAAATTGGCTGTGAAATTAGATATTGAAATAATCGAATCCGCGTGAATGGATTTTTGAATCAAGATTGCGTCTTGGTGCATGATTTTGAATCAATCTTTCCAGGGGTCCTCTTCAAAATCGTTTTTCAACAGTATCGACCCAAAGCGGACACCAATGAAGATTCAAGCGTTAACAAGCTTTTTCTAGACGCAAGCCTCAGTCGACTTTCAAAGGAGTTAACGAAGAATTAACGACGATGATCGACTATAGGCTGCTCGATTGCTCAGGGAGGAAGACATGCGATTTTTCGCTTTGCTCGCATTTTCCGCGCTTGTCATTTTTGTTTCGCCTGCCACTGCTGCTGAATTCGGCACCAAAGATGAGGCGGTCGCGATGGTCAAACGCGTCCAAGCTGAGTTCAAGAAGGACGGTGGCGATGTCACCTTCAAGGCCATTTCCGACAAAACGACCAAAGAATTCCACGACCGCGACCTCTACCCATTCGTCTATGAGATGTCAGGGCTTTGCGTTGCTCACGGGGCACGAACAGCTCTGATTGGAAAAAACCTTATCGACCTGAAGGACCAGGACGGCAAGTTCCTAATCCGCGAGATGGTAACGCTGGCGAAAGGCCCCGGGAGCGGATGGATTGACTATAAATGGCCGAATCCACTGACCAACAAGATTGAAGATAAGTCGAGCTACGTCGAAAAGATGGGCGACTACTTCGTCGGCGTTGGTGTCTACAAACAGTAACTTGACATGAAGGATGTCGCCGTCGTGCAGGCTGCGACGGCCGTGTCAATTCGCTCGGCTGGGCGATGGCCTCTATTTGGCCTCCTCAACAATCTCTCCATTCAGGTAAAGGCGTCGGCGGCTTTCGTCGTGCTGCTTATTTGTCTTTTGGCGCTCGGCGCCAATGCCTACATAACCTCTACGAAATCCGCCGAAGGCCTGCGTATTTTGTCGCACGAGATCGAACCGAAGTTGACGGCGTTCTCCGGCGTGAAAAACGATATTATCGTAATGCATCTGAAGATTTTTCGCTATGTGTCGTGGGCGAGCAATGGCGTGAGCGATAAGCTGCTTTCTTCGCTCTATTCGCAGATCAATGCCGAACTCATCGCGTTGTCGCTTCGCGTCGAGGATCTTAGCTCACGCACCGACTTGTCCGCCAAAGAACGCGCCGACCTGCAGGACCTCAAGTTAAAATGGCAAAAATACAAGGGTGAGGCAAAGGATGCGATCGACGTGGGCCAGACCGATGCTGCCATGGCGACGATGCTGCTTGGCCAAACTGATGACGGCTTCGAGGCCGTCGACGCCGATCTCGAGACGCTTTCAATCGAAACCACTGAATTCGCCAATAGGCTGCGGGCCAGCCTGCTGGCGGACGCCGAGCTCAACAAGCTATTTGTCATTCTGGGCACAGTGCTGGGCTTTTTTGTGAGTGCAGTGGTGACCGCCTTGGTGAGAGCCTCGATCGTGCGACCAATTAAGTCCATTACAGATGTCATGCAACAGCTTTCGACCGGCAAGACCGACGTCAAGATCGGCTACCTCGACCGACGTGACGAAATCGGCACTATGGCAGAGGCTATCGACGTGTTTCGCAGAAATATAATTGAAATTCATTCGATGGAACAAGCGACATATCAAGCCGAGCAGCAGCGCGCGAAAGAGCGTAAAGCGGAGATGCATGAGCTTGCCGGCGAATTCGAGAAATCGGTTCAACAAATCGCCAAGGAGCTCGCCGAAGCGGTCGCGGTTATGCACGACAACGCCGCAGCGATGTCGGCGATAGCTACTAAGACTCGCAATAAGTCGCAGACCGCAGCAGGAATTGTGGTCGAAACCCAATCGAACGTCGGTTCAGTGGCGAACGCCGCCGAGCAACTAGCAAAATCAATCGAAGAACTAGCCACGCAAACGCAGGGCGCCCGCGAATTGACAACCAAGACGGTGGAGGATTCGGCCAATGCCCGCGCCAACATCCAGCAACTACTCGACGCGGTCGGGCAGATCGTCCCGATCACGGGACTCATTCAGGCGATTGCGCAGCAGACAAATCTGCTGGCGTTGAACGCGACCATTGAGGCGGCTAGAGCGGGCGCCGCCGGCAAGGGCTTCGCCGTCGTTGCGGCGGAAGTGAAATCACTGGCACAGCAGACCGCCCAGGCTACTGAAGAGATTAATCAAAAAATCGAGGCGGTGAACGCTTCATGCGGGACTGTCGCTGAGATCATGGAGCAGGTGATAGGCGTTGTCGGTTCCCTCGGCGACGGCACAATTGAAATGGCGGCCTCGGTCGGCCAGCAGGCGGTGGCAACGCAGGAAATCTCTCGTAGCGCGCAACAGGCGGCCGAGGGATCGCGCGTGGTTGCTAATGACATCATGGAACTCGACAAGAACGCGCACGAAAACCACGACGCGTCTAGACAGGCTCTTAGTGGAGCAAAACAGCTGCTCGACCATACGGCGGTACTGCAAAGTCAGATCGATAAATTCCTCCGTCATGTACGGGCTGCGTAGTTTGGAGCGTGTGGCAATGAATTGCAGATTTACGGCTTGGCAAACGGATCATCGGGCGTACCAATAGAGGCAGCCCCAGTTGACGGTTTCCTTCATTTGCAAGACTGCTGCCACGTTAGGACGAACGAATAGACGCGATGTCCGCTTCTGGCACTTAGCGGGCAACCCAACCACACCCGCGCTTGTCAGCTTTTGGACGATAGTATTGAAAAAGTCTCCGTAAATTGGCTGTGAAATTAGATATTGAAATAATCAAATCCGCGTGAATGGATTTTTGAATCAAGATTGCGTCTTGGTGCATGATTTTGAATCAATCTTTCCCGGGGTCCTCTTCAAAATCGTTTTTCAACAGTATCGACCCATAGCGGACATTCGGATCGCTCAATTCAGAACTGCCGCTGAGTTAGTGCGTCGGTTCCCAGTACAAATTGACAACCTGACGGCCAATTCTCTGGTTGTAAGCAACGGTGTCCCGCAACATCGTCATGATCGCATTCTCGCTGTCCGCTCTTGGACATTGGACGACATCGTGACGTAGCCCTTTCTTGAATAAGACTTGCGTGAACGAAATCATCCGTGTCTCGCGAAACATCGCGCGTCGCAAACACTCCCGACAAATAAATTTTGTGTTCTATGTCCGACGGCGCAAGGCAGTATTGCCAATCCGTGGCCAATGCAGCTTGGGAGACTGCCATTATCGCGAGGCCAGCGAAGGTCTTGATGAACATTAGTCGAGGCTCTGTTTGACGCTTGCCAACGCACAAGCGTTTCTAGATCGCGCGCCCCTAAGGCTAATATACCTATGCGTCCGATTGATTCGTCTAAAAATGCCGTAAAAACCGATTAACAGGCGGCAACAGGCGACGTCTTCCTTCCAAAAGGTAGCGCATCGATGGCCGAACTCTGCACCCGAGGTATCGACACGGGATTCGTAGCGCTGGGCTATGCCAAGGTCGCCTTGCTTGGAGTTGTGCAAGGCATTACCGAATTGCTGCCGATCTCTTCCACCGCCCACATGCGTCTTGTGCCAGCGGTGCTTGGCTGGCAGGACCCAGGATCAGCATTCTCCGCCGCTATGCAACTTGCAGCGTTGGCTGCTGTTGTGAGCTATTTTTGGAGCGATGTACGGGGATTGGCAATGAATTCACTGCGAGCTATCGCGCAGCGCCAGTTTCATGATCGCGAATTGCGTTTCTCCATTTGGATTGTTCTCGCGACTATACCAATCGGCGTCGCTGGGCTCTTGTTGGCGAAGACATTAAACGCCTGCAATTCGCCGCTGCGCACGGTAAGTGTGATTGGCTGGGCGTGCGTCGCAATGGCGGTTCTTTTGGGGATCGCGGAGATTTACGCCCGGCACAGACGCACGATCGACAATTCAACTTTGATTGATGCAATGATTATTGGCATAGCGCAGATTGGCGCGCTTATTCCCGGCGTATCACGATCAGGCTCAACATTGACCGCAGCACTCGCCCTCGGCTTTAAGAGGGACGAAGCGGCTCGCCTGTCGTTCCTTCTCGGACTCCCAGCCATTGCTTTGGCAGGTCTGAAGGAAATATGGGAGCTTCATAAAATTCACCTCGACACGCACGGGTGGTCCGTTCTGCTTCTTGGAATATTGGTAGCTTCGATCTCAGCGTTTTTCGCAATCTGGGGGCTGATGCGATTTTTGGAGAAATTCTCGACATGGCCATTCGTGGTCTACCGTTTTGTGCTCGGCGTCGGCATTCTTATCGGTGTTACTATGGGGTGGCTCGCGTGATGCGCTCCGCGCAGCACTTTGTGTCTTCCAAAATGACTTGGCTACCATTGGTCTGAACTATTCAACGCGACGAGAAAAACAAACAAAAGGATAAAAATTGCGGCAAAAAACAACATCCAATACTGAAACGTAACTCCAAAAATTACGAATTCGTGTAGCGAAAATTCGATTAAGGCGTTCATGGCATAGAACAATAGCAATTTAACTAGATAAAAATCCCATATCTTCGCGCTACTTACACCCTACGCAAATGCCAATATTTGATAACGCCAGTGACGTCCGCTTCTGATGCTGTGGACGGCTCCTCCACCGGCAAGTGAGTGCCATGAATGTGGGTGCTGTTAAGGCCCCCACAACTTGGAGGAGCCAAGCATGCATACGGTCACGACTATCGGTCTCGATATCGCCAAGTCGGTGTTCCAAGCGGACATTGATTTGCCTCGACACGCCAAGAATTTGGCACTCTACTACTCAACGGTTGAACATCACGAAATCGCGTAAATAAGCTCACAGTGATGTAATGTTGCCGATCCTAACATCCGACTTGTATAATTATTTGGCCCTCGCAGTGATGCTGCTGGCGATACTATTCGGATATCGCAAGGGACGAGACGGGGTTTCTGCAAGCAGTCAGTCGCTTGCTTGGACTCAAGTTCCTCTCATTGCGTTTGCGATAGCTTCAATCGGTCCAAGCGCCTTCGCTATAATTATCTATCTTGGCTACAAGTTCGATTTAATTCAGCCAGATCCCTCCGGGTATAGTTTTTCAACGTTCATCCGAGACCTGCCATTTAATTTCGCAGTAATAAACTGGGGATTTGTCGCTTTATACTTGGCTTGCCGTCTGTGGCCGAATTTCGGCTCGGCCCGGTCTGCGATGTGGCTTTCCGTGGTGGCGATGTCCCTCCCAAATGTTTTCTTGTTTTCCTTGGCTTGGGAGATGGTTTCCAACGTCTTCGATGCTGGGCAAGGCATTGGCGTTATCGAGGCCATGCTCATTTTGCCAATAATCACGACTATTTGGCCCGGCACATAGCCCCCTTTGAATTTCCTGGCTGGCCCCTTCTGCCCCTCCCCCTTTTATGAAACAATCTGGGGGGCATTGGAGGACGTGTGATGCGCAAACACCTTATCATTGCGGCAAGTATTTCTGTTCTGATGACAGCCACCACTATCTCAAGCGCATCGGCAGGTTGGGGATGCTTTGCCAGAACTTCCGGTGGAGGCTGGGGCAACTCTTGGAATGCCACCAGCAGAGAAAGAGCCACCGCGATTGCCTTGGGGAATTGCGGGCGAGCTGGCAACCAAGGGTGCTACATCGTCGGTTGCAATAACCACATTGATACCGAGGCTCAAGCCAGAGCGACCTGGGCGCCGCCTTCTTCAAGCACAGTACGTTGCGGCGAGAATACCGACAGGAAGTGCTGATAAAGATCGCGGGGCCGCCTCAGTTGGCGGCCTCTTTCATTTCAAACCGGCGTGCGATGTCTGCTTTTGGCGGACAATCGCGGCACCGCAACAATTTGTTCGCTATTCGACCAAAGAGGACATCAGGTCAGCTATACACGGTGCGAGAAGTAATTCGGAAAACTCATTAAGAAATGAGCCCTTCCTACCCAGTTATCCAACTAAGTAGAAAACGCCGCAATCTTAACAAGTCCGCCGAGTGGCCAATCCACCAATGGAAGCGACCGCTAAAGCGGCCGGGTTGGCACGGATACATTCGAATGCGCAATCGGCGTGAATAAGCCGCCGATAACGAACGGTTACACCCCTCTGTCAGGCTCCTCGGCGCCACCGGCCGCTGTCCTCGCTGGGCAAGGATAGAAGCCCACAAGGAGGCCAATAACGAACGTGCGCGCACGCGGTCTCTATTTAGCCGCCGCGGCCTTCAGCACCGGCGTCAGGCGCGCGATCGTGTCATGCACCAGCGCGGCCAAGGCCTTTGGCCCGCGGCGATCCGGCTCCGCGATGGTGGCGCCGAGATCCTTGAGGCGCTTTTGCACGGCCAACTCGTCGAGGCCTTGGGCGAGCGCCGCGGCGAGCTTGTCGATCACCGCCTTCGGTGTGCCTTTCGGCGCGAACACCGCATAGAAAGGCGCACAGTCGAATTGCGGCAGGCCCTGTTCGTAGGAGGTCGGCACATCGGGCAGCAGCGGGCTGCGCTTCTTGGCGGCGATGGCCAGCGCCTTGACGTTGCCGGCACGCACGTGCGGCAAGGGCCCGAGCACCGGGTCGCAATCATAGTCGACGTTGCCGGCGAGGATGGCGTTCATCACCGGCGCGGTGCCGGTGAACGGCACCAGCGTCGGCTTGATGCCGATCGCCGAGTTGAGCAGCAGACAGCCGATATAGGACACCGAGCCGATGCCGGCGTGGCCCATGTTGAGCTTGCTTTCGTTGGCCTTGGCCCAGGCGATGAATTCCTTGAGGTTGTTGGCGGGAATATCCTTGCGCACCGTGAGCAGCTCCGGCTGCTCGGCGATCAGCCCGACCGGCTCGAAATCCTTCTCCGGGTCGTAGCCGAGGTTGGGATAGAACACGGGCGCCAGCGCATTGGTGCCCATGTGACCGGAAATCAGCGTGTAGCCGTCGGGAGTGGCGCGCGCGGCGCGCAGCGCGCCGACGGTGCCGCCGGCGCCGCCGACGTTCTCGACCACAAAGGATTGACCGAGATGACGCGAGAAAATGTCGGACACGATGCGGCCCATGACGTCGGCCGGTCCGCCGGCAGCGAACGGCACGACCACCGTCACCGTGCGCGTGGGATAGTCCTGCGCCCGCGCGCCGGTCGTTGCGGCGAGCAGCGCAAGCGCCGCCACGATCCATAGCCTTTTAATTATCTCCTCCCGGTTTTGGCCGGCTCTTGTGATTATGGCCGGATGCCGTGACGGCAAGCTTGCCAGTTCGTGAGACCGCTGGGGAGGGGTCCGAAGACACCAAATTCAATCGCTGAAACAGCCTCGCCGTCATCCACCCATGTCGGGTTTACCCGACATAGGATTCTTGAGTGCGCAAGTCGGCTACAGCCGACTTGCGTTGGCTCGCTTCGCTTTCAGATCCACAAGGAGAAACCAATGGATATCGATACCCACAACGAACTGGAGACCAAGGCGGGCATTCCGCTCGACGCCGTGGTGACGCATGGCGAACTGATGCGCGCCTTCGAGGTGTTCAAGGACGCCAATGATGAACCTGTGACATTCGCCGACAAGCGTTCTGGCGACGTGGTGTTGGAAGGTTTCAAGAGGGTAGGCGGCCGAGAGCGGGATACGATTGAAACAAACGATCGCTACGGTTCCACCGGCGAATTGAACCTGCGCGCCGTCTCGACGATCCAGCTGCGGTAGAGCAGCAGCGGCGTCACGCCGGTCAGGCCGCCGCAACCTTCCTCGTCACCCGGGGCAGTGGTCCAGCTCACAATACCAATGATCTGGCCGATCCCCGTGCCGCTCGTGCCATCGAACACCGGCGCGCCGGAATCGCCGGTGCAGGCACCTAAGCCCAAACGCAGATTGTGCGCGGCCGGATCGACCAGACGGATTTGCAGGGAGCCGGGCTTGCCGGTGACGGCGAGCCTGGCCATGCGCGGAAGCCCCAAGCCGCGCGCGGTGCCGGCGGCGGTGACGCCGAAGCCGGCGATCGTCAGCGTCTCGCCGACCGCGACACGGCGGGCGGGCGCTAGAATAGCCGGCATCGCCAGATCGGTGAGCGGCGCTGCTAGCTTGATGAGCGCGACATCGGCGGTGGCGCGGCTGGCCGCATAGCTCGCGGCATTGAACTGCGGATGGACGGCAATGCCGCGTACCGCTACCGGCTGGCCGGTCTGAAAGGTCTTGACGGTGTAGGCAAGCTTGCCGGTCACGCAATGCGCCGCGGTGAGCACCAAATCGGGTGCGAGCGCCGCGCCGGTGCACAAGTCGCCGCGCGCATCGGTCACCATCACGATTGGTCGGGCCGCGGCGCCGCCCGCGGGCGGCGCATTGCCAGTGATGGCATAAGCCGAGCCACAAAAAAGGATAATACCGCAGCCCAAAGCGACCCTAAATGCAAACGCATTTCGACTCTTGGGTATGCTCAACAAGGGATTCATTGGTGATTTACAAGTTCAAATGTGAGCATCTTTCCTCGCCTACCCAAAGCCGGAAAATGTCGCGAAAGCATCGAGCGGGGCGCGCGGGGAACGCCAAGAATTTATGGGAGCCTTTTCGTCTGCATGACCCAGAGCCATCCCCGAATAAATCATCAAGTTGTCGGGAAGCTGGAGGAAGTTGCGCACCGTACGGTTGAATGACACCCACGCCTGTTGCGGGCACGTGTGTAGGCCGAAGCCACGCGCAAGCAGCGCAACGGTCTGCAGATAGCCGCCGATGTCGGCCCACTGTGCTGGCCCGTGCGACTTCTCACGCGCGAAGAACAGCGCGACCGGTGCGCCAAAGAATTGATAGTTGCGCGCATATTGCCGATAACGCGCCGCTTTATCTTCGCGCAGCACACCGATCGATTCATAAAGCGCTTCGCCGACCTGAAATCGTCTCTTCTTGTACGGTTCGCTGAGTGGAGCTGGATAGATGGTATAGTCGGTGCCCTCGCCGCTGGGTAATTCGTTCGCCATGCGTGGGGCGAGTAGCGCCACCAATTCTTGAACGCGCAAGCCGGCGATTGCATAAACGAACCATGGCTGCATATTGCCTGCAGAGGGCGCGCGTGCTGCGCGTTCGATAATGTCACGAACGACATCTTCGGGAACGGGTTTCGAAAGAAAGGCTCTACATGAGTATCGCGATGCAACGGCTTCTCGTACGTTCATATCCGCGTCCCCAACAGTAGGTCTCACAGATCGGGCCATTTGTGATTTGCTTAATATAAAATGCATAGAAGCATAAAGCCTCCCTGTTCTTTTGTTTTTCGTTATCCCCACCATCAGAGACATCGCTGCCGCGGGTAGGTCCTGAAAGCGATATGTTACATGAAAAATGCTGTAACAGACGTTGTCGCTATGGGGTCTGCCGAGCGCTGAGCTTCGATAAGGCTCAGCTCATTATTGTCCGGTCGATGTTTTAACATCCGTCGCTAATACGAGCAGTGAAGCTGGCCCGGCTAAATTACGGGCAATACTACAGACGCAGATTGTCCTGCTCTCCAAAATAGTTGCGACGATAAAAGGGGTAAAACTCTGATAGAGCTGTGAGCTTATAGTAAGACAGCATTTCAATGTTTTGCGGCGTAAATCGAAAAGTCGGGCGAAGAAAAATGCAGCGCGGAAAAAGATGATAGTCAAGCACGTCTGTATTCTCCGTATTTAGCCGGCCTAACAGGATTGCTTGGCATTTCTGGATTTGGTTTAGGTGGAGCTTCCAACCAGCTATCTGTGCAAATCGGCCTTGATACGGAACCAGCACGAGGGCGACGGTGAGGTGACTATCAATGGTCAAAACGTGAGTTTCATGATCCAACTCGATATATCCCACTCGGCTTACGTCTGAAACAATGTTCGCGGTGATTTTTTGATAAATGCGCCGCAACAGTCCGCTAAGGCCGCGATAACGGTACCTGTGCGCCGGCTTGTAGCCTATCAAGCGATAGGCATTCGATAGGCTACCGAAATGGTCGCAGTAAGTAGTCGTTGTCGGCATGATTTTCGAACGGTCAATTATTTTTGCGGATAAAAATCCGTTGGTACACAACGAAGCGGTTAGGTAATCAAGCAGATCGTTGTCTGTTACTGGCCAAGTGTTTCCGAGAATATTTTGTGCGGTTTGAAATAATCTCTGGTCGACAATGGGTTTGATCGCGCCTTTCACGCGAATCCATTGTTCCTCTGGCAGGTCGATGCGGTCAGCTCCCAATTTAAAAGAAGTCCGGTTATAAACGAGATTTCCGATGTATCTCTCACATTTGAGAAGCTTATGAATGTTGAATCCCGTCCAATCATTTCCATGAAAGAACAAGGGCTGCCATGAGAAAACTCGACGAATCTTTATAGAGTCGGCGCCGAAACGCGGCACGTAACGGCGCCCCAATGAAGTGGCCGCCAGCGATAAACTCAAATGAATCAGCAAATTAGCTGCTTGATCGAGCGCTCTTCGCGCTTCGGGATCGCCGCCGGCGCCTTGCCTTTGCGATACAATTTTTATGGGGAATTGTTGCTAAAATAGCACACGTCTCTCAAGCACATTTGTGTATAAATAGGCACCGTATTTCCTGGTTTTTCGCAAGGGGCGTTAAATGAAAAAGCTTGCTGTTATTACCGCGGCCGTTGCCGCGTTGGGTTTTGTAACGTCCGCCTATGCCGCCGACATGCCGGCGAAGATGGCATACAAGGCGCCGATGGCGCCGCCTCCAATCGTCTGGAATTGGACCGGCTTTTACATCGGCATCAACGGCGGTGGCGGCTGGGGTCGCACGGTCCAGACCGATACGGCCGGCACGACCACCGGAACGTATAACCAGAGCGGCGGACTGATCGGCGGTACGCTCGGTTACAATTGGCAGTCGACGAATTGGGTTCTCGGTGTCGAAACCGACCTGGATTGGGCCAACATCAACGGCTCGATCGTACTCCCCGGCTTATGTACCGCGGGCGGCGGCACGACCTGCTTCACCAACTTGCAGTCGTTCGGAACATTCCGCGGCCGCGTCGGCTACGCGTGGGACCGTTGGCTGGTATACGCCACGGGCGGTCTCGCTTACGGCGAGATACAGGCCGGTCAGATTAGCTGCAGTACTCCGGTGGCCGGCGCCATTGCGTCTTGTGGCACGAAATGGCAAACCGGCTGGACCCTTGGCGGCGGCTTGGAAGCGTATCTCGCGCCGCGTTGGTCGGCCAAGCTCGAGTACCTCTATGCCGATTTCGGTAATCCGACCATGTACACCGTGTTTATCCCGGTCGCCGCGACCGAGAAGGTCAGCATCGTCCGCGCTGGCGTGAACTATCACTTCTAATCGGATCCGCAATCCAAATTGAAAGCCCCGGGCATCCCCCGGGGCTTTTTGCTTTTAGGCTAGATCCACCGGCTTCTTATATCCGAGTGCGCGTACTGCTCGCGGTTATTCTTTTGGCTTCTGGTCTTGCATGAAACCGGATACCGGACGCGCTGAAGATTTAGAGGCGCCGAGCATTGCAACACCGGAACCGGACAACACCTACAGGCGAAAATATTAGGAGCAAATGCTAATGGACCGCTTGCGGTGCTTAGATCTCGAGGAGACGTAAATGGCAGTCAATATGCAAAGTAAAATTTTGATCGTAGACGATAGTGGTGCTATGCGAAACATTGTTCGAAAGCTCTTGACCCAGCTAGGCTACATCGACGTTGAAGAAGCACCAGACGGAGCAGCTGCTCTCGCCAAAATGAACGAGAAAGCTTACGACTTGGTGATCTCAGATTGGAATATGGCTCCGATGAATGGGCAGGGTTTACTTGAACAAACGCGCTCAAGTAAAAAACTTGAGAACTTGCCTTTCATTATGATGACTGCCCAATCGGATCCCGACAAAATTATAGAGGCCAAATACGCGGGCGTTAGCAGTTTTATCAGTAAGCCATTTAGTGCGGAGGCACTCCAGACTAAGATATCAAAAATCAATGCGGAGTTGTAGTACGGGCTATAGGTTATCAGTTTAACCCAGCGTATTTTTGGAGCAGCGGGACAGAAAGATATTCAAACCCTCAGGACAAATTCAAATGGATAAGCCCGCCATTGCCCTGTGCACGTGCATCGTCGGTTTATATTTATTGGATGCGGCTTTCTTCAATGGCGTGCACTTCGCTGGCGCAATAAGCATGTTATCCGAACTTCGTACATATTTTTGATAGCTCATGGTTCTCACCGTAGAACAAATAGTGCAGTCGCGCTGAGATGGCACTGGTTGGATTTTGGCGCTTACACGACATCCCGCAACTGCCGCCGTGCGTCCATTTTTTGAGATAATGCGGACGTCGCGGGCTTGCTGCGATATCTGGTTATGACTCAGAGCATATAAACCTATCTTTAATGCAGGCAGGGCACTCTATCGTGGGGATTGGCCCGATGATCCTTGACGACCCGGTAGCTGAAATAGCCGCCAAGGCTCCAGCCGTGCCATGCCCAAAATGCGCTACTGGCATGGTGCTCGCGGCAATTACCCAGCACCCGAAAAATGATCGAATGGATCGCCATACGTACCTTTGCGCTGTTTGCAACCAAACTAGAACGTATGTGTTACCGGCTGCCTAGGCCGCCTCGGTTGGCGGCCTCTCACGCCGCCATCTGGTCCGTATGGACCGCGCTTGAGGGTTTCCCGTCCGAGGAAATATTTGAAGGGTCGTCTGAGACGGAAGCGTCAAATTGGATCAATACCGGTGGGCAAGCTTGGATTGAGGAACGCAGGCGGAAACGGGGCGTAGACCCGTAGGCGATGTGCCATCAGTTATCCCACTTTGGTGGTGCTTTCGGGCACGATGTTTTCACCTGATTGATGCTCACGGCCCGCGTCGTCCGCGTGCGCGGCTGCAAGTTTGACTGGATCGATCGTAATCATTTCGGTGGGCTTGCCGGAATTTTGCGTCGGCGTGAGGATCCAGCTGGCGACCCGGCGATACGCCGGAAACGAAAGTCCTTCGATCAGTTCCTCGTCCGCCACAAGTTCATAAGTGCCCGCCGGGAACGAACGTTCTCCACCTTCTAACGTGAAAGCGCGGCTGAATGTCAATGTGCTGCGCTTGGTGCGCGTCATCGGTGGATTGCGTAAAGCGAGCGGTTTCGCAAATAGTCACGAACGTCGGATACCAAGGGACCGACCGCCTTTACCGCTTCGTTGAGTTTGGCGGCGGGCCGGCCGATTTCTCGCACCCAATGCCGCATTTCGGCAGGCGACTGGATATCGATACGTTTCGGGTCGGCCGGACCCCACAAGCGACCGTCCCTATCCACGATGGTCATCGCAGCAAGGCCGAGGTGGCGATTGCAGTCGCAAGCAGAATCGGCACTACCGCCGGCGGAACGAACCAGGTCAACATTTGATTCTCCTGCAATAGGCCGCCGCTTTGCCGAGCGACACGCGGCGAAGGCGGGAGGTAACGTCAGTTTTTCGACTTGGGAGCGGACGCCTTGAGGCGCTCCGCCTCAACGAACGGTGCGCTCAATTGCGCCTAAAGTCGAGCAATTATACGGGAAATGCCCAATATGCGGTGACGTCTCTCGTTAAACCGATGCGGCATCCCCATATGTGCCAAGTCCGCCCTGTTGCAGCGATCGGTAATTGAGGGAGGCTCTCTTACGGAAAGGTCTGCGATGTTCGCGCCCGGGCAATATCGTGCGAAAGCGGCCGAATACGGTGAACTGGCAAAGGCGGCCAGCAACTCCGACGACGCGCGTGAATTTCAGCGGCGCGAACGCAGCTTCATTGTGCTCGCCGACAATGAGCAGTGGCTTGCCGATCACCAGGATCAGACCGTGCATGCGACCGGTGCCGGCGGAGCTAATGAACCACTTCCGATTCTGATTGGCGATGCGGTACCGGCGGTGGACCAATGATATGGCCAGGTCAGCGGCCGTCGAACAGCGTGAATCAGGCGGTGACGTTTCCCAATCCTAGCCGCAGTTGCGATGCCACGCGGCGTTCGGTCCATTTCTGGGGCTATGACCGTTCGATAGAAAGCTCGTTCTTTGTGACCTGGGACGCGCTCAAACACCTTCAACCCAATCTGCAGCCGGACGAAGCAAGCCTTCTAAGAGCCTTCGATAGCAACCGTAAATTAATCTGCGAGATTGCCGCGAAGGTTTATGCTCGCGGCCGAAGTGGCGCATACAACCTCATCGTTGCCGATTTCCAAACCGCCTAGTTTATCCGCGGCGCCATGAAAGATTGACTCGGCGCTATTGAAGCCGAAACGCAACATATGAACATCTGGCCCCTTGCTGCTTAACAAGGTCTGACAGAGGCTAGAACTTGAGGATTCCTTTCAACTCGAGCCCCTATTCGCGATGCCGGCAATTGGCACTTAGCGTCATTCGCTACGACGCGCCATTTTTGTCGCTAACGGCGCAAAGCGGACATTCCGCACTACCCGCACGCGATTTAGAAATTGGATGAGTTATATGCGTCACACTTGGCGCGACTTACTTTGCTTTTGAACGTTTTCTTTCGTCCTGCCCAATGTCCCCATAATCACCCAGCCGTTCCATATCGAGGCGATAAGCAAAGTTGCATAGGATATTGTTACGTCATACATCCCCCACCCGCTGTCGTTTGTGGCCGCTGCCGGCAGATACGCCCGCAAGCTAGTTGCCATGCTACCGCAACGTGATGGATGATGCGGCCAGAAAAAGATCAAAACGACAAAATCAGCCGGGAGGACGATATGGCACACAATCAGCAACGCCGATGGCGCTGGCCGATCATGGCCGCGGCCGTGACGATCGCAACGATCTGCGCCGGCAGCGCCGGGGCCGAGACCCGCATGGTGCGCATCGCCAAGCAGTATGGAATTTCATATCTGCCGCTGACCATCATGGAGGAGAAAAAACTGCTTGAAGCCGAGGGCAAGAAGCGCGGGCTCGATCTGTCGACCGAGTGGGTCAAATTCACCGGCGGGCCGCCGATGAACGAGGCGCTGATCTCCGGCAATCTCGATTTCGCGTCCGGCGGCGTCGGGCCACTGGTCACCATCTGGGCGCGCACGCAGAATAACCTGAAGGTCAAAGGCGTCGCCGCGCTCAATTCGATGCCGCTCTATCTCAACACCATCAATCCGAAGGTGAAAACCATCAAGGATTTCACCGACAAAGACCGCATCGCCCTGCCGGCCGTGCGCGTGTCGATCCAGGCCGTTGTTTTGCAGATGGCCGCGGAAAAAGCCTTTGGCAAGGGCCAGGAGCACAGGCTCGACGCCTGGACCGTCTCACTCAGCCATCCGGACGGCCTGGCGCAGATGATGAGCGGCAAATCCGAAATCACCGCTCACCTCAGCTCCGCGCCGTTCCAATATCAGGAGCTTGCCGACAGCCGCGTGCATAAGGTGCTCGACAGCTTCGAGGTCCTTGGCGGCCCGCATACTTTCAACGTTGTGTGGGCGGCCGCCAAGCTACACGACGGCGAGCCCAAAATCGTGCAGGCCTTTCTGACCGCGCTATCGGAAGCGATGAAACAAATTCATGACGATCCCGCCGGAGCGGCGGCGTTGTGGGTAAAGGCCGACAAGTCCAAGCTCAGCCCGGCCGAAGCCCTGAAGATCATCCAGGATAAGGAGAACACCTGGACCATGACGCCGCAGAAGACGATGGTATTCGCCGAATATATGGCGCGGGTCGGCATGGTGCCGGTGAAAGCGACGAGCTGGAAAGACATGTTCTTCGATGCCATTCACAACCTGCCCGGCAGCTGATGGCAAGACTTGATGGCAAGACCAGGCTCATGACCGCCGCCTTGCTTGAGGTGAAGGGAGTCACTCTCCAGTACAAAACGCCGCGCCATTTGGTGACGGCAACCTACAAGGTCGACTTCAGCGTCCAGCAAGGCGACCGCTACGTGATCCTCGGGCCCTCCGGCTGCGGCAAGTCGACGCTGCTCAAGGCGGTCGGCGGCTTCATGCCGCCGGTCGAGGGCTCGATCCGCATTCGCGACCGCGAAGTCGACGTCCCGGGCCCGGACCGCATGATGGTTTTCCAGGAGTTCGAGCAGTTGATGCCGTGGAAAACGGTCTTCCAGAACGTGCTGTTCCCGATGAAGGTCACCAGGAAGTTTTCGCCGGAAGAGGCGAAGACGCGCGCCAGGGCGGTGATCGAAAAGGTCAAGCTGACCGAATTCCAGGATATTTATCCGCACATGCTGTCCGGCGGCATGAAGATGCGCGTCGCCATCGCGCGCGCCATGGCGCTCGAGCCCGATATCCTGCTGATGGACGAACCGTTCGCCGCGCTCGACGCGCTGACCCGGCGCGCGATGCAGCAGGAATTGCTGTCGCTGTGGGATCAGCTGCGCTTCACCGTCCTGTTCGTCACCCACTCCATCGAGGAGGCGATCATCGTCGGTTCGCGCATCCTGGTGCTGTCGCCGCACCCGGGACGCGTGCGCGCCGAGCTTGACGCCGGCACTATCGATTACACCAATATCGACAAGCCAGAATTCGGCGCTTTGTCGAAACGGATTCACAGACTGCTGTTCGGCAACGAAACCGGCCGCGCCGAAATAACCGAGGACGCGAACGCGTGAACGAACATCGCCCGGAATTCGAAAGCCAATTGGTCGATTCCGGCGTCATCGGCGATGTCGAGCGGCCGCTTTCATTCACCGAGCGCGTCGTCAACAACGAAAGCGTGCAGCGGCTGGCGATCCTGGTGGTCCTGATCGTGGTCTGGGAACTTTACGCGCGCTGGCTCAATAATTCCCTGCTGTTCCCGACCTTCACCGAAACGGTCCGCACCTTCTGGCACGACATCAGCAACGGCGTGCTGATCAACCGCACCGTCACGTCGCTGCGCACGCTGGCGCTCGGCTATGTGTGCGGGTTGGCGCTGGCCGGCCTGTTTACGACTTTCGCGGTCGCCAGCGGCATCGGTACGCGCATTCTTTCCACCCTCACCGCCATGTTCAATCCGCTGCCCGCCATCGCGCTGCTGCCGCTGGCGCTGATCTGGTTCGGGCTCGGCACGCCGTCGCTGGTGTTCGTCATCGTCCATTCGGTGCTGTGGGCGGTGGCGCTCAATACCCTGATCGGCTTTCGCGGCGTGCCGGAAACCCTGCGCATGAGCGGCCGCAATGTCGGCCTGACCGGTGCGCGCTACGTCGGATTGATCCTGATCCCGGCGGCGTTCCCGTCGATCCTGGCCGGCTTGAAAATCGGCTGGGCCTTCGCCTGGCGCACGCTGGTGGCCGCCGAACTGGTGTTCGGCGTGTCGTCGCGCTCCGGCGGCATCGGCTGGTACATTTTCGAGGCGCGCAACGACCTCGATACCGCCACGGTGTTTTCCGGCCTGCTGACCGTCATTCTGATCGGCCTGTTCGTCGAGTCGGTGATCTTCCGCGCCATCGAGGCGCGCACGGTCAATCTCTGGGGCATGCAGCGATGAGCGGCGCCACGCTGCGGGTCGATGTCTGGCGCGGCGCCCAGACCGGGCAATTCCAGGGCTTCGTCCTTCCGCGCCGCGAGCACCAGACCGTGCTCGACGTGGTGACCGAGATCCAGCGCGAACACGATGCGACGTTGTCCTATCGCTTTGCCTGTCGCGTCGGCATGTGCGGTTCCTGCGCCATGGTGGTGAACGGCCGCCCGCGCTGGACCTGCCGCACCCGCGTCTCCGATGTGATCGGCGACGGCGAAAAGCTGCGGCTCGAACCGCTGCGCAATTTCGCGGTGGTCAAGGATCTAGCGGTCGAGATGACGCAGTTCTTCGACAAATGGAAGGACGCGAAGGGCTATTTCGAGCCGGGCGCGCGGCCGGAGACCGATTTCGCCGTGGTGCCGCCGGCGACGCCGGAACGCCAGGCCGCCGACGCCGGCATCGAATGCATCGGCTGCGGCGTGTGCTATTCGGCCTGCGACGTGGTGGCCTGGGACAAAGATTATCTCGGGCCCGCGGCGCTCAACCGCGCCTGGACTCTGGTCAACGACGTGCGCGACAAGGGCAACGCGACGCGCGTCGAGGCTGTCTCTCACAGCTCCGGCTGCCAGGCCTGCCACACGCATATGAGCTGCACGCAATTCTGCCCGAAGGCGATTGCGCCGACCTATTCGATTGCCGGCCTGAAACGCGCGGTGCTGCGCCGCAGTCTGCGGGGCGTGCCGTGACGGCGATCTTATTTCTGGCGCAACGGGCGACCGCCTTCGTGCTGGCGCTCGCGGTCGCCATCCATCTCGGCACCATTCTTTACGCGGTGCGCGGCGGCCTGACCGCGTCCGATATCCTGGCGCGCACCCACGGCAATGTCGCGTTCGCGCTGTTCTACAGCCTGTTCGTCATCGCGGTCGCCATCCACGCGCCGATCGGCTTGCGCAATATCTTGCGCGAGTGGACGGCGTGGCGCGGGCGTTCGCTCGATCTGGCATTGGCGCTGTTTTCGGTTCTCCTCCTGGTCCTCGGCATGCGGGCGGTGTTCGCCGTATTCACCGCATGAGGGCCACGCACCGACAACGCGGTTTTGTCGCGGCCATGCTGCACCGCCTGTCCGGCATCGCGCTGGCGATTTTCCTGCCGCTGCACTTTCTCGCCCTGGCGACCGCGCTCAATGGCGCCAATGCGCTCGACGATTTTCTGGCGCTCACGCGCCAGCCGCTGGTCATGCTTTCCGAATTCGCCATCGTCGTCGCGCTCGCGATCCACATGACGCTCGGCCTGCGCGTGCTGGCGATCGAGTTCCTCGATTTCCGCGAAAAGACGCTCGCGGCGCTGTCGGTTTGCGTCGCGGCGGTGCTCGCCGTCGGGTTCATCTTCATGCTCAATCTGGGCTGACCGGATGCTGTTCGGCCTCACCCTCGACACGCTTGCGATCTTGTGGCTTGGCGCCTTGCTGGGCGGCATCGCCGCGGGCGGCAGCGGCTTTGCCTTCGCGCTGGCCGCGTCCTCGATCTGGCTGCATCGCATCGATCCGTTGCACGTGGCAATCATGAGCACCGGCTGCGGCGTGCTGCTGCATCTCTCCACGCTCTGGCCGCAGCGCCGCCATATCGAACTGGCGCGGTTGTGGCCGTTCATCGCCGGCGGCCTCGCCGGCGTCCCGATCGGCGTTTATTTGCTGGCTTTTACCGACGCCGGGATTCTGAAGGTCTGCCTCGGCACCTTCCTGATGGTGTTCGGGATTTACGCCTTCATCGCCCCGAAACTTGCAAGCATCACCGCCGGCGGCCGTGCGGCCGACGCGGCGGTCGGTTTCGTGGGCGGCATTTTGGGCGGGATCGGCGGCTATTCCGGCGTTCTGCCGACGATCTGGACGCAGCTTCGCGGCTGGCCCAAGCAGGTCGCGCGCGGCGTCTATCAGCCCTACATAATCCTCATACAGGGCGTCACGTTAGCCGGTATAGTGTTGGTTACGTTCGATCGTACCGGGCTGTTGCTGCTGGTCGCAGTTCTGCCGCCTTTGCTGCTCGGAACCTGGATCGGCTGGCGGATTTACGGCAAGCTCAACGAACGGAGTTTTCGCCAGGCGCTGGCCGTGCTGCTGATCGCATCAGGCGTAACGCTGGCCTATTAGGATACCGCCATGCAGCTCGATATCAAGGAAGTCGAAGAGCTCAGCAAGACGCTCTATATCCGCGCGCTCAAGCTGCTGCCGGACGACATCAAACAGGGCTTCGAGCGGCTGCTGATGGAAGAAACCGACGCCACCGGCAAGACCATTCTCGACACCATGGTCGAGAATATCGCGGTCGCCGAGCGCACCAAGAACCTGCTCTGCCAGGACACCGGCATTCCGATCTATAACGTCGTTATCGGCCGCCACGTCGAATTCGACGGCGCCGCGATGAAGGAAGCGATCCGGCGCGGCTGCGAGCGCGCCACCAAGGAACATCCGCTGCGCTCCTCGGTCGTGCATCCGGTGACGCGCAAGAACGAGCAGACCTCGTGCGGCGCCGGCATCCCGGTTATCCATGTCGATTTCGACGAACGGGAAGAAACCGTCGAGATCGAGATGATTCCGAAAGGCTCCGGTTCGGAGAACGGCTCATTTTTGCAGATGCTGATTCCGGCCGACGGTGCCGCCGCGATCAAGCGCTTCGTCATCGACAAGGTGATCGAATGCGGCGGCCGTGTCTGCCCGCCGACCATCGTCGGCGTCGGCGTCGGCGGCACATCGGACCTCTGTATGCATCTCGCCAAGATCGCCGCCACGCGGCCGCTCGGCACCACCTGCTCCGATCCGGAGGGCGCCAAGATCGAGGCGCAACTGAGCGAGGCGGTCAATCAGCTCGGCATCGGCCCGCAGGGCCTGGGCGGCCGCGCGACGTCGTTCCGCGTGCATGTCGAAGTGGCTGCCACGCACATTACGATGAATCCGGTGGCGGTGAATATCCAGTGCCATTCCGCCCGCAGAGCCTCCGCCGTCATCACGCCGGGCGGCATCGCGTTCGAATGAGGCGGACGGCATGACGCATCACGTCCTCGATACGCCGGTCGGCGAAGAACAGGCACGCGCGCTGCGCGTCGGCGACACCGTTACGCTGAACAAGATCTTGTTCGGCATTCGCGACGCGACCCTGATCGAGATGTTCGACCGGGGACGCACGACGCAATTCAATCTCAAGGGCCACGCGGTCCTTCATACCGCGCCCAACGTGCGCAAGGTCGATCCGCGCCCGGGGAATTCCTCCGGCTATGAGCCGCTCTGCATCGGCACCACCACGTCGATGCGCATGGAGCGCTTCACCAAACCGCTGATGCAGCGCGACGGCGCGCGGCTCATCATCGGCAAAGGCGGCATGGGGCCGGCGACGCTCGACGCCTTTCGCGAATTCGGCGGGGCCTATCTGGCCGTGGTCGGCGGCGCCGCCGCGCTGGAAACGACTTGGATCGAGGCCATCGAAGAGGTCGATCTCGACGATCTGCATCCGGAATCGCTATGGAAATTTCGCATCAAGGAATTCGGGCCGCTGCTGGTGACCATGGACTCGCACGGCGGCTCGTTGCACGCGCAGGTCAACGCCGAAGCCGCGGCGCGGCGCGCGGCGGTGCTCGCCGGCATCGGCAGCGCGTGAACGTGCGGACGATTGAGACCGACATTCTCATTCTCGGAGCCGGGGGCGCCGGCCTGTTCGCAGCGTTGCACGCCAAGAAGGCCAATCCCGATCTCGACGTCACCGTCGCGGTCAAGGGCCTGCTCGGCAAATGCGGCTGCACGCGCATGGTGCAAGGCGGTTACAACGTCGCGCTGTCGCCGGGCAACTCCGTCGAGCGCCATTTCATGGACACGATCGAGGGTGGCGGCTGGCTCAACGACCAGGATCTCGCTTGGCTGCTGGTCGAGACCGCGCCGCGCCGCATCCGCGAACTGGAAACCGAGCTCGGCTGCTTCTTCGACCGCAATCCCGACGGCACCGTGCACCAGAAGGCCTTCGCCGGGCAGACCTTCGACCGCACCGTGCACAAAGGCGATTTGACCGGCATCGAGATCATCAACCGCCTCGCCGAACAGGTGTGGCGGCGCGACGTGCGCCGGATCGAGGATCACCGCGCGCTCGATCTCATTCCGACGGCGGACGGCGGCGAACTCGCCGGCGTTCTGATGCTCGACATGCGTTCGGGTGAGCCGCTGCTGGTGCGCGCCCGCGCCACGCTGCTGGCCACCGGCGGCGGGCCGACCATGTACCGCTATCACACGCCCTCGGGCGACAAATCCTGCGACGGCCTGGCGATGGCGCTGCGCGCCGGTTTGCCGCTGCGCGACATCGAGATGGTGCAGTTTCATCCGACCGGCTTGCTCGCCGGCGAAGGCACCCGCATGACCGGCACCGTGCTGGAAGAGGGATTGCGCGGCTCCGGCGGCTATTTGACCGACGCCCAGGGCGCGCGTTTCATGTTCGATTACGATGCGCGCGGCGAGCGTGCCACCCGCGACATCGTCAGCCGCTCGATCATGGACCGCGTCCGCAAGGGCTTCGCGAGCCCTCATGGCGGCGTCTATATCGAGATGGGGCATCTTGGCGCCGAGCGCGTGCGGCGCGAATTCAAGGGCATGGTCGAGCGCTGCGAGGATTGCGGCTTCGATCTGGCCGGCGGCCGCGTCGAGGTGATCCCGACCGCGCATTACATGATGGGCGGCGTCGAGTTCAGG
This sequence comes from uncultured Alphaproteobacteria bacterium, assembly GCA_963703875.1. Taxonomy (GTDB): domain Bacteria; phylum Pseudomonadota; class Alphaproteobacteria; order Rhizobiales; family Xanthobacteraceae; genus Pseudolabrys. The sequence goes on from CAVPFZ010000006.1 coordinate 499,971, forward strand.
GCCGACTGCACGACGGAACTGCCGGGGCTCTACGCGGCCGGCGAGGATACCGGCGGCGTCCACGGCGCCAACCGCCTGGGCGGCAATGGCGTGGCCAACTCGACGGTGTTCGGCGGCATCGCCGGCGACGTGATGGGCGCGCGCACCAAGCACGGCGGCGCCCTACCCGAGCCCGACAAGCGCGCGATCGACGCGGCTTATGAGCGCGCCTTTGCCCCGCTCGGCCGCAAGCCCCGCAACCTGCCGGAAATGCGCGAGCGCCTCTATTCCATCATGTGGGACGACGTCGGCATTCTGCGCAGCGCCGAAAGCCTGGCGCGCGGCAAGGCGGCGCTCGATGCGCTGGCGCGCGACATCGCGGCGTGTGGCGTGGATGATTCAAGCCGGCGCTACAATCTGACCTGGATGGACCGGCTCAATCTGGAAAACCTGACGCTGGTGAGCCGCGCGATCTGCGCCGCCGCGGACTTCCGCCGCGACAGCCGCGGCGCGCATTACCGCGAGGATTTCCCGCAAACGTCCAGTCTCGACACTTCGCGTTACACCAGCGTACGCCTGCGCGAAGACCAGCCGGCCGTGAGCACGGAGCCGGTGACGTTCACCCGTGTGCGGCCGGGGGAATCTCTGCTGAGCGGCGCGTCAGCCGCGGAGTAAAGGTGGCGGAGGGAGCGTAATTACAAACAAGAATTCTCTGCTCGTAGTGCAGAGTAACCCCACGTAATCCAGCGAATTAGGGCACACTTTAAATCCAGTCCGACAATGGCATTAGCCGGGCTAGCGTTTGTCCGCTTTCGGCGGACATTGCTGGATTTTGGTCTGCGACAGGTTGTCCGCTTCTCTAATCGGCCGGTTGGGGTCAAGCACTTTCAGTCTGTCCAACACTGCGGTGTCGATGTCGCTCACGGGCTCGTGCTTCTCTTCGGAATCGGCACCAAGGCCCTTCCATCATGGGATTCGAAGACGAGGCGGAACAATCTATTGGACGGCCTTGCCGACAGACGAACGGCAGGTCCAAGCGGACAAACGAACTCACCTCATCCATCGTCCCGCGAGGGACATCATTCCACCGCTGGGTGGAGCTCGAGTGTTCTCCTGTTACATTTGATCCTGTGCAGTTTTCATGCTGCTGCTTCTTCCCGTGTCCACTGGAACTCGGTGCCATCAACCCATATGCGGTGCATGATCACGGCCAGCCGACGCGCCAGCGCCACGATCGCCTTCTTCATCCCGCGGTGCCTGGCGATCTTCATCGCCCAGGCCTTGAGCCATGACCACTTGTTGGTGCGGGTCAGCATGACCTGGGCCGCTTCGTAGAGCATCACCCGCATCATCTCATCCCCGCACTTTGATATCGCGCCAGATCGATTGATCTCACCCGATTGATACTTTGATGGTGTCAGCCCAAACGCCGCACCGACCGCCTTGGAGCTCCGGAAGCGCGCCGGCACGTCAACTGTAGCGCGATAGGTTAGCGCCACCACCGGGCCGACGCCGGGGACCGTCATCAGGCGCCGGCACACTTCATCGTCCCGCACGATGGCCAGCAAACGGCGGTGCAGAACGGCAATCTGTTCGCGAAGCGCCCGCCGAACAACAAGCAGTGGTTCGACCAGGACGGCTAGATCGGGGAGGTCCTCGACCAACTCCTTGATGCGAGCCTCGAACTTTACCGTCCCGACGATACCCACCTTGAGACCAAAGTTGCGCAAGGTACCGCGTAGGTCGTTATCAATGGCGATGGCCTTGGACTGCAGCAGCTTGCGGTGGGTCAGCAGCATTCGCAGTTTCTGACTGCGTAACGTCTTCACATGTACCGGGCGATAAAGCCCCGCCCGCATCATTTGCGCCATGCCGCGCGCATCGTTACGGTCGGTCTTGTTGATCTGCGCCTGCAACACCGCCCGCATGTGCCGCGTCTCGACGCAGATCACCGGCAAGCCTGCTTCCGCCAGTCCGCTATAAAGCCATTGCGACAGCGGCCCAGCTTCCAATCCAATCCGCTTGAAGTGGTAGGCGGGGGTCGCCAGCACCGCCAACAGAGCGTCAGGTTCGCTCGCCACCTTCAATTCTCGAATGATTCTGCCCGTGTCATCCACAATGCAGACGCTGGTCTCCTTGACCGATACGTCCAGTCCGGCAAAATGGTCCATGCTGCGCTTCTCCTTCTGATGCTTGAGGCCGTAACCACGGACCTCGTTTCACCATCAGCCTGAAGCGCAGCACCCAAAATCTTCAGCTATCCACAAGCTGCCGGCTGATTACCCCATCTATGGGTCGATGCTGTTGAAAAAGGCCTCGCGCTAATCGGCGAACAGTGATTCCGTCTGCTTGAGACTACCAGCGGCGGAGGTTTGCCATGATGGGTCGGCAGACGGGCGATCAGAGCCAGATATTCTATCTTTTCAACCTTGAACGGCGCATTCCGACAGGCCATCTGCTGCGCCGGCTCAATCCGCTCGTGACGCGGGTGCTGGCTGAGCTGCGCAAGAAGCTGGCGCCCTTCTACAGCGACATCGGCCGGCCTTCGATCGACCCTGAGCTGATGCTGCGGATGCTGATGGTGGGCTACTGCTACGGCATCCGCTTTGAGCGGCGGTTGTGCGAGGAGGTCGAGCTGCATCTGGCCTACAGATGGTTCTGCCGGCTCGATCTCGACGATACGGTGCCCGATCATTCGACGTTCTCGGTCAATCGCCATGGGCGTTTCCGCGATAGCGACATCTTGCGCCACGTGTTCGAGGCGGTGGTGCGAGCCTGCATGGACGCGGGCCTGGTCAAGGGCGAAGGGTTCGCCGTTGATGCGAGCGTCATTGAGGCGGACGCCAGCCGGTATCACGGCAAGGCGCCCGATGAGATCGACTGGTCGGCACCGGAGCGTCAGACGCGGGCAGCGGCCGAGTTCCTTGCAGGGCTCGATGACGAAGATCTCGACGCCAACCGCAAGCTACCGAAAGTGATCTCGCCGGTGGACCCTTGTTCAGCCTGGACGGCCAAGGCCAACAAGCGCGTGCAGTTCGGCTACGGGCTCAATTACCTGATCGATATTGAGAACGCGGTGATCGTCGATGTGGAAGCCACGCCGGCCAGAACCTACGACGAGGTCGTTACCACGAAGACCATGGTCGAGCGGACCCAAACGCGCATGGCATTGAAGCCCAAGCGCCTCGTTGCCGACACCGCCTACGGCACGGGCAAGTTCCTCAACTGGCTGATCGGCGCCGGCATCACGCCGCACATCCCGGTCTGGGACAAGAGCGCCCGCGAGGACGGCACCTTCTGGCGCACCGACTTCACATTCGAAAAGGAGCGCAACGTCTACGTCTGTCCAGCGGGCAAGCTGCTAACGACCACAGGCAGCGTCGGTGACGACCATGTCCTGCGCTACCTTGCTCTCAAGCGCGATTGTGAGGCTTGCTCGCTCAAGCCGCAGTGCTGTCCGAAGACGTCCTCACGCAAGGTCACACGCGATGTCAACGAAGATGCCCGCGATCATGCCCGCGCGCTGATGGGGACGCCCGAGTTCGGCAAATCGCGCGATGAGCGCAAGAAGGTAGAGATGCGCTTTGCTCACCTCAAGACCCATCACCGCTTCGAGCGCATGCGTCTGCGCGGCCTCTCCGGCGCACGCGACGAGTTCCACCTCGCCGCCATCGTGCAGAACCTCAAGACGCTGGCAAATCATGTCTGACGGCCACCGCCGAACTTGCTGGCTGCCTATCTCGCCTGAGCGTTAGTGGCGTCAACGTCAATCGTGAGAGCAATGCCGTCGCCTCCCAACGGGAGCGGCGAGCAAACAACCGGAAAAAACGCAAAACAAAGAGCACCGGCCGTCTCATCGTCGACTTTATCAACACTATCGACCCACAACGGAAGTGGGGTGTGTAGTGCAGCAGCCAAGGATGATTGTCTGGCGGTGTTCCAATAGTGATTGTAAAAACCGGAGGCGACGATACGATACGGCCGCTGCCATTTCAGCGACTGAATAGGCCGAACATCTAATGAAGCTCTATGTCACGCTCCGCTCGCCATACGCGCGGTTAGCGCGCATCCTCGTTCTTGAGAAAGGACTCGAGAACCGCGTTGAGATTATCCAAGCGAAAACGCGTACCTCGGGCAGTCCCTACTATCAGATCAATCCCTCTGGCCGCGTGCCCTTTCTGGTTGATGATGCTGGCATTGGCATGGAGGACAGCCAGCTCATCTGCGCCTATCTCGATAGCCTCGACGGTAAGCCTCGATTCCACGACCCGCTCCGTGCATCCGACTGGGATTACCTACGGCTCGAATACGCGGCGCGCAGTCTGTGTGAAGGAATCTGCGTATGGGGGCGCGAAATGGGTCGCCCCGAAAGTGAACGTTCGCCCACGGTCCTTGCTCATGAGGTAGCCCGCGCGAAGCGCATGGCAGACGTTTTTGAGGACCGCGTAACCGATCCGCTGATGCGGGGGGCGCCCTGCATGGCACACTTAATCCTCGCTGTGGCTCTCGATATGGCGAAGCGCGGCTCCGGCGATCTCACCGATGGCCGCCCGCGGCTCGCTACCTGGATGCGCTCGATCTCTGATCTTCCTTCAATGCAGAGGACGGCCCCACCCTAAAACCTAATGTCTCCCTTTGCGCAAAGCGGCGGGATGCTTGCGACGGCTGACGAGGAGATAAGCGCCAATACAGAGTATTACCCGTCATCGCGTTTCGTCTTCGTCCGTCCGATAAATGCTGCGAGAGCGCAATAGTGATCGAATCCGCCTTTGTTGCTGGCCTTCACTTGGTCGGTAATGGCACATCGCTGCGTTTGTAGCAGCGCAGCATTTTGGTCGCTAACGGCGCATAGCGGACAATGGCCGGAACTGGCGCTGAAACGGTCGGTCGCGATTGACCCAAAGCAGACGCTCACTGGGACTGATAACTTTACCGCTGATCAGCCCGAAGCCCTATGCAGCTATGGGCTCGGTGCCACCTGATGGGACCAGAAGCAGAGGAAGCCGTATTCTGACAGTCGTTCCAGTTAGTTCCTGTTTCGACGGAACGATGGCGCCGCCAAGCTGGCGCACGAAAATCGCCACGTAGTTGGAGCCGCGTTTTTCAGAGCCCTTTGCCAAGTCCTTGTCCTTCATGCCGACGCCGTCATCGGAAACAACCAACTCGATCTGATCGCCAATCTGTTCTACGCACAGCGTGATCTTTCCGCTGCCGTTCGGAAACGCGTGCTTGATCGCGTTGGTCGTGAGTTCATTGACTAGCAGGCCGAAAGGAACGGCGCGATCGGGGTCGATTTCCACCGGCTCGGCCTCGACGTCGATTTTGATGCTCGACATGTTTCCAAGCAGGCTCGCCGACATGGTCTTGGCGATTTCGCGCAAGTAGGCGTCGACAGCGACCGTGCGGCCACGGCTGGTCTGGGAAATCAGGTCGTAGAGCTGGGCAATGGCGCCGATGCGCGCCTGCATGGTCTTATAGCCTTGCACGCAGGGCGCCGCCGTCCATTTGGCTTCGTAGGCGATCAGACCAACGATGACCTGCAAGTTATTCTTGATGCGGTGCGAGATTTCGTTGGTCAAGCTCCGGGCGTCATTCTCGCGTTGCTTGCGGTCGGTGACGTCGCGTGCGGAGGCAAATACGCCCTGCAGCGTGCGGCCCCGATCGTAGAACGTAGTCGCGTTGTAAGACACGACTGTTTCCTTACCGTCGCGCGCGCGCGCGGTAAGTTCGTAATCCGTGACCTTTTTCTCGCTCAGCACGAGCTTGATCCCCGCTTCGGCCCGCTCCGGATCGGTGAAGTGGCTCTTAAATGGCGCGCCGATCAGTTCATCTCGCGTGCAGCCGGTGAGAGCTTCCATCTGCTTGTTGACGTCGGTGATGATGCCGTAGGGGTCGGTAGTCATCAACGCGTCGATATTGGATTCGATCAGCGAGCGGGTGTAAAATTGCTGGTCACGCAGGCGTTGATCGAGCTTTTTTTGTTCGGCTTCGACCAGCTTGCGCGCGGTGTTATCGGTGCCAATGAGCAGATAGCCGATGATGGCATCCTGTGCGTCGCGCAGCGCCGTCACCGACACCACTGCCGGGAACCGGCTGCCGTCTTTTCGAATGTAGGTCAGTTCGTAGATGTCCTCGATACCACGCGAGGCCTTGAACACCAGCGCCTCGAAGCCCGGCGTAATCGGGGTGCTAAGTTCGACGCTCAGTTCTTGGGCGCGCGAGATCACTTCTTGCGAATCCGAAATATCGGCCGGTGTAATCTTGTTCATCACTTCGGCGGCGGTGTAGCCCAGCATGCGCTCGGCGCCGACATTGAAAATTTGAATGACGCCTTTGGCGTCGGTAGCAATACTCGAGAAGTTGGCGCTGTTGAAAATCGCACGCTGCAGGGCGCCTGCTTTGAGCAGCGCCTCTTCGGCCTGCTTACGTGCGGTGTTGTCGGTGCCAATCAGCAGATAGCCGATGATGGTGTTTTGCGCGTCGCGCAGTGCCGTGACCGACACCACCGCCGGAAACCGGCTGCCGTCCTTGCGGATATAGGTCAGCTCGTAAATGTCCTCGATCCCGCGTGAAGCTTTGAACACGAGGGCTTCGAAGCCCTGGGTGATGGGGGTTGCGAGCTCAACGCTAAGCTCTTTGGCGCGCGCAGTCAGTTCCTGCGGATCGGATATGTCGGCCGGCGTGATCTTGTTCATCACTTCGGCGGCGGTGTAGCCCAGCATGCGCTCGGCGCCGACATTGAAAATTTGAATGACGCCTTTGGCGTCAGTAGCGATACTCGAAAAATTGGCGCTGTTGAAAATTGCGTGTTGTAGGGCCCCTGTCTTGAGCAGTGTTTCTTCCGCCGGCGTGGGCATGATGTCGACGCCCTCGGCGATCCCGATCCGCGTCTCTTCGCTTCCATTAATCAAGGTCACGGTGCTGCCCCAGTAAAATTGTATCGTCCCGCTTAGCGCGTGGACGGCGTGCCTGTATCGTTACGTTGCGAGCATATCTATTACGGAATCGTGTAATTGATGCTGCGTGTACGGCTTGCGCAGGAAGTGCGTGCCTTCGATCAGCAGCGCTTTCATCTTGTCGGTGATGGTATTGCCGGTCGTATAGAGCACGCGCAAATTCGGCCGCAGCGCGATCGCTTGAAGCGCGAGATCGCATCCGCCGTGGACCAATTCCTTCAGATAGATATCAGTGAACAGCGCATCGATGTGTTGCGGAGAACGAAGGAAGGTGAGCGCCTCATCAACGTCGCAGGCGGCAAGTGTCTGATGGCCCCAGTCTTGAATCATCATTTCCGCGACTTCGCGGATAAACACGTCGTCTTCGACGACCAGAATCACGGCCATGAGAACCCCTTCGGCCGTGACAACTTTTTTGCGGCTATTGGAGTTCTTCCGGCCGGACCACGGCTTTCAGAACCCGTTCGAGCGCTATCAGGGCCAAGGTATAGTCATGCCGCGGCCTAAAGGTTCCGTTGCAATTGCAATGTTTTTCCGGGTGAGGCGTTTATCGGGAATAGCTGCATAATATCAATGCCAAACCTAAAGATGCTCAATTCGCCAGAAAACCATATGCGCCAAAAAACGAAAGAGGCCGCCGATAGAGGCGGCCTCGAGGTTTGCGAAAACAGGATGGCTATTTCACTATCCCTTCGTTGGCGAAGGCACGGAATGTGGCGTATTTCTCGCGTATGCGCGCCCGCATTTTTGGGTCCTGGATATTTCCGGCCCACCTCTTATGCGGCACCCACACCACCCGGCCCGTCCAGGGTACCCCGGGGGTCTAAAGTTGCGCGGCGCTAGAGCTTCGCAGTCGCGACGCGACTGCGAGGCAAAAATCATTAGGCGTGATTGTCTTGTTATCGAGGGGCAACAGAACCCGCCCAGCGGTTGCACGCACTCCTGCTAGGGCATCAGCTAGGGCACTAAATTAGAGGAGTAAAAAAGCACAGGATTGCCGTATCAACTTTACTGTTGATGGCGGAGGGAGTGGGATTCGAACCCACGTTACGGTTTCCCGTAAACACGCTTTCCAAGCGTGCGCCTTCAGCCACTCGGCCACCCCTCCTAACCAGCTGATCGGTAGGTCATGCCGACGCCGGCGGTCTTTTTCAAGTCGAAATTCGCGCTCAACGTCACGATTTCATGCCATTGACGGTCAGCGAAACACTTGGAATATCGGCATGACCAGCCCGGAGGTCATTGTCGTGGACCCAAGTTATGCAACGTAGTCGCAGGATGCGCGCATTCGCCTTGGTTTCCTTGTTTTGGAGCGCACCGATAATGGCCCACGCCGAAACCGTCCGCCTCTACGCCGCCGGCAGCCTGCGCGGCGCGCTGACCGACGTGGCCAAGGCCTTCGAGGCCAAATCCGGCAACAAAGTCGATGCAAAATACGGGCCGTCCGGCCTGCTCAAGAACGAAATCGCCGGCGGCGCCAAGGCGGATCTATTCGCCTCGGCCAACATGGAGCATCCGCAGGCGCTGTACGACGACGACACGGGCGGCCCGGTCGCGCGTTTCGCGCGCAACAAATTATGCGCGCTGGTCAAGCCGGGACTCGACGTCACCACGGCCAATCTGCTCAGCCGCATGCTCGATCCGAAAATAAAGCTCGCCATGTCGACGCCGCGGGCCGACCCGTCCGGCGATTACGCCTTCGAATCTCTCGTCAAGGCCGAGGCGCTCAAGGCCGGCGCACAAGACGTGCTGGAACAGAAGGCCTTGAAGTTGACCGGCGGCAAGAACAGCGCGGTGCCGCCGGCGGGTCTGCCGGTTTATGGCTGGCACGTGGCGGAAGGCCGCGCCGACATCTTCCTCACCTATTGCACCAATGCCCTGGCGGCACGCAAACAATATCCCGGACAGCAGATCGTCGACTTGCCGGAAGCCTTGTCGGTCGGCGCCGACTACGGCCTGACCGTGATCAACGGCACGCCGGTCGCGGCGCAACAATTCGCCGAGTTCATTCTGTCGGCGGACGGGCAAAAAATTCTCACCGACTACGGCTTCGCACCGGCGCAATGACAGCGGCGGATTAACCCCCTTGCCCCTCACCCGCCGCACGCTGCTCGCCGCCGCCTCCGGCGCGCTGATCGTGCCGCGCATGGCGCGCGCCGGCACCGTCACCGACGATGCCGGGCGTGTCGTGACCGTGCCGGCCAAGGTCCAGCGTGTCTATCCCGCCGGCCTGCCGGCCGCGATCCTGCTCTACATGCTGGCGCCCGAACTGCTGCTGGGCTGGCCGCGAACCAACCGCCCGCAGGACTGCGCCTATATGCTGCCGGACATCTGCGCCCGGCCCGAGATCGCCCGCATCACCGCCCGCGGCGACAGCACCAGCACCGAAAGCATCGCCGCGCTCAAGCCCGACCTCATTCTCGATGTCGGCGCGACCGGCCCGCGCTTTAGCGCGCTGGCCGACCGGGTGCAGCAGCAGACCCAAATCCCCTACGCGTTGCTCAGCGGCGGCATCCTGTCTTTGTCGACCAGCTATGAGAAGCTCGGGCGGTTGATCGGCCATGAAACGGCGGGCGCTGATTTCGGCGATTACTGCAACATGACGCTGGGCGCCATCACCAATCGCATCGCCTTCGTGCCGGCGGAAAAGCGGCCACGGGTTTATTCGGCGCGCGGACCGCGCGGGCTGACGACCGCGCTGGGCGGCTCAAGTCATGCCGAGCTCATCGAGCTTTTGGCGCGCAATGTCGCCGGCGGCAGCAAGGGCGAACTGGGCGAGGTGACGGTCGAGCAGGTCCGGCAGTGGGACCCGGAGGTCATCGTGACCATCAATGCGGACTTCGCGGCCAGCGTGCGCGGCGACCCCGACTGGGCTTCGATCAAGGCGGTGCGCGAGAGCCGCGTTCACCTGATGGCCGGGATTCCCTTCGGCTGGTTCGATGCCCCGCCATCGGGCAACCGGTTGATCGGCCTGTGGTGGCTGGGGAAGATTCTCTACCCGGATCTGTTCAAGGAAGATTTGCGCGAGCTGACGCGCGACTTCTACGAAAAATTCTATCACGTCAAACCGACCGATCTGCGGCTCGACTACGTGCTAGCGGGCAGAAGTTAGCCGGACGTCACTTCATCGGCACCACCAGCGAATAGCGCTCGTCGGCGGCGAGGCATTTGGCCAGCGGCAGGCCCAGTTCCTTGCGCACGATATTGGTGCCGAGCACGATCGCGACCGCCTTGTAGAAGGCATGGCGGCGGCTCATGCCCTCGCGGCCCATGCCGCAGTCGGTCGAAACCATCAGCCGCTCGGCCGGGATGTGCTTGAGCGCGGCCCTTATCTGGGCCGCCACCTGTTCAGGCTGCTCGACTTGCAGCGTGTGGTGGTCGATGACGCCGATGGAAATCTTTTTGTCGGTGATAATCTTGCCGATGGCTTCGAGGTCGATGCCGCCTGACGACGACATCTCGAAGGTGACCACGTCGGCGTCGATCTTGTTGTAGTTCTCGAGCGCCGCCTTGTAGCTCTGCACCTCGGCGAACATGCGCTGCTGCGACGGATTGCCCCAGCACGAATGCGCCCAGACTTCGGTCTTGGCGCGCAGACCCTTGACGGTGCGGTCGAACGCCTCGGACATCAATTGCTGGTTGATCACCTTGTCCTGGATCTTGCGGATCGCAATCAGATGAAGCTGCGGCTCCTCGATCTGGATGACCGGGCAGCCGGCATCGGCGAGCTCGTGGTATTCCTCGTTGAGCGCCTCGGCGATGGCGAAAATGCGCTCCGGGATGCTCTTGTAGTATTTGTCCTGCAGCGCGAAGGCGACGATCTCCGCCGACACTCCGCCGAACTTCACCGGCTTCTCGGTGAAGCGCTGCGCCGCTTTCCACATCGCGGTGTATTGCAGATTGCCGCGCCCGATCGGGCCGATGATCACCGGCATGACGCGCGATTCCAGATAGTCGTGCAGAATGTGGCCGCGCGGGAACCAGAGGCCGCCGCGTCCGGCCGGCGTCGGCTGCGGATTGTCGCGCGTGAGGCCGCTCATGTGCATCGGCGGATAAGCGGTCCAGCTCTGACCGCCGACGTCGTCGTCGAAGCGGCAGTCGCCGTCGGTGACGATGTCGAGACCGGCGAGTTCCTGGTCGCGCAGATAGCAGGTCAGCGCGTCCTCATATTGTTCGCGGAAACGCCGCGACACCATGGCTTCGAGGAAATGCCGCGTGCCGAGATTTTCGGTGTACCAGCTCGGCCGCGGCAGCGAGCCGGTGATGGTGGTCGGCAGCATGATGTCCTTGGTGGCGCGAAACATCGTCGATTCCTCCCGAGGGAAAGAGCCTTTGCGGCTCGTCACTGTTGACCCCATATTAGAGCGACGATGGTGCACATGGAAACTCAATCGCCGCCCACTGGCGGTGGGCAATATTCGGCGCTGTGAAAAGCCTGCTATAGTCGCATGATGGATAAGAAAACCGACAGCTACATCATCAAGCCCGATCCGGCCGATCCGCGGCTGACCGAGCGCGTCAGCGGCATCGACCAGACCGGTGCGAAAATCGAGACCTCGGTAACGGTCGAGCGCGCGTTGACGATTTTCCTCAACTCCCAGGAAGTCGTCACGGCGATGACGATCAACGACTATCCCGAATATCTGGCGATCGGCTATTTGCTCAACCAGCACATGCTGTTGCCCGACGATGTCGTGACCGGCGTCGACTACGACGAGGAATTATCGGTCGTGGTGGTGCGCACCAAGCGCAAGACCAATTACGAGAAAAAGCTCAAGAAGAAAGTACAAACTAGCGGCTGCGCGCAGGGCACCGTGTTCGGCGACCTGATGGAGGCGCTGGAAAACGTCTCGCTGCCGAAGGCGACGCTGCGCACCTCATGGCTCTATGCGCTGACCAACAAAATCAACACCACGCCGTCGCTTTATCTGGAAGCCGGCGCCATCCACGGCTGCGTGCTGGCCCGTGAGGATCAGCCCCTCGTTTATATGGAGGACGTCGGCCGCCACAACGCGGTCGACAAGATCGCCGGCTGGATGTTCAAGGAGAAAGTTTCGCCCGAAGACAAGATTTTCTACACCACTGGACGGCTGACCTCGGAAATGGTGATCAAGTGCGTGCGCATGGGCATTCCGATTTTGATCTCGCGCTCCGGCTTCACCGCCTGGGGCGTCGAGCTGGCGCGCAAGGCGAACTTGACGCTGATCGGGCGCGCGCGCGGCAAACGCTTCGTCGCGCTCGCCGGCGAGGACCGTATCGTGTTCGATCAGGATCTTAGTTTTGTGGAAGAAGAAAGTTCGAAGCATCGGCGCAAGGCGGCGGTGCACGACGAATAATGACTGATATCCCGGTTCCCCCTACCCTCGGCCTCGTTCTCGCCGGCGGCCTGGCGCGCCGCATGGGCGGCGGCGACAAGGCGCGCATCGCTATCGGTGGCATCAGCATTCTCGACCGCGTGCTGGCGACCCTGTCGGGCCAATGCACCGGCATGATCATCAACGCCAATGGCGACCCCAAGCGCTTCGACGATACCGGCCTCGTCGTCGTGCCGGACAATGTGCCGGATCACCCCGGCCCGCTCGCCGGCATTCTGGCCGGGCTCGACTGGCTGGCGGCCGAAAACAACGGCATCGAATGGCTGCTGAGCGTGCCGGGCGACTGTCCGTTTTTGCCGGACGATCTGATGGAACGGCTGCATCAGGCGCGCCGCAAGCTGGGCGCCGGCGTGCCGCTTGCTTGCGCGCGTTCCGGCGAATGGCGCCATCCGGTCGTGGCCTTATGGCCGCTGGCGCTGCGCGCGGACTTGCGCAAGGCGTTGGTCGAAGAGGGTTTGCGCAAGATCGAAATCTGGACCGCGCGCTATGGCGTGGCCGTGGCGGACTGGCCGACCGAACCGGTCGATCCGTTCCTCAACGTCAATACGCCGGAAGATGCCGCGCGCGCCGAGCGCATCGCGCTTCAGCATCAGGGCCTCTAGGCGAGCAACGCCGCATAAGACAAAAACCCGGCGCGCCCGCCCGGCTCGATCGAGGTCATTTCCTCGGGAAATTCCAGCAAGCCGTCGGTTTCCGTCAGCGACGTCAAGATGCCGGCGCCGTCCTGCGGATGCTTGACCGCTTCGAGCTCGCCGTCGGCGGCGCGGCGCAGCGCGACGCGCACATATTCGCGGCGGTCTTTTTTCTTTTTGTAGGCGAAGGCCACGCGCACCGGCAGCGGCAGCAGCCTTTGCGGCCGCGCGCCGGAGAGCCGCCGCAGCAGCGGCTTGACTACGCGCACGAAGGTCACGAACACCGCGACGGGATTGCCGGGCAGTCCGACGAAAGCCGCGCTGTCCTTGGCGCCGCGGATGACGCCCATCGCCACCGGCCGGCCCGGCTTGATGGCGACCCGCCAGAAAACGAGGCTGCCGACGCGCTCGACCGCGCTGCGCACGAAATCGGCTTCGCCGGTCGAGACGCCGCCAGAGGTGACGATCAGATCGTGGCCGTCGGCGGCGGCCTGTAGCGCACGCATCAGTTCGCTCGGCTGGTCGCGTAAAATTCCCAGATCAGTGACCTCGGCGCCGAGCCGCGCCAGTAATTCGCTCAGGAGATAACGATTGGCGTCATAGATCGCGGCGCCGGTACGCGGCGAGCCGGGCTCGACCACTTCGTCGCCGGTCGAAAAAATCGCGACCTTCAGCCGGCGGCGCACGTCGATGGCCGTGATGCCAAGCGCGGCGGCGAGCGCGACGTGTTGCGGCTCCAGCACGGTGCCGGCCGGCAGCACGATCTGCCCCGCCGGCACATCCTCGCCGGTGAGCCGGCGGTTGGCGCCGAGCTTTAGCCCCTTTGGCACGGTGACGTGGCCGCCATCCACGGTCACATCTTCCTGCATGAACACGGTGTCGGCGCCGGCCGGCATGGCCGCGCCGGTGAAAATGCGGATCGACTCGCCCGGCTTGAGCGCGATGGCCGCATTGGCGCCGGCGGTAACGCGACCGCTCACAGTCAGCTTGGTATCGCCGTCGCTTTTGAGATCGGCGTGGCGCACGGCGTAGCCGTCGACCGCCGAATTGTCGAACGGCGGCAGATCGACCGGCGCCTCGATAACGGCCGCGGTGACGCGGCCATGCACGCCGCGCAGCGGCACGCGTTCGGTCTCGGTCACTGGCGCGACGCGCTCACCGATCAGCCGCTCCATGTCGGCGAGCGGCAGGAGCGGACCGGAAAAGGCGAAGCAATCGTCGGTCAGTTGCGCCATCAGACCGTCCTCAGAGCCGCGTCAATTGTGACAGCGCACTTGAGCAACATGTCGACCACCGCCTCGATGTCGTTGAGATCGACCACCGGCACGGCCGCCTGTGGCAGCGCGCCATCGCTCGCGATCGCGGCGATGCTGGGGTCCTCCGGAAACAGCAACGGCTTGCCGTTGGCGGCGCGATAAATCTCCAGCTTGGGGACGAGGCGGTCGCGCTTGAAGCCTTCGACCAAAATGAGATCGACGTCAGATAATTTCGCGAGCAGGTCCGCCAAATTCCATTCCGGCGCGCCGCGCAATTCATGCAGGATCGCCCAGCGGTTGGCCGACGAGATGACGACCTCGGTGGCGCCGGCGGCGCGGTGCATGAAGGAATCCTTGCCGGGCGTGTCCAGATCGAAGCCGTGATGCGCATGCTTGATCGTGGAAACGCGAACCCCGCGCGCGATCAGGCGCGGGATTGCCTTGGTAATCAGCGTGGTTTTGCCGGAGCCGCTCCAGCCGGCGAGACCGATGATGCGCATGGGGTCCTTATAGCAAATGGCCGCGGCTTAATCCGCCGGCTGCATGCCGAGTGCGCGGATGCGCTCGCGTACCGTTGCATCGCGCAAGGCTGCGAGAAACGCTTGCACCGCGGGGCGATCCTGCCGGCTCTCGACAACGAGAAAATCATAATGCTCCGGCGCGACCGGCAAGAAACCGAGGCCGTAGAGTTTCGCCACCGGCTCGATGGCGAGGCCCCAGTCGGCGCGGCCTTGTGCGATTGCCGCGGCAACGGCGTTGTGCGACTTCGGCTGGTTGGCGTAGCCGGGCGGCCGGGCGCCCGCGAGCAGCGTGTCGATCAGCACGCGCGTGCCGGCCCCGGCATTGCGGTTGACCATCAATGCCGCGCTATCGGCCAGCGCCGCTTTCAGCGCCTCCTGCGCGCTGCGGCCCTCGAAGCGTTTGTCGCCGGGGCGGTAGAGAATGCCCTGCATGCGCTGCCAGCCGGGCACCAGCCGCAGGCCGTCGGTCGCCAGGTGCACATTGTACTTGCCGCTTTTCGGATCGATCAGATGCACCGGCGCGATATCGCATTCGCCACGGCTCGCCGCCGCCACGCCGCCCTGGCTACCGACCGCCAGCGTACGCGCCGAAAGTCCCTGGTCGGCGAGCGCGCCGACCACCACGTCGAGCGCCACGTCGTGGCTGCCCATGATCACCAGATCGGGCGCGTGCGCGGCGTTGCCGATCAGCGTCACCGCCACATGACTGTCGGCATCGAGCGATGTGGCCAGCGCGTCGATCTCGAGGAACCCGTCGGCCTGCGAAAAGCTCGTCACCGAGCCGGAGCCCTTGCCGGTCGGGAACGCCACCGGACCGTCGGCGGTGTCGACCAGCGAGACAAGCACAAATTCCTTGCGGCCGAGCTCGGATGCAATCCGCAACGGCACGCGCGCGGTCAGCGTTTCGGCCGCTTCCGGCGGCAACCCGGCGCGGGCGCGGATCACCGGCGCGACGAAGGCATGAAAGGTGAAGATCGCCGAGGTCGGGAAACCGGGCAACACCACGATCGGCTTGTCGCCGATAGCGCCGAGGCAGAGCGGCTTGCCCGGTTTGAGCGCGACGCCGTGCACCAGTATGCCGGGCCGGCCGAGCTTTGAAATGATGACGTGCGACAGATCGCCGGCACCCTTCGAGGTGCCGCCCGAGAGCACGACCATGTCGGCTTGCGCGAGCGCCGCGCGCACGGCCTTTTCCAGCGCCGCGACGTCGTCGGGAAAAGCGCCCATGGCGATGGGTTCTCCGCCGGCTTCGCTGACGGCGGCAGCGATGATGGTCCCGTTGCTGTCGTAAACGCCGGCGGGCTTCAGCGGCGTACCGGGCGCGACCAGTTCGTCGCCGGTCGACAGCACGGCGACCTTTGGCTTGCGCACCACGTCCACAACAGAGAGACCGCACGCCGCCAACATGCCGATTTCGCGCGAGCCGATGCGCGTGCCGCGTCTTAGAAGCGTTTCGCCGCGCGCAATGTCGGAGCCGGCGTAGGAAATGAACTGCCCCGGCGCGGCGGCGCGGCGCAGCTCAATACGGGCTTCGCCCTCGCCGATCAGCTCGGTCTGCTCGATCATCACCACCGCGTCGGCGCCGCGCGGAATGACGCCGCCGGTGGCGATCGCCGTGGCGGTGCCGGAAGCGACCTCGAGCGCCGGCGCGTCGCCGCAGGCGATCACCTCGGCGTTGAGGCGGAAGACTTTCGGGCGGGCATCGCCGGCCCCAAGCGTATCGGCCGCGCGCAACGCGAAACCATCGACATTGGAACGGTCGAACGGCGGCGCATCGACCGCGGCCACCACGTCGTGCGCCAGCACGCGCCTCAGCGCCTCCGCCAGCGCCACGCTCTCGGCCTTAAGCGGCGACAGATCGAGATGCTTTTCGAAACGCAAGCGCGCCTCGTCCGCCGACACCACGTCGAGAAATTGCTCTTGCCGCGCCGCCGCGCGCACGCGCGCCAGCAACTCGGCGCTCTCGCTCGATTTCGCCTTGCGGGTTTCGCTCATTTTGCGATTCTTATGGCCACGCTCTCATATGAACCGGCACACCGGCCTGATAGCCCTCACTGTCGGCGGGAACCAAGATCCATCCGTCCGAGCGCGAAAGCGCCGATAAGGGCAGATATTTCGTCGCCAGCGGTTCGAGCCGTCCATCCTTGCGCCGCACCGGCACTACTTCGGCCAATCCCACCGTCGACGTGACCTTGCGCGCCAGCGGCAGAGCCTCGCTTGTTTGATGCTCGTTCGCCTTGGCGCCGGCCAGGCGGTCGAGCATGCTCCGCCCGGCGGTGAGCCAAACCGCCAGCGCCGCGTCCAACCGTCCCGGCAAAAGCAACACTGTTCGCTGCCCGACAAATCCGAGCGCCGCAGTTTCGCCGGGCGCGAGCGCCATGCCGTGCACCGCGACGCGGCCCGCGCGCGCGAGCGTGCGCACGCTTGAGTCGTTGCGGCCGCTGCCGGTGCCGGTGCCGCCGATCGCCACGATGGCGTCGGCGCTTTCCGCCGCCAGTACGGCCTCGAAATCTCCGCCGGCCTCGTCCAGCTTTGCCGCGCCGCCACGACGTTCGATGTCGCCCGCGACAAGACGCGCGACAGCGGCGATCATCCCGCCGCCGCGCAACGACGCCACCCGGATGCGGGGTTCGCGCACGTTGACACGCCAGCAGCCAGCGCAGGCGAGCGCGGCGATATCGGTGGCGCGCAGCCGTTCGCCGGCACGTCGCATCGGAACGCCCGGGTCGCTGTCGCCGCCGGCCGCCAGCACGCCGTCACCCGGGTTGATTGTGACCAGCGCCTCGGCGCGGTCTTTGCTGATTTTCACCGCATCGAGCGGCGCCACGCTGTCGGTGCCGGGTGGCATGGCCTGGCCGGCCTCGAGGCGCCGCGGCAGCGTCATCAGCATCATCGGCGCATAGCCACCGGCGCCCAAGGTGTCGGCGGCGGCGAGCGCCCAGCCGTCAACCAAGGCCATCGCCGCGCTCGGATGCGCCGGCGCGATGACGTCGTTGGCCAGCACGTGGCCAGCGGCATCGGCCACATCGACGTTGCGCGGCGCGACCGGCTTGACCCCGGCGTCGATCATGGCCAGCACTTCGGCCAACGGCGTCAGCCGAGCAATGGTCTGTATTGTCTCGGCCGCGGCCATTTTTGCCCTGCTTGACCTTGTTGCGATCAGAATATTCAGTCTACCTCAAGGAAGCGGCGGATATAACGAGACTTTTCAAGCGATTATGGCCGAAAAAACGATAAATCTACGCGGTTTGAAATGCCCGCTGCCGGCACTGCGGGTGCGCAAGATGCTGTCCGGTTTAAAAACCGGCGATCTGATCGTGGCGGAATGCACCGACCCGCTGACCGCGATCGATATCCCGAATTTGCTCCGGCAGACCGGCGACGCGCTGGAGGGCAAAGTCGAAGCGGAAGGCGTGCTGACGTTCCGCATCCGCAAGAAATAAAGCCGCCTACTCCGCAGCGACCGAACTCTCGGCCTGCCGTTGCGCCGCGCCGGCGGGCGCAAAACCGCTGGCGAAGGTTTCGATATCGGCGACGGTGACGCCTTTGACGGCGTTGCCCTGGCGCTTGTTGTATTCGACGGTTTCGAGTTCGGTCCAGAACGTGTCGTTGAGCCGGTTGATCATGTTGAACATGGCCGATGCTAAAGTGATCTCGACGATCTCGGCGTCGCTGAACAGCCGCTTCACGGTGTCCCACAATGCCTTGTCGCTTTTCGCGGTGTTGAGCGTCACGGCCTCGGCCCAGGCGATGGTGGCCTTCTCACGCTCGCTGAACAGCTGGCTCGTCTTCCAGCCATCGCCCTTCATCGCGGCGAGCTGCGGCTCGCTGACGCCGAGCGCCTGACCGTAGATCGAGGTGTGGGTCGCGCAGTAATTGCACTCGTTGGTCATCGAGGTCTTGATGGTGGCGAGATTGCGCAGCTTGACGTCCGACACCGCGCCGACATTGGGCTGGCGCACCGCGGCGACGAAGCCGATGAACCAGCGCGCCAGATAGGGCGTGTGCGCCGACAGGATGCGTAAAAGATTCGACGAGCGGCCGAGCAACTTGGCCGAGCCGGCGAGCGTATCCCTGGCAACGCCGGTGGCAGCTTCGTCGGACAAACCGGGCAGACGCTGGCTCATGGCATTTCTCCCTATGACTTCGTTGGATGCTAGCGCTTTTACCGGGCGGCCGAAAGCTCAGGCCACGCGCAGCACCGCCCGCCCGATTACCTGTCCGCGTTCGACCAGATCGTGCACGGCTTCCGCCTCCTGCAAAAGCTTTAGCACCGTGACCAGCGGCCACACTTTGCCGCGCGCCACCAGTTCGCAGGCGTCGAGAATGTCGCTGCGCGTGACGTAGCGGCTGCCCAGGATCGACTGCTCCTTGGTCAGCATGTCGCGCGCCGGCGTCGTGAACGGCTGCGCCGCGCCACCGAGCACGACAAGACGGCCGCGCTGGCCGAGCGCCTTCATGGCCGCCTCCTGCGTCGCCGCGGTGGAGACGTAATCGATCACCACGTCCACGCCCTTGCCGTGTGTCAGGTCGCGCAACGCCGCGACCACGTCACCGTCTTTCGGATTGACTACTTCGTCGGCGCCGGCCTTGCGGCAGGCGTCGAATTTGTCGGCAGCAATATCGAGGGCGATCACGCGCGCATTCGCCCATTTCGCCATCATCAACTGGTGAATACCGATGCCGCCGCCGGCGCCGATCACCGCCACGGTCTCGCCGCCCTTGATCGAGGCACGCCGCAGCACCTTGTAGGGCGTCGCCAGCGCGTCGGTGATGACGCCCATTTCGGCCGGATGTTTTTTGTAATCCAGTCCTTCGGGATATTTGATGAAGATGTGCGCCGGCAACTTGATGTATTCGGCATAGCCGCCGTCGCATTCCAACCCAACATTGCCGCCGGTGTTCTCGCACAACGGCTCAAGCATCGAGAGGCAGTGACGGCAATGGCCGCAGTTCAGATAAAAGTACGACGTGACGCCGTCACCCACCTTGAGCGCGGTGACGCCGGCGCCGACCGCGACGATTTCACCGGTTATCTCGTGGCCGATGATGCGCGGGAAATCGATTTTGCGGCGGCCGGCCTTGGCGTGCTGAATGGTCAGACCCGCGCCGCAAGTGATAACGCGAGCGACCGCTTCGCCCGGGCCGGGCGTCGGATCGGGTACTTGCACCATCTCGAACGCCGTGTTCGGCGCCCGCAAGATCATCGCTTTCATGAGACGCACCCTTCGCGCTTTTTTACTTGCGCATGATCTTATCCGAAAACCGGTACCCACTTTTCGGGATCATGCGCTTGTCATGTCATATCGATTGACCGACATTGGCAAGATAGCTGGAAGCGCGGGCGTAAAAATGATCAATGCCGCCATGGTTGGGCTGGGCCGCTGGGGCCAGACGGTTCTCGGTTCGATTCAAGGCAAAAGCCCGCGCATCCGCATCGTGCACGGCGTCAGCAAGGAGCTCGGCCTCGCGCGCGACCTGGCGGCCATGCATGGCTTCCGGTTGTCGACCGACCTGAAGGACGCCATCGCCGATCCGGAGGTGCAGGCGATATTGCTGGCGACGCCGCACTCTTTGCATGTCGAGCAGGTCCGCCTGGTGGCGGCCGCCGGCAAGCCGGTCTGGTGCGAAAAACCGCTGGCGCTCACCCGCGCCGAGGCCGAACGCGCGGTCGCCGCCGTGCGCGCCGCCGGCGTGCCGCTTGGCTCAGGCAACAACAAACGCTGCTTTGCCTCGATGCGCGAGCTCAAGCGCGTGGTCGACTCGGGTGAGATCGGCAAGGTGCTGCATATCGAGGGTCATTTTTCCAACGAGCACTCGACGCGCGTTTCCGGCGGCTGGCGCGACGATCCGGCCGAATCGCCGGGCGCCGGCATGACCGGCGCGGGGCTGCATGTGCTTGATGCCTTCGTCAATCTCGCTGGGCCGATCAGTTATGTCGACGCACGCTCGATCGCCAAGAAGGCGCCGCCCGATCCGCGCGACGTGGTCGCGGTGCTGGTGGAATTCGCGGGCGGCGCCACTGGCGTGCTCGGCACGGTGCGCGCTGCGCCGATGTTCTGGCGCTGTCATGTGTTCGGCACCGACGGCTCGGCGGAGGCACGCGGCGAGGACGCGCTGATCGTCGCCAAGATCAATGGGCCTGCCGAAGAGCGGAAATTCGAGCACGTCGAACTCGCTACGCACGCTGCTGGAGGCCTTCGCCGACGCCATCGAAGGCAAAGCGCCGTTTCCGGTGAAACCCGAGCAGATGCTGGACGTGGTCGGCGCCTTCGAGGCGACGATCACCTCACTCGCCACCGGCAAGCCGGTGAAATTGCGCTAGGCCGCCGCCGCCAGCCGCCGCGCCACCTTCATGCGCTGCACGCTGTCGCCGGCGAGATGGCTCCAGATGATGGAATCGCGCACCAGTTTGTCGGTGTGGTGATCCATCACGCAGCCCTGCACGCCGCGCACCTCCATGTAGAGCTCGGTCACTTCCTGCACCACGTCGGTCGACCAGTTCATCGCCAGTCCGGCATTGCAGGAGTGGATTTTCATGTCGTGCTCCCAGGCCACCCGCATGACGAACGAGCGCAGCGCCTCGGTCAGCATGAACATCTTGTTGATCTGGAGTTGGATGCTCTGCTGCGCGAACAACACCTCGCCGCCCTGCTTCGTGGTCTTGGCGTAGCGCATGGCGGTCTCGCAGGCGTCGTCGCAAATGCCGAGCGCGTTGGCGCACAGTTCGAGATCGCCGAAAATATCGCCGCCGGTGGTGTCGCCGCCGCGGCCGCCGGTCTTGCGCACCGCGCCGCCGACGTCGCCCACCACATTGGCGTGCGGCACGCGCGCGTTTTCGAAAATCATCTCGCCGTTCTGGTAGAAGCGCCAGCCGCTTTTGTTGAACACCTTGCCGATGCGAAAGCCCGGCGTGTCGCGCGGCACCAGGAACAGCGTCGTGCCCTGCTTGAGCGGCACGGTGGCATCGGTGCGTGCGTCGATGAAAAACAACTTGCCGATCGGCGCGTTGGCGATGAAGGCCTTCTCGCCGTTGAGGATCCATTCATCACCCTTGCGCTCGGCCTTGAGTTTCAGGCCGGCCTTGATGTCGTCCGGCGGCAGACGGTTGTCGGAGCCGGCGCTCGGCTCGGTGATGCCCTTGCCGAGCAGGAAAGTGTCGTCGGCGACGAAAGGCTTGAGGAATCGCGCTTTCTGCTCTTCCGTGCAGGTCGCGGAGATCAGGTGGCTCCATTTCCAATTCTGGCTGAAGGCCTTTGAGATCGCGCTGTCGGCCTTGGCGAGCTCGGCCATCACCAGCGCCTGCGTCACGAAGTCGGTGCCGTGGCCGCCCCATTCCTTCGGCACCGCCAGCGTGCGGAAGCCGAGCTTTGAGCCCTTCTTGATGATGTCCCAGTTGAACGGTCCGTCCGCGGTCGGGATGGCGTCGCGTTCGAGCGAAATCGACCTAATCTCCTCCTCGGCGAATTTGCGCGCCGCCATCTGCCAGGAGCGCTGTTCGTTGCTCAGATTGAAGTCCATGGGACGTTCCTCGCTTGAAAGATTTACTCGGCGGCCATCGCGCCATTGCCGGCGCGGCGGTAGCCGGCCAGCACTTCGGCAATGCGCAGCTTGGCGTCGGTATTGCCATTGCCGCTGTGCAGGCAGACGCGCGCGTCGTGCACGTATTTTTGCAGCGGCATGTCACGCATCACGCCCATGGCGCCGAACACTTCCGCCGCATCCTTGGTCGCCCGCAGCAACGTCTCGGCCGTAAACACCTGCGTCATGGTGGTAAGCGGCAGATCGGACAGGCTGCGGTCGGCGATCGCCTCGGGATGATCCGACGCCCAGGCCGCCTGCCAGATCGCGGCGCGCGCGACTTCCAGTTTGATGACGATTTCGGCGAGCTTGGTGGCGATGGCCTGATGCTCGATGATCGGGCGGCCGCCCTGCACGCGCAGATGGGCATAATCGAGCGCGGCGTTGTAGGCGGCGCGGGCGATGCCGAGGTTGAGCGCCTGGAAGATCGGATTGCCGCGGCCGGCGGCGTCAGCGCCGGTCAATAGCGCGGCGGCATCGTCACCCAGCAGGTTACCGTCCGGCACTTTGCAGTCCTTGAACGTGACGTCGCCGCAGGCGCCGTGATACCAGGCTTTTTCGTGTGCCTTGATGCTGACACCCGGCAGATCGGCCGGCACCAGTAGCACGCGCGCATTGTCGACCAGCACCGCGAACAGGCTGGCGACCGGCGCATTGGCGACGCCGTGTTTGACGCCGTTGACGATGAAGTCGCCGCCCGCTTTCACCGCGCTGGTTTTCACCGCCGCCTCACCGAGCGCCGGACGATGATAATTCACGCCCAGCCGCGTGTCGGTCTGATATCCGGCGAAAGCGAGATGAAAGCGGTCATCATTCAGAAATCTCGGCAGGAATTGATCGCGCTGCGCGTCGCTCATGGCGCGGTCGAACAACAGATGCGCCAACCGCGAGGTCTCCGACAAGATCCCGGCGATGTCGGCATCGCCGGCGGCCAATTCTTCGGTGACGATGCATGAGGTGAGCGCGTCCGCGCCGGCGCCGCCGAGCGCCTCCGACAAAGTGAGTGTGCGCAGGCCGAGCTGCGAGGCCGCGTCGATCTGCGCCGCCAGCAGGCTGCGATCCTGGACATCGAGCCGGCCGGCCCTGGTTGCTGCCGGCTTGATCTCGCGCGTGACGAAATCGCGCACGGTGTCGCGGATTTCCAGTTGCTCCGCGCTGAGATGAAGATTGTACATGACGTTGCCCGTTCCGGTGTTGCGCTATTGCGCGGTGGCTTCCGCGATGGCGTTTCCCATGTCCTGGGTGCTGGCGCTGCCGCCCAGGTCCTTGGTCAGATGCTTGCCTTGCGTGATGACCTTGTCGATCGCCGCCTGCATGAAGCCGGCGGCCGCGGTCGCCTTCGGCTCTTTGTGCTTGCGGCCGAGGAAAGCCATCAGCATCTGCCCCGACGCGATCATGGCGTAAGGATTGGCGATGTTGCGGCCGGCGATGTCGGGCGCCGAGCCGTGGGTCGCCTGCGCCATCGCCTGTTTCTCGCCGACGCAGAGGCCAGGCGCGAGGCCCAGCCCGCCGACCAACCCTGCGCCGATATCGGTGAGGATGTCGCCGAACTGATTGGTGGTGACGACCACGTCGTATTGCTGCGGCGCCATTACCAGCTTCATCGAGATGGTGTCGATCATCGCCTCTTCGAATGTCACGTCCGGGTATTCGCGCGCCACCTTGCGGCATTCCTCGGCGAACATGCCGCAGGCCAGCCGGTAGACCGGCTCCTTGTGAGCCGCGGTGACCTTCTTGCGCGGCCGCGTGCGCGCGATCTCGAAGGCCTCGCGCGCCACCCGGTTCGAACCCTTGCGAGTAATGACGCGCATGGCGACGGTGATGTCGTCGTTCGGCCGGAATTCCGGCGCGCCGGCCACCACCGTTTCCGAATAGAGCATGCCCTCAGTGAGTTCGCGCACGAAGGCGATGTCGACGTCCTTGTGGATCGATTTGATATTCGGATAGGAGCGCGACGGGCGAACGGCGGCAAACAACTCGAACTTCTTGCGCACCGCCGGCATCACCCAGGTCGGATCGTTGCGCGGATAGGCGGCATGCCCGATCGGACCCATGATCCAGCCGTCCAGCGCGCGCAAGGCCGCCTCGGTCATGGCCGGCAGCGTGTTGCCATGTTGCTCGTGGCCGTGCTTGCCGATCGGCAGGCTCGACCAGTCGACGGCGAGGCCGGCGCGCGCGGCCGCGGCCTTCATCACCTTGACGCATTCGGGCACGACTTCGTGGCCGATATCGTCGCCCAGAAGAACACCAATTTTCAAACCGCACCCCCGCCACTCATTTCACGCGACGTGAGGCTAGCGCCGCGATGGTCCCGGACGCAATTGCCTGGCGCGCGTGCCTGATAAGATTAAATCGCGACCAATCCGCCATCCAACGGCAGCGTGGTGCCGGTGATCGAGGCCGCGCCGGGGCTGGCAAGAAACACCACCGCGGCGGCGACCTCCTCCGGCGTGATGAATTTGCCGCTCGGAATGCGCGCCAGCATCGTTTCGCGCATTTTCGCGTCAAGCAGCTTTTGCCGCGATTCGGTGAGCGCGGTGGCTGGGGCGATGGCGTTGACGCGGATATCATTGGCAGCCCATTCGATCGCCAGCAGTCGCGTCATCTGCACGATGCCGCCTTTGGAAATGCCGTAAACCGAGCGGCCGGCGATGCCCGTCAACCCGTGCGTCGAGGCCAGGCTGACGACGCAGCCGGGATGCCTACGGGCGATGCAATGGGCGGCGAAGGCGCGTGACAGGAAATAGGCGCCCTTGAGGTTGATGGCGATGACGTCGTCCCATTCGGCCCAAGTGACGTCCAAAGCCTGTTTGATCAACGTGCGGCCGGCATTATTGACCAGCACGCCGATGTCGCCGAACGCCTCCACCGCGACGGCGAAGCCTTTTTCTATGTCGGTCTCGATGCGCAGATCGAGCTTGAGCGGCACGACCTTGCGGCCTTGCACCGCCGGATCGGCCTTGAGCGCGTCGAACATCTTCACGTCGAGATCGGCGACCGCAAGATCGTAACCGGCACGCGCCAGGCCGCAGGCGATGGCGTAGCCGAGCCCGGTCGAGGCGCCGGTGATGAAGGCGGTTTGATGGGCCGGCGATGTCATCGCCCGGCGGCGTAGCCCTGCATGCCGCGCGGATTGGCGGCGGCGCGCCGGCGCTTGCCGACGCGGGAGGCCGCGGTCAGCCGTCCTTCCGACCAGGCCGGGCCGACTTCCACTTCATGCCCGCGCGCGCGCAACTCCTTGACGGTTTCTTCCGGCACGCGCTGCTCAACCACCATCACCCCCGGGCGGGCCATGCGCGGCCAGAACGACGACGGGAAATGTTCGGAGTGCCAGGCCGGCGCGTCGATCGCTTCCTGCAAATTCATGTTGGCGTGGACGTGGCGCAGGAACATCTGCGTGATCCACTGGTCCTGCTGATCGCCGCCGGGCGAACCCCAGGCGAGATAGGGCTCGCCGTCGCGCAACGCCATGGTCGGCGTCAGCGTTGAACGCGGGCGTTTGCCTGGCGCCAGCGCGGCCGGATGATCATCATCAAGCCAAAATTGCTGCGCACGCGTGCCGAGACAAAAGCCGAGTTCGGGAATCGTCGGCGAGGAGTGCAGCCAACCGCCCGAGGGCGTCGACGACACCATGTTGCCGGCCTGATCGATGATGTCGAAATGCACGGTGTCGCCGGGGATGGCGCCGGCGCGTTCGCGCTTTTCTTGCGCGCTGACATCGGGCAGATTATTTTCATCATGCGTCCAGTCGACGCGGCCGACGGTCGGCTCGCCCGCCCCCGAACTGGTGACCGCGGCGCGCGCACCGTCGGCCAGGCGCAGGTCAAGCTTCTTGCCGAAACCCGCCACCGTGCCGGGGCGCAACTCGCGCGAGGCGCGGCCGGTGATCAATTTCCGGCGCGCGTCGTTGTAGGCATCCGACAGCAGCACATCGACCGGCACCTCGACGAATTTCGGATCGCCGTAGAACGTGTCGCGGTCGGCGAAAGCGAGCTTGGTCGCCTCGACCTGCAAATGGATGAAGTCCGCGCTCACCGGGCTCAACGCATCGAGGTCGTAGCCCTTGAGCAGAGCCAGCGTCTGCAAGGTGACCAGCCCTTGCGTCCACGGCCCCGGCTTCATCACCGTGTAGCGGCCGTAATCGTAAGTAATCGGCGCCTCGACACTGGCCTGCCAGCCGGCCATGTCATGGCCGTTGAGCACGCCGCGATGCGGCCGGCCCGACGTATCCATGATCTCCTGCGTGCGGCAGAACTTGTCGATCGCCTCGGCGACAAAACCCTGCGACCAGGATTTGCGCGCGCGCTCGATCTCCGCCTCGCGCGTGCCGCCGCCGCTTTGCGCCTCGCGCAGAATGCGCTCGTAGGTCCCGGCCATTTTCGCATTGGCAAAGATGGTGCCGGGCGCGGGGACTTTGCCGTCCGGCATATAAAGCGCGGCGGATGTCGGCCAGTGGTCGCGAAACTGGTCCTTGACCGTGTCGATGGTGGCGCTGATGCGCTCGACCAGCGGATAACCGTTTTTGGCGTAGCCGATGGCCGGCGACAACACGTCGGCAATACGCATCGTGCCGTAGTCGCGCAACAACGTCATCCAGGTGTCGAACGTGCCGGGGATGCAGGCCGCCAACAGTCCGGTGCCGGGGATGAGATCGAGGCCCAGTTCGTCACGATAATGCTTGATGGTGGCGCCAGCCGGCGCCGGCCCCTGCCCGCAGATCACTTCGGTCTTGCCGCGCCTAACGTCGTGCACGATGACCGGCACATCGCCGCCCGGCCCGTTGAGATGCGGCTCGACCACCTGCAGCGTGAAGGCGGTGGCGGCCGCCGCGTCGAAGGCGTTGCCGCCCTTCTCCAGCGTGGCCATGCCGACCGCGGTGGCGATCCAGTGCGTCGAGGTAACGACGCCGAAGGTGCCTTCGATTTCGGGGCGGGTGGTGAAAGGATTGGGATTGATGTTGGACGGACGGGGGGGCATCGCGGCTCCGGGTGGCTGCGCGCGCTTGTAGCAGAAAAATCGCGCTAGCGCAGATGGCAGGCGACCATCTGGCCCGGTTTGACCTCGCGAAGCAACGGGGTCTCCACCCGGCAGCGCTCGACAACATAGGGACAGCGGGTGTGGAAATGACAGCCCGACGGCGGGTTGACCGGGCTCGGGACGTCGCCTTGCAGCACGCGCTTCTGCCGCTTGATCTTGGGATCTGGCACCGGAACAGCCAGCAGCAGCAACTCGGTGTAGGGGTGCTGCGGGCGCGTGAACAACGTGTGCTTGTCGGTATACTCGACGATGCGGCCGAGATACATGACCGCGATGCGATGGCTGATGTGCTCGACCACCGCCAGATTGTGCGAAATGAAGAGATAAGCGAGCCCCATATCCCGCTGCAGGTCCATCATCAGATTGAGCACCTGCGCCTGGATCGAGACATCGAGCGCCGACACCGGTTCGTCGCCGATGATCAATTTGGGTTGCAGGGCGAGCGCGCGCGCGATGCCGATGCGCTGGCGCTGGCCGCCGGAAAACTGGTGCGGAAAAGCGTCCATCTGCGCCTTGCGCAAGCCGACCCGCTCGAACAACTCGGCGACGCGCTTCTTCACGTCCGCTCCGCGCGCGGTTTTGTGCACGCGCATCGGCTCGGCCACAATGTCGCCTGCCGACATGCGCGGATCGAGCGAGGAGAACGGATCCTGGAAAATGATCTGCATCTGCCGCCGGTAAGGCCGCAGCTCGGTCTTGCTCAGGCGCGTGATGTCGCGCCCATCGAGCTTGATCGAGCCTTCGGTCGGCTCGATCAGCCGTAATATCGCGCGTCCAACGGTGGACTTGCCGCAGCCGGATTCCCCGACCAGACCGAGCGTCTCGCCGGCGTTGATCGAGAAACTCACGCCGTCGACCGCGAACACGGTGCCGGCGGCGCGCTGCAACAACCCTTTGCGGATGGGAAAATGTTTTTTCAGGTCGCGCACGTCGAGCACGGCCGGATGGGAAGCGTAGGCTGAACGCGCTTCAGCCATCGCGGCCCCCGAACAATTCGGCGGAACGCCAGCACGCCGCCCAATGCCGCGGCCGCTTCTCTTCATAAGCGGGGTATTCGCGGCGGCAGCGACCCTCGGCATGCGCGCAGCGCGGGGCGAACACGCAGCCGTCCGGCAGATTGGACAGAGCCGGCACCATGCCCGGGATTTCCTGCAAGCGGCCCGATGCGCCTTCCGCCTCGCCGCGCATCAGATCGAGATGCGGGATCGAGGCCAGCAGGCCGTGCGTATAGGGATGTTGCGGGTTCGCGAACAAATCCTCGACCGGCGCTTCCTCGACCTTGCGCCCGGCGTACATCACGATCACGCGTTGCGCGGTCTCCGCCACCACGCCGAGGTCGTGGGTGATCAGAATGACGGCGGTCCCCAGTTTACGCTGCAGGTCGAGAATAATGTCGAGGATCTGCGCCTGGATTGTGACGTCGAGCGCCGTCGTCGGCTCATCCGCGATCAGCACTTTCGGATTGCAGGCCAGCGCCATGGCGATCATCGCGCGCTGTCGCATGCCGCCGGACAGTTGATGCGGATATTCCCTGGCGCGCTGCTCCGGCTCCGGGATGCGGGTCAGGCGCAGCATGTCGACGGCTTTCGCGCGCGCCTGTCGTCGGCTCACCGGCTCGTGCAGCAGCAGCACTTCCGCGATCTGGTTGCCGATGGTGAGCACCGGATTGAGCGAGGTCATCGGCTCCTGGAAGATCATCGCGATGTCCTTGCCGCGCACGGAGCGCATCGCCTCCGCGCTGAGCCCGAGCAGATCGACGCCGGCAAGCTTGATGGAACCACCGGCAATGCGGCCAGGCGGATCGGGCACCAGCCTCATCAGGGAAAGCGCCATGATGCTCTTGCCGCAGCCGGATTCGCCGACGATCGCCAGCGTTTCATGCTGGCCGAGCGAGAAGCTGACGCCGTCCACTGCTTTGACCACGCCATGACGCAAGTCGAAATACGTGCGCAGGCCGTCGACCACCAGCAATGGCTCTGCGTTTGAAATATCGGCAGGCGCCGGGGCGCGCTCGCTGGTGGCGGCGATCGTCATGCGCTAGTTGCGCTGCCGCGGATCGAGAATGTCGCGCAGCGCGTCGCCGAACAAATTGGTGCCAAACACCGCGAGGCTGATGGCGACGCCGGGAAATATCACAAGCCAGGGCGCGGTACGCACATATTCGGCCGCCGATTCCGACAGCATGCGGCCCCAGGACGGATGCGGCTCGGGCACGCCGAGACCCAGAAACGACAGCGACGCCTCGGTCAGGATCGCGGCGCCGAGCTGCGCGGTCGCGAGCACGATCAGCGGCGCCAGCGTGTTGGGCAGCACGTGGCGCACCGCGATGCGGAATTCGCTCATGCCGACGGCGCGCGCCGCCTCGACGAAGGGCTGTTCGCGCAGCGTCAGCGTGTTGGAACGGATGACGCGCGCGGTATAGGGAATGAGCGGGATGGCGATGGCGACGATGGTGTTGTCGAGGGCGGGGCCGAGCGCCGCCGCCATCACCAGCGCCAGCACCAAAAGCGGCACGGCTTGCAGCACATCGACGATGCGCTGGATCACCAGATCGACCCAGCCGCCCAGATAACCCGAGGTCAAACCGAGCACGATGCCGAAAAAGCAACCGAGAAAGGTCGAGCCTAATCCGACCGCGAGCGAGATGCGCGCGCCGTAGACGATGCGGCTGTAGATGTCGCGGCCCATGGCGTCGGCGCCGAGGAAGTGGCCGTGACCCGGCGGCAGCAGTGAAATCGCCGAGTTGGTGGTGACCGGGCTATAGGCGGTGATGAAATCGGCGAACACCGCGGCGAACACGAACACCAGCATGATGATCGCGCCGACCAGGCCGAGCGGATGCGCGGCGGCGTGATAGCGGATCTTCGACCACACGCCTTCGGCATGAACGATGTCCACCGGACCCGGGACGATGTCGATGCTCGCCATTAGTGTTCTTTCTTTTGGCGCATGATCTTATCCGAAAACCGGTTCCCACTTTTCGGGATCATGCGCCGCTCCTACGAATACTTGATGCGCGGATCGAGCACCGCGTAAAGCAGGTCGACCAGGAAGTTGATCGACACCGCGACGATGGCGATGAACATCACCAGATTCTGCACGATCGGATAGTCGCGCCAGCGGATCGCCTCGACCAGAAAGCGCGCCACGCCCGGAATATTGAACACCGTTTCCGTCACGATCAGCCCGCCCATCAAAAAGGCGGCCTCGATGCCGATCACGGTGACGACGGGGAGCACCGCGTTGCGCAAGGCGTGGTGATAGTTGACGCTTCTAATAGAGGCGCCCTTGGCGCGCGCGGTGCGGATGTAATCCTGGCGGAGCACCTCAAGCATCGAGGAACGCGTCAAGCGCATGACCAGCGCCGACGAGCGAAAGCCGACCGCCGCCGCCGGAATGCTGAACAGCCAAAGCGTGTTCCAGAAACCCGTGGGCGGATCGGTGTAAATGGGAATCGTGCCGAAGAATTTCACGCAGGCCATCAGGATGAGCAGGCCGAGCCAGAACGCCGGTATCGACAGCCCGCTCAGGCTGATCACGCGCAAGGTGTAATCGAGCTTGGAGTTCTGCCTGACCGCGCTGACCACGCCGAGCGGCACCCCGAACACGATGGCGAACATCAGCGCCAGCCCGGCGAGCTTGGCGGTGATTGGAATGCGCGGCAGGATTTCCTGCGCAGCCGGCTTTTCGGAAACGTAGGAGTAGCCGAGATCGCCGTGCGCCAGGCCGCCGATCCACTGCACGTATTGCACGGCGATCGGTCGATCGAGGCCAAGCTCCTTCTCCAGCTTGCCCTTCTCCGCGACGTCGATCATGCCGGCCGAATCGAACAGGATATCCGCGATGTTGCCGGGCACCACCCGCAGCATCGTGAATATCAGCACGGAAATTCCGAACAGCGTCAGGAGCATTAAAAAGAAGCGCCTGATCAGGTAACTCCCCACTTAAGCCTCCCGTCGTGCGCGGGGAAAAGAGCGCCCGGTTACCCCACTCGGCTAGGCGCTCTCAATGCTGGCGCCTATTTATCCAGCCAGACGTCGTCGTAGCGGTAGCCGTTGTAGGCGCTGTTGTTCATGATCGTCATGTTCTTGACGAACGGCTTCCAGCAGGTGCCGGTGCGGGCGTGGAACAGGATCGGCCGCGCCACGTCCTCCTGCAGCTTCTTGTCGATGTCCCACACCATCTTCTTGCGCTTGGCGAGGTCGGTTTCGACCGATTGCGCGTCGAACAGCTTTTCGATGTCCTTGTTGCAGTAGTGGGTGTAGTTGCGCTCCGAGCCGCAGGCGTAATTTTCGTAGAACGCCTGGTCCGGATCGTCGATGCCGTTGCCAGTGAGATTCAAACCAACGGAATAGTCGTTGCGCGCGACCTTGGCGAACCAAGAACTGGATTCCACCGGATCGAGCTCGGCGTCGACATAAATTTCCTTGAGCTGGTCGATCAGAACCACCGCCGGATCGCGATAGGTCGCCAGATTGCGCGTCGACACCTTGATCTTGAGCGGCTTGTCGGCGGAATAGCCGAGCTTGATCATGATGGCGCGCGCCTGTTCGCGGTCTTTCTTCACGTCGCCGTAACCCGGGATGGTCTTGAGCATGTCGGGCGGCAGACCCCAGACGCCTTCCGGCGGCGGCAGCAGGGTGCCGCCCTGGTCGCCATGCCCCTGCAAGATGATGTCGATGAAGGCCTTGCGGTCGAGCGCCAGCGCCATCGCCTTGCGCAGTTCGAGATTGTTGAACGGCGGGTTCTCGCGGTTGATGATGAGATTGGTGCTGACGTTGATCGGCGCGATCTCGCAGACCGCCGTCGGGTCCTGTGACTTGATGTCCTTCTCCAGCGTCGCCGTCATCTCGGTCGGGAAAGTCATGTCGACCTTGCCGGCGACGAAGGCGAGCACCGCGGTCGCGCGGTTCCTGATGATGCTGAATTCGATGCCATCGAGATAAGGCAGGCCCTTTTTCCAGTAGTCCGGGTTTTTCACCAGCTTGATCAACTCGTTCTGCTTGAACTCGGCGAACTTGAACGGCCCCGTGCCGATCGGATGCGTGCGCATTTGCGCCGCCGGCACGTGGCAGGAATAGATCGGCGTATAACCGGAGGCGAGCATCGCCAGGATCGAGGGCTGCGGCCGCTTGAGATGCAGCGTCACCTCGAAGTCGCCGTTGGTGGTGACGTCGGAAATATTGTTGTACAGATCCTTGCGCGGATTCTTGCGGAACTTGTCCGTGCCCTTGCCCTGCAGCAGATCGAAAGTGCACTTCACGTCCTTGGCCGTGAACGGCTGGCCGTCGTGCCACTTCACGCCCTGATGCAGCTTGAAGGTGAGCGACAGATTATCCTTGCTCCAGGCCCAGCTGTCGGCCAGCTCCGGCCTGATGGTGCCCAGGCTGTTTTGCGGCTTGTGCTGATCGTAGAGCACCAGATTGTTGAAAATGGGCATCGCCGGCACGTTGACCGAGAAGGTCGCCTCCTCATGGATCGACAGGCTCGGCGGCGTTTCGCGATGATAGATGTGCAGGATACCGCCATGCTTGGGTTCGGCCGCCTGCGCGCTTGAGATTGTCAGAGCGGCGAGAAGCGCGGTCGCCAATGCGGCGTATTTTGTTCCCATTTGATCCTCCCCGGGAATGCGCGGCTGCCGCTACCATTACTGGCCGGCAGCCTGTTTCTTGCTTTTTATGACGCCGACGCTACCCGGTATGGTAGCCCCGATCAACACGACAAAAGTCCCTCGTCCCGGCACGAGATTGCTGCCGCTTGCCAAGGCTCCGGCTGGACCGCACCATGGCCCCGAAATGGTGTCCGTTATCAAGCCAAGGCCGGAGCGGTAATCGTGAGCGAGAGCGACAATATCGTCGCCGAAACGGCGGCGCGGATATTTGCCGACCTTGCCGATCCTCAGACGATCAACCGCGCCCGCGATACGAAATGGCAGGCGCCGCTATGGCGCGCGTTGTCCGATGCGGGGTTGACGCTCGCCTGGGTGCCGGAGAAACAAGGCGGCGCCGGCGGCAGCCTCGCCGATGGCTTCGCGATTTTGGGCGCGGCCGGCCGCTGCGCCTTGCCGGTGCCGCTCGCCGAAACGCTGCTGGCCGGATGGCTGCTGGCACGCGCCGGCATCGCATCGCCGGCCGGCGCGATGACGGTCGCCCCGGCCCGTCCGCGCGACAGGATTACATTGAATAAAGACGGCAGCTTGAGCGGCAAAGCCAGCGGCGTTGCCTTCGCCAAAGATTGTGCGCACGTCGCGGTCATCGCGGCCGGCGAAAAGGGCGCAAGCGTTGCTTTGGTCAAGACCGGCGACTGCCGCGTGAGCGAAGCAAAGAACCTCGCCGGCGATGGCTCCGACAGCGTGACGTTCGACGGCGTGAAGCCGCTCAGCAGCGCACCGGCGCCGTTCGATGCGTCGGCGCTGATGCT
Organism: uncultured Alphaproteobacteria bacterium; assembly: GCA_963703875.1. Classification (GTDB taxonomy): domain Bacteria; phylum Pseudomonadota; class Alphaproteobacteria; order Rhizobiales; family Xanthobacteraceae; genus Pseudolabrys. The sequence goes on from CAVPFZ010000006.1 coordinate 533,728, forward strand.
GATGGGCGCGGCGGTGCGCAGCGCGCAGGCGGCGGGCGCGATGGAAGCCATTCTGTCGCTCAGCGTCGCCTACGCCAACGAACGCGTGGCATTCGAGCGCAAAATCGGCAAATTCCAGGCCGTGCAACAAAACCTCGCGCGCCTGGCCGGGGAAACCGCCGCCGCGCTCGCCGCCGCCGGTTCCGCCGCCGACACCATCGCGCAGAGCGAGGCGTTCGACGACACGGTGCTGCTTGAAGCCGCGTCCGCGAAAATCCGCACCGGCGAAGCCGCCGCCGAAGGTTCCGCCATCGCCCACCAGGTGCACGGCGCGATCGGCTTCACCAACGAGCACATTCTGCATCGCTTCACGCTGCGTCTGCTGGCGTGGCGCGACGATTTCGGCAGCGAAAGCTATTGGGCGGCGGCGCTCGGCAACATGGTCGCGCAGCGCGGCGCCAATCAATTCTGGCCCATGCTGGCGGCGCGGTAGGATCGAAACGATGAACAAAGCTCTCAGCTTCGATCAAATCCGGCTGCCGCCCGAATGCGACCGGCTGCGCGCCGAAGTGCGCGCCTTCCTGGCCGAGGAAGTCGCCGCCGGGACTTTCGTGCCGGACCGGCCCGGCCATGGCGACAGCCACAATCGCGCCTTCAGCCGGCGCGTCGGCGCCAAGGGCTGGATCGGCATGACCTGGCCGAAAAAATACGGCGGGCATGAACGAAGTTTTCTCGAGCGTCACGTGGTGACGGAAGAATTCCGTGTCGCCAACGCGCCGGTGCGCCTGCACTTCGTGGCAGATCGCCAGAGCGGGCCTATTTTGCTCAAATACGCGCCCGAGCACATCAAGCAGGACATCCTGCCGCGCATCTGCCGTGGCGAACTGTGCTTCGTCATCGGCATGAGCGAGCCGGGCTCCGGCTCGGATTTGTTTGCCGCCAAGACCAAGGCGACCAAGACCAACGAAGGCTGGCGCATCAACGGCAGTAAAATCTGGACCAGCAACGCGCATATCGCCGATTACATGCTGGCGCTGTTCCGCACCTCGCCGCTGACCAAGGAAAACCGCCGTCACGGCCTCACGCAATTTCTGGTCGACATGAAAACGCCCGGCATCACGGTCAATCCGATCATTCAGATGACCGGTCAGCACGACTTCAATGAAGTCGTGTTCGACAACGCCCTGGTGCCGGACGATCACGCGCTGGGCGAGATCGATGGCGCCTGGAAACAGGCGACCGGCGAACTCGCTTACGAGCGCAGCGGACCCGAGCGTTTTCTGGAAACGTATTACGTGCTGGGCGAACTGGTGCGCGCGCTCGGTCCCGATCCTGACCGGCGCAGCGCCGAGGGCCTCGGCCGGTTGGTGGCGCAACTGCACACCTTGCGAAGGATGTCGGTGTCGGTCGCCGGCATGTTGCAGGCCGGCAAGGAGCCGATAGTCGAATCCTCGATTGTCAAGGATCTCGGCACCATCTGGGAACAGAGGCTGCCCGAACGCGTGCGCGAGCTCAGCGCGTTCCTCGAAGGGGACGCCGGCAACCGCGTCACGCTCGACGAGCAACTCGACTTCGCCTTGAAGGTCGCGCCCAAACTCACCATCCAGGGCGGCACCACCGAGATCCTGCGCGGCATCATCGCGCGCGGGCTTGGTTTGCGGTGAACGGGGGGCGGCGTGCCTGACATCGGAAAACTGCTCTGGCCGAAAACGGTCGCCGTGGTCGGCGCCTCGTCCGATACCAGCGGGCTGCGCGGCCGTATCCTGGAAATCATCCTGAGCCATCCATACGCGGGCAAAGCCTATCCGGTCAGCCGCAGCGCCCCGGAGGTGCAGGGCCTTAAGGCCTACGCCTCGGTTGCCGACCTGCCGGAACCCGCCGATCTCGCGATCCTCATCGTTCCCGCGCAATATATTCCGGCCGAGCTCGAACGCTGCGGCCGTGCCGGCATCAAGGCCGCCGTTATCCTCTCTTCCGGCTTCGCCGAAGAGCCGGGCGAAGCGGGCAGCCGCATGCAGACCGAGATCGCCGCGACCGCGCGGCGCTATGACATGGCGGTCAGCGGACCGAACACCGAGGGCTTCGCCAATATCGAAGCAGCACTCTGCCCGACTTTCAGTCCGGCCATGGACAAGAACGCCGGCGCCATCCGCCCCAAGCGCGCGCTGGGAAAGGGCCAGGTCTCGGTGATCTCGCAAAGCGGCGGGCTGGGGTTTGCCTTCTTCGACCGCGCCCGGCCGCGCAATCTTTCGTTCCGGCATATCGTCACCACCGGTAACGAAGCCGCGCTCGATGTCGCCGACTTCGTCGATTACATGCTCGACGAAGGCGGTACAGATGTCTTCCTGCTGCTGCTCGAGGACGTCAAATCGCCGGAAAAATTCAAACGCGTCGCCGAAAAAGCGCTCAAGGCCGGCAAGCCGCTGATCGTGGGCAAGATCGGCCAGACCGAACCGGGACGCCGCGCCGTCATGTCGCACACCGCGGCGCTTGCCGGCTCGCAGGCCGTCTATCGCGCGATTTTCGAACATTATGGGCTGATCGAAGGCCGCGACTTCGACGAAATGATCGACATGGCGGCCGGCTTCCTCGCCTGCGGCCACAAACTGCCGGCAGGCAAACGCGTCGGCATCTGCACATCTTCGGGCGGCGCCGGGGTGTGGATGGCGGACGCCTGCGCCGCCGCCGGACTCGAGGTACCGGTGCTCGACGACGCGACACGCCAGGCCATCGACGTGCATTTGCCGTCTTACGGCACCTCGCAGAACCCGGTCGATACCACCGCGCAAGGCGTGCACAAAGCCGGCTACGCCGAATTCGCGCGGCTCATCGGTCTGTCGCCGTTGATCGACGGCGTCATCGTGGTGGTAACGGCGCGCCGCTCGGCGTTCCTGGAGAACGATCTGCCGAAACTCCAGAAGCTCGGACAGGAATCGAACAAGCCGGTGTTCATGTGGACCTACACGCTGCCGTCCGACCGCAGCGTCGAAATCCTGAACGAAGGCGGCTATCCGCTGTTCACCGGCGCGCTCGGCTGCGCCCGCACGATGCGGGCGATGGCCGACTACCGGGCCTTGCGCGAACGTCGGCTGCGTCCGGTTGCGGGCGTGACGATCGCGGCGTCGGCGCGCGACAAAGTACATGCGGCGTTGGCCGCGTCCGACGCGGTGTTGAGCGAATGGCAGGCGCGGCCGCTGCTCGCCGCCTACGGCATCGGCACGGACGCCGGCACGCTCGTCCAATCTGCGGATGAAGCGGAGACTATGGCGAAGAAGATCGCGCGGCCGGTCGCGCTTAAAGTGCAATCGGCCGATATCCCGCACAAGACCGAAGCCGGCGCGGTTGCGCTCAATATTTCCAGCGAGACCGCGCGCGCGGCCTATGACCGCGTGCTCGCCGCCGCAAAAAAACACGTCCCACAAGCGCGCATCGACGGCGTGCTGGTGCAGCCGATGGCGGCATCGGGCCGCGAGGTCATCTTGGGCATCAGCCGCGACGCGACCTGGGGACCGCTGCTGATGGTCGGCCTCGGCGGCGTGTTGGTCGAAGCGCTCGGCGATATTGCCCTCGCCCCGGTGCCGCTCGACCGCGCCGCGGCGGCGGCCCTGCTCGGCCGTCTCAAAGGTGCAGCGATTCTCGGAGCGCATCGCGGCGCACCGAAAGCCGACACCGAGGCGCTGATCGAACTGATGGTGCGGCTGTCGCATTTCGCCGCCGACCATGCCGACGAGATCGCGGAGATCGACCTCAATCCGGTGATCGTGCATGCCAAGGGACAGACCGTTTCGGTCGTGGATGCCTTGATCGTCAAGCAACCGCCGCGGCAGGCACAGCCTCGCGCCGCCGAATAAAGGGAAATACCATGAGTCCGTACAAAGATATCGGTGTTGAGACCCATGGCCATGTGGCGCTGATCGAAATAAGGCGGCCACCGAATAATTTCTTCGACATTGCGCTGATCCAGGAAATCGCCGGCGCGCTCGAAGCGCTCGATGAGGACGCCGGCTGCCGTGCGGTGGTGCTCGCCGCGCAGGGCAAGGCGTTCTGCGCGGGGGCCAATTTCGGCGACGGCAGCATGCTTGGCAAAGACGGCCAGCACGAGGGCGAGCTCAACCGCGACAAGGCGGTCCAGCATCTCTATCTCGAAGGCAACCGGCTGTTCCGCACCAAGAAGCCGATCATCGCGGCCGTGCACGGCGCGGCGGTCGGCGGCGGGCTCGGGCTTGCCATGGTTGCGGACTTCCGCGTCGCCTGCCCGGAGGCGCGCTTTGCCGCCAACTTCACCCGGCTCGGCTTTCATCCCGGCTTCGGGCTGACCGTGACGCTGCCGCTGGTGATCGGCGCCACCAAGGCGGCGATGATGTTCTACACCAGCCGCCGCGTCACCGGCGAGGAAGCCTACGCCATGGGGCTCGCCGAAGTGTTGGTGCCGCAGGATCAGGTGCGCGCGGCGGCGATCAAACTCGCGGCCGAGATCGCGGAGAATTCGCCGCTCGGCCTGATCTCGACGCGCGCCACCATGCGCGGCGATCTCGCCGACCGCGTGCGCGCCGCCACCGAGCACGAACTCAAGGAACAAACGCGGCTGCGCAAGACCGACGACTTCAAGGAAGGCGTCAAGGCGACCGCCGAGCGCCGCATACCTGATTTTTCCGGGCGCTAGATGCGCCCGCGTGATGTGGTCCGTGCCAGATGAATAAACCGGAAGCCGGCTTCCGTTATATCGGGCAGCCCATGCCGCGCCATGAAGACGCGCGTCTGGTCACCGGGCAAGGCCGCTTCACCGACGATTTCAGTTTTCCCAATCAGGTCCATGCCGCGATGGTGCGCTCGCCGCATCCGCATGCGCGCCTCGTCTCGCTCGATAAGTCGCGCGCGCTGGCGCTGCCGGGCGTGCTCGGCGTTTTCATCGGCGCCGATTGCGCGGCCGACGGCCTTGGCGCGATCGGGCACGACCCGGTGCCCAAGACGCGCGACGACATGAAGCTGGCGGCGCCCGGCGGTGGCGATATCTTCATCGGTCCACATTTTCTGTTGCCCACCGACAAGGCGCGGCATGTGGGCGAAGCTATCGCGATGGTGGTGGCGGAAACGAAAGCGCAGGCGCTCGATGCCGCTGAAGCCGTCGATGTCATCTACGACGAATTGCCGTTCGTGCTGCATTCCGAAGACGCCATGCAGCCCGGCGCCCCGACAGTGTGGGACGAAGTGCCCGGCAATATTCTGGTCGATACAAAGTTCGGCGATGCCGCCGGCACCGAGCGCGCTTTCGCGCAAGCCGCGCATCGGATCACGATGGATTTTGCCATCGGCCGCGTCACAGGAGTGCCGCTGGAGCCGCGCGCCTGTGTCGCCAATTACGACGCGGCGGCCGGCCGCTATATCCTGCACGCCGGCAGCGGCGGCGCGGTACGCCAGAAACGCGAACTCGCCGCCGTGCTCAATATCGAGCCCGAGACTTTGCGCGTCCTGTCGTTCGACGTCGGCGGCAATTTTGGCACCCGCAACCGCGTCTATCCGGAATACGGGCTGGCGCTGTGGGCCGCGCGCAAGCTCAACCGCGCGGTCAAGTTCGCCGCGTCGCGTTCGGAGTGTTTTATCAGCGATTACCAGGGCCGCGACCTGGTGACGAAACTGGAACTCGCGCTCGATGCCAAGGGCCGTTTTCTGGCGCTGCGCGCCACCAATATCAGCAATGCCGGGGCGCGCTGCGTGTCGCTGTCCCCGCTCAGCAAGGGCGCCGGACTGATCACCGGCAACTACGCCATTCCAGCCGCCGCGCTGCGCGCGGTCTCGGTGTTCACCAACACCATCCCGACCCAGGCCTATCGCAGCTCCGGCCGCCCGGAAGTCACTTTCGCGATCGAGCGATTGATCGACATCGCCGCCACCAAGCTCAACATCGACCGCGTCAGCCTGCGCCGCCGCAATCTGGTGAAGCCGAAAGCCATGCCCTACCGCAATGCCGTCGGCATGACCTATGACAGCGGCACCTACGAGGACAACATGGACCTCGCCATGCGCATCGCCGATTGGGACGGCTTTGCGGCGCGCCGGCGCGAGGCCAAAAAGCGCGGGCGGCTGCTCGGCCTTGGCCTTGCCAACTACGTCGAGTCCTCGATCGGCGCGCCCAAGGAGCAGGCCCGCATCACCATCAAGCCGACGGGTGTCGACGTCATTATCGGCACCCAGCCGGCCGGCCAGGGCCACGAAACCAGCTTCGCGCAGGTCGTCTCTGACCTTCTTCAGGTCCCTCCATCCATGATCAACATCATCATGGGCGATACCGACGTGGTGAAAGCGGGTGGTGGCACGCATTCCGGCCGCTCCATGCGCCACGCGGCAACGGTGTTCTCGATGGCCGCGAGCACGCTCATTGCCAACGGCAAACGCATCGCCGCGCACATCCTCGGCACCACGGCCGACCATATCGAGTTCAATGACGGCCGTTTTGCCGCGCGCCAAACCAACCGCAGCTTCGATTTTCTCGAATTGGCGCAAGAGATGACGCGGCAAAAGCTTCCCGACGATCTCGCCAAGGGTCTCGCCGTCGTCACCGACAATGAGATGCACGATCCTGTTTTCCCGAACGGCTGCGCGGTCTGCGAAATCGAGGTCGATCCCGGTACCGGCAATCTCGCCCTCACCCGCTACGCCTGCGTCGACGACGTCGGCCGCTGCATCAATCCGCTGATCGTCGATGGCCAAACTCATGGCGCCATCGTGCAAGGCATCGGCCAGGCGCTGTGGGAGCAGTTCGTGGTCGAGGCCGGTTCCGGCCAGCCGCTCACCGGCTCGCTGATGGATTACGGCGTGCCGCGCGCGCACCTGCTGCCGTCGTTCACCACCGAGATCGTCGAGGTGCTGTCGCCGACCAATCCGCTCGGCATCAAGGCCGGCGGCGAAGGCGGCACCACGGGCGCGCCGGCCGCGATCGTGAGCGCGCTCGCCGATGCGCTCAAGCCCTATGGAATTCTCAATCTTGAAATGCCCGCGACGCCTTTTCGCATCTGGCAAGCGATCCAGGACGCCAAGGCGAAATAGTATTGCATTGCCGCACCTCGCGGCCGGCGATAGTCTTGCGCCCTTCACGTGCCACGACCGGGGTCTGAACGCATGTCCCTTCCACTCATCGTTGGAATAAGCGGCGCGTCCGGCGCGATCTATGGCGTGCGGCTATTGCAGGCCTTGAAGAAAAATAGCATCACAACCCATCTCGTCATTTCGAAATCGGCCGCCATCACGCTCAAGGAGGAGATGGACCTGAGCGTTGATGATGTGCGGGCGTTTGCCGGCACCACCTATTCCAACAGCGATGTCGGCGCGGCGATCTCCAGCGGCTCGTTCAAGACACGCGGCATGGTGATCGTGCCCTGCTCGATCCGCACCGTTTCCGACATCGCCTACGGCACCACCGACAGCCTGATCAGCCGCGCCGCGGACGTTATCCTGAAGGAGCGGCGGCGGCTGGTGCTGGTGGTGCGCGAAACGCCGCTGCACGCCGGTCATCTGCGCAGCATGCTGGCCGCCACCGAGAACGGCACCATCATCATGCCGCCGGTTCCGGCGTTCTATCACCGGCCGAAAACCATCGACGACATCGTCAGCCAAACCGTCGGCCGCTGCCTGGATCTGTTCGACATCGACGCCGGTCTGGTGAAGCGCTGGCCCTCGGACAAAGCGTGAGGGGATTGGCTTGATGGACTCGCCGTTCTGGAATTTTTCCGTCGCGGTGTATGGCGCGGGCGGCGTCGAGGGCGAATGCCTCGGGTTGCAGGATCAATTCGGAATCGACGTCAATCTTGTTTTGTTTTGCGCGTTCCTAGGCGCGGTACACGGTATTGCCTTGACGCCGGACGAGATCGCGGCGGCCCGGCAGGAAGTCGGCCCATGGCATCAAGACGTCGTCGGCACGCTGCGCGCCGCGCGCCGCCGCCTCAAGACGATTGAATTGCGCGATGCGGACACCGCGAGGGCGGCGGCGGAATTGCGGACGCGCGTAAAAGCCGCCGAGCTGGAATCAGAGCGCGTCGAACAAGCCGTGCTTGAGCGCTGGGCCGCCGCGCGGCTGGCAACTTGGCCGCGCGGCAACCCGCGCGACGCGGTAACGGCTAACCTACAGGCGCTGCTGACGACTTACGGTATCGGTTCCGAGCGGCTAACCGCCGCTGTTGCCATGAAAAACATGATCGAAGCGGCGCGTAATTTACACGCATAGCGTGTCAATCCTTCGTTAACTAAGCATCAACGGCAATGGCCGAAGGTGGCCCCACGAGGGCCCGAGGCCATGATGAATTGGAAGGCCAGCGGCGCTGTCGGCGCCATGATTCTGTTGCTCGGAGCGGGCATATCCGTTTCCGACAGCAGTGCGCCCAGCCGAGCGGCCTTGCTCGAAGTCGTACCGCCGCCCGACGGAGATTCCCTTCCCGCAAAGCAATCCATATTCCGAGTCCAAATCCAAGCTCGGCCGCATGTTGTTCTTCGATCCCATTCTATCGGGCTCGCAGGTTCGCTCTTGCTCGAGCTGCCATAACCCCGCGCTCTCCTGGGGCGATGGTCAGGCCCGGGCGATCGGGGAAAAACAGGCTCGCCTGCCGCTGCGCTCGCCGACTTTGTTCAACGTGGCGTGGGTGCCCAAGCTCGGCTGGGACGGCCATTTCCGCGACCTCGAGTCGGTGGCTTTTGGACCGATCATCGCGGCCGACAATATGAACCTGCCGGAAAAAGTACTGGTCGAGCGGCTATCGGCGATCCCCGGCTATCGCGACGCCTTCGACCAGGCGTTCGGTCCAGGCGCAATTACCAGGAAGAAAATCGAATTGGCGCTGGCGACATATGAACGCACGATCGTATCGGGCGAGGCTCCGTTCGACCGCTGGATCAAAGGCGACGCAACCGCGATCAATGCCGCTGCCAAGCGCGGTTTTGACCTGTTCAACGGCAAGGCGCAATGCGCCTCCTGCCACACCGGCTGGGGTTTCACCGACTCGTCGTTTCACGATATCGGCAGCGCCAAGAATGACGACATCGGACGCGGCCGCCTGTTTCCGACGTCGGTGAAGCTGCGCCACGCCTTCAAAACCCCAACCTTACGCGACGTCGCGCGCCGCGCGCCCTATATGCACGACGGCTCGATCCCCACGCTCGCGGCGGTGCTCGATCTGTACAATCGCGGCGGCATCGCGCGGCCCAGCCGCGCCGAGCATATCCGACCGCTCGATCTGAGCCGGCAAGAGAAAGCCGACCTGATCGCTTTCCTGCAAACGCTCAGCGGCACGCCGCAACCGGTTTCGGTGTCGGCGCTGCCGCGCTAGACACGCAACCGCGCGCGCGAGAAACGCGCGACCCGTCCAACCCTGTTTTGAATCGCTAGAGGATCGCCGGCAACGCGGAGCCGAGCAAGGCCAGCCCGCCAATCAGCAACACGCCGGCGCCCGTCTCAAGCGCTTCGACATGGACGGGGAAACGTTCCGCGAAATACGCGAAGGCCGCGCCGGCGATAACGCTCAGCAAGCTCAAGGCGCCGGTCATGACGATCTCCTGCGGAATTCTCTTCGTCGATCCGGCGCCCCTGATAGACGGAAATGCTTACCAACACGCTGTTTCGCGCATTCTGCGCGACGCCATCGATTTCAAAGGTTAACCAAGAATTAATTTAACCTCCGAAGCGTTACCTAAACGCTAAAAATTGTGGTAAAACACTAAGGATACCAGGGAGCTGCACGCAGCGGCGAAACTGGTGCCTTAATAGGCTTTTTGGAGGGTTCTGTATGATCCGGCTGCCCGGTTGGCTGCCGCGCGCGGGTGCTGTTCCGCTCGCTCTCATGGTTAACGTCGCGTTCGCCGGTGTTGCGAGTGCGCATGTGAAATGGTTCTGCGCCTATAACGTCGCCGGGCAGCCGCGCGGCCTGGAAAACGTACTTTGCCCGGATTTCGAGCTACTGGTCGGGCTCTCGGTGCTCAGCCTGATGGCCGGTTGCCTGGTCGAAGGCACGCCGGTGGGCACCGCCATGATACGCGCCATCGACCGGGCGACCGCCTATGTGCGCGACAACACGGAAATGATGTTCCGCGCCGGCACCGCGTTCTTTTTTGTCGCGGTCTGGGGCGTCGGCGGCATTCTCTTGACGCCGGAATTGAAAACAAATTCGACGCTGGTTGGCGCCATTCAACTCGGCATCGCGGCCGGCATGCTGTCGCGCCGGACCATGCCATTGTCGGCACTCGGCATCGTCACGCTATTCACCATCGCCGATTGGGAATACGGCAGTTTCCACCTCGCGGATTATCCAGTCTTCCTCGGCGTGGGTATCTTCCTCGCTCTGACCGGATTGCAGCGCGATTTCTTCGGCATCCGCGCGATCGACATCGTGCGCTGGACCGCCGGCGTCACCTTGATGTGGGCCTCGATCGAGAAATGGGCCTATCCGGAGTGGTCGTTCCCGCTGTTCGCCACGCATCCCAAAATGTCGATGGGATTCGATCCGGAATTCTTCATGCGCGCGGCTGGAGCCGTTGAATTCGCTCTTGCCTTCGCGCTGATGTGGACACCGCTGGTGCGTCGCGTTGCCGCAACCATGCTGGCGGCGATGTTCATCAGCGCCGTATTCGAATTCGGCAAGGTCGACTTGATCGGTCACACGCTCATCGTCGTGGTGCTGCTGGCCATCATGGCCGACAATGGCGGCAAGCCGGTGCTGGTGCGTTACCCGTATCTCGCGCCGGTCGCCTACGGCTCCGCGCTCTGTGCGTTTCTAACGTTGTATTACGTTTCGCACATGCTGCTGTTCGGCACGTCGCTGACCTGAGGCGGGCCGCCTGCCGCGCTATTGGACGTGCACGACCAGCTTCATCTTTGGATGAATGGCGCACAGCACGTCGAAGGTGCCTGCGAGCGTGAACGTGATGGGGGTCTTGCTGCCCGGCTCCTGGTCGCCGGAATCGAAGCTGAATTTTTCCGAGTCGACATAGGCGTGATGCCGCAAGTCGCCGTCATCGTTAACGATCACCACCGTCTCGCCGCGCTTGATATTGAGATTGCCCGGGGCGAATTCGCGGCCTTTTTGCGAAACCATGTATTGCGCGGCGGCAAAGCCCGCCATAGTCCAGAATCCGATCAGCAGCACGCAAGCCACGAGCACGGCGGCCGGAACCTTCCATTTTAAAGTATGATTCAGCATGCCCGATCCCTCGCCTCGATCGTCTAAAGCGGCCACCGCCTGCGCGCGGCGGTTGCCCGCTTGGCCTGGAGCCAGCGTGAAGATGTGCGGTTAAGGTGGCGTTAACGAACAGCGAAGGATTGAAGTCACCGGCACAGCCGGTTTTAACGCGCGCCAGTGTACGCCTGACACGTTCGATAACCAGGCGTGCCTATGTCCCGTAACAGATTTGCGTCATATTCGGCCGAGGCAACCTCGCAGTGGCGGCGCGGCGTGTCGCGCGCCGCGGCGTTCGGCATGACCATCCGCGGCCGCATCCTGGTCGCCTTCCTGATCATGAGCATGATCACGGCGGCGCTCGGCGCCTACGCTACCTACGGCATCAAGGACGCCGGAATTCTGGTCGACAAGACGTTCGACGAGTCGCTGATGTCAATCAATTACGCGCGCGCGGCGGCGACCGACTTCGCCGCCATGCGGGCGGCATTTGCGCGGCAATGGATCGCCAACGACCCGGCCACGCGCAATCGGCTCGCAGAGGACATCAGCACGCTCACCAAGACGCTGTCGGAGGATCTGAAGATCGCGGTGCAGCGCTCGCAGTCGGTGCGCGCCCGGAAGGCGGCCTCCAGTGTGCAGAACGCGGTGAACGCCTGGACCAGCATGCGCGAGCGGCTGCTCGATCGCACCAAGCTCGATACCGACTGGGAAACGCTCGACCAATATGCCGCAAAGGTCGACGAACAGATCGATCTCTTGATCAATTACACCGCCGGCGACGGATTCATCTATCGCCAGACTGCGCGCGCGACGGTGGCGCGCGATCTCAACCTCAACATCGCCGGCACCGCGCTGGCGCTGGTGCTCTCGGGGCTCGTGGCCTGGACGTTGGCGCGGCGCATCGTGCGGCCGGTCGCGGCGGCATCCACCGTCGCCGAGCGCATCGCCAGCGGTAAACTCGACGTCGTCATACCACAAGGCAGCGCCGACGAACTCGGCGACCTGCTCGCCTCCATGGGACTGATGCGCGACAACATCAAGGCCATGATGGCCCGCGAGGTCGCGCAACGCCGCACCGCGCAAGCCCGTCTCGCCGACGCGCTCGAAAGCTCGCAGGAAGGCGTCGTGGTCGTGGACGCTGACAATTGCATCGCGCTCGCCAACGCGCAGGCCGCCGACTTCCTCGGCGTTTCACCAAATCTGTTGAAGCCTGGCACGCCGCTGGCCGAATTGCAGTCGGTGTTCGGCGATTCGGTCAATGCCGACCGCGTGCTGCTGCGGCGCGATGGCGGGCAGGCGACCGGCGAAGTGCTGCTGGCGGACGGGCGCTGGCTGCGCATCAGCCACAGCGCGACACGCGACCGCGGTTTCATCGTCGTGTGCAGCGACATCAGCCTGTCGAAGAAGCAGGAAGCCAATCTACGCCAGACCAATTGGCGGCTCGATGCCGCGCTCGACAACATGTCGCAAGGTCTGTGCCTGTTCGACGCGCAGAACCGGCTCGAAGTAGTCAACCGGCGTTTCTTCGATATCTTCGGCCTGGCGCGCGACAAGATTCAACCCGGCGTCTCGTTCCGGGAAATCCTGGAATTGAGCGTAGCCCGGCAAAATCACGCCGGCAAAACCGTCGACGAACTGCTTGTCGAGCTCGCCGACTTCATGCGCCGTTCCTCCAACGGCACGCACTTCTACGAGCTTCGCGACGGCCGCGTGGTGGCCTGCGCCTACAACACCACCTCCGACGGCGGCTGGGTGGCGACTTACGAGGACGTCACCGAACGACGTCAGGCCGAAACCAAAATCATGCACATGGCGCGCCATGACGCGCTCACCAATCTGCCGAACCGGCTGCTGTTCCGCGAGCAGATGGAGCAGTCGCTGGTGCGCGGGGAAAAACTGGCGGTCCTGTTCATCGATCTCGACCGCTTCAAGAACGTCAACGATACGCTCGGTCATCCGGTCGGCGACGCGCTGTTGTGCGCCGTAACCAAGCGGCTGCAGCTGGCGGTGCGCGGCGCCGATACAGTCGCGCGCCTTGGCGGCGATGAGTTCGCCGTCATCCAGATCGGTGGCCGGCCGACCGATGCGACCGAACTCGCGGCCCGCATCATCGACTCGATCTCGGAGGCCTTCGACGTGCACGGCCATCAGGTGATGATCGGCACCAGCGTCGGCATCGCCATCGCGCCCACCGACGGCACCGAGCCCGACCAGCTCTTGCGTAACGCCGACATGGCGCTTTACCGCGCCAAGAGCGAGGGCCGGGGCACCTATCACTTCTTCCAGCCGGAAATGGACGCGCAGATGCAGGCGCGCCGCAGCCTCGAGCTCGATCTACGCAAGGCGCTGTTGGCCGGCGAATTCGAGCTCTATTACCAGCCGCTGATCGATCTCAAGAGTGACAAGGTCAGCGGCTTCGAGGCTCTGGTGCGCTGGCACCATCCCGAGCGCGGCTTGATCGGGCCGGACGATTTTATTTCGGTGGCGGAGGAAATCGGCCTGATCGTGCCGATCGGCGACTGGGTCCTCAAGCAGGCTTGCCGCGACGCCATGACCTGGCCCGGTAAGCTCACGGTCGCGGTCAATCTGTCAGCCGCGCAATTCAGGAGCCCGGCGCTCGCGCTTTCCGTGGTCGGTGCGCTGGGCGCCTCGGGCCTGCCGGCTTCGCGCCTGGAGCTGGAAATCACCGAGACCGTGCTGCTGCAGGATGACAAGGCGGTGCTCGACGTGCTGCACCAGATTCGCGCGCTCGGCGTGCGCATCTCCATGGACGATTTCGGCACGGGCTACTCTTCGCTGAGTTATTTGCGCAGCTTCCCGTTCGACAAGATCAAGATCGACCGCTCCTTCATCCGCGAGCTCGGCAAGGAGAATGACTGCGTCGCCATTATCCGCGCCGTCTCGCGGCTCGGTCACAGCTTGGGCATGATCACCACAGCCGAAGGCGTCGAGACCAAGGAACAGCTGGCGATCCTGCGCGACGAGGGCTGCACCCAGGTGCAGGGCTTCCTGTTCAGCGAACCTCGGCCGGCGAAGGAAGTTCCGGCGCTGCTGCAAAAGCTGCGCCCGCAAATCCGCGCGGCCTGATTTCATTTTCATGGCTGGCTCATTTTGCCCTCGATTAAGGGTAGAGTGCGGGCATGACGCTTTGGCTGGTATTTGCATTGATGACAGCGGCGGCGATCTTCGCCGTGTTGTGGCCTTTGAGCCGGCGCACGCCGTTGCGCCGCGGCAGCGATGTCGCGGTCTACCGCGACCAGTTGGACGAAGTCGCTCGCGACCGCGCCGCCGGGCTTATCGGCGAAGCGGAAGCTGACGCGGCGCGCGTCGAGGTTTCGCGCCGGCTGATTGCCGCCGCCGGCGCCGCGGAATCTGAAGAACCCGCGTCGGACACGTCATCGCTTCGGCGACGCCGCGCCACGGCCGCCGCCGCGCTCGTTTTGATTCCGATCGGCGCCTTGTCGCTCTATCTCTCGCTCGGTTCACCGCAATTGCCGGCCGAACCGCTGGCAGCACGCATGCGAGCGCCGAACGGAAACCGCTCGATCGAAAACATGATCGCGCAGGTCGAAGATCATATCCAGAAAGACCCCGACGACGGCCGCGGCTGGGAAGTGCTTGCACCTATTTATAGGCGGCTCGGCCGTTACGATGACGCCGTCCGCGCCTGGCGCAACACCATCAGACTGAACGGCAGCAGCGCGGGCCGCGAGGCCGACTTGGGCGAGGCGCAGGTCGCCGCCGCCAATGGCGTCGTCACCGCCGACGCCAAAGCCGCCTTCGAACGCGCGCTCACGCTCGACGGCAATAACGTCATGGCGCGCTTCTATATGGGCATGGCGGCCGATCAAGACGGCCGGCGCGCCGATGCCGATAAAATCTGGCGCGAGCTTTTGGCTAGCGCCCCGCCGGGTGCGCCCTGGATCGAGGTCGTCCGTCACGCCATCGAGCGTAACGCGCCACCCGGCACAGCGGCGGCCGCGCCGCCAGGTCCGAGCCCGCAAGATATGGCGGCCGCGGGACAGATGAAGGAAGAAGACCGCAATCAAATGATCCGCGGCATGGTGGCGCGGTTGGCCGACAAGCTCAAACAAGACGGCAACGATATCGATGGATGGGAGCGGCTGCTACGCGCCTATATGGTGCTGGGCGAGCGCGACAAGGCGCATGCCGCCGCCGCCGATGCTCGCAAGGCGCTTGGCCAAGATGCCGACAAGCTCCGCCTGCTCGACGCGGTAATTAAGGGTTTGGGCGTGGGAGGCTGAACGGCAAAGCTGCGCCACCGGGGCGCAAGGCGGGGCAAAGGCAATGCAGATACCGGGTCGTGTAGCCATGGTCGCGTCGCTCGGGCGCGGCGATTTCAATGACATTGCAGGTCGTGGGTGTATCCATGGCTTCTAGAAACGCCACATCATCTTTGCTCAATGACATGACATGTCTCGCCTTTCAGCTAGGCTCTGAAGCGATTTACTGCGATCGTCCGGCGTCGCCAAAGCGGCGTTCGTAGGCGCGGATATAGGCCGCCGGCGAGAGCTCCAGATGGCGTCGCGTGAGCGCAATCAAAGCGTCGCGATTCGATGTATGTAACGCCGCGATCATGTCGACGTGGTCACGGCGTGCACGATCGAGCGCATCCGGGAAAGCATTGGCATAGGATCGGATACCGTAGACTTTTTGCGCGAGTTGTTCGATCGTCTCAATCAGACAAATATTGCCGCATAACTCAAACAAGGTTCGGTGAAAATAAAGATTGCTGTAGAACACGGTCAGCAAATCGCCGCGCTCGATCGCGGCGCTGTGCTGGCGCTGGATGTCATCGAGCTTTTCGAGATCACCGCGCGCAACGGGGAATGGCAGAATTCGAACGGCCATGACCTCCAATTCTTCGCGCACAGTGTAGATTTCCGTCACTTCTTTCGGCGTGAGGTCGCGCACGATCGCGCCGCGGTTTGGAATTCTCTGGATGATTCCTTTTTTCTCGAGTTCGAAGAAAGCGAGCCGGACGTCGGCACGATGCGTGTTGAATTGCTCGCAGAGATCCTGCTCGATCAGCCGTTCACGCGGGTGACGACGACCCAGCACGATGTCCTCTTCCAGACGCGTCGCGATGACATCCGCGATGGCAGGGTGCCGCGCGTCGAGCCTGGACGGCGTTTTGCGTGGCGGCCGCTTGACCGGAATGCTCGCGGAGCGCTTCAACGGCTTATGTTGAAGTTTCTTGCTGGCGGTCATAGCTAGGCTCGCCATCCTTCGGGTTCTGAAAGTCAGGCCTTTGACGTCTGGCATTATTCCGATGTCATCGCCGCCGGTTCGCGGCGTCGCATGATCAGCCCCGTGCGAGGCCATCGCGCTTGATAAAACAAAAACCAGATGTTTGCAATCTTAGATATAATGTTGTATACAATATTGACTCAGATTGGGCGGCGCGCAACAAGCGCTATAGTCGCATCGACG
This sequence comes from uncultured Alphaproteobacteria bacterium, assembly GCA_963703875.1. Lineage (GTDB taxonomy): Bacteria > Pseudomonadota > Alphaproteobacteria > Rhizobiales > Xanthobacteraceae > Pseudolabrys. The sequence continues at coordinate 550,320 of CAVPFZ010000006.1, forward strand.
CAACAACAAGAATGGCAAAGCGTCTCGCCACGGGCCGCGCCGGACAAAGCGATCATTCTAACGCCGCAGGGAGGCGAACATGAAAAAGAGCCGGGGTCGGACGCCTACAAAATCGCTACGCCGCAGAGACTTCCTTATCAAAGCCGCGGGCGGCGCGCTCGCCGCCGGCGCGTTCGCGGCGGTTCCGCGCATCGGCCTGGCGGCGGATACCGTCAATATCGGCGGGCTCTATCCGGTCACCGGAAGCTTCGCGCAAATCGGCCAGGCCTGCGCCAACGCGGCCAAGCTCGCGGTCGAGATGGTGAACGAGGCCGGCGGCATCAAGTCGCTCGGCGGCGCCAAGCTCAATTTGATTCTTTCCGACGTGCAAAGCGACACCACCGTGACGCGCACGGAAACCGATCGACTGATCAGCGGCAACAAGCTGTCCGCGATTCACGGTTGCTACGCCAGCGCGCTGACGCTGATCGCGAGCGAAGTGGCGGAGCGCGCGAAAGTGGCGCTGATTACTGGTTCGAGCTCCGATCTGCTCAACAAGGGCCGCCACTACACGTTTACGCCATTTGCGCGCGCTTCGCAGTTTGCCAAGGCGCAGTTGCAGATGTCCAAGCTGGTGAACGACAAGCCGAAGGTGGCGGTGGTGTTCGAGAACACCGCCTTCGGTACCGCGACATCGAATGGTCTGCGCGAACTGGCGCCCGGCGAAGGCGTCGAGATCGTGCTGTTCGAGCCGTATTCGGCGGGCTTTGCGGACGCCAGCCCGCTGATCAACAAGGTCAAGGCCTCCGGCGCCGACGCGTTGTTCTCGGTATCGTATCTCAACGATCTCATTCTGATCGTGCGCACGGTCAAGCAAGTTGGTCTCAAAGTCGCGATCAATGGCGGCTCGGGCGGCTTCGTCGTTCCGGACTTCTACAAGAATGTCGGACCGCTTGCTGAAGGCCTGCAAGGCGTGGCGCACTGGAACCACGACTCGGACGCCAACGCGCAAAAATTGAGCGCGGAATACAAGAAGCGCTATGGAGAATTCCTGTTCGAGTATGGCGGCGGCCTCATCGCACAGACTTTCATGCTCGTCGACGCGATCGAACGGGCGAAGTCGGCGGACCCGCAAAAAGTGCGCGACGCGCTTGCCACGCTCGACGTCTCCTCGGGTTACGCCGCGATGGGCCCCGGCGGGAAAGTGAAATTCGGTCCTGACGGCAAGAATATTTACGGCCATCCGGTCGGGGTGCAATGGCAGCACGGCGACCTGGCGAGCATCTTTCCCAAAGAGGACGCTCGCGCGCCGTTGATGAAATCCTGAGCGCCGTAAAACGCAATGGTTGAAACAGTGGCCCAGGCCGTTATCAACGGCCTGCTCATCGGCGGAATCTACGCGCTGGTGAGCATCGGCGTCACGCTGATATTCGGCGTCGTGAAAATCGTGAACTTCGCGCAAGGCGAGTTCGTGATGATCGGCATGTATATCAGCTTCTTCCTGGCCACTTACTACGGCATCGATCCGTTGCTCTCGCTGGCGATCTCGATGCCCGTTCTGTTCGTGATCGGCGTGTTGCTGCAGCATTTTCTAATCCGCCGCGTGCTCGGGCTTGGCGATATGCCGCAAATCTTCCTCACCTTTGCGCTTTCGCTGCTGCTGATGAATGTCGCCTTGCTGCTGTTCACCGCCAATTACCGGACCGTGCACACCTGGTATTCGGACGAGGCGCTTCATCTCGGCCCGCTCTATGTCTCGACGGCAAAGCTGATCGCGTTTGTCCTTGCGATGGTGCTGAGCGGCATTCTTTGGGTCTTCCTGCACAGCACGGATATGGGCAAGGCGATGCGCGCCGCCGCGCAGAAGCCCGAGGTGGCGATGCTGATGGGGATCAATCCCAATCGCGTGTTCTGCGTCGCGACCGGGGTGTCGCTGGCGCTCGCCGGCGCGGCGGGTTCGCTGCTGATGCCGTTTTACCCGGCCTCACCAACCGCCGGTCAGGTGTTTGTGCTGATGGCCTTCGTTGCCGTCGTCCTCGGCACGCTCGGCAATATCAAAGGCGCGCTCATTGCCAGTCTGATGATGGGGATTGCCGAGTTGCTCGGAATTCAGTTCGTCGGCGCCAACTCCGGGCTAATCGTGGTGTTTGTGATGCTGCTGGCGACCCTCGCGTTCCGCCCGAGCGGTCTCGCCGGCGGAGGCGCCCGATAATGCGCAGCCTGCGTACATCGGGGGCTCTCTGGCTGGCCATGCTGGCGGCAGTTCTTCTCGCGCTGCCTTTGGTGGTGAGCAGCCGCTTCGCCACCGACATTTTTATCCGGGTGTTGTTGTTCGCGTTTATCGGTGTCGCCTGGAACCTGATGGGCGGCTACGCCAAACAACTCTCGCTCGGCCATGCCGCTTATTTCGGGCTCGGCGCCTACACCTCGACCATCCTGCAAATCGATTTTGGCATTTCGCCCTGGATCGGGATGCTGGCCGGCGGCGTTGTGGCGATGCTGGCGAGCCTGCCGATCGGCGCGCTTTGCTTCCGGCTGCGCGGCCCCTATTTCGCGATCGCCACTATCGCAACCGCGCAAGTGTTCATGCTGCTGTTTCTAAAATTTCGCGATTTCGCCTGGGGCGCCGAGGGTACCACCATCCCGAACCTCGGCAGCGCGCCGCTGATGATGCAATTCGAAACCAAGGCGCCGTATTACTACCTTGCGCTCGGTCTGCTGGCGATCGGACTTGCAATCACCTACCGGATCGAAAAATCGTGGATGGGATATTATCTGGTCGCCATCGGCGAGGACGAGGACGCCGCCGAAGCGATCGGCGTCAATGCGCCGAAGGTCAAGCGCGACATTTATATGGTCAGCGCGTTTCTCACCGCCTTGGCCGGCACGTTCTACGTTCAGTACATTTATTTCATCGACCCGAACACCGCGTTCAACTTCAACATTTCGGTGGAGGCGGCGCTGGTGTCGATCGTCGGTGGGGTCGGAACACTGTGGGGCCCAGTCCTCGGCACCGTCTTGTTGGAGACGACGTCTGCTTTGCTGCAAAGCTGGCTCGGCAGCGGAGTGGGCGGCGTGCAGTTGACGGTTTACAGCCTGATCCTGATCGCCGTGATCCTGTGGCGGCCGACCGGACTCCTTGGCGTTCTGACCGAAATCTACCAGCGCATCGTTCACGCTCCGGCGAAAAAGGCGGCGCTCGATGGCTGAGGCACTCATTATCCGTAACCTCAGCAAGCGCTTCGGCGGATTGCGCGCGGTTCAGGAGCTGAGCTTTTCGGTCAAGGAAGGCGAGACGGTCGCGCTCATCGGGCCCAACGGCGCCGGCAAGACCACCAGCTTCAATCTCGTCACCGGATTTTATCGCCCCGACAGCGGCTCGGTATCCGCCTTCGGCCGCGAAATCGTAGGTCTACGGCCGCATGAGGTTTGCGCCCACGGTCTGGCGCGCACGTTTCAAGTGGCCAAGCCCTTTGGCGGCATGACCGTCCTGGCCAATGTGATGACGGGAGCATTTTTGCGCGATAAAAAACCCGACGGTGCGCGCGTGCGAGCCCGTGAAGCGATTGAGTTCGTCGGCCTCACGGCCAAGGAACACACCCCGGCGCGCGACTTGACGACCATCGACCAGCGGCGACTGGAAATGGCGCGCGCGCTGGCGACCGACCCGCGGATTCTGCTGCTCGACGAGGTGATGGCCGGGCTGAACCCGGCGGAGATCGATCAAGCCGTGGCGCTGATGGGAAAACTGTCGAAGCGCGGGCTAACTATCGTCATCGTCGAACACGTGATGCGCGCCATCATGGCGGTGGCGCGTCATATCGTCGTGCTCGACCACGGCCAGAAGATCGCCGAGGGCAGCCCGAACGAAATCGTCGCCAATCCAGAAGTCATACGCGCCTACCTAGGCACCGGTTATGTGCACGCCACAACGCCGGGAGCAGCCTAGATGTTATCGCTATCCGCGGTGAGCGCCGGTTACGGCGCGGTCCCTGCAGTCGCCGGGGTCAGCATCGAAGTCGGCGAAGGCGAAGCCGTCGGCTTGCTGGGCGCGAACGGCGCCGGCAAAAGCACCACGCTGCGTGCCATCTCAGGGCTGGTGAGGCTGACCTCGGGCACCATCAGCTTTTCGGGAACCGACACCGCATCGCTGCCGCCGTATCGGATCACCGAACTGGGAATTGCGCATGTGCCGGAAGGCCGTCAGGTATTTCCAGAAATGACGGTACAGGAAAATCTCGAGATCGGAGCCTATGTGCCAAAGGCCAAGGCGGAGCGCAACCAAACGCTCGAGCTCGTGTTCAGCATTTTCCCCGTGCTGGCCGAGCGCCGCAAACAGCTCGCCGGCACCATGAGCGGCGGCGAACAACAGATGCTCGCGGTCGGCCGCGGGCTGATGTTGAAGCCGCGTTTGCTAATGCTCGACGAGCCGTCGCTTGGGCTAGCGCCGGTCGTCACCGACATCACTTTCCAGAAGATCTCGGAGATCCACGCCATGGGCACCGCAATCCTGCTGGTCGAGCAGAACGTCAGCCGCGCGCTGAGCTTGGTGCAGCGCGCCTATGTGCTCGAAAGCGGCAAGGTGATCATGCACGGCACCAGCACGGAACTTGCGAACAACAAGCAGGTCCAGGCGGCGTATCTCGGGATGTAGCGGCACAGTCCGCCTTACGTGCCCTCGGGCCCATAAGGCTGATTTGGCGGAGGGCCTCGTTCCCTATTTTGGCAGTTGTACTACGCGGCCGCGAGTAATCGTTGGCACTCACCGACTCTCGCAACCAGTTGCGTCGCCAGACGTTCGATGGTGATGTTCTTCAACCCTTCTTCGCGCGCCCGCGTATGCGCGGCACTTATTTCATCGGGAAGCTGTTTAGCCATCGCCATGAGCCGCTCGAGCAGCTCATCGGCGTCGACCCTCACTTCGCGGGCAAACTTTTGCCATTCACGCAAGCCGATCTGAGTGAGCCTGTATTCACCGCCGATTTTCATCGCAAGTTTGACCTTGCGCAGATCAAATTCGTCATAGGGAAGAATACTTGCGATGTCATAAAGTGGCGCCAGCCGGATGCGGCGACCGCTGAGCAGTAACGAGAAATTTTTGGCATGCGCGTCGGTACCGCCAATAATCCAGTTAAAACCAACGGCCGCGATGAATGTTTGCAGATCGGCCTCGCGGTCCGTCGAATAGGTGCGCAAGAGCTCGACGATATCGAGGGCGCTCGGACCGCCCTCGTTTTGATATTTCTTAGTCGGCATGATGGCGCGCGCTTGACAGATGTCCTCCTGGTGCACGCGAATAATGTCATTGCCAACCTGCTGCCGATCATAACGCTCGATCACGATTGCGATTTCATCCTTAAAACGCATGACGCGCGATTGCGCTGTCGGCAGACCGAGACCGCGCGCAAGCATGAGGCAGATGTGCTCGTTCTCCGCATGGCCATCAAATTGGCCGGTCGGCGGCTTTAGGATGTGCGTCGTCGGAATGCGTCCGGAAGGGACACCCCATTTATTATTCTGCCAAAGCAGCGCGGTTTTTGGCTGGGCACCGGCAAGGCTGAACTGGCCCGTGTCGCGGGGCAAACGCCAGGCGGCGTGATCCTCGCGCAAGGTCTTGAGGCGCTTAGCGACGTCGGCTTCATCAAGCCAGTCGACCTTGTCCTCCTTTCCACCGCGGATGGCGTCCAATCGCTCGGGGGTGACGAATTGAACGGCTCCCGCGCAGTCTTCACCTACGTGAGAGACGAGGGCAAAGACGTTGCGTGGCGATACCTGGAATTTCGAGCCCCAGCGTGCAAGCACGTGTTCGTTATCCGGCAAGAGACCCCATAAGAAGGCCTCGATGATGGAGCGGCTGTACTCCTTGGACCCCAGCGGCATCGAGAGCGACAGCGGGTAGGCATCGGCTGCCTTACGCCATTCGTCGTCATAGAAAAGTCGCAGCCGTCCGCGAGCGTCTTTTTGGACGCGGCCGACTTCCTTTTCGTCGAGAAGGGCGACAAGTTCGTCGGTCACGGGCTACCTTTTCTTCGCTTTGGCCACGATCGCGTCGATGTCGACAGCACTCGAACGGCGCTTGCCTTGGTCGGCGGTGGTGTCGACGTGAATATCGAGAGCGTCCAGCGCACGCAGGACGAGGCCGAGCTCGGCGCGCGGATGGCCTCGCTCGATCTCAATGAGCCACTGGCGGCTGACGCCGATGCGTTTGGCGAAAGCCGCCTGATCGAGTTTGAGCTGCTTGCGCCTGTCGCGAATGACGGCACCGAGATCGGTAGACGTGCGAACGAGCATGGGAGCCTTTCCAAGAAGTCAGCGTTCGCTGACATTACCATATGTCTGCGATCGCTGACAATTCAAAATGTCTTCGGTCGATGACATTTATTGGCTAATATATTGATTGAATTGTAGTTTTACATAAAACGCAGATCGCGCGAACATCCTCGGCTGTCGGCTCGTCCATAGATCAGCGCTTCACCGCGCTTCATGGCTTCGAGCGTCAGGTGTTCCTTGTCGCCTTCTTTTGCGGCCGAGAGATCGAGAAACGGCTGCTCAAGCCCTTCAATAACCTCGCGTTCGAACTGCGTGCCTTTTTTCCAAAGGAGCCGCACGTAAGGATTGATCTGGTCGCGGGCGGCCGGGTCGCTGAACGCGTCCAACGCAACCCGTTGCGGGCACCGCACCAGGTCGTAGAGGATGGACGCGGTAACTGGCATGGAGAGCCCCTGCAAATCCACAACCGAAAGCATGCGTCGATAGAAGCGGCTATGCGTGAGACGAGCAGAACCAGCATTAGCGTCGTATCGCTATACCGTTGATGTCAGCAATGATGCCAACAATGTAATCACCAACACAGCGACAAGCTGACGACCCGCTGCGACAAGTCCCGCTTGCAGAAGCCGCAACATCGGTCACTATGCTCCTTCAAGAAATAGACACTTTCTTGCTTCCATGCTCCAGCAGCGCGAGCAGCCCTTTTAAAAGTTTGGTCGGCGAAGGCGGGCAGCCGGGAATTGTAAGATCGACCGGCAACACATCCTTAGCACCGCCTTCAATAGCATAGCTGCCGGCGAATAGCCCGCCATCGGCAGCGCAAGTGCCGATCGCCACCACCCATTTTGGGTCGGGCATGGCGTCGTAGGTGCGCTTGAGCGCCTCGCGCATATTTTTCGTCACCGGTCCGGTCACGGTCAGCACGTCGGCGTGCCGAGGTGAAGCGACGAAGCGCAGACCGAAGCGTTCGAGATCGTAGAACGCGTTGCTGAGCGCATGCAGTTCGAGCTCGCAGCCATTGCAAGAACCGGCGTCGACGTGGCGAATGGAGAGTGAGCGGCCGAGCCGAGTGCGTGCGACACGGTTGACGCTTCGCGCTAGCTCGGCGAGACCGGCTTCGTCGAGCCCAGGCGCGGGCTCGGTGAGCGGGCCATGGGTCATGTTCTCAAACAGAGTCTTGCGCATCAGAGATCGTGCCCCGAATACGAGCAATTGAACGATTTGTTGCAGATCGGAAAATCCGCGACGATGTTGCCCTCGACCGCGGTCTCGAGCAGCGGCCACTGGAACCAGGAGGCATCGCGCAGATGGCAGCGATCGACTCGTCCCTTGCCATCGAGCCGCAGCCAGACCAGCACGTCGCCACGGAAGGCTTCCGTTAAGCCAAGCCCTTCGCATGGCTCACCCTTGGCTTCGCCTGCAACCTTCAGTTCGCCATCCGGCAGGTCGCCAAGAATCTGGTCGATCAACGCTAAGCTCTGCTCGATCTCGCGTATGCGAATCCATATCCGTGCATTAACATCGCCGGCGTCGAGCACCGGTACCTCGAACGTGAGATCACCATAAGGCGCATAGCCGGGTGACCGCCGCGCGTCGAAAGCACGTCCCGAAGCGCGACCAACATAACCGCCGGCGCCAAACTGGCGTGCGTAATCAGGCCGCACAATGCCGGTAGTCACGGTGCGATCCTGCAACGAAGCGGTGTTGTCGTAGAGTTCGACCAGGCGCGGGAACACACGGCGGATTTCCGTGAGGAGGGCTTGCACGTGCGTCGCGCCGTCTGGCGCTATGTCGCGCGCGATGCCGCCGGGCACAATCGCGTCCATCATCAGCCGGTGCCCGAAACAGATCGCTGCCGCGCGTAGCGTGCGCTCGCGCAGGACGCCGCATTGCGCATGCATGAGCGCAAACGACGCATCGTTGCAAATGGCGCCGATATCGCCGAAATGGTTGGCCAGCCGCTCGATCTCCGCCATCAACGCACGCAGGTAAACGGCACGCCGTGGTGCCTTCACCTGCAACGCGGCTTCGGCGGCTTGCGCGAATGCGAAAGCGTAGGCCACGGTGCTGTCGCCGGATGTTCGGCCGGCGAGTTTCGCTGCATCGTCGAGCAAAGCGCCGGCCATGAGCAACTCGATGCCCTTGTGCACATAACCGAGCCGCTGCTCCAGCCGCACCACGTGCTCTCCATTGGCGGTGAAGCGGAAATGCCCAGGCTCGATGATGCCGGCATGCACGGGCCCTACTGGAATCTGGTGCAGCCCTTCGCCTTCGGCCGGAAGAAAGGCGTAAGGCGGGGGCTTTTGCGCAGGTTCTTTTTCCCCGAGCGGATTCCGCACGTCCCAGAATCCGAGATCGAGCCAGGTGCGGCGGTCAGGGGCGCCCGTCGCTTCCAACCCGAACAAATCGCGGATCGCACGCTCCAGCCGGATCGCGGGCGGATGGCGCGCGGCGACGCTCGGATATTGGCCATCCTTGCAGGTGTAGCTGAGCACGGCGATGTTGCTGAAATCTTCGCCCAGCAGCGCCATGTGCACGTCACCCATGTCGCCCCAAAGCCCCAGTAGCGTGCATTTTCCCGCAGCGAGTTGATCGGTCGCCTGCCGCCACCCCTCATCGGTCACAACCGCGCGCGGCCACGGCCGGTGCTGTTTGGCCTTTTCGCGGTATGCAATGGTATCGAGCAGGCTCATGATGCTATCCCAACAGCCGCGCAACATTCTGGAAGCCGGTGACTAGTGCTGGCGGCATGTAAATACCCGCCACGAAAACGATGGCGAGATGAGCGAACATCGGCACATAGGACGCCTGCGCTGGCGCGGTTGGTCCGCGCGGTTCGCCGAACGCAATGGTGTTAAGCCGCAGAAACAATCCGCCCAGCGCAACCAGGATTCCAACTACCAGTATTATCACCAGCCAAGGCTGGCGTGAGAAGGTCGAGCTTACCACCAGAAACTCGCTCATGAAGATGCCGAGCGGCGGCAGTCCTGCGATTGCGACCACGCCGAGAACCAGGCCCCAGCCGAGTACCGGATGGGTTACCGTCAGTCCTCCCATGTCGGAAATTTTTTGCGTGCCCTTGACCTGCGATATATGGCCGACCGCGTAGAAGATCGCCGACTTGGTAAGCGAATGCATCGTCATGTGCAGCAGACCAGCGAAATTCGCGAGCGGGCCGCCCATGCCGAAGGCGAACACGATGATGCCCATATGCTCGATTGAGGAGTAAGCGAACATGCGTTTGATGTCGCGGCGCCGGTATAGCATGAAGGCCGCGAACACGCAGGAAATCAGGCCCATGGTCACCATCAGCGGGCCGGGTGCAATGGCGGCGGGATTGAGCGCCAGCAGCATCTTGAAGCGCAGCAGGGCATAGAGCGCGACGTTCAAGAGCAGTCCGGACAGCACGGCTGAAATCGGCGTCGGACCTTCCGCATGCGCATCGGGCAGCCAGGCATGTAGGGGCGCCAAGCCCACTTTCGTACCATAGCCAAGCAGCAGGAATATGAAGGCGACATTGAGCAAGGCCGGATCGAACTTAGCCGATTGCGTGACCAGCACGCTCCACACCATAGCGTCGAGGCCTTCGCCGATCACCGGCCGCGCAGCCATGTAGACGAGTATGGTGCCGAACAGCGCCAGCGCGATGCCGACACTACCGAGGATGAAATATTTCCAGGCCGCCTCCAGTGCCTCGTGCGTACGATAGATGCCGACCATCAGCACGGTGGTGAGCGTCGCCATCTCGATCGCCACCCACATCAGGCCGATATTGTTGGCGACCAGCGCGAGGTTCATGGCGAACATCAGAAACTGATACATGGCGTGATAGAAACGTACGTAACTCAGCTTCAGCCGGCCGATCTCGATCTCGTGCCCAATATAGCTCGCGCTGAACGCGCTGGTGGTGAAGGCGACGAAGGTGGTCAGCACGATGAAGACCTTGTTGAGGTCATCCACCAGCAGATAGAGGCCGGACCTAGGCTCCACGACGAATAATGATACGGCGGTCGCGAATGTGAGAAACGCCGCCAGCACATTGAGCCGCGAGGTCAAGCGATAGCCGGGCAGGACGGCGAGCAGGCAGGCCGACAAGGCCGGTATCAGCAAAATGCCGCTGAGTGCGTCGACTATCATCGCCGCTCTCCACGGAACTTATCGAGCGCCTGCACGTCGACGGTGTCGAACCTTTCACGAATGCGGAACAAGAAGATGCCGATCACGATGAAGGCGATTAGCACCGAAAAGGCTACGCTGATTTCGACCACCAGCGGCATGCCCTTGGCGCCGGTCGCTGCCAGCACCAGGCCGTTCTCCAACGACATGAAGCCGATGACCTGGCTCACCGCGTTGCGCCGCGTCACCATCATCAGCAGGCCGAGCAGCACCACGGCGAGCGCAAATGCCAGATCCTCGCGCGCCAGCGGATCGGCCTCCGCGGTCACCCGTAGCATTACCACCATCGAAAGCGCGACCAGCCCCATGCCCAACAGCATCGCCGGGCCGACGCCGACCACGGTTTCGATCTCGCGGTGGATGCCGAGTTTCACAATGATCCGGTGCAGCGCGACCGGGATGACGATCGCCTTGAACACCAGCGCGATCATCGCCGTCAGGTAGAGATGCGGTGCGTCTTGCACGAAAGCCTGCCAGGCGACCGACGCCGCCAGCACCAGGGCATGCAGCGCGTAGATGTTGAGCAACGCGTAGAGCCGGTCTTGATAAAGCTGCATGAAGCTCACCAGCACGAGCGTTCCAGCCAGCATATGCGCGATGTCGAAGTTAATACCGCGCATGTTCAAAGGCTCCGCGAGACGAACAGAAGCAAGGTGGCAAGCAAGCCGAGCATCAGCGCCGCGCCCAGGAAGGCCGGCACCCGGAACACGCGCATTTTGGCAATGGCTGTTTCGAACAAGGCCAGAAGGAAACCGCCGACCGCGAGTTTCACCAAATACGCGGCAAGGCCGATCGCGATGAAACGTGGGCTGGCGTCGGGCCCCGCGATGCCCCAAGGCGTGAACAAGCAGCCGATTACCGAGACATACAGTAGCAGTTTCAATTCGGACGATAGATCGACCAACGCCAGGTGACGTCCGGAATATTCCAGCACCATCGCCTCGTGCACCATGGTGAGCTCGAGATGGGTGGCCGGATTGTCGATGGGCACGCGCGCGTTTTCGGCAATCGCCACCATGATCAGTGCGAGCAGCGCCAAACCGAGCGAAACCCGCAGGCCCTGTTCGCCCGTCGCCATGAAAGCAGACATTGTGGAGAGCTGCGTCGAGCCAGCGATCAGCGCAAGCGTGAACACGATCATCAGCGTCGCCGGCTCGGCCAGCGAAGCGATCATCACCTCGCGGCTGGCGCCGATGCCGCCGAAGCTGGTGCCGACGTCGAGCCCGGCCAGCGCCAGGAAGAACCGCGCGCTGCCGATCAAGGCGATGATAGCGATCAGATCGGCGGACCAGGAAAACAACAGACCGCTGCGGAACGTCGGCACCAGCGAAGTCGCCACCCAGGTGGTAGCGAAGATTATGTATGGAGTGGCGCGGAACAGCCACGAGGCGTTGTCCGCCAGAACGGCCTCCTTGCGCATCAGCCGGATCAGATCGCGATAAGGCTGGAGAAGCGGCGGACCCTGCCGGCGAAGCATGCGCGCCTTCACTTTGCGCACGAAGCCGGTGAGCAGTGGGCTCACCAGCAGCACCACCAGCATCTGCGCGCCTTGCAAGGCGAAATCGCGGATCAAGGCCATATCGCGAGCACCAGCAGGAGCAGCACCAGCGCCGAGAACACCAGCGTGAGATAGCTGCGGATGGTGAGGAATTGCAGGACGTTGAGCCGGTCGGCGGCGTATCCGATAAAGCTCGCGATCGGCGCGTAACCGGCGTCCCAGATCAGATCGCGCAGATTCACCGTCAGACGCGCGGGAGATAATGAGCCCGGCGGCGGCATCTCGCCGATCTCGCGCGCGTGGAAAACGCTCGTGCCATAAACACGCCTGATCGGCTGCGCGAAACTCGAGGCGGTGTATTGCGTCGCTGGACTGGCATCGGGATAGCCGCAGTCCCAGGCTGGAGCACGCCGCAATTTATCCGAAGCCAGCCGATGAATGGCAAAGGCCGCGATCGAGCCGGACAAAATCACGAAGATGAAAACCAGCAGCCCGTTGTAGGAGCTGCGGCCTTCGGCAATCGGCACGATGGTGAGCCATTGCAGGCCGGCTTGATGCGGCATGCTGGCCCCGACCAGCGCTTTGGTCACCGGTGCCAGCGCATCGAGGAAAATGCCGGGCAGGATTCCGGCCACCAGGCAAAGCGCGGCGAGGAAGTACATGGCGGCGAGTGAATTGCTATCGGTTTCTTGCGCATTCGCAGCCACCGGCGTGCGGGCACGGCCGAGGAAGCTCACGCCGAAAGCTTTGACGAAGCAGGCGGCGGCCAGCGCCGCCGACAGCGCCAGCAGGGCGCCGACCGCGGGCACCAGGAATTTCAGGCCCCAAGCCGGCAATTGCGGGCTGAGCAGGATGGCCTGGAACGTCAGCCATTCCGACACGAAGCCGTTGAGCGGCGGCAACGCCGAGATCGCCACGCAGCCGACCAGGAACACGAAGGCGGTCTGCGGCATGCGGTGGATCAACCCGCCGAGACGCTCCATGTCGCGTTCGCCTGTTGCGTTGAGCACAGCGCCGGCGCCGAAGAACAGCAGGCTTTTGAAGACCGAATGATTAAACACATGGAACAGGCCAGCGGTCAGCGCGAGCGCGGCGGCTACCGGCATGCCGTGCGCCTTGAACGCCAGCGCCAGGCCGAGTCCGATATAGATGATGCCGATGTTCTCCACCGTGTGGTAGGCGAGCAGGCGCTTGAGATCGTGCTGCATCAGTGCGTAGAGCACGCCCATCACCGCGGTGATGCCGCCGACGCCGAGCACGACCATGCTCCACCACCAATCCGGCGGCCCCAGTAGGTCGAACACGATGCGCACCAGGCCGTAGACCGCGACCTTGGTCATCACGCCGCTCATCAGCGCGGAGACGTGGCTGGGCGCGGCCGGGTGCGCGAGCGGCAACCAGGCATGCAGCGGCACGACGCCGGCTTTCGAACCGGCGCCGACGATCGTGAGCATCAGCACCAGCGCGGCGAGCGCAGCCGCCGGATGCGACGCGCGCATGGCGTCGAAGGCGTAATTGCCGTCAGGTCCGGCGAGCAGACCGAAGGCGAGCAGCAACGCGAGCGTGCCGAAGCTCGCCATCAACAGATAGATGTAGCCGGCGCGCACGTTCTCGGCGACGCGGTGATGCGCGATTACCAGCGCCCACGAGGTGAGCGACATGAATTCCCACGACATGAGGAAGCTGAATGCGTCGTTGGCGAGGACGACGAGATTCATCGCTGCGAGATAGGCGGGATAGAACGGCAACACGCGCTGCGGAGCGTGCTCGTGGCGGCCGTAGCCGAGCGCGAACAGGCTTGCTGACGCGCCGCCAAGATTGACCACGACCAGAAAGAACGCTGATAGCGCGTCGATGCGGAAATGCGCGCCAAGCCACGGTAGGCCGAGCGGCAGTGTGACGGTTGAAGTTTGCGGCTGATTGAAGAGACAGAGTAGAGCGATTACGCCGAGCGTTAGCGTGACGACCAGGCTTGCGCTATAGACCACACTGGTGCCGTGGGGCGAACCGCCGAGCATGATCGCGATGGGCGCCAGGACAATTAGCGCAGCCACGCCATAGAGTGCGTAGGCAGCCATCATTTGAGCCGCACCCCGCGGCCACAGCCGCTGCTCGGCGCGCCTTCGCCGATCAGTTCGATACCGCCAGCGGTGAGCGCGTCGACGAGCTTCATCAGCGAGTCGACATTGCCGCGCACCACGCCGCCGGAAGCTTCCATGCGTTGAATAGTTGGCAAAGACAGTCCGCAGCGCTTCGCCAGTTCGCGCTGGTCGATACCAAGCAACGCTCGTGCGGCCCGCAACTGCCCGGCGGTGATCATGCGGTTAGAGCTATTCTTGTGACTCAGGATATGAATTATGAAGTTTCATACAGCTATTTTGATGTGTCAAGTATCATAAAAGCGACACTGAACATGCATCGCGCGGCAGACAGCATGACAGTTCAATGATTTGGGACGCGGTGTCCGCTTCTGACCGATACTGTTGAAAAACGATTTTGAAGAGGACCCCGGGAAAGATTGATTCAAAATCATGCACCAAGACGCAATCTTGATTCAAAAATCCATTCACGCGGATTCGATTATTTCAATATCTAATTTCACAGCCAATTTACGGAGACTTTTTCAACACTATCGGTCAATCGCTGCGGAGACATCCGACGCCAGCGCCGACCATTGTCCGTTGTTAGTGGTGGTCTCAACCGGTCGAGGCAACACTTTATCTTAGAGGGACAAGATGGAGTGTAAGAATGGAACATGGATTTTGTCGAGGGTTTACGGCGGCCGAGAAGACGGAGTTATGGGACCGCTGGCAGCGGGGAGAGTCGCTCAAGGCAATTGGGCGGGCTTTTGGCAAGCCGTCGTCATCGATTTACAACCAGGTGGCACCGCATGGCGGCATCCGTCCAGCTGCTCGGCGTCGCTCGCGGTTGGCATTGACGCTGCCGGAACGCGAAGAGATATCCAGAGCGATTGCGGGACAGCAATCGGCACGATCGATGGCCCGGTTGCTGGGCCGCTCGCCCTCGACGGTGAGCCGAGAACTCAAGCGCAATGGCGGCTATGATAGCTACCGGGCGGCTTTGGCGGACGACCAGGCCTGGGCTCGAGCCCGTCGCCCTAAACGTTGTAAGTTGGCGACCAATGCTTGGTTGCGGCGAGCGGTGGCCAAGAAGCTGAGATCAAATTGGGCACCCGAGCAGGTCGCCGGCTGGCTCAAGCGAGCCCATCCTGACGATGAGAGTTACTCCGTGTCACACGAGACGATCTATCGCAGCCTGTTTGTTCAAGCCCGCGGGGCGCTTAAGAGGGAGTTGCTTTGCCATCTTCGATCGAAGCGCACGATCCGTCGATCACAGCGGGTGGACCCCAATCGCTTAAAACCCGGGCGGATCAAGGATCTGGTCTCAATCCGCCAGCGACCGGCAGCGGTTGAAGATCGAGCGGTGCCTGGCCATTGGGAAGGCGATCTGCTGGCAGGGTCGAAGAACAGCTACATCGCAACCTTGGTCGAACGTCATACCCGCTACGTGATGTTGGCGAAGGTAGCCAATAAGGACACCCAGTCGGTGATCTCCGCGCTCATAAAGCAGGCGAAAAAGCTACCGAACGAGCTGTATAAATCCCTGACCTGGGACCGGGGCAAGGAACTTACCGATCATCGACGATTTACGTTGGCAACCAACATCGACGTTTACTTCTGCGATCCGCAAAGTCCGTGGCAGCGTGGGTCAAACGAGAACACCAATGGTCTGCTGCGACAGTACTTCCCCAAGGGCACCGATCTGTCGGTGCACTCGCAAGTTCATCTAAACAAAGTGGCACGTCAGCTCAACGAACGGCCCCGTGAGACCTTGCAATTCGAAACCCCAGCAGAGAGATTTAACGCCTGTGTTGCGTCGATCGGTTGAGCCGGCAGTCCAGCAGCGACCATTCGGGGCTTGGGTCTGGAAGGCCGCTAAGTGCAATAGATGGGGTAATCGGCCGGCAGCTTGTGGATAGCTGAAGATTTTGGGTGCTGCGCTTCAGGCTGATGGTGAAACGGGGTCCGAGGTGACGGCCTCAAGCATCAGAAGGAGAAGCGCAGCATGGACCATTTTGCTGGACTAGATGTGTCAGTCAAGGAGACCAGCGTCTGCATTGTGGATGACACAGGCAGGATCGTGCGGGAATTAAAGGTGGCGAGTGAACCTGACGCTCTGTTGGCGGTGCTGGCAACCCCCGCCTACCACTTCAAGCGGATTGGGCTGGAAGCCGGGCCACTGTCGCAATGGCTATTCAGCGCACTCGCCGAAGCGGGCTTACCGGTGATCTGCGTCGAGACGCGGCACATGCGGGCGGTGTTGCAGGCCCAGATCAACAAGACGGACCGCAACGACGCACGTGGCATCGCGCAAATGATGCGGGCGGGGCTTTACCGCCCGGTGCACGTGAAGACGCTACGCAGCCAGAAACTGCGAATGCTGCTGACCCACCGCAAGCTGCTGCAGTCGAAGGCGATCGCTATCGATAATGACCTGCGCGGTACTTTGCGCAACTTTGGCCTCAAGGTAGGTATCGTCGGAACGGTGAAGTTCGATGCACGCATCAAGGAGCTGGTTGAGAACCTCCCCGACTTGGCTGTTCTGGTTGAACCGATGCTCGTTGTCCGGCGGGTTCTTCGCGAACAGATCGGCATCCTGCATCGCCGTTTACTCGTTATCGTGCGGGACGATGAGGTGTGCCGGCGCTTGATGACGGTTCCCGGTGTCGGCCCGGTGGTGGCGCTGACCTATCGCGCTACAGTTGACGTGCCGGCCCGCTTCAAGAACTCCAAGGCGGTCGGGGCGGCGTTTGGATTGACGCCGTCCAAGTATCAATCGGGCGAGATCAACCGAACCGGCGGCATATCACGCTGCGGAGACGAGATGATGCGGGTGATGCTCTACGAAGCGGCCCAGGTCATGCTGCTACGGACAGCAAAATGGTCTTGGCTCAAGGCCTGGGCGATGAAGATCGCCAGGCACCGTGGAGTGAAAAAGGCGATCGTCGCCCTGGCGCGTCGGCTGGCCGTGATCATGCACCGCATATGGGTTGACGGCACCGAGTTCCGCTGGACCAGGGAAGCCGCGGCAGCATGAGGCTGATCAGAATCAATAGCGACAGGAGAAAACTCGAGCTCCACTCAGCGGTGGAATGATGTCCCTCGCGGGACGATGGATGAGGTGAGTTCGTATGTCCGCTTGGACCTACCGTCACTCTGACGGTAAGGCTGCCCAATAGATTGTTCCGCCTCATCTTCGAATCCCATAATGGAAGGGCCTTGGCGCCGATTCCGAAGAGAAGCACGAGCCCGCGGGCGACATCGACACTGCAGACGTGGATAGTCTGAAAGCGCTTGACCCAGACCGGCCGATTAGAGAAGCGGACATCGGCTGGTTTAAAATGAAACACGCCGCTAACTGAGGCGGCCTTGACCCGCCGAATAGCGGGCGTACCATCTAGCTAACGTTGATGGGGATGGAGTTCCCCGACACCCGCCGCAAGGCTGATGACTCCTACCGGGCGCTTTAGCGTCGATAGGAAGCTTTCCTCCCCCGCAAAGGTGCCCAGAAAGAGGGCGCTGTGTTAAAATCAATCCCCTGGGATATTTGGGCCGCCGCCACGCTTGCGGCTGCAGCCCTTCTTGCGATGATTTTTGAACCGGGACCTGCAGCGTTTATCGTGGGCTATATTTTCTCGTGCGCGTACATCGTCGTCAAAACGATCGAGGACGCTCAAAGCTGACCCAGCCAAAAAGGATCCCCCACGACTCAACAGGGGCCATGCAATCCGGACCGCCGCGATGATATCTTGGAACGCGCGTATTTATACCGCATATTTTTTACTAATGCTCCCTCTCGCCTGCGCGCAGGCGCAATTGCGTGGCCACGGCGGACCGGTGCGCGCGCTGGCGATTTCGTCCGACGGCAGCCGCGCCGTTTCCGGCAGCTTCGACACCTCGGCTATCCGCTGGTCGCTTGAACGAAACGTCGCCGAGCAGGTGATGCGCTTTCACGATGGCGCGGTGAACGCGGTCGCTTGGCTCAAAGATGGTCGCATCGTCACCGCGGGCGCCGATGCACACATCGCGATCTGGACGCCAGGAAACCCTGAGCCCGAAAAAGTGCTCGACGGTCACGGCGGGCCGATCGCAGCGCTGGCGGTTTCGCCGGATGGCATGATGCTCGCTTCTGGATCGTGGGATCACACGATTCGCCTGTGGCCGCTTAACGGCGGCGCGCCGCGCGTGCTGGAAGGCCACGGCCAGAATGTCAATGGCGTCGCATTCTCGCCCAACGGTGGCGAACTGGTGAGCGCCGGCTACGATGCGACGCTGTGCATTTGGCGCGTCAGTGACGGCAATGCGAGTGTTCATAATTTGCCGACGCCGCTCAACACCGTAGCGGTCGCGCCCGACGGCGAGATCGCCACCGCCGGCGCCGACGGCAAGGTCTATTTCCTATCGCCACAGGGCGAGTTGCGTGGCGACGTACAGGCCTCACCGACGCCGGTGATCGCGCTTGCGATCTCGAGCGATGGCACGCTGGTTGCCGCCGCCGGCATCCGCGGCTCGGTGGCGATCATCGAGCGCATGACGCGCAAGCTCGAACACACGCTGGTGGGCCCTGGATTGCCGGTCTGGTCGGTGGCGTTCTTTCCCGACAACCGCACCTTATTGACAGGTGGCGCCGACCGCACCATCCGGCGCTGGGACGCGGTCAGCGGCGAGCCGATCGGCGCGGTGGTGGTCGGCGCGCCCGACGACCCGCTGGCGGCTTACGCCGGCGATCCCGGCGCGCAAGTGTTCCGCGCCTGCGTCGCCTGCCATACGCTGTCGCCGGACGAAGGCAACAAAGCGGGCCCGAGTCTGGCCGGCATATTCGGCCGCAAGATCGCGACACTGCCCGGCTATCATTATTCCGACGCGCTCAAGCACATGGACATCGTGTGGACGCCCGAAACGGTGGCGAAAATGTTCGAAGTCGGCCCGATGATCTACACTCCCGGCACCAAGATGCCGGAGCAGAAGATCGGTTCGCCGGAAGAGCGCCAGGCGCTGGTAGAGTTTTTGGAAAAGGCGACAAAGAAGAAGTGACTTAAGTTTCGCTCTTCTGCTCACGCTCGCGCAGATAATCGTCGGTGGTGCGTACCTTGGGGCGCTGCGGCGCGCCGAACGGATCGAAATTCTCTTCCGCCATGACGTTGACGCGGCAGTCGGCGCACATTTTGACGACGTCGAGCCGTTTCTTGGAATCCTTGAACATCCAGTGCTTGCCTTCGAGCTTGGCCGCCACGCGCTCGACCGAACTCTTGACGCCGAACGGCTTGCCGCAGCGGATGCATTCGAACGGCGCCTCCTGCTTGATGATGCGGCTCATCGCGCTGGCGGCGTGGAAGTCGATCTGTGGCTTTAGCGTGATGACTTTCTCCGGGCAGGTCGCTTGGCACAGCCCGCATTGCACGCAGGCGTCTTCGGCAAAGCGCAATGTCGGCCGTTCCGGATCATCGCTGAGTGCGCCGGTCGGGCAGGCCGACACGCAAGACAGGCACAGCGTACAGCCCTCGACATTTACCTCGATTGTGCCAAACGGCGCGCCTTGCGGCAGCGCGATGATATCGGCCGGCGCGCGCGCCACCGCATGCAGCTCGCGCAAGGCATGTCGCATGACGTTACGTGTGAGGCCTGCGGCGGCAAAAGTCGCGGGCTTGGCTGCGCCATCCATCGGCACGATGGCGCGCAGGATTTCGCCCAGCGCATCCGGATCGTCGGTGTCGATGGTTGCAACACGCGGACCGGCAAAGCCGAGGCCGGCAAGGATCGGCTCGGCCAACGCGATGGTCTTGGCGAGGCCGCTGAGATCGTGGCGTGGCTTGGCGCGGTTCACGAAACGCACCGCCGCGGCGCCGTAGGCAAACGCCGCCGCCACCGCTTCCAGGCCGACTTGCGTCACTTCGTTGACTTGCATCGGCAGCACATTCGCCGGCAAACCATCGCCGTGCCGCGCCAGCGCGTCAATCAGTTCGCCGCCGTGCCCGGCATCGTGAAACATCACAACCGCTTGCTTGCCGCCGGCTTCGCGATAAGCGCGGAGCAGCGCGCGCAATTTATTCAGCAGCGCATCGGATGGCGGCAGCGCATAGGCCGCGGCGCTGGTCGGACAGGCGGCAGCACATTGCCCGCAACCGGCGCAAATCTGCGGATCAATCGCCACATGATCGCCGTTGGGCGAAATCGCGCCGGTCGGGCAGAGATCGAGGCAGCGGTGGCAGCCGACGATCTTGTTGCGCGAATGCGCGCACAGATCCTCGGTGAATGTAATGTAGCGCGGCTTGTCGAAGATGCCGGTGAGATCGCGCGCCTTAAGCACCGCGCGCAGTACCCCGGCTGGATCGCCCGGATCGGCGCGCAGATAGCCGTCGCGCAAATCGGCGGCCGGAAACAACGGCGTGCCGCCCGAAACATCGAGCACGATGTCGCAGCGCGACGTCGCGCCGTTGCGCGCCGGTCCAAACGCAAACTCGCCGCGCGAGGACGGCGCCGGTGCGGCATAGTCGTCCACCGTCAGTTCGAAGGCGCCGAGATAACCTTTGGCCTGCCGGATGCTGCCCTTCACCACCGGGAAATCGGTCACCCGCAGCGGCGTCATGGCGCCGGGCGGCTTGATCAGCACGGTGACGTCGAGGTGGTCTTTCAGCAGATTGGCGGCTTCGATCGCCTTTTCGTCCTTTCCATAAATCAGCGTCACGCCATCGCTGGTCAGCGGAACGAAGCCGGTATCGGGCGCGGGCTCCGCCGCCATCGCGATCAGCGCCGCCATTTTCGCGCCCGAAGCTTTGGCGTCCTTCGACCAACCGGCGGTCTCGCGGATATTCACGAACGTCATCGCGCCGCTGCCTTTGATCGCGCCGGCGGCTTCCTCGAATAGCGGCGCTTCCTGCGTGCAGGCCACCACCATCGGCTCGCCGCCTGCTGCGACCTTACGAAAACGTTTGAGCTCGGCGCGGCAAAGCTGGCGGCCCTCGATGACATCCGCGCCGCGGCAGACCTTGCGCACCGCCCCGCCATCGAGCGGCATGCTGTCTTCGCAGGAACAGATCAGGATGTTGCGCGGCCGTTCGGCCATCCGGCTCACTTACCCCTTTACTTGCCTGGCCCGCATTTTGTCGGCGAAAGGCCCGCTGATTGCGTCGCTTTCGTATCTATTCCCCGCGGTCGCGGGACTGGGCCTTAGGACCCCTCACGGCTATAATTATAGGTATTCTAAAGAGAAAATAATAGCGAGGAGCAATGCCGCTGGACACGCGGGCAAGCGCGCTAGCCGCGGAACTGACGTTACCGCCGCCGTTCACGCTGGTGCGCCTGCGTGAATTGGGCGACGCCTTCGCGCATGCGACATCGATCGCGGCCGAGCAGGGCGCCGGCACGCTGGTCTATGTCGGCCGCTTTGACCTCGCCGAATTCGCCGTTGTGCTGGAACCGGACGAGCCGCTGGCGCAGGCGCGGCGCGCTTTTTATGCCGGCATGGCGGCGCTGGCCGATGCACTCACCGCACATGCGCAGCCGGAAACCGCCATCACCATCGACTGGCCGGATTCGATCTCTGTCAATCATGGGATCGTGGGCGGCGGCCGCCTGGCCTGGCCGAAAGGCACGCGCGAGGACGAGACGCCACCCTGGCTGGTGTTCGGCGCCATGATCCGCACGGTGTCGATGAGCGCCGAGCCGGGCTTGAACCCGTTGGTCACCGCGCTGGAAGAGGAAGGTTTCACCGACGCCATGTCCGATCACGTCGTGGAAAGTTTCGCGCGCCATTTCATGGTCGCGCTCGATGCCTGGCACGAGCGTGGCTTCGGCGCAGTGGCGCGCAGCTATTTGGAACGGCTGCCAGCGGAGGCGGGCGTGCGCCGCGACATCGACGACAATGGCGACCTGCTAATCCGCCGCATGGGCAAGACGAAAGTCGATCGCAAGGAATTTTTGGCCAAATTGGCCGTGCCTTCTTGGTTCGATCCGGTCGCGAAAGGCCCGCGCACGTGAAGCTGTTGCGCACCATACGGCTCGACGTGTCGGACACCTTCGTGTTCGAGAATGCGGCTGAGCCGGGCGAGTGGGCGGTGTCCGGCGCCTTCGTGTTCTGGGACCGCGATGCCGCGGCACTCGAGGGCAAGGCCCGCTCGGCATTCCGCGGCGGATTTCTCGGCGTCGCTTCGCTGGGCTGGTCGACATTGGTGCAGATCGTCGAGGCAAGCGACGGCGATCGGCAAGCGGTGGTCGACACATTGGCGCAACAACTGGTCACGAATTTCGGCGCGCCGACGCTCGCTGAGGCGCGTGCCGCGGCGGAAGAAGAAGTCACCTTCGCCGAGACGCTGTGCAGTCAGCCGCGAGACACGCTGGTGGCCGTGCATCGCTCGTTCGACAACGGCGAGGTGCGTGAGACCTTCCGCACGCTGCGTCCGCGCAACGGCCAAAAGCCGGCGCGCGCCTTCTCGTTCTTTGAGGTCGAGGGCGAAGACGAGCAGCCCGGCGAAACCGTCGATCTGATCGGCATGGCGGAGCGGACACGCAAATGAACGACTTCTGGCTCTCCTGCGGCCACCATTTACTCGACCGCGACGATGGCGGCGGGCTCAAGGTCACCGATGATTTCCTCAAAGTCTATCTGGCGCGGCCCGAGCTGATCCCACCGCCCGAAGCCTGTGCGGTCGAGCGCACGCTGCACGCCGCGCTGCTGGCCGATCCGCGCATGGCGGTTTCTGTGTCCGACATCGCGGCCATCGCCGATTCCGACGCGCGCGAAAACTGGCAAATGCTGATCGAATTCCGCGATCATCTGTTGCGGCACAAGACGCTGGAAGCCGCCTATGCCGATCTAGTGCGCAACGGCCTCGGCAAGACGCCGCCGCTGTTCGTAAGCCAGCTCGTGCATGTGATCCTGCGCAATGCGCTCGACGGCGTGACCGACGTGCGCGTGGTGCGCGCCGCCGAAATGTTTTTCCGCACCCAGCGCGCCACCATGCATGAAGGCTCGCTCGTCGCCGCCGACGAGGAAACCGTCGGCGGCGTCAATACATCGCCGGTGACGCCGCTAGTGTCGATGCTGGGAATTCCGGCCGAAGCCCAGATCGACATTCTCAATGATGACAACGCCGACAGCTATTGGGAGCGCAGCGACCGTTTCGACATGGCGCTCGATCTAACCGGCGGGCGTGCCGGGCTGGTCGCGCTTGCCGAGGCGATGCGGCGCTGGATCGCGCACGTGCTCGGCGTCGAGGTGACGATCGAACCGCTCACCGCACTGCACGATGTGCCGCTCACCTGGTATGTCGGGCTCGACGCCGATGCCACCCGCATCGGCGACGAGTTGTGGAACGGCGATGATATCGATGAGGCGGCGATGTCGGCGGTGGTCGGGTTGTTCGCGCTTACCTTCCGCGATCCTTCGATCATGCTCGACAAGGTCAAGGGCGAGCCGGTCTATCTAATTTTGTCAATGACAGGCGACAAGACCATCCGCATGAAGCCGCAGAATCTCATCACCGGACTTCCCATCAGGCATTTGGAGGCGGTCGGGTGAACATCGCGGTCCCGCTACAAACCATCGTGGTCGGCGTCGTAGTCGAGCGCAGCAAAAGCGCCAGCCCGTGGAGCGATTTCCTGTGGCGGCCGGTCAGCGCGCTTGTCGGTGCGCCGGTGACGCCGCCCTGGACCAAGCTTTCCGATGACGGCGAGCGGGCGACATTTTTCGCCGGCGTGGCCGACATCGAGCTGCATCGCACCGAGACGGAAAACTATCGCGGCAACGTGATGAGCGGCGCGCCTTTGCTGTGGGTGGTGTTGCGGCCGAGCGAAACGGAAATGCCATATTCATTGTTGCTGGTGACAGCGGATCCGGCCGAGGGCGAAGCCATGACCGAGGCCGGCAACGACCTGGTCGACACCGTGCCGATGCCGGAAGCGATCCAACAGGCGGTTGCGGATTTCGTCGCCGAGCACCATGTCGAGCGAGCATTCTCGAAACGGCAACGCGATCTCGCCGATCCCGAAGCGCTCGGGCGGCGCACCCCAACGCCCGACGAAGAGCAGCCATGAGCGATCCGGAAAACTTCCTCGATCGATGGTCGCGGCGCAAACGCGACGCCGTTGACGAGCCCGCGCCGAGCGAGGCGAACAAGGCCGATGCCGCGCCCGGGCCCGCCGAGACGAAACCGCAGGCCGCGGAAGCCGCCTTCGACCCCGCCAGCCTGCCGCCGGTCGAATCGATTACGGCCGAATCGGACATCCGTGCATTTTTGCAGCCGGGGGTTCCGCCGGCCCTCTCGCGTGAGGCGCTACGCCGCGCCTGGTCCTCGGATCCAGCGATTCGCGACTTTGTCGGCCTGGTCGAGAACGGGTGGGACTTCAACGATCCCACCGCGATGCCCGGCTTTGGGCCGATTGATCCCAGCGAGGTTGCCCGGCTGCTGGCGCGGGTGATCGGCGTCCCGCGGGAAGAAACCACCGCGCCGGTTCAAGTCGCCGCCCTGGGAGATGCCGGGCAAGTGCCACCACCTGTTGTAGTTTCCGAGCCGGTGCCTCAGTTGTCGCAAGATCAGCCGGCGCCTGAACCAGAGATCGCCGTTTCCGAAAAAGAATTCGTGCAGGGCAGCGAAGATGCCGTTGCATCGCAAAATAAGTCTGACGACCGGGACCACCTGCCACCGCCTCGCCCACGTGGGCATGGCGGCGCGCTCCCTAAATAATAACCCTACATATAGCTTCCGGCTATTGACCCTGTCTTCCGTGCGGCGATAGCATTGAAGGGTTCTGAATTGGCCTTTTCGAGCCAGTCGCGCCCAAAAAAAAATCACAACAATTGGGGTGGAATCGGAATGACAGATCGGGGACTCCAGGAAGCGATCCGCGCAGCCGGTGGCGTCACCGAGCTTGCGCGCCGCATTGGAATTTCCCAACCCTCGGTGTCGAACTGGTCGCGGGTTCCAGCCGAGCGAGTTCTGACCGTCGAAGCGCTGACCGGCGTCGCACGCGCGATCCTGCGGCCCGATCTTTACGGCGAGAACAATCAAGCCACCGGCGTCGATGAAACCGATCTAGCCCGCGCGCAGGAATACGCGCTGCTCGCGGCCTTGCTGGCGCGCGCGCCGGACGCGGCCCTTCTACAACGGCTTGCGAAATTGCGCGGCGACCCGACGCCGCTCGGCATAGCGCATGTCGCTCTCGCGGATGCGGCCGGCAGCATCGACGCCAGCCGCGTCGAACGCGAATTCTTCAATCTGTTTATCGGCGTTGGCCGCGGCGAGTTGATGCCTTACGGCTCCTATTATATCGCCGGGTTCCTGCACGAGCGTCCGCTGGCCCGGTTGCGCGAAGATCTGGCCGCACTCGGCATCGAGCGCGCCGAGGGTCAATACGAGTCGGAAGATCACGCCGCCATCCTGTGCGAGATCATGTCCGGTATTGCCGGTGGACAGTTCCCGGCGCCTGCCGGTGCCGACCGCCAACTGTTCGAAAAACATCTGGCGCCTTGGATTGGCCGTTTCTTCGCCGACCTGGAGCGCGCTGAAAACGCGAATTTCTACCGGCGCGTCGGTACTTTGGGCCGGGTCTTTATCGAGATCGAATCGGAGGCTTTCGCGTTGTCGAGCTGAAGCCCCCGGACGAATGAATACGTCCACAAGGAGGACTGGCAATGAAAACAGAACCCAAGGCCAACCTTGCCCGCCGCAACTTCCTGCGCGCGCTCGGTGCCGGCGCCGGTATTGCGGTCGCCCCCGCCGTCCTTGTCAGCGAAGCGAATGCGGATAGCGAAAACAACGATGAAAAGCGCAAAGCCCGCTACAAGGCCGATTCCGCCGAAGTGAAAACCTACTATCGCGTCAACCGTTATCCGAGCTGAGGGAGAACGCCCGTGCTGATCAAGAGAACGGAACGCCAGGCACGCCGCGGAACGCTTTCCGCCCTCGCCAGCCACAACGACAACGGCCTCGATCGCCGCAGCTTCCTGCGCCGCTCGGGGCTCGCCGCTGGCGGCCTCGCGACATTGGGCGCCTTGCCGCTCGCCAGCGTGCGCAGGGCCAAAGCCGGCCCGCCAGCCGAAAAGGGCGCCAAAGTTACCATCCGCAAGAGCATCTGCACGCATTGCGCGGTCGGCTGCACGGTCACCGCCGAAGTGTCGAACGGCGTCTGGATCGGCCAGGAGCCGAGCTGGGAATCGCCGATCAATCGCGGTTCGCATTGCGCCAAGGGCGCCTCGGTGCGCGAACTGGTGATGGGCGAGCGACGCCTGAAATACCCGATGAAGCTCGTCAACGGCGAGTGGACCCGCATCAAGTGGGACCAAGCCGTCAACGAAATCGGCGACAAGCTCACCGCGATCCGCGAGAAGTCCGGCGGCGATTCGGTCTATTGGCTGGGCTCCGCCAAGATGACCAACGAAGGGTCGTATCTGTTCCGTAAGCTCGGCGCCTATTGGGGCACCAACAACACCGATCACCAGGCGCGCATCTGCCATTCAACCACCGTCACCGGCGTGGCCAATACCTGGGGCTACGGCGCGATGACAAACAACCCCAACGACATGCGCAATGCCAAGACGTTGCTCTTCATGGGCAGCAACGCCGCGGAGGCGCATCCGGTCGCCATGCAGCACATGCTCGAGTCGAAAGAACTCAACAAGGGGAATTTTATCGTCATCGATCCGCGCCTGACGCGCACCGCCGCGCATGCAACCGAGTATGTGCGCATACGTCCGGGTACGGACATTCCGGTTCTGCACGGGATGATGTGGCACATCCTCAAAAACGGATGGGAAGACAAGGAATTCATCAAGCAGCGCGTCTATGGCTTCGACGATCTCCGCAAAGAGGTCGAAAAATGGACTCCGGAGGAGGTCGAGCGCGTCTCGGGCGTGCCGGGCGCACAGCTTGAGCGCGTCGCCAAGATATTCGCGACAGAAAAACCGGCCACGCTGATCTGGTGCATGGGTCAGACCCAGCATACCGTCGGCACCGCTAACGTGCGCGCGAGTTGCATTGCGCTGTTGATGACGGGCAATGTAGGTGCTCCGGGCACGGGCGCCAATATTCTGCGCGGCCATGACAACGTGCAAGGCGCCACCGACGTCGGGCTCGATATCGTGACGCTGCCCTTCTACTACGGGCTGGTCGAAGGCGCGTGGAAGCACTGGTCGCGCGTTTGGGAGACCGATTACAACTACCTGCTCGGCCGCTTCGACAATAAAAAGATCATGGAGACGCCCGGCATCCCGCTCACGCGCTGGTTTGACGCGGCGATCTTGCCGAAGGATCAGGTCGCCCAGAAAGACAACGTACGGGCGATGTTCGTGCAGGGGCACGCCAGTAACTCGATCACGCGTGTCCCGGAGTCCATGAAAGGCCTGAAGGCGCTCGAACTGCTAGTCGTCGCCGATCCGCATCCGACCACTTGGGCCTCGCTCGCGGTCAACGCCGGCCGCAAGGAGAACATGTATCTCCTGCCGGTCGCGACCCAGTTCGAGTGCATCGGATCGCGCGTTAACACCGGCCGCTCGTTGCAATGGGGCGAGCAGATCGTCAAGCCGATCTTCGAGTCGAAGGACGATCTCGAAGTCATGTACCTCATCGCCAAGAAGCTCGGTTTCGCCGACCAGATGTTCAAGAACATCAAGGTCGAGAACAATCTGCCGGTCGCCGAGGACATTCTCCGCGAAATGAACCGCGGCAGCTGGTCCACCGGTTATTGCGGTCAGTCGCCGGAGCGCCTCAAGGCGCACATGAAGAACCAGGCCAAATTCGACCTTGTTACTTTGCGCGCACCCAAGGACGATCCGGAGGTGGGCGGCGACTATTACGGCCTGCCTTGGCCGTGCTGGGGTTCGCCGGAGGTCAAGCACCCGGGAACGCCGCTTCTCTACAATACCCACCTCGCCGCCATGGACGGCGGTGGCTGCTTCCGCCCTCGCTTCGGTCTCGAACGCGAGGAGAAGCGGCCGGACGGCACCACCGTGAAGGTCAGCTTGCTGGCCGACGGGTCCTATCCCAAGGACTCCGAGATTAAGGACGGCTATCCCGAATTCACGCTGGCGGTGCTCAAGAAGCTCGGTTGGGACAAGGATCTGACTGAAGCCGAAATGGCGGTGATCAACAAGGTCAATCCGACCACGCCGGACGCCGTATCGTGGTCGCTCGATCTTTCGGGCGGTATCCAGCGCGTTGTCTTGAAACATGGCTGTATTCCTTACGGAAACGGCAAGGCGCGCATGAACGCCTTCGGTCTGCCGGACCCGATCCCGGTGCATCGCGAGCCGATCTATACCCCGCGTGTCGACCTGGTCGCCAAATATCCGACCTTGCCGGATGCCAAGCAGTTCCGGCTGCCGAATATCGGCTTCTCGGTGCAGAAGGCCGCGGTGGACAAGGGAATTGCCAAGTCGTTCCCGATCATCCTGTCGTCCGGCCGGCTGGTCGAATACGAAGGCGGCGGCGAGGAAACCCGGTCCAACAAGTGGCTGGCCGAGCTGCAGCAGGACATGTTCATCGAGATCAACACGTCCGACGCCGCCGACCGCGGCATCAAGGACGGCGGCTGGGTCTGGGTTACCGGCGCCGAGAACGCCTCGAAGGCCAAGGTGAAAGCCTTGGTCACCGAACGCGTCGGCAAGGGCGTCGCCTGGATGCCGTTCCATTTCGGCGGCTGGTTCCAGGGCGAAGACCTGCGCGGCAAATATCCGCAGGGCACTGACCCTTACGTGCTCGGCGAAAGCGCGAACACGATCACGACCTACGGCTATGACCCGGCGACGGGCATGCAAGAACCCAAAGTCACCCTCTGCCAGATTGCAGCGGCATAAGGAGCAACGACCATGGCACGTATGAAATTCCTCTGCGACGCCGATCGCTGCATCGAATGCAACGCTTGCGTCACTGCCTGCAAGAATGAGCACGAGGTGCCGTGGGGCATCAACCGCCGGCGCGTCGTCACGCTCAATGACGGCAAGCCGGGCGAGCGCTCGGTCTCGATGGCCTGCATGCACTGTACCGATGCGCCTTGCGCGGCGGTCTGCCCGGTCGAGGCGTTCTACACGACCGTCGACGCCGTCGTCCTGCACTCCAAGGACATCTGCATCGGCTGCGGTTATTGCTTCTACGCCTGTCCGTTCGGCGCGCCGCAATATCCCAAGGTCGGCAACTTCGGTTCGCGCGGCAAGATGGACAAGTGCACCTTCTGCGCCGGCGGCCCCGAGCCCGACGGCAGCATCGCCGAATACGAGAAATACGGCGCCAACCGGCTGGCCGAAGGCAAGCTGCCGCTGTGCGCCGAAATGTGCTCGACCAAGTCGTTGCTCGCCGGCGACAGCGACGTCATCGCCCAGATCTACAAGGAGCGCGTGGCCAAGCGCGGCTACGGCTCCGGCGCCTGGGGCTGGCAGACGGCCTATCGCGAAAATATCGCAACCTGATTTTGCATCACGCCACGAACGAAGGTTTGGTTATAGGGAGAGATGGCATGGCGAAAGTTTTTGCGCAGTTGCGCCTGATCGCCGGAGCTCTGGCGCTCGCATTCGTCACCGCAATGGCAATGCCGGCGGCGGCGCAGCAGCCGAACTCGGTCAATCCGACCGCCGCCGCGGTGCAGGAACAGCAGTTGCTCGGTCAGCTCAAGAAGATCGAGGGCCGCGGCACCATCCCGGATACCAAGTCCTACGTGCTCGAGCATCCGGCGGGCCGCGATTGGCGGGAATTCCGTACCGTCACGCTGAGATGGATCGGCGGCACCGCCATCCTCGGCATCCTGGCCGTGCTGATTACTTTCTACCTGGTGCGCGGCATGGTTAAGATCGAAAGCGGGCGGTCCGGCCGTACTATCGTCCGTTTCAACATGTTCGAACGTTTCGTGCACTGGATGACCGCGACCTGCTTCATCATCCTGGCAATCTCGGGTCTCAACATCACGTTCGGGCGGACGCTGCTGCTGCCGCTGCTCGGGCCGGACGTCTTCGCGACCTGGTCGGATTGGGCGCGGTTCGGGCATCACTATCTGAGCTTCCCGTTCACCCTCGGCGTCGTTCTTATTTTCCTGATATGGATCGGCGGCAATATTCCGAACAAAGTCGACGTCGAATGGCTCAAGCGCGGCGGCGGCATCGTCGGTCACGACCATCCGCCGGCCTATCGCTTCAACGCCGGACAGAAGGCGATCTACTGGATCGTCGTGCTCGGCGGCGGCGCGGTGGCGGCGACCGGCTATCTACTGATGTTCCCGTTCTACGGCACCACCGTCTCAGGCATGGAGACCGCCGAGGTGGTGCATGCCGTCGTCGCGGTCTTGTTCATCGCCGCCATGCTTGGCCACATCTACATCGGCACCATCGGCATGGAGGGCGCCTTCGAGGCCATGGGCGAGGGCACCGTCGATCTGAACTGGGCCAAGGAGCACCACAAGCTCTGGCTGGAAGAAGAAAAGGCCCGCGTCGGACCCAACGAATCCAAGCGTCAGCCGGCGGCAACGCCGGCTGAATAAGCTACCATGGCCAGTATTTGCAGAATGGTCCGCTTTAAAATCGGACGGTTTGCTCTAAATCAGCGCATTCGCGTCGGAGACGTCGCTGTTCCATATCCGCTATCGTCCAAGGTTGTAGAGTCTAGAGAGGAACGACCCCTATGAAAGCATTTGTCATCGCTTGCATCGCGGCCATCGTCATCGCCGTCGTTGGCGGCATCGCGCTCAACAGCATGCAAGAGCCGGTGGACAGGGCATTCTCCACCAGCAGCGTGCAACTCGGCGCCTGAAACTCCGCGTTTGATCGTCAAAGCCAATCAGCGCGCGCAGTTCTGTGCCATTAGCGGACATGCGCCCGTAGCTCGAAATGTAGTGATACGACCATTGACCGGAAAAATAACGGGCGTAGTCTCAGCCCAACGTTGATGGGGATGGAGTCCCCCGACACCCGCCGCAAGGCTGATGAACTCATACCGGGCGCGCTAGCGTCGGTAGGAGCAATTTCCCCCGCCGCATAGCGCCCAGAACAGAGGGGCGCGCGATGACCAACAAGCTACCGAAGTCGCTACACATCGGCCTGTGGTTCGTGGGCACGATGTGGCTTCTCGGCATCCTTGGCTATTTGAGCGGTCAGGGAATTGAGCTTTTGATTGCCACCGGTCTCATGGGCTTAATCGGCGTTGTTATGGAAATGCGGGCGTCCCCCTGATCGATTGTCGGGTAGTGTTTCAGTTTGAGTAAGGCAGCCCACAAGCTAATTGTGATGGTGCATCTGCATATGATCGTGATCGTTGCCAGTATACCCGCGTAGCTCAGCGTATCGCTGCCGTTGACCTTCGGTCAAAAGCGCCACGGTCGAGAGGTGATACTTAAGGTGGGTTTCGCGTAGCTCACCCTGAGTAACGGCAATCGCCATCGTCGCTGACTTAAGGCTCTCCGGCGTAATGGTATGGCCGGCAAACTGCCGGTCCAATTCAGTCTCTTGCGCGATGAGCTTTGCCCCCAGCGGAAGCGCCTCTTGCTTCATGGAATTGAAAAGTTTCTGGACGCTGGCGCGCTGGTCAGCGGACAGTTCTAGCTTGTACGCCAGCTCCAGCAGATGCGCCGGACCGGGATAGCCGTTGAGTTCGCCCGCGAGCGCCAGGCCCATGCCGCGACCGGCTTGAAGGTCAGCGACCTGTTGCTCCGAGAGTGCCTTGATCGGGCGCGTTTGCATCCCTGCATAGGGTGTCTGGGCGAACCCGGTGGCCGTGGTCAGGAGCAGAGCGGCGGCGGCAATGAGGGCGCGCATTGGGCTAGTCTCCGGTGGGTCGCCTTAGCATAGCACAGGCCGCTTAGAGCGAATGTCCGCTTCTCTAATCGCTACCGACCCGGTCAGCGTCAGTCTCGGCCAATGTCCGCTATGCCCCCAAGAGCGACCATTTTTTGCGGCTCAACGAAATGACGCTAAGTGCAATAGCCGACATTAGCGCGAAGATTTGACAAAGGAGGCCCGTCATTTCAGGCGCCTCACTCATGAGTCTATAATTTCAAATCAGTTTTGGGAGGCGAAGAATGACAGAAGCCTATTCAACCGAGTTATATCGCCAAGAAGGTGATAACTTTCGCTCAGTTCGCCTGTCCGTTAATGTCGATGGCTCGATCAAATTAGATACCCAAGACATGGGTACGTCCGTTAAAGAAATTTGGGGCGATAGCGATTATGAGTTCTGGGTCGACATTCCTGCCTCTGCGCTTCCCAAACTAGTATTCGCTCTGCTACGGGAAAAATACACTGGTAGAGACAAAGCGGTTGATGAGTTCCGCGCGTTCTGCAAACAAGAAGTGATCGAACACGAATGGGATTCGTTTAATGATCTCTTGGGTTTCTAATGTATCCAACCGTGACAATGTGGCCGCCCTTTCGTCCGTTGTTGCTCTCAATAGTCGACAAGCGCTGATTGTCCGCTTTGTGCCGATACTGTTGAAAAACGATTTTGAAGAGGACCCCGGGAAAGATTGATTCAAAATCATGCACCAAGACGCAATCTTGATTCAAAAATCCATTCACGCGGATTCGATTATTTCAATATCTAATTTCACAGCCAATTTACGGAGACTTTTTCAACACTATCTGCCAATAGGTGACATTCACGCCGCTACGCCAATTCTGGTTTCCCGGGATGCATGCCTGCCCTTTGCGGCAGCAGAACAATGCAGCCGATGATGAAAGCCGCAATAACTGCCGAAGCAAGTGGGCGGCTCAAGTTGAGCCCACCATGATTTACAGGTTTGTCGAGAAAATCGCCGACTGTGGCACCAAGCGGGCGAGTGAGGATGAACGCTGCCCAGAACAGAGAAACTCGTGAGATATTTGTCCAATAGTAAGCAGCAACAAGTATTGCTAGACCGCCACCAAATACTAGCGCGCCGCCCTCGTATCCAAGACCGCCAGTATCTGCCATCCAGTCGCCAAGCGCGGTGCCGAGCGTTTGGGAGAATGTAATCGCCGCCCAGTAAAACACCTCGACCCTGGGGCTGCTGACAGTATCAACTGATATTGTCCGCTCCGACCAATACCAGAGGCCAAGGACACTCATGAGGAAAAGGAACAACAGAGTGGTGCCACCCGTGTACCCGATACCCAACGAACGGTCGGCAAAATCCGCCATCGTCGTCCCGAAAGTTGTCGAAGCAACAATCGTGGTCCAATAGAGGAACGGATGAAATTTCTTCGCGATGGTTTGCCAGATTACAAGCACTACCAATAGTGAAAGGAAGATCGCGGTCCCGACTAGGTAGCCCCAATTTAGCGTCATCGTTACAGAGTCGCCGCCGGTCTCACCCAGTGTGGTCGCGGCAATTTTAATGATCCAAAAGATAAGGGTAACCTCTGGCACTTTGCTCAAGGTCGCCTTGGCAACGTCGTTCATGCCTCAACTTTCCAATTTTCTCGCTGTCGAAAACTTCATTGCCTATCCAAGCAATAGAATTGGCCCCACTAGATGGGGCCAATTTCAGACGTTGCCGTTGGTCGATTAGTCCGGGTGCTTACCTTCTATTTTATTTTCCAGCACCTTACCGGTCTTGGCGTCCACGCCGACTTCTTGCGTAACAGAACCGAGCCTTATGTCGAAAGAATATCGAAGGCCGCTCCCGCCTTTTTCCTTTTCCAATTCTTCGTCGGTGATCCTACCGGGGTGAGCTTTTAGTGCTATGGCCCGAGCTTCGGTGATGCCGACCTTCGCCTGCTTAGCCATTTCTTGGCCGGTATACGCCAGGGCCGGAATAGTCGCCATCGCTAATGCAATGGCCACGCTACCAGTGAGGGAGAACTTCATCACGTTCGACATCATCAAACCTCGCTAACGGGATCGCGCCCCCTCCGCTTTCACAAGTCCAATACCTATGCGTGCAATACGTCGGTGCCATGGCGAGAACATGAAATATTCGTAATTCAAGTTCCGTGCTGTTGTCCGCTTTACCGTCGAAAGTGGATGTTTGGCTCACGCGCCGAAATGTGCGCCAGGAGTCAACAAAAGAAACAGTGCTCAGCAACGTAGTCAGCTTTGGACCGCTCTTGCCACGTTCATAAGAAGGGCACCGAGGCAGCCAAACAATAAGATAGCCCCCGCCGCCAAAGGAATACCGGGCAGCAGGGTCGAAAAAATTCCGGCAAGAGCGATCACCGCCAGGATTGCCAGCGCCAGCGGGCCATCGTCAACGAATAGTCCGGCCAATTCGCGAAAGGCGGAGGCCACCGTTTTCATCGCACAGGCTCCGCCGCTGAACGACGAACTAACGCGACGGCCCCGAGCGCCACGATCAGGAAAAGCGCGGCAAAGGCGAGGATCGCAAGATCGGCACCCGGCCAAGCAATACCGAGACCTTCGCCGGTCCAGAAGAGGCCGAACGCCGACAGCATCACCCCGACAGCGAACTTGAGCGTATTTTCCGGGACCCGCGACAAGGGACGATGCACGACAAAGCCAAAACCTGCGACCAGCAGACAGGCCGCAAGTGCGCCGACGCTCGCAGGAACAAGCATCCCGCGGCCGGCTCCGACAGCTATCACGATGAAGACCACTTCAAGTCCTTCGAGAAGCACGGCCTTGAAGCTAGCCAGACCAGCGAGCCAATCGAGCCTGGCTTCATGGCGAAGGGCTTGCTCGTGCAATTCCGCTGTCCCGGTCGCAAACGCCATGGTTTCATCATGCAGCGGAATAACGCCACCGGCGCGCAAGATGGCTTTTCGCAGCCAGCGCATGCCGAACAGCAACAGCAGAACGCCGATCGTGAGTTGCAAAAGATGCAGCGGGACGCGATCGAGCAGTGGGCCGAGCACCACGACGATGAGGACTAACGTCATCAGTCCGGCGAAAGCGCCTAGCCCTGCCGGGTGCCAGCCGCGAACGGTCGCAACGGCAAGCACGATCGTCAGAGCTTCCACGGCCTCGACGAGCGAAGCCAAGAAAGCGGCCATCATTGCGGGGCCAATCTGAGTCAAAATAACATTCATGCCCTGGAGCTTAGTAGGTCGATGTACCCTGATCTAGAAAGATCGATATTTGGAGTCTAGCACCGCGATATCAGATGGCGCCGCACCAGTCGGTATTCGTGCCAGATCAATCCCATCACGATAACATCAAAGACCGTCAGCACTATTAGCCCGATGCCGCGGGTGTAGGAGTAGCGGTAGAGTTGGTAGACGATGAAGAGGCCAAGGACGACAAGAGAAACAGGATAGGCCCAGAGTTTGTTTCTCAGCAGACCGATGACGAGGAACACCTTAATGAGGCCATGGCTCAGGAGATAAAACGCATAGAAGCGCTGCGTACTGATGGTAAAATTCTGTGCTAGATTTAAGAGATGTGTTGCAACAAAGTCATTCGGACCTTCGATTAGCTCATCCTGGGTGAGTGCATTGACCAGATCCGCGATGGCACTTGTGCTGACGAAGGCCAAAACAAGACCACCGATGCACTCGATTAACGCATGGGCCCCTTTCAGCAGGACACTGATTTCAAAAATCTGATGGATGCGGCGTTCGTTCATGAATTTATCCGACTAAACTATTATTATAACGCAGAGACTGCGAACAGCATCAATGGATCAAGCTATCACGCAGTGGATTAATTCCCTCGCCGGCAGCAATACGCTGTTGGATTCCGTCATGATTGCGGTCAGCCAGGTCGGCGTTCCGCTCCTCGTTGCTCTCGTTGTCGCCCAATGGTGGAGCAAGAGCGACCGGATGCATGTCCGGCATACCTGTATCGCCGCCGGGCTGTCCTTTCTGATTGGGCTGGGTCTCAATCAGATTATTCTGCTGTTCATCCACCGTATCCGCCCATATGACGCAGGCGTTACCCACCTGATCAGTTCCAAGAGCGCGGATTGGTCGTTTCCTTCCGATCACGCCACGGCATCAATTGCCATTGTTGCGGCATTTGCCCTTCTTGGCTTGCCACGTCGCGCGCTTCTATTCGGACTTCTGGCATTGTTGATCTGCGGGTCCCGCATTTTTGTCGGCACCCACTATCTGACCGATGTTCTCGGCGGCGGTCTCACAGGCGTGGTCGCGGCCATGCTGGTATCGGTCTTCTATCGGGAGGGATCGCGCCTCGATCGCTTTATCACGGGAATACTCTGATCTAGCGTTCGCAAGCGACTGCTCGGCCCCTTCAGACAGGCGCATGTCCGCTAATGGAAATGATTGTGTTGCAAAAGTCGTTTTGCATTGGTGATCAAAAATTCTGCGGGCCGCAGGCGCGGCTTTCATGTAAACATGTGAGGGACCTCATCGCCTCACGTTAAACTCACAGACGGCTTCGGTAATGCGATTGAGGTTATACAAATCGGCGATGGTTTCCCAGTTCATGTTCTCGCGAAGAATTCGTCGCACTGCAACTTTCGACTTTTGCAACAGAATCGGAAATGACAACGGACAAAGACCTGCACTGGGGCTGGATGGCTCCGCAGCGAATGACCCGAAGCGGACAAACGAGTGCTCTATCCGACGGCTATTCAAATTGCTAATTCAGACTGCGTGTCGAAGAAATGGAGACGCTCTGGCCGAAGGGCGAAGCGCAGCTTTTCGCCGTTCTTGGTCCGCACGGTCGGTTCTACGGCCGCGACCATGGTTTGGTTGCCGACCTGTACGTCTAGCAGAATCTCCGCGCCGAGGCTCTCCACCACCTCGACTACGGCGTCGAAGCAGAGGCCGGGCGGATGGCTACCGTTGGCGATCTGCAAGTCTTCCGGCCGGATACCCATGGTCACGTCGCGATCGGCGTAGGGCTGCAGCCGCGGACCGATCTCGGCCGGAACGTCGAAGCCGAAGCTGGAATTGTCCGCGCGCAGCCCGCCGTTCGCATTACGCACGCGTACGACCGCGAAATTCATTCCCGGTGAGCCGATGAAGCCGGCGACAAAGCGGTTGTGCGGAGCATTATAAAGTTCGAGCGGCTCGCCCACCTGCTGCACCACCCCGTCCTTCATCACCACGACTCGGTCGCCTAGCGTCATTGCCTCGACCTGATCGTGGGTCACGTAGATCGCGGTCGTGTTGAGGCGAGTGTGGATCTTCTTCAGCTCGACACGCATCTGCACGCGAAGCATCGCATCTAGATTGGATAGCGGCTCATCAAACAGGAAAACCTGCGGATCGCGGACAATGGCGCGGCCGAGTGCTACGCGCTGACGTTGCCCGCCGGACAGCTGGCGCGGCTTGCGCTTGAGGTAATCCTGAATACCGAGGATATCGGCTGCCGCTTTGACGCGCTGGGCGATCTCTGCGCGCTCGACTTTCCGCATCTTCAGGCCGAAAGCCATGTTGTCATAGACGCTCATATGCGGATAGAGCGCGTAGTTTTGGAACACCATGGCAATGTCGCGGTCCATGGGCGGCAGGTCGTTCACCACCGTGTCGCCGATCAGGATCTGGCCCGAGGTGATCGATTCAAGCCCCGCCACCATCCGTAATGTGGTGGTTTTGCCGCAGCCCGAAGGCCCCACCAGCACCACGAATTCCTTGTCGCGGATTTCGAGGTTCACGTCCCTCACCGCGTGCACGTCGCCATACATCTTGTTCAAGTTGCGTATCAGGACGCGCGCCATCGCCTCATCCCTTCACGGAGCCGGTGAGGCCGGCGACGTAGTGCTCGACGAAGAAGGAATAGATGAAAGCCACCGGGACTGAGCCGAGCAGCGCGCCGGCCATCAGTTGTCCCCAATAAAATACGTCGCCGCGAACCAGTTCCGAAGTGACGCCGACGGAAACCGTCTTCTCCTCGGCCGAGGAGAGAAAAACGAGCGCGTAAATAAATTCGTTCCAGGACAGCGTGAAGGCGAAAATGCCGGCCGAGAGGATGCCCGGCACCGCGATCGGGAAGATGATGTAGACCATCGCCTTCCAGCGCGTTGCACCGTCGATGCGCGCGCACTCCTCCAGCTCGCGCGGGATCGCCTTGAAATATCCCATCAACAGCCAGGCACAGAACGGAATGAGGAATGTCGGATAAGTCAGGATCAGCGCCCATGGCGTATCGCCAAGATGGAAGTTGCGGATGATGCTGGCGAGTGGAATGAACAAGAGCGTCTGCGGCACCAGATAAGTAATGAAGATACCGGTGCCCAATGAGCCGGCGAAACGAAATCTCAGGCGCGACAGCGCATAGCCGGCGAGGATGCCGCAGAACAGCGAGATCAGCGTCGACATGGTGGCGATGAACAGCGTGTTGGCCATCCATCTGATGAACAACGTTCCAGTCAACAGGTCGGTGAAGTGTTGCAGCGTCGGATGCATTGTCCAGAACGGCGTATAGTTGGGCGCCATCCACGGACGATAGAGCTCACGGTCGGGCCGGACCGAGGTCACCAGCATCCAGTAGAACGGGAACAACAGCACGAACACGAACACCGCAAGCGGGATGTAGAAATAGACCCAGCGCCGCCACTTCGCCCCTTCGATCATGGCTCAGTGCACCTCGACCCGGCGGATGTAGAGCAGCTGCACCACCACGATGATGAGCAGGAATGGGAACATGGCGAGCGAAATTGCGGCGCCCTGGCTCAACAACCCGGTGCCGACGCCGATCTGATAGGCATAGGTGGCAAAGAGCTGCGTGGCGTTTGCCGGACCGCCGCCGGTCAGTACATAAACGATCTGAAAGTCGGCAAATGTCTGAATGATCGAGAACAGCACCACCACCATGGTCACCGGCAGCAGCAGCGGCCAGGTCACATGCCAGAAGCGCTGCCAGGGCCGTGCGCCGTCGATCGCGGCGGCTTCCTGCAGTTCGGGATTGATAGTTTGCAGCCCGGCGAGCAGACTTATGGCGAAGAACGGCACGCCGCGCCACACATTCACGATGATCACCGAAATCAGCGCGAGAGTTGGATCGCCGAGCCAATTGATCCGGGCGTGAATGAGGTCAAGCTGGAACAGCGTCCAGTTGATGACGCTAAACGTCGGATCGAACATCCACTTCCAGGCGAAGGTCGAGAGCACCGTCGGGATGATGAACGGCAGCAGGATAAACGCGCGCGTGAACGCTTTTCCCCTGAAATGGCGATTGAGCAGCAAAGCGAGCCACAGTCCCAAGCCTAACTTAAAGACGCTGGCGACCGCCGTATAGATGAAGGTATTCGAGACCGCGGTGCGGAAGATGCTGTCGTTCCACAGCGCCTCGAAGTTCTCCAGGCCGACGAACGTGCCGGGTACGCCGACCCTGGTGTCGGTGACCGCGAGCCACACGCCTTCGACGAATGGATAGGCGATGAACAAACCGAGCAGGATGACCGTCGGTAACAGCAGCGCGGCTGCGAGCCAGCGTTCGTCCTCAAGCAGGCGCGTCGTCGCCCCGCGCTGCGGCGCTCTTACGAATGCTCGCTGGGTGAGAACGTCGCTTACGGCCATCGCCGGCTCCTTGGCGGCCCAGTGCCGGCCGTGCCAGCCCGCCCGATCGGGCGAGCGGCAGGCCTACGGCGCCTTGAGCCGAAGCAGATCATAACACCGCGCTTGTACTGGCGCGTGCGGCAAGTCAGGCGTGAATCTTCTGCACCTCGCCGGTTGCCCACTTCACCGCGTCCTCCGCCGCCATACCTTGGACAGCCTTGGCGTACATGTCGATGATAATGTACTTGCTCAGCACCTCGGCGGCGTTGCGATCCGCGGGGCCGGCATAGCCGGGGAAGTGTGCGCCGCGGCCGACCGTGCGGTACGGCGCCATGACCGGATCCTTGCTCCAGATCGGGTCCTGCTCCCAAACCGTCGTTGCGCCGACCGTGTAACCGCCCTGCGAATTGAACCACGCCTGAAAGACCGGCTTCGAGGTGATCCAAGCGAGGAATTTCTTAGCAGCGTCCTGCTGCTTGGAATAACCCATCAGCATGTTGGTCATCGGCAACTGATAGGTGAATTGGCCGGCGGGACCCTTGGGCAGCTTCCCGTGTAGAATGTCCTGCCACAGCGGCGTACCTTTTTCGGTCTGGTATTTATCTGGTTCGCGCTTAGCCAACAGATAGATGGAGGCGCCGTTGAGCGTGGATGAAATCGTGCCGGCAAGGAAGGCCCGGTTGTTGCTGGAATCGTCCCATGCCAGTCCGCCTTCGTCGCAGCAGTCTTTCCAGAACGCGACCGCGTACTTTACCGATTCGACCGTCGCCTTGCTGTCGAGCATCACCTTCTTGCCGTCCTTGTCGACCTCCATGCCGCCCCATGACCACAGAAAGGGATACCAGAAGGTCGGCGGATCACCGAAGCTGTGCCCGAGCGCCTGTCCAATGGGCTGGCCCTTGGCTTTGAGCTTTTTACCGGCAGCGCGATATTCGTCCCAGGTTTCAGGAAATTTGGTGACCCCGATCGCCTCGAACCAGGATTTACGATACGCGTTCTCGGCGCCGACGATGCACCAGGGCACGCCGAGCCATTTCTTGCCGTTATTGGCGACGAGCGTCGACTCGTTATAAAAGCCGCCCTGGTCTTTGCCGATCTTTTCGGCGACGTCGCTGACGTCGGCGAGACTGGCGGCGTAGAGCTGCGGCCAATTGTTCAGCGCGCAGATGACGTCGGGGCCGGCCCCAGATTGAATAGCGGCGGTGGTGCGCGCTTGGATGTCGTTGCCGTTGATCATCTCGATATTGAGGGTGATGCCGAGGTCCTTGGCGCATTCCGGGATGATTTTTTCGCGCAGCACGGCATCTGAGGCGGGAACGAAATCGTTCCAGCGCAGCCAGTGAACGGTCGCGCCCTGGGCAAAGGCGGGCGCCCGCGAGGTCGCAAGGATTGCTGCGATCCCGCCGGTTTTCGCCGCAATCGCGCCGGCGCCGGAAAGCTGAAGCAGTTTTCTCCTATGAATCCGAGCCATTTTATCCTCCCTTACTGCGCAAGCTTTGTTGACATTTCTAGCGGATCCAACTGCTAGCACATTTTGAAGGTTTCGGCTTGAAAATAAGCAATGATTGATTGTCCACTGAATGTCGCCGATTGGCACTTAGCGGCCTTCCAGACCCAAGCCCCGAATGGTCGCTACTGGACTAACAACGGACAAAGGGCGGCGCTGGCGTCGGATGTGTCCGCAGCGATTGACCCAAAGATGGGGTAATCGGCCGGCAGCTTGTGGATAGCTGAAGAATTTGGGTGCTGCGCTTCAGGCTGATGGTGAAACGAGGTCTGCATTTGCAGCCTCAAGCATCAGAAGGAGAAGCGTGAGCCATGGACCATTCTGCCGGACTAGACGTATCAGTCAAGGAGACCAACGTCTGCATTGTGGATGACACAGGCAGGATCGTGCGGGAAGTGAAGGTGGCAAGCGAACCCGAGGAGCTGCTGGCGGTGTTGAAGAACCCTGCCTACCACTTCAAGCGGATCGGACTGGAAGCCGGGCCGCTGTCGCAGTGGCTATACAGCGCCCTCGCCGAAGCGGACATTCTGAGCGGTTTGATCGGCCATGCTCGACTTCCTAGGCGACTGGCCAGAACCAGAACACTACGCCCACAACCGCAATCAACACGCCACTGACAATTTCACCGTACCGCTCAAACCGTCCAAATCGAAACTGCTCTAGTCCCTTCGCCGAATAAACTGACAGAATGATATAGGTCGCTATCGTAGCCGTGGCGAACACGAGTGCCATGATGATTAGTAGCCCAAGGCCGTACTGCCCGGCAGCAAAGAACGCCGGAATTCCCTCGATCATTGGAGACGACCCGAGGATCAGCAATAAAGCCATGCGTGATCCCTTTTTTGCATCGTCAGTGTGCTCATGGCCGTGTTCGTGCGCAATTTCCCGCCATGCACCGATGGCGACCCACAAACCAAACCCGACAAGTGCTAAGCTGGTCGCGGTTTCAACCCATGTACTAAAGCGCGTGGCGATAGCCGCCCCTGCGCCCCAAAACAGCACCGCTATCAACAGCGTTGACACAACGTGGCCAGTGCCAGCCTGCAATGCCGCGAGGGCGGTGTCTCGCGTTGACCACTTTTGTTGCCGTGCCATCAGGACGATCGGCAACCAGTGATCAGGCACCATCGTATGAAAGACGCCTACCGCGAGGACCGCACCGATCAGAAGAAACTCTGCGGAGTTCAAATGTTTTACCTAATCGCTGCCTGATTTGTGGCAGCCCCTCGATTTTGAGAAAAGTTTTCAACCGCGCCAGCAAAATCCGTCACAACAATCCTATTCCGCGACCGAGTCTATAGAGATCCTCATGGGTGATGATCATTTGGAATGGGGGACGCTGCCAGGCAGCATGCGCTGGAGCACGCCGTCGCGGCGCACCAGCCAATGATAGAGTGCAGCTGCAACATGTAGCCCGACCAGTGGTAACAGCACGTAGGTCGCCAGCAGCCCGTGCACGTCGCCGGTCCAGGCAAAGCCCTGTGATTGCGTTGTCATCAACTTCGGCAATTCTATAAGGCCGAAAAGTACGACCGGAAAGCCGCGAAATGAGGCATTCATCCAGCCAAGCATGGGGACAACGAGTAGCAGCAGATTCAGCAGCCAGTGCACGAAGCGTGCGGATTGTACCTGCCACAGAGGTATGCCGACTTCCGGCGGCGGCTCGCCGTGCGTTAGCCGCCACCCCAGGCGAACCACGACAATGGCGAGGATCAATGCGCCGAACGAAAGATGCAGGTTGATCAATGTGTCTGGCTTTGTGTCACGCCGGATACCCGGCATCGTCCAGGCCAACACGAATTGAACTATCAAAAGTGCGACGATAAGCCAGTGAAGCACCTTGGCCGTCCCGGTATAGCCGACGCCGTTTTCCGTTTGAACCACGTTACCCATTGTCCCGTTCGCGCTGAGATCAAGTGCACCTAATCTTAAAGTCTCAAAAAAATGATGTCGACCCGTATGATTCCGAAATTGAGCGATGTAGAGAAACAAAATGCATATTGGCGATGCCGATTTTCGGTCGCTCGTGATCCGAGACGGACGCTATCTAAATCTTTAGATAACCGTACCGAACAATTTGCCGATACCGGCGGTGAGAGCCATCGCCAGCGCGCCCCAAAATGTCACTCGGGCGGTGGCGCGCAGAATGTTTGCGCCGCCTGCTTTTGCCCCGATCGCACCTAGAAGAGCGAGAAAGCCCAAAGACGCAGCGAACACGATCGGAACAAGCGCGCCCGTAGGCGATATTACAACCATGAGCAAGGGCATCGCCGCACCTACCGAAAACGATGCAGCGGAGGTCAGTGCGGCTTGCACTGGACGTGCGGTAGTAACTTCCGAAATCCCAAGCTCATCGCGGGCGTGGGCGCCCAAAGCATCTTTCGCCATTAACTGCTCGGCAACTTGCCGCGCAAGTACCTGATCGACACCACGCTCGACGTAGATTTCAGCAAGTTCATTGAGCTCATACGCGGGGTTGTCGCTCAATTCCTTACGCTCTAGCGAGAGGTCCGCTCTTTCGGTGTCGGATTGTGAGCTGACCGACACATACTCACCGGTCGCCATCGACATGGCGCCGGCTACCAGTCCCGCGATACCCGCAATCAATACAGCACTTTGCGTCGCAGCAGATGCCGCGACGCCGACGATCAAGCTCGCGGTCGAGAGGATTCCGTCATTGGCGCCCAACACCGCAGCTCGCAACCAGCCAATGCGCTTGACTAGGTGACGCTCCGGCTGCAGGTGAACAAGGCCCATCCGACAAACCGCCTTTTAGATTATATCCGCGCAAGCATCGTCATGCTGACGATCACGATACCGGGGCATCAATTATAGGCTGATGCTGGGGCACTAGCACTATCCATCGACCACCATTTAGGTCTGTTTCTGGCACTTAGATGGACATTTGAACGGGCTCGCTAATTGCCGCTATTGGAATAAAAGCAGATAGCGCGATTGGAGCGCGTTGCAGGAACTTTTGAGCACACGCGGACATTTACGGTCGCTCTGTCCAGTCCTATTGTACGGCGGTTCCAACCGGCATTCTTTTGCGCGTCGCAATCGTCGCGAGTTGAATATCTCGGAGAAAATATAGTGCACACGGTCAAGTATCGATTGGTTGAGCAGCGATTACGGCCGCGCCCGACCAAGCTCGAAATGCCCGGCTGGGGCGGCAACGCCGAACCGCGTAAGGACGGTTCGCATGAACAGGTTTGGCATTGCATGCCGTTTACCGAGGGTGCGCAATACGGCATTGAACTGTTCTACCCTTACGACAACGAATTACGTGTCACGAAGCGCGAGGGCAAAATGATACTCGACGGCGATTTTGGACCAGAGCCTGACAACGACCTGCAGTGGCCGCCGTTCCGCGCGTTTGGCGAGAACTATTACACCTATCAGCTCTTACTCGACCTTAAGGTCGAAGAAAACATGGCAATCCGAACGGAGCCGCATCCGCGTTATTATACCGACACGGATGACGAGGTGCCGCTGGCTGTACCGGCACTGTTGCGCACGAATTGGTGGCCGATGATTTCGT
The DNA here is from genome assembly GCA_963703875.1 of uncultured Alphaproteobacteria bacterium. GTDB lineage: Bacteria > Pseudomonadota > Alphaproteobacteria > Rhizobiales > Xanthobacteraceae > Pseudolabrys. The sequence continues at coordinate 594,684 of CAVPFZ010000006.1, forward strand.
TTGTAGTGTTCAAAGCCCCGCCTCGGGGCTGTACTCATATTTTTCGACCCGGCGAGCCGTTCATGCAAATCATATTTTTGCCGGTCGAGCCGCACTTCGAATTAGTTGAGATGAACGAAGAAGAAGAGGCCGAGCGCGAAATGCGCGGACGACGTATACACGCCAGTCGTGAAACGTTGTCGAAGGAAACCGAGTGGACGTCTTCAACCGAAACGGTATTTGACGGCACCTACCGGCATATTCTGCGGGCCGCAAAAGCTAAAAAACAGAATGAGACCTGACATTTGGCACGCAATGTATTGCAGCCAAATAAACAGTGCGACCCGAGCGTTGATCCCGGGCCGCAGTGTTAGATCAACGCAACATTAGACGTCCGCACGCGGGACGGCCATGTAGTTGCTGTGATGATGGTGGTGGTGGTGATGACGCTTGTGTCGGCGACGATAGCGATGATGATGATGGTGGTGGTGATCCACATCGATCCGAACTTGGGCGACATCCATCTCGCCGTTGCGAGACCTGGTTGCGCGTGCTTCGTCGTCTGCGATGAGCTGAGCGACGGCATTCGGAACGGGGCTCAGCAAGTCTGCATAAGACGTTGCTTCTAGCGCCGAAACGGGAGCAGCCGCATTGGCGCCGGTCATTGTCGTCAAGGCGGCAGCTGCGCCGAGCAGTCCCGCTATTTTTTTATCCATATTCCATCCTCCAGAATACCAGCGCAAGCAGCCACAAACGGCTGCTTTTAGCGCTAGCGAAACAACGCCAACTTGTCGGCAAAGTTCCCGGACGGGTGCTGTTCCGCCGACGCGACAAGAGATCCCGCCAACTGAGGCGGCCTCTCTCGCTTCACGATGATGGTCCCTTTCTGGAACGGAATATCGCAGGTCGAGTTAAGCCACTGTCGCTTGTGGGTGTCGCACGCCCCCATCCCCCTAGGCATTCCTAGCGACGTACGGGCCGCCTCTCGCGACGGGCGGCCCGTTTTTTGTTAGTAGTGGGCTTTGGGCTGTATCAATCATTTCAAGTTGAACCACGCCGGGTTTGCTCCCGGCGTGGTAATAATTTCGTCCTCGGAATTATCCGCAGATCCACACACGACGCCAACGCGGGCCGTATGGTGTTCCAACGCGAACGGTCCGATAACAGCCGTTGTAATAGGGGCCGGGACCGTAGGCATATGGCGCGCCATAGAACCCCCATCCAGGGCCCCGCCAGCCCCAACCCCCATGCCAATGGCCGTGCCACGCCGCGGAGGCGCCGGTTGGGATAGCGGCGATGCCAAAGGCGGCTGCTGCGGCGAACGCGATCAAGAACCTGCGCAACATCATATATCTCCTTCGATCGAGCGCCCCACCGTCGTGGATATTGAAAGCGACGAACTGAGTATGACCTGAACTATTCAGTCAGTGAAAGGTTTCGCGCGCACAGCGGCGGTCGCTGGAATGGAAAGTTCCAGAATGAACGTTTTTTCATGTCGGCAGTTAGTGTAGCATGAGCGAACGCGCGACCACTCAAGCGTTTGGATGGGCGATATCGGGCATATTTCTGGCCATGCTCTTTCTCAATGCGCTCGCGGGATAGGACCTCAGTTGGAGGCCTCTTTCATTCCAGGTCATTCGTGCGATGCCCGTCGGCAGATTTTGCCTATCGGAAACAGCGGCCTGTCGATTGGACGGCATATTTTCTAATTCGTTAGAAAAATCAATCAAAGGCCTTTGGCCTACTTCTTGCTCGAACTCAATTGTCCAAACGCTTCGCTGCGTGTTTCGTCACGCTCATTGAAGGATGTTGGGTGTTGCAATGAAAATCCATATGCGGCCACCGCTTCCACCCATGCCGCTCCCACCTCCGCCGAAAGCACCACCGACACAGTTTGAGTTGGAGACGCAGGCTAAGGAGTTGACCAAGGCCTCACTACAACAACAAGCACGCCTCAAGAAACTGTTCGGCGAGCGGAAAAGCCGCCATGATTCGGATGAAGACGCTGACTCAGAAAAGCACCAACGAGATGATCATTCGAATCGGAACCTCGATTTGCTCGTTTGAAATCGCGGCTAAATCGCAAATGGCATGCTCACGGCCACATGGCACTTAACGACCATTCCAACTGCGCCCCCGAAAGTCTGCTATTGGGGGGATTGTGTTGCAAAACTCGGTTGCTCTCGACTGTGGGGCCCGGCCGTGGATATTGGCCGTTCTCTTATGCCACGCTCCGATTGAGGGAGCTGGCGTACCACTGCCTCGGCACCAACGCCTTACTCGACGCTATGCTGGGCACGCGGCTGCCAATGGTGGTGGGGCACGGCTGAGTAACTTGACGAGCCGCCTCAGATTCTGCGCGGTTGCGGTGAGCAAGACCTCGTCCCTGACGCCGCTGAGGCCGCGCAATCTAAACCGGTCGAGCCGCAGGATGCGCTTCATGTGCGCAAACCGCATCTCGACCTTCTTGCGCTCGCGGTGTGACTGTTCGAAGGCTTGCGTATTGGCCAGCGCGCGGACGCGATCGCGTACATCCTCGTCAAGATCGCGGGTGACCTTGCGCATGGCCGCGGTCGTGCACTTTGGCTTTAGCGAGCAGGTCGAGCAGTCCTTCTTGCTGGCCCGGTAGTGCACGATGTGGCCCTGATCGATGTTGCCGGTACTGGTCAGCTCCGCGCCACCCGGGCAAGTGTAGATATTGCGCGCCGGATCAAAGACGAAGTCCGCTCGGCTGAAGGTGCCATCGGGGCGTGCCGACTTATCCCATGCCGGAATGTGCGGAGTGATCTTGCGATCGACTAGCCACTTGAGCAGCTTGACCGCGCCATAAGCCGTGTCGCCTGCGAGCCCCTGGGGCTGGAAATCAAAACGGCGGCTGACCCGGTCCATCATGGTCTGGGTAACGGCGAGTTCCTCAGTACGGTTGGCGCGCGTGCCCTCGGCGTCGACAATGATCCCCGCCTTGTTGTCGATCAGATAGTTCGCATCGTAGGCAAAGAACGGGTTCACGCCCGGCCTGGTCACCCAGGATGCCTGCGGATCGGTCAGCGAGACCTGTTTGGGAGGCTTGCCTCGGCTACCGCCGCCGCTGCTCGATCCGCCACCGTCTTCACCGTCACCCTTCTCATCATTGCGGGCAGCATCAAGGGCCGAAAGATACTCTCGAACCGCATGGGATATCGTCGGCCATGCAATCGGCTGGTCGCCGGGGAGGCGCTTCATCTTGTCTACGTCAGCCTTGATCAGGCTGGCATCGATCGAGAACGCTTCGCCGCCAACCAGCCCGGCCGCGATACACATCGCCACCACGCCCTCGAACACCCGGCGCAAGGCATCGCTCTCGCGAAAGCGCTCGTGCCGGGCTCGACAGAACACTGAGTGATCCGGGATCTTATCCTCGATCCCGAGCTTGCAGAACCACCGGTATGCCAGATTGACCCGCACCTCGGCGCACAGCCGCCGCTCCGAGCGGAGCGCAAACACGTAGCCCACGATCAGCATCCGGATCATCAGAACAGGATCAATCGAAGGCCGACCCGTGTGTGAGTAGTAAGGTGCAAGCTCCTTATGCACCCAACCCAGATCGAGCACGCCATCGATCTGGCGAACCAGATGATCGGGCGGCACCACCTCGTCGAGATCAAGGACATAGAAGAACTGGCGTTGCTCGTCTTCCTGCCGCCCCATCATGCGCCGCTCCCGATGATGATCGACTCAAATCAAACGGAATCACGGTTCGACGAGCGCTTCAATCCGACTTTTGCAACACAATCGGGGGAAGAGCGGACGTGCCGCGACTTCCGTTATGCGCCATACACCTCGGTACGACCGAGTTAGTTGTCCCGTGCGCGTCTAGCTACCACCGGCCTCCGCGCCGCACGAGCCGGAGAATGACCAGCAGCAATATAGCGCCGATGGTGGCATCAATGATCTCGCGCACCAGGCCGGCGCCAAGCGCGATGCCGAGGCGCGGAAACAGCCAGCTGGCGATGAACGCGCCGATAATGCCGATCACGATGTCGCCGATCAGCCCATAGCCCGTGCCTTGCACGATCTTGCCGGCCAGCCAGCCCGCGATCAGGCCAACCACCAGAATGATAAGAATGCTTTCGCCTGACAGATACATGGTCCTCACGTCCCGTGGTTGCCCCAAACGGGAATGATCGCGCGGCGGCGGGGGCAGTGCAATACCCTATTCTAGGTTTACCAGCGGCAAACTCGACGGCCATAACGCCACCAGTAGTGGCGAATAAAAGTCCGCTCACCTTTGCTCAGATAACGGACAAAATTCGCCCGACAAGCCCTGCGGCAATTGCCCAGCCTGCGCCCGTGAACAAGCCCACGCAGAACCAGACGCCGATCAGTTGGGGGGTAAGGGTAGACGGCATATTAGACTCTCCCAGCATGATGAGAATTAGTGCAGTCCCCGGTACGTTAGTGAAACGCCAGCGTCGATGCCAGCGTGGTCAGCGATGGCTGTCGCTTATTGGCACTTCGCGTCATTCGCGACGCTGCAACATTCATGGTCGCTATTGGGCAACAGCGGACATGACGCGACTGCGCCCGCCGGCTGATCGCCGCTATTGAATTTTTTCGTCAATAAAAATTCGTTTTGGTCTCAACGTTCTCAGCCCCGCGCAAATGAGGGATGGAATGTGGGATGAGATCGGTTTGTTCTTACTGAAGCCCTGCAAATTCAATTGATTATGAGCAGGGAATGGCGGAGAGGGAGGGATTCGAACCCCCGATACGGTTGCCCGTATGCCGCATTTCGAGTGCGGTGCATTCAACCGCTCTGCCACCTCTCCGGAGCCCAAAAAACGCCTGAAAAAGCCCGATTTGGACGGCTGCTATGTAACCAAGCGGGCCCAGACAAACAAGAGACAGACCGGGGCCTGGCCGCGTATATTGTGCAGAGCCACCGCAACCAGTCCACCGTCCGCAACGAGCATGCTCGACGCCCTGAGATTCGATAGCATCCGCAAGCAAGCGCGCCCGATCGTGCTGACGCTGTGCATGGTCGCGGTCATTACCGTGTTTGTCTATCTCATGATCGTGTCGACCGGGATCGGCCACGGTTCGGTGGTTTATATCCTCCCGGTGTTATTCGCGGCGACGCGCTGGGGCATCGTGCCGGCGGTCGTCGCCGCGGTCTGCGGGGTGCTGGCGTCCGCCTTCTTTTTCTATCCGCCGCTCTACACTTTCCGCATCTCGGATCCGCACGAAGTCATCAATCTATCATTGTTCATCTTCGCCGCCGTGGTGGTGAGCCAACTGGCCACCCGACTTAAACGCCAACTGGAATTGTCGCGCCAGCGCGAGATCGATTTGCGCGATCTCTACGCCTTTTCGCGCCGCCTGGCCGTGGCGTTCGACGTGTCCGACATTCACGCGGCCATCGAAGATCACCTCGCCACCGTCATACAGCGCAAGGTCGTGCTGTTTGCCAGCGCGCGCGAGGCATCCGCCAGCAGCGGACGCCGCGCCGGCATCATCGTGCCCGAGCAGGTCCGCATCGAGGTCGCCGCCGTCGCCTCAGGAAAGCGCGATTCCTCCGGCGGCGTGACGGCGACCACCGTGAGCGGCGACATCTGGCTGATCCGCGCGGTCTCGCCCAAGAGCTCCGAGTTCGGTGTCATCGCCATCAATCTCGGCCGCGCGTCGCGGGAAAGCTCGGACGAGTTGCGCATCCGCGTCGATGCCGTGCTGTCCGACGCCACCGCGACGCTGGAGCGGCTCGGCGTCGCGCACGCCATCAGCGAAGCGCGCATGCGCTCGCAGACCGAACAGTTGCGCGAGGCGCTGATCGGATCGGTCAGCCATGAATTGCGCACGCCGCTCGCCTCGATCCTCGGCGCCGCCACGGTCCTGAGCGCGGCGCCGGCGTTGCAAGGCGAGAAAAAACTCAAGGCCCTGGTGCACGACGTGCGCGACGAGGCCGAGCGCCTTAACAACGACATCCAGAATCTGCTCGATGCCAGCCGCATCAGCAGCGACGGCCTCAAGCCGCATGTCGAATGGGCCGACCCGGCCGACATCGTCAATTCGGCGGTCGAACGCTGCCGGCATCGCTTGTCCACCCGCCGTCTCATCCTGAATTTGCCCAATGATCTTCCGCTCATCCATGTCGATTCGGTGTTGGTGCAGCAGGCGCTGGTGCAGATCTTCGACAACGCGGTGAAATATTCAAATGCGGGTTCGCAAATCTCTGTGGCGGCGCGCGCGCGTGACGGCCGGATGATCGTGAGCGTGAGCGATGAAGGCGCCGGGTTGACGGCGGCCGAGCAAACGAAAATATGGGACCGTTTCGCGCGTGGCGAACGCCACGCGACGACCACCAGCGGTTCGGGCCTCGGCCTGTGGATCGCCAATGCTTTCATCGCCGCCAATGGCGGCAAGATAAACGCGATGAGCGAGGGCCCGGGTCAAGGCACGTCGATTGCGATCGAGTTGCCGGTGACGCAAGCCGCGGTCACGCAAATGGAAGGCGACGCCGATGAATGAACCGGCCCCCATCGTCCTCGTTGTCGACGACGAGATTCAGATCCGCCGCTTTTTGCGCACCGGCTTCGAGCTCAACGGGTTCGTCGTGCACGAGGCCGGCAACGGCGCCGAGGCGATCCGCTCGGCCACTTTGCGGCCGATCGATCTGGTGATCGTCGACCTCGGTCTGCCCGACATGGACGGCTCGGAGGTGGTCGAGCGCATCCGTTCCTGGTCGAGCGTGCCGATCATCGTGCTTTCCGTCCGCTCCACCGAAGCCGAGAAGGTGCACCTGCTCGAACTCGGCGCCGACGATTACGTCGTCAAGCCCTTCGGCATGGCGGAACTGCTGGCGCGCGTGCGTGTGGCGCTGCGCCGGCAGTTGCGCGCCGCCAGCGGGGAGCCCACCGTCAAGGCCGGGCCATTGACCATCGACCTCGCCGCCCGCGCCGTGACGTTCAATGGCACCCGCCTGACTTTGACGCCGAAGGAATACCGGCTGTTGCAGGTGCTGGCGCAGCACGCCGGCAACGTGGTCACCCACCAACATCTGCTCAAGGAAGTTTGGGGCTCGATCCACGTGCACGACACGCATTACCTGCGCATCTTCGTGCGCAAGCTGCGCCAGAAGATCGAGCCGCAGCCGGATTCACCTAAAATTCTGGTCACCGAACTGGGCGTCGGCTACCGGCTGGCGCAATCGGGCGGCGAAGGCAATAGCGGCGTCATGGCCGCAGCCGAGGCGGCAAAATCCGAAAGCTAAGGCTCGCGGCCGATCTTATATTGGCCCTAGCGCAAGGGGTTTTGCGCCTTTTCTTGACAGGCCGCACTTTTCCCCGCCATAAGATGGGCAAACGCGGGCCCCAGGGTCCGCGTGCTTTTTCAGGGCCTCTAAGCCCTTAAAAACACAATTAAATCCGACTGAAAGAAGCCGGTCCGGAATGCTCCGAGCACCGGGATCGAACACGAGGGAAGAACGATGTTCGCAGTCATTAAAGCCGGCGGCAAACAGTACCGGGTGGCCGCCGAGGACGTGATCCGGATCGACCGCGTCAACGGTCAGCCGGGCGAAATCGTCGAGTTCGGCGAAGTGCTGGTGCTCGGCGGCGACACGCCGCAGCTCGGCACGCCGACGATTGCCGGGGCGACGGTGGCCGGCGAGGTGCTTCAGCACACTCGCGGCGACAAGGTGATCGCCTTCAAGAAGCGCCGGCGTCAGAATTCGCGCCGTAAGCGCGGCTACCGCCACGAGTTTTCGGTGATCCGCATCACCGAGATCCTGACCGGTGGCGCCAAGCCCTCGAAGGAGGTCAAGCCGCGGCCCAAACGCGAGCCCAAACCCAAAGTCGAGACCAAAGCGGGGGGTGAGGCCGCCGAGGCAAAACCAGCCAAGGCCGCCAAGCCCAAGAAACCGGCGGCAAAAAAGCCCGCCGCAAAGGGCAAAAAGAAGTAGCAAGAAAAAGTGAGATGATTCCTTCACGGAATTGGTGTATGTAATCCGCGAATTCGAGAGATTAGTTATGGCACACAAAAAGGCAGGCGGATCTTCACGCAACGGCCGCGACAGCGCGGGCCGGCGTCTTGGCTTGAAGAAGGCCGGGGGCGAGATCGTCGTGGCCGGCAATATCCTGGCGCGTCAGCGCGGCACGACGTGGCATGCCGGCCGTAATGTAGGCCTCGGCAAGGACCACACCCTGTTCGCGCTCGTAAACGGAAAAGTTCAGTTCGCCACCAAAGCTAAAGGCCGCACCTACGTGTCGATCGTCCCGATGACGGAGGCAGCGGCCGAGTAAAGGTAGACCAAAATCGAGGTCTGCCGGTCATTCCAGTCAAACCGGCAGGGCTCAATGGGCTCTGAGAGGGGGAGACGGGTGACCGGCTCCCCCTCTTCGCTTTTCAACATGGAGCCCGTGTCATGACACTGCTGGAACGCATACCGAGAGAGACTTTTCACGAAGGCAGTATCCCCGTCCTCGAGACCAAGCGGCTTGCCATGCGCGCGCCGCGTCTCGGGGACGTTAAAACGGTAGCGGCGCTCGCCAACGACCGCCGGATCGCCGAAAACACCGCACGCATACCGCATCCGTACAAGACGTCGGATGCCGAAGGTTTCATTACCGGCGCCAACAGGCCCGGCGGCGACACCGTCTACATGATTACGCTGCGCGGCGGCCCGATCGTCGGCGCCTGCGGGATCGTGAGGCAGGAGCCGACGCCCGAGCTCGGCATCTGGCTAGGGGTGCCGCATTGGGGCAAAGGCTACGCCACCGAGGCCCTGCATGCGGTGATCGACTACGCCTTCACGGATCTCGGGCACGAGGCGCTGCAGGCGGGCGCACGCGTGACCAATCCGGCCTCGCGCCGGGTGCTGGAGAAATGTGGCTTCCAGTGGACCGGCGTCGGGCTCTACCGCATCAACGCCATCAAGTCGTCGGCGCCGATCGACCGTTTCCGGCTTGAGCGCGGCATCTGGTCCGCGATCAAGGGCTGGGGAAGGATGAAAAAGGTGATGTGATCTTCCTCTCTCCGTAAGGGGAGAGGGAGGCGCTTCTGTCGTCTGGCACGGCGCGTTCGCGATTGATGGAGATTCGGTATGCCCGATTTCAACGTCGGCTTTGTGATCTTCCCAAACCTGACACAGCTCGACTTCACGGGTCCGCTGCAGGTTCTCGCCAGGCTGCCTCAATCGACAACGCACATAATCGCCAAGTCGGAAACCTCCGTACCGAGCGATTGTGGACTTAGTCTGGTGCCGACATGCACCTTCGCGAACTGCCCGCCCCTCGATCTGATCTGCGTACCCGGCGGCGTCAGCGGCGTCATCGGAGCAATCGGTGATCAAGAGACCATTGAATTTGTCCGTGAGCAGGCGCACGGCGCAAAATATGTCACGTCGGTTTGCACCGGCGCGTTCGTCCTCGGTGTTGCCGGCCTTCTCAAGGGGCGGCGGGTGACGACGCATTGGGCCTACACCGACCTCTTGCCGCTTGTTGGAGCGACATACGAAAAGGCCAGGGTCGTTAAGGACGGCAATCTGATCACCGCCGGCGGCGTCACGTCGGGTATCGACTTCGGCCTCAGCGTCGTTGCGGAGATCGCAGGTGAAGCGGCCGCCCAGGCAATCCAGCTTGGTATCGAGTACGATCCTTCGCCGCCGTTCGACGCAGGCCATCCCGACAGGGCGCCGCAAAATGTAAAATCAGCGCTGGCAAGCCGTTACGAGAAAGCCAACATGGCTCTTCGTGTGGGTATCGAGCAAGCCGGCGCTTTTATGACTCCTGAAGGGTTCGGATAAAAAAGGTGATGTGATGGAGCGCAAACTCATTTCGTCCGGCTCCCTTTATGAGCCGAAGATCGGCTTCTCGCGCGCGGTGCGCGTTGGACCGCATATCACGGTATCGGGCACCGCGCCGATTGCCGCCGCGGGCGGCACCGCATGTCCCGGCGACCTGTACGGCCAGACCAAGCGCTGCCTTGAGATCATCGAGAAAGCCGTCAACGACGCCGGCGGCAAGCGCGAGCATATCGTGCGCACGCGCCTGTTCCTGAAAGACATGAAGGGCTGGGAGGAAGCCGGCCGCGCTCACGGCGAATTCTTCAAGGACATCCGGCCGGCTTCGACGATGATTCAAATCGTGCAGGCGATCGACCCGTCGTGGCTGATCGAGATCGAGGCTGACGCCATCGTTCCATAGCAGACCGGGCTCGAAGTGCCGCTAGCATCCGCCGCCATGATTTGCGAAAATACCGTCCTGCCCGTCTCCTCCAGGGAGGATAAAAATGGCCTACGACCTCGACCAATTCATCGCCGATTGCAAAGCCACGCTGGCGCGCGATGGCGGCCCCGCCGGCCGCGAACAGGTGCGCGTCAAGCTCGAGACGCTGCTCGCCAACCCGGGTTTCATCGCCAAATATGCCGGTGACGATCAGCCGAAGGGACTGAAAGTTCTCTACGAGGACCCCAAGCTCGGCTTCCAGGTGATCGCCCACATCAATGACAAAGCGCGCGTCTCGCCGCCGCACGATCACGGCGCCTCGTGGGCGATCTACGGCCAAGCCACCAAATACACCGACATGATCGAATGGGAGCGCGAGGATAGCGGCGCCGATCCCAAGCACGCCAAGCTCAAACCAGTGAAGAAATATCGCCTGACACCGGGCAAGGCCGGCATCTACCAGGACGGCAAGATCCATTCGATCGATTATCCCGACCAGGCGCGCTTCATCCGCGTCACCGGCACCAATCTCGACAAGATCCCGCGCATCAAGATCGACCTCAAGACTGGCGAGGTCGCGCAGATGTACACGGGGACCTCGTCGTAATCCCGCACGAGCCCCAGCCTAAACCGATGCTTCGCCCGGTCACCCCCGCCGCCGTCAAAGCCATGCTCGGCGACGGTGGCGAACTCGCGCTGATCGATGTGCGCGAGGAACTCACGTTCTCGCAAAATCATCTGCTGTGGGCGCGCAATGTGCCGCTGAGCCGGCTCGAACTGCGTTTCGCCCAATTGGTGCCGCGCAAGGCGACATGCATCGTGCTGGTCGACGATAATGACGGATTGGCGCAGCGTGCCGCCGCCATTCTGGCACGCGCCGGCTACAGCGATCTCGCCTATCTGGACGGCGGCACCGCGGTCTGGGCCGCGGCCGGTTTCGAGCTGTTCTCCGGCGTGCACGTACCGAGCAAGGCGTTCGGCGAATTCATCGAGCACGCCAGCCACACGCCCAGTGTCAGCGCCGAGGAACTCGACACGCTGATGCGCGCCAAGACCGATATGGTGGTGCTCGACAGCCGGCCTTACGATGAATATTCGCGCATTTCGATTCCGACCGGAATTAACGTACCGGGCGCCGAGCTGGTGCTGCGCGTGCACGATATCGCGCCCTCGCCCGACACGCTGGTCGTGGTCAATTGCGCCGGCCGCACCCGCAGCATTATCGGCGCACAGTCGCTGATCAATGCCGGCGTACCCAACAAGGTGGTGGCGCTGCGCAACGGAACCATGGGCTGGCATCTCGCGGGACTGACCTGCGACAAAGGCAAATCGGCGCGCTTCCCCGGCGTGACGAAAGACGGTCTCGCCTGGGCGAAGGAAAAAACCGCCGCGGTGGCGCGTAAGTTCGACATCAATTGGGTCATGCCGACGACGCTCGAACGCTGGCGGGCCGATCAAGACCGCACCACCTACCTCTTCGACGTGCGCGACCCGGCAGAATACGCGGCGGGGCACTTCCCCGGCGCGTTATCAGCGCCTGGCGGACAACTGGTGCAGGCAACCGATCTATACGCCGGCACGCTCGGCGCCCGCATTGTACTCAGCGACGACAACGAAGTGCGAGCGGCGATGACAGCGTCCTGGCTCAAGCAGATGGGCTGGAAAGATGTTGCCGTGCTGCCGGAGGCAGGAAATGAAACCGGCGCGCCAACAAGCCCCCTGCTCGGCGCGACGCCCAACCACGACGCGATCGATGCATCCAAGGTGCTTGAGATCGACGACGTCACGGTGATCGACCTGTCGCCCAGCCCGCATTACCGCAAGGGTCATATCCCCGGCGCATGGTTCGCGATCCGCTCGCGCCTTGCGCAGGCGGTTCCCAAAATCCAACTCAACGGCACAGTGGTGCTCACCTCCGAGGATGGCGTGCTCGCCGGTCTCGCGGTCGAGGAAGCCCGCGCGCTCACCAAAAAGCCGGTGCATTGGCTCAAGGGCGGCAACGCGGCCTGGGCCGCGATGGGCTTTCCGCTCTCCACCGACGCCAAGATGGCCGACGAGCCGCTCGACGTCTGGCTCAAGCCCTACGAGCGCGCCGGCGACCCCAAGGCCGCCATGAACGAATATCTGTCGTGGGAAATCGACCTGCTGGAACGCATCAAGCGCGACGGGACGACGAATTTCACGATCGCATAATTACTGCTTGAGCGCCGCCTCGAATTTTTCGCCGAATTCCATCAGCTCGTCGGCATTGATGTCGCTGACCGCCCACAGCGCAAGCCCGTTGTCGGTCCAGCTCCGCACGTTGAAGCCATGCAGGCTTTCCATCGTCGCGGCACGGTGGCCGGAGCCCGGCGCCGGCGCGCAGAACAGATTGATGACGTGGACACGCCGGCGATAGACGATGGCCGCCACCGGCTTGGCGTCGATGTAATCGAGCCGCCCGCCGATCAGCGTAAAGCCCAGCGCCGTCAGGTCGACCACCGGCGGAGCGGCGTCGAGTCGGCCATTGAACCACGGCTTGACCGTGTGCTGGTCGCTCGACTGCACATCGATCAGATGCTGGGCCTGCAACGAACGCAAATGCGCCGACACCACTTCGTCCAGGATGCGCTTCTGGTCGTCGCCCCGCATAACCAACACCAGCACCCCAGAGGCGGCCAACGCACTCAGGGCCGCGCCCGCCCCGAAACCCTTGATGACCGAGCGCCGGTTGGCGGCAGTCGCGCGCGGCGTTGGCAGCTTGCCTTCGATCCGCGCGCGCAAGGCCGCAGGCGCCGCATAGCGCAGGCTCGCCGGCGACATCGCCTTGCGCAACTCCTGAAACTCGCGCAAGCGCGCCGCGCAATCCGCGCAGCCCACGATATGCGCCTCGACCTCGCGGGCGTGCCCGGCGTCGAGCTCGCCGTCGAGCAGCGCGTGCATCAGAACCTTTGCCTCTTCGCAATTCATGATTGACCTTTACCTTCGGCCGCGATCCAGGCGTCACGCAACATTCCGCGTGCGCGCGCCAGCCGCGACATCACCGTTCCGATCGGCGCTTCGATGACGATTGCGATATCGCGATAGGACAAGTCATTGATCTCGCGCAGCACGATCACCTCGCGAAATTCCGCCGGCAGTTCGCCGATCAGCCGGCGCATGGTGTCGGTATCGTGTTGGCGCAGCATCGACTGTTCGGGCGTCTCAGTGTCCTCGCGCCAGATCGGCTTGGCCGCCGCGGCTGCGGCGTCGACGTCGCCCGCGGTAAACACCAGCCGCGCGCCGCCGGCGTAACTGGCGTGACACACATTGCGCAGGATCGCGAACAGCCAGGGCTTGATCGGTCCGCCACGAAACGTGTCGAAATGGCGGAACGCGCGCAGGTAACATTCCTGCACCGCGTCGTCGGCATCGCTGGTGCTGCGCAGCAGATACCGCGCCAGCGTGTAGATGTCGTCGAGATGCGGCAGCGCCAGCGCCTTGAAACGCTCCGCCCGGTTGCCGTCGGTGAAGTCGACCGCGCCGCTCGCCATCATCAGGCGTCATCCACCATCCGCTACTTCGCCTCCACCACAATCGTGCCGGTCATGTGCGGATGCAAGGAGCAAAAATACGCGTAACTGCCCGGTGTCGCGAATGTGAACGAGAACTTGTCGTCGGTATCCAGCGCCTTCGAGCGAAACGTCATGGTTTGCGACGTCACCGTGTGCGGAATGTCGTCAGCGTTGGTCCACATCACCGTGTCGCCGGCTTTCACCCTGACCTGCTGCGGATTGAAGGTGAAGTTGTCGATTTTCACTTCGACCGTCGCCGCCCGCGCCGGATTTGCGATCGAGGCGGCAACAAGCAGTGCCATCGCGCCGAGCGCGAGCTTTCCAATAATTTTCATGACGTTCAGCTCTGCAACGGTGTGTCGATAATGGCGAGTTGCTTGTCGCCGCGCTTGAAGGTGATGCTCGCGGTGCCGAGCATGGTGCGCAATTTGTCGTCCGGCACTTTCATCGGCCCCGCCGAGGGCGCTGAGCCGGGCGCCGGCTGCGGAAACGCGGTCGAGCGCGCGGTATGGAAGGTGACGTTGCCCTCGACCTTCTGCATCACCTGGTGGATGTGGCCGTTGAGCACGGTCACCGAACCGAAGCGTTTCATGGTGCCGAGCGCACGCGCGCTATCCTCGGTGCCCCAGCCCCATTGCGGATACACCGTCCACAACGGGATATGCGCAAAGACCACGATCGGCGTCGAGGCCGAGCGGCCCTTGAGATCTTTCTCGATCCATTCGAGTTGCTCCTCGCCGAGGCTTCCCATGCCGCCGCCTTTGAGATTGGCGACATTGACCAAGCCGAGGAAGTGCACGCCATTGACGTCGAATGAGTAATAGCCCGAACCTTTGGTGCCGCGGCCGTAGCGTTCTTTGTAGAGCTTGATGTCGGGATCGATGATGTCGTGCTCGCCCGGCACATAATGCACGTCGAGCTTGGCCTGCGAGATGATCTTTTCCGCATCGTCGAACTCTGATTCCTTCGACAGATGCGTGATGTCGCCGGTATGGATCATGAAGGCGGGCTTCTTTGGGATCGCCTTGATGCGCCCGATTGCCTCTTCCAGCGTGCCTTTGGCATTTGGATTGGCCGGCTTGTCGAAGCCCATATGGCTGTCGCTGATCTGCAGGAAGGTGAGGCCCTTGGCCTCGGCGGCATTGGCCTCATCGACCAGCCCGAGCGAATGCGGCACCCCGCCGGAAATAGTCCACAGCACCCCGGTGCCGGCCCAGGTCATGCATTCCAGCACCTTGCGGCGGGTTGGGCCGTCATGGTGGTCGTGGTCGTGCGCCGTCATGGAAAGTCTCCCTGCAAAATGGCACTTCAGGAGACTAGATCGGCCAAGGCGGCGATTTATTCCTGCAAAATTGCACAAACCGCGATATAGGCTAACGCCATGAAATTCCTCGACGAAGCCAAGGTCTATGTGCGCTCGGGCGACGGCGGCAACGGCTGCATCGCGTTCCGGCGCGAGAAGTTCATCGAATTTGGCGGCCCGTCCGGCGGCGACGGCGGCAAAGGCGGCGACGTCGTGGTCGAGGCGGTCGACGGCCTCAACACGCTGATCGACTACCGCTACCAGCAGCACTTCAAGGCCAAGTCCGGCGGCAACGGCATGGGCAAGGACATGCACGGCGCCAACGGCAAGGACGTGGTGCTGAAAATTCCGGTCGGCACGCAGGTCTACGAGGAGGACGGCGAAACTTTGCTCGCCGATCTCACCAAAGCCGGCGAGCGCATCACGCTGATGAAGGGCGGCAATGGCGGCTTCGGCAACGCCTATTTCAAGAGCGCGACCAACCAGGCGCCGCGCAAGGCCAATCCGGGCCAACCCGGCGAGGAGCGCACGCTGCGCCTGCGCCTGAAGCTGATCGCCGACGCCGGACTGATCGGCCTGCCCAATGCCGGCAAGTCCACTTTCCTCGCCGCGGTCAGCGCGGCCAAGCCGAAGATCGCCGACTATCCGTTCACCACGCTGCATCCGCAGCTTGGCGTGGTGCGCATCGACGAGCGCGAATTCGTGCTGGCCGATCTGCCCGGCCTGATCGAAGGCGCGCATGAGGGCGTCGGCCTTGGCGATCGTTTCCTCGGCCACACCGAGCGCTGCCGCGTTTTGCTGCATCTGATTGACGGCACCGGCGAGGACGCGGGCGAAGCTTACAAGACAGTGCGCGCCGAACTGGAAGCCTATGGCAACGGCCTCACCGACAAGCCGGAAATCGTGGCGCTGACCAAGGTCGACTCCATGACGCCGGAAGCGATCAAGGCGCAGGCCGCGAAACTTAAGAGGGCTTGTAAGAAGGTACCGCTGCTGTTGTCGTCGGCCTCGCAGCAAGGTGTGACCGAGCTGCTGCGCGCGTTGTGGAAGGTGATCGTCTCCGACCGCGACGAGGCGGGCGCAGCGAAGTCCAAAGAAGAGGTATGGTTGCCATGAAAACGCGCGCCGCGGTGGCCTGGAAAGCCGGCGAGCCGCTCACCATCGAGACCATCGACATCGAAGGCCCGAAACCGGGCGAGGTGCTGGTCGAGATCATGGCGACCGGCGTCTGCCACACCGACGCCTACACGCTCTCAGGCGCCGATCCGGAAGGCATCTTCCCGGCGATCCTGGGCCACGAAGGCGCCGGCATCGTGCGCGAGACCGGCGAAGGCGTGACCACGCTCAAAGCCGGCGACCACGTCATCCCGCTCTACACGCCGGAATGCCGGCAGTGCAAAACCTGTCTTTCTCGCAGGTCGAACCTGTGCACCGCGATCCGCGCCACCCAAGGCAAAGGCGTGATGCCGGACGGCACGTCGCGCTTCCGTTGCGACGGCGACGCGGTGTTCCACTACATGGGCTGCTCGACCTTCGCCAACTTCACCGTGCTGCCGGAGATCGCGCTGGCGAAAGTGCGCGAGGACGCGCCGTTCGACAAAATTTGTTACATCGGCTGCGGCGTCACCACCGGCGTCGGCGCCGTCATCAACACCGCCAAGGTCTGGCCGGGCGCCAATGTCGCGGTGTTCGGGCTCGGCGGCATCGGGCTCAACGTCATCCAGGGCGCGCGCATCGCCAGCGCCGACAAGATCATCGGCATCGATCTCAATCCCGGCCGCCGCGTCATCGCGGAAAAGTTCGGCCTCACGCATTTCATCAATCCCGATGACGTCGGCAAAGACAAGGTCGTGCAGGCGATCATTGACCTCACCGGCGGCGGCGCGGACTTCTCGTTCGAATGCATCGGCAGCGTCAACGTGATGCGGCAAGCGTTGGAATGCTGCCATCGCGGCTGGGGCGAGAGCATCATCATCGGTGTCGCCGGTTCAGGGCAGGAAATCGCCACGCGGCCGTTTCAACTGGTCACAGGCCGGGTCTGGCGCGGCACCGCCTTCGGCGGCGCGCGCGGCCGCACCGACGTGCCCAAAATCGTCGACTGGTACATGGACGGCAAGATCAATATCGACGACCTGATCACCCACACCATGCCGCTTGAGGCGATCAACGACGCCTTCGACCTGATGCACGAAGGTAAGTCGATCCGCAGCGTGGTGATCTACTGAGACGCCGCAACGGCACGTTCTCCCGTCATCGCCTCGCGGACGGTTACTTGTCGCAGTGGCGGCGCGGTCCATCCAGCGGCTGGTAGGTGCAGTCGATCGGATTGAAGGTGCTGTAGGATTCCGAACAGGCGCGGATGTGACAGTTCACCACCATCGGCGTGGCGCCGGCGTTTGCGCCGTCAGGCAAAGCCTCCGCCGTGCCCTTGGTGCAAAGCCGCCGTCCGCTGTTTGAATTATAGGTGCAGTCCGATGCGCGGAACGTCCGGTAGGCGGCAGCGCAGGCATCCACGTCGCATTGCGGCGGCGCCGGCGTTTGCGCCGCGACCGGCTGATCCGGCGGTGCAGACGGCGGCTCAGGATTGGCCTGTGGGGGCGCGGTGGGAGGCGGCGTTTGCACAACTTTCGGCGCCACCACAGGCGCGGGCATCGCGGGCTGGATCGCAAGCGGCGGGTGCGCCTCGGTGATCACGTGCATGGCGCGCCGGGTCGATTGCGACGGCTGCACCAGCGCGTCCCATTCCAGCGCGACGCTGAAAATGGTCGCAACCAATATGGCGGCATAAACCAGAAACGGCATCGTTAAGCCCCGAAGCTCGCTTTACGCTCACGGAAACGCGACCTGCCGCCCCCGGTTCCGCGACCTGTCGCGTTGGTATAGCCTTGCCTCAAAGCGTCGCACAACGCGCTATCCGGGGATACGCCATGCATCGCACCACGATCGCCTTGTTTGCCTTGACGCTGACCGCAACGGCGGCCTTTGCGGCCGACTATCCGGCGCCCAAGCAGGGCGAATGGATCGCGCGCGATTTCAAGTTTCACACGGGCGAAACGATGCCGGAACTCAAGCTGCATTACACAACGGTCGGCGAACCGACCGGCCAGCCGGTGCTGGTGCTGCACGGCACCGGCGGCTCGGCCGCCGGCATGCTGTCGCCCGCCTTTGCCGGCGAATTGTACGGCGCGGGCCAGCCGCTCGACGCCACGAAATATTTCATCATCATCCCGGACAGCCTCGGCCACGGCAAGTCGTCCAAGCCGTCCGACGGCCTGAAGGCGAAATTTCCGCACTACGATTACGCCGACATGGTCGAGGCGCAACACCGGCTGCTCAGCGAAGGCCTCGGCGTCAAGCATCTGCGGCTGATCATCGGCAATTCGATGGGCGGCATGGAGACTTGGCTGTGGGCCGAAATGTATCCGCACTTCATGGACGCCGCCGTGCCGATGGCGTCGCAGCCGACCGCGATGGCGGCGCGCAACTGGATGCTGCGGCGGATGATGCTGAACATCATCCGTCATGACCCCGCCTACCACAACGGCGACTACACCACGCAGCCGCCCTCCATGCACCTCGCGCAGGTTTTCTTCGGCATCGCCACCGCCGGCGGCACGCTGCGCTACCAGCAGCTGGCGCCGACCAACGCGCTGGCCGACAAGATCGTCGATGCGCGGCTGGCCGCGCCGATGAAAGCCGACGCCAATGATTTTCTCTGGGCCTGGGGCTCGTCGGCCGATTACGACGCCGCGCCCGGGCTCGGCCGCATCGAGGCGTCGCTGCTGGCGATCAATTCCGCCGACGACGAGCGCAATCCGCCCGAAACCGGCGTGATGGAGAACGCGCTCAAGCAGGTCAAGAACGGCAAGCTCTATCTGATTCCGGCGAGCACCGAGACCAGCGGCCACCTGACCACCGGCAACGGCAAGTTCTACGCCAAGCCGTTGCGGGACTTGCTGGCGAGCGCGCCGCAGAAGGCGATGTAGTGGCGACGATTTTTCTCACCCACATCCCCGAGATGCTGAATAATTACTACGGCGAGCGCGCGCTCGCCGCGCTGCGTGAGCTTGGCGAGGTGCGGCTCAACGACACGGGCAAAGTGCTCGACGCCAGGGCACTCACCGATGCCGCGCGCGGCTGTCAGATCGTGGTGTCCGACCGGCAGACGCCGGGCCCGGCCGAATTTTTCGCCAACGCGCCGGACGTCGTCGCCTTCCTGCGGGTCGCGGTCGACATCCGCAACATCGACGTGCCGGCGGCCAGCGCGCAAGGCATTCTGGTGACGCACGCCACGCCCGGCTTCATCCCGTCGGTCGCCGAAATGGCGATCGGCTTCATGGTTGATTGCGGCCGTTTCGTCACGCAGGCCGCGTCCGACTATCGTGCCGGCCGCGTGCCGCAGGCGCGCATGGGCCGCCAGCTTAAAGGTTCGACCGCCGGCATCATCGGCTATGGCGTGATCGGCGAGTATCTTAGTTCGCTCTGCGTCGCGCTCGGCATGACGGTGCTGATCGCTGATCCTTACAAGCAAGTCAGCGCGCCGGGGATGGCGCAAGTCACGCTGCCCGAACTGCTGGCGAAGTCGGATTTCGTCATCTGTCTCGCCATCGCCAACGAGGCGACCGAGAACCTGATGAACGATGCCGCCTTCGCCACGATGAAGCCGACGGCTTATTTCATCAATCTGTCGCGCGGCAATCTGGTGGACGAGGCCGCGCTCGCCAAAGCGCTCGATAAGAAACGCATCGCCGGCGCCGCGATGGATGTCGGGCGCGTGCAGGACCAGATGCCGTCACTGGGGCTGGCGAAACGCGCCGACGTGATCGCCACGCCGCACATCGCCGGCCTCACGCCGGATGCCGCCGAGCACCAGGCCTTCGACACGGTGCGGCAGGTGGAGGCGCTGCTCGCCGGGCGGATGCCGGAGGGCGCGGCGAATGCGAAAGAAGCGAAGCGGCTGAGCCGGCTTAAGCGCGGGTGACGGGATGATTGGATACGCGTCTTGATTTCAACCTTTCCGTGCTATAGAACAAATAGCGAACATATTTTGTTGGCACTGAGTATCGGCACATGTTGGACGATGACGGATTGCCACTCGACGAAGTCGGACCGTGGGCGAAAGAGAAGCACGCGTGGCTCCTTAAGTATGTTGGCGTTACGAGCGCAACGCGTCGCAAATGGATTCGACGTTCGGGCTGCGCAACCTACATCGATCCATTCTGCGCGACCGGCCGAGCTACTATCCGCGGTACCGGTGAGAAAATTGATGGAAGTCCGCTAGTCGCCTTTAAAGCTGCCACCGACAGCAGGGCGCTATTTTCAGAAATTCACATCGCAGATGCATCGGAACAAAGTTGTCGGACTGCAGAAATTCGACTCCGCCCAATCGGTGCCAAGCCAATAGTTTATTTCGGCAAAGCCGAGCATACCGCGCGAGAGATAGTTGGGTGCCTCAATCCCGTTGGATTGCATCTCGCCTTTCTTGATCCTTACAAGCTGGAAAGCTTGCCATTTTCGGTGATCGCGACACTTGCAGAACTAAAATATATTGACCTCTTTATTCATGTGATCGTTCACGATTTGCAACGAAATTTTGACCTTTATTCGAAGACAATAGATGGCCCGCTGAATCGGTTTGCGCCCGGTTGGCGTCAGACCGTCAGTTTGAAACAAGCAAAATCGGCAACGCGTGCCGCGTATGTTCGTTATTGGGCATCAAGGGTCGAGGCGTTCGGATTTCAACCTGATCGATATGAATTGGTATCTGGGGTCGCGAAAAATCAAAGACTTTATTGGCTTTTGTTAGTGAGTCGCCATCCGATCGCGAATAAGTTCTGGGACGAGATTCGGAATTTATCGGGCCAACGCGAGCTGTTGTAAGGAATAAGCACGGAGCACGACAATGGCCGCATCCGACATCGAATGGACCGAGGCGACGTGGAATCCGATCGCTGGCTGCAAGGTGCTCTCGCCTGGCTGCACCAATTGCTACGCCATGCGGATGGCGGCGCGCTTGCAGGCCATGGGCATGGCAAAATACGCCGGCACTACGCGCAAATCGGGCAAGCGCCATGTCTGGACCGGGCGCGTAAATATCGACACCGCTACGCTCGCCGCGCCACTTTCCTGGAAGAAGCCGCAGCGCATCTTCGTCAATTCCATGTCCGACCTGTTTCAGGACAAGGCGGATGAAGCCTTCATCGGCCGAGTGTGGCGGGTGATGGAACAGGCGCATTGGCATTCGTTCCAGGTTCTCACCAAGCGGCCGGAACGCATGCTGGAAATCCTGTCTAATCCCTACTTTCCGACACTGCCCAATGTCTGGCTCGGCACCTCGGTCGAGAGCGAGGACTATCTCGATCGCATCGGCCTGCTGCGTCGGGTGCCGGCGCGCGTGCGCTTCATTTCGTTCGAGCCACTGCTTGGTCCGATTGCCGACCCGGATTTGACCGGCATCCATTGGGCCATCGTTGGCGGCGAGTTTGGCCCGCGCGCGCGGCCCATGGAGGCGTGGTGGGTGGAGCAATTGCATGAGTTGTGCGAACGGCAGCACGTGACATTCTTTTTCAAGCAATGGGGTGGGACGCGAAAGAAAAAGACTGGACGGCAGTTCAAGAACCGCACGTGGGATGACTATCCAAGCGTTACGGCTCAGGCTTAGACGGCCCAGCGTTGATTGGAAGTTTAGTCACCCGCTGGATTTGATCCGGCGGCGGGAATTTTTCACGCGCGCATAAAAAATGACCCCGGCTTTTGGGCCGGGGTCGAGGTTTGCGGCGGAAGCGGTTTTCAGAACTTCCACTGCAATCCGGTTGAGACGCCGACGATCGTCGTGCCGGTCCAGCATTGCGGGCTAGCGAGAATGCCACCCGACGCACCAGCGGCATCGTGGCAGTCGGTGGTGATATGGCCGCCGGCGCCGAGGTCGTAATGGGCGTCGGCATGGTTGAAGGTCGCCGCCACGTTGGTGTACCAGGTCAGGTTCTCCGAATACTTGTGCTTGTACGCGGCGGTCAGCATGTCGGCCGCGTTGTTGTTAGGCCCGAAAGTGGCGCCGCTGACGTCAATCATCGTGGTGTCGTTGTGCTGGCCCGGGTTGCCGGGCGAGGCAAACGCATGGGCCCAGCCGAAATGCACGCTGTCCTTCGGGTTCAGTTCCTGGCTCACGACCACCCACGTGCCGTAGCGCGAACGTTCGTTCTGGAAATCCAGTTCCGCCGGTGTGTAGCGATGCAAGCGTTCGCCGATGACGCCAACCGTGGTCTTGGTCGGGAAGTGATACATGATGCCGAGCTTCATGGCATCTTCGTTCGCGGTATCCTCATTGCATAGACGCATCGCGGTGGCACCCGGAAACGCCGAGCAGTCTTGCAACACGCCCGTGGAAGGGACGCCAAAGGCGCCCGCAAGGTCGCTCGAGCGGTTGACGTTCTGGTGGAATTCATAAGCGGCCAGCATATAGAGCGGGCCGTGGGTGTAGGTAAGGCTGGTGCTCACGGCGTTGCTGAACGCGCCATCGCTGCATGATACCAGGGTATTTCCGCCGCTGGTCGGGTCGTTGCCGCCGGCGCAATCGGATTCGCCCGCGGCAAGATTGCCGCTGTCGTCGGCGCGGTTCTGGCCCGGCGCGAACAGGACATTGAACTTGAGGCCGTTCCAGTTTGGCGATTCGTACCAGATCGCGTGGCTGAGCCGGGTGCCGAATTCGACGCGGTTGTCGCCGCCCGAATTGCCCATGATGACCGAGTAGTCGCCAAGCATGCCCGAGAATGGATTGAACATGGCCGTCGAATTCTTATAGGGCCCATCCGACTTGCCGACCTTGATCGCGCCCCAGCTCGGCGAAGCCAAGCCGATGTAGCTGTTTCGGCTGAACAGACCGCCGTTAACCTGGTTGCTCAGGTTGCTGTTGGACTGCTTGATGCCAGGAGCGGCCGAAATGTCGAATCCGGCTTCGAACTGGTAGACGAAGTTAAAGGGCTGATCGCCGATCCGCTGGAAACCGCGGACGCCCACATACGAAATATTGGTCGAGATTTGGGGCATCCAGCCAAAATTGCCGACCGGCACTCCCCCGGGCGTGGCACCCACGGAATCGGCCGGAACGACCGGATTCCCCTTGGCATCTTTGGTCGTCGCATCGATCGAAACGTCGAGTTGGCCATAGGTGGTAATTTCGCCGCCGGGCGTGTAGAACGTCAGCGACTTGCCGGGTTTGCGTTCGAGGAAGGTGTGGCCGTAGGCGTCGAGGCCGCCCCATCCCGTCTTGACCGGGACCCGCTTCGATTCGGCCACGCTCGCCTTGGCTTGCGCCGCATTGGCATCCGCCTGGATCGCCTGCTTCTTGGCGGCCTTGGTCTCGGCGGCAGTTTCTTTCTGCGCCGCCATCAATTGATTCACGGTCTTGGTGAGTTGTTCGACCTGGGCCTGCAGCGCCTTGATCTGCGCTTCGCTGGCTTCCGCGTTTGCCGGGTGACTCCCCGCTGCGATTAGCATCAAAGACGAAAGCGCAACTCCTGCACATAGCCGCGCACGCCGCGAAGATCGCTCCATGGTCGCCCCCTAAATTTTTTGCCGTCATTAAATTGAGGCAATTGACAATTAATGTCGCACGGCAAAATCGGATTTGCGATTACACTCAGGTGTCGGTCGCCTACGCCTTTTCGGTATCTCGATCCAAAAAAAGAAATTCCGCGAGCGGCAACCAGGAAAACGCGTTCCAATGAAATTGTTCGCACACGTGCAGCATGATTGTGCCGCAAACGAACCGGTTCGTTTTGCGTGAGATTTGTTTTTATTTACGCTTTGACCGGCGCGAGCAGCGCATCGTGCTTGGAGGCCATAGCAATGCAGTCGATTAATTCCTTTTCGCTGAATGGCTTAACGAGATAACCGGTCACGCCGGCGTTCAATGCACGCGTCCGCACAGCATCGTCGGGATAGGCCGTGATCAGGATTGTCGGGATTGGATGGCCCGAGGCGGCCAGGTTGCCATAGAGTGCAAGTCCGCTCATTCCCGGCATTTGCACGTCCGCGATCAGGCACGAGGTGATGCGTATGCGGCTGGATTTGAGGAATTCGGCCGCCGACGAAAACCCCTTGGCGATAAAGCCGTTGGATCGCAACAGGCCGATTGTGGCCTCGCGCACCGAATCGTCGTCCTCAACAACGGCAATCGCCGGCTTGATCGACATTGTGCAAACTCATTTGGCACGCCCGGCGGCACAAACCGCGGCGCCGCCGCACCAACAAATTACGAGTTCAGAATGTGTATCGGAATGGGCGCCGGTTGGCGATTAGACTGAGGTGTTGGCCGATTGCACCTTCTCGCTATGGCTCACCAGGCTGTCGGCCATGCGGACGAGGTCCGCCAACGATTTTGCTTTCATCTTTTGCATCACATGGCCGCGGTGCACCTTCACGGTGAATTCGCTGAGCTTGAGCGCGGCGGCGATTTGCTTGTTGGGCCGGCCGCTGACGACCTGCAGCATGATTTCACGCTCGCGCGATGTCAGCGCCGCGAAACGGTTGCTCAGATTTCCGGCAATTTCGGCCAACTTGCGCTGCGTCCGATCGCGCGCAATCCCGGCGTGAATGGCATCGAGCAGATCCTGTTCGCGAAACGGCTTGGTCAGAAATTCGATCGCGCCGGCCTTGATGGCCTTAACCGACATCGGCACATCGCCGTGCCCGGTAATGAAAATGACCGGCAAGCGGATATCCGATTTGATCATTTCGTGCTGAAAGTCGAGCCCGCTCCGCCCGGGTAGACGAACATCCAGAACAATGCAGCCGGGCGCCTCCGGCCGTTTGGAGAGAAGGAATTCGTCCGTTGTTGCGAACGACTGCACGCTGAGCGCGACCGAGCGGATGAGACTGTCGAGAGCCTCCCTGACGGAGGGATCGTCGTCGATGACGAACACAACAGGATCGATGTCGCTCACGCTACCCCCGCCCGCTTACGCAGTTACCCCGCATCCACCGGCATGGTGAATTGAACGATCGCGCCGTGCGGTGAAACCGGTGTCGCCCATATGCGCCCGCCATGCGCCTCGACGATCGACCGGCTGATCGTGAGGCCCATGCCCATGCCCTCAGGCTTGGTAGTATAGAAGGCGTCGAACGCGCGGTCGAGGTTTTCCGGCGCGAACCCGGCGCCGTTGTCGTGAACCGCGACCAGCACGCCTGTGACGCTGTCTTTTGCGGAGCTCACGACAAGTTCCCGCTCGCCGGCGGGGTTCGATTGCGTGGCCTCAATGGCGTTGAGAATGAGATTGAGAACGACCTGCTGCAATTGCACGCGGTCGCACAAAATGGCCGGTAGATCGCTGGCGAGCCGCGTTTGCAGCGCGACATGATTTTGCGCGACTTCGCGTTCGGTCAAGGCCGCCGTCTCCAGGATGACGTCGTTGATGCCCACCCATTCCTTTTCGCGCGGCGCGCTCTTGGTCAGGGCACGCACGCGTGCGACCACGTCGCTGGCGCGGTTGGCGTCCTTTACAATGCGCCCGATGGCCGCCCGCGCCTCATCGAGATTGGGCGGAGCGTCGGCGAGCCAGCGCAGGCTGGCATTGCCGTTGATCACCACGGCGGCGAGCGGTTGATTGACCTCGTGTGCGATCGATGCAGTCAATTCGCCGAGCGTCGTCACGCGCATGACATGGGCAAGTTGCGACCGAGCCTCGAAGGCGGCTGCGCGCGCCGATTCGATCCGCAGCCCGAGAAAGACCGTGGTGGCGATCGCCGACAGGCTGATGCCGGTATTGATGATGCCGGCCTCGGTCGTGGCGGTGTTGGAGGTCAGATAGTCGCTCAGCAGCGTGAGGACGATACAGCCCAGCCCGACCAGAATGACGCCGCGCTTTTTGCAGAAGCGCACCGACATCAGAACCACCGCGGTGTAGAAGGCCGGCACCGCGAGTTCGAGATCGGTCAGCGTGTCGGTGACAAAAATAGCGGCCGCCAGCGTAATCGCGGCGAGCGGCAGCAACGATTGGGTGGTGATCAGCCGAAGATTCGGACGGTTCATTCAAGCGGCCCCCCGGCCGGCGGCGAATGGCAAGGCTGGCGAATATTGAACGCCAAGACAAGGTGTGCCGGGCGATGACAAGGACAAGCACGACATCATCGTATCGTCGGGCGCCATCGCCATGGGGCGCGGCGAATGCGAAAGAAGCGAAGCGGCTTGGGCGATTAAAGCGAGCATAAGCACGCATTATCAGACATTGCTGCCGATCGAGGCGGCATGATCACTGAAACCAATATGTTCTATCTTCGGATTCATAAATGATGTAGCCTTTGCCCAAGGCAAAAGGCCGGGGACACTTTTAAGCAGACTTTGTTTTAAGAAAAATTCGGCCAATCCCAGTCGCGCGGCATTTAAAAACCGTAGCGACTGAACCTTTCTCGACGCCGCAACGACGCATTAGCCGCGGGGATTAACCCGTGGCCTGGAGGGCGACTGTGTCTAGACGCTTTTTGCGGCTTCTGCCGCTGCTGCTGCTTGGCCAAATTCTGAGCGGCGGCGCCATTGCGCAACAAAACAACCATACTCCCAATCTGAATTTGGGCGATGCGGTCGTCACCGGGTTTTCCGGCACGCTGGCGCCCACCGCCGGTAAGGGTAAATCTGCCGCCGATCTAACCTTCATCGACCCCGACGGGCCATCCGCCCGCATCGTCGGCATTGCAAAGCCGGGTTACGTCTGGGACGGCCGCCTGTTTGCGGCGCCCAAGACATTCGATGTGCTGGCGAAAGACGTCGGTCAGGTTTTCGGCGTCGCGCTCGACGATGCGACCCCTCCCAACATTTATCTTTCGGCTACCTCGGCCTTCGGCCTCAACATTGTCAGACGCGGACGCGACGGCTCGCCCGAGCGCATGAAAAAGGGCGGCCCGGGCGCCGGCTGGATGAAGGGCCAGTTCGGTCTCGATCTGCAAGGCGGTCCCGGCGCTATCTATAAAGTCGACGGCCGCACGGGCGTTGCGACGCTTTTCGCCAACGTCACACTCGACGGCGTGCCGAACCCGGGACCGGGTCTCGGCAATCTCGCTTATGATTCCGCGCACAAGCAATTGTTCGTGTCGGATCTCTACACCGGCATGATTCATCGTTTCGATCTCGATGGCAAAGAACTCGGCCGCTACGATCATGGCGCGACCGCGCTGGGCGCGGCCAAGCAGGCGTCGGTGGCGTTCAATCCGGGCAACCGGCCCAACATCGCCAGCGACCGCTTCGACAGCGAGAAGCCCGACACCTGGGGATTTGCGCCGGCGGCGCGCCGAGTTTGGGGCCTCGCCGTGCATGAGAACCGGCTCTATTACGCCATCTTGGCCGGACCCAAGGTCTGGTCGGTCGGCATCGCGAGTGACGGCGGCTTCGCCGGCGATGCGCGCTGGGAGCTCGACGTTCCGCTGCAACCCGGCGTCTACCCGGTTTCCGATATTGCCTTCTCGCACGCCGGCGCGATGCTCCTGGCAGAACGCGCGCCGATCACCGCCGCTTACGACTATTCCACTTTCACGCGTCCGGCCGAGCCGCGCGTGCTGCGCTTCACGCTGAAAGAGCCGAACGATCCGCCCTCGCCCGGCCGCTGGAAGCCATTGGCCGAGGAATATGCCGTCGGCTTTGCCGGCGATTACCGCAACACCAATGGCGGCGTCGCGTTGGGTTATGGCTACGGCCAAGATGGCATGCTTAGCACCGGAGCGTGCGAAGCCGCGCTGTGGACCACGGGACAAAATCTCCGCAACAATCCGGCGCTGCGCAGTCAACTCGAACCGGGTGGACCGCTGGTGGTGCATGGGCTGCAAGGCAGCCCCGCCGACATGGTGCGCAATGCCAATACGCCGCCCACGCTCAGTTATTTCGTCGACTATATCGACCAATACAACGATGCGCGCGCCACCGGCCACATCGGCAGCGTGCGCGTCTACACGACGCCCTGCGCGCCGTCGGCCTATATCCAGCCGGTCATCGCGGTTACCCCAATCGGGACGTCCACCGGTGGCGGCGGCAACGTCTGTACGCCGACCTGCGTTTGCCCGCCGGGCACCGTGCTCGAAGGCAAGGAATGCGTGAAGCGGGAATGTCCGGACGGGCAGGTCTTCAATCCGGCCATCGGCGCCTGCGCGTGTCCGCCCGGCACCGTGCTGGACGGCAAAGAATGCGTACCGATACAGAAGCGGACGATCTCATGCCGGCCACCGCTGGTTTTCGATCCGCTAACCGGTCAATGCGTGACGCGGCGCGAGTGCCCGCCACCGCTGGTCCTCGGTCCCGCCGACACCTGCATCTGCCCGCAGGGCACCGTGATGCAGGGCGACAAATGCGTGCCACAGGTTTGCCCACCACCGCTGGTTCCCGGTCCGTGCGTGCAGACCGGGTCGCTCATCGTGAAAAAGACCGTCACGGTACGCGGCACCGAGACCCCGCTGCCTCCCGGTACGCTGTTCCCGATGACCGTCACTTGCGGTCCGACGCCCTTCACCGCGACCTTTAGCCTAAACGCGAATGGGTCATACACGGTGAACAACGTCCCGCTCGGCGACACTTGTACGGTTGCGGAGACTTTGCCGCCGCCGCCAAATATCTGCCCGCGGGGCACGGTGCCGGTGTGGTTCCCGTTGCCGACCTATACCCCGCCGAGCGTGGTCATTGGCGGGACACCCGTCACTATCACCGTGCACAACTCGTTGACCTGCATGAAAACCGGCCAGTTGTCGGTGACCAAGACGGTCAGACCAGACCCGCGCGGGATTGCGAACACTTTGTCCTTCCAGATGACGCTAAACTGCACGAACCCGACGGGCACTTACTTCGTGACCGTCCACGGCAATACCAGCTCGGTACTGATCAATGTGCCGGTTGGCAGTGTCTGCACCGTCACGGAAGTCCAGCCGCCTCTTCCGGCTGGCTGCACTTGGCTGCCGCCGGTGACGACGAGCGTGATAATTCACGCCGGACTGAACCAAACGATGGTTACGAATGCCTATCGGTGCACAGAGTGCCCGCCGCCGCAGGTGCCGAATGCGGCCGGGGTCTGCACCTGTCCGCCGCCGATGGTGCCCATCCCGGGTGCGATCTGCGGCTGCCCGCCGCCGATGGTACCGGGCCCGATCGCCGGAACCTGCATCTGCCCGAACAGCGAGGTGCTGGTTGACGGAAAATGCGTGCCGAAGATCGTCTGCGATCCACCGCTGGTCATGATCCCCGGCAAGGGCTGCGGGTGTCCGAACGGCGAGGTGCTGGTCGGCAAGGAATGCGTGAAGCGCATCGTCTGCAAGCCGCCGCTGGTCCCGAATGCCGCCGGCACAAGCTGCGGCTGCCGCGACGGCATGGTGTTGCGCCGTGGAAAATGCGTGCAGGCGGAGACGCCGAAGAGCAAGCGCGAAAAGGCCTGCCCGAACGGCACGGTCCGGAAAAACGGTGAATGCGTCAAGGAACGCAAACAAAATATCGACATCCCGCGCGGCGGTATCGGACTTCCCAGCCGCGGCGGCAACCAAGGCGGCGGCGTGTCGCCCGGGAAGAGGTAAAACCGGCGCGGGCGTCAATCGTGAGAAAAATCCCGCCGCCGGATCTGATCGGCGGCGGGAATTTTTCACGCGCGCATAAAAAATGACCCTGGCGTGACGGGCGATGACGGCTGAGGCAACGCCGTGCTAGACAGCGCCCACATTCAGGATCGCGCTGCCGGGTCATGCCAAAAACACCGTCGCTCAAGGATTTCCGCCGCATCGTTGTGAAGGTCGGCTCGTCGCTGCTGGTCGATTCCTCGGCCGGCACGCTCAAGCGCGACTGGCTGGCCGCGCTCGCCGCCGACATCGCGGCGCTGCATAAGGGCGATTCTAATTCCGGCCCGGCCAAAGCGCCGGCCCGGGTGCGCGACATCATCGTGGTGTCGTCGGGCGCCATCGCCATGGGGCGCGCCGTGCTCAAGCTGCCGCGCGGCCCGCTCAAGCTCGAGGACAGTCAGGCCGCCGCCGCCGTCGGGCAGATCGCGCTGGCGCGCGCCTGGTCGGAATCCTTGAGCGCGCACGCGCTCACCGCCAGCCAGGTGCTGCTCACATTGGGCGATACCGAAGAGCGCCGCCGCTATCTCAACGCGCGCTCGACCGTCGACCGGCTGCTGGAATGGCGCAGCGTGCCGGTGATCAACGAGAACGACACCGTCGCCACCACCGAGATCCGCTACGGCGACAACGACCGGCTGGCCGCGCGCGTCGCCGCCATGATGAGCGCCGACCTTTTGGTGCTGCTGTCGGACGTCGACGGGCTCTACGACCGGCCGCCGTCGGAAAGCGGCGCGCGGCGCGTGCCGCTGGTGGCGCGTATTTCGCCGGAAATCGAGGCGATGGCCGGCGCGTCCGGCTCGGAGCTGTCGCGCGGCGGCATGTTGACCAAGATCGAGGCCGGTAAGATCGCCACCACCGCCGGCGCGCATATGATCATCGCGTCGGGCCATGTGCAGCATCCGCTCAAGGCCATCGCCGATGGCGCGGCCTGCACCTGGTTCCTGACGCCGGCCAATCCGGTGACCGCGCGAAAAAAATGGATCGCCGGTTCGCTCGAGCCGCGCGGCGCGTTGACGATCGACGCCGGCGCGGTCAAGGCGTTGCGCTCGGGCAAGAGCCTGCTGCCGGCGGGGGTGATCAAGATCGAGGGCGGCTTCGGGCGCGGCGACGCCGTGGTCGTGCGCGGGCCGGACGGCGCCGAGGTCGGCCGCGGGCTGATCGCCTACGACGCCGAGGACGCCGACAAGATCAAGGGCCGCTCGTCGGCCGACGTGCTGTCAATCCTGGGATTTACCGGGCGGACGGAGATGATCCACCGCGACGATCTGGTGCTGGGCGGCGAGTAGCCCGGAGAACCGACTAGCCTGGAGAACAATGTCGGCCTGTTCCTGGAACTCGCGCCGCGGTCCGGCGTTATCCCGGCGCGACGCGAGAGTGAGACAGAAACAACGTATGAGTTGGGAGGCGATTGACCGATCGCCCGGAAACCCTGGCCCCCGGAGGCCGGGGTTTTCTGCATGTCGGCCAATGGCCCAGTCCTTCGGCCCAGCCCTTCCGCCAAGCCGCCCGGCTCGGTCAGTGGCCTAGTGGCGGCGGCTGCGCTTGCCCGAACGCCGGGTCGCGCCCGATTTGCGCTGCACCGGGTGCGCCGGCAGCGGGAAAAACGTCCCGTCGGGAAATTCGAGATAGCGGGTGAAAACCTGCACTTTTCCCTCGTCGCCGCGCCGTCCTTCGATGACGAATTTGGTGCCGACCGGGAAACGGCTGGGAAGCCTGCTGGAACTGTACGCCATGGCACTCACTCCTCCTGCGATACGTCACCCTGCCTGCCCAATGTGTAGGTCAATTGACCGTTCCCGGTGGATTGCGGGTTATCCACACTATCCCCAGTCAGCTCCGTTAAGGCCCTCAAAACCGGCCTCATCCACCCCTTCTCGCCCGTGCCAGCCCGACGTGATA
Organism: uncultured Alphaproteobacteria bacterium; assembly: GCA_963703875.1. Taxonomy (GTDB): domain Bacteria; phylum Pseudomonadota; class Alphaproteobacteria; order Rhizobiales; family Xanthobacteraceae; genus Pseudolabrys. Next base: position 626,174 of record CAVPFZ010000006.1, read on the forward strand.
GGAACAACGGGATCAAGGGTTTGACGGGCCTTTTGCCATGAGCGCGCCGCTGAAAAGCATTGAAGGAACGGGCGATATCGCCGCCGCCATGGCGGGGATCGGCCGGGCGGCGCGTGCCGCCGCGCGCGTTCTGGCGCTGGCCCCGGCCGCCCAGAAAGACCGCGCTCTGGAACTCATGGCCAAGGCCGTCCGCGCCCAATCGGCCCGTATTCTGGCCGCCAACGCCGAGGATGTCGCCGAGGCCCGCGCCGCCGGCATGACGGGCGCGTTCCTCGATCGCCTATCGCTCGACGCTTCCCGGGTCGAAGCCATGGCGGCGGCTGTCGATGTCGTGCGCGCGCTCAAGGATCCCGTTGGCGTTGTCGCCGAAGCCTGGACGCGGCCGAACGGCATGAAAATCGAACGCGTCAGGGTCCCGCTCGGTGTTGTCGGGATCATCTATGAAAGCCGGCCGAACGTGACAGCCGATGCCGGCGTGCTGTGTCTGAAATCCGGCAATGCCGCCATCCTGCGCGGCGGTTCCGACAGCCTGCGTTCGAGCCGGGCCATCGTCGCCGCGCTCGGCCAGGGCCTGCGCGAGGCCGACCTGCCCGAGGCCGCCATTTCGCTCGTTCCAACTCGCGACCGTGCCGCGGTCGGCCTGATGCTGAGCGGGCTCGACGGCGATGTCGATGTTCTGGTGCCGCGCGGCGGCAAGGGCCTGGTCGCCCGCGTGCAGGCGGAAGCGCGCGTGCCGGTGTTCGCGCACCTGGAAGGCGTCTGCCACGTCTACGTCGACAAGGCGGCTTCGCTCGATATGGCCAAGAAGATCGTGCTCAACGCAAAAATGCGGCGCACCGGCGTCTGCGGCGCCGCCGAAACGCTGCTGGTCGATCGCGCCGCGGCGGATAAATTTCTCAAGCCGTTGGTTGAGATGCTGATCGACGCGAAATGCGAAATCCGCGGCGATAAGACAACGCAAGCGATCGACAAGCGGGTCAAACCGGCATCGGAAGAAGATTGGTCGACCGAATATCTCGACGCCATCATCGCCGTTAAGGTCGTGGATGGCGTGTCGGGCGCCATTGAGCATATCGAGCGCTACGGCTCTCATCACACCGACGCCATCATCACCGGCGATCAGTCCACGGCGGAAAAATTCCTGGCGGAGGTCAACTCGGCCATCGTCCTGCATAATGCCTCGACCCAGTTCGCCGACGGCGGCGAATTCGGTTTCGGCGCAGAAATCGGCATCGCCACCGGACGGCTGCACGCGCGCGGGCCCGTTGGCGTTGAGCAACTGACAACCTTCAAATACCGCATCCGCGGAAGCGGTCAGATCCGGCCGTGACCGCGCAAATACCCGCCCGCACCGAGCGCGTGCTCCCGCCTCACGCGCCCGGCATGAGGATCGGACTGTTCGGCGGAACTTTCGATCCACCGCATCGGGCGCATCTCGCCGCCAGCCTGCTGGCCTTGAAACGGCTCAAGCTCGACCGCGTCTGGTGGCTGGTGACGCCGGGTAACCCGCTCAAGAACACCCGCGGGCTTGCCCCGCTGGCCCAGCGAATCGCGGCCGCCCGCGCGCTCACGAACCATCCGCGCATCGATGTGACCGGTCTCGAAGCTGTCATTAAGACGCGATATACCTATGACACGATAAGATGGCTTATCGCCCGGTGCCCGCGCGTCCGATTCGTCTGGATCATGGGCGCCGACAACTTGCGGAGCTTTCACCGCTGGCAGAAATGGCGCGGAATAGCGAACCGGGTCCCCATCGTGGTGGTCGACCGCCTCGGACCCAGTCTTTATGCCGCCGCCAGTCCGGCGGGCCAGGCGCTCTCGGGCGCCCGCATTTCGGAACCCAACGCCGCCTCGCTGCCCGATCGCAAGCCGCCGGCCTGGGCTTTCCTGCACGGCCTCAAATCACCGCTGTCCTCCACCGCGCTACGCGCCTTGCGCCGGAGCGGCGGAACTTCGCGTGCCGCAAATCGTCGGATCAAGAGTGGAAAGAGCCGAACCAAGTAGCTATCTTGAGCACGCCCCGGAATGAACTGGGACGGGTGCAACGAACGTAAAGGGAAACAACCTCTGACCAAACCTGCACTCTCTCGGGCGGCGCGTCATGCGCCCGAACCCGTCTCACGGCGCCCAAATGCTTCTCAGCGCCCCAGTGCCAAGGAGACGCTCCGCATTGTCCTCGCGTGCTTGGACGACATCAAAGCCGAGGACAACGTTACCATCGATATCTCCGGCAAATCATCCATCGGCGATTACATGGTCGTGACCACCGGCCGGTCGCAGCGCCATGTCGGCGCGGTCGCTGATAATGTAATCAAAGGCATTGAGGCGGCCGGCGTGCGCGGCGTGCGGGTCGAGGGCATGCGGCAAGGCGACTGGGTGCTGATCGACGCCGGCGACGTGATCGTCCACGTGTTCCGGCCGGAAGTGCGCGAGTTCTATAATCTTGAAAAGATGTGGTCGGCGGGTAGAGCCTAGGGCGCTGACTCATTATGCGGCGGCAAAATGCCGACGTCGGCGCACCGACGAATGTCCGTTATTGATAGGATTGTGTTGCAAAAGTCGAAAGTTGCGGTGCGACGAATTCTTCGCGAGAACATGAACTGGGAAACCATCGCCGATTCGTATAACCTCAATCGCATTACCGAAGCCGTCTGTGAGTTTAACGTGAGGCGATGAGGTCCCTCACATGTTTACACGAAAGCCGCGCCTGCGGCCCGCAGAATTTTTGATCACCAATGCAAAACGACTTTTGCAACACAATCGATAGTGAAGCGGACATGTACCGGACTCGGTGTAATGTCAGCTAATGACCGATACTGTTGAAAAACGATTTTGAAGAGGACCCCGGGAAAGATTGATTCAAAATCATGCACCAAGACGCAGTCTTGATTCAAAAATCCATTCACGCGGATTCGATTATTTCAATATCTAATTTCACAGCCAATTTACGGAGACTTTTTCAACACTATCGACCCGAACCGAACATTGCGTCCAGTTGACATCGCACACTAATTGGATCGGTGGCTTTACCCGCAACCACTCGCGGGCTACAGATTTTTCAGCTCGCTTTCGCCACTACAACCTGAGTTCCAGCCAAACCGGAACGGGCGATCGCCCGCTGGACCAAGCCCAAAGCTCTGGCCTCTTCGATGAACTCACTCATGTAGGCGAGCCTCCCCGCCGCGTGGCCCTTGGCCACTGCCATTGCTAACCGATTGGCTCCATAGCTCTCCTCCAAGACGCGTGAGCCAGGCAACTCAGGCGCGGATTTCATGAGTTCTGCGCGAACAGAGGCGAACGCATCCGCTTCCCCGTTGCACAATAGATCGAAAGCGGTGTCCCACATCTCAGCATGCACCGGCGTTGCCTGCCGCAGAAGTCGGGTGAGTGTCAGCGTCGAGACATGATTGCGTACGACAGCGATACGAACTCCCGGCCGGTCGGCGTCGGCGAGGCTTTGGATCGAGGAGCCGGCCGGCACGAGATAAGTGAAATCCAACTGAGCAAATGGGGGCGTAAAGTCCACCTCAGTTGCCCGCGCCGGATCGATCCCCATAATCGCGATATCGCAGGCGCCGGACTTGAGGCCTGCAATGGCCGCGGGCGGCGTCGGATGCTCGACCGGCACGCCCGCAACGCCAAGGCGTTCGCCAAGTGCGCGAACGAGGTCAACACACCAACCTCGTAACTCACCGGTCACTGGGTCTTTTGTGTACTGCGGGACGTACAGCGCGACTCGAACTTTGCCGACTTGCACGAGGTCGGCGACCCGTGGGTCGGCGGCTTGCGTCGCATCGACCATTTCAGATTACTCCGGCTTGATGTTCGCGAACTTGACCACCTTGGCCCACTTCCCGGTCTCTTCGACGATGAATTTTCCAAATTCGACAGGCGTCATCGACATCGGCTCAACGCCGATGTCGACAAAGCGCGCCTTCACCTGAGGATCGGCCACAACGGCGCCGATCTCGCTGTTGAGCGCGCCGATGATTTCGGCGGGCGTATTCTTCGGCGCACCCATACCCTGCCAGCCGCTCGCCTCGTAACCCGGCAAAAACTCGGCCATGATCGGGATGCCCGGCAGTGCTTCCGCGGGCTTCGCACCGGTCATCGCCAGAGCGCGCAACTTTCCTGCCCGGATGTACTCCAGCGACTGGACGATCGGATTAAATGCGACCTGCACTCGTCCGCTGAGCAGATCGGCCATGAAATCGCCCCGATACGGCACGTGAACCAAGTCGACGCCAGCCATCATCTTGAACAATTCGCCGAAGACGTGGGGTGCGGTGCCGTTGCCGGACGACGCCATGTTGATCTTGCCGGGATTGGCTTTGGCATAGGCGATGAATTCGGGAACGGATTTGGCGGGGACTGATGGATTGATGATCATGACAAAGAGGGTGCGCGCGACAGCCGCGACCGGTGCGATATCGCGAATGAAATTGAAATTGAGGTCCGGGTAGAGCGTTGCATTGATGGCGTTTGCCGCCGCTGTCCAAAGCAGCGTGTAGCCATCCGGTGGCGCCTTCACAACGACTTCGGTGCCGATATTGCTGCCGGCGCCGGGCCGGTTCTCGATGACGAACTGTTGGCCGGACCGCTCCGACAATCGTTGACCGATCAGGCGCGCGATAATGTCAGGCCCGATGCCCGGAGGAAAGCCGACGACGATGCGGACCGGCCGCGCCGGATAGGCTTGCGCCCGAGCCACGCGGGAGACGGCTGAAAGCGCGACTGCGCCGGCTGCCAGATGCAGAAATCGCCGACGGGGGAGTTTCATGGTGCCTCCCAGCGTCGCCGCGATGGGCGCGAGGACGCTCGATGGATAAAAGCGGGACGTTTCCCGGCAGCAGCCATGCTGCGCGTTGTACTCTAGAGGCACTTCATATAAGTAAAACTGTGTATTCTGTTATAGCTCCATAGGAAAACCCGATGCCCCAAGCGGAGCGCGATTGGGAACGCCGGATCGGCGGCCGCCTTAAGCTGCGCGATCTCCACATCCTGTCCACAGTGGTCCAATGGGGCAGTATGGCCAAGGCGGCGACGCACCTCGCCATGTCTCAGCCGGCGGTGTCCGAGGCGATCGCCAACCTCGAAGCAGCGCTTAAGGTCAATCTCCTCGACCGCAATGTGCGTGGCGTGGAGCCGACGATCTACGCCACAGCGCTTCTTAAGCGCGAGCGTGTCGTGTTCGATGAATTACAGCAAGGCATCAAGGAGATCGCGTTTCTCGCCAATCCGAGTGCAGGCGAAGTGCGCCTGGCAACAACCGAAGTCCTAGCGTGCGGACTGGTGCCACATGTCATCGAGCGGCTGTCGCGGCGCCACCCGCAGATTTTAATCCACGCCGTCGTGTCCGATACGACGACACTGGAATTTCGCGAATTGCGCGAACGCCGCGTCGACATTTTGTTGGCGCGCGTGCCGGAAGCCGCGGTCGACGAGGATATCGAACTCGACATATTTCACGAGGATGGGCACTTCGTCGTCGCCGGTGCTCAAAGCCCTTGGGCGCGGCGCCGCAACGTTACTTTGGCGGAGTTGGTAGACGAGCCTTGGGTGTTTCCGTACGCCCAGGTGGTGCGCGGACTTATCACGGCAGCGTTCCGCGCCCATGGTTTGCCACTGCCGCGGGAACGGGTTACCTCGGGCACGCTGCATCTGCAAAAACATTTGCTGGCAACAGGGCGCTTTCTGACGATCACCTCCAGCTCCGTCCTGCAATATAACGCCGAGCAATGGGCGGTGAAGGCGCTGCCGATCGACTTGATGATAAAGCCGCGGCCACACGCAATCTTACGGCTGAAGAACCGCACCCTCAGTCCGGTGGTCCAACTTTTCATCGACGAACTGAAAGCGGTGGCTGGCACCGCGCATAAGCGGCGCGGAAAGCCGAGACGCGCTCGTCCTAGTCGCTCACGTCGCTGCCAGCGCCGCACGACACCGTCCCGCGCATGAACCCGCCACCCATAGCGGACATTTCAGGAAATCACGCGAACAAAGGCGTGGACCCTCTACGGCGATGACGCTTTGGTTAAGGTGGGCGAACAGCATCTCAATGCGTTTTCTTTCGCGACATGATTGTTCGAACGCTTTGGTCTTGGCCAGTGCGCGGGCAACGTCGCGCGCCTCTTCATAGATGCTGCGTGGGATTCTGCGGGAAGGCTCCTTTGGACAGCATTGCGCCTTGAGCGGACAGCCCCGACAGTCGGGTGTGCTTGCGAGATAACGAAGCGTCTCGCCATCATCGATCAGCGTGCCAGTCGTCGTGAGGGTCTTGTCCGCCGGGCAGATATAAACGTTGCGCTCCTTGTCGAAGGTGAAGTCTGCCCGGCTGAAGGTGCCATCCTCGCGCTTCGATTTGTCGATGACCGGGATGTGCGGCGCAATATCCTTGTCTTTGACGAGCCAATTGAGGTTCTTTCCAGAGCCATAGGCGGTATCACCGGCGAGCCACTTGGGCTTTAGGCCAAAGCGTTGCTCCGTTTGCTCGATCATCGTCTGGGAGGTACCGACCTCCGCCTGCCGGATGGCCCGTCAAGACTTGGTCCCCAGGATGACGCCACACTTCACGTCGATCAGATAGTTGTCGGCATAGGCGAAGAATGCCGGTCCCCGCATCGCCCCGGTCCATTGCGCAGCTGGGTCGGATGGCGAGACGAACTTCGGAACCTTGTCGCTGGCTGCACCGAAGGCCGCGTCATCGAGTGTGGAGAGATAATCCTTCACAGCACGGCTCGCCTTCTCTGGCGCACGGTTCTTGTCCCAATCCTTGCCTGGGATCGATCGCTGCTTGTTGGCGTCCGCCACAATCAAACTCGCATCCACCGCAAAGCCTTCACCGCCAACCAGCCCTGCCGCAATGCAGGCATCAACGACCCGCTCGAAGACATGGAGGAATATGTCGTTGTCACGGAACCGCTCATTGCGCGCCCGCGAGAATGCCGAATGATCGGGGATCTTGTGCTCGAGATCGAGCTTGCAAAACCAGCGATAGGCCAGATTTACCTGCGCCTCGCGACACAGCAACCGCTCGGATCGCAAGCCAAACACATAACCGATGATCAGCATCCGGATCATCAGGACCGGATCAACCGAGGGCCGGCCGAGCGTCGGATAATGCGGTGCAAGTTCTGCGTAAACCCACGATAAATCGAGAACGCCGTCGATCTTACGCATAAGATGATCAACGGGGACTGCCTCATCGAGGCGAAACTCGTAAAACAGAGGACCTTGGTCGTTGTTCTCGCGTCCCATCATCGCTCGTCTCCGACAAAAAATGTCGTCAGAAGACGGAATCACTGTTCGCAAAAACCTTCAAATCACTTCTGCAACAAAATCGGCACATCGCGTCATTCGCTGCGCTGCAAACAGTTTGGTCGTTATTGGGTGTACAGCGGACTCTGCCAGCCAGCGCACGTTTATGAGTTCACGCCCTAGTGGGCTGCTCACGCGGTTAGTTCGGCAGTCGCGGTGATAGGCGGCGGGCCGTAAACGGTCTCGGGCTGCGCTTGGCGCGCCAGGAGCCTGGTCAGGGCTTGGGCGTCGCCGAGGAATGGTGGTGTACGATCAGCCATTTGCCGTGCTCCGGTGCGTAGATGAACGTATAGCGAGCTTTCACCTGTTTCCGGGTGCCAGGTTGGTCTCCGTCAATGGTAAAGGTGTAAAGACCGATATCGTAGGCGATGTTGCAGCCAATGTGGATGATACGTTGGTCGATCTGTCCCTCGGGAGCCTGCTTCAGAAAGTAAACAAAGTACCCGCGTATCGCCTCGGGCCCGACGAGTGGGCCGTTTTGTACCGTCGGAAGCAGCGTTGCATCTGCGGCATAATTCGCAACGACCGCATCGGGGCTCTTGGTGGCAAGTGACTTGTTCCATCGATCAAACAACGCCCCCACTTGATCGTTGGTAATTGCTCGGCACACCTGGCCGCGGTGTGAAGTACGGGCCATTACAGACTGCGGTGCCGCAAAAACACCCGTGAGCGTGCCGACTACTAAGGTGACCCAGAATTTCGACATTACTGTCTCCGTGTCGAGCCCTGCTCAGATGTCTCGGAATGAGAGCATACCGGATCGCCTGAACGCAAGTGGAGTTGTTTGCGCCACGCATTTGCAGACCGCGTCGGCAGGCAAAATGTGTTCAGCAAATCCAATTTGATAATCGAACGAAGGCTGAACATTCTGCTACCATTTTGCTACCCAACTCGGTAGCAGCGGACGATACGGAGCGACACGCGACTGACCGTCGGGTAAAAATTCGTAGACAAATCAATATTCGATGGGGCACGGGGTCACGGCCTGTAATAGCCATAACCGAATTTCGAGTGCGGTGCTTGTTCTCAACTCGGCTATCGGTCTCGCACGTTCGAGTGCGACTGACCTCACGCAAGTCTACGAACCGACTTCGTAGGGCCAACAGCAACGTTAGCCGCGTGGCATCCGTGCACTCTGTTCGCTAAGCGGCGCGGGTTTGCCGGCCGGTCGTGCTGCTCGATCCGGCGGCTGGCCGATACTCAGCGCTATCGATGCGCCGATCGGCCGCGAGAGTGACGGGCCGGGACGCAACCACTTCCGGGATGCCTATCGCCGGCGGCGCTGTATCGTTCCGGTCGACGGCTTCTTCGAATGGAAGGCGATCAAGGGGCAGAAAGCTAAGCAGCCCTATGCCATCGCCATGAAGGACGGCAGGCCGTTCGGAATTGGCGGGCTCTGGGAGAACCGGAAAGAATCGACTTCGGGCGAGTGGATTGGGACTCGCTGCGTCGCCCGATCGTGCGCACCAAATAAGCCTCGCCCACTGTCGTTGTCACCGAACAAACAACAAGCAAACCAACACTTAGTTGGTTAAGATCGCGGGCGCTGCACAATTTTCCTGCCGTGCATAGTGAATTGAGCTTAAAGCCTATTGGCGCGCCATTGCGAAGCCGGGCCGCGCTGATTATGCTCCTAAAAATGAAAGCTCGGGGGACGGTCATGACTAGTACGACAATGCGGCGAGCTGCGCTCTACGTAGTCGCGGCCGTTTTGTCGCTATCACTTTTGGCTGGCAGCGGACTTGCTCGAGCCGACGAGATCAAAGTGATGGCGTCGGTCGCCCTGAAATCGACACTGGACGACCTTGCGGCAAAATTCGAAAGCACCGGCGGCGGCAAGGTGACGATGGTTTATGGCCTTGCGGCGCAGTTGAAGCAGCGGGTCTCCAACGGCGAAGCGGACGACGTCGCCATCCTGATCCGTCCGATGATGGAAGATCTTCTCAAACAGGGGAAATTGACGGCCGGCAGCCTCGCCAATGTCGGCGGCACGCCGGTGGCGATCGCCATTCGCGCGGGCGCCCCCAAGCCGGATATCGGCACTGTCGATGCACTGAAACATACGCTGATCGTGGCCAAATCGATTTCATATGCCGACCCGGCGAAAGGTGGCGCCAGCGGCGTCTACTTCGCCAAGGTTGTCGGGCAGCTCGGCCTGACCGATGAACTCAAGGCGAAGACAATTCTAGTGCCCGGCGCCCAGGCTCCCGAGCTTGTCGCCAAGGGCGAAGCCGAATTGGGCGTGGCGCAAGGTTCGGAAATCATTCCGGTCGCGGGCGCGGAGGTGCTCGGACCGTTGCCGGGCAATCTTGGCAGCGTGACACTGTTTACCGCGGGCATCGCCACGGCGAGCAAAGTACCCGATACCGCCAAAGCATTCATCAAGTTCATTACCGGACCGGACGCAGCGCTCGTCCTGAAGGCCAAGGGTTTCGACCCGGGCTGATTACGCGAAACACTTGTCGATAACGGTACATCGCCGCCAGCATGACGAGGTCGGCGACCGACGCAATCCACATAATTGCTTCAGCTCATGCCGATTCTGCGCGGCGGACATGTCATCTGCATTTCAGTGGACGGCACTGTGCTGCCGTTCGGCTTGCTGACTCTCGATTTGAATCGAAGTCGTCGCATGTCTGCTTAGCCCCATTGCCGCGATGAATGTCCGCTATTGGACGGTGATCTCAACCGGTCGACGCAACACTTACGTAACGCCTACCAAATGCTCGCCTAATCGCTTTCAAACTCCCGGCTGCCCGCGATGCCAAACCTCCTGGTTTCTCGGGTCTCATTGAGCGCTGGGCATCATTTTTCGTTCACGACTTAGGTTGAGCTGGCTGACTGATTGTGTTGCAAAAGTCGTTTTGCATTGGTGATCAAAAATTCTGCGGGCCGCAGGCGCGGCTTTCGTGTAAACATGTGAGGGACCTCATCGCCTCACGTTAAACTCACAGACGGCTTCGGTAATGCGATTGAGGTTATACAAATCGGCGATGGTTTCCCAGTTCATGTTCTCGCGAAGAATTCGTCGCACTGCAACTTTCGACTTTTGCAACACAATCGGCGGTAAAGCGGACGGACTTCGGGCAAGCTGATACACTTGCCGGCAAGATGCGCATCATCGTTGCCGCCATTGGACGCCTGAAGCAGGGTCCGGAAATCGAGCTGTCCGAGCGCTTCCGCAAACGCGCCGCGCAAACCGGCCGCAATCTCGGTGTGCGCGACGTCGAAATTATCGAAATCAGGGAAAGCCGCGCCGACGATGCCGGCAAGCGCATGCTCGAGGAATCCATCGCGCTCGCCAATGTCATTCCGCAGGGCGCGGCGGCCGTGCTGCTCGACGCGCATGGCGAAAATCTCGACAGCGCCAGCCTCGCTGGCCAATTGGCGACATGGCGCAGCAACGACCGGCCGGCAGTGGTTTTCATGGTCGGCGGCACCGATGGCCTGGCACCATCTTTACGCGCGAAGGCCGACCTGCGGCTGGCGTTCGGCGCGGCGACCTGGCCGCATCAATTGGTGCGAATCATGCTGCTGGAACAGCTTTACCGCGCCACCACGATCCTTACCGGTCATCCTTATCATCGAGCCTGATGGCCGCAGATTGGTCTTAATCGGCAGGCAGTAGTTCGGCGAATAATTGTCTTGCTGCACAACACTGCGGGCGTAGCTTGTCTGAAATGATTTGCCCCGGGGGACTCGGCGGTTTCGGCCCGCGCACCGCGCTCGTTGCAGCGCTTGCGCTCGGGTTGCCGGTTATATTCCCAGCCGGCACGCTGGCGCAAAACGACAAAACCCAGAAACTGGACGCGCTCAAGCAGCGTGACAGCGACCTCAAGGCCGCGCGCGATGCCCAGGGCAAGGCGGCCGAGACCGAGGCCGCGCTCAAGCACGAAATCGAACAGCTCGGCGCCGACCGCCGCAAGCTCAATCAGGATCTGATCGATACCGCCGGCCGCATCCGCGGCGTCGAAGCACAGGTTGCGGCGACCGAAGCGCGGCTCAGGCCGCTCGACGACAATGAACGCACTATTCGCAAATCGCTCGACGGGCGGCGCGCCGTGATCGGCGAAGTGCTGGCGGCGCTTCAGCGCATCGGCCATCGCCCGCCGCCGGCGCTGATCGCCAGCCCGGAAGACGCGTTGCAAGCGGTACGCACCGCAATGCTGTTGGGCGCCGTGCTTCCGGAAATGCGACACGAAGTCGCGGCGCTCGCCAACGATCTCACCGAACTGCTGAACGTCCGCAAGCAGATCGCCGATCAACGCGACCGCCTTAAAAACGAAGTCGCTTCGCTCGACACCGACCGTACACGCATGACCGCGCTGGTCGAGGAGCGCCAGAAGCAGCAGACCGAACGCGAAAAGGCGCTCGACGCCGAGCGGGCACGCGCCGGCGAGTTGGCGCGCCAGGTCGATAATCTCAAAGATTTGATCGCAAAGCTGGAGCAGGGGCTAGACCCGGCGACCAAGGCGGCCCGCGAAGCGGCCCGCAGCGACAGCCGGCCGGCACTCTCGGCGTTTCGCGATCCGGGCCGCTTGGCGCCGGCGGTCGCCTTCGCGTCCTTGCACGGGCGAGTTCCGATTCCGGTTAATGGCGTGAAATTGAAGGAATATGGCGCCCCAGACGGGGTCGGTGGGATAGAGAAGGGCCTTTCCATCGCTACCCGCGCCGGAGCCCAGGTGACCGCGCCGGCCGATGGCTGGGTCGTTTACGCGGGCCCGTTCCGCTCGTATGGACAACTCTTGATACTCAACGCCGGCAACGGGTATCATATCTTGCTCGCTGGGATGGATCGGATATCAGTCGATCTCGGGCAGTTCGTGCTGACCGGAGAACCCGTTGCGGTGATGGGAAATGGCTCCCATATCGCGGCAATCCTCGCGACAGGTTCCAGCCAACCGGTGCTTTATATCGAGTTTCGTAAGGACGGGATTCCCGTCGATCCAGGCCCATGGTGGGCAGCTGGCGAAGGTGAAAAGGTTCGCGGATGATGCGCAAGACCTCACTCATACTACTCGGCGCGGCGGCAGGAGCGGCGATGACGCTGCTCGCTACTCAACCGCGGTTGATGTTTATCGGCGCGACCGCCAAAGCGGCGGCCGCCGACACCTACCGGCAGCTCAATTTGTTCGGCGACGTATTCGAGCGCGTGCGCGCCGACTACGTCGAGAAACCGGACGACAGCAAGCTGATCGAAAGCGCGATCAACGGCATGCTGGCCGGGTTAGATCCGCATTCCAGTTACATGGATCCGAAAAGCTTCCGCGACATGCAGGTGCAGACCCGCGGCGAATTCGGCGGGCTCGGCATCGAGGTCACGATGGAAGACGGCCTGATCAAAGTCGTGGCGCCGATCGACGAGACGCCCGCTGCCAAGGCCGGCATTCTCGCCAATGACGTCATCACCCAGCTCGACGGCGAGCAGGTGCAGGGCCTTACCCTGAACCAGGCGGTCGAGAAGATGCGCGGACCGGTGAACACCAAGATCAAGCTCACCATCATGCGCAAGGGCCAGGACAAGCCGATCGAGGTGTCGCTGACGCGCGACATCATCCGCGTGCGCTCGGTGCGCTCGCAGGTAGAAGGCGACGATGTCGGCTATATCCGCATGACGCAGTTTAACGAGCAGACCACCGAAGGGCTGAAGAAGGCGATCACCGACATCACGGCGAAGGTGAGCAAAGACAAGCTCAAGGGATATGTCCTCGACCTGCGCAACAATCCGGGCGGCCTGCTCGACCAGGCGATCTCGGTGTCGGATGCGTTCCTGGAAAAGGGCGAGATCGTGTCCACCCGCGGCCGCAATGCCGAGGAGACGCAGCGCTTCAACGCGCGGCCGGGCGACCTTACCGGCGGCAAGCCGGTGATCGTGCTGATCAACGGCGGCTCAGCCTCGGCGTCGGAAATCGTCGCCGGCGCGTTGCAGGACCACAAACGGGTCACGGTCATCGGCACGCGCTCGTTCGGCAAGGGCTCGGTGCAGACCATCATCCCTCTCGGCTCCGGCAACGGCGCGCTGCGGCTGACCACCGCGCGCTATTTCACGCCGTCCGGGCGCTCGATCCAGGCCAAGGGCATCGTGCCCGATATCGAGGTGCTGCAGGACTTGCCGGACGACGTGAAGGCCAAGACCGACACCAGCACCAAAGGCGAGGCCTCGCTACGCGGCCACCTAACGGGCGATCCGGGCAAGGAGCAGACCGGCTCGCAATCCTACATTCCGCCGGACCCGAAGAACGACAAGGCGCTCATCATGGCGGAGGAACTGCTGCGCGGCACCCAGATCAATTCGGCCTTCCCGCCGAGTGCCAAGGCCCCGGTACCGAACTAAACGCGGCTTAATCGGCTCATTGAGTTCCAGCGGGGCGGCCTCAGGGCCGCCCCGTTCATTTGCGGCAAACCCTGAGGGAATCATCGCGTGATAAACTCAGCCGATGATTCGCAGGGATTAGGGCCGTGCCAACGGATGATCTGAACGCCCCCCTCGGCCAGAACGAACCCAAGAAGCTGCCGATTCCGGCTGCCGCCCCGCAAATTCTGGCGGGCGCCCTCGGGCTGTTCGGCATCGCCGTGGTGGTCTGGGCGATTTTTGTCAACGACCCGCTGGGGGGCGAACCGACCGCGACCGTTGCCACCGGCTCGCCGGCCAAGGCGCCAGCCAAACCGGACGTCGCAGCCGATGGCCAGCGGCATTCCCGCCATGACGGAACATCCGCCATGGCGGTGCCTGCGAATACCTCCACACCGGCTGCCGCCCCGGCACCTCCCGGCAGCCAAACTATCACCATCATCGATGGCTCCAGCGGCAAGCGCCAGGATGTGGTCATTCCCGGAAAATCGAGCGGCAACGCGCACAAGGCGCCGCTCGACATGCGATTGCTTGAAAACACGCGGCACGGCGCCATCCCGAAGATCGCGCTGGACGGCATTCGGCCGTTCACGCTTTACGCGCATCCGCGTGACATGCCGGTGGGCAAAGCTGACGCGCCGCGTATCGCCGTCATCGTCAGCGGTCTCGGCATCAGCGCATCAGGCACCGCCGACGCATTATCGAAATTGCCCGCGCCGGTGACGTTCGCCATCGCGCCCTATGGCGCCGATCTCGAAAATCTGGCGGAGCGCGCGCGGGCGGGAAACCACGAAGTATTGTTGCAAGCTCCGATGGAGCCCTTCGACTATCCCGACAACGATCCGGGACCGCAGACACTGCTGACCTCGCTCACACCCGACCAGAATATCGACCGGCTGCATTGGCTGATGAGCCGCTTCCAGGGCTATGTCGGGATTGTCAGCAATATGGGTGCGCGCTTCACCGCTTCCGAAACGGCGCTGGCGCCGGTCATGCGGGAGACGGGCAAGCGCGGGCTGATTTACGTTGACGACGGCGCTTCCGCGCGCAGCGTCGCCGGACAACTCGCCGGCAGCCAGAATTTGCCGTTCGCCAAAACCGACGTGGTGATCGACGCGGTGCCGACGGCGGCCGAGATCGACCGCGCGCTGGCGCGACTGGAAATGGCGGCGCGCGATCATGGAACCGCTGTCGGCCTCGTCACCGCGTTGCCGGGGACCGTGACCCGCATCGCCGAATGGGCGAAGAAAGTGGAAGCGCGCGGCTTTGTGCTGGTTCCGATCACCATGGTGGCGGTGAAGGAGAAGTCGTCGTAACGTCATTCGCGTGCGCTTTCATGCGCGGAATGACGGAGCGCGAATGCCCCCCTTTGAGAGCCTCCCCTATCGTCCCTGCGCCGGCATGATGGTGTTGAACCGCGCCGGGCTGGTGTTCGTCGGCCGGCGCTCGAGCGGGCCCGAGCACATCGACGCGACGCATGTCTGGCAAATGCCGCAGGGCGGCATCGACGAGAATGAGGATCCCTACAAGGCCGCGCTGCGCGAACTCCACGAGGAAACCAATATCCGCTCGGTGGACAAGCTCGGCGAGATCGCCGACTGGCTTGCCTACGACATTCCGCGCGACATCGTCGGCGCGGCCTGGGGCGGAAAATATCGCGGGCAGAAGCAGAAATGGTATGCGCTGCGTTTTACCGGCCCTGAAAGCGAGATCGACATCGCAAATCCCGGCGGCGGGCACGATCCGGAATTCATCGATTGGCGCTGGGTTGATGCCAGCGAATTGCCCGATCTGGTCGTGCCGTTCAAGCGGCAGACTTACGAGCGCGTGGTGAAGGAATTCGGGGAGTTCGCGCGCTAGCGCGTGATCCCGAAAAGTGGGTACCGGTTTTCTGACAAAATCACACGCAAAAAATCAATGCTAGTGCATCGCGGTGCCGGTGAGATGCCGGTCCACCGTCTTGAAATGATCAAGCCGTGTGATGAGTTTATCGAGTTCAGAGCCGGACTCGGTCTTTTCGATGCGCTGTTCGAGTTCATCGATGCGCTCGGTGATCATCGCGCGGTCGATGTCCTCGACCGCCTCAGCCACATCGGCCAGCACGGTGAGCCCCTGCGCCGATACTTCGGCAAAGCCGCCAAGCACGACGATCTTCTGCTCGCCGCTTGCGCCGTGGACGGTCAGGATGCCCGGCCGCAATGTCGCAACCATGGGCGCGTGATTGGCCAGCACGCCGAAATCTCCCTCCGCGCCTGGCACATCGACCTGTTCGACGTCGCCGGAGAACAGCAGCTTTTCCGGTGAGACAAGATCGAAATGAAAGCTTGCCATTATTCGCTCACGCCTTGTTCTTGCCGATCGCGAACCCCACGCCCAGCCCGATGACGCCGCCGATCAACATGATGATCGCGATGTGTTGCACCTGGCTCGAGGTCAGCGGCCCGTTGTCGTGCGCGACCTGGTTGCCCTTCACTTCGATGCTCAACGGCCCGAGCTTGATCTCCGACGATTCGGGCCGTGTCATGTAGCCGGACAACGCGCCGACCAGGAGCCCTATGACCAAAAAGACAATCAGGTTGGATCGACCCAGCATCGTCACGCCGCCTCCGCTGCGAGTTTCTTGCCCTTTTCGATCGCCTCTTCGATGGTGCCGACCATGTAGAAGGCGGCTTCCGGCAGATTGTCGTATTTGCCCTCGCACAGCCCCTGGAAGCCCTTGATGGTGTCGGCGAGATCGACCAGCTTGCCCGGTGAGCCGGTGAACACTTCGGCGACAAAGAACGGCTGCGACAGGAAGCGCTCGATCTTGCGCGCACGCGACACCGCGAGCTTGTCCTCTTCCGACAACTCGTCCATGCCGAGAATAGCGATGATGTCCTGCAGCGCCTTGTAGCGCTGGAGAATTTGCTGCACCTGCCGCGCCACCGCATAGTGCTCCTCGCCGACGATCAGCGGTGACAACATGCGCGAGGTGGAATCGAGAGGGTCGACCGCCGGATAAATGCCCTTGGCGGCGATGTCGCGCGACAGCACGGTGGTCGCATCGAGATGCGCGAACGAAGTGGCCGGCGCCGGGTCGGTCAAGTCGTCGGCAGGCACGTAGATCGCCTGCACCGAAGTAACCGAGCCCTTGTGGGTCGTGGTGATGCGCTCCTGCAGCATGCCCATGTCGGTGGCGAGCGTCGGCTGATAGCCGACCGCGGACGGAATGCGCCCGAGCAGCGCCGACACTTCGGAGCCCGCTTGCGTGAAGCGGAAGATGTTGTCGACGAAGAACAATACGTCCTGTCCCTGGTCGCGGAAATATTCCGCGACGGTAAGGCCCGAGAGGCCGACGCGGGCGCGCGCGCCCGGCGGTTCGTTCATCTGACCGTAGACCAGCGCGCATTTCGAGCCTTCGACCGAGCCCTTGTGCGGGTCCTTGTTGACGCCCGATTCGATCATCTCGTGATAGAGGTCATTGCCTTCGCGGGTGCGCTCGCCGACGCCGGCAAACACCGAATAACCGCCGTGCGCCTTGGCGACGTTATTGATCAGTTCCATGATCAGCACGGTCTTGCCGACCCCGGCGCCACCGAACAGACCGATCTTGCCACCTTTGGCGTAGGGCGCGAGCAAATCCACCACCTTGATGCCGGTGACCAGAATCTGCGCCTCTGTGGACTGGTCGGTATAAAGCGGCGCGTCCTGATGGATCGCGCGCTTATTTGCGGCCTTCACCGGACCAGCTTCATCGACCGGCTCACCGATCACGTTGATAATGCGGCCGAGCAACTCAGGCCCAACCGGCACAGAAATCGGCGCGCCCGTGTCTGTAACTTCCTGGCTGCGCACGAGGCCTTCGGTCGAATCCATCGCGATGGTGCGTACGGTCGATTCGCCGAGGTGCTGGGCAACTTCCAGCACCAGCCGGTTGCCGTGGTTCTTGGTCTCCAACGCATTGAGAATGGCTGGCAATTCGCCTTCGAACTGCACGTCGACGACGGCGCCGATGACTTGGGTGATCTTTCCGACTGCATTCTGTGGTGTGGCCATATCGTCCTCGTTGCGGAATTAAAGCGCCTCGGCGCCGGAGATGATCTCGATAAGTTCCTTGGTGATCATCGCCTGGCGGGTGCGGTTATAGGTCAGCGTCTGCTTGCGGATCATTTCGCCGGCATTGCGGGTGGCGTTATCCATCGCGCTCATGCGCGCGCCCTGCTCGGAGGCGGCATTTTCCAAGAGCGCGCGGAACACCTGTACCGACAGATTCCGCGGCAGCAGCTCGGAAAGAATCTCTTCTTCTTCCGGCTCGTATTCATACGATGCCGCGGGGCCGGCTTCCTTATCAGCCTCAAACACCGGCGGGATGATCTGCAGCGCCGTTGGGACCTGCGCGATCACCGACTTGAAGCGCGAGAAGAACAGCGTGCAGACGTCGAACTGGCCTTCCTCGAACAGCGCGACGATCTTCTTCGATATCATCTCGGCCTGCGCGAAGCCGATCTGCTTAATGCCGCGCAGCTCAATGGTCTCCAAGATCAGTCTGCCGTAGACCCGGCGCAGCTGGTCCTGGCCCTTGCGGCCGACGCAGAGAATCTTGACGTCCTTGCCCTGGCCGGTCAGCGCGATGATCCGCTCGCGCGCCAGCCGCACGATCGACGAATTGAACGGCCCGCAGAGCCCACGCTCGGCGGTGCAGACGACCAGCAGGTGCACCTTGTCGTCGCCGGTTCCGGCCAACAGCTTGGGCGCGGCATCGCTGCCGGCCACCGCCGCGGCGATCGAGCCCAGCACCTTGGTCATGCGCTCGGCATAAGGACGCGCCGCCTCCGCCGCCACCTGCGCGCGGCGCAGCTTTGACGCCGCGACCATCTGCATGGCCTTGGTGATCTTCTGCGTCGCCTTGGTGGCGGCGATGCGAACGCGCATGTCCTTGAGGCTGGCCATATTTTCTCAGTCGCCCTTAGCCGTCTCTATCTTTTGTCATGCCCGGCCTTGTGCCGGGCATCTTGCTTAGGAGGGCACGGTGCCCAACTTGCCGGGATGGCCGGGTCAAGCCCGGCCATGACACCGAATTACGTAAAGCTCTTTGCGTAGCCGTCGACAATGTCCTTGAGCTTGGCTTCATCGTCCTTGGAGAGATCGCCGCTCTTGCGGATGCTGTCGAGCAGGCCTGAATGCTTCGTGCGCATCAACGTGAGCAGGCCGCTTTCGAAGGCGCGCACGCGCGCCACCTCGAACTTGTCGAGATAGCCGTTGACCCCGGCATAGATCACGCAAACCTGCTCTTCCATCTTGAGCGGCGAGAACTGCGGCTGTTTGAGCAACTCGGTCAGACGCGCGCCGCGCGCCAGCATGCGCTGGGTGGTGGCGTCGAGGTCGGAGCCGAACTGCGCGAAGGCCGCCATTTCACGATACTGGGCCAATTCGCCCTTGATCTTGCCGGCGACCTTCTTCATCGCCTTGGTCTGCGCGGCCGAGCCGACGCGCGACACCGACAGTCCGACATTCACCGCCGGACGGATGCCCTGGTAGAACAGATCGGTCTCGAGGAAGATCTGGCCGTCGGTGATCGAGATCACGTTGGTCGGGATATAGGCCGACACGTCGTTGGCTTGCGTCTCGATCACCGGCAGCGCGGTAAGCGAGCCGCCTTTGTTGTCGTCGTTCATCTTGGCGGCGCGCTCGAGCAAGCGCGAATGCAGATAGAACACGTCGCCCGGATAGGCTTCGCGGCCGGGCGGACGGCGCAGCAGCAGCGACATCTGGCGATAGGCGACCGCCTGCTTCGACAGATCGTCATAGATGATGACGGCGTGCATGCCGTTGTCGCGGAAATATTCGCCCATGGTGCAGCCGGAAAACGGCGCCAGGAACTGCATCGGCGCGGGATCCGAGGCGGTGGCGGCGACGATGATCGAATAGTCGAGCGCGCCCTGCTCCTCGAGAACCTTGACGAATTGCGCGACGGTCGAACGCTTCTGGCCGACCGCCACGTAAACGCAATAAAGCTTGATCTTCTCGTCGGTCTGCGCGTTAAGCGGCTTCTGGTTGAGGATGGTGTCGAGAGCGATCGCGGTCTTGCCGGTCTGGCGGTCGCCGATGATCAGTTCGCGCTGGCCGCGCCCGATCGGGATCAGCGCGTCGATCGCCTTGAGGCCGGTCGCCATCGGCTCGTTCACCGATTTGCGCGGGATGATGCCGGGCGCCTTGACGTCGACGCGGGCGCGCGTGTCGGATTTGACCGGGCCCTTGCCGTCAATTGGATTTCCCAAGGCGTCGACCACGCGGCCGAGCAGGCCCTTGCCGACCGGCACGTCGACGATCGAGCCGGTGCGCTTGACGGTCTGGCCTTCCTTGATCTCGCGGTCGTTGCCGAAGATCACGATGCCGACATTGTCGGTTTCGAGGTTGAGCGCCATGCCGCGCGTGCCGTTCTCGAATTCGACCATTTCGCCGGCCTGCACATTGTCGAGGCCGTAGACGCGGGCGATGCCGTCGCCGACGGAGAGCACTTGGCCGACCTCGGAGACCTCGGCCTCCTGGCCGAAGTTCTTGATCTGCTCTTTCAGGATGGCGGAAATTTCTGCGGCGCGAATATCCATCAGCGGGCCTCTTTCATCGCGATCTTGATCGCATTGAGCTTGGTTCGGAGCGAACTATCGACCATGCGGCTGCCGACCTTGACGATGAGCCCGCCAATGATGGCGGGCTCGATCTTGACGTCGAAGTCGATGTCCTTGCCGCCGGTCACCGATTTGAGCGCGCTCTTTAGCGCGTCGAGATTCTTGTCGCTAAGCTTCTCGGCGACGGTGACTTCCGCGGTGACCTCGCCTTTGTGGCGGGCGACCAGGGTGCGAAAGGCGCGGATCATGTCGCGCACCGCGAACAGCCGCCGGTTGGTCGTGATCACGCGCAGGAAGTTTGCGGCCAGTCCCTTGATGCCGGCCTTGTCGAGGATGGCGGCGAGCGCGCGCAGTTGTGAATCGGCGTCGAAGACCGGGCTGCGCACCATGCGTTTTAGATCGGCGCTATCCGCGATCATCGCATCGAAGCGGTCGAGGTCGGCCTCGACCGCATCGATCGCCTTTTCGTCACGGGCAAGCTCGAACAGGGCATTACCGTACCGCCCTGCCATGCCGGAAATGATCGGGTCTTCGCCTGCCACCTGACGCTCGTTCTTGTTGACACTTCACAGGCCGGGCGCCGTCGCGGAACGGCGGCGCATATTGTTGGAATCCAAGAGGGAATTCCGATTTATGAGGACGCCGCGGAGCCCCGCGAAACCCCATGAAATCGAGGCGCTAGCTAACACAGGGCCGGTGGCGGCGCAACATCGCGCGGTTTGCCGGTGAATTTTGCCGGGGCTGATTCCGCCGGCGCTCCCAGGTCACAAATTTGCATCACAGGGATGCCTCGCCACGCGGGTGGCCCCGCTATAGCTTGCGCCCCGTTCGGACCTTGCCGGGAATCGATGGCGCAAAACAAGCAAGACACGGCCGCCACGGCCAAGCTGCTGGTCGTGTTGCTGGCCTTCGCCTGGGGCTTCAACTGGATCGCCGCGGCGGTGGCGCTGCGTGAGGTATCGCCTTGGACCCTGCGCTTTGCCGGCTCCGCGATCGGCGCCGCGACTTTGGTCGTCGCCGCCATGCTCACCGGACATAGCCTGAAGGTACCGCGCGGCGAACATATTCATGTCATGATCGCCGGCTTCCTCAACGTCGCGGGCTTTCAAATTCTTTCGGGCTTCGCGCAACTTTCCGGCGCGACCTCTCGCGCCATCATCATCACCTATTCGATGCCGATCTGGGCCACCGTGCTCGGCTGTCTTGTGCTCGGCGACCGGCTCAACAAGGCCGGCTGGATCGCTTTCGGGCTTTGCGTGGCCGGCTTGACGATTTTGGTCTGGCCGCTGTTTGCGCAAGGACTTCCGCTTTTCGTGTTTTACTCGCTTGGCTGCGCGCTGTGCTGGGCCATCGCCACGGTCTACATGAAGTGGGTGAAGGCGACGATCGAGCCGCTGGCCAACGCCGCCTGGCAATTGCTCTTCGGGTTCGTGTTCGTCGCCGCCGGGTCTTTCGTTTTCGAAGGTTACCCGCATCTGTGGCCACTGCGGAACGCGACGCTGCTGGCGATCCTGTTCGTGGGCCTGTTCGGGGTCGGTCTCGCGCATTTTTTGTGGTGGACGATCGTCGCCCGGCTGCCGACGGTGACCGCCTCGCTCGGTTCGTTGCTGGTGCCGGTGATCGGCGTCAGCGCTTCGGTGTGGCTCTTGGGCGAGCGGCTAAGCGTTCCGGACGTGATGGGCTTCGTGCTGATCTTCGCCGCCGCGGCCTGCGTGCTGCTGCAACCGAACGTCAAGCATACCGAGATGCCGGAATAATCTAGCGGCCGAATTCCTTGCCGAATTCCTTGCGGATTTTTTCGGTGTGGGCGCCGAGCGCAGGGATTTCCCCGTAGCTGCGCGTTTCGCCCATGCGCGTCGGCGCCGGCGCCGGCATGCTGACCGGGCCGCTCGGCGCGCCGACATTGATGCGGCGCAGATGCGGATGCGTGCTCAGCAGCGCGGAATCGTTGACGCGGGCGAAGGCGATGTCGGCGGCGTGAAGTTTTTCCATCAGCGGCGCGGCGTCATGCGCGGCGAACACGCCGGCGACCTTGGCGTCGGTTTCACCGCGGTGCGCCACGCGCTGCGGCACGGTGGCGAATTTCGGATCGTGGCCCAGCGACGCATCGCCCAAAACCTTTTCCGCCAGCACGCGCCATTCGCGGTCGTTCTGGATGGCGATCAGGATATCGGCGCCGTCGCGGGTCGCAAACGCGCGATAGGGCGCGATGGTCGGATGCGAGAGGCCGATGCGCTTGAACGGATTGCCGTGCTCCTGATTGAGCAGCGGCACCGTCATCCATTCCGCCATGGCGTCGAACATGGAGATCGAAATATCGGCACCGTTGCCGCTGCGCGCGCGTGCAATCAGCGCTTCCAGGATGGCTTCGTAGGCGTTCAGACCGGCGGCGATGTCGACGACGGAAACGCCGACGCGGGCCGGCTCCTCCGGTCCGCCGGTGACCGATGACAGGCCGGATTCAGCCTGAATCAGCAGATCGTAGGCCTTGCGCCGCGCATAAGGGCCGCTCTCGCCGTAGCCGGAGATCGAGCAGCAGATCAGCCGCGGATAATCCCGGCGCAGCCGCGCGGTGGCGAAGCCGAGCTTGGCCAGCGCGCCGGGTTTGAGGTTCTGCACGAACACGTCGGCCTTCGCCAGCATCGCCTCCAGCAAGACCTTGTCGTCGGGCTTGCCGAGGTCGAGCACGGCCGATTCCTTGCCGCGATTGAGCCAGACGAAATTCGCGCTCTCGCCGTGGACCACGTGATCGTACTGACGGGCGAAGTCGCCCTCGGGCCGCTCAATTTTGATGACGCGCGCGCCGGCATCGGCGAGCCGGCAGGTACACTGCGGCGCCGCCACGGCTTGTTCGACGGAGACGACCAGTAGACCTTCGAGCGGCAGCGTCATTTCAATACGAGCGCGGCAGGCCGAGAACGTGTTCGGCCAAATAGGACAGGATCATGTTGGTCGAGATCGGCGCCACCTGATAGAGCCGCGTCTCGCGAAACTTGCGCTCGATGTCGTATTCCTCGGCGAAACCGAAGCCGCCATGGGTCTGCAGGCACATGTCGGCGGCAAACCAGGAGGCATCGGCCGCCAGGAGTTTCGCCATATTGGCCTCGGGACCGACGTCAACGCCGGTTTCGTATTTGGCGGCCGCCTCGTGCACCATGAGTTCGGCGGCGCGCATCTGCGCATAGGCGCGTGCAATCGGGAACTGCACGCCCTGGTTCTGCCCGATCGGGCGGCCGAACAGCGAACGCTCCTTGGCGTAAGCGGTGGCCTTGGCGATGAACCATTTGGCGTCGCCGATGCATTCCGCCGCGATCAAGATACGTTCGGCGTTCATGCCGGCGAGGATGTAACGAAATCCCTGCCCCTCCTCGCCGATCAGATTTTCGGCCGGCACGCGCAGATCATCGAAAAATACCTCCGTGGTGGCGTGATTCATCATGGTGCGGATCGGGTTGATGCTGATCCCGGTGCCGGCGGCGAGCCGCATATCGACCAGAAAAACGGATAGCCCGTCGGTGCGTTTCTTGACCTGCTCCTTCGGCGTGGTGCGTGCCAGCAGCAGCAGCAGATCGGAATGCTCGGCGCGCGAGGTCCAGATTTTCTGGCCGTTGATGATGTAGTGGTCGTTGCCTTCGCGCCGCGCGGTGGTGCGCAGAGAGAGGGTATCGGTGCCCGAGGTCGGTTCGGTGACGCCGAAGGCTTGCAGGCGCAATTCGCCGCTAGCGATCCTGGGCAAATAAGTTTGTTTCTGCTCCGGCGAACCGTGCCGCAGGATCGTCCCCATGGTGTACATCTGCGCGTGACAGGCGGCGCCATTGCAGCCGGACGCCTGGATTTCCTCCAGGATCGCGCAAGCCGCGCTCAGGGTGAGTCCGCTGCCGCCGTATTCTTCTGGAATCAGCGCTGCGAGGTAGCCCGCTTGCGTGAGCGCGACAATGAATTCGGTCGGATAGGTCCGTTCGCGATCGTGCGTGCGCCAATATTCGCCGGAGAACTTGGCACACAGCGCGCGCACCGACGCGCGGATGTCGGCGAAGTCCTGGTGCTCGGCGCTGCGTTTGCTCATCGGCCTTTTACTTCATTGCTTTATTTGGGCGCGGCCGTTGTCGATCACGACCAGGTCGCGCTCCAGCACCCGCGCGCGGAAGCCTATCATGCCCGGATCTTCAGTATTTGCGCGCCAGAACTCGGTACGGATGGTTTCGCCCGGGAACACCGGCGCCGAGAACCGGCCCGACATGACGGTCAAACGGGCCGGATTATAGCCGCAAATTGCCTTGAGCAGCGCGTGGCCGGCGAGCCCGAAGGTGGCGAGGCCGTGCAGGATCGGGCGCGGGAATCCCGCGGCTTGGGCAAAATCCGGATCGGCATGCAGCGGGTTCACATCGCCGGACAGACGATAGATCAGCGCCATTTCCGGCCGCGTCGGCAGGTCGCAGACGACATCCGGCGCGCGCTTGGGCAGCGCATGCGGCGGCGGTGTTTCGCGTCTGGGTCCGCCAAAACCGCCATCGGCACGACAGAACGTGGTCTGCGTCAACGTCGCAAGGAGCCGGCCGCTTGCCCTGTCACTGATTTGCCGCTCGGAAAAAACCAGCGCGCCTTTGCCCTCGCCTTTGTCCACCACGTCGAGGATGCGCGTGCGCCCGATCACGCCGCCCTGCGGCGCGACCGGTTCATGCAGAACCAGACCCTGCTCGCCATGCACGACGTGGCTCCAGGTGATGCCGAGATCGGGCTGCCGCAGCCAGTAGGCCGAATAGGCCTGCACCAGCGCATAGGTCGGCAGCGCTTTAAGATTTTTTTCGTAAACGAAGACGAGTTCGTCGGCGTTCAGCGGATCCTGCCCGAGACCCAAGCCAAGCGCATAGAGCATGCAATCCTTCGGGCCATAGTTCTGCTCGATGTCCGGGATTTTCAGCGTCAGCAGTTTTTCGGCGTTCAGCGGCAAGCTAACCCCAGACTTCCTTGGCGACTTCCACGATCATCTTGAGCTTGGCCCACTGTTCGTCCTCGGCCAACGTGTTGCCTTCCTCGGTCGAGGCAAAGCCGCATTGCGGCGACAGGCAAAGCTGGTCGAGCGAAATATATTTGGCGGCCGCGTCAATGCGCCGCTTGAGATCGTCCTTGCTCTCCAGCCGTCCGGTCTTGGTCGTGACCAGACCGAGCACCACATGGCGGTCCTTCGGCACCAATTTGAGCGGCTCGAATCCTCCGGCACGGTCGCTGTCGTACTCCATGAAATAACCGTGCACCTTGATGCGGTTGAACAGGATTTCCTGTTCGGCCTCGTATCCGCCCGTGCCCATGAAGGTCGATTTATAATTGCCGCGGCACAAATGCATGGTGATGGTCATGTCGGAGGGGATATCCGACATCGCGGTGTTGATGAGATCGCCGTAAAGCGGGCCGAGCATTTCCGGGTCGTCGCCGCGCGCCTTCATCTGCGCCCGATATTTTTCGTCGCACAGCATGGCGATGAACACTTCGTCGAGCTGCAAATAGCGGCAGCCGGCATCGGCGAAGGCGCGCACCGCTTTCTTGTACGCTTGTCCAAGATCGTTGAAGAGGGCATCGAGCTTGGGATAAACCTTCTTGTCGATCGGCGTCGGCATCGGTCTTCCGTAAGCCGCGGACGGCGACGGAATGGTGATTTTGGGCGTTTGCCTGGTATGCGCCGCGACAAATTTGAAGTGCTCGATCATCGGATGGCCGGAGAAGCCGACTTTGCCGGTGATCTTGAGGCCCTCGTTGCGCGTGGTGACGCCGGCGAAGGCGATGCCGCTATTCATCACGTGCTTCTCGATGCCGTCGAGACCCCAGAGAAAATCGAGATGCCACCAGGAGCGGCGGAATTCGCCATCGGTGATCGATTGCAGGCCGGCGGCTTCCTGTTGCTTGATGACACGTTCGATTTCGCGATCCTCGACGGCCTTGAGCGCCGCCGCGTCGATCTCGCCCTTGGCGCGTTGCTCACGCGCCTTTTTCAGCGCGGCCGGACGCAGCAGGCTGCCGACATGATCGGCGCGGAACGGCGGCTTGGTTCGCATACTCATCGGCTACCCCATACTTCCCGAGCGATTTCCACGATCATATTCAACTTCGCCCATTGCTCGTCCTCGGCCAGGATATTGCCTTCCTCGGTCGAGGCGAAGCCGCATTGCGGCGACAAGCATAATTGCTCCAGGGCTACGAATTTCGCCGCCTGATCGATGCGGCGCTTGATCTCGTCCTTGGATTCCAGCCAGCCGCTTTTGGACGTCACCAGGCCCAGCACCACGGTCTTGCCCTTGGGCACAAAGCGCAAAGGCTCGAAGCCGCCGGCGCGGTCTAAATCGTATTCCATGAAATAGCCGTGGACGTTGATCGCATTGAACAGGATTTCCGCCACCGGCTCGTAGCCGCCCGACGCCACGAAGGTCGACTGAAAATTGCCGCGGCACAGATGCATCGTGATGGTCATGTCCGCGGGAATGTCGGAGATCGCCGCATTGATCAACCGGGCATAGACCGTAGGAAGTTCCTCTGGATTTTCGCCGCGCTCGCTGACCTGAGCGCGCAGCTGGGAATCGCAAAGATAGGCCAGATTGACCTCGTCTAATTGCAGATAGCGGCAGCCGGCATCGGCAAAGGCGCGCACGGCCTTGCGGTAGGTCTGTCCCAGGTCGCGGTAGAAGTCTTCCATATTGGGATAGATCGAACCCGGAATGGCGTCGCGGCCGTAGCGGAAATGCAAGCTTGATGGCGACGGGATTGTCATTTTCGGCATGACGCGCGAATGCGCTTTGACGAAGTTGAAATGATCGAGCATTGGGTGGCCGGCGAACGCGCCGAGCCTGCCGGTGACGCGCAGCATCATCGGCTTCGGGTTCGGGCCCTGGAACTTGATCTTGCGTTCGCCGAGATAGGCCTCGACGCCGGGCAGCGCGCCCAGGAAGTCGTAATTCCAGAAGGCGCGGCGGAACTCGCCGTCGGTGACGGCCTCAAGCCCGATGTCTTCCTGACGTTTGATGATTGTTGCGATTTCACGGTCTTCGACCGCCTTGAGTTGCTCGGCGGTTATCTCGCCTTTTTCACGCTTAGCGCGCGCTTCCTTCAGGGGCGCGGTGCGTAACAGGCTGCCGACATGATCCGCGCGAAAGGGGGGCGTCTGACGTTGGCTCATCACAATCCCGCTCGTCCCCGCGAAAGCGGGGACCCAGAGTCATACCGCACTGGATTCCCGCTTACGCGGGAATGAGCGGTTTCAATTCTTTCCCCACACCTCGTCGGCCAATTCCACGATCATGCGCAGCTTGGCCCATTGCTCGTCCTCGGCCAGAACGTTGCCTTCCTCGGTCGAGGCGAAGCCGCATTGCGGCGACAGGCACAGCTGGTCGAGCGCGACGTATTTGGTGGCCTCGTCGATGCGGCGCTTGATCTCGTCGCGCGGCTCCAGCCGTCCGCTCTTGGATGTGACCAGGCCAAGCACCAGCTGCTTTTTGCCCTTGGGAAAATAACGCAGCGGCTCGAAGCCGCCGGCGCGGTCGGTATCGTATTCCAGGAAGTAGCCGTCGAAATTGGTATTGCCGAGCAGATGCTCGGCGACGAATTCATAGCCGCCTTGCGCGATCCAGGTGGAGCGAAAATTGCCGCGGCAGGAATGCATGGTGATGGCCATGTCGGCCGGCTTGTCTTTCAACGCCTCATTGGTGACGCGCGCATAGATCGACGGCAGCGCGTCGGGGTCATCGCCGCGCGTCTTCGACTGCTCGCGCTCCTTGGGATCGCAGATCATCGACCAGGCGGTGTCGTCGAGTTGCAGGTAGCGGCAGCCGGCGTCGTAGAAGGCGCGGATCGCCTTGCGCCAGGTGGCGGCGACATCGGCGAAGAAGGCGTCGTAGTCGGGATAGGTCTCCTTGCTCACCATCGCCCGGCCCTGCCGGAAGTGAAACGTGCTCGGCGCCGGGATGGTCATCTTCGGCGTGACGCTGCAATGTGCCTTCAGAAACTTGAAATGCTCGATATGCGGATGGCCGGCGAAATCGACCTTGCCGGTGACCTTGATGGCCTCGTGCTTGGTCTCGACGCCCTTGAACTGGATGCCGGTGGAAGTGGTGATCGACTCGACGCCCTTGAGTCCCTTGAAGAAATCGAAATGCCACCAGGAGCGGCGGAATTCGCCGTCGGTGGCGAGCTTCAGGCCGACTTCTTCCTGCTTTTTGACGATCTTCTCGATCTCGCGGTCTTCGACTTCTTTCAGAGCGGCAGCGGAAATCTCGCCTTTGGCGAATTTGGCGCGCGCGTCTTTCAGCGGCGCGGTGCGCAGCAGGCTGCCGACCATGTCGGCGCGAAATGGCGGTGTGGTGCGGGCGCTCATTTGCCCCATACCTCCTCGGCCAATTCCACGATCATGCGCAGCTTCGCCCATTGCTCGTCCTCGGCCAGCACGTTGCCTTCCTCGGTCGAGGCGAAGCCGCATTGCGGCGAGAGACACAACTGGTCGAGCGCGACATATTTGGTGGCTTCCTCGATGCGCCTCTTGATGTCGGCGCGCGGTTCGAGACGACCGGATTTCGAGGTAACCAGGCCGAGCACGACGATCTTGTTGCCCTTCGGCACGAAGCGCAGCGGCTCGAAGCCGCCGGCGCGATCGGTGTCGTATTCCAGGAAGTAGCCGTCGTAATGGCACTTGGCGAGCAGGCTCTCGGCCACCGGTTCGTAGCCGCCCGATGAAATGAAGGTCGAGCGGAAATTGCCGCGGCAGACATGCGTGGTGATGGTCATGTCGGCGGGCTTGGCTTCCAGGACCTTGTTGATGCACCTGGTATAGCTGTCTTGCAGATGATCGACGTCGAGGCCGCGCTCCCTCGCTTTCTTCAACTCTTCTTGCGAGCACAGATAGGCCCAGGCGGTGTCGTCGAATTGCAGATAGCGGCAGCCGGCGGCGTAAAACGCCTTGATCGCCGCCTGATAGGCCATCGCAAGATCGTCGAAGATGGCGTCGCGGCTCGGATAGGCGGCCTTGCTGACCGCGTTCGGCTCGAGACGGAAATGGAAGGTCGAGGGCGCCGGGATGCACATCTTCGGCGTCACCTTGGTATGAGCCTTGAGGAATTTGAAATGTTCGATCATCGGGTGGTCGGAGAAACCGATCTTGCCCGTGACTTTGATCGAGCGCGGCTTGGTCTGCACGCCCTGGAACTGGATGCCGTGGTCGAGTTCGTAGATCTCGACGTTGTCCATCATGCCGTAGAAGTCGAAATGCCACCACGAACGGCGAAACTCGCCATCGGTCGTGACCTTGAGACCAACTTCCTCCTGCTTCTTGATGATCTTCTCGATCTCGCGGTCCTCGACTTCCTTGAGTTGCGCGTCGGAGATCTGTTTTTTCTCATGCTGCGCGCGCGCCTGCTTGACCGGCGCGGTGCGCAGAATGCTGCCGACATGATCGGCGCGGAATGGTGGCTTGGTCCGTTGCGTCATCGTTTCCTCCCGAAGCCCGCCTTATTGCGGGTCTTAGTGTGGCTGAGCCATAGCACGGCCAATGCCGTGAGTTCTACGTGCGGATTCGCGTGCGTAATGTGCGGTTTCAAGCATGCCGCCGAATGAGAAATAATGCGGCGCGGCATCGCCCAGGTCGGCGGCCTGATCGAGGGCCTCAAGGATGCGATCCGGACCGACATGGCCGATGAGGCCGGTGGCCGCGCCCGACATGAGGCCGCGCAACGAGGCGGTAACGCCGCAGCGTTTGGCATAGCGCAGCAGCGCGGGCATGCTGGTCGGACCGGCCATTCCGACTTTCACCGGCTTGGCTATGCCGCAAGCGCGCAACTGGCGCAGCCAGGCGAGGATCCGTTCGGGCGAAAAGGAAAACTGGCTGACGATATGCACGGCAAGGCCCTGCGCGGTGGCGGCGGCGATCTTTTCGTCGAGCGCGGCTTCCAGCCGGCCGGCCGGAATGCGGCTATGGCCTTCCGGATAGGCGCCGATGCCGATCTCCTCGATGCCGGCTTCGCGCAGGCCGCCCTTCTGGATCACCGCCAGCGCGTCGGCATAAGGCCCCACTGCGTCGGCATCGCCGCCGATCACCAGCAGGCGGCGGACATCGGCCTCGCCGCGCAGGCGGCTCAGTAAATTCTGCAAATCGGCGGCAGTACGAATGCGCCGCGCGGCGATATGGACGACGGGTTCCAGGCCGGATTTGCGCAGCAACGCCGCGGCAGCGATCAGCTCCGGCGGTTCGATTGTCGGAACGGCCGAGAAATAAACCGGCGTTCCCGGCGGCAATATGTCCGCCAGCGCCGCGATTTCGTCAGCGCCCGGCCGCGTGGCCTCGAGCGAAAAACGCCGCGCGAACGCGCCCGGGATGATCATGCGCTACTCGCGCCGGTGCGAGATCACGAAGGATTCGTCGTAGAACCACAAGCCGCCTTGCTTCTGCAGCACGTCGCGCGTCGCCTCGATGTAGCGGCGGTCGCTATTGACGTCGGACAGGCGGTCGTCCTCGATCTGCGCCACGTAGATCGCGGCGTTCCAGGCGGCGAGCAACGTCGACGTGCCGATCGAGGAGGAAATCTCCGACGGCAACGTGTGCATCTCGTAGCGGAACAGCGAGCGCTGGTCGGAATAGGCATTGAAGTTGAGATCGCGTCCGGCCGCGCCCAATTCGTGCTTGATCTCTTTCAGCAGATCGTGGCGGCTGTGCACGAACGGATTGTCGTTCGGCCAGACCTTGTGGATGATTTCCATACCCGGATCGTGGCCATAAGAATGGATCGCGATCATGCGGCCGCCCGGTCCGAGCGCGCGGGCGAGCGGCGCGAGCACGCGCCTGGCCTTGAATTCGAGCGAGGCGCGCGCGCGATAGGGCTGCGAGGCGATCACCAGATCGTAGTCGGCGACGGTGCCGCCGGGCTTCGGAATGATCTGGTCGAGCAGGAATTTGTGGTCGTTGCGATAGATCACCAGAATGACCGGGCGCTCATAGACCGGGTTGCCGCTTTTCGGCGACACGCGTGCTTTCCAGTTCTCGGCGAGGAAGGGCTCGAGCGCGGTGATCTGCTCCTCGAAACTGTGCGCGGTCGAGCCGTCCATCGCCAGCTCTTTCCACACCAGGCTGGTGGCGGCGGAGAGCGACTTGGCCGCCAGCCACGGCGCTTCGGAATATGCAAGATTGGTGAGGACCAGCACGCTTGAGGGATGCTCGACGAAACGGTCGGCCATCTTGTGCAGCGTGAGGCGGATGTCTTCGAGGCTGATTTCCTTGCCGACGATGTAGAACGGCATCGTAGGGAACCGATCGTGCATGGTGCGCATGACGCGCGCCAGCACGGTGCCGTCGCCGGCACCGGCGTCGAACACGCGCACCGCCGGCGGCCGCGGATGGATATTGGCGATCTCCATCCCGACGCGGTTGGCGATTTCCCATTTTTCGGAGCAGGTATTCACGAACAGCAGATATTTCTGCCGGTTATCGAAAAAGCGAAAATTTCGCTGCGGGTCGTCGCCCGCCTGTCCCGAAGCGACCGGCGGCGCCGCCGGCTTGACCACCGGCAGTGTGGCAGGTGGCGGGGCGTCGAACAGCACGCGGCGGCGCGCAGGTGCTGCGTCGGCATTGCGCGCCATGAAGCCGCGGATGCGTTCAAGCGTATCGGTGGTAATGCGGCCGCCGTTGCGCAGCCGGTTGGCGAGCTTGCCGTCGTTCACCGCGCGGCGGCCGAACGTGGATTCGGCCAAGCCGCGCTGGCGGCAAAATTCGCTGATCTCCTGGAGGATCTGATCGTTCATGACGGCGCTTCCCTGCCGGCTCTAACGGCCGGTTCGACGCCAAGGGAACCAAGTCTGTCCGAATCCGTCAATCAGAAAATATAGCTTTGTAAAGATGGGCAAAGTGGGTGGGCTATATCCAACCGCATTTACCACCGAGTAATGGGTATTTCTGTACGTTATACAAATTTGTGTTGTAGATTATGAGCAACGTCATGGGCCATATCCCACAGTAAGAGGCGCGTTGTGGGCAAATAGTGGGAAGCTCGGCCCCACGATAAAGCCTTCAGATGTCGAAGAAAACCGTCTCGTTATCGCCCTGCACGCGGATGTCGAAGCGATAGAGGACAGGGCCGTTGCCGGGCTGCTTGTGGGCAATCAAGGTGCCGCGCCGGTCGGCCGGAACCAGCGCGAGGATCGAATCGGCGTCGTTTGCCTTCTCGTCGGAGAAATAGAGCCGGGTGTAAACCTGCCGCAGCATGCCGCGCGAGAAGATGCAGACCACGATATGCGGCGCCTGTGGTTTGCCGTTCGGCCCGGGCACCGCGCCCGGCTTGATGGTGTCGAAACTATAGACGCCGTTTTTGTCGGTGGCGGAGCGGCCAAAACCGGTGAACTTGGCATTCGGCCGCGGCTTCTCGCCGCGTGCGTGGACGTAGCGGCCTTGCGCGTCGGCCTGCCAGATTTCGATCATGGCGTCGTTGATCGGCATGCCATCGCCGTCGAGCACGCGGCCCTCGATATGGATTTTTGTCCCCGTGGCGTCGGGCGTGATCAGATTATCGCCGACGGTTTCCTTCCAGCTGTAGTGGCCGTTCGGATCCCAGTCGCAGCGCCCCTTCGGCGCCAGGCCATAGGCGAAGAACGGGCCGACGGTTTGTGAGGGCGTGATTTCGGACATTACTTCTTCCTTATGCGCAGGATCTTATCCGAAAACCGGTGCCCACTTTTCGGGATCATGCGCTAATGCTTATCCGCATCCAGCGGCGTCGCTTCACGCCCGCGCAGCACGATATCCCAGCGGAAGCAGAGCGCCCAATCGGGGACGGTGTTTTCCAGATCGAAGCGCGACACCATGCGCTGGCGCGCCTTCTCGTCGGTCACCGAATTGAAGATCGGGTCGAACGGAAACAGATAGTCCCCGGGGAAATACATCTGCGTCACCAGCCGTGTCAGGAATGATTGCCCGAACACGGAAAAGTGGATGTGGTTCGGCCGCCAGGCGTTGTGATGGTTACCCCAGGGGTAAGCGCCCGGCTTCACGGTGATGAATTTGTAATAGCCGTTTTTGTCGGTGATGACGCGGCCCGCGCCGGTGAAATTCGGATCGAGCGGCGCCGGATGCCGATCGACGATGTGCACATAGCGGCCGCAGGCATTGGCCTGCCAGATTTCAACGAGCGTCTCGGGGATCGGGCGCTTGTCCTCATCCAGCACCTGGCCATGGACGATGATGCGTTCGCCCAGCGGCTCGCCTTTGTGCTGCTTGGTGAGATCGTTGTCGTTCTCCTGGATGACGTCATGGCCGAAGGCGGGGCCGGTGAGTTCGGACAAAGTGTGCGGCACGATCACCAGCGGCTTGGACGGCGAGCGCTTCACCGTGCTGCGGTATTCCGGCGACAGATGCTTGGGAAAAACGCCGACGCTTTCCTTGGGGTAAATCAACGACATTGATGCCGTCCCTTTTTTAGCTGACTCGTTCGATGGCGAGCGACACGCCCTGCCCAACGCCGACGCACATGGTGGCAAGCCCAAGCTTGCCGCCGTTTTCTTCCAGGCCATGCGCCGCCGTCAGCGCTAGCCGCGCACCCGACATGCCGAGCGGATGGCCAAGCGCGATCGCCCCGCCATGCGGATTGACCTGCGCCGCATCGTCGGCCAACCCAAGCTGCCGCAGGACCGCCAGCGATTGCGACGCAAACGCTTCGTTGAGCTCGATCACGGCATAGTCGGAAATCTTGTGGCCGAGCCGCGCCATCAGCTTCTGCGTCGAGGGCACCGGGCCGATGCCCATGATACGCGGCGGCACCGCCGCCGAAGCCATGCCGAGCACGCGCGCGCGTGGCGTCAGGCCGTGCGCCTTCACCGCCGCTTCAGAGGCAACGATCAACGCCGCGGCGCCGTCATTGACGCCCGATGCATTGCCGGCCGTCACCGTGCCGGGATTGCGGAACGGCGTCTTGAGCTTGGCGAGCTGTTCCAGCGTGGTCTCGCGCGGATGTTCGTCCTTGTCGGCCTTGACGACTTTCGCCCTTGCGGCCGGCGATTTCGACCGGCACGATTTCCTTGGCGAAATAGCCGCTCGCAATGGCCTTGGCGGCGCGCTGTTGCGAGCGTAGCGCAAAGGCGTCCTGATCGGCGCGCGTGACCTGGAATTCCTCCGCGACGTTTTCGCCGGTTTCCGGCATGGAATCGACACCATATTGGCTTTTCATCAGTGGATTGATGAAGCGCCAGCCGATCGTGGTGTCGAATACTTCCACCTTGCGCGAGAATGCCTCGTCGGCCTTGCCCTGCACGAATGGCGCCCGCGTCATCGATTCGACGCCGCCGGCAATGGCGAGTTCCATCTCGCCGGCGCGGATCGCGCGCGCCGCGGTGCCGACCGCCTCCATGCCCGAAGCACACAGCCGGTTGAGCGTCACGCCCGGCACGCTGACCGGCAGGCCCGCCAGCAGCAGCGCCATGCGTGCCACATTGCGGTTGTCCTCGCCGGCCTGGTTGGCGCAGCCGAAATAGACCTCGTCGAGCTTTTCCCAATCCACCTTGGGATTGCGCGCCATCAGCGCCTTGATCGGCACGGCGGCGAGATCGTCGGTTCGCACCTTGGCGAGCGAACCGCCATAGCGCCCGATCGGGGTGCGCGCCGCGTCGCAGATGAAGACGTCACGCATGGCCATTGTGCTTCCTAGCTTAAGCAACGTATTTACGGCTGCCCGCAGACACGGTCAAATAGCGATGTGGGCAGAAGTTTGGGCTCCAACAAATGACCGCCATGCTGGGCACGCAGCCTATTTTTACAATTCACGCCGAATTGGCGGACATGATGAATTTCGGGCGCACGCCCTATGGCGAGCGCCGCGTCATCGGCATTTTGGGCGGCAGCGTGCGCGGGCCCAAATTGCAGGGGCGCATCCTGCCCGGCGGCGCCGATTGGCAAATCATACGGAGTGACGGTGCGGCGGATATCAGCGCGCGTTACACCATCGAGACGGATGCCGGTGCGCGCATCCTGGTGTCGAGTGACGGCTTGCGGCATGGCCCGCCCGACGTGATGGAGAAGCTGGCGCGGGGCGACAGCGTCGATCCTTCGCTCTATTATTTCCGCACCGTGATGCGGTTCGAGACCGCCGATCCGGCGGCGGACTGGCTCAACCGGATTCTTGGCCTCGCGCGCGGACAGCGTGAAGCCAATGCTGTGCGTCTTGATGTCTATGAGGTCGGATAATGGCGGACCGGCTCGATGTGAAACTGCCTGCCTCGCTCGCCGCCTCGCGACAGGGCGCGGTCGCGGTTTTGCGGCTGGCGCGGCCGGAAAAACGCAACGCGCTCAACGATGAGGCCATTCTCGGCATCGAGACATTCTTCACGTCGTTGCCGGACGGCATCGGCGCGGTGCTGCTGCATGGCGAGGGCGAACATTTTTCCGCCGGGCTCGATTTGAGCGAATTGGAAGAGCGCGACGTCGCGCAAGGCATCGCGCATTCCGGGCTGTGGCATCGCGCCTTCGAAAAAATCCAATTCGGCAAGGTGCCGGTGGTAGCCGTGCTGCATGGCGCGGTGGTCGGCGGCGGGCTGGAACTCGCGGCGTCTGCGCATGTCCGGGTCGCCGAACGTTCGGCCTACTACGCGCTGCCGGAAGGCAGCCGCGGGATTTATGTCGGCGGCGGCGGTTCGGTGCGTCTGCCGCGGCTTATTGGTGTTGCCCGGATGATCGACATGATGCTCACCGGCCGCACTTATTCGGCCGAGGAAGGCCAGAGCATGGGGCTCACGACCTATCTGGTCGAGACCGGCCAGGGCTTCGCCAAGGGACTTGGGCTTGCGACACACATTGCCGGTAACGCGCCGCTCACCAACTTTGCGGTGATGCAGGCCTTGCCGCGCATTGCCGAGATGGACCCGGCGAGCGGTTACGAAATGGAAGCGCTGATGTCGGCGATCGCGCAGGCCGACGGCGAGGCCAAGGCGCGGCTCAAGGAATTTCTGGAAAAGCGCGCGCCCAAGGTGACGCGGCCTTGAGCGCGCCGCTACGCCCCGTGCGCCTGGGCGCACTCGATGCCGTGCTGGATCGGCGCGGTGACGGCGTCATTCATATCCGTGCCAAGCAACCGCTGGGGGCTTATCATCGCAGGCTGAGCGAGCCCTTGGAGCATTGGGCCAAGGCCGCGCCCGAGCGCGTCTTCCTGGCGCAACGCGATGCACAAGGCGAGTGGCGCAGGCTTTCTTATGCGGAAGTGCTGGCCCATGTGAGGCGTATCGGCGCTTCGCTGCTGCGCCGTGGATTGTCGCCCGAACGGCCGATCGCGGTCATTTCCGGCAACGATATCGAGCACGCGTTGCTGGGCCTTGCCGCCATGCACGTCGGCATTCCCTATGCGCCGATCTCGCCGGCCTATTCGCTGCTCTCGAGCGACTTCGGCAAATTGCGCGCCATTATCGATTTGCTTACGCCCGGATTGGTATTCGCCAATGACGGCGGCGCTTTCGCGCGCGCGCTTTATCAAACGGTGCCGGACAGCATCGAGCTGGTGGTGACGCGCAATCCACTCGGCGACCGTGCGACGACCCTGTTCGCCGATCTGATTGGCGCCGAGGACGATGCCGGCGTCGCCGCCGCGCACATGAAGGTGACGCCCGACACCATCGCAAAATTCTTGTTCACTTCCGGCTCGACCGGAAATCCCAAAGGCGTCATCAATACGCAGCGCATGTTGTGCTCGAACCAGGCCATGCTGTCGGCCGGCTTCGCCTTCGTCGCCGACGAGCCGCCGGTGGTGGTGGACTGGCTGCCGTGGAGTCACACCTTCGGCAGCAATCACAACTTCAACATGGTGCTGGTGAACGGCGGATCGCTTTATATCGACGACGGCAATCCGACGCCGCCGGGCGTGCCGAAAACCGTGCGCAATTTGCGCGAGATCGCGCCCACCATCTATTTCAACGTGCCCAAGGGCTACGAGGCGCTGGTGCCGCATTTTCGCGCCGACAAGCAACTGGCGCAGAATTTCTTCAGCCGCCTGAAGGTGCTGTTCTATGCCGGCGCCGGCCTCAATCAAACGACCTGGGATGATCTCACACGGCTCGCAATCGAAACCACCGGCGAGCGCATTATCTTTCTGTCTTCGCTCGGCTCGACCGAAACCGCGCCGCTGGCGCTGGCCTGCTCATGGGATTTCGACCGGCCGGGCAATATCGGCCTGCCGGCGCCGGGCGTCGAGCTCAAGCTGGTGCCGAGCGACGGAAAACTGGAGGCGCGCCTGCGCGGGCCGCACATCACGCCCGGCTATTGGCGGCAGGAGCAGCTCACGCGCGACGCCTTCGACGAGGAAGGCTTCTATAAGCTGGGCGACGCGCTGAAATTCGCCGACCCCGGCGATCCGGGCAAAGGGTTGCTGTTCGACGGCCGCATTGCCGAGGACTTTAAGCTTTCGACCGGCACCTGGGTGAGCGTCGGGCCGCTGCGCGCGCGCTTCATCGATCATTTCGCGCCTTATGCGCGCGACGTTGTCTTTGCCGGTCCCGACCGCGATTACATCGTCGCGCTGGTCATTCCCGACATCGAGGCCTGCCGCAAATTGAGCGGGCTCGCGGCCGACGCCGCGCCCGCCGCCATCCTCGCAGCGCCAAGCGTGCGCGCGCTGTTCGGCGAACGGCTCAACAAGCTTGCCGCCGCCAGCGCCGGCTCGTCGACCCGGGTGGCACGCGTTCTGTTGATGGCGGAGCCGCCCTCGATGGATAAAGGCGAAATGACCGACAAGGGCTCGATCAACCAGCGCGCGGTGTTGAAAAACCGCGCCGCGCTGGTGGACGAGCTTTATGCCGCGCCGCTATCCTCGCGCGTGTTCGCCGCCAGCGATACGCAAGGAATTTAAAGCCATGGACGTCGAAGGACACGCGGCTATCGTCACCGGCGGCGCTTCGGGACTGGGAGCGGCCACGGCGCGGGCGCTCGCCGCCAGCGGCGCCAAGGTGGCGGTGTTCGATCTCAACGAAAAGGGCGCCGCCGATGTCGCCGCCGAGATTAAAGGCGTCGCGGTCGCCTGCGACGTCGCCAGCGCGCAAGGCGCCAAGGCGGCGATTGAAACCGCCGCAACCGCGCACGGGCCGGCGCGCATTTTGATCAATTGCGCCGGGATCGGGCCCGCCAAGCGTATCATCGGCCGCGACGGCCCGATGCCGCTGGAGGACTATGAGAAGGTCATCCGCATCAACCTGATCGGCACCTTCAACATGATGCGGCTGGCAGCCTTCGCCATGGCGCCGCTCGACGTTTTGCCCGAAGGCGAGCGCGGCGTCATCATTTCGACCGCCTCGGTCGCGGCCTTCGAAGGCCAAATCGGCCAATCCGCCTATTCGTCCTCCAAAGGCGGCGTCGCCGCGTTGACGCTGCCGGCGGCGCGCGAGTTCGCCTCCCTCGGCATTCGCGTGCTCGCCATCGCGCCGGGAATTTTTGGCACGCCGATGCTGCGCGCGCTGTCGCAAGAGGTGCAGGATTCGCTCGGCGCCGCGGTGCCTTTTCCCAAGCGCCTGGGC
The DNA here is from genome assembly GCA_963703875.1 of uncultured Alphaproteobacteria bacterium. Taxonomy (GTDB): domain Bacteria; phylum Pseudomonadota; class Alphaproteobacteria; order Rhizobiales; family Xanthobacteraceae; genus Pseudolabrys. The sequence continues at coordinate 664,958 of CAVPFZ010000006.1, forward strand.
GAGCCGCGCGAGTTCGCCGCGCTGGCGATGCATTGCATCAGCAACGGCTATCTCAACGGCGAAGTGATCCGCCTCGATGGCGCCATCCGCCTGGCGCCACGCTGACGCATGACGCTGACCAACAGCCGCACCGTACGCATCGAATGGGGTGACTGCGACCCCGCCGGCATTATTTTCTATCCGCGCTACTTCGAAATCTTCGACGCCTCGACCTCGGCGCTGTTCGAGCGCGCGATAGGCATGAAGAAAATCGATATGCTCAAGTCATTCGACATCGCCGGCTTTCCGCTTGCGCGCACGCGTGCGCGCTTCCTCAAACCGACGCGCTTCGGCGACGACGTGACAGTGGACACATCGGTCAAATTCGGCCGCGCCAGTTTCGAGATCGAGCACCGGCTCAGCCTCAAGGGCGAAACTTGCGTAGAGTGTTCGGAGACCCGCGTCTGGGTGGTACGCGATGCGGCAAGCGGCGGCATCAAGTCGCATCCAATTCCGGAAGAAGTTTTGGCGAAGTTCAAGCCGACGTAAAGGCCGCTACTCGATCTCCGCCGCCAGCCTTTTCAAAATCTGGATAAAGCGCTTGCGGTCGCGCTGGCCGATGATGCCGTCGAGCACGCGCTCGTGCCGGCGCGCGCAGCGCGTCAGGTTGGTGAGCGTCTTCTTGCCGGCCGGCGTCAAATTCAGCCGATAGGTGCGCCGGTCCTGGCGCATGCGCTTGCGCTCGACCAGACCGCGCCGCACCAGGTCCTCGACCACCGGGGTGAGGCTCGACTTGTCGCGGCCATTGGCATGACTCAACTCGGTCTGGCTGATACCCGGATTGCGCGCGATGATCGTCAGGGTGGCGAATCGTCCCGGGCTCTCGCCGATTTCCTGCGAACGGCGGGAAAATGCCTGGAACGCGGATTCCTGCGCCATGCGCAAATTGAATCCGACCCAGTACTCGAGCGGGCCGAATCTGATCGATTTGACAACGGCTTCACCGTTCTTACCGCGTCGCACCCGACCGCTGCCGTTGCTCATTCTCACTGTCGTCACCCCGGCTGACACCCGCGCCCGGCGGCCCGGCACATAGTTTGATATCAAACTATAACCTTTACAACGCCCCCGACATGCGGCTGAATAATAAAAAAGGTTGGCAACGAAACCAACACCCAACCGAGGGAGGAAATCCATGAAGTTTCGCCATGCCGCCTGCGCGGCCGCGCTCATCAGCCTGATCGGCGGCGGTCCGGCACTCGCCCAGGAGAAAACTTTCGAGCTCAAGCTGTCGCACTGGGTGCCCGCTTCGCATCCGCTGCAGAAGGCGCTGGAAGACTGGGGGGCCGCGGTCGAAAAAGCGTCCGGCGGCACGCTGCATTACAAGGTCTATCCCGCGCAGCAGCTCGGCAAGGCGTTCGATCATTACGACATGGCGCGCGACGGCATCGCCGACCTGACGTACATCAACCCTGGCTATCAGCCCGGCCGCTTCCCGATCATCGCCGCCGGCGAATTGCCGTTTCTGATTTCGGCGACCGAGGGCGGCACGCGGGGACTGGACGCGTGGTATCGCAAATACGCGGCCAAGGAGATGAAGGACGTCAAGTTCTGCCTCGCCTTCATCCACGCGCCGAGTTCGTTCCATTCGAGCACCAAGAAAATCGTCGTGCCCGACGACATCAAGGGCATGAAGGTTCGCCCCGCCGACGCCACGATCGCAAACTTCGTGACGCTGCTGGGCGGCACCAACGTGCAATCCTCGGCGCCGGAAGTGCGCGATATCATGGAGCGTCACGTCGCCGACGCGGTCACCTTTCCATGGGGCTCGCTGGTGCTGTTCGGCATCGACAAGGTGACGAAGTACCACATGGACGCGCCGCTTTACGTCACCACCTTTGCCTTCGTCTTCAACAAGGCAAAATATGACGAAATGTCGCCGCGCCAGAAGAAGGCGATCGACGACAATTGCACCAACGACGCGGCCGCACGCGTCGGCGGTCCCTGGGGCAAGTTCGAGGACGCCGGCATCGACAAGGTGAAGGCCGAACCGGGCCAGGAAGTCTACAAACTGACGCCCGAGCAAACGGCGATGTGGAAGAAAGCCGCCGAGCCGCTGGTCAAGACCTGGGCCGACGGCGTCAAAAAGGTCGGCGTCGATCCAGACACGGCCATGAAAGAGCTGCGCGCTGACCTCGCCAAATACAACGCCTTGGCGAAGTAACGGCGTTGATGAAATGAAACGGCGGCGGGAGCCATTCCGCCGCCGTTACTTGTATCCAGCGAGACCGCATGGAGCGGGCATGAATCGCGCCTACATGGATCGCTTCATCGATACGATCGAATGGATCGCCGCGTTTTTCATCGGCATTGTCGCACTCAACATTTTCGTCGCCGTGCTACTGCGAAACATCTTCAATTATGCGATCCCAGATTCCTACGACTTCGGTCGGCTGCTGCTCGGCATCCTGATCTTCTGGGGGATCGCCGCGACGTCCTATCGTGGCGGCCACATCACCGTCGATCTAATCTGGGCCAATGTCGGCCCTGAAATACCAACGCATGATCGACGTGTTCGCGACGCTGGTGCTGCTGTTCGTCGTCACGGTGCAAACCTACACGCTGTTCGACAAAGTCCGCGGCACCTATTACGACCACGTGCTCACCTTCGATCTGCGCCTGCCAACCTGGCCGTTCTTCGCGGTCGCCTGGATCGGCGACGCGTCGGCCGTGCTGCTGATCGCGGTTCGCACCTATCGTCTGATCTGCCAGCCGGATTTAATGCACGACACCAAAATCAAACCGGTCGAGTGAAAGAGACGCGATGAGCACCGAGGCCGTCGCAATTCTGGGCTTTGTCTCATTGTTCAGCCTGATGCTATTGCGCGTCCCGGTCGGCATGGCGATGGGCTTGGTCGGCGTCACCGGCTTTAGCTATCTGGTCGGCGCCGGGCCGGCCCTTAAGCTGGTCGGCGCAACGTCGATGCGCACCGTCACCGATTACACCTTCGGCGTCATCCCGATGTTCCTGCTGATGGGAACGTTCGTCAGCAATTCCGGCATGAGCCGGCAGCTGTTCAGCGCGGCCAATGGCTTCGTCGGACATCTGCGCGGCGGCCTGGGCTTTGCCACCGTCGCCGCTTGCGGCGGCTTTGCCGCGATCTGCGGTTCGTCGGTGGCGACCGCGGCGACATTCTCCGCCGTCGCCTATCCGGAGATGCGGCGTCACGGCTACCCGCAGAGCTTCGCCACCGGCGTCATCGCCGCCGGCGGCACGCTCGGCGCCATGCTGCCGCCCTCAACGGTGCTCGCGGTTTACGGCATCATCACCGAACAGGATATCGGCAAGCTGTTCATGGCCGGAATCATCCCCGGCGTTCTGGCGATGCTGATGTATCTCTGCACGATCGCGGTTATCGGCTATGTGCGGCCCGGTTTTCTGCCGACCGGCCCGCGCGCCAGCTGGGCGCGGCGCCTGACCGGATTGAAGGAAATCTGGGCGCCCATGCTGCTGTTTATTTTTGTCATCGGCGGACTCTATGGCCTGCCGTTCCTACCGCGCTTCACGCCGACCGAAGCCGGCGGCGTCGGCGCCAGCGGCGCATTCCTGATCGGCGTCCTTACCGGCAAGCTCGACAAAGATAAAATCCTGATGTCGCTGCTGCAGGCGACGCGCACCGCGGCCGCGGTGTTCACGGTGCTGATCGGCGCGTTGATCTTCGGCTATTTCCTCACCATCACGCAGACGCCGCAGCGGGTCACCGAATTTCTCACCGGGCTTGGGCTCGGCAGTTACGGCGTGCTGGCGCTTATCATGTTGATGTATCTGGTGCTCGGCTGCCTGATGGATGCGATGGCGATGATCATCCTGACCGTGCCGATCATCTTTCCGGTCGTGACCCATCTCGGCTTCAATCCGATCTGGTTCGGCGTCATCATCGTAATGACGGTCGAACTCGGGCTCATTCATCCGCCGGTCGGGATGAACGTGTTCGTGATCAAAAGCGTGGTGAAGGACGTGAGTTTTGCCACGATTTTCAAGGGCGTAATCCCCTTTATCCTCACCGACCTGATCCGGCTGGTCATCCTGATCGCCTTCCCGATTTTAGCGCTCTGGCTGCCCTCGCATATGTAACTCCGATCTGGTAATATAGTTTGGGTCCCAACTATCTGCCCAAGGCCTGACGATGGAACGCTCGTTCAAAAAAGAGGTGCAAGCGCTCAGACTGGGCGACGGCGAGACCTTCCGTGGAGAAGGCATCCTGGCCGTCACCAAGGCGCTGCTGCAATCGGGCGTGTCTTACGTCGGCGGCTATCAGGGTGCGCCGGTCTCGCATCTGCTCGACGTGCTGGTGGACGCGCAGGACATCATGGCCGAGCTTGGCATCCATCTCGAAACCTGCTCGAACGAAGCTTCCGCCGCCGCCATGCTGGGCGCCTCGATCAACTATCCGCTGCGCGGCGCGGTCACCTGGAAATCGATCGTCGGCACCAATGTGGCGGCCGACGCGCTGTCCAATCTGGCATCGCCCGGCGTGGTCGGCGGCGCGATGATCATCCTGGGCGAGGACTATGGCGAAGGCGCCAGCGTGATCCAGGAGCGCTCTTATGCCTATGCGCTGAAGTCCACGATGTGGCTGCTCGATCCGCGCCCCGATCTGCCGTCGATCGTACGCACTGTCGAGAAAGGCTTCGAACTGTCGGAAGCGAGTCACGCGCCGGTGATGCTGGAGCTGCGCATCCGCGCCTGCCACGCCACCGGTGAATTCGCGGCACGCGACAATCGCAAAGGCGCGGTCTCGGGCCTCGATAAGCTCGCCGGCCCGCCGCGCTTTGAATATGGCCGGCTGGCGCACCCGCCGGTGATCTACACGCAGGAAAAATTGAAGGTTGAGGAACGCCTGCCGGCGGCGCGCAAATTCATCCGCGAGCACAAGCTCAACGAACGCATCGACGGCGATCTGAGTGACATTGGCATCATCGTGATGGGCGGGCTGACCAATTCGGTGCTGCGCGCGCTCGAACGCATGGGGTTAGCCGACGTATTCGGCGACTCGCGCGTGCCGCTGCTGGTGCTCAACGTGGTCTATCCGCTGGTGCCGGAAGAAATCCGCGAGTTCTGCGCGACAAAGCGTGCCGTTCTGGTGGTCGAAGAGGGTAATCCTGACTACATCGAGCAGTCGGTCAACGTCGAATTGCGCCGCGCCGACATCCAGACGCGCGTGCTCGGTAAGGGGCCGCTGCCGCAGGCGGGCGAATACACATCCGACGTGTTGCTGGAAGGGCTGGCGGCATTTTTGCAGAACGCCAAGCCGAACAGCGTCGACGCCGATACCGTCGCCGAAAAAGCCCGCGGGCTGATCGCGCATAAGGCAAAGGCCGCCGCCGCGCTCGGCCCGTTGCCGCCGCGCCCGCCCGCCTTCTGCACCGGTTGCCCGGAACGTCCGGTATTCTCCGCCATCAAGCTGATGCAGCGCGAACTGGGGCCGACGCATATCAGCGCCGACATCGGCTGCCATTCGTTCGCGACTTTCGCGCCATTCTCGCTCGGTAATTCGATCCTGGGTTACGGCATGTCGCTCGCCAGCGCCGCGGCCGTCACGCCCAACATGCAAAAGCGCCCGATCGCGATCATGGGCGACGGCGGCTTCTGGCATAACGGGCTGATCACCGGCGTCGCGTCTAATCTGTTCAACAAAGGCGACGGCGTGTTGATCGTGATGCAGAACGGTTACGCCTCCGCCACCGGCCAGCAATACATCCCCTCGAGCGTGACCAGCCGCGACGGCGCGGTGCCCGGCGTGGACATAGAGCAGACGCTGCGCACCATGGGCGTCAAATGGCTGCGCAAGGTCCGCACTTACGGCGTCGCCAATATGGTCAAGGCGTTGAAGGAGGCGATGCGTACCGCCGAACGCGGGCTCAAGGTCATCATCGCCGACGGCGAATGCCAGCTTGCCCGCCAACGCCGTGTGCGCGCCGAGGACGCGGTCAAGCTCGAGCGCGGCGAACGTGTCGCCCGCGCGCGCTATGGCGTCGACGACGAGATTTGCACCGGCGACCACTCCTGCATCAGGCTTTCGGGCTGTCCGTCGCTGACGGTAAAACCGTCCACCGATCCGCTGCGCGCCGATCCGGTGGCAACCGTGATTGAGTCTTGCGTCGGTTGCGGGCTCTGCGGCGAGGTCGCGCACGCCGCGGTGCTGTGCCCGTCGTTCTACCGCGCCGAGATCGTGCGCAACGCCACCTGGCGCGACCGCGCCTTGTTCGGCTTGCGGCAGAAAGTGATCGGCTGGCTCGGCGGCTATGGCGGCGAGGCGGCAGCATGAGCGCGACGCGCCCCATCAGCCTTCTCATTGCGGCGCTCGGCGGCGAAGGCGGCGGCGTATTGACCGGCTGGATCGTCTCGGCGGCGGCCGAGGCCGGCTTTCCGGTGCAGAGCACGTCGATTCCCGGGGTCGCGCAACGCACCGGCGCCACGACCTATTACATCGAGATCATGCCGGTGCAGACCGCGGAGCTTGCCGGCAAACGTCCGGTGCTGGCGCTCACCCCCGGCGTCGGCGACATCGACATCGCGGTAGCGAGCGAAATGCTCGAGGCCGGGCGCATGGTGGCCAACGGCTTCGTCACGCCCGAGCGCACGCATCTGATCGGCTCGCTCAGCCGCTTCTATGCCATGGACGAGAAGATCGCCATGGGCGACGGCCGGTTCGACCAGGACAAGCTCATCAAGGTTGTCACCGACAACGCGCGCGATGCTTTGCTGATCGACATGGACGCGCTCGCCAAGCAAAGCGGCTCGATCATCAATGCGGTCATGCTCGGCGCCATTGCCGGCGCGCAACGATTGCCGATCACCGCCGAGCAATTCGAAGCCGCCGTCCGCGCCGACGGCAAATCGATCGACAGCAATCTGCGCGGCTTCCGCGCCGGCTATGACGCCGCGCGCGCGAAACTGCCGCCGATCAAGACCGCCGACAAAAAGAAGCACGCGACGACCACGCCCGATCTGCTCGAGCATGAAGCCACCTACTCGCTGCCAGTACTGGCGCAGCCGACCGCCATCGAAGGCGTGCGGCGGCTCATCGCCTATCAGGGCGTCGGCTATGCGAAACTCTATCTCGACCGCCTGCGCGCTTTGGTCGACGCCGACGCCGCATGCGGCACGCCGGGCAAACTGCTCAAGGAAGTTGCGCGCCATCTCGCGGTCCGCATGTCGTATGAAGACGTGGTGCGCGTGGCGCAGGCCAAAATCGCGCCCTCGCGGATGCGCCGGATCGCGCGCGAGGAACTGCGTGTCAAGGACGAGCCGTTCTCGGTGCACGATTTCCTCAAGCCCGGCATCGAGGAAATGTGTCAATTGCTGCCGTCGTTGCTGGCGCGGCCGATCCTGTCGTTCAGCGAGCGCAAAGGCTGGCTCGGCCGGGTCTATTTCGGCATGGAGATCAACTCGACCTCGATCAGCGGCTATCTGCGCTTCCTGATGCTGGCCAAACTGCGCCGGTTCCGTCCGCACGGCCATCGCTACAGGCAAGAGCAGACGCAGATCGAATCCTGGCTCGCCTTGATCGCCGAGGCGGCGCGGCACTTGGGCGAACTCGCCCTCGAAGTCGCCGAATGCGCGCGGTTGATCAAGGGTTATGGCGACACCTATGCGCGCGGGCTCTCGAACTATCGCGCCATCGAAGCACGCGTGATCCGCCCGGCGCTGGCGGGCGCCATCCCACCGCAACGCGCCGCCGACGCGGTCGCCAGCGCGCGCACCGCCGCTTTGGTCGATCCCGAGGGCGAGAGTCTGGCCAAATGCCTGGCCGAGATCGATGGCAGCGGAACTTTCCGGATCGCCGCCGAATAGACGCAGCCGGTCCGTTGTCAGCATTTCAAGTGTCAAGTAAAACACTTGCCATTGAAGGCGCCGGTGGGCGTCTGACGGGGCGGAGCGCAATGGCCGTTACAGCCAGCGGACGCGAACGGCCGGCTATCGCCGCCGAAGCGTTCCTGCGCGCGCTCGCCGACCATGGCACCGAGTATTTCTTCGCCAACCCGGGCACCGACTTCCCGCCGATTGTCGAAGCGTTCAGCCGCGCCAAGAAGACCAACGCCAAGGTGCCCAAGCCGGTGCTGGTCCCGCATGAGAACCTGGCGGTCGGCATGGCGCATGGCGCTTACCTCATGACCGGCCACCCGCAGGCGGTGATGGTGCACGTCAATGTCGGCACCGCCAACACCATCAACAATCTCACCAACTTGTCGCGCGACCGCGTGCCGCTGATCCTCGCCGCCGGACGCACGCCGGTCACGGAAAAAGGCTCGTTCGGCTCGCGCTCGCGGCCGATCCACTGGGCGCAGGAAATGTTCGACCAGGCCGGCATGCTGCGCGAATTGGTGAAGTGGGACTACGAATTGCGCCAGCCCAACCAGATCGGCGACATGGTGGCGCGCGGCGTCGAAGTCGCGATGGCCCACCCGCGCGGGCCGGTCTACATGGTGCTGCCGCGCGAGCCGCTGTCGGCGCCGCTATCGGAACCGATCGCGCCGATGAAACCGCGCGCGCAGGCGGCCGAGACGCATCCCGATCCGAAGGCGATCGCGACGCTGGCCGAATGGATCGCGGCGGCCGAACGGCCGTTGATCATCGCCGCGACGCTACCGGCCGACGCGGTCGCGGCGCTGGCGCATCTCGCCGAACGCTGCGCCATTCCGGTGGTAACGCATAATCCACGGACCGTCTGCATGCCGTCGAGCCATGCCATGCATTTCGGTTTCGAGCCGGGCGCGCTGCTGGCCGACGCTGATTTGGTGATCTCGCTCGAATCCGACGTGCCGTGGATTCCACATTTGCAGCACCCGCCGGGCGGCTGCCGCGTCGTGCATATCGGCGAAGAACCGTTTTATGTGCGTTACCCGATGCGCAGCTTCCCAAGCGACCTTGCGATGCAGGCCGGCCCGCTCAACGCCCTCGACGCGCTGATCAGGGCGGTGGAGACGCGCCTGCAAATGGCGGAGGCACGCATCGCCGCGCGGCGCGCGCGGCTGACCGAGCGCATGCGCACCAGGCGCGCGCAGCTTGCCAAGGACTCGGCGCCCGGCACGACCATCTCGCCGGAATATCTGTCGCGCGTGATCGGCGAAACGGTCGGCGAGGACACCATCATCGTCAACGAATATCCGCTGCGGGCCGATCATTGCGCGCGCGAGAAACCGGGCACGCTGTTCGCGCTCGGCCCCGCCGGCGGACTCGGCTGGGGTTTCGGCGCGGCACTCGGCATCAAACTCGCGGCGCCGGACGCTTTCGTGGTCGCGACATTGGGCGACGGCGCCTACATGTTCGCCAATCCGACGGTCGGGCATTGGGTCGCCGCCCATCACAAGCTGCCGATCCTGACCATCGTGTTCAACAACAGCCGTTATGGCGCGGTGCGCCGCGCCACGCTGTCGATGTTCAAGGACGGCGCCGCCGGCGAGGACGACGGCCGCACGCTCGCCGACCTCGGCCCTTCGCCGGCCTTCGAAGCGATCGCGCAAGCGCAAGGCGCTTATGCCGAGCGCGTGGAAAAGCCGGCCGACCTGCCCGACGCGCTCACGCGCGCCCGCGACGCCGTCGTCAACGGGCGCCGCCAGGCGCTGCTCAACGTCATCACGCCTTATTGAACCGCCAGCTCACAAGAAAATCCACGGAGGAAAGTAAATGCGCATCGACGCCTACACCCATTTCATCCCGGAAAAGTTTTTCAAGAAGATCGTGGAAAGCGGGCACCACGATATCGGCAAGCGCGTGCGCGAAATTCCCTGCATCCACGACCTCGAAATCCGCCGCAAGGTCGTCGGCGGCTTCAAGGACTACGCCCAGATCCTGTCCTACCCGATGCCGCCGCTCGAACTGCTGGCCAAGGGCGACGCCGCGCTGGTTGAGGAATATGCCCGGCTCGTGAACGACGGCTTTACCGAGATTTGCGCGAAATATCCCGATCAGTTCCCCGGCTGGGTGGCGCAGGCGCCGCTCGCCGCCGCCGATGCCGGCGTGCGCGAATGTGAACGCGCCCTCAAAAACGGCGCGCTCGGCGTGCAAATCTACACCAATATCGCCGGCAAGCCGCTCGACGAGCCGGAATTCGAGCCGTTCTTCGCCGCCATGAACAAACTCAACAAACCGGTCTGGATGCATCCGGCGCGCGCCGCCAATTTCCCGGATTATCTCAGCGAGAAAAAATCGAAATACGAAATCTGGTGGACCTTCGGCTGGTCCTACGAGACCGCGGCGGCGATGGCGCGTCTGGTGTTCTCGGGCATCATGGACAAGTATCCCAACCTGAAAATCATCACCCACCATTTCGGCGGTATCGTGCCGATGCTGGAAGGCCGCATCGGCCCGGGCTGGGATCAGCTCGGTGCGCGCACCTCGGACGAGGATTTGAGCGTGATCCTCAAACGCTTGAAGAGGCGCCCGCTCGATTACTTCAAGCACTCGTTCTATGCCGATACCGCGGTGTTCGGCGGCGAGCCGGCGACGCGCGCCGGTTTCGAGTTCTACGATCTCGACAAGATCGTGTTCGCGTCGGACTGCCCGTTTGATCCCGAGAAGGGCGCCATGTACGCGCGCGAAACGCTGCGCATTGTCGAAGGCATCGACATGCCGAAGGCCGACAAGGAGAAGATCTGGCGCGGCAATCTCGAGCGGATCACCGGGGCGAAGTTCAAGTCGTAATCGGAGTTTATCCCAGTCTTTCCTAGGTTGGGTGGAAGCCCCGCCCACTTCTGCTAGCATCGCTGCCCATGGCAGTCGTGCGCCCCATCGGCCTGTCCGAACCCGAGCCGCCGCCGTCCGGCGAAGCCGGGCACGTGACGCCCATAGCGGGCGGCCAAGCCGACCGCGTAACTCCCATGATGGAGCAATACATTGAAATAAAGGCCGCCAATCCGGACTGTCTGCTGTTCTACCGGATGGGCGACTTCTACGAGATGTTCTTCGACGACGCCGAAACCGCCTCGCGCGCGCTCGGCATCATGCTCACCAAGCGCGGCAAGCATCTTGGCGCTGACATCCCGATGTGCGGCGTGCCGGTCGAACGCGCCGATGAATATCTGCATCGCCTGATCGCGCTCGGGCACCGCGTCGCGGTCTGCGAGCAACTCGAGGATCCCGCGGAAGCGCGCAAGCGCGGCAACAAGAGCGTGGTACGGCGCGACGTGGTGCGGCTGGTGACGCCCGGCACGCTGACCGAGGACACGCTGCTCGACGCCAGGCGAAACAACTATCTCCTCGCTGTCGCGCGCGCGCGGCTGTCATCGGCCGGCGAGGATGCCCGCTTTGCGCTCGGCTGGATCGATATCTCGACCGGCGAATTCCGCATCACCGAATGCGACCGCCTCGCGCTGCCGGCCGAGATCGCGCGGCTTGAGCCGAGCGAGATCATCGTCTCCGACACGCTTTATTCCGATCCCGACCTGGTGCCTTATTGGCGCACGCTGCCCGCCGTGACGCCGCTGACCCGCGACGTGTTCGACAGCGCCACCGCTGAGCGGCGGCTCACAGCGTTTTTCGCGGTGGCGACCAGCGAGGCCTTCGGCGCGCTCACAAGGCTCGAACTCACCGCCGCGGCGGCCTGCGTCACTTATGTCGAGCGCACGCAAATCGGCAAACATCCGCCGCTGTCGCCGCCGTTGCGCGAAGCGGCCTCCGCCACCATGGCGATCGACCAGGCGACACGCGGCAATCTCGAACTGATGCGCACGCTTGCCGGCGAACGGCGCGGCTCGCTGCTGGAGTCGATCGACCGCACGGTCACCTCGGCCGGCTCGCGGCTGCTGGCGCAAAGACTATCCGCGCCGCTGACCGATCCGGCAGCGATCGCGCGCCGGCTCGACGCGGTGGCGAGCTTCGTCGATGACGCGGCGGCCCGCACCGATACCCGCTCGCGGCTGCAGGCTTCGCCCGATCTGGCCCGCGCACTCGCTCGCTTGGCCGTCGGGCGCGGCGGCCCGCGCGATCTCGCCGCCATCCGCGACGGCGTGCTGGCCGCCGCCGACCTCGCCCGCGCCTTGGGCTCGCTAAAAGATATGCCGGTGGAAATCGCCGAGGCGCTGCGATCCTGCCGCCGCCCGGACGGCATGCTGGCCGCCGAACTGGCCGCGGCGCTCGCCGCCGAGTTGCCCGCGTTCAAACGCGACGGCGGCTTCGTGCGCGAAGGCTATGACGCGAGCCTCGATGAGACGCGCGCGCTGCGCGACGAATCCCGCCGCGTCGTGGCCGCGCTGCAGTCGCGCTACGCCGAGGAAACGGGCGTTCGCGCGCTCAAGATCCGCCACAACAACGTGCTCGGCTATTTCGTCGAGGTCACCGCGCAGCATGGCGAAAAATTACTGGCTGCGCCGCTCAACGCCACCTTCATTCACCGCCAGACGCTGGCCGGCCAGGTGCGCTTCACCACCACCGAATTGGGCGAGTTGGAAGCCAAGATCGCCAGCGCCGCCGACCGCGCGCTTGGACTCGAGTTCGAGATTTTCGAGCGGCTGGTGGCGAGCGTGATCGCGCAAAGCGAAGAGATCAAGGAATGCGCCGAGGCGCTCGGCAACCTCGATGTCGTGAGCGCCCTCGCTCATCTCGCCGCCGAGCGCGACTACGCGCGGCCGGTCGTGGATGCCGGTCATAGCTTCATCATCGAAGGCGGTCGCCATCCGGTGGTGGAACAGGCGTTGTCGCGCGACGGCACGCCCTTCGTCGCCAATGATTGCGACTTGTCGCCGCCCAAAGACGCGGATGTGGGCCGCATTTGGCTGATTACCGGACCCAACATGGCGGGCAAGTCGACCTTCCTGCGCCAGAACGCGCTGATCGCAATTCTCGCCCAGATGGGTTCGTTCGTGCCGGCGAAAGCCGCGCATATTGGCGTGGTGGACAGATTGTTCTCGCGCGTCGGCGCCGCCGACGACCTGGCGCGCGGCCGCTCGACCTTCATGGTCGAGATGGTGGAGACCGCCGCCATCCTCAATCAGGCCGGCCCGCGCTCGCTGGTGATCTTGGACGAAATCGGCCGCGGCACCGCCACTTTCGACGGCCTGTCGATCGCCTGGGCGACGGTCGAGCATCTGCACGATGTCAACAAATGCCGCGCTCTGTTCGCCACCCATTTCCATGAACTGACCGCGCTGTCGGCGCGGCTTGACCGGCTGCACAACGCGACGGTGCGGGTCAAGGAATGGCAGGGCGACGTGGTGTTCCTGCATGAAGTGGTGCCGGGCTCGGCCGATCATTCCTACGGCATCCAGGTCGCGAAATTGGCGGGTCTGCCGGCGAGCGTAATCGAGCGCGCCAAATTGGTGCTGGCCAAACTGGAGCAAGATGATCGCGCCAAGCCGAAGGGCTTCGAGGATCTGCCGTTGTTCGCGGCGCCGGCAGCGCCCGCGCCGCCGGCTAAGGACGACGCGCTCGAACGGGTGCTGGCCGTGGTCGCCGCGCTCAATCCCGACGAAATGTCGCCGCGCGAGGCCATGGAAGCGCTCTATGGGCTCAAGCAGAATCTCGCCAAAACGGAAAAGAAGTAGCGGGCAATGAATATTGCCGAGAGCAAGCGCGTGTCGGCGCCGGAAGCCGCGCAAAGCTGGCTGACGAAATTCGCCGCCGCGCTGAGCGCGCAAGATGCGCACGCGGCCGCCGAAACGTTCCTGGCCGGCGGGCTGTGGCGCGACGTGCTGGCCTTTACCTGGAATATCGAGACGATGAGCGGCCAGCCCGCGATCGCGGCCACGCTGCACCAAGACACTGGCGCGCACCAAGCCGGGAAATTTCCACATTCCGCCGAAGCGGACGCCGCCGCGCTGGGTCAGCCGTGCGGGGACCCAATCTATCGAGGCCATTTTCGAATTCGACGCCGCGTTCGGCCCGTGCAACGGCATCGTCCGTCTCGTGCCCGATCCGCAGACGCCGTCGCGCTTGCGCGCCTGGACGATGCTCACGACGCTGCAGGAACTGCGCGGCCATGAGGAAGCCTTCACGCGTCGCGCGCCGGAAGACTCGACGCGCGACTTCGGCGCCGTCAATTGGCTCGACCGCCGCAACAGCGCGCGCAGCTATAGCGACCGCGATCCAACGGTCATTGTGGTCGGCGGCGGCCACGCCGGCTTGTCGATCGCCGCGCGCCTCCAGCAACTCGGCGTCGACACGCTGATCGTCGATCGGCACGAACGCATCGGCGACAACTGGCGCAAGCGCTACCACTCGCTGACGCTGCACAATGAAGTGCACGTCAATCACCTGCCCTACATGCCGTTCCCGCCGAGTTTTCCGGTCTATATCCCGAAGGACAAATTGGCCAACTGGTTTGAGTCTTATGTCGACGCCATGGAGCTCAACTTCTGGACCGGTACGGAGCTTGCGAGCGGCAACTACGACGATGGGAAAAAGCTATGGTCGGCCACGCTCAAGCGCGCCGACGGATCGACGCGCGTCATGCATCCGCGCCATCTCATCTTCGCGACCGGCGTGAGCAGCATTCCCGTAACGCCTGATTTGCCCGGTCTTGCCGGTTTCGCCGGCCCCAAGGTGCATTCCGGCGCGTTCAAGGACGCCGAGCGATGGCGCGGCAAAAAAGCGTTGGTGCTCGGCACCGGCACTAGCGGTCATGACGTCGCGCAGGAGCTGCACGCCCACGGCGCCGATGTCACCATGATCCAGCGCAGCAATACGTACGTCGTGAGCCTGCAGGAAGCGCAGAGCGTCTATGCGATTTATTCCGAAGGTATCGCGTTCGACGATTGCGACCTGTTGGCGGCCTCGTTTCCCTATCCAGTGCTGCAACGCTCCTATCAACTCTCGACCGCGCGCGGGCTCGAAGTCGACAAGGCGCTGATCGAGGCGCTCGACAGGCGCGGCTTCCGGCAATGGGCCGGCGAGGACGAGACCGGCTTCCAGATGATGTATCTGCGGCGCGGCGGCGGCTATTATTTCAACGTCGGCTGTTCCGACTTGATCATCTCCGGCGCGATCAAATTGCTGCAATTTTCCGACATCGAGAAGTTTGTCGCCAAGGGCGCGCTCCTGCGCGACGGCCGAATCGTGCCGGCCGATCTGCTGGTGCTGGCGACCGGCTACAAGAACCAGCAAGACACCGTGCGCGCCTACCTCGGTGATGCCGTCGCCGACAAAATCGGCCCGGTCTGGGGGTTCGACGAGGGCGGCGAATTGCGCAACATGTGGCGCCGCACCGCGCAGCCGGGATTATGGTTCACCGCCGGCAGCCTGGCGCAATGCCGGATTTTCTCGCGCTATCTGGCGATCCAGATCAAGGCACTGGAGGCCGGACTCTTGAGTTGAGCCGCCGCGCGAGCCACAGCAACGCATTCCAGCCAACACAGATGCTCAGGCCGGCGGCATAGGCCCACCACACACCGACGGGCTCCGCCAGCAGATGCACGGCCAGCAGGCCGAGGCCCAAGCCGACGAGCGGCGTGAGCACATACGCGGCCACGCTCGCCGCCGCCGGCCCGCCGATGCGCGGCTGCAAGATCACGAAAAACGATCCCATCGCCACCGGAAAAAACGCGAAGACGCCGGAGAAATAGGAGCCGATCGAACTGCTGGCGGCGGTGACAATGATGACGCAGAGCGTCACCACGCCGGCGCGCCAGGCCAGATCGCGGGCGGTCAACTGCACCCGTTTGACGGCGCCCTCGGCGCGGAAACGGCTGCCGGCGTAAATCGCCAGCGGATAGACCGCCGCGTTGAGCAGCACGGCTTGCGTTACGGTCCAATCGACCAGCCGCGACAACAGCGCACCGGTAAGCCAGGCGGCGAAGGCGCCGCCCAGGCTCACCAGCAACGAGCGGCGCTGCGCCAGCACGGCATAAGTGAGCGCGAAGCCTGCGCAGACCGCGTTGGCGATCAGGCTGCCGACCGCGCTGGCGGCTATGAAGCTTGGCGGATGCTCCATTGCCAGGATGATCAAGGCGGCGCCGCCTGCGGTCGGCAGCGCCGCGATCAACGAGCCGATGAACGGGCCGCTGCGCTCGACCACCACCGAAGCCGCGACCACGATGGACGCGGTCATCGCGATCTTGAGCGCGAGGCCGTACCAGAAAACGGGGTTCGACAGCAGGATGCTCATGCCGCGGCCGACCGTTGCCGCATGACATAGATGAAAAGATTGCAGACGATCGACACCAGGAGCGTCAGCGTCAAAGCCAGCGGCGAACCCAGCCGGTCGGCGGTCAGATTGAGCACCACGACCGCGAC
Source organism: uncultured Alphaproteobacteria bacterium (assembly GCA_963703875.1). Lineage (GTDB taxonomy): Bacteria > Pseudomonadota > Alphaproteobacteria > Rhizobiales > Xanthobacteraceae > Pseudolabrys. The sequence goes on from CAVPFZ010000006.1 coordinate 681,168, forward strand.
GCCGAAGCCGGCCAGCCCGATCACCGCGTTCGCGATCACCGCCGCGGTCGCCGGGCCGCCGACGCGCCGGTGCAGGATCATGATGATGCTGGTGAGCACGATGGGAAACACCGCAAGACTGCCGCTGGCGGCCGGGCCGATGCGGAAACTGAGCGTGATCACGGTGCCGACCAGAAGCGCCACCATCGCGGCGCGCAGCAGCAGATCATACCAGCGCCGCTGCACGCGCGGCATCGGCGCATGACGCAACGGCGCCGACAGCCAGAACGAAAATCCGATCATGACGGCGTTGAGCAGGATGGCGGAGACAAGCGTCCAGTCGACCGTTCGGCCCAGCCATGTGAGCGCGAGCCAAACCGCGTAGCCGCCGGCCAGGCTGACCGGCAGCGAGCGTTTCTGCGCCAGCAGCGCATAAGTCAGCGCGAATACGACGTTGTAGGCATTCGCGACCAGGCTGCCGAGCGCGCTTTGCGCGATGAAATGCGCGTCGTGGTCGAGCGCGAGGAACACATAGACCGGCCCGGCGCTGATCGGCAGCGTCGCCACCAGGCCGCCGACCAAGGGGCCGAAGCGCTCGGCCGTCACGGTCGCCGCCAGCAGGAAGCCGGCGGTGACGGCCATTTTGACGCCGAGCGTGAGCGCGAAATAAAGGTCGGGAGGCAATGACGGTTCCTAGCGCCGCGCCAGCGTTACACTGACCGGCGGACCGCTCTTGATCGTCTGATAAACCACGCAATAGCGCTCGGTGAGCTTGAGCAGCTGATCGAGTTTGTCTTGGGCTGCATCAGTGACGAGGTCGAAGCGCAGCCGTATTTCGCGAAACCCGACGGCTGCGTCTTTTGCAACGCCTAACGTGCCGCGGAAATCGAGCTCGCCCTCCGCCGACACGCTGCCCGACGTGAGCGGAATGGCGAGCGCGGTCGCCACCGCCTTGAGGGTGACGCCGGCGCAGGCCACCAGCGCTTCCAGCAGCATGTCGCCTGAGCACAGCTCCAGACCGGAGCCGCCGGTCGCCGGATGCAGGCCGGCAATGGCCAGCGCGCGGCCGGTTTCGACCTTGCAGGCGATGTTGGAGTCCTCGAGCGTGCCCTTGGCTTTCAGCGTGACGACGGCGGCCTCGGGCTCGCTCTTGTAGCGCTGCTTGATCGGCGCCTGCATGGCGCGCAGTTGGTCGGCATCCATGATCGCGTTCCTTAGCCGGCGGGCGTGAGCACGACGCGGCCGACAATCTTGCCGGCGCGCAGGTCGTCGAGCACGCCGGCAACCTCGTCGAGCGGACGCGTCTTCAGCGGCACCGGCGGCAGACCCTTGGCCCGCACCAGCGCGAGCAACTCCCTCATCTCGGGCAGACTGCCGACATAGGAGCCTTGAATGGCCATCGCCTTGAGCGGAAAGAACGGCGTCGACACCGTGATGTCGCCGCCGAACAGGCCGACCACGATCACCTTGCCGCCCTTGGTAATGCTGTCGACTCCGAGCTTTACCGTCGCCGATGAGCCGACGTAATCGATCACCGCCCAAGCGCCGCCATTGGTCAGCGCCATGATCTGCTTGGCGGCGTCAGGTGCATTGCCGTCGACCACGGCGAGTGCGCCCGCCTTCTTGGCGGCGTCGCGTTTGACCGGATCGATGTCGACCACGATCGCGCCCTTGTTGCCCATCATGGCGTTGAGCGCGAGGCACATCAGACCGAGGCCGCCGGCCCCGATGATCACCACCGGTTCATCCTTGATGATCGACCCGGCCTTCTTCAGCGCGCCGTAAGTGGTGATGCCCGAACAGGCCAGCGGCGCGGCGCGCTCCGGCGCCAGATCGCCGATCTCGAACAAATAGCGCGGATGCGGGACCATGACGTGGTCGGCATAACCGCCGTCGCTGAAGACGCCGAGATTGCGCGGGGTCTTGCAAAACTGTTCTTCGCCGGTTTTGCAGATCGCGCACTCGCCGCAACCGATCCATGGATGCGCCAGCATGCGCGCGCCGATCTTGACGCCCAAGTTACCAATTTTGGCATCGGGACCGGCCGCGACCACCTCGCCGACATTCTCGTGGCCCATGGTCAGCGGCAGCTTGATGCCGCGTTCCAGCAGGTTCAGCCGCTTGCCGCCGCCGAGTTCGTAATAGCCGTCCCAGATATGGATATCGCTGTGGCAGACGCCGGCGGCGATGACCTTGAGCAACACCTGCGTGCCGGTCGGCTGCGGCGTCGACCGCTCGACCACTTGCAACGGCTCGCCGCAGCGGCAGACCTGGAAACTGCGCATTGAATTCCTCCCTGCAGTGCTTGTTCTTGGTGGTTCTTTATAGCGCCCGGCGCGGCCAAAGCATCGGCCCGATGCCCGGATTAGAGGAAAGCGGCTATGCGGAAATTTTATTCCATAAATTGGCGCTTCTTAGGGAATGATAGCTGCTTTTGGCAATCTTTTCGCTGAAATAAAAAGATTATTCCGTCCTGCCAAGGTGGCGATTTCCGCGATTATCGCCCCGCCGGAGTGACTTAGGGCTCCGCCTCCGCTATCCCGATTTCCCCATGGCCTCGCTTGCCCTCGAACATGAACCGCGCGCGTCCTCGGCATCGCCCTCGAAGGCGACGGCCGAGCTGATCGACAGCCGGGCGGTTTCCGCCGACCTGGAAAAGCTCGCCAAGATCCACGCCGGCAACGAGCGCGATATGCGCGGCGCGCTGGCGCGCCGGCTCAAAACCGCGCTGGTCGAGGGCCGGGCCAGGGCCGAGCAACTACTGCTCAAGGATCGTCACGGGCGGCGTTGCGCCGAGCGGCTCTGCAGGCTCGAAGACGAGATCATCCGCCTGCTGTTCGACTTCGTGCGCAAGCATCTCTACCGGTCGCAAAATCCGTCCGAGGCCGAGCGCATGACGGTGATCGCCACCGGCGGTTACGGCCGCGGACTGCAGGCGCCCGGTTCCGACATCGATCTATTGTTCCTGCTGCCCTACAAACAGACCGCCTGGGGCGAGTTTGTTGCCGAAGCGATCCTCTATTGCCTGTGGGACACGGGGCTCAAGGTCGGCCACGCCACCCGCTCGGTCGACGAATGCATCCGCCAGGCCAAGGCGGACATGACCATCCGCACCGCCATCCTGGAAGCGCGCTTTCTGATGGGCGATAAAAAACTATTCGACGAGCTGCAGGCGCGCTTCGACAACGAGGTGGTGCGCAACACCGCGCCGCAATTCGTCGCGGCCAAGCTCGCCGAACGCGAGGACCGCGTGCGCCGCTCGGGACAATCGCGCTATCTGGTCGAGCCGAACGTCAAGGATGGCAAAGGCGGCCTGCGCGATCTCCATACGCTGTTCTGGATCGCCAAATACGTCTACCGCGTGCGCGAGCCGGACGAGCTGATCAAGCGCGGCGTGTTCGACAAAACGGAGTATCAGCGCTTCCGCGCCTGCGAGGATTTTCTCTGGGCGGTGCGCTGCCACATGCATTTTGTCACCGGCCGCGCCGAGGAACGCCTGTCGTTCGACATCCAGCGCGAGATCGCGGTGCGGCTCGGCTATACCGAGCATCCCGGCCAGCAGGACGTCGAGCGCTTCATGAAGCACTACTTCCTGATCGCCAAGGACGTCGGCGATCTGACCGCGATTTTGTGCGCGGAACTGGAAGATAGCCATGCCAAGAGCGTGCCGGTCTTGAGCCGTGTGATGGCCAAATTCCGGCCGGTGAAGCGGCGCAAGCTTGCCGAGAGCGCCGACTTCATCGTCGACAAGAACCGCATTACGGTCGCCGCGCCCGGCGTCTTCAAGCGCGACCCGGTCAATCTGATCCGCATCTTCCATCTGGCGCAGAAGCACAATCTCGCCTTCCACCCCGACGCCATGCGCGGCATCACCCGCTCGCTCAAGCTGATCGATGCCAAGCTGCGCGAGGACGAGGAAGCCAACCGGCTGTTCCTGGAAATCCTCACTTCCAAGAACGACCCGGAAACCGTGCTGCGGCGAATGAACGAAGCCGGCGTGCTCGGGCACTTCGTGCCGGCCTTCGGTAAGATCGTCGCGATGATGCAGTTCAACATGTACCACCACTATACGGTGGATGAGCATCTGCTGCGCTGCATCGGCATGTTGACCGAGATCGAGCGCGACGGCGGCGAAACCCCGCTCGCCAGCGAATTGTTCCACAAGTTGCTGCCCGGCAACCGCACGGTGATCTACGTCACGCTGTTCCTGCACGATATCGCCAAGGGCCGCCTCGAGGATCATTCGATCGCCGGCGCGCGGGTGGCGCGGCGGTTCTGCCCGCGCCTGGGTTTTTCGGCGACCGACACCGAAACCGTCGCCTGGCTGATCGAACATCATCTGCTGATGTCGAGCGTCGCGCAGTCACGCGACCTGTCGGACCGTAAAACCATCGAGAATTTCGCGGCGGTGGTGCAGTCGGCCGAGCGGCTGAAGCTGTTGACCATTCTCACCACCGCCGACATCCGCGCGGTCGGCCCCGGCGTGTGGAACGGCTGGAAGGCGCAACTGCTGCGCACGCTTTATTACGAGACCGAGCCGGTGCTCACTGGCGGCTTCTCCGAGGTCAACCGCGCCCAGCGCGTCGCCATGGCGCAGGCCGAATTCCGGACGGCGTTAAATGGCTGGCCGCCCGAACGGCTCGAGACCTATATCGCGCACCTCTATCCGGCGTATTGGCTTAAAGTGGACCTGCCGCACAAGATCGAGCACGCCAAATTCGTGCGCGCCGCCGAGGACGCCGGCAGATCGCTCGCCACAACAATCGCCTTCGACGCCGAGCGCGCGGTGACCGAACTGACGGTGCTGGCGCCCGATCATCCCTGGTTGCTGTCGATCATCGCCGGGGCCTGCGCCATGGCCGGCGCCAATATCGTCGACGCGCAGATCTTCACCACCACCGACGGGCGCGCGCTCGACACCATCTCGCTGTCGCGCGAATTCGACCGGGACGAAGACGAGGAACGGCGCGCCAACAGAATCGCGGATTCAATCGAAAAGGCGCTGCGCGGCGAACTGCGGCTGCCCGACGTGGTGGCCAAGCGCACCCCGCCGAAAGGCCGCATCAAGGCCTTCGCGCTCGAGCCCTCGGTCACCATCAATAACCAGTGGTCGCACCGTTACACCATGCTGGAAGTGGCCGGCCTCGACCGCACCGGGCTGCTCTACGAGATGACCACCACGTTGTCCAAGCTCAACCTCAACATCATCTCCGCCCACGTCGCCACCTTCGGCGAGCGCGTCGTGGACGTGTTCTACGTGACCGACCTGATGGGCGCGCAAATCACCTCGCCGACCCGCCAGGCGGCTATCAAACGCGCGCTGGTCGCGCTGTTTGCCGGGCTCGACACCGAGAGCAAGGCTAAAGCCAAAGGCGACGCCAAAAACGATACAAAGGCGTAACATCCGCTTTTCTTCGCGGATGAGGCGTGATGGACAATTCTCCCGTTGCCATAATCGGGTTTGGTTTGATGGGCGAGGTTTACGCCCGCCGCTTGCTTGACGCCGGGATTGCCGTCATCGGCTATGACATCGATCCCGCGCGGCGCGCGCGGCTTGACGCGATCGGCGGCAAAGCGGCCGACGGCATTGCCGCTCTGGCGAGACCGTCGCGCTGCATCATCATTGCCGTATTCAGCACCGATCAGGTCGAGGACGTGATCGAGAACCACCTTCTGCCCGCGCTCGGCGAAGGCTCCGGCAAAATCGTGCTGGTCATGAGCACCTGCGATCCCGACCAGGTGGCGGCGTTGGCCGCGCGCGTGACGCCGCGCGGCGTCCGTTATCTCGACGTGCCGGTGTCCGGCACCAGCGATCAGGTGCGGCGCGGCGACGGCGTCGCCTTGATCGGCGGCGACCCGACAATCGCCAGGGAAGTCGGCGACATCATGGATGCGCTGTTTGTGCGCCGCTTCCATGTCGGCAAGGTCGGCGACGGCGGCCGCGCCAAGCTCGCGGTCAATTTGATCCTGGGCCTCAACCGTCTCGCTTTGGCCGAGGGCCTGGTTTTCGCCGAACGCCTCGGCCTCGATCCGGCGGCATTCCTTGCCGTGGCGCGTGGATCGGCTTCATACTCGCAGGTGATGGAAACCAAGGGGCCGAAGATGGTGCGCGGCGATTTCTCTGCCGAGGGCCGCGTTCGGCAGACCCTGAAGGACACCCATTTGATGCTCGATCAGGCCGCCAGCGTGGGGCAGAAACTGGCGATGCTGGAAGTGCATGCCGACGTGCTGGAGGCCTGCGTGCGCGCGGGTGAAGCCGAGATGGATAACAGCGTCGTCATAAAGGAAGTTGGCCGGCGGCGCACAAAAACTTGAAACGCCGGCCGCGCGACAGCGTGCCAGGGAGGAAGCCATGAAGAAGTTTTGGTTCGCGCTCGCCGCTTTGCTGCTGACCGCGGGCGCGGCGCCGGCGCAAGATTTTCCGCTGCGGCCGATTTATTTCATCATCGCGTTCGGGCCCGGCGGCGGCTCCGACATCATCGGCCGCATCCTGGCGGACGCGATGCAGACCAGACTCGGCCAGGCGATCGTGGTCGAAAACAAGCCGGGCGCAGGCGGCATCCTCGGCAATGACATAGTGGCTCGCGCGCCGCCTGATGGGTACACGCTCGGCGTCATGACCGCGGGTCAGATCATCGCGGCCGTCACCACCAAGAAGATGCCCTACGACACCAACACCGCCTTTGCGCCCGTGGGTCAGATCGCGACCGCCAGCTTGATGATCGTGACGCGTCCGGACTTTCCGGCCAACAACGTCAAGGAGCTGATCGAGTACGCCAAGGCCAATCCCGGCAAGGTGGTGTTCGCGAGCCCGGGTTTCGCCGCCACCCAGCATTTTGCCGGCGAACTGTTCAAGCAAAGCGCCAACATCGAGCTGCTGCACGTTCCGTTCCGCACCACGCCCGAATCCCTCAACGCGGTGCTCGGTCATCACGCCGACATCATGTTCGACACGGTCTCGGCGGTGATCGGGCAGGTCAATTCCGGCCAGCTCAAGGCGCTCGCCGTCACCGGCAAGGATCGTTTCCCGGCGGTGCCGAATGTGCCGGCGGCCATCGAGTCCGGCCTGTTGCCCGGTTACGACGTCACCACCTGGTACGGCCTGTTCGGCCCACGCGGCACGCCGCCGGCCGTCATCGCCAAGCTAAACAAGACGCTGAACGAAAGCCTGGCGGACGAAACCGTCAAGAAACGCCTGGAAGCGGTCGGCGTGGTGGTCAAGAGCTCGACGCCGCGGCAGTTCGGCGATTTCCTGGCGAGCGAATACAAACGCTGGAGCGACGTACGGATCGCCGCCGGCCTTCCGCAGCAATAGGACGAGGACCATGGACGAAAAAGAATTGCATGAGCGCGGCCTCAAGCTGCGCACCGAAATGTTCGGCCGCGAGGCGGTCGAAAAGCGCATGAGCGCCTTCGGCGAATTCGGCAAGCCGCTGCAGCACATCATCAACGCCTACGCTTACGGCGATGTCTGGAGCCGCACGGCGCTGCCGCCGGCGACCAAGTCGCTTGTCATGATCGCGATGATGGCGGCGGCCGGGCATTCGAACGAATTGCGCGTGCATCTCAACGGCGCGATCAAGAACGGCTGCACGGTCGAGCAAATCCAGGAAGTGCTGCTGCTGCTGACGCTCTATTGCGGCATTCCGGCCTCCAACGAGGCGCACCGCATCGCCGCCGACGTGCTGCGCGAACACGGTAAAATGTGAACCCGCAAGGCCCCGGATTTGCTCGCGAATCTCCGCTTAACGACGCCTTAAACCACGCGCTCTAGCGTGCCCTCGGGGGCCGGCGCCGTTGCCGCCGGCGCAGCTGTTCGGGTCGCGTGATGGCGGGACGGGGACAATCGGACGCGCGCCGGGAGCCGGTGTTCGACAGCGGTCCGCAATTGCGCGTCAGCGCGAACGACCGCCCGGGCGGCGGCAAACCACCGACAAGACGAAAACGCAGCAAGAAATCGCGCGCGCCCAGGCGTTCGCTGATCGGCCGCATGATCTATTGGGGCCTGGTGCTCGGATTGTGGCTCTTCATCGGCGCGGTCGGCACCGTTGCCTGGACCGGTGCCCACCTGCCGCCGATCCAATCGCTGGAAATTCCAAAACGCCCGCCCTCGATCCAGATCGTCGACGTCAACAATCGCCCGCTCGCAACGCGCGGCGATTCAGGCGGCGCCGTCCTGCCGCTCAAGGACATGCCGAGCTACGTGCCGAAAGCCTTCGTCGCCATCGAGGATCGGCGCTTCTACGAGCATTACGGCGTCGATCCTTGGGGCATTGCGCGTGCCGCGCTCGCCAACATTCTGCATCGCGGCGTCGCCCAAGGCGGCTCCACCATCACGCAGCAATTGGCGAAGAATCTCTTTCTGACTCAAGAGCGCACCATCCATCGCAAACTGCAGGAAGCGCTGCTCGCCGTCTGGCTGGAGCGCAAATTCTCCAAAACCAAGATTCTCGAGCTTTATTTGAATCGCGTCTACTTCGGCGCCGGCGCCTATGGCATCGAGCAGGCCGCGCAGCACTATTTCGGAAAGCCCGCCAAGCAGCTCTCGCTGCCGGAAGCCGCCATGCTCGCCGGCCTGGTAAAGTCGCCGTCGCGGCTGGCGCCGACGCGCAATTTCGACGGCGCCGAGCGGCGCGCGCAAATTGTGCTCGCCGCCATGGCCGAGAGCGGCTTCATCAGCGAGGCGAGTTCACATGCCGCGCTCGCGCACCCGCCGCGCGTGGCGGCGCAAAGCGGCGGCGGTTCGGCCAACTATGTCGCCGATTGGGTGATGGACGCGATCAACGACGTGCTCGGCCACGTCGACGAGGACATCGTGGTCAAGACCACGATCGACAGCGGCTTGCAGGCGGAAGCGGAAAAGTCGCTCACCGATGAATTGGCGCAGAAGGCCGAGAAGAACGGCGTTTCACAGGGCGCACTGGTGGCGATGACGCCGGACGGCGCGGTGCGCGCCATGGTCGGCGGGCGCAATTACGGCGAGAGTCAGTTCAATCGCGCGGTCTCCGCCAAGCGCCAACCCGGCTCGGCCTTCAAGCCGTTCGTCTACCTTACCGCGCTTGAACACGGGCTCACGCCAGACACGGTGCGGCAGGACGCGCCGATTAAGATCAAAGGCTGGTCGCCGGAAAACTACGGCCATGAATATTTCGGTCCGGTCACGCTCACCAAGGCGTTGGCGCTGTCCCTCAACACGGTGTCGGTGCGGCTGACCCTGGAAGAGACGCCGATGGCGGTGATCCGCACCGCCTATCGCCTCGGCATCGCCTCCAAGCTCGAGCCGAACGCCTCGATCGCGCTCGGCACCTCGGAAGTCTCGCCACTCGAACTGGTCAGCGCTTATGCGCCGTTCGCCAATGGCGGGCTGGCGGTCGTGCCGCATGTGATCGAGCGCATTACCGCCGGCAACGGCAAGGTTCTTTACGCGCGCAACGAAGCACCGCTCGGGCGCATCATCGACGCGCGCTATGTCGGCATGATGAACGACATGATGCAGCAGACTTTATTGATCGGCACCGCGCGCAAGGCGACGCTGCCGGGCTGGCAGGCGGCGGGCAAAACCGGCACATCCCAGGATTTCCGTGACGCCTGGTTCATAGGCTACACCGCGCATCTCGTCACCGGCGTCTGGCTCGGCAATGACGACGGCACGCCGACCAAGCACGTCACCGGCGGCGGGCTGCCGGTCGATATCTGGAGCCGCTTCATGCGCACCGCGCATCAGGGCGTTGCGGTCGCCGCCCTGCCCGGCCCGCCGGCCGGCGGCATGATGTCCGGATTGTTCAGCAGCAACGCGCCAACGCCCTCCACTGACGGCATGGCGCCGACGCCGCCGGCCCCCATCCAATCGGCCAATAATGCGCCCAGCGCCCGTAGCGGCAGCCTCGACGGCTGGCTGCTGGATAATCTGTTCGGACGCGGCAGAAACTAGTGCGGCTGCGCCACGCGCGCGCGCAAGGCACGCGTTAAAATCCACAATACCAGCGTCGCGCAGCCCATCGCCGCCACCGCGGCGGCGAGTGGCCAGGCGTTCGCTCCGAGCAGAGCGCCGACCACTGCGCCGCACAGCGCGGCGATGCTTTGCTGCACGAATCCAAGCAGCGCGGAAGCCGTGCCCGCCCGCTCCGGAAACGGCGTCATGGCGCCGGCAATCGACTGCGGCAACACCATGCCGAGACCGGCGAGATAAACTGCGACCGGCAGCACCAGCGAGGCGGCAGAGGCGAGCTGTAGCGCGACCGCGGCCACCATACCGAGACCGCCGGCGGCGCAAGCGCAGCCACCGAAGCCGATGGTGCGGTCGAGCCCCAGCCGGACCACCATGCGCGCGGCCAAAGTCGCGCCAGTCATGTAGCCGACCGAGCCGAGCGCGAAAGCGACGCCGAAATCGAACGGCGTCAGCCCGTATAGATTTTGCAGCACGAAGGATGCGCCGGAAATCCACGCGAACAGCCCGGCATAACTGGTCGAAGCGAGCCCGAGATAAGCAAGGTAGGCCGGATTGCGCGCGACCACGCCGTAAGATCTCAGCATCGACGAGGCCGACAGCGGTTCGGCGCGCCGGCCCAAGGTTTCCGGCAACAGCATCCAGACCACCCCGGCGCCGAATAACCCGGCCGCCACCAGCGTGAAGAAAACCGCGCGCCAGCCGAAGCCGGTCTGCAAGACGCCGCCGATGATCGGCGCCAGCACCGGCGCCAGCGCCATCACCGATCCGATCAGCGACAATTCGCGGCCGGCGCGCGCCCCGGAATAAAGATCGCGCACGATGGCGCGCGCCAGCACGATGCCGCCGGAGCCGCCGAGCGCCTGCAACGCGCGCGCCGCGATCAGCATTTCGATCGAGGTCGAGAGCGCGCAGGCGAGCGAAGCCGCGCAATAAAGCCCAAGCGCGGCCATCAGCACCGGCTTGCGGCCGTGCCGGTCGGACATCGGGCCATAGAGGATTTGCCCGATGGCAAAGCCGAATAAATAAGCGGAAATAGTGAGCTGAACCTGCGCGGTCGGCGCGCCGAGCGCCCGCGCGATGTCCGGCAGCGACGGCAGATACATGTCGGTGGTGAGCGGGCCGATCGCGCTCAATGCCGCCAGCAATGCCGTGAGCGCGAAAGTGCCGGAACGCAGCATAACCTGTGATTACCGCAAGCGCCGTCGCGATGCTAGCGCGAGGCGTCCGGCAGTCCATAGCGATGGAGATTGCTGCCATGCGCGTCGAGCCAGGACTTGGCGCGCGCGACATGCGGGCAGATGCGCTCGACCACGCGCCAGAACTTGCGCGAATGGTTCATCTCGATCAGATGCGCGGCCTCGTGCGCCGCCAGATAATCGAGCACAAAGGGGGGCGCAAAAATCAGCCGCCATGAAAAAGACAGCACCCCGGTGGTCGAACATGAGCCCCAGCGGCTCGATGGATCGCGGATCGACACCCGCTTGAAGGTGACGCCGAGATCCTCGGCCGCGCGGCGGCTGGCGATTTCCAGATCGCGCTTGACCTCGCGCTTGAGATAATCCGAGACCCGGCGCGCGATATGCGGCGCCTCACCGGCAACACAGAGCAGGAGATCGCCGGCCTCGTCGGTCTCCGTCCACACCGTGCCGCGCTGCTCCCGCCGATGGACAATACGGTGATCGATGCCGCGCAGCGGAATGGTGGCGCCTGGAGAAAATGGCGCCGGCGCCGGCAATTTCCCCAACCGCGCCGCGATCCAGCCGCCGTGCTTCTCGGCGAATTCACGCGCTTGCTTCAGGCTGCCGCGCGGCGGCATGGTGAGCACGACTTCGCGGGTGGCTGACTGAATGCGCAGCGTATAGCGGCGCGCCTGACGGTGGCGGCGCACGCGCACCAGATAGATTTCGCGGTCGAAGGTGACGCTGATCGCCGGCGGTTCGCTCGGCCGGCGGTAGAGGAGTGCGCGCAATGGCATGCGAAGGGCTCGCCCGATGCCGGAATGGCGCGGAAATACTGCCATATTCGCCGCCGTTCGCCACGGGATTTTGCGCGGCCGGAAATGCCGCTGTTACGCAAGGGCTTACACGCAGGGACTTACCGGAGAATTCAGGCTAACCGGCGGCGGCCGTCTTGGCGGGACGCGCGCCGCGGCCGTGGCCGTTACGCGAGAGCACGAAGTCCGCGATGCGCGGCGCGATCTCGGCGCGGAAGCGCGAGCCGTTGAATACGCCGTAATGGCCGACGCTAGGCTGCAGATAATGCACCTTGTCCTCGGCGGGGATGTTCGTGCACAGCGCGTGCGCTGCTTCGGTCTGGCCGACGCCGGAGATGTCGTCGTGCTCGCCCTCGACCGTCAGCAAAGCGACGCGCTTGATCTGCGAGGGGTCGATGCGGCGCCCGCGATGGGTCATCTCGCCTTTGGGCAGCGCGTGGCGGATGAAGACGGTGTCGACGGTCTGCAGATAGAACTCGGCGGCAAGATCCATGACGGCGAGATACTCGTCGTAGAACTCGCGGTGCTTCTGCGCCGAATCGCCGTCGCCCTTGACCAGATTGGTGAACAGCTCGCGGTGCGCCTCGAGGTGGCGATCCAGATTCATGCTCATGAAACCGCTGAGCTGCAGGAAACCCGGATAGACGTCGCGCATGAAGCCGGGATGCGGAAACGGCACCTTGGTGATGACGTGGGTGCGGAACCAGTCGAGTCCGCGATTTTCGGCGAGCTTGTTGACCGAGTTGGAATTGATGCGTGTGTCGATCGGGCCGCCCATCAACACCATCGAGCGCGGGACGCAAGGATCCTTGTCGGCTTCCATCAAGGCAACCGCCGCCAGCACCGGCACCGAGGGTTGGCACACGGCGACCACGTGCGCGTCGCCGTCCAGGACGTGCAAGATCGAGATGACGTAGTCGATGTAATCATCGAGATCGAAATGGCCGGCGGCGACCGGCACCGCGCGCGCATTGCGCCAATCGGTGATGTAGACGTCGTGGTTGGGCAGAAAAGTCTCGACGGTGCCGCGCAACAGCGTCGGATAGTGACCCGACATCGGCGCGACAATCAGCAATTTCGGCTGCGGACGGCGCGGCACGTGGACAAAAGCGCGCTCAAAATGCAGCAGCCGGCAGAACGGGCGCTCCCACACGGTTTTTATATGAACCGGCACGCGCTCGCCGCCGACGGTGGTTGAATCGATGCGCCATTCCGGCCGCCCGTAGCGGCGCGTGGAGCGCTCGAACAGTTCCGCGGCGGCGGCGACCGTCTTGCCGTAGGTGGTGTGCGCGAACGGATTGGCCGGATTCTTGAAAAACAACCGCGTGGCGTCGGCCAGCGCTCGCGAGGGATCGAGCGCGGCCTGGCCCATTTCGTAGAGCCAGTACATCGGCGTCGACAGCAATACGCCGTTGTCGCCGGGCAGCGTTGCTGCCCCGTCGAACTCTCCGATCGGCATAGGCTTTATCCCCGGCCCCGCGCTTTGCTGCGCCGCAGCAGGGTGTCGTTTTTCGGTCATGGCGTCAACATACAGATAAGTCCTTCGCGTCCGGTTTACACCCCGAAATGGACCGCTAAACCACTAATAACGCGTGGTTTTCGGACTTATTCACCGCCCTGTAGCAGCGAGCCCTGGACCCGGGCGCTGGCCAGCAGCTTGAGGAAGGCGACTGACGCAGCTGCGAACAGCACGATATTGAACGCCAGGGCCTGCACCATCAGGTCGGCGCGAAAGACATGATCGATCAGCAGCGCGCGCATGCCCTCGAACACGTAAGTCGGCGGCAGCGACCAAGCGACGTATTGCAGGAAGTGAGGCAACACCGTCACCGGGTAGTAGACGCAGGTGAGCGGCAGGAACAGGAACATGATGGTCCAGGCCATGCTCTCGGCGCCCATGCCGTTGCGCAGCAGCAGCCCGGCGACGAAGATCCCGATCGCCCAACTCGTCAGCATCAGATTGGCAAAGAAGGCGGCAAGCGCCAGTCCGAGCGACCACAGATTAAATCCGAAAAACGCGATGGCGAGCAGCGACACCGGGATCATGCCGATCAGCAGGCGCACGATGCTCATGATCATCAGGCTGGCTACGAACTCGACGGGGCGCAAGGGCGACATCATCAGGTTGCCGAGATTGCGCGACCACATCTCCTCCAGGAATGAAATCGAAAACCCGAGCTGGCCGCGAAACAGAATGTCCCACAGCAGGACGGCGCCGATGAACACGCCGGCGGTGCGCACGAACGGGCCGCCGTTCTGCGTTACGTAGAGCTGCAGGAAGCCCCACATCAGCATCTGCACGGTCGGCCAATAGATCAGGTCAAGCACGCGCGGCCAGGACGAGCGCAGCAAATACCAATAGCGCCGCACCATCGCGGCGACGCGATTGACCGAAAATTCGAGGCCGGTGTCGCTCATTGCGCCGCCTCGCGATGCCCGTGTCCGCGCGCCACGTCGAGAAAGACTTGCTCCAGGGTTTCGCGTCCGTAGCGGTTGAGCAGGCGGTGCGGCGTGTCGTCGTCCTCGATGCGGCCGGTCTTCATGATGATGACGCGCTCGCACAGCCGCTCGACCTCGTTCATGTTGTGCGACGCCAGCAGAACGGTCGCGCCGTGCGCGGTGCGATAGTGCTCGAGCCGCGAGCGCACCCAGTCGGCGGTGTCCGGATCGAGCGAGGCGGTCGGTTCGTCGAGCAGCAGGATTTCCGGACGATTGAGCAGCGCCTTGGCGAGCGAGACGCGGGTCTTCTGCCCGGCCGACAGCTTGCCCGTTTGGCGATCGAGGAATTCGGTGAGCTCGAGATCGGCGGCGAGACCGGCGATACGTTCCTCGATATCGGCCACCGCGTAGAGCTGCGCGAATACCGAAAGATTCTGCCGCACCGTGAGCCGCAACGGCATGGCGACATAGGGGCTTTCGAAATTCATCCGGTGCAGCACGCGGTAGCGCTGCCGCGGCATCTGCGCCCCCAGCACCGAAACCGTGCCGGAGGTCGGCTGAACCAGGCCCATGATCATGGCGATGGTCGTGGTCTTGCCGGCGCCATTGCCGCCGAGCAGCCCGGTGACCGAGCCGGGAGCGAGGCGAAAGGAAATGCCGGCGACCGCGGTCACATTCTTGTAGAGCTTGACCAGGTTTTCGACGGTGACGGCGGGCGTCAGCTTAGCGTCCATGGTCGGCAAGCTCACGCGCTGATGTCGCCATAGGGCCCGTTCGGATCGGCGAGCGATTGCAGCCGTGCCGCGGCGGCGCGGGCAAACAGCAGCAGCATCGATTTGCGCGTCGCCGCCGGCAAGCGGTGCTCTGGCGCCTCGCACACCATGCGGCCTCCAAAAGCGTCGGCCACGATCAGCCCGGTGTCAGGAGGGAAAATCTCGCAGGGCACCGCCATGCAGGTCGCGAAAAACAGCCGGTCGCAGTGGGCGCGGTAGTCCTGCCATTTCTGATCGGCGCGAAAATCCGCAACCGAGGATTTGATCTCGACGATCCAGATTTCGCCGCCGGCGTCGAGCGCCACCAGGTCGGCCCGCCGGCCGGAAGGCAGCGGCAGTTCGCTGACGACGGTGAAGCCATGGGCATGCAGCAGCCGCGCGGTGCCGCGCGCGACGGCGAGCGCGGTTTCCGACTGGCGGCCGTCGGCGGGCAATTCCAGCGGCTGTTTGGCGGCGAGACTCATGAGGCGATCCTAGCATCATTTGTGGCGCGTTCAGGGAACGCGGCCGCCAGCGCCGCGCGATTGGCCTCGATCACGCCGCGTTCGGTGATCAACCCGGTGACAAGCCGGGCCGGCGTGACATCGAAACCGTAATTGGCGACATTCGAGCCGTCCGGAATGATCTGCACGGTTTCGATGCGGCCGTCCTTGGTCTTGCCGGTCATGGTGGCGACTTCGCCGGCGCTGCGCTCTTCGATCGGGATTTCGGAAAGTCCGTCGCTGATCGAAAAATCGATGGTCGGCGACGGCAGCGCCACATAAAACGGCACTTTGTTGTCGTGGGCGGCGAGCGCCTTCAAATAAGTGCCGATCTTGTTGCAGACGTCGCCTTGCGCGGTGACGCGGTCGGTGCCGACGATCACCAGATCGACCATGCCGTGCTGCATCAGATGACCGCCGGTGTTGTCCGGAATGACGGTATGCGGCACGCCGTGATGGCCGAGTTCCCAGGCCGTCAACGATGCGCCCTGATTGCGCGGCCGGGTCTCGTCGGCAAAGACATGCACGGCGATGCCCTTGTCGTGCGCCAGATAGATCGGCGCGGTCGCGGTGCCCCAATCGACCGTCGCCAGAAAGCCGGCATTGCAATGGGTGAGTATGTTGACGCGTTCCCCTTTTTTTGCGCCTTTTTTGCGCGCCGCGACCGCTTCGATCAGCTTGAGGCCGTGGCGGCCGATCGCCAAATTGATCGCGACGTCCTCGTCGGCAATCTCGTTGGCGCGCTTGAGCGCGGCTGAGAGCCGCTCGGCGCGCGGCCGGTTGCGCACCGCGGCCAGCATCTGATCGAGCGCCCATTTGAGATTGATCGCGGTCGGCCGCGCCGCCAGCAGGTCGGCGCAGGCGCGCTCGAGATTTTCGTCGGAGGCGTCCGCGCGCAGCGCCAGCCAAAGGCCATAGGCCGCGGCGGCGCCAATGAGCGGCGCGCCGCGCACCTGCATGGTCTTGATGGCGCGCACGGCGTCATCCAGCGTCGTCAGCCGCGCGGTGGCGAAGCGATGCGGCAGCAAGGTCTGGTCGATGATGCCGACGCTTACAGCGTCGTTCTCGACCCAGATCGTACGCATTTCCTTGCCGTCGATTTTCATGGCGTTAGAGATAACGCTGTTTGCAGCCAACGCAAAGCCGGGTAGCTTTCCCGCGCAACAACCGGAGAACCGCCGTGCCGCCCATCGACTATGAGAAAGAATACGACAACCGCGGCCGGGTGCCCGAGCATGAAACGATTTTTGCCGGCATGGTCCGCTCCTCGGACGCCTATCGCGCGGCATCGCCGAAGGCGGAGCTTGGCATTTCCTACGGGCCGAGCGCGCGCCAGATCATCGATTTCTTCCCCGCCACCGCGGCAAACGCGCCGCTCGCCGTCTTCATTCACGGCGGCTATTGGCGCTCGCGCGATCCGTCGAGTTACAGCCATTTCGCAAAAAACCTGAACGCCAATGGCATCTCGGTGGCCGTCGCCGGCTACGATCTGGCGCCGCAGGTCAGCATCGCCACCATCATCGAACAGATGCGCGCGGCCTGTCTCTATCTGTGGCGAAAGCACAGACAGCGCCTGTTCGTATTCGGCCATTCCGCCGGCGGTCACCTCACCGCCTGCATGCTGGCGACCGACTGGAAGACGCTCGATTCGAGCGCGCCATCCGATCTGGTGCCGGCCGCCTATGCCATCTCCGGCGTGTTCGATCTCATGCCGCTGCTGCATGTGTCGACCAATGCCGACTTCAAGCTGAATGAAACGTCCGCCCGCGCCTCCTCGCCGGTTTACTGGAAGGCTCCCACCGGGCGCACGTTCGACGCGGTGGTCGGCGGCGCCGAATCGGACGAATTCATCCGGCAGAGCCGCATCATCGCCGAGGAATGGGCGAAGCTTGGCGTCAGGACGCGATACCAGACGATCGAAGGCGCCAATCATTTCACCGTGGTCAACCCGCTCAACGACCCCGACAGCGCGATGAACGCGCGGCTGATCCAAATGGCGAAGCAAGTGGGCGCGATGACGCTTTAGAATTTTGCGCGTGATCTTTTCCGACCTTCCTTCGCCCGCCGAAGCGGGCTTCGCGAAGGCGGGAAACCGGTTCCCACTTTTCGGGATCATGCGCTAGAAGAAAGCCTGGATGCCGGTTTGCGCGCGGCCGAGGATCAGCGCGTGGATGTCGTGCGTGCCTTCGTAGGTGTTGACGGTCTCCAGGTTCGAGAGCACGCGCATCACGTGATATTCCTGGCTGATGCCGTTGCCGCCGTGCATGTCGCGGGCCAGCCGCGCGATGTCGAGCGCCTTGCCGCAATTGTTGCGCTTCATCAGCGAAATCGACGGCGGCGCGGCCTTGCCCGCTTCCAGCATGCGGCCGAGCCGCAGCGCGCCTTGCAGGCCGAGCGCGATCTCGGTCTGCATGTCGGCGAGCTTTTTCTGGATCAGCTGATTGGCGGCGAGCGGGCGGCCGAACTGCTTGCGGTCGAGGGTATATTGACGCGCCGCGTGCCAGCAGAATTCCGCGGCGCCCATGGCGCCCCAGGAAATGCCGTAACGCGCATTGTTGAGGCAGCCGAACGGGCCGGCCAGGCCCTTGACGTTGGGCAGCAGATTTTCTTCCGGCACCAGGCAATCTTCCAGCACGATCTCGCCGGTGATCGAAGCGCGCAGCGACAGCTTGCCTTCGATCTTGGGCGTGGAGAAACCCTTGCCGCGCTCGACAATGAAGCCGCGGATCACGTTGTCGAGCTTGGCCCACACCACCGCGAGATCGGCGACCGGCGCGTTCGAGATCCAGGTCTTGGCGCCGTTGAGCTTGTAGCCGCCGGAGACTTTATCGGCGCGCGTCACCATCGAGCCCGGATCGGAGCCGTGATCGGGCTCGGTCAGGCCGAAGCAGCCGATCATTGCGGCGCTGGCGAGCTTGGGCAGATATTTGCGCCGCTGCGCCTCGGAGCCGTAGGCAAAAATCGGGTACATCACCAGCGAGGACTGCACCGACATCGCCGAGCGAAAGCCTGAGTCGACGCGCTCGAGTTCGCGCGCGATCAGCCCGTAGCAGACGTATCCCAGGCCCGCGCCGCCATAGTCTTCCGGAATGGTCGGACCCAGCAGGCCAAGCTTGGCCATTTCGGGCATGACGGTGGAATCGTATTTTTCCTGCGCGTAGGCCTCGATCACGCGCGGCATCAGATAATCCTGCGCGAAGCCGCGCGCGGTGGCGCGCACCATGCGCTCGTCCTCGGTCAGTTCGCTTTCGAGATCGAGCGGGTCCTCCCACACAAAGGCGGCATCCTTGAGCATCTTCGGCATGCCTTCGCGTTTCTCGGCCGGCTGCGACATGGATATCTCCTCGGAATTTCCTTGCGAGCATTATAGCCCGCCGCGTGTGCGCTTATCCGCCCTCGTCCGCTTCGTAAGAGTGCGTTGGATGCGGCGAATACCACTTATAATCACCGCATAATATGCGGAGATTATTCTTGATTGTGCGGTGAATAGGCATTATAATCTCCGCAAGAGGTGCGGAGAATGACTGAATATATACACGAATTGCCGAATTGGCCCCTATTCACGTGGGATCAGCACAGCCTCGCCAAGCAGCTTGCGGCCGTGCGGCATCGCCAAGGACTGCTCATAGGGAGAATGAAGGCTATCGGCTTTCCTCTCCGGGAAGAGGCGGTCCTCAAGACGCTCACGGAAGACGTAATTAAATCCAGCGAGATCGAGGGCGAAATCCTCGACCGGGATCAGGTCAGATCCTCGATCGCCCGCCGCCTTGGAATGGATGCAGGAGGATTGCCGGCCGCCGATCGTCATGTCGATGGCGTGGTCGAGATGATGCTCGACGCCACGCAGAAGTACAAGGAGAAGCTTACCGCGGATCGTCTGTTCGGCTGGCACGCGTCGCTGTTCCCGACGGGGCGCAGCGGCTTAAGAAAGATTACTGTCGGAGACTGGCGCGAGGACAAATCGGGAGCGATGCAAGTCGTTTCGGGCGTCGAGGGGCGCGAGCGTGTCCACTATGAAGCACCCGGCGCCGGCCGCCTCGACGCGGAAATGAAATCCTTTCTCGACTGGTTCAATGGGAAAGACGACACCGATCCGGTATTAAGGGCCGCGCTCGCACATCTGTGGTTCGTCACCATTCATCCGTTCGACGACGGCAACGGACGTATCGCGCGCGCAATCGCCGATATGTCTCTCGCGCGTTCGGAAGACAGCTCGCAGCGCTTCTACAGCATGTCCGCGCAAATCCGTATCGACCGCAAAGTGTATTACGACCTGCTCGAAGCCACGCAGAAGGGTGATCTCGACATCACGCCCTGGATGGAGTGGTTTCTAGGGTGTCTCGATCGCGCGTTCGGCGGCGCCGAAAAGACTCTTGCCAACGTTTTTAAGAAAGCAGAGTTTTGGAAGAAGCACGCGGCGGAGCCGTTCAACGAGCGTCAACGCGACATGGTCACTCGCCTGCTGGACGGCTTCGAGGGCAAGCTCACATCGTCGAAATGGGCGACCATCGAAAAATGCTCGCCGGATACGGCGCTACGCGACATCGCCGATCTTATCGAGCGCGGTATCCTTGAGAAGGACGACGGAGGCGGTCGCAGCACAAGCTATTCGCTAGCGGACAGTTCAACCAAATAGGGTAACCGATACACTTGGTCGCAATCGTTCCGTTTTATGGCGAGGACAGTTTGGCACCAGTTCTCATCTTCGATAAGTCAACAATCCAATCATTGTCGGCCGCCGAGGCACGATGGTTGACGCACCTCTATCACTCGAACATCACGCCGGTATTATTTCTAGAGATTATGGCGGACCTGAAAAATATGCCGAAGAACGAACGGACGCCCGAACAGTTCGTGACCGGACTTGCCAAGAAATTTTCGCCCATCAATTCCGCGATGAATGTTCATCACAGGGACATGATGATGAACGATCTCGTGCTCGGCAACAATCCCCCAATGACCGCGAATACCATAATGGGGGGCGGCCAGCCTATCCACCGCGTATTCCCGAATTGCTGACCTATAAGTTATGGGACAAACATGTGGGGCCTGGATGGCAAGAACATGCCGAAAACCCCATCAAAGTCACCCCAGAACTGAGCGCGCAAATTATGCAGCAACTTAAGCCCAAGATTGATGCCATCGAGCGTCAGACAGGCGGGTAAGCACAGATCCGAGAGTGGAAGCGCTAGAGGAAATCGTAACGAACACGCCAGCCGAGAGGCTGTTCGATTTCCCTGTGCGCCAACCCTCTGATCATCAGATGATCGCCGCCTCAGAATCGAAATCTTCAGCCCACAAACAAAAACCCCGCCGGCGTCCCGGCGGGGTTTTGCGCGCCTAACTTAAAGACGGCGTCAGATCGCCATCTTGAGTTCCTTGGTGGCGCGAAACGCTACCTTGCGGCTGGCCTTGATCTGGATCGGCTCGCCGGTCGCAGGGTTGCGGCCCATGCGGGCGGCGCGCTTGCGCACCTGCAGAATGCCGAGCCCGGCGATCTTCACCCGCTCGCCTTTCTTGAGGTGCTTGGTGATCAGACCGACGAGGTCCTCAAGCATTTCCTTACCTTGACGCTTCGTGAGTTCATGCTGTGCCGCCAGCGTGTCGGCCAAGTGCTTGGTCGTGATCGGCTTGGGTTTCGCTACGATGTCTGCCATGGACGTCCGCTCCTGTTGCGCACAATGCGCCGTTGAATCAGCCCTATGAGATTCGCGGGCCGCGCGAAAGCCCGAAAGCGCCTAAAAACACAGAAAGTCAGGCTTTTTTTGCAGTGCGGTAGGGCGTTGCCGCGCTCGGGGGTTTCGTTTATTGAGGCGAACAGGCGCCCGTAGCTCAGCTGGATAGAGCGTTGCCCTCCGAAGGCAAAGGTCGGACGTTCGAATCGTCTCGGGCGCGCCAGCTATAATATGCGTTTCGGTTTCCGGGATCGTGAACCCGGAAATGAAAAGCGTTGCATCATGCTCGAGGCATTCCTCGATAGGCGGCTGAGCGATTGCGATAAAGGTGAACTGAAAAACAAAGGCCCGGCGGCGAGCCGGGCTTTTGTATTCGTCTTCGCGCGAGCGGACATGTCGAAGAGCCCGCCTCAACTAATCCTAGCGCTCACCGCTCTCATCTCACACCCAATTGAGACGGCGTGGAAAGGCCCTCCGTGCTGCAGCTGATATTGCCCCGGTACTTTTGTCCGGCCGAGATTGACGGCGCCGCCGACCGCCGGACGCTCGGCGTGGTCCTACTCAGATTCACAGTCTCACCGACTAGATGTTAGGCGAGTTCTCCTCTGGGGCATTAGCGACCTGAGCGCTAATCGCACGTCATTTCACGAAAAGTCCCTACTCTACAAAACAGGGAATTAATTTGTTGGAACGTGGAATCTAACCACGAGAATAAAGAATTTTGTCGGCCGATCGCCGCGCCTTCGATCGAGGTCATCACCGTCAAATCAGCGAGCCGCGGCCCGTCGACCAAAAAATTGCGCGCGCCGAACAGCGCGCGGTCGATGACACTGCCGGCGACCGCGCCGACCAACCACCCGACGATGGCGCCGATCGGCCCGAGCACGGCGCTGCCGGCCGCGGCGCCGGCGACTGAAAGGACCAGGGCTGCCATGAGGAGACTCGAGAAAGTTCGTGGGGTCCGCGTCAGCGCGCCACACCGGTCGCGCCACAACCAGGCAAAGCGGCTCAGCCGGAGTCAATCGAAAAACTTAGCAAAAACATCGGTTTAGATGCGCGGGCTGTAAGCGCGCTCGCGGATTGCGCGCCGCACGTGATTGTTACAGCCCAAGTTTTATGTTAATAGTTGCCGAAATGACACAGGGGTCCCAAGGGCATTTGTATATACTTACGGCACTTCAGAGTAATGTTTCCATCAGGGGCGCCAAATGAAAAAGCTTGTTGTTATTACCGCGGCCGTTGCCGCGCTGGGTTTTGCAACGTCCGCCTACGCCGCCGACATGCCGGCGAAGATGGCGTACAAGGCGCCGATGGCGCCGCTTCCGATCGCATACAATTGGACCGGGTTCTATATCGGAATCAACGGTGGTGGCGCTTCGGGGACCGGTTACTGGGACTACGTCCCTGCTGCTCCGAACAATCAGAACCACAACATTAGCGGCGGTCTGATCGGCGGCACTGTCGGCTACAATTGGCAATTCCCCGCGACGAACTGGGTTGTGGGTCTTGAAGCTGATTGGGATTGGGCGAATATCAAAGGCAATACGTTGTGCCCCAATCCAGCATACAGCTGCGAAACGAAAACCTCCTCGCTTGGCACCTTTAGGGGCCGCGTCGGCTACGCCATGAACAACATCCTGTTCTATGGCACCGGCGGCTTGGCTTGGGGCCGGCATCAAGCACAGACCGTCTTCCTTGCGGGCGGCGCCATCCCGCCGAGCGGGACGCCCACGAACGGCACGACAACTGACGTGACCGGCTATACCTTGGGCGGCGGCGTAGAGTACGGCTTCATGCCGCACTGGTCGGCCAAGATTGAGGGTCTCTTTGTATCGTTCCCAAGCAAGAGCACCTTGGTCGACAACGGGCTTACGGTTTCGACACATGATCAATTTGGGGTTTTCCGCGCCGGCGTCAATTACCGGTTCTAATTAGCGGACACATCCACCAGACACACGAAAGCCCCGGGCATATCTCGCCCGGGGCTTTTTCTTTTCCGGCTACGCCACTCCCGGAAATCTGAACGCGTAAGCCAGTCGCCTGCGCCACCATGATGCGATGGCGACTTCGGCAACCGCGGCACCGTCATGGGCGTGCACCATCAGGTCCGCTGCGGTGACGATCGCCGCGTGCTTTGCCGGCAAATGACGGCGCCAGCGGAACAGCAGTATGTCGCCGTCGCGAAATTCCTTGCAATAAAATGGACGCATTTCGAAAAAATAGGACCGCATACCGCATGTGAGGGGATCGCATCACCACTATCAACGGCGTGCAGCATAGAAATTGAGTTTGAATTCTGTAGCGCATATACCGACGCTATCTGCTTTCTGACGATCTCGACTCTGTAGGTGGATTGATGCAATGTTGACCGGTCTCCCTAAACCGAGAGCGACACCGCGCCATTCCTCTCATCTTTTGACGACTAATATTCCTGCGGCACAATATGCGTACGATTTGGTATTCGATCTTTTCTCAAATATTCCTAACTAGCAGCATCATAGTCATCTCTGTGCCAGCTTCGGCCATCACCGGCAATGCGCCGCCGGCGAGAGGCGTCGCGGCCCGGCCGATCGTGATGGTGACCGATCCGCACGGTGATCTGTGCACCGGCACGGCGCTGGCGCCCGACCTGGTGCTGACCGCGGCGCATTGCGTGACCGGCAAGCTCACTTATTCGGTCAAGACCTTCCAGACCGGCCAGCCGGTCGCGGTGCACGGCATTGCCGTCCATCCGCAGTTCAATGCGACGAGTTATGCCGCCAGCCGCGCCACCGCCGATGTCGCGCTCATCAAGCTCGCCGCGCCGCTCACCGAGCTGGTGATGCCGGCGACTCTGGCGCCCGCCCGCCGCCGTAGGCCGCCAATGCCGAATGCCCGCTTTTGGTGAATCACGGTTTAACTTGTGAGCGTCAGCTCAACGAACGGCCACGCGAGACCTTGCAATTTGAAACTCCAGCAGAGAGATTTAATGCCTGTGTTGCATCGACCGGTTGAGCTGGCTGTCCAATAGGCGACAAACGCAGGCACGCTGGATTGCCCGCTTCGTGCCAGAAAAACCGCCCTCAGCGGCTCTTCCTTCAGGTCAATATCAACTACTTGGCATTGGCAAGATTTGACGCATGATTTTCGAGCACGGTGCCGAAGACGTAGTCCCACACGCCAGTGGTCACGCCAAAATTACCACTATGGGATAAATGGTGGTGGCGCGCATGGCGCAGACGCGCGCGGTAAAGGTAGGAATTCCTGCGCGGGCGCCAATGATGGGTCGCGTAATGAACGAACACGTACCACAGGTAGCCGGTAGCAAGGCCCGTCGTTGCCGCAATACCCAAGTTAAATCCGAGCGCCGCACATAAAGGGCCAACAACTAAAACCAAGCCAATCAATGCGCTTATCCAGGCTGGCGTGCCGATAAGGTCTTGCGGGGATTTATGATGAAGCTCGTGTATCCGCGAAAGAATTGGCGCGTGATGAAAGAGCGCACGATGCAGCAGGTATTCGAACAATGTCCAGCCAACCAGTCCAAAGACGTAGACGGTCGCCCAGATTACGGGATGCGGTGGGATCAAGCTTCGAAACGCGAGCAGCGCAGCAACGATGAATAATGAAGGAAAAAGTAAAAACTCAGAAAAATAGCCGAGTTTACTCATTTTCATGACGATACCTCAGGCGCAATATGCCCGCCGATAATGCCCCGCCCCTGCGCTCATCAGCCTCAAAGCATCTACAATGGATTTCAGCGACGCAATCTTGCTTAAATTGTGATCGAGCAGATCCGACACATGTGCTTTCCTCGTATCATCAAGCACATTGGCGAGTCCCGGAAAGCAGCATAGCGGTTTTGGGTCATTCGAGTCCAACTGCTGTGGCGAGATTTTGATCGTCGACCCGAAAATATGAACTCAAACTCGGCATGAGGTCATGGAATAACTCTGCTCGGGATTAAATGCACTCCGCTTTCAGTTGCATATTTATTGATTGCGTCGCCTCGCCCGAGCCTCTAGGCGATCCATAGCCTGCCAAAGCAAACCTTCGGTAGCTTTCTCTTGCAATGAAAGACAGAGATTCCCAGCATAGGCCTGGTAACGATAAGCTTCTCCGTAAACCCGTAATACTTTCTCATCACGCTCCGCTAAGGCGCGGAGCAATATCGGGGAAAACACACCCACATGCGAGAATGTCGGAAACATAAAACAATATTGCAATCCCCGAATTAAATTCACGCCGGTTTGGTAGTTGCTGAAAATCTGCCGTTTGGCGTCAATATGGCGAATCAGAGTTATCAGGATATCCAGATCGACGGCGCCTTGTGTAAAGAATGTTGCCGCATTGTGGGCTCGCGGGGGACTGAGTTGCATCACACCTGTCCACGTCGAGACTTAGCCATACCTCGTGGCCAAAAGCATAACCAGTGGTTACCGATTCGGACGGAAAATCGAAAACAAGCCTTGCGGGATCGAACACGAAGATGTCTGCATCCATCCAGATCACCCGCTGATAGCCTGCGTCCAATCGCTGCCGTGTTGCCACGAGGCGCGCGAGGTTGGTAATTGCTTGTGGGTTCTTGCCGCCACGGCCGAGATATTCTGGACCGCACAAATCGTAAAATTCATCGCCCGCCAGCGAATAATCATAGCCGTGCAACCTCGCCCAGTTCTGTACGCTATCGAGACCGCGCTTTATCCAGGCGGGTACGGCATGGTTACGAAATGTCTGAATAACAATCGTGTCTGAGTTCCCTGTTTGGTTCATCTGAAAAATCCTTCGTCACCAACCATGAATAACGAGATTCTAAATTTTATCTGGTGGGTTGGATGGCTCTGCCGTGCACCTGTTCCAGAATATTCTATATCGGCGGCCGACCAAATATAGCGGGGGTACATGGTGTCTTCCTAAAACGCGATCGGTGAAAACCGCTTCGCCAATGTCCGGCATTGGCCTAAAAGCAAACGTCGACCAGTGGCTCTCGCGTATCCGCTTAGCGCTATAAGCAAACATCCGGCTGATTCAATTCTCGATCTATAAAAGGACTCGATCGGAATAAAATTACGGCGCCTCATACGACCACTTGGTTGGTCCGCATTTTACGCCTGCATTGCAGGAAAGCCAGAAAGACACGAGTATGCGCGCCCGCATCTGGCTAGGCATCCTAATCGGCTCCAGCGTCGGTGGTCTCATTCCCGAGTTGTGGGGAGACAGCATGTTTTCTTATTCGTCAGTGCTGCTTAGTGGGGTGGGCGCGTTTGTCGGACTGTGGATCGTCTATAAGACGGCCTAGGCCGTGTATTCATAATCGGGACTGGTGAGCAACGGCTGTTCAGTATCCGCTTTGATCCAAACGCGGACAAGCGCAGCTCCGATGAATATGCTACGATCTACGCCAATCAATTTGATTGATGACAGAGTGCTACCGCAGCAGCCTCCCCGACATCCAATCGAGCAAAATCACGCCCGTTGCCGCTGGCGGGGGTTTCGTCTATTGAGGCGAACAGGCGCCCGTAGCTCAGCTGGATAGAGCGTTGCCCTCCGAAGGCAAAGGTCGGACGTTCGAATCGTCTCGGGCGCGCCAAAATTTCCCGCAAAATCAACTCAGTCGGTTGCGAATCGATCTATACTGATTGGTTTTCGCGATTCTTGGCACAGTTGAACATGCGTGAGGAGAATACCGATGGCTACCATTCGACAAAAAGGACCGGAGCAGTGGCATGCGCAAGTTCGGTGCACGGGCTGGCCTCCTGTTACCAAAACTTTGCGCACGCGCAAAATCCCTGAAACTTGGGCACGCGATGCAGGCACAAGGCGTTCCCGGCGTCGCTGCGCATGGCAACCAGATCTATATGTCCTTTGGGGAACTACGTTATGAGCTTCGAACTGACACTCTGGGCGTGGGAACAATGCGATCTTAGTTCCACGCAAAAGCTCGTGTTACTCGATCTCTGTGATCGCGCCAATGCCAAGTCCCGAACTTGGCCTATGCAAAAAACTATCGCCGCGCGAGTTTGCCTAACCCCACGTGCGGTTTGTACCGCACTCGCAGCCCTTGAAGGCCGAGGCCTGATTAGACGACAGACACGCTTCGGCTCAAGTGGCAAACGCACCTCGGACATGATCACCGTTATCGGGCGCGGTGAGCCTAAAACAGAGTCAGGGGCCGGAAACTCGTCGCCTAAATCGTCGCAGCTTCCATCAGGGGCCGGCACCAATCGTTCATCAGAATCTAATTCGGTTGATCAACTGAAGGCTCATCGCCCAGCCAACCAAAAGGCCCCTGGCGAGACTACCCAGGCTCCAACGGAAACCCCTTCTGGTGACCGCCGGAACGTCGTTCCGTCAGATACCAGAAACAGGTTCAACGTAATCTCTAAAGATGAAACACATAGACTGAAACGAAAAAGAACGCCGTGGCTTTTAGAGCGGTTCCCTGAGCCGAGCCGGCCGGACATTGACGCCTACAACGAGGCAGTCTGCTTTCTCGAATTCCTACGCACTCTGATCGAGGAAGACATCGACTGGAGTTCTCCGGGCGTTCAAAATATTCGTCTCCCGCGCGACTGGCTTTCCAGGTTTGCCGCCGCAGCCGTCGAGGCTGCAATTATGACAGCCGTCATACGGCGGCGTGGAACCCGCGTAGATGCAAAAATTCTGTCATGGAAGTATTTCGACAAGGAGATTAGCCAGTTGGCCGCCGGCGGTACGCACGATAGTGATGGGGCCTTTCGGGACATCGCGTGATTTTAGGGAACTTACTCTGTAACATTGGTTGTCATTGAGGAACGCCTTACATGCAGATCAATTGGTGTCTTAAGGGAATTATGGAAACCGAAACGTTCATAGACTCACATGCGGCCGCCGTCTTGTCCGCCTTCATTAGCAGACAAAACATCGCGGTCCAAAATGGGCCGTTGTCCGCTGTTCCCCAAAAGCGGGCATTCGCTATTCGATTGGCTTCGGCTTCAGTTCGTCCGCGCTGGCGTTGACAAAGCCGTATTTGGCGTAGGTCTGCTGGCATTCCGGCGAGCTCAGGAACGTCAGGAACGCCTCCGCAGCCGCGGCGTGCGGCGCAGCCTTCAGCCTGCCAATCACATAGGACACTTCCTTGCGTAGGCTGTCCTGATCGGGCAATTCGACCGCGTCGATCTTGGCGCCGCTTCGCTCCGCCGCGAGCACCTCGGTCTTCCACACCATGCCGGCATCCGACTGGTTTGCCAGGATGCGGTCGGGCGTCTCGCGGTGATGCACTGCGGTAAACCAACTGTTCGGCGTCACTTGGCAATGCACGCATTCCTTACCGCCAGAGACGGCCTGCCAGATGCCGTGCCGTTCCAAGACCTTGCGAATGTAGAACTGCATGATGCCTTCATTAATCGGATTCGGCATCGAGGTGCGTACGTCGGCGCGCGCGAGGTCCCGCACCCCCGCAATCTTTTTAGGGTTTCCTTTCGCCACCATTATCTCCAACTCGTTGTGCATATAGATGCTATAGGTATCCATCATCCCTGACGTTTTGAGCTGCTTGAGATGCCCGAGGTTGACCGAGGCATAGATGTCCGGCAGGCCGCGATAGTCCTTGTCGGTAAAGGTCCAGCCACCGGCTTTGATCGCCTGTAGTAGCAGGCCTGGCGGCAGCGTGATCAGGCCGACGCTCGTATCTGGATGTTGCTTCTGGTAAGCGCCGACGACATCGTCCATGGCGAAGAACTGGTTGCCGGCGAGCCACAGAATCAGACCTGCATTCGGCATCTGCGCGAAGGCGTCGCCGCCCATGACAGGCTTGCCACCGTTCGGCAGATAGAATTTGACGTCAGTCTCTTTGCCGCTTGGAATGGCGGGCGCGGAATTGGGAGGGGCTATTTGTGCCTGTGCGAAAGCGACCAAAGTGACTAACCCGATCGCTGCGAGAACTGTACGTAAAGGCGAACTAGCCATGCGTCGTGTCCTTGCTCATGCACGCGCGGTATTGCGCGCGGTATCAGACTCCATGTCTACCACCGTCCGGACTAGGTCAATTACCCGTGAGCCGTTCGATCTCCAGGCTGACCTTTGTTCGTTGTTAGTCCAATAGGCGACAAATTCGGGCGCGACAGGAATGTCTGCTTTGTGCCATCAATAACGGACATGTTCGCAAATCGCCCAAATCCCGCTGGTCGGAAACGAACTCGCGGAAATTCGACTAGGCGACAACTCGAGGCTTAGATTTTAGATTGGCAAGAACATTGGCGACTTCGTTAGCTGGCACCGCCTTGCTAAATAGATAGCCTTGGCCCTCCCGGCAGCCGTCAGCCGTTAGTGCTGCAAGTTGCCCGTCATTTTCGATTCCCTCGGCGGTCGTCTCAAGGTCAAATCCGTTGGCCAATCCAAGTACGGCACGGACGATTGTGGTGCTCTCCTTGTCCTTGCCAAGTCGTTCGACAAAGCTGCGATCGATCTTGATCCGGTCAAATTTAAAAGAAAGGAGCTGGCTAAGCGTCGCGTAGCCGGTGCCGAAATCGTCGAGTGCGATGCGTACACCCGCCTGGCGCAACTGACCGGTCACGGTTTGCGCTATCTTTAAATTATCGACGAGGGCGGTCTCGGTGATCTCGAGCTCAAGCCGTCGCGGGCTGAAGCCGGTCTCGGCCAAGATCGCGAGCACGCGCAAGCCGATGGTAGGATCGCGTAATTGAACGGCCGAAATGTTAAAAGCCAGCGTCAATTCCGGCGGCCAGGCGCGAGCATCGAGACACGCTTGACGTAACAGTTGATCGCCCAATTCGCTGATAATTCCGATTTCTTCGGCAACCGTGATGAACAAGTCGGGTGCGACCCATCCGAACTTATTGCTTTTCCATCGCGCCAGCGCTTCGAAAGCGACCGCTTGCCCGCCTTCAAACGCCACCACGGGCTGGTAGTAGGGAACGATAAGTTTGGCGGCGACGGCGGCTCGCAGTTCGTTTTCTATGGCAACACGGCGTTCGACATGGGCATCCATGCCGGGCTCGAAAAAGTGCATACGGGAACGGCCTTCCGCCTTGGCGCGATACAGCGCCCGGTCGGCGCGTTGAACGAGAATCTCCGGGTCCATCCCATCCGATGGTGCTATCGCTATTCCGACGCCGACGCCAACCGATGTTGAGATTTGGCCAATCAAGAAGGGTTCGGCGACGGCCGTGACGATGCGGCGCGCCAGGGCCGTTGGATCGTCGAGCGACTTGATATTGGGTACGACGACGGCAAATTCGTCGCCGCCAATGCGGGTAAACACCGCGCCGGCCCGCATGATTGCGGAAATTCGTTGAGCAAACTCGATCAGGGCCCGATCTCCCACCGCGTGACCGTATGCGTCGTTGATCGACTTGAAGCCATCGAGGTCAAGCATGAGCACCGCAGACCGCGAATTGGCGGTCGTGGTCAGGAGAGTTTCACCAAGCGATTCGACGAAAACCCGGCGGTTGGGAAGCCCGGTCAAAGGATCGTGGCGCGCGAGCTTCTTTGCCTCCAATTCAGCAACCGCTAGTTCCCTTACGCGTCGATAGCTGAAAATGGCAAATCCGATGCTCAGGATGAAAACCGAGAAGATAATATTATCGATCTCCCATTCCTGGTGATCCATAGCGAACTGAAGCAGTTTTGGTGCGAGAGTATTGTAGTGCTCAACGACAAAAATGATGACGCCAACAATGGAAATGATAATCACGTCCACAGACACCCGACGAAGCGAAGCAACGCCGTTCCTGGTCCGTCGCACAATTTGGCCGCTATAGCGCATCAGCGTGCGCGCGACGGATGCGCCGTTAAACGAATGCATATGCCATTGCCTCTGTGTTGTAAGAACACTAGACGACGAATTCCTTCGCTAGTGACTTGAGGCAACGCAAAAGCGTTTGTTTTCAGCGGTATTTAGGAATGCTTTCGACCGGCATGGTTACGATTCGATAAAATTCGGAAACCCGCCCGTTCAAATGGACTAACCCGGGCGCTGTCGATTTCAGGACTTTTGATACCTGTCCGCTTTGGTCCAAAAGCGACCAAATTGCTGCGGTGTCGAGATTGTCCGCTTCTCTAATCGGCCGTTTGGGGTCAAGCACTTTCAGACTATCCATCACTACAGTGTCGATGTCGCTCACGGGCTCGTGCTTCTCTTCGGAATCGGCACCAAGGCCCTTCCATTATGGGATTCGAGGATGAGGCGGAACAATCTTTGGGTCGGCCTTGCCGTCAGACGAACGGCAGGTTCAAGCGGACATGCGAACTCACCTCATCCATCGTCCCGCGATGGACATCATTCCACCGCTCGGTGGAGCTCGAGTGTTCTCCTGTCGCTATTGGTTCTGATTAGACCTCATGCCGCCGCAGCCTCCCGGATCTCGCGCGCGAATATCTGACGGCCATCTGATCACGTATGGCGCGACGGCGACCGGCCGCGAGTGGTGACAGTTGGCGGAATGATTGATGCAGTAGAGCCAAACCCAATGGGGCTCGATCGTGTGCAGTTGGCCTAGCGCGATCGGACTCTGGGACATTCCGCGCATCGAGTCGGCGACCGCGCGCGTCAGACCAAACCTATCTTCGACCACGTCGGACCGCCACCACTCGTCTTCGGGCGGCGGTTCGGCGCCACGCCCCTTCTCGACCGGAACGAGGGTGCCGTCGGCGCGCAGGAGGACGTGCAGCAACTTCACCTTCCGGCCGAGCAAGAAGCCTATCGACTGACTGCATTGGTGGTTTGCCAATCTGGCACCTCAGTTTAGATCGACGGCCCGGTATGATCCAAAAAATGCTCTTCCTTTGTTTACATTGGGAGTGTTTTCTTCTTACGGGACATATATTATATGTTAAGCGATTTATAGTATTATATATGAGCCATTAATGGAACTCTAAACACTATCTTCATAAGGTCTTATATATAAAGAAATAGCTGCGTTTAAGTATCATACATGAGGTATTAAATGCGCGCTGGCTTCAAAGATGTGATGCCGTTGGCCGTAAGGCGCGGCCTCAAAAAACTGGGCACCGACCTCAGCATCGCGCGTCGCAAGCGACGCCTAACCGTCAATATGATGCTTGAGAGAACCGGCCTTTCGAAAGCGACCTATGAAAGGGTCGAAGCCGGCGAGCCGACCGTGGCGATCGGAGCATACACAATGTGTCTATTCGCATTGGGCTTCGGGAATGCACTGAGCGACCTGATCGATCAATCCCATGACCAGACCGGCCTTCTGCTCGATCAGCAGCGTCTACCCCAACGTATCCGCGCCGCCAAATCAATCCAGGAACAGTGATGAAGCGTGCACTCGAAATCTTCCTGAACGACCTACCAGTCGGAACGCTTCACTACGCGGCCGAAGGCAACCGCGAAAGCGCATCGTTCGAATATCATCCTAAGTGGATCAATGATAAGGCGAGCTTTCAAATCGATCCCGAATTGCCGCTCGTCAGCGGGCACCAGTTTCCAGCAAAAGGTGTCGATCAAACATCGGTCTTTTTCGGATGTTTCGCGGATTCCGAGCCCGACGGTTGGGGCAGAACCGTAATCGCGCGCGATCATGCGAAACGCAGGAATGAGGCGATCAAGCGCGGCGACGAAAAGATACCGCCGGCGCTGAACTCACTCGACTATCTCATGTTGATCGACGACGTCAGTCGCGTCGGCGCGCTGAGACTCAGCAACGAGCAGGGCGCCTTCGTCCGCGAAACAGAACCTGGCCGCCGCTCGACGCCTCCTCTCATAGAATTGAGCGCACTCGTCGCCGCTAGCAGAGCCGTCGAGTCCAATACGGAGTTGGCAGCAGACCTCAGATATCTTCTCGGCAACGGCAGTTCGCTCGGCGGCGTCCGACCGAAGGCTTCCGTCGTCGACGACGACGGCGTCCTCAGCATCGGAAAATTTCCAAGCGTTCAAGACACCAGGGCTGTCACGAAAGGGGAAGTACTGGCCCTAAAACTCGCACCGCGGGCCGGCATACGCAGCGCCGAAGGACAAATAGTAATGGCGGACAAGACGCCGGTAGCGCTGATACGCCGCTTCGATCGTACGCCGAAGACGAGATTGATGTACGCATCCGCGCGAACGATGCTCGGCGTCAAAGATGCCGACGACCACACCTACACCGAAATAGTCGATGCCATAAGAAAAACCGGGCATTCGGTCGCCTCGGACCTCAAGGAATTGTGGCGGCGGATAGTCTTCAACGTTCTCATTACGAACGTAGACGACCACTTGAACAACCACGGATTTCTGCATTTGGCCAATGGACAATGGATCCTGGCTCCGGCCTTCGACCTCAACCCCTTTCCAGACAAGCAACGCACCCTGAAGACGTGGATTTCGGAAGACACCGGTCCTGAGGCGACGATCGACGCCGCAATGAGTGCAGCCCAATACTTCGGGCTCAAGAAGGATGAAGCGACCAAGATCGTAGGCGAGGTGGAAGCCGCGGTCGCGGTTTGGCGGAACGTCGCACAGGAAGCGGAAATGACCCCGGCAGAAGCGGACCAATTTGCAGCGGCGTTCGAGCACGCCGAGCGTAAGGCCGCGCAGAAGCTGACCTAGAGCACTGGTTTTCTAAACCAGTTGTCGTGTGTTCGAATCACGCCGGGGGTCACGCGGAGCAAAAAAAAGCAAAAAAACTGGCGAGCCGCATAAGTCGGGCACTTCTTGCCCCGGAGCTTCGGTTTAGGAAACCGCTGCTCTATCCTGCTGAGCTACGGGACCATGCCTGAAAAACGCGGGTTTGTAAATCCTTCAAATCTCCTAGGCTCAGTATAGGCGGCTCGCTTCTTTTCGGAGGCACCGTGCAGCAATCGCATCATGGTCGCGCTAATCTTTGCTTGTGCTTCCTTGATAGCGTCGCCGGATGAGAGTGCCCACCGGAGCAAGTATTTCTGTGACATCCCCTCCGGCATGTGGCCCATGAGGAACGCGCTCACGTCATCGGGCACGCCGCAGACGGATGTTGCGACGGATTTATAGGTTCGCCTCAAATCGTTGCCGGTAGCGGGCAGGTCGTCACGGCTTGCCTGCGAACAGCCTTCCCATATCAGCGCATCGCCGAAGTCGCGCCGACGATCTTCACTTGCTCGGCGTGCCAGTCGGCAATCGCATCCGGCCGCTCGGACATTTCGGCGAGCGACCAGTTCTTCCACTTCGGCAGCATGTAGAGCTTGCCGAGCGACCGAACCTTGTCAGCCCAACGGGGAGGTTTGCCCGCTTCCTTCGCTTGGCGTTCGAGATATTGCAGATAGCCTTCAAAGCGGACTCGATGACCGTTTTCGGAAATCTCATAGCCGCCATCGAACGCTTGCGCGAAGGTCGCGCCCTCTTGAGCGTTCACTTTCGGCAAGCCCTTGATGGCGTCGGCGCGCTTCACGGTCGCGGCATTGCGAGCGGCGGCAATATCCATGTGCCACGGCGCTCGTTTTAAGATCGACTTGCCACGTCCGCATAAGCCGGGCCGTCTCCCCGCTCCTGGTCCCCCAGAGGATAAGAAGCCGGACCGTGCCCCCGTACGGAATTTCCGCGGCGTTCCAGACCTTGACCAATTCGGCGTCGGTCAGAACACGGGAGCGTTTCTTGTCCTTGACCTTGCGGTGGTATTATTCCTGCAACTTCTAAACTAAACAAAGCGCCCGGTGAGAAATCATCGGGCGCTTCGTTTATGGCATGGCGCGAAAAGATGGCGAGAGCGGTCTGATATGCTATAATGCTTGCATGACAGCAAAAGTGCTCAAGGACGTGATGGAGCGGGTCGAGGCTTGGCCGAAGGAGGCCCAGGAGGAACTCGCCGAAATCGCCCTCGAAATCGACGCTGGGCTCCAAGGCGGCGTCTATCACGCAACACCTGATGAGCTAGCGGGCATCGACCGTGGGCTCAAGGCTGCACGCGAGGGCCGGTTTGCCACGGACAAGCAAGTCGCAGCGGTCTTTGCAAAACACCGGCGCGCATGAAGGTCGTCTACACCGACGAAGCGCTGCGCGATCTTGACGAAATTCTCACTTACATTGCCGCTAACTACCCGACGGCCTATGCGCCGTTCGCTGCATCATAGAACCGCCCGGGCGCGGCAGTCGTTCAATACAGCCATCAACGTGTCGTCGAATGAATGTTCCGGCTTCCAGTTGAGTAGTTTGCGGGCGCGGCCGGCATCGCCGACCATAATAGGAAGGTCGCCGGGTCGCTGTCGCGCCGGGTCTTGCTCGACCGAAATCGCGACCCGGCTCTTGGCAACCAGGGCGTCGAGGATCTCCGATATCCGCCGCGGTATGCCGGACGCGATGTTGAACACGTTCCCTGATTCCAGACGGTCCAAGCTCCGAACAATCAGCGCATAGGCAGCGGCAACGTCGCGCACATCGAGAAAATCACGTTGCGCATCAAGATTGCCGACGCGGATGACCGGCGGGACGAATTGGGCCTCGATGCGCGCGATTTGCATCGCGAACGCCGGCACCACGAACTCTTCCGATTGCCCTGGACCGGTATGATTGAATGGGCGCAAGCGGATGCACTTGAGGCCCGACTTTGTCAGCGCACCGAGGCCAAGATCCGCTGCCGCTTTCGTCGCCGAGTACTCGTCGAGTGGGACCAGCAACGTGTCCTCGTCCAGTCTCCGACCGGTTTTCGCGCTTTGGCCATAGACCATTCCAGATCCGACGTGGATAAGCCAGCAGTGTGGCGCCCGCTGCATTATTGCGTGCGCCAGATCGAGCGTTCCATGCAAATGCACTTGCCAGGCCAGCGCCGTATCAGCATTGGCAGCCGTTGGGGCGGCTATCCCCGCTAAATGTATCACGTGCGTTGGGCGCTGGTCGCTAATTACCGCTTCGAGCGCCATCCGATCGGTCACATCAAGTGCAATAATTGAACCGAGTAGCGCGTGCTCACCTGGCTCCTTTGCGGTCGCTATAATCTCTATATCAGCCTCGCACGTATGCCGCAGTGCCTCAGCGAGATAGGGACCGACAAAACCATTTGCGCCCGTGAGCAATATTCTCATTATAGGTGCTCATATTTTTTCACGCGCTCAAGGTCAGCGTCCACCATCTCAACGACAAGCTGTTCTAAAGTCGTCTCGGGCGCCCAGCCGAGCACCGCTTTGGCTTTGGCCGGATTGCCTTGCAGAACCTCCACATCAATTGGACGAACAAAGCGCTCGTCGGTAACAACGTGGTCATCCATCTTGAGGCCAACGTAATCGAAAGCAAGCGTGCAAAAACCCCGAACCAATTCCGTACGTCCGGTCGCGACGACATAATCATCTGGCAACTCCTGCTGAAGCATGAGCCACATTGCTTTCACAAAGTCGCGCGCGTGTCCCCAATCGCGCCTGGCGTCTAAATTTCCCAAGGCAAGTTTTTTCTGATGCCCCAGTTTGATACGTGCGACGCCGTCGGTTATTTTGCGAGTCACAAACTCAATTCCCCGCAGCGGAGATTCATGGTTAAAAAGTATGCCGCTCGACGCATGAATTCCGAAGCTCTCGCGGTAGTTCACCGTCATCCAGTGGGCGTAGAGCTTCGCCGCCGCGTAGGGCGATCGCGGGTAGAACGGCGTCTTTTCCGATTGAATTGGCTCCTGCATCAGCCCGAACATTTCTGACGATGATGCCTGATAGAAGCGCGCCTCTGGACAGACGAGCATCAATCCCTCAAGCATGTTCACCGCGCCAAGTCCGGTCACCTGGCCCGTTAGAAATGGCTGCTGCCACGACGATCTAACGAAAGACTGTGCTGCAAGGTTATAAATTTCGGACGGGCGCGCTTCCTTGAGAGCCCGCGTCAGGCTGGACGAGATCTATCAAGTCGCCATCATGCCAGATAATTTTGTCGCGGATACCGAGCCACTTTAATCGTAAATCAATGACATCTGCCGAGGCGTTACGGCGAAGCAACCCATGGACCTCATAGTCGTGGTCAAGCAGTAGCTTCGAAAGATAGGCGCCATCCTGGCCGGTGACACCAGTAATCAATGCTCTCTTCTTGTTCATTCGATAGTCCTGCTCTTGTCAGTGAAATATTGTTTTGAAGTCAAATTCATCGGCCAACCGCGAATTAATGTGTCAAACTCGGCGTTTATTCTCAGATTAGTTGCCGCCGTGGCAGGTTTTTTGGCGTTCGCCTAAGTTAGGCAATTATGGGTCGTGTTTCAATTTAACTACCGCAGCTCAGGACTCAATGAATATCTAAAGACAGACCCGTCCACCGCAAAAACTAATATTCCCATCACTCGACGTCGATATGATCGAGCGGCAGGCCGGCCTGATGGCGGCGATACATCGCTTCATAGGCGGCTTCAAGATGGCGGATAAATATTGCGCGTCTGACTTAAAATGAAAGAGGCCGCCATCTGAGGCAGCCTCCATCAAAATCTTGCGTTGAGTTCTTACCTGAAGAGGTAGTTGATGCCGACCTTAACGGTATCGACAGTCAAAGCCTCGCGAAACGGCCATCCGGCCGGGGTCAAGGTGAAGGTCTGATTGCCAAAATCGAAGTGCTGGTATTCGAGCTTGGCACTCCAGTTTGGTGCAAACATGTACTCAACGCCGCCGCCTAACGTCCATCCCGAAAAAGTGCCCACGCTGTTGCCAACCGTAAAGGGGGCCGTGGTGCTGAAGCTTTCCTTGCCGTCATAAACCGCCCAACCGCCTTTGGCGTAAATCAAAGCGCGATCAAACGTGACGCCGACGCGGCCGGTGATATCGCCGTACCAGCCGCTATTGATGCCAACCATGGTGTTGCTGGCGCTGCCGGGATCAAGTGTCGACCCGTGCAAACCCATCCAGCCAAGGTCACCTTCCAGGCCCACGACCCATTGGTTGATTTGGTAATTGTACCCGATCTGGCCGCCGCCAAAGAAAGCTGTATTGGAGTTGGTGAAATTTTGCCCGGCTGTGCCGCCTGCCGAGAAGGCGACGCCGGCAAGCCCAACGTCTGTCATTGTCAGATGCGACCAAGCAGCACCCAGATTACCGCCAACGTAAAAGCCCGTCCAATTAATCGGGACCTGAACCGGCGCCTTGTAGACCGGCGCCTTCGCCGGCATATCGGCCGCGAAAGCGGGCGCGGCAAATCCAAAGAGAGCCAAGCTGGCAATTACGAACTTTTTCATGTGATACCCCATTGAAACCCGGGCACAACATTATCGAGTAAAACCACGACCGCCAAGAGAGGTAACCGGCGGTGTCTACAACTTCGTCGCATGTGTTGCGCGATTGCCGCACCCGAAACTAGGCCACTGTGTAACTCAAAACGAGCCACTAGGGGTCAAAATAGGCCAGTACCCGGATACCAATGAGAACAAAAGTCAAGATAACTTATCAGTGTTTGATTTAATCACACAACTGAAGGTAATATTTGGAGTCAGGAGGTCTGCTTCATGTCGGACCAATCCAAGGCTTACCGTATACGCGCGATTGCGAGTGAACAGCGCGCCGCTAGTACGGTTGACCCGCTTCTCAAAAAGGAATGGGAAGAAATAGCGATCCATTGGCACATGATAGCAAATCTTGCCGCGCAAATGAATGAAGCCGCACCAAAGAGCGGCGCGGCTTAGAAGAGTCCTCATTTATTTATTGTGCCAGTGCAAAAACCGCTTCGCCATACAGGAAAAACCGGCTTAGTGAGGTTGCTGGTACGTCAGTCTTTGTCCGCGTCCGCTAGGCCCTTCTGTTGGACGGAAAACATCAGCGCCCCGAACTTGTCTTACGCCGCTCAATACCTAGCCTACGCACTCCCCTATCAACGCTTCGCTTGCAGCCTCACGACCACACGCGCATAACTCGGGGCCGATGTGGCTCGCTACGCCTTCACCGTGACGGACTTGCATCGTCTACCTTTCGCCGGACTCCCGGCGCACCCGTCCACAGCATCAAAAGCGGAAATCGGCGCCCGTGCAACAATCCACAATGCTAATTGACTAAGCCCAATAAGCGAAATCGCCGAAGGGCCTCAGGTATGTCGCGCCGAATCCGTCCAGAAGCGCCCTCAATTCATCGTTCGGGTTCCCGTACACCGTGAATCGCGTTCGGTCCACCATGCTTACAAATCGTCCAGAGAAGTTCGTTTCGAACTTTCGTAAGTGCGCCAGCGCGACCACCGAGTCTGCGTATCGCTCGTAGACGTGCACAAACCTGCCGTCGTCACTAGCGAACCGTTGGAAGCTCAGCGCACCAGGCTCGTCCCGAGTCGCTTTCACCATCTCACCGGTAAGCGCCAGAAAATTCTTGAGCCTCCCGGGCTTCACCGCCAACTCGACTTGCCAAGAGATTTGATCACCCATGTGATGCGCCTCGTATCCGCCGTTCAGTGCCAAGCAGGTTCATTACCGATTGAATCTCATTCGCCGCCTTAGCTACAAGTTCGACTTCCGCTTTAGGTCAATCGCTGCCGAGCCATTCAGCCTCAGACCGGCCCTTGGTCCGTTCTTAGTCCGATAGTGTTGAAAAAGTCTCCGTAAATTGGCTGTGAAATTAGATATTGAAATAATCGAATCCGCGTGAATGGATTTTTGAATCAAGATTGCGTCTTGGTGCATGATTTTGAATCAATCTTTCCCGGGGTCCTCTTCAAAATCGTTTTTCAACAGTATCAGTCCAATAGCCGACAAACGCGGACGCAGTTGGTTTATCCGTCTGGCGCCATAAACGGCCTCACGCTGCTCGGGGCCTTAAACGCGATGACGCCTTCCGTTCGCGCACGCACTTCGGGCGAGGCCAGACAAGTGGCGACCGCCTCGTAGCCTGAGGCACCGAGATATGGGGCAACGCGGGTCGGGGGGCTGTGATTAGCAGGACAGAAAATAATCGCCTCTTCGGCACCCACAGCGGCCAAGTCCAATATCGTGCAGGAGCGCGTTAGCAGGAAAAGCGGCCGCGCGCTGGGTCCACGGTGGCGTAAGTGAGCGATTAGGGCTTCCTGAGAAGCCTGGTCCAACCCCTGTTCAACCATGTCGACGACCATAATGGCCGCGCCCTCGGATTCCAGTCCGACAAGAAGTGCAAGTAGTGCCTCCGAGGCCGCAGCACCATCTTCAACGAGCCAGGCCAAGGTTTGATCGACCCGGGAGTTGAGTGCCAGGTCGGCGTCTAATTGCGTCCAAGCCGCCGCACCGCCGTGCTCCAACCGATCGAGGCCCAAGAAGACAGCGTTAGGGAGGGTTTCAGCTAAGCACTTGGCCAGACGGGTTTTGCCGCAGCCCAACGGGCCGATGATATAGTTCAACGGCCGCACGTCGCTTAGTTCGAATTGTTCCCCACCCCAAGGCCAAGGAAGATTGAAGGCGACGCTGAATTTAGCGGTTGGTCTGAGTACACGCGTCAATTCTTTAGCTGTCGGGGACTTGCCCTGAGCGAGCCCGGCCCGAAGCTCACGGACCTTCTCGACCACGCCGGCCAGTGGCGGATCTGACTTTCGAGTGTTGACTGGTGTGCAGCCAGGGCTGGCTCCAAGCCCTGGTGGTCATCTCCGAGCACGCACGCTATCTGGGAGAGGCTGAGTCCGAGAGCGCGGAAGGCTACAATCTCGGCGGCTCGTTCGATCTCATCGGGACCATAGGCCCGCCATCCGACCGCAGTGCGGCGCGGAGCTATTAGGCCGCGCTGCTCATAGAGCCGCAGCGCCTTTACGGAGACACCGAGCCACTGAGCGGCTGCAGAAGGGTTCAGGAATTGGGCGGAGGAGCTCACGAATTACCTCGTTATTTGCTGACCGCTGTCCTTATCGAGGCAGTCCCAGGGGCCGGGTCAAGAGGGTGTTCGCGGCATTCGGTTGTTTCTTCGCCGTCGCGAGAGCGGGCCGACCTCAGGCAACGGGATGGCAAGCGCTGGAGGTCCGCCGTCCGCGTCGATGTCGAATGCGTGAGGGGCTTTGCCGTCAATCGAGGTCACACTAGACGTTGGCTATATTGTCCGGTGCACGTCATCAATGAGCGGCGGTTTTCCTAGCCGCTGGCATGAAAACCCCTGACGCATTGAGTTTCTAACGCGGCCGCTGGCGCCACTCTTCTCGTGTGATCTCCCAGACCTCTGCCTGCAGGCGACCAGATATATAGTCTCGCTCTTCTGTCCTGATTACCCGCATGCCACTGCGCTCGGAAATGCGACGTGATGGAATGTTCGCGGCGGCCTTCGGTACCTGAAGAACGAGACGCCCTAGGGTCTCGAACCAATAATCCGTGACTGCGGTGCTTGCCTCCGACATCAGCCCCTGTCCCTGAAAGGCAGGATCGAGCCAAAAGCCTCGGTTGTCTCCGGGCTTATCCATCAGATTGACCACACCGATTAATCGCTCTGGTGCTACTTTGAGCCTAATCGACCAATGCCATTCCGTTCCCTGTTGGATCGCTGGAAGCGCCATGTCGCGAATGAAAGTCAGGGCTCCATCAGCCGGATAGGGCCAAGGAATGTGAGTGGCCAGGAACTGCACAATTTCCCACTGAGGAAAAAGATTTTGCACCGCATCGGCGTCAGAGAATCCAAGCGGGCGCAGAATCAGCCGAGATGTCGTCAGGATCGGAATTCCGGCAGTCATATTTGGCTCACAGTACGCGGGTGCCTACGCTAATTAGGTTATTATAAACTCTGGGTCACTAACCGAAATGCGGGTTCGCGCCACGAATATAAGCCTCCGCGCAGTCAACTGAATCCGCTAGCGAATTAGTAGCGGTATCTAGGACGAGATGGTCCTGATCCCACGGTTCATATATTTGCTTCCTCACCTCTGCCCAGGTTGGCAATGCATGGGCGGGGAGCCACGACGATCTCTGAGAATACCAGCGCATGCCTACTAGTGATGAAACTACTGTTTCATACTCAGTTGGGGGACTCTGTTCACCTCCCGCGTTCGTCTTCGATTAAAGGCGAGATTTAGATCTTGTCTTGAAACGAAAGCGACGCCAGCAGAACGCAGGAAACCAAGCGAGACTATTCGAACCAAAATGATTGCCAGTGCGAATTGAAACCAGATGTGCCCACCAATCTCCTTCAATACAACTTCTATCCGAGCTCCCCATGGATACGGAAGCAAGCTCGATACCATTTCGATGAGCCCAATCGTCGCTCGCAAATACCACGTCAGTAGCTCGGGCCTATATACAAAGAAAACCCCAAGAATCAGCACCGCCGCGACAGCTGTCCATGTCCTAAAGACATGAACGCTTACCCACTTCTTAAATTCTGGGTGGATGGGCACCGTAGGTCACCGATATTGCGGCATCATCGCAGCGTCATCTGTTGATACCCGCATTCCTTGAATTGGTATTGCACGCGGACCTACACTGTATTTTCCGCGCTTAGACTCAATTCGTGTCTCGCCTTTTTGATGACGATAGCTTTCGTTTCTATGCGTACCT
The DNA here is from genome assembly GCA_963703875.1 of uncultured Alphaproteobacteria bacterium. Classification (GTDB taxonomy): domain Bacteria; phylum Pseudomonadota; class Alphaproteobacteria; order Rhizobiales; family Xanthobacteraceae; genus Pseudolabrys. The sequence goes on from CAVPFZ010000006.1 coordinate 723,781, forward strand.
CACTAGCCCAACGGTTTAGAACGCTTGCCAGTATCCCCATGAGCACCACGAGAAAAAACGTCAAAACATCTGGCTGCGTCGTCACAAGCCTATATTCCCCTGGTGATCGACGACGACTGCAGAGATCTCGCAGATGCACATTTCACGAATTTAGCGCTCGGTGGTCTAGCTTGACCCAATATTCGACACCGATGGGCATAATTTTGTCGTTGAAATCATAGCGCGCGCTATGCAAATTCTTACCGTTCTCGTCTGAGCCAGAGCCGAGCCAAACATAGGCTCCGGGCTTTTCCTCAAGCATAAAGGCGAAATCTTCCGACGCCATGCTTGGGGCAAGATCCGTCAGCACGTCCCGGCTAGGTGCGGTCTCCGCGGCTGTTAGGCGGGCCTTCTCGGCCTCCGCCGCCGTGTTGATGGTACAAGGGTAACGCGCCTCCCATGCGACCTTCGCACACGCGCCGAAAGCGCGGCAGATGTGGTCAGCGCGTTCGTTCATTTGTTGAATGATCATTTCACGCGTCTGCGCGCGCAACGTGCGGACCGTGCCACGCAGCGTTACGGCCTCGGGGATGACGTTCCAAGAATCACCGGCGTGAATTTGGGTGACGCTGATTACCGCAGCGTCGGTCGGATTAACATTACGGCTGACGATCAATTGCCAAGCCTGATAAAGCTGCGCGCTGATCGCAATGGGGTCGATCCCCTGGTGGGGCATGGCGCCGTGGCTGCCTTGTCCTTCGACGATCACCTCAAAGGTATCGAACGCCGCCATCACCGGACCGGTATGCACAGCAAATTGCCCCTCAGGCACACCTGGCCAATTGTGCAGTCCGTATACCGAGGCCGCAGGAAAGTCGCGGAACAAGCCTTCTTCGATCATAGCCTTGCCACCACCCTCGCCTTCCTCCGCTGGCTGGAAAATAAACAAGACGGTGCCATTGGCGGGCGGCATTTCGCTCAGCATGCACGCTGCGCCAAGCAGCATCGTCGTGTGGCCGTCGTGACCGCAGGCATGCATCACGCCCGCTTTTTTAGACGCATAAGTGACATCCGTTTCTTCCTTGATGGGTAAGGCGTCCATGTCAGCGCGCAGGCCGACCATCGGGCCGTTACCGTTGCGAAGACACCGACCACGCCCGTCCTTCCGATGCCCTCATGAATCGAGGCCGTAGCCGCGCAGTTTCTCGGCCACGAATGCCGCCGTTTCTTTTTCCTCGAATGCCAGTTCCGGGTGCGCATGTAAGTGCCGCCGCCAGCCTACAAGCTCCGGCATTATCTTTTCGATTTGTTCTTTGACGTCCATGACTTCTGCCCTCGTCGCTACGCCGTCCACGTAACAAAGCGGCGTTCCAGAAACTCGACGCAGTAAAATAGCAATACGCTGATAATGGTCAGCATGATGATGGCGGCAAAGGCGAGCGGCGTCTGCGATTGCGCGGTCGAAATCAGGATGAGGTAACCGAGCCCCTCCTGCGCCGCCACAAATTCGCTGATGACCGCGCCGATCACGGCGAATTATAGCGATCTTGCGGCCCGTGAACAAATAAGGTGTTGCATCGGAACTCTCAGCCGCCGGAAGATCGCCCAGCGCGAGGCCCTCAACGAATGCATCAGGTCCAACATCGCCTTCGGCGTCGCCTCAAACCCGGCCACCAGATTTACCAAGATGGGGAAGAAACAGACGAGTATAACGATGATGACTTTCGGCCAGTTGCCAACGCCGAACCAAAGAATCACCAGCGGTGCCAGCGCGACTTTGGGGACTGACTGAAGCCCAAGCAGGATTGGATAGAGGATGCGTCGCGTCAGCGACGTGAACGCGATCACGACGGCGAGCGGCACCGAAAAGGCGAGCGCCACTAAAAACCCGATTACGGTCTCGCGCAAGGTGACAAGGCTGTTGAACGCAAGCTCAGGCGCCCATTCGATTGCGGTCAAGGCGATAACGGATGGCGCGGGAAGGATCCAAGCGGGCACATGAAATACGCGGGCGCCAGCCTCCCACATCGCCACCAGCACAGCGTAAATCACTGGCGTGAGAGCACGCGAGAAGATCGGCTTCTCTGCCGCAGCCATTGGCCCTAGGCCTCTTCGCGACTGAAAAGCAGCTGACGCGCCATCTGTGTGATTTCAACAAAACGCGGATGCTTTTCCGTGCTCACATCGCGCGGGCGCGGCAGATCGACCGGCATGTCGAGTTTGACCCGGCCAGGCCGGTCCGACATTACAATCAAGCGGTCGCCCAGCAGGATAGCCTCGTCTATGTCGTGGGTGATCAGCAGAGCGGTACGACCCAAATCCTGCCAAAGCCGCGAGAGTTCGAGCGACAGCTCCTCGCGGGTCAAAGCGTCGAGCGCGCCGAATGGCTCGTCGAGCAGCAGCAATTGCGGATCGGCAAGCAGTGCGCGGCAGAAGGCGGCGCGCTGTTTCATGCCGCCCAAAGCATGTGAGGCCGCTTGTCGGCAAAATCCTTCAGGCCGGTCAATTCCAGCAGCCAGAGAGCGCGCTCCCGCGCCGGGCCTTTCGGCAGACCGAGAACCTCGGCCGGCAGCAGCACATTGTCGAGTACGCTCGCCCACGGAAACAGTACGTGATCCTGGAATACGATGCCGACCTCCGAGGAGGGCCCGTTGAGGGGGTTGCCATAGCGGCGCAGCTCACCCTCGGTCGGCTGTTCGAGGCCTGCCATCAACCGTAGCAGCGTCGATTTACCGCAGCCGGACGGACCGACCACGGACACGAAACTGCCGAACTCGATCTTAAGGTCAATGGGCGACAGCGCCCGCACCGCCTCCGGGCCGCTGCCGAACACCTTGGTGACACCCACAAGCTCGATGGCGGGCGTCGTCTGAGCCGTCGCTGCCGTGCTATTTGTCCTCGCTGCGCTTGCCTGAGCTTCCGGGCTCGCAGGTGTCATTCAACGAAGCCCGACACGAACATGTCCTGCGACTGCACGGGCTGCTTCATAGGATAGGACTTGACCATGATGTCGATCGTCCGCTGGATGCGGGCGGGATCGATCACGCCCATCTTGTGACCCGGGACTTCGGCGAGCTCCTTGACAAGCTCTGTCTCGCCCTTGGCGACATCGGCCGATACTTCTTTGTGATACTTGTGCATGATCTCGCCGGCTTCCGTGGGATTGGCGAAAGCATCGCGCATGCCCTTGAAGGTGGCACGGATGAAAGCCTTCAGCACATCCGGATGATCTTTGATCGTTGCCTCGGTGGCGATGATGCCGTTCGCGTAATAGTCGAGGCCTGCGTCCTTATAGGCAAGCCGCACCAGCGTCTTCGGCGTGACCGCGGCTGCGAGTAGCGGCTGCCCTACGGTGAATTGTCCGATCGCATCCACTTTGCCCGTCGCCAGCAACCCCGGCAATGCGGCACTGTCCGCGGCGATCCATTTCACCTTCTGCGCATCGATGCCAGTGGCCTGGGCATAAGCCTTGAAGATCAAGGGAATGGCACTGAACGCTGAATCCGCAACCGTTTTGCCTTCGAGGTCCTTGGGACCTTTGATACCGCTGTCGGCGAGCGCGAAGATTGCGTGCGGCGGCGTCGCATAGACAATCGCGAGCAGCTTGACCGGAATGTTATCGTTGCTGCGCGCTAAAAACGAGCGCGCCGGCATCGGCGAAGCCGATCATTGCGGCGCCGGAGGCGACCTTCTTGACCGCGTCGATCGAGCCCTGCCCGCGCAGAAACGTTACGTCGAGCCCTTCTGCCTTGTAGTAGCCCTTGTCAAGTGCGACGTAATAGTAGGCGTGGCGACCGTTGAAGCCGAAGTCAGTAATGAAGTTGACCTCGACAGCTTGCGCCGTCGAGGCGGCAAAAACGGTCACGAGGATCGTTGCGGCGACGACACGGGCGAGCATTCTCATGCGAAACTCCTCACTGAGAAATAGCGACAACTGCCGTCTCCGGCCGGCCGAGACAAACTGCTGCGTAATTTCTGTTTGACGCCCAACGAGTTGACGCTAGAGAATCCATTGAAATGGGTCAATACTAGAGGGTTGCGCGAGCTCCTGCGCGACCCGCGCGTAGCAGGTCACGAATGAACCGGAAATCACGGATTGCGGTTGTCGGTGCGGGGTTGGGCGGCCTGACGGTTGCAGGGTTCCTGCAACGCTCTGGTTTCCCGGTGAAAATCTACGAGCAGGCGCCCACTTTTTCCCGCATCGGCGCCGGTATCATTCTCAGCGCCAACGCGATGAAGGTTCTCCGGCGGCTCGACGTCGAAAATGAGTTGGTGGAAACCGGGATCAAACCGGAGTGCTACGTCAGCCGCGCTTGGGACACCGGGACGACGATGTATGAAATCTACTTCGATAAGGCGAGCGAACAGCGCTACGGCGGCCCTTATCTCAACATCCATCGCGGTGACCTGCATGAGGTACTGGCGCAAGTCGTGACGCCGGGGACGATCGCGTTCAATCATCAACTGACCGATCTGACGAAATCCGCCGGCGGCTATCGCCTCCGTTTCCAGAACGGCGAGAGCGCGGAAGCGGAAATCGTGATTGGCGCTGACGGCATTCGCTCTAAGGTGCGGGAATTCCTGCTAGGAAATCAGCCGCCTCGCTTCGTTGGCGCCGTGGCACACCGGGCGATTTTCCGGTCGGAACGGCTGCGCGGATTTAAGATCCCCGACTGCACCAAATGGTGGGGGCCTGACCGCCACATCCTGCCCTATTTTATGACCAGCAAGCGCGACGAGATCTATGTCATCGGCGTCGTGCCGGCGCCCCGATGGGACAGCGACGCAGCCTCGATGCCGAGCTCACGCGATGCGCTGATCGCCGACTTCGAAAACTTCCACGACGACCTGAAACACGTCCTGAACGTGGCTGACGATGTCAGCGTTTGGCCTATCTTCGATCGCGAGCGCGACGACCGGTGGAGCGGCGACCGCATCGTTCTCTTGGGCGACGCCTGCCATCCGATGCGGCCCTATATGGCAGCCGGTGGGGCCATGGCAATCGAGGATGGCGCGATTCTCAGTCGCTGCCTCACGGAATTCGATGATCCATCCGAAGCCTTCGCATGCTACACCGCGACCCGAATTCCACGCGTCGCCGACGTGCAGCGAATTTCCATTGAAAACAGCTGGATGCGTGGACCGACCGACACCGACTGGTTCTATAGCTACGATCCATGCACAGCAGAGCTAAAGCGGCCCTATTGAGCGGAGATAACTCGATGACCGAGATGAAGCCCGATCCGATGACCGCGCGCGACTTCGTCGGATACGGCGAGTTTCCCCCCGACCCGAAATGGCCTGCCGGCGCCGTGATCGCCGTTAATTTCAATCTCAACGTGGAGGGCGGCGGCGAAGCGAGCCTGGCCAATGGCGACGAGGTTTCCGAAGGAATGCTCAATGACATTGGCGTACCAACTTTCAGCGGCCGCCGGGTGCCGCTCGTCGAATCCATTTTCGAATACGGCAGCCGCCGTGGCGTTTGGCGCGTTCTCGATGCTTTCCGCGAGTTCTTTGTAAATGTGAGCGTACTTGGCGTTGCGCGCGCGCTTGAGCAGAACCCGGACTTGGCGCGGGCATTTGTAGCGCGCGGCCACGAGATTGTTAGTCACGGCTACCGATGGATCGACTATGGCGCGGTCCCGGAGAACGTCGAACGCGAGCACATCCGCAAGGCCGTCGAGATTTTGAACAAAGTGACGGGAACAAAACCTGTCGGTTGGATGACCGGACGTCCGGGGCCCAACACACGGCGGCTGATTGTCGAGGCCGGCGGCTTTCTCTACGACCGCGATTCGCTTGCCGACGAGCTGCCCTATTGGCTGCGCATCGGGGAAAAGCCGCACCTTGTCATCCCCTACTCTTATGAAGCGAATGACAACCGCTTCAACGAAAACAGCGGCTTTTCGACCGGCGACGACTTCTTCAGATACATGCGCGATGCGTTCGATTTGCTTTATCGCGAAGGCAGCAACGGTGCACCAAAATTACTTTCTATCGGGCTGCACGACCGACTTATCGGTCGGCCTGGCCGCTGTGCGGGCCTGATTAGGTTGCTCGAGCATATGCGAAGCTGCGAGCACGTATGGTTCTGCCGCGGTATCGACGTTGCCGAACACTGGCGCAAATACTTTCCGGCAAGACCATAAGTTGCATTATGGAATTTTATCGGCATGCCTCAGACCGCACCAACTGAGTAAGGACGGCTCGTTTCTTCATCGAAATTTCGTCAGCAACTTGTGAAGAAACAAGCATTTCTTAATAAGTTCGAATGGGTGGCGGACGCAGTCGCAATCGAACCCATCTCCGGCAAGCAGGCGTCATCGCCGCCGCTGGCATCGTCGCGTTGGAGCGGATGGTGGAGCGACTGGCCGACGACCACAGGCGGGCGCACGCACTCGCAGTTAGCTTGCATAATATTAATCCAGCGTTGGCGGATCCAACCCGCGTTGAGACCAATATCGCGAGAGTTGATACGGCAGGCTCGGGTATGGATGCGAAGGCGTGGGTCGACACATTAGCCGCTAAAGGAATTCGTGCCGGAGCTTGGACGCGAACATCCTTGCGCTTTGTTACGCATCGACATATTGACGACGACTCTGTCGAGCAGGCTTTGGCAGAATTCCGCGCTGTCTATTCGTCGAACGCCAGGCAATTTGCATAACTAAATCGGTCAATGTGCGATTAATTGCGGCCGCACTGACAGAATTATCGACGCGTTTGACCGCTGCTTTCACCACCGAAACCGGTGTCGCTTCTACGCCTGCTTGGACGCAAGAGTTTACGACGACCACACGCTTGACCACTGTGGGCTGGCTCCATAGCCTAGCCTGATATTTTCGACGCTGGCTCAGGACGTGGTCGTGTGATCGCTCAGATTGAGGTGCTTGCGCTCAACATGCTCGAGCAAGGATTCTTGTTCGGGTTCCTCGGACTCGGCGTGTTGATCACATTTCGATTTTTCCGTTTTCCCGATCTTACCGCCGAAGGTAGCTATCCTTTGGGCGGTGCGGTTGCGGCATCGCTGCTCGTCTCCGGCGCCGATCCATTCAGCGCAACATTCGTTGCGGCACTTGCCGGGGCGGCTGCCGGTGCAGTGACGGCGCTCATCCATACCAAACTCAAGATCAACAACATCATTTCCGGCATCATCGTGATGACTGCACTCTACTCGGTGAACCTGCGGATCATGGGCCGGGCGAATATCCCGCTGCTGCGCACTCCCACTGTCTTCGGCGACATTGTGATGTGGCTCAATCACCTCGGCCTCTCATTGCGAGAAAATGCCTACACGACAATTCCTATCGCCTTCGTTCTGTTGGTTGCCGGCGCCGCCGTTCTGGTGTGGTTCTTTTCAACCGATCTCGGCCTTGCGGTGCGCGCTACGGGCCAGAATGAGCCGATGATCCTGTCGCTCGGGGTCAATACCGATCGCACTAAGATAGTAGGGCTCGCGCTCTCCAACGCCTTTATTGCGCTATCCGGGGCGTTGGTGGCCCAAAACCACGGCTTCAGTGATATCGGCATGGGCATCGGGATTCTGGTGACGGGAGCGGCGGCGGTCCTCATTGGCGAAGCGATCTTCGGTGATCGCACGGTGCTGACGTGGGTAATTGCGGCAATTGTCGGCGTCGTGATTTACCAATTGCTCGTTGCGCTCGCACTTCGTGCCGGGCTGGAGCCGGTCGATTTACGGTTGGTGACGGCGGTGCTGCTGCTATTTGCCTTGGCGGTGCCACGCTTGCGGCCGCAGATTCTGCGCTGAAGCGTCGGCATGCTGAAACTTCAGGGTATAACAAAGCACTTCATGCAGGGCACCGCGAACGAAGTGCGCGCCCTCGACGGCATTGATCTTGATGTTTGCCGCGGCGACTTCGTCACCATCATCGGTTCGAACGGCGCCGGGAAGTCGACGATAATCAAGGCTATCGCCGGCTTCGTGGTCCCCGACGCAGGACGGATTATTTTTGAGGGGAGCGATATCACGCACAACCCGCCTTATCGTCGCGCCGCCGTGATCGCCCGGATTGCGCAGGATCCGAACGAAAACACATGCGCCGGGATGACGCTCGAGGAAAATCTCGCGATGGCCGAGCGGCGCGGCCAAATACGCGGGTTGCGGCGCGCCATCAATACGACGGCGCGTGAACGCTTCGAGGCCGCGCTCAAGCCGATCGGCCTGGGATTGGAGCGACGGCTCTCATCGCGGGTTGGATTTCTCTCGGGCGGGCAGCGGCAGGCATTAGCACTGTTGATGGCGACGCTGTCAGGTTCACGCCTAATGCTGCTCGACGAACACCTCGCTGCCCTCGATCCTAAAACTGCGCAAACGATGATGGCGTTGACCGACCGTTTGATTTCGGAACAGCGCCTTACGACGCTAATGATCACTCACAACATGCAAGATGCGATCCGCTGGGGAAATCGGCTCCTGATGATGCACGCAGGTCGGATCGTGTTGGACATTCGGGGTGCGGAAAAATCGGCGTTGGCGGTCACTACGCTGGTGGCGAGGTTTCATGAGGTCAGCCACGGCGATTTCACCGAAGATCGTGCGCTATTGACGCTGTAAATGAACTACAATGGTTGGCAATGGCCCGGGACCGATCAGGGGAGGATAAGATGACGGGGTTGCATCGCGTGTTTGCCCGCTCGACGTTTGGAGTCGCACTGATCGTGGCGACGATCGCGGCCGCGGTTCCCACGCTTGCGCAGGACGGCCCCAAGACGGGACGCATCTATAAGGTTGGATTTTCACAGATTGTCGATCATCCGGCGCTTAATGCCACCCGCCAGGGCTTCATCGATGCGCTTAAGGCCGCCGGGTTCGAGGTGGGTAAGAATCTGACGTTTGAATACCAAAATGCGCAGGGCAACGTCGGCACGGCGCGCAACATCGCCGAGAAATTCATTGCCGATAAGGTCGACTTGCTCGCGCCCTGCACCACGCCGGTCGTACTGGCGACCATTCGCGTCGCCAAAGATTTGAAGATTCCGGTGGCGTTCGGCTGTGTGACCAATCCCGTGCAAGCTGGTGTGCTCACTAACGCCGACAAACCCACCGGAGAAAATGTCACAGGCTTTTATACGGTGCCGCCGGTCGCCCACAACTTCGATATCTTCGCGGCGATCAAACCGAACATGAAGAGGGTCGGGACAATCTACAATTCGGGCGAGTCGAATTCGGAGGCGCTCAACAAGCTCTGCAAAGCCGAGGCGGAAAAACGTGGTATGACCTGGGTGGCCGCACCGGTGACATCGAGCGCCGAAGTGAAGAATGCGGTGGAATCACTCGTTGGTAGGGTCGATGCGATCATCACCCTGCAGGATAACACAGTCGCTTCCGCCTATTCGGCGATCGAAAAGACCGTGCAGGACGCCAAGCTGCCGTGGTTCTCGCTCGACGTTCAGGCGGTGCAACGCGGCGCCATCGCGGCCCTGGCGCAGGACCAATATCAGAACGGCGTCGACTGGGGGAAAAAGGTCGCCGTCCCGATTCTCCTCGGCAAGGATGCGGGCAGTATAGTGCCAGTCGAGGCTACGGCTTTCGAGGTGCAGATCAATCTCGAAGCCGCCAAAGCAGTCGGCTTGACCGTACCCGATTCCGTCAAAAGACAAGCGAAGAAGGTCTACGGCGGGTGAGCGACGCACAGGCATCGGAGACAATGCGCGCCTACCTCGATCGACTTCTCAAGGAAGGGCGGGTCCGGGTCATCGATCGGGAAGTTGCCGGCCGGTTTGAGCTTGCGGCCATCACCCAGGCGTCGCAGCGGGAGAGTGATATGCCGCTGCTGTTCAAGCGCGTTAGCGGCACGCGCCTGCCGGTGATGACGAATATTTTCGGCAGTCGGCCGCGGTTGATGGACCTCGTCGGCGCCGCCGACAACTCGTTCTGCCGCCGCTGGGCGGAGCTGATGCGCCAGCCGGCGCGGCCACCGCGCGTGGTCGACGAGCCGCCTGACCTCCAGCGAATTCGGCTGACGGAATTGCCGCAGATCACCTACTTCGAGCGCGATGCTGGGCCCTACATCACCGCCGGCGTGTTCCTGGCCAAGGATCCCGAGAGCGGCATTTCCAATCTCTCGTTCCATCGCTGCCAGATCGTCGGTGACCATGAATTGCGCATTCGTCTCGGCGATTCGCATCACCTCACACAATATCAGGCGAAGGCTGAGGCACGCGGCGAAGCGCTCGAAGCCGCAATCATGATCGGCGCCCCGCCCGCGCTGGTCCTCGCGGCCGCGGCACCGCTTGCCTATGACGAAGACGAGATGGTGGTGGCGTCAAAGATTTCCGGCACCGCGCTGACGCTGCGCCATTGCCAGACCGTTGCCCTCGACGTGCCGGCCGAGACGGAGATTGTCATCGAAGGCCGCATTCTGGCCGGCGTGCGACGGCCAGAAGGTCCGTTCGGCGAGTTCATGGGCTTCTATGTGCCGGTCGGCGATAATCATGTGTTTGAGGTGACAGCGGTGGTCGTGCGCCCCGGCGCGATCTTCCACAGCCTGGTGTGTGGATCCCCCGAAGACCTGCGCCTGCTCGAGCTTGCGGTCGCGACCCGCACCTACCAGGCACTGATGGCGGCGAACCTGCGGGGCATCGTCGACGTCGCTTGTACACCGTTCGCTATGAGCACCGTGATAAAGATGCAGCAGTTTTACGAAGGCCACGCCAAGCAGGTGTTGCTCACCGCGATCGGCGCTAACCACGATTGGAATAAGACTGTGTTCGTCGTGGACGAGGACGTCGATATCAACGACTTCGACGATGTGTGGTGGGCGTATCTCACACGCGGGCGCGCCGACACGCGCGCTATGATTTTACCCAATGTGCCGGGCTTCTACCGCGACCCGATGAAGGACTATTGGGGTCGGCTTGCCATCGATGCTACGGCCCCTTTCAACCGCAAGGCCGAATTTGTACGCAAGCGAATCCCAGGAGCGGACGCTATCAACTTGCGGGATTATTTCGATTGAGGCGGCAAATCTGAGCGTCCCAAGTGTTTGCGGACGGCGGCAATATTGGTGGCGGACGCAGTCGCATATCCGCGCCGATGCACGCGCAAGACTTGTTATTGCAATTTCAAAAGGCCGGAAATGGCTGGATGAAATTGTCACAGGCGACAAGGCTTCGGGCGCAGCACCCGCTCCCAAGCGGACATGGACAAGCTCGAGAAACATCGGCTCTGCCTATAATAGCGGAGGTTCAAAGGACGCGCGCGAAGACTCTCACCACGTCTTCCGGATGACCCCCGTGCCGGAATAGAGCGCCGTGGTGGCGGAGAACTCGCCGTCGAACTTGGCGAGCACCGACCAGCCGTTCGTCATCTTGTATTCGGCGCCGGCGGTGAGCAGCGCGCCATTATGGGCCGGCTCGGCGCCGTTGACGGTGAAATTGGACGCCGGCAGCGCCTGGAAGATCGGGCTCGCCACCGCCATCGTCCCGAAATCGTGCGCCCAGGCCGCGCGCGAGTAAAGCGTGAGCAGCGCGTCCTGGCCGGCCACATAGGTCTTGTCGAAGCGAGCGCCCAATTCGGTACGCGTCGTCGTCACCGTCTGCGCGGCGTAATTCAGCGCAAATTGGTTGCTGCCACTGGTCGCGGTCTCGCCATAAGACGGTAGCGCGATCGACTGCACCTGTACCGCTCCGTAGGGTGTGATGCTGACCCAGGGCATTGCATATCGGTAGCCGCCCTCGAGGCGTCCGCTGACCATGTTGGCGTTGAATTTCGCCTCCAGCATGTCGGTGCCAGAGATCGTCACCGTGCGATTAGTGGTTACGTCATGGAAGGAATAAGCAAGAGCGCCCGAAAGGTAGGCCGCGCCCCAGCGGGTTTTGGCGTAGACGCCGGCCTGGAACATATCGGACCGGCCTGAGCCGAGGCCTTGATCGAGGCCCCAATGGGTGCCGCCGCCGCCGAGCGCGAAGCCGAGTATCGTATCGGGTGTCGCGTGATAGTCGAGGCCAGCGGCAAAACCGTAAGCCTGACTGGTGGTGTCGTGCGAGCCGGTCGTGGCATTACCGTCGATTTTTTCGCTGCCGCCAAAGGCCGCGCCCCAGAAACCGTAGCGGGAATCGAATGAATTCGCTTTGTTGCGGTCGACCGCGGCAAAGGCGGAGGCTGCCGCCGGTGGCACACGCACCTCGTCGGCAAAGCCGATCGGTCCAAGGGTGCCGCCAGCATTGATGTTACCGCCGAAGGGATTGAGCATCAAATTGAGGAACAGATTGCCGCCCTGGAAGGCGCCCTGCGCAAAACTCGCGCCGACCTCGCCCGAAAGCTGGGTCAGACCGGCGGCCGTCAGCGAGCCGAAGATGACAGGGATGCTGCCGACCACGTTGAACGAATTGATCAGCGCGTTATCGACATTCTGCTGATTGGTATTGAGCCCGCCGGGTGCGACTGGTGCCGTCATGACCAAGTTCAAGTAGGCGTGGGTCGCATCATAGCTCAGATTGTCGGTAAAGTTGGCCGGGAAGTTGAAATTGGCGAGAGAGCCGAACGTTCCGCTGATACTACCGGCACTGAGGATGGTATATTGCTTCGAAATGTAGCTGCCCGAAGCCCAAACCGCATTGACATTTGCACCGCTCAACGCTGCCGTCCCCGATACAGTGGTCAGCGAAGACGTGGTTGGGTTGAAGTTCACCAAATACGTGCTTCCGGCCGCGAAATTGAGATTACCGGTGATGGCAAGCGTGCCGATCGTGTTGGGCGCTCCCGGTGCCAGCGCGCCGCCGCTGTTGACGTTGACGTTCGTCGCAGTGATCGAATTGTTATCGTACAGGGTGCCGGAATTGACGTTGACGGCGCTCACGCCGGAGATCGTGTTCGAGTAGACGAAGTTGTTGCCGGCTCCGGCCGCAAAGTTGACCGTGCCGCTGGCGCCCGTGGCTGTGATGTTACCGGCGATCGAGCCGCCGGTGACGTTGAGAATGTCGCCCAGGCCGGACAGCATGATTGCGCCAGTGATGGTGCCGGCCTGCTGATTGATCGTTGTCGCCGCGCCTTCGCCGGTGACGTCAATCGCGGCAGTAGTGCCGCTGATAGTGCCGCTATTGGTGATGGAATCAACGGTGCTACCGCCGGTGACCATGATGCCGGTCTTGGCGGTGATTGTGCCCTGATTGGTGATGCCGCCAGTCACCGTGGATGGACCGCCAACAAAGGTGCTCTGCACCCCGCCTGAATTGGTGTTCTTTCCGGTATCGCTGAGAAGAATGCCGACGCCATTGGCGGCGTTGATAGTGCCTATGTTGCTGTTGGTGATGCCGTTGGCGACCGTGGAGCCGCTCAGCGCGATGCCGGCATAGCCGGTTCCGGTGCTGGTGATCGATCCACTGTTGGTGACGCCACCGGTGACGACCGTCGGCCCGGCGGTGAAGAAAGTCCCCGTCGTGCCCTTTAGGTTGATCAACTGAATGCCATTCTCAGCCGCCGTGATCGTGCCGCTGTTGCTGACGACGCCGTTGATCGTGGCGCTGCCGATCTCGATGCCGGTATGGGCGATGGGGTTCAGACTGGTACCGATCGTACCGGCATTGATCACGCCGTCTCCCGCGTGACCGCTACCGATAACGACGGCAGCGGTGTTGAGGATGGAGATGACCTTGATACCAGTTGCGCTCGAGATCGAGGCGTTGGTCTCGTTGACGATCGAGCCCGTGATGGTCTGCGTCCCGATACCGCCAGTGGAGCTGTACACATAAATTCCAACCCCGTTGACATTATTATTGGTGATGGTGCCGAAATTCTCGACCGAGCCGTTAATCGTTCCGCCATTGACGACCTGAACGACACCCGTTGAGTTGCCAGTCAAATGACCGTTGACGCCATTGCTTACATTGCCGGTGACCATCGCCTCACTGACAACGATGGCTGAGAGCGCGGTGATGGCGCCGGTATTGGCGATGCCCGCGCCGATGGTCACGTCACCCACGTTGATGCCGACACCCGCGGATGTGATGGTGCCGTTATTGGTGATCGCGCCGGACACGCCCTCGGTCGCAATAGCCGCTCGCGTGCCCTGTACCTGGATGCCGGCGCCGCCGGGACCGGTGGCATTGAGCGTGGCGCCGGTCGCGTTGGTGATCGAGCCGTTGAGTTGCGCCTGATCCATTAAGACGCCAAAGCCGTTGGCGTTGATCGTGCCCTGATTGATGATGTTGCCAGTAACCGTCGGGTGAAGGAAAAGGCTGATGCCGGTTCCGCTCGGGTTGCTGGGGCCGCTGGCGGTGACGGTGCCGGTATTGGTGATGTTGCCGGATGTCACGGGGCTCGTGGTGAAGGTGACGCAGGTGTTCCCGGCTTGGGAATAGGGCAGTGCGGGGTTGGTGACGACCGTACATGCCTTAGCCGACTGGTCGAGGGCGATCACCAACGCCAGTGCCGAACTCGTCGCCAGCAGCGCCTTGCGCAACCCGCGTTGTCCCATGGTACAGACCCCTAATACGCAACGCCGCACACCCGAAACGCGTCGCCCACGCACACGGCCAAACGGCAAACGTGTCAGCCCACTTTCGGTAGAGTAGCCAATATGAGTCAGATTTGACGTGTCATAATGCGTGCCTTTGCTATATTTTAACGATTGTAGCTTTGCGGTAACACACGGAGAAATATTCTGAGATTCCGACCACAACCATTCGTGGTCCCTCTTATTGCTATCTTGGATGCGCAATGACTCTGCCTCTTGCCCGCGCCGAGGCACTCTGCGAGCATCGGAAGGCCATCCCAACAAATCGGTGGCCCACCGTTCCCGTCTTATTGCGCACTCATCTGGCGGTTTCGCCGGGCGAGTAAGCGCCGAGCAAGATGAACGACAGCATGAGTGACAGTCGCCCCGGGGCGGTCGGCGACACTCCGGAAAGTCCGGTGACATTATCCATGCCACTCAATCAGGCATTGGCCTTGGCCGAGCAGCATATGCAGGCCGGCCGGTTGCCGGCGGCCGAGGCGCTGTGCCGCGACATCCTCCGCGCTCGACCGAATTTCGCGCCCGTTCTGCATTTGCTCGGTGTCGTCCTCTATCGGGCCAACAATCTGCCGTTGGCGATCGATTTCGTGCGCCGCGCCATCGAGGCCGATGGCAACACCGCCCTCTATTATTGCAATCTCTGCGAAATGTATCGGCTCGCCGGTCAGCGCGATGCGGCGTTCGCCGCGGGACACCGGGCGCTCGCGATCGACCCAAACATGCCGCAGGCGCTCAATAATCTCGGGATTGTCCATTTCGAGCGCAACGAATTCGACGAGGCGATCGCGCATTATCGCCGCGCCACCGTGCTCGCCCCAAACTACGCCGAAGCGTTCAGCAATCTCGGCAATGCGCTACGTTCGCAGAAGAAGTACGACGAGGCACTGACCGCATATCGCGAGGCGCTCAAATTGCGCCCAGCCTATGTCGATGCGCTCAACAACATGGGCACCGCGCTGCGCGATATGGGACGACGGGACGAGGCCGAGGCGACCTATCGCCAAGCGCTCGCGCTCAAGCCCGATAGTTCCAGCGCGCTCAACAATCTGGCGCTTATGCACAAAGAGCTGGAGCAATTCGCCGACGCGAGCGCGCTGCTGACCCGCTCCTTGCTGGCCGATCCAAACAACGCGAAGACGCTGACTTACCTGGCTTTGGTCAGACTCGAACAAAAGCAGGTTGCCGACGCTGACATTGCCATGATCCGCGCACTCACCCTGGCACCCGAGGACGCCGAGGCGCTCAATGCCATGGGCCTGGTGCGCTTCGAGCAGCAAAACGCCGACGCGGCCCTCGTTCATTTTCGTCGCGCGATAGCGCGCAAGCCCGATCTCGCCGACGCCCACAACAATATCGGCAACGTACTGAAACAGGGGGGTCAGATTGCCGCGGCCTGCGAGGCCTATCAGCGAGCGATCGAGCTCAATCCGCGTGAGACCGCCTATCACGTCAATTTCGCCGATTCGAAAAAATTCGGCGAAGGCGACGCTCATCTCGCGGCAATGGAGGATCAGGCGCGCAACGCCGAGAGCTTGACGCCCATTGGGCGGAGCCGGCTCAATTTCGCGCTGGCCAAAGCCTACGACGATCTCGGCCGCTACGATGAGGCATTTGCCTGCATGCGCGAAGGTAATGCCTTGAAGCGCGAGGGGCTCAACTACGACGAAACCCGCGCGCTTGAGAGCTTCGATCGGATACGCTCGACCTTCGACCGGAAACTGCTCGCCAAAGCAGGCGGCTTCAGCTCATCGTTGTTGCCGGTGTTCGTTGTCGGCATGCCGCGTTCAGGCACGACGCTCATCGAGCAGATTCTGGCGAGCCATCCTGCCGTTCACGGCGCCGGCGAACTGGCCGACTTCAATTGGCTGGTCGATCAGCTGCGGGGCACTGGCGGCAATGCCTTTCGCTATCCGGATGACGCAACCGCGCTGACGGCCGATCAACTGCATGCGCTTGGCAAAGCTTATGTCGAGCGACAGCGCCAGCGAGCACCGAGCGCGGAGCGCGTCACTGACAAGATGCCAGCCAACTTTTTGTTTCTTGGACTGATCCATTTGGCGCTACCTGACGCGCGCATTATCCACGTTGTGCGCGACCCGCGCGACACATGCTTATCGTGCTATTCGAAGCTGTTTGCTGCGGAGCAGGATTTCACGTACGACCTCGGTGAGCTTGGGCGTTATTACCTCAAATACGCGGAGTTGATGGCGCATTGGCGCAACGTGCTGCCCGCTGGACGCATTCTCGACGTGCGCTATGAGGACGTCGTCGCGGACCTGGAAGGCCAGTCACGGCGAATTCTCAGTCATTGCGGATTGCCATGGGACAATCGCAGCCTTGCGTTCCACGAAACCGAACGTCCAATCCGGACTGCAAGCGCCACACAGGTGCGCCAGCCAATCTATGGCCGTTCCGTCGGCCGCTGGCGGTCGTACGAAGAGTTTCTCGGGCCGTTGTTGAGCGCGCTTGGGCCATTAGCCGGGAACCAAAATTCCTGATGGCCACACGTCCGTCTTGGCAATAACTGAGAGAGGCAGGGCGGCTGTTCCGTAATCTGTCAAATATGGAAATTCAGCGGGGCCGATGTCTTTGGTTCAATAGCGAACCACCCGACCTAAGCGCCGAAGCGATACTTAGTTCTCGGCAATGCCTGCTGGGACGTGATTCGCGCGCGGCCGCCGGCTAAGGCGTTGCCGCATGCGCTCGAGATAAAGATAAATAACCGTAATCGTGTAGAGCGCCAGCGCCTGCGATACCAACAGGCCGCCGTTCCCGGTCGCGCGCTTTGACGAAGCCGAACCGTCCCCGGCCGGCTTCCATGATGTGGACGCCGTAGCCTCGCGGGGTGGTGTCGAGGTCCATCATCTGGACTAAAGTAATCTCCGCCGTGTCCGCCACGTCGCCGTCTTCGATCGTCTCGACCTTGATCCGCAGCATCACTGGCTCTTCCTGTTGACGCCGTACTCGGCGACTTCCGCCGCCCGGCGCGCACCGGTCAGCCGGAAACCGCCGTGCGATCCAATGACCCAGCGCAGCATGGGATCGATCACGAACACCTCGTCGATGCAGGTGGCGATGCCTTCATGGAAACTGTATTGCCCGGTGATGATCGGATGGCCGCCGTCGCCGGTGGTGATCGTCCACCTATGCAGGAACGGGCAATCGGTAACATCCATGTCGTCGAATATCGTCATCAGTGCCTCGCCGCCCGGCCGTCGCGTGCCGCGATCAGTTTTTCCACGATCCTCCGCAGCCGCCTGATCGAGCCGTCGCCCAGCAGACGGCGCGCGATCTCGATTTCGTCGCCGTCGAGCCATGGATACCAGCCGACATCGACGCCGCGCTCTTTGGCAATTCCGGCGACGATGCTGTCGACGACCGCGTGCACGTGTTCCGGCCCCATCGAAGGCATGCGAAGGATTCGAAGACGATCTTTCAATGGCGTCGGCAGTCCGCTGTCGTCGTTCACCGTCAGCAAAAACGACACATGGCTGATATCGATGTCGCTCTGGATGTAAGGGTCTGGGTAGCGTTTTGCCGTCTCGACTTCGAGCATCGGAAGCAGCGCATACGCCAAAGAACCGTTGCGCTGCGAGGTCGCCGCCTTGTCCAGTTCGTCGACATGCAGAATGGGATTCGCGATGTCGGCAGCGCGGATTACGCTGACCGGCCAGCACGGTTCTCCGCTCGACCACCGCCGGGCCGTGCCGCCGAACGCGTTGTCCTCCGCCCCCGATCCGTCATAGCGCCCGATGTGCACGCCCAGCGCGTCGCCCAGGCGCCTGATGAACCTGCTTTTTCCGCAGCCGGGCGCTCCGACGACAACGGTGGGCCTGAAATGCACGTCGTCGCGCGCTTCGAGATCAGACAGCAGCACGTCGATGATACGTTCCGCATAGGGGAATTCAGCGAGCAGTGTCTTGCGCGCCGGCGTGAGCGCCGGCACTCCGCATAGAGGAATGCGTCGCCCGGTGACGGTTTTGAATTCCTCCACGACCGGCCTGCCGCCCCATGAATCCTTTCGAGCCGCCGACCGCCGGGATGACGACGACGCCGGCGGCATCCTCCTTGATCTCGACGCGGACTTCGCTCAGAAGACCGTCGTTTATGTCCGCTCCCTCGCCGCCCTTGTAGGGGTCGTTCTGCGCCCGCCTGGCATCCGCAGCTAGTTTTCCGATCGTGTGGGCGGCCTTGACGATGTCGGTAATATCGACCCCGAACGTCTTGCCGGCCGCCAGCATGCTCCATCCGTCCATCATCGTCAGCACTTCTGGAGAACTTCCGTTGGCAAATCCGTCGGCCATTTTTCTTCTGATCGCACCACACGACTGCTTGTCGCCGCAGGTGGCGAGCAGCCGCCACGCATTCGCCACTTCCGTCCGGCCGGCCGCCAGCATCGCATCGACGAACACCTGGGCGTCGTCACGCACCTGTTCCGGCGTGCCGGTGGTGACGGAGATTGTCACGTCGTTCAGCAGTTCCAGCGTCTCCCCGTCCAGCGTATGCCTACCGGTTTCGTCTTCGAGGCAGCGGTACGCCAGCGTGGCCGCCTTCATGGATGCGGCGCGCAGGATCAGTGCGTTCTGTTCATGCCGGCATCCGAGGCGGTACAGGTTTCCGTCGACGCACCGGATCCATTTGTGGTCGGTGTCGATGGCCGAGATGTGAGAGGTGGCGAGGCGCATTCCGGGCTCAAATATCGGACTGCCGCTTAGATTCCCGACAGCAAAGACCTGTTCGCCGACCTTCATGCCGTCGAGGCCGTCGAGATCCTTGGGAAACCGCCAGTCGTCGAGCACCGGCGCCTTCGCCAGTTCGTCGGCCGGCGGCTGCACCGACGTCCCGCATCGTGCAATCACCACATCGACGAGGATCAGGGCCATCGAGTGTTCAGTCGATCGAATTCGGCCGGCACTCTGGCGGTTTCGCCCCGGTCCTCGGCGACGCGGTCGGCATGCCACGCCCAGTAGCGTTTCTGCAGGGCCTCCAGTTCGGGATCCGGCTTCTGTTTTCCGGGGGTTGCCATCATTGATCAACTCACGGTTACATGGGCGCCTCATAGGCGCTTCGGGGCCGTAATAGGCCACATTGTTCAACATCTGGCAACAAACCCTTGGGGTCATGATTAAGAAAACCCTGGCGTCACCCAACGTCCCCCGGATCTGGCGATCGAGCCGGGCCTCGTTCCGCATGAGCGACGACTTGCGCGCCGCGCTCGACTTTCTGGCGGCGAAGGACCGCCGCACGGTCTCGCAGTATCTGGAAATCGCCGTCATCGACATTGTCCGCGCCAAGCTGACGAACGAGTTCGACGACACCGGCACGCTCATCGGTTCGCGAGAATTAAGGCTGCGGGAAAAGTGACGACGTAAGATTTGCAGGCTTCCCGGCGCGGGACGTGTGATCGGTGCAGCGTGGAAATTTGTGCACGAGGCTCGCAACGCGCGGTGCGACGATGAGGCGCAGGAGTAGCTTTGGCAGAGTTACGACTGATATCGGCTGGATGGCGATTGAGCGAATACAGGCTGGTCACCTCCGTGCAACAGAGCCGCACGCCGTGCCGACGAAACACGGGCTACGAGTTGTCCAAGGTGACTGCACCAATAAGAACGAATCCCGCGGCTTCGCGCGTGGCACTCCGCCCAGCCATAACCAATCTTGAGAGGGCACGCCGATTTCCAATGACGGCCGCGCTCTCTCATTCTCATGGCTGCGAGCCGCCCAGCGCCGCTCTCCGGCCTTCTGGCGCCGGCTGCCCCAACCAGCTTGCCGCCTTTCGTCGCTGTCTTCCAGTTCCCTGCCGGGGCCCCCTGACTTTGGCGTCCCCTGTCCGCTCCGTCGGCTTCGTGCGCCGGTGTTCTTGCGCGATCCACTTGCGCGATTTTGGCGCGCGAACCGCTTTTGGCGGTCTCCCCCATTACATAACCCATATTGATTGAAACGCCGCTTTGGGCGATCTGCAACGTTCTACTTGCCAGCCGCCATCGCCGCCGCGATCGCGTCCTCGTCGCCGGGCGCCAGAACGACGGCGCGGCGCGCCGCCGGCGTCCACCTGATGGCGACATACAGGCCGCCGCGAGGCCCGACGATGTGGTCCGCAAGACCGGCGTCGATCACGGCACGCGCCGCCATCTTAACCTTGGGGTTGCTGTCGGCGGTTGGGATGAAACCGCCGCGCGCCTCGGCGGCGAGCAGGGCATCGAGCGCGTTCGACCGCCGGCCCGACCGGTAGGGCCAGATGCCGTCGGCGGCCATCGCCGCCGCGATCACGTCCTCCCTCAATCCGTGCCACTCGATGTCGAGTCCTGCCGGCGGCTCGACCGCGCCCGGACGGCGCCGACCTTCGGCTTCTGCTCGCGCACGGTGGCACGCCCGGAACACTTCGAGGACGTCCCAGGTTTTCCCCTCGGCGTCGGCCGACGTGCACATCGCCGTCGTGCCGCCCGGCCCGGTCATCTCGCAGGCAAGCCGCCCGCGGCGCGTCACGTCGCAGCCGCGCGCAGTCGAAAACGTCTTCACCGCGCCGAAGTCGATTAGCATCTGGATTTCCTCGCCGGAATGAGGATGCCGCTTGGTACGTATTTTTTCAAGTTTGCGGCTTGCAGGGTCGTCCCCCATGGTGAGCGAAATTCACCCATGGAGATCTCCCGATGCGTTCCTTCCTTTCGTTCATCGCTGGCATTCTCGCGGCGGCCGGCCGCACGCTCAGCGGCGCCTTCAGCATATTCGCGCTCTTTCTGCGGGCGCTGTCCGAGCTCTGCTTCCGGCAGCCGACCCTGCCACCCGCCGGCGACAACGGCGAGTTCGCCGAGATCGGCGTCGCCACGGCGCAGGTCGCGCGCGTCGAGGAGGCCACGATCGCCAAGAGTTGGGCTGTGGCCAAGCTCAACGGTCACGTTTTCGATATTCCGGCCGGCCGGCTCGCGGGCTGGCTCGCCGAACTCGATGCCGGCCACGCCATGCGGATCGCCAACGCCGACCAGGGCGGCCTGTTGGCCGCGCATGTCGCCGGCACACAATTGTTTCCGGATCTGCCCCCGGTCGGCACCGCCCTGGCGACGCGCCGATGGCTCGCCCCGCAGCAGCCCGAACTGCGGCGCAGGCCGCGCGCCGAACCTGCGCCGGTCGACTATCGGGAGATCGAGGTCCCGACAGCGATCGAACATGTCGAGCCTGAGCCCAGCGCCGCCGCTCCTCACTGACGGCTCGCCGCATAGCGCAGCGCCGCGCTCGCGTCGGCGTCGGCGATCTGGGCCTGCAGCCGGCGGCGCGCGAGCGCCGACCGCGCGCGGGCGAGACGGGCCTGCATCACGGCGTGGTCGATCAGGCGTTGCCGGTCGATGATGTCGGCAACCGCCGGGGTCGACGCGGCCACGACGCCGATCGTCGTTTCGATTCCGGCCAGGGCGCCGTAGGTGAAGTTCTGCTGGTTGAAGTTCTGCATTGGGTTCTCTACATGCCTGTCTGGCAACAACGTTGAATAGTGGGCTTGGATGTGTTAACAGACGCCTAACGGTAGCGTCGTTATTGGGAAAGCTTTGGAAATGCTGGGCTTTTTGATTCAAACCCGGACAAGGAACGCACCCGATGTCCTGCATTTATGCAACCGTCAGACCCGACGGCCGCCGCTGGGCGGCCGGCTGCAGCCCCCGCAACCAGACGCTGGTCGTCCCCGAGGACGACACGCGTCCGCCACCGAAGCGCCGATACAGGCCGATCCTCCGCGCCGTGCTCGCCGCCCGGCGCCAGTGGACGCCGCGCGCGATGAAACTCGCGCTCGGCCGGGCGCTGCGCGAGAACTACATCGACCAGGCCACGCTTGGCCGGCACATCGGTCTCAACGAGACGGCGATGAACCGGGCGATCCATTGTGAACTCGAGACCATCTACATCGGGGTCGTCGCCGCCACCTTGGGCTACGAGCCCCACGGCCCGTGCGACCAGCCGGAGTTCCGCCGCCGGCCTCTGTCCGCCGCTCGCCGCTACGAAACCGTCCCCAAGGACGAAGTCGTCAAGATGCTGCGCGACGCCATGCGGAGTTCTGGCGCCGCCGAAGCTGACGCGCCGCCACGGCGAGTTCGTGCGCGAGGTAGCGCCATGATGTTTGCGACTAAATTCATGCCCAAGAACGCGATCGCCATCGTCGGTCCGGACAACCCGATCGAATTCCTCGCATACGCCCGCGAGATGATCCTCGACAAAACCTTCCAACTGCCGGTCGGCGCGTTCGTCGGCGCCTACTCATGGTGCGACATCTGGCGCGCGATCGCGCCCAAGGTGGGCATGGAAGTCGCAAAGGCGCCGGAATGGTTCACATTCAATGGCATGGTGATGGTGCGCGACCGGTCGGTGAACGGCAACCTCGTCGACTTCGCCGGCGACGGCGCGGAATTCCATCGCCGCCTCATGGCGCTTCCAAACGGCCGGCGGATTTTCGAGCAGATCGAAAGGTATGCCCCAAACGTGTACGCCGCACTCGCGGCGTGGGGAAACAAAAACGCACTGGAGCCTGCGTGATGCCCCAATACCGCGCCGGCCTGGCGGCCGTTTACTTCACTCTCACCAACATCGCGCGTTGCATGGTTCCGCAGCCGGAGCAGCCAGCGCGTGCGTGCCACACGCTAAATATCCCGAGCTCGGAGATCGGCTCGAACGAAGTGGCCCGCCTCGACGGAACCTCGGTCAAAAAAGCCGCCGAGTTTCTAGATAAGGTCGCGATCATGGGGTCAGCCGACTTGTGCACAAGCGACCGCGACGACACCCGCGAATACGCCAGAGCGATGACGGAATTCGCCAGCGAAATGGAGTCCGCGTGATGAGCGAAATCGACGAAGACATCATCAGCCGCGTACGTCGCATTGACGTTTCAATCCGACAGCGCGGCGACGACACATGGTCGCGGGACTTAGATGGGTTGCCGGGCGGCTGCGGCCTGCCGTCGGAAGCCGACGTCGCGCAAGACGCTTTCGACGCCATTGGCGTGGCGATGGTCGGCCGCAACATAATCGTCGGTCGGCTCAAAGCAGAGGGAGGCCATGACGGGGCGTTCATCAGCCGCGGCATCGCGGAGGTGACACACCGGCTCCGGCCAAGGGCGCCCGGCGGTGATGATGATCAGCAATGACGTGGAGATCTAGATATGAGCCGGCGAGAATCAGGGGTTCCGAAGCGGTGGCGCGGAATGCACCGCGTTCGCGCGGCTAAGGCACCTCTCGAATGGGTTAACCACCTCCGCGATAACGCGGTTCTCAAAATTAGCTCCTGCAATTTATCGAGGATGAGAGCCGCCGCGATGTTCGCGGCGACTGGGAATAACCACGGAGAGAGCTATGTCAATTTTCTACCGGACCATGACCGCCGCGGATTGGGCTCGTGACGCCGTCGTTGCCAGTGGTGATATCGACGCGGACACAACCGACGCGCAACTCGAAAAGCTTACCGATCAGTGGCTGGAGCAGGCCGAGATTGAAGGCGTTGCCATCAAATACGGAGACCTACTCTTCTGGCTCCGTGATGCGCGCGATTGGGTGCGCGACCGACCGAAGTAATCCAGCAGCTTTTATCGACAGAGGGGGCCATGCGCCCCGTTCCAAGTCACCCCCTCTTCGTACGCGGCCTAGCTCTCACACTGTGCTGACAAAAACCGGATCGCCAGCGACACTTCACCCACGCTGGGACCCGAAAAGCAGGCATTTTTGTTTTCACTTAGCTAGGGGTGCCCTCATTTTCACTGTAGGGCCTTTTTTGTCGATCTCCCCCCGTTACACACCCCATTCTGAAACGCTGCTTTGGGCAATCTGCAACGTTTTACTTATGCAAAAAATGAAGTCGGGGTCGTAGGGAACTTTCCCCAAACAAACGTGACAATCGTCGAGACAAACGTTTCACGAGATGCCGACGGCCACGGTGACCAGGCAATAAAGGCCGGCATGACGCCGGCCAAATTTGGGTTCCAGCGAGCCAGCATCGGGCCGCCGTCCCGAGCCGCAATCCAGCAATAGCTATTCCGCAATCATGGCGCATCTGGACAGGAGGCCAGGCCAGGTTGATTCGCGCGGTCACCGTCAAAAGGCCCCCGCCCCCCATCGTAAATGGTGGCACCGTGAATCCATGGTTTTTCCCTTCAGAGGTTTAAGCGGGATTGGCTGGCGACACGGTGCACCAGCCTCCCGCTCCCACCATTTTCCCTGCTAATAGGGAATTTTAGGGGGAACTTCGCAAAATCTCAGCTTTGGGTGACCTGTGGAGACTACCTGAAAACCCACGCACAGGCGCCCGTAGCTCAGCTGGATAGAGCGTTGCCCTCCGAAGGCAAAGGTCGGACGTTCGAAATCGTCTCAGGCGCACCAGTTTTGCGTTCCGGTTTCCCGAAGTGGATCGCGCCTAAAAACGAAAAGCTCCGGGGGATGCCCGAGGCTTTTGCTTTGGATCGCGGATCCGATCAGAAGTGATAGTTGACGCCGCCGCGGAAGATGTTGACTTTTTCAGTCGCGCTGACTGCGGAGCCCGGATTGTAATAAACATGATTGCCGAAATCGGCATAGAGGTATTCGAGTTTCACCGTCCACTTCGGCATCACGAAAGCTTCGACGCCACCACCGAAGGTCCAGCCTGCTTCGGTCTGCGAGCCGCAAAAGGTCGCGGGGCAGCTATTTTGGCCCACGTGGATGTCGGCCCAGGCCAAGCCGCCAGTGGCGTAGACCAGCCAGCGATCCCAAGCGTAACCAAGTCGCGGCCGCACAGTGCCAATCGAACTGAGATTGGTGAAACAGGTGCCGCCGGTGCAAACCGGGAGGGTGACGGTGGCATTGATATTGGCCCAGTCCCAATCGGCCTCAAGGCCGAGAACCCAATTGGCCATCTGCCAGTTGTAGCCGACGGTGCCGCCAATGAGGCCGCCGCTTTGGCGATAGCCGCCGGTCGTAGTGCCGGTTGCGTCGGTCTGGCTTGTGCGGGCCCAGCCGCCACCGCCGTTGATGCCGACGTAAAATCCGGTCCAATTCCAAACGTAGGGAGCCGGCGCGATCGGCGCTTTTGCCGGCATCCTGGCCGGCATGTCCGCGGCACCAGCCGAACTCGCAAAACCCAACGCAACAATCGCCGCAAGAACGGCGGACGTTCTTTTCATCTGGGGCCCCTTCACGTCGGTCGTTGCGAACCGGAGTACCAAATCTAATACATGATATGGCGAGCATGGTTGTATCATTTTCGCAACAAATGAACAGAAAAAAGGCAATCCAAGTGATAAGCGGGCGCGGCTAGCATTAGCGATCACAACCGGCAGTTTGTGGCTGTAACCAATTGTTTTTGTTGGCGTAGGCTGGGCGGCCCGGCCATCCGTTCAATGTGACCATTGATCAGATTTGTGCACTATGCGGCCGCAACTGAACACCGGTTTGAGCTCAACGTGAAGGTCGCGATATACAATCTCCACTTTGCCACCCTTGGCGGGGGGGAGAGACGTTCCGCATTGTTGGCTGCGCATCTCTGCCACTGGCATGATGTTACACTTTTTGTTCATTCGCCGCTCAATAAGGGCGCAATCAGGGAAATCTTCGGAATCGATCTATCGAAAGTGATGGTCGTTGAACTTGACCAGAAAGATCCCCTTGCAGAAATCGCAAGGGCCCGTCCCGACATATTTATAAACAACTCGCATGGTAGCCAGCTGCCGTGCATTGCGCCGGTCGGGATCTATATGTGCATGTTCCCGGAAGGCGAAAAATTTGATCTGAGCAGTTATGATGTAATCACCGCCAACTCAAATTTCACCGCGAAGTGGCTTCGCAAAAAATGGGGATACACGTCCAAGGTCGTATACTCGGCTTGTGAATTCGTTGGCGGGGGCTCAAAAAAAGAAAAAATCATACTGAATGTCGCGCGATTTTTTGAAGACAATCCAAGCAGTCATCACAAACGCCAGGATGTTCTCGTCGATGCTTTTCGCAAGCTGGTGGACGAATTTGAGCAAGGCTGGCAATTGCGCCTGGTAGGCAACGTTGGAGGTTCGCCAGGCGATCAAGCTTTTGTGGAGCATCTAAGGGTCGCGAGCGAGCGCTATCCGGTCCAAATTCTCACCGGCCTCAGTTTCGATCTGCTTCGGCAGGAGTATCGCAATGCCTCGATATATTGGCATGCCACGGGATTTGGATTCCGCGAGGATGATCGGCCGAGCAAGCAGGAACACTTCGGTATGTCGATCATCGAAGCCATGTCCGCCGGCGCAATTCCTCTCGCATTTGACGGCGGAGGGCCCCGAGAAAGCATCAGACCGGGCGTCAACGGATACTTATGGACCAGCAAGGACGAACTGATTCATCATACCAGATATCTCGCGTCAAACGCCGCTCGCATGGAATGCATGTCAATGACCGCGGTCGAGGATAGCAAGCAATTTGGCGCCGGCGTGTTTCTTGCCCGCATGGACGCGATCATAGCAAGGCTGACTTAGGCCCGGTTTTGAATACGGCGGCGACGCGCGAGATAACATTCTCCCAATCGCCACGCGCCGGCTGCCGGAACAGCCGCGCGCTCGGATACCAGGGGCTGTCGTCGCGCCCGAGCAGCCAGCGCCAATCCGGCACGTAAGGCAGCATGATCCAGACCGGCTTGCCGAGCGAGCCGGCAAGATGCGCCGCTGCCGTGTCGGCCGCGATCACCACATCGAGATTGGCGATCGCCGCGGCGGTTTCCGCGAAGTCGGTGAGCCCGTCCGACAGGTCCGTCAGGGTGCCGGCGGGCAGGCGCGCGAGATCGCCGGCGCGCGCGCCAACTTGCAACGAAAACCATGTCACGCCGGGCACGCCGAACAGCGGCCGCAGCCGCTCGATCGCCACGGAGCGATTGCGGTCGTTCTTGTGTTGCGGATTGCCCGCCCAGACAAGGCCCGCCTTGAACTCGCCGTCGCCGATCCGCGCCCGCCAGCGCGCCGCCGCGGCGGCATCAACGGCATAGGGC
Organism: uncultured Alphaproteobacteria bacterium; assembly: GCA_963703875.1. GTDB lineage: Bacteria > Pseudomonadota > Alphaproteobacteria > Rhizobiales > Xanthobacteraceae > Pseudolabrys. Next base: position 751,191 of record CAVPFZ010000006.1, read on the forward strand.
AGCGCGGCCGGGATCGTTTCAACCGTGGTTCCGAATGCAAGCGGTAAAGACAGCAGCGGGCAATGCAGGTCGAAGGCCGGCAGCGTATCGCCCTCGGCAATCACCTGTGCGCGGCCGCCGAGCGTGGCAGCCGCCAGGCGATAGAGCGGACGCTGCACCTGCACGATCACGCTTCCGGCACGCGCCGCAACCAGCGGCACATAGCGCAGGAACTGAAGCGCATCGCCGATACCCTGTTCGGCGTGAAGCAGGATAGCGCGTCCGGCGGCGGCTTCGCCGCCCCAGAGCGGCTGCGGAAAACGGCGCGGCGGCTGCTGCTTGCGCCGCCAGCGCCATTCGTGTTCGCGCCAGCCCTCGGCGTAGTCGCCCATCAGCAGCAGCAGGAGGGCCCTGTTCCAGCGAGGGTCGACCATCTCCGGCTTGAGCTTGACGGCCTGGGTATAGCTCGCAAGCGCTTCGTCGAAGCGGCCCTGCTCTTGCAGCGCGACGCCGAGATTGTAGTGCGCGTCGGCGAAATCCGGCTTGAGCGCGAGCGCGCGGCGGTGCAACGCCTCCGCCTCCGACGAACGATCGAGCTTCGACAGCGCCGCGCCGAGATTATTGTGCGCGTCGGCGAAATCGCCGCGCTCGCCGATGGCGCGGCGATACCAGCCGCTGGCTTCCTCAAGACGGCCGCGCTCGGCCAGCACGGCGCCGAGATTGCTCATGGCCTCGGCGAAACGCGGGTCAAGCGCCAGCGCGCGGCGGAAGCAGGCCTCCGCCTCGTCGAGCCGGCCCTGACCTTGCAGGAAAATGCCGAGGTCGCTGTGCGCCGGCGTCAAGCGGGGCTCGAGCGCGACGGCTTTGCGCAGGAAATCGATCGCCGCGTCGAGATCGCCGCGCGCGTGCCGGATGCGCCCGAGCATGAACCACGTCAAAGGACGATTCGGCGCGCGGGCGGCGAGCGTGTGCAGGGCCTCCTCGGCCTCGTCGTACCGCTTTTGCTCCAACAACTTGCGCGCCGCGGTTTCGGCGGCGGCGTCGTTCGCCGGTGCGGCGGCGGCCGCGACATCGGTCGCCTCGCTCGCCAACGCGCGCCATTCCATCTCGATGTAAAGCGGCGTGGCTCCAATCGAAACGAAGCCGAGGCGTTCATAAAGCCGCATCGATGGATCGTTTTGCGACGCCACCTTGAGCCGCACCGGCAACCCGGCGGCGGCCGCTTCATGCATCAGCGCACGCATGATCGTGGTGCCGATGCCCTTATTGCGCTGTTCCGGGACAATGGCCTGATCGACGATATAGATCATATGGCCGGGACGATCGACCACGATGCGTCCGAGCGGGCGGTGATCAAGTTCGATGATGTCGAACTGCGCAGCCGGAAAATCGTTTTTATAGCTCGCGGTCTGCGCCTGAAACTGGAGCCGCATGATCTGGTCGAAGGCCGCGGGCGGAAGCACAAGCGCAAGCTCGGGCTGGCGTAAATCGCAGAACAACCGGTAACGGAAATCCCGATCCTCGTCGCGCTCGGGACGCAAGGTCAGCTTGCCGAGCGGAGACAGGATTTCAACGACATCCGTCATCAAGAATCTCAGTCTTGCGGCGGGGGTTTCGCATTTTGGTATTATAACCTAAGACTGAAATTTACGGGCCCACAACGCAACGCAAGATGACCTCATCCCAATCGAAGGGACACACGATGACGCAAAACCAGCAAACGATGCCGATCCGGCATGTCGATGCACCCGACCTTTCGGAGACTTTTGCCAACTCCGTCCACAGCATGGTCTGGGACGGCCAGACGCTGCGCATCGAGCTTTGCGTGACGCGGTATCCGGATGTTCCGACCGCGGCCGATGCGGAAGCAAAGCGACATCCGGTATGCCGCCTTGTGCTCACAGCGCCGGGGGTCGCTGCTCTATTCAACCGATTGCAAAAAACCGTGGCGGCAATGACCGAGGCCGGCCAAATCACAAAACAGGCACCGCCCCAACAGAAGCCGGCCTAGCGCGTATCAGTCGCGGGGAGCCGTGAGCCATGACAGAAACGCTGGCGCCGGAATATTTCCTTCCTCACGTCAATCAGGTCGTGCATGTCGAAGGATGGCCGCATGCCTTGATACTCACCGCGGTCGACATGCGCCGGCTGGAGGATCGGGAAAAGAAGATCACGCCACGCCAACCTTTCACGGTGCTGTTCCGCGGCCCTCCCGGCGCCGTTCTGCCGGAGGGATTTCATGCGTTTCAAATCGAAGGCGGGCCTTCGTTCAAGCTCTACGTGATGCCGGTCCACACGCCGCAGCGCGACCGGCAGAATTATCAGGCCGTGTTCAACTGAACGGCTGGATCAATTTTGCGATGGGAATATGCCCTGCAACGCGATGATGACGTTGAGCACCAGATAGGGCGACATGTTGTCGTGCGGCTGACTGCCGCCCATATTGGAGACAACCGCCGGATTGAGCGTCGCAGTGGGAGCGGCTGAACTGTAGACGTTGGCCCCAAACGCCACCGGCGGACTGCCGCCTAACCCGCCAGATTGCCCCAGCACTTTGCCCGCGGCCGGATCGGGCGTGTTGCTATTGCTGCTAGCCGCCGTGGTGCCATCGGCGGCCAAGGTATGCGTATGGGCTGCCATCTCGGAGATATTGATTGTATGGGCGGTCTCGCCGCCCAATTGTCCCAGGCTGATGCCGTTGCCGACATGGACGGGCATGCGGCCCTGCAGATTCGGCAGCCCGAAGTTTACTCTGCCATCGCCGCCATAGGTCGTTCCCAGGATCGAGAACAGCGCCTGGTTCTGATTGATGGGCAGAAGCTGGCCGTTGCAGAACGCCCAGCCCTTCGGCGGGAAGTTCCAAGAAATGATCTTCAGCTCACCGAGGAATGGTTCGGACATAGCCGTGTTTCCTTATCTCAACTGCGCGGCGGAAAGACGCCCTGCATGGCGATGATGAAGGTAAGGCCAAGAAAGGGCATCATGTTGTTGTGCGGCAGGCCGCCGCCGTTCACCGACAGCCCGTTACCGGAAAGGTTGGTCGTGGCCTGATTGATATTACTGCTGTAGTAATTCACGACATTCGCGCCACCTTGTTTACCGCCGCCGGCGGTAGCGAGCGCGAGCTGATTGTTTGACGAAGTCGCGGTGGTGCCGGTCGTGGTGGTTGCCGACAAGGTGTGACCATGCGACGGCAACTCGGTTTGCAGCAGCGTGACTGTCTGTTCACCGCCGGTTTCGCCAAGATCGCGCAGCGAGAGACCCGGTCCCTGACCCTGCTGCATTGGCGCGGAGCCCTGCAGGTTAGGCAGCGCAAAGTTGGATTTGCCGTCGCCTCCGTACGTGGTGCCTAGCAGCGAGAACAACGCCGTGTTTTGCGATATCGGCAAGAGCTGTCCGTTGCACTGCGCCCATCCGGTGGGGGCGAAATTGCCGGCGAAGATGCGGATTTCCGCAAGAAACGGGTTCGACATGGGGTGCTCCGAAGAACGAGACGCGGTTTGGCGGTGCCTAAGTCTGCGAGGGGAAGATCCCGAACAGCGAGATGATGAAGTTGACAACCAGGAACGGCACCATGTTGTCGTGTGGCTGGCTGCTGCCCGCAGCCTGGATGGTTTTGGGTCCAAGCGCACGCTGATTGGCGTCGTTGACGAAGCCGGCATAGATGAACGGCGAGGGATTTGGCGGCGACGGAAGATTTTGGTCGGCGACGACATTGCCGCCCGGAGTGGACTTGGGGGCGGCCGAACCGGTGGCGGTTTGAACCAGGTGATTGTGCGAAGGAATTTGATTGGTCGTCAGCGTGACGCTCTCTTCGCCGCCGGTTTGCGCTTGCACAAACCCTGGTCCGACATGGAGGGGAATGCGGCTTTGCAGATTGGGCAACGCGAAAGTCGACTGACCGTCGCCACCGTAAGTCGTGCCGATCAGATTAAAGAGCGTCTCGTTTTCCGAAATCGGAAGGATCGCTCCATTGCAGAAGGCCCAGCCCGCCGGCGCGAAATTTCCGCCGAACATCCGGATTTCGCCGACGAATGGATTAGACATTAAATTCCCCCCGATTGTACTTCTTCGGATTTATTACCCCCGAGGGTACACCCCTATGAAGGGAAGTTCAACCAGACAACATCAGTGAATTGTACCGAGAAATGAAGTAGAATATCGCATGCGGCCTTGCGCGCATGCCGCATGGCCGCCAAGACGCAGCAGCGAAAAACAGCTTAGCTCTGATCGCTACGCCGCTCCAACCGGACCCCCTCCATGAATCAATCCGGCGGTTACGTCGCCGATATCCCCTATACCGCCGGTTTCTATCCAGAAACCGCGCCGGCCTATATGGCATTCGCCGCGCTTTGCCGCGGTCGGGCGCCTGGCTTGGCGTCGCGGCCGCGCCGTGTACTGGAACTTGGTTTTGGCCAGGGTTTCGGCTTGGCGCTGTTGGCGGCGGCAAATCCCGACATCGCTTTTGAAGGCTGCGACTTCAACGCCGGGCACGTCGCGCACGCGCGCGGCCTCATCGAGGATGCGGGCCTCACCAATCTCGCCGTCTCACAGATGAGTTTCGAGCAAGCCGCCGATCGGGGCGAGAATGACGTCGACGTTGTTATCTTGCATGGCATTGTCAGTTGGATCGATGCCGCGAGCCAACGCGCCGTGGTCTTAAATCTTGAGCGGCGGCTGCGGCCAAACGGCGTCGCCTATGTCTCATACAATTGCATGCCGGGATGGGCGCCCTTGGCGCCGATCCGGCACCTGATGACGGAAGTCAAGCGCCGCACCCCGGGCAGTTCAGAAGATCAAATCAAGCTTGCGCTGGATTTGATCGGCAAGCTTTGGCGGCATAACGCGGGCTATTTCGTCATGAACCCCATGGCGACGCATCATGTCGAAGCCATGCTCAAAATGGACCGCGCCTATCTCGCGCACGAATATTTGGTCGAGCGCGCCGAACTTCCGCAGTTTTCCGAGGTGGCTGCGCTGCTTGCGCCGGCCGGCCTGTCCTACACGGCGTCGGCTGCGCTGCTCGATAACTTCGATGACTATGCAGCCCCCGAAACCGTAAAGCCGCTCATTCCGCAAATCGACGATCCTATATTGCGGGAAACGGTGCGCGACTTTGCGGCAAACAGGAAGTTCCGCCGCGACATCTATTGTCGCGGAACGAACGAACTATCGCCGGAACAACGGCGGCGCATGTTGTCGGGCTTAAGTTTTGCTCTCGCCGTGCCTCGCGCACGACTGACATTGCAATTCCTCGGCCCCGTGGGCGACATCACTCTGAAACCGGAATTCCATGCAGCGGTAGCCGACGTGTTGGCACGAGGGATAGCAAGCTTCGATGAACTGATGGCCCTGCCGGCCTTCGGCCAAAGCAGAGTGGATTTGCTGGTCGATTGCCTCGCGCTTCTTATTCACTCGGGACAGGTTTTGCCGCTGCCGAACAATGACACGCCGGACGTCGAGCCGGCCCGACGCTTCAATCGCGTGGTAATAGCGCGCGCGCGTACCGGACGGCTCTATGGTCACCTCGCCGCACCGATCGCCCGGACTGGAGTACCGGTCGACGAGTTCGGCTTGCTCGCGCTGACAGCCCTGTCCGACGGTCATGTGAAACCCGCCGGGGCAGCGCGACACGTCCTATCAATGCTCGCCATCCGCGACCAGAGACCGCATCGAGAGAACGTACCAATCGAAGACGACGGCGAGGCGCTGGCCTTTCTGGCCGAACGCCTGAAGTCGGTATTTGAAGAGCAAATGCCGCTGTGGCGCAGCCTCGGCGCATTGTGACGAGATGTGCGTCATATCCGATCGCGGCCGTGCGCGGCCGCGACGCGCAGGTCGGCCGCGACGCGCGTCACGCCATCGTCCCAAACACCTGGCGCGCTCTGTCGGTAGAGCCGCATTGAGCCGTACCAGGGGCTGTCTGGCCGCGCGAGCAGCCAGCGCCAGTCGGCTGAGGACGACAGGATAGTCCATACCGGCTTGCCGAGCGCCCCGGCGAGATGGGCAACGCCCGTATCGGCGGCGATTACCAAGTCGAGATTTGCGATGACGGCTGCGGTCTCGCCGAAGTCGGTCAACTCCCCCGAGAGGTCGACGATGGCTCCAGATTCGATCGCAGCGAGCTCCATCGCGCGTGGCCCCACTTGCAAAGAAAAGAATCGCACACCGTCGACCCCGCGCAGCGGCTTGAGATGTTCGATCGGGATAGATCGGTTGCGGTCATTGCGTTGTATCGCGTTTCCCGCCCACGCAATCCCCACCTTGAGGCCTCGGGCGCCGGCAACACGCGTGCGCCAATGGGCGATCCGCTCGGGCGGTGGCGACAGATATGATGTTGGGCTCGGAATCGTCTCGAGAGTCGTCTTGAAAGCGAGGGGCAGTGACAATAACGGGCATTGCACGTCAAAACCTGGCAATGGCTCGCCGCTTGCCACCACGTCGACGCCGGCAATGCGGGCGGTAAGCGGCATCAGCGGCTTCTGGATTTCCAGGATCACCTTGCCGCCACACGCAATGACCAGCGGCACGTAGCGGAGGAATTGGATGCTGTCGCCGAAACCTTGCTCGGCGTGCAGCAGGATGGTCTTGCCGGCGAGCGGCTCGCCGCGCCATTGCGGCTGGGTAAAATCACGCGGCGGTAAGTCGCCCGTATGCCAGCGCGCTTCGTACTTTTCCCAGCCGGCGGCGAGCTCGCCGCGCAGGAGGAGCAAAGTTCCTTCGCAGAGCTTGGCCATGGCGTAGCCGGGGTCAAGCGCGCTCGCTTGACGAAAACTTGCGAGCGCTTCGTCCAACCGGCCGAGGTCCTGCAGCGCGAGGCCGAGATTGACGTGCGCGGCGGCCATATTGGGAGCGAACGCGATCGCACGACGACATGCGGCCTCCGCTTCCGCCGGACGGCCGGCGGCGCGCAACACGTGACCTAAATTGGAGTCCGCCTCGGCGTAATCCGGTTTGAGTTCCACGGCGCGACGAAACGCGGCGACTGCCTCGGCCGGCCGGTCCAAATCCGCAAGGATCCCGCCGATGCCATTGGCGATCACCGCGTCGTCGGGCTTGATGGCGAGCGCCCGGCGGGAGACCGCGAGCGCTTCCTCAAGCCGCCCGGCGCCGTAAAGCATCATGCCAAGGTCGCGCAGATAGACGGCGGAGAACGGCGCAAGCACGAGCGCCTTGTCCATGAGCTTGATCGCTTCAGTCTTGTCGCCGAGCGCGTATCGGGTCAGCGCAAGCACGTGCCACGCGCTGCGGTTCGAAGGATTGATGATCAGCGCGCGGCGCAGCGCCGCCTCGCATTCGGCATGACGCTTCGCCTGGTGGTGCTCGTTGGCGGTCTTTATAAGGGCCGCATATTCGGCGTTTTGTTCTTTCGGCGTCATGCGCGATGATACATCGGTTTGTTCCGATCTGCGGAACCCGACCGTGGCGGTGCGGCATGCCCTTCAATGCTGGTCGGCCGCTGCCGGAAACCAAACGGATAGAACGTGCCAATTCAGGATGGCGGCGCGGCAAGGACCAGACGATTGAGGTATGGAACCGGCAGTTGAAGAACGAATGTCGCCGGGCGCCAAGGCGAGGCTGTCACTCGTCATATTTTGCCATTTAAGAATGTGGCGATTGCCCGTTTTGCTTGCACGTCATAGGCGAGCCATATAGGCTTAATAGTATCTTAATGGGGGCTCTTCAACCTCGAGTTGATCGGTCGGACACGCGATCCGGAAACGCTGAGACCGACACTCGATGGTGGCGAGACTCCTTTGTGATCGTGGGTATGTGAGTTCGTGTCGAATGCGGTGTGTCCGTCCGTGTAGGGATACAACATTCCGTCGCGCTCAATGCCCCACTGCATAGAGGGAGCTTGATCGTGGCGACGAACGACAATCCGCAACAAGTCGTCTTCATTGATGCCGGCGTACCCGACATTCAAGATTTGCTTGATGGTCTCGCGCCGGGCACTCAGGCCTTTGTGATCGATCCGTCGAGCGACGGCCTCCAGCAGATCGCCAACATTCTTGCCGCGAACAATCTGACCGGCCTCACGTCGATCTCGATCGTCTCGCACGGCGAGAGCGGCGAGATCGAGCTCGGCTCTTCCCTCATCAGCACCGCCAATCTCGCGAACAGCGCCAACGCGCTGGCAGCGATCGGCGCGTCGCTCGGCTCCGGCGGCGCCATCCAACTCTTCGGCTGCGACGTCGCGCTCGGTTCGACCGGACAGCAATTCATCAACGATTTTTCCGCGCTGGCCGGCGGCGTGCAGGTCGAGGCCGCGACGCACGATATCGGACTGACCGCAAGCGGCGAAAACTGGGCGCTCGATGCCTCGGCCGGGCCGGCGCCGGCGGCGCCGAATGTTCCTTTCACCGCCGAGGCTCAGGCAAAATTCCAGGGACAACTCGCAGGCCCACTGACCGCCCAACTCTTTTTCAGGATCAACAACGGCAACGACGTTGAGCTCGGCGACATCAATGTCGATGCAACGGACCGCAACACAATCTATACCGGTGGCGGATTCGATAGCAGCGCCAGCCCCGGAGGCATCGGAAACGAGACCTCCGTCGCGGTCGACACCGCGGCCGGGCTCGTGTTCAGCGTCGGCATCGGCGACCATGGAAGCTACGACGCCTTCAGCGTCCACAATCTCAACACCGGCGCGCTGATCTCGACGACCGAGTTCGGCGTCGACACTGGGAGTGTGAACACCGACGACATCGTCCAGGCGGTAGCGATCAACCCATATACCGATACGCTGTATGTCGGCGACTGGGGTACGACCCTTGCGAATACCGGGGTCAGGGAGTTCACGTACAATCCCTCAAACGGCGCGCTCACGCCGGTCGCCACCAATGGCGGTTTCCTGTTCACCGCCAGCCAGATTTCTTCCTATGTAAACGCCAACGCGTTCTATCTCGATACGACCGACAATCTTCTCTACTATGTCAACGACGACGGCGGTTACAACACCTCGCCGTTCGCCGCGACAAACGGCGTTTATGTCGTCAACCTCGCAAGCCCAACTTCGGCGACCGAGCTGACCAGCAACGGCGCCAGCGCCGGCCAGTTTCCCGTCGCCAGCCAACCCGGCAGCAGCATCGGTGCGCACGGCAATCTCGTCGGCCTCGCCGTCGACGTTGCCGACGGCATCGTTTTCTTCGAATCCACCGATGTCGCCAATTCCGCCAACAATGCCTTGTGGTGGGTGTCGGCGTCGGGCGGCGCCAACCAGACGGCCACTAAGATCACGTTGCCGGCCGGCGTCACATTTACCTTCGCCGGCCAGAACAGCGAAGGCGGCGATGCCGCGGGCCTCACCTTCGATGCCGAGACAAAGCAGCTTTATCTGAGCAACGCCGACACCAACACTCCCAGCACGGACGCCATCTACGACCTGCAGTGGGACAACTCCACCAAGACCGTCAGTCTGGTGACGAGTTTCAGCACTGCGACGCTGGTCGGCGCGACTCCCGCGGCGAATGAGGCTCCCAGCGACATCACGCTCGACGACCTGCCGACGCTGACGACGAGCGGCACGGCGACGCACGCGGTCGAGCAGAGCGCGAACGTCACCCTGCTTACAGGCGCCCCGACCATCACCGACGTCGACGGCGATCATCTCGCCAGCGCGACGGTGCAGATCACGGGCGGCACGTTCTCGTCGAATGAGAGCACCACGGCCGACGATCATCTGACGGTCAACGGAGTCGCGAGCGGCAGCAGCGGAAATATTAGCTGGACCTACCACACCGGCAGCGAGACGCTGACGCTGACCGGCTACGACACGCTCGCCGACTACGCGGCCCTGCTCGCGCAGGTGCAGTACAACACGACCGGCGACAATCCGACCAATTACGGTGGGGACACCAGCCGCACGATCACCTGGCAGGTGAACGACGGCGCCGTCGGCGATCCGTCCGGCACCAATACGACGACGACAACGCTCAATATCGACGCGGTGGACGACGCGCCGGTCAATCATCTGCCGGCGGGCGTGTCCGGCAACGAAGACACGCCGTTCACGATCAGCGGGGTTTCGATCACGGACGTCGACGCCGACCCGACGGATCAGAACATCCAGGTCACGTTCTCGGTCAGCCATGGAACGCTGACGCTCAACACCGGCGTGGCGGGCGGCATCACGGCGGGCGAGATCACCGCTGGCGCCAACGGTTCCAGTACGATCACCGTCACCGCATGGCAGGACCAGATCAACACGACGCTCGCGAACGCGACCGGCCTTCAATATCAAGGCAACCTGAACTTCAACACCGGCTTTGGCGCCGAGAACCTGCACATCGTCACCAGCGACCTCGGTCGCACCGGCTCGGGTGGACCCCTGACCGATACCGACGACCTCAGCATCACCGTCAATGCGGTGAACGATCCGCCGAACCTGCAGCCGGATACGACAACTCCGGTTTCCTACACCGAGAACGCGACGGCGACGGCGCTGTTTGCCGGCGAAGCGGTGGATTCGCCGCTCGCCGACGTCGATCAGTCGGCGAACTATGCCGGCGGCAGCGTCGACCTGCAGATCACCGCGGGCACGGTCACCGGCGACCGCATCTCGCTGACCGGATCGACCTTCCACATCAGCGGCGGCAACATCCAGGACGCCAGCAACGTCAATATCGGGACGATCACGGGCAACGGCACGAGCCACGTCACGATTTCGTCGCTGACGACAGCGGCGACGCCGAGCGTCGTTGACGCGTTGGTCCAGTCGTTCGGCTTCGACAGCACCTCGGATGATCCGACCAATGCCGACCGCACGGTCACGCTGACCTTCAACGACGGCGGCAATACCGGGTCCGGCGGCGGGTTGACCGACACGGTCACGCAGACCGTGAATGTCACGGCGGTGAACGATGCGCCGGTGGCGACCATCACGCCGACGAGCTATTCGGCGACCGAACAGGTCAATCTCAGCCTGAAGAACAACGGGCTGGCGGTCAGCGACGTCGACGGCGAAGCCGGCAGCGAGACCGTGACGCTGTCGGTGACGGAAGGCAATCTGACACTCAATGCCGGCACCAGCGGCGTGACAATCGACAGCGGCAACGGCACCGGTTCGGTGGTGTTCCACGGCACACTCGCGCAGCTCAACGATCTGCTGAACACCAACGGCACGTCGACCGTCGTCTACAACGACAACACCGACACGCCCTCGGCGAGCGCGACGCTCACGCTGGCGATCAACGACAACGGCAATACCGGCACCGGCGGCAATCTGACCGCGCAGGATACCGCGACCATCAACATCACGGCGGTGAACGACGCGCCGGTCGCGACGATGACGACCAACCCCTATACGGCGACCGAGCAGACCACGCTCGACCTCAAGAATACCGGGCTGTCGGTGTCGGACGTCGACTCGCTCGGCGGCTCCGAGACCGCGACGCTATCGGTTGTCGAAGGCACGCTGACGGTGACGGCTGGTACCAGCGGCGTCACGAGCGTCACCGGCAGCGGCACCAATTCGGTGGTCATTACCGGCACGATCGCGCAGATCGACGCGCTCTTGAATACCGACGGCACGTCGGCCGTCAGCTATATCGACAATACCGACAACCCGTCGGCGAGCACCACGCTGACGCTGTCGATCAACGACAATGGCAATACCGGCACCGGCGGCCCGCAGGTCGGCACCAACACGTCGACCATCAACATCACGGCGGTCAACGACGCGCCGGTCGCGACCATTACGCCGGCGAGCTACAGCGGCCAGCCGAACGTTTCCATCGACCTGAAGAACACGCTCTCGGTCAGCGACGTCGACGGCAATGCCGGCTCGGAGACCGTCACGCTTTCGACAACCCCCGACGGCACGCTCACGGTGACGGCGGGCGGCAGCGGCGCAATTGTGAGCAACAGCGGCACCTCGTCGGTGACCATCACCGGCACGGTCGCGCAAATCAACAATCTGCTCACAACCGACGCCACCTCGACGGTGAGCTTCCTCGACGCGACCGGCGGCATCAAGACGCTCACGCTGGCGATCGACGACAACGGCAATACCGGCGGCGGAGACCTGACAGCGCAAGACACGGCGCAGATCATTCTCGACCAGCCGCCGGTGGTGGCAAACGCCGGCAACACGGTGAGCTACACCGAACAGCAGACCTCGCCGAGCGCGATCCTGGTCGACAGCGCCATTACCGTCACCGACGCGGACAGCACTACGCTCAACAGCGCCACGGTGAAGATCACGGGTGGCGCGCTCAGCGGCGATCTACTTGCGGCAGTCACGACCGGTACAGCCATCACGGCGGTTTGGAACGGTACCGACACGCTGACGCTCACCGGTCCGGATACGCCTATAGACTTCCAGCATGTGTTGCAGTCGGTCACGTTCACCTCTTCGAGCGACGATCCGACCAATGGCGGCGCTGACCTGTCGCGCACCATCACCTGGACCGCCACCGATGACCTCAACACCGCCAGTTCTCCGGTAACCTCGACGATCAATGTCACGGCGGTCAACGACGCGCCGGTCGCGGCCATCACGCCGACGAGCTATAGCGCAACCGAGCAGACCAGCCTCGACCTGAAGAACAACGGGCTTGCGGTCAGCGACCCTGACGGCAACGCCGCCGGCGTGAGCGAGACCGTCACGCTTTCGGTCGCTTCCGAGGGCATCCTCAACGTCACCGCCGGCACCAGCGGCGCCATTGTGAGCAACAGCGGCACCAACTCGGTCACGATCACGGGCACGGCGGCAAATATCAACGCGCTGCTCAACAGCGACGGCACCAGCACCGTCTCTTACATCGACAATTCCGACACCCCGGTTCCGAGCGTGACGCTGACGCTCGCGATCAACGACAACGGCTTTACCGGCGGCGGCAATCTAACCTCGAGTGACACCGCCACCATCAACATCACGGCGGTCAACGATGCGCCGGTGTTGACCGGCTTCGGCGACACCCCGAGCTTCACCGAGAACGGCTCGTCCGTCGTCCTCGACGTCAACCATAACGCGGCCGTCTCCGACGCCGAACTCGACGTTTCACCGAACCACTATGCGGGCGCGACATTGACGATCGCGCGTAACGGCGGCCCCAATATCGACGATTTATTCGTCGCCACAGGCACGCTCGACCTCAGCGATGCCGGCGCCGGCGGCAACGTCTCGCTCGATGGCGGGACGACGTTCATCGGCACGTTCGTCGACAACGGCGACGGGTCGGTCTTGTTCACGTTCAATGCCAATGCGACCGCTGCCGATATCGGCTCGGTCATGCGGCAGATCGCCTATGCGGACACGAGCGACAATCCGCCAAGCTCGGTCCAGATCGATTTCACCTTCTCTGACGGCAACGGGCAGCCGGGCGGACAGACGCAAGGCGCGGCCGGGCCAACGCCGGGCATCGCCGTCGGCAGTTTCACTGTCAACATCACGCAAGTCGATGATGCGCCGGTTCTGCTCAATATCGCGCCGACGGCGGGCTATACGCCCGGCTCACCCGGCGTCGTGCTGTCGTCCGGCCTGCAGGGTTTCGACGTCGACGCGACGCCGCCCTCGCCCAATGTCGGTTGGGCAAGCGCCACGGTGACGATCGCCACCGGATTCCTCGCGGGCGACCAGCTGTTCGTCGATCTGCCGACCAGCGGCGGCCATTTCATCACGCCGGATACCGGCACGAGCAATATCTCCGTGTCGAGCAACGCGGGCGGCGTTCTGGTGCTCTCGGGCAACGACAGCGTGCTGGCCTACCAAGAGGTGCTCGACGCCGTTTCCTTCATGTCAAGCGCGGCCGATCCGAGCAACGGCGGCGCCGATCCCACGCGCAACATCACCTGGCAGGTGAATGACGGCGTGCTCAACAGCCAGACGCCGAGTACCGATCCCAACAATCCAGTGAACGACACGCTGCTGCACTTCGCCGCAGCACCCGTCGTCGATCTCGACACCGGGGCGGCCGGCGACAACTCCGTCACGAGCTTCACCGAGAATGGGGCGCCGATCCCAATCGGCAACGCCATCTCGGTCACCGACTCGGATGACGCAACTCTCTCCAGCGCGACCATCGTTCTCACCAATGCCAAGCCCGGCGACGCGCTCTCGATCGTTGGCGCGCTTCCGGCCGGGATTAGCAGCTCGATCGATACCTCGGTCGCAGGCCAGATCACCATTAATCTGAGCGGCCAGGAACGGCGGTGGCAGACTACCAGACCGCCATCGGCCAGATCCGCTTCGTCAATACCAGCGACAATCCGGACCCGACCGACCGCGTCATCACCGTGCAGGTGGCGAATGAAGACGAGAGCAATGTCGCGCAGGCAACGGTTCACGTCATTCCGGTCAACGATCCGCCGGTCTTGAGCAATGTCGCGGCCGCGGCGTCGGTTTCGTTCCAGGGCCAGACCATTACCCTGTCGCCCGGTCTGACGGTGAGCGACGTCGACAACACCACGCTTGCTGGAGCGACGATTGACATCACCGCCGGCACCTTCGCCGGCGACGGCGACGTGCTATCCGCGAATGTCGCCGGCACCAACATCACGGCAAGCTATAACGCCGCAGCCGAGACGATGACGCTCACCGGCATCGACACGCTGGCGAACTATCAGCAGGTGCTCGATTTCGATCACCTTCCATTCGACCAGCGCGAACCCGACCAATTCCAACGCCGACCCCACCCGCACGGTGACGTGGCAGTTGAATGACGGCAGCGGCGCGAACAACCTGAGCGCCACCGCCACCACGATTATCGACCTGCGGCCGAATCCAACGAACGACTTCAACGGCGACAAGATCTCCGATCTGCTGTTCGAGAATAACGCGGTCGGCAACAAAGACGTAATGATCGATCTCTTTAACGGGACGAGCATTACGTCATCGGCGACGATCGCCAATCCGAGCGGCTTGCAAGTCGAGGCCTCGGGCGACTTCAATCATGACGGCAAGGCCGACATCGTCCTGCAGGCGCGCGACGGCACGCCGCAAATCTGGTTCATGAACGGCACCAGCGTGACGAGCACCGTGACGCTGCCAGATCCGGGACCCGGATGGCACGTCATCGCGACGGGGGACTTCAACGGCGACGGCAATACCGATATCCTGTGGCAGAACAACGACGGCACGCCGGGCGATCTGGGAGATGAACGGCACTTCGGTCATCGGCGGCGGCGACGTTGGCCAATCCCGGAACGGCCTGGCACATCATCGGGGCCGGCGACTTCAATGGCGACGGCAAGTCCGACATCCTGTGGCAGAACAACGACGGCACGCCGGGCATCTGGGAGATGAACGGCACTTCAGTCATCGGCGGCGGCACGTTAGCCAATCCCGGAACGGCCTGGCACGTCATCGGAACTCGGCGACTTCAATGGCGACGGCAAGTCCGACATCCTGTGGCAGAACACCGACGGTACGCCGGCGATCTGGGAGATGAACGGCACGTCCGTCATCGGCGGCGGCACGTTGGCCAATCCCGGCACGTCCTGGCACGTCATCGGTACCAGCGACTTCAACGGCGACGGCAAGTCCGACATCCTGTGGCAGAACAGCGACGGCACGCCGGGCATCTGGGAGATGAACGGCACGACCGTCATCGGCGGCGGCACGGTCACAAATCCCGGCGCAACCTGGCACCTCCAGGACGATGGGCCGTTCCAAAGCAGCGACCAAACGGCCGCTAATGGCGGAACTAGTCCGCCGAGCCAGCAAACGGGCATACTCTATTCCAGTGCCCCGGATGCCGTGGGCGGCGGCGGATCGTCCTCCACCATGCATCTCAGCGCCCCCGATATGCTGGGAAGCGACAACAGTTCGGCACAAGCGTCGATCGGTGCCATGCACAAGACCCTCGGCAGCTCATAGCCCCTGAGGGCGGCGGCGAGCTTGTCGATCACAGGCTTGGGCGTGCCTTTAGGCGCGAACACCGCAAAAAAGGGCGCGCAGTCGAATTGCGGCAGGCCCTGTTCGTAGGACGTCGGCACATCCGGCAGCAAGGGGCTGCGCTTCTTGGCGGCGATAGCCAGCGCCTGCGTCTTGTCGGCGACAAACCTCGCGTTACGCAGGCCTGTGCCAAGGTGCAACTCGCCGCAACGCATTTTCTACCTGCCTCACGACGCCGGTCCAGTCGCCCGGCGCAGACTGCCTGAAGAGCCGCGCGGTCGGATACCAAGGGCTGTCATCGCGCTCCCGCAACCACCGCCAATCGGGGGAAAACGGCAGCAGCACCCACACAGGCTTGCCCAAGGCGCCGGCGAGGTGCGCGATCGACGTGTCGATCGTGATCACGAGGTCGAGCATGGCGATCATGGCCGCCGCGTCCGCAAGGTCGGACTGGCGAGCGCCGAGGAACGTCGCGATGCGGGCGCTTGCAAGCAGCGGCGGGTCGTCGTCGGGCACCTCCTTCTGCAGCGCCACCCAGTGCAGGCCGGGCAGGTCGAGCAGCGGGAGCAGGAGGCGAAGCGGGACCGAACGGTTGCGCAGCTCTCTGTGCTGGCTTCCCGTCCACATCAGTCCGATGCGCGGCCGCCCCAGGCCTTCCATCACGGGGCGCCATTTGGCCAGCCGGTCGGCGGGCGGGCGGACATAGGGAACGTCGGCGGGAATGGTTTCCAGCGTCGTTCCGAACGCCAGCGGCAAGCTCGGCAGCGGACAATAGCAATCGAACGGAGGGATCGCTTCGCCCTTCGCCCGCAGCACCGATACGCCCTCGACTTCTCCCAGCAACGGCGCCAACGGTTCCTGCACCGCCAGGATGACCCGGGCGCCGCGCCGCGCCACGTGCGGCACGTAACGGGAGAATTGAATCGTATCGCCGAGGCCCTGCTCGCCGTGCAGCAGAATGGTCTTTCCCGCGATATCCCAATTGCCGAGCCACAATGGCCGCGGCGGATTTTTCTTGCCGTGGCTGAAGCTCGCGGTCAGCCGCCGCCAGGCATATTTTTTCCAGCCGGTCGCATAGTCGCCGAGCGCCAGCCGCGAGAGCCCCTCGTTGAGCTGGGCGTCCACGTAGTCGGGCTTGATCGCCTGCGCCGTCTCGAAGCAGGCCACGGCTTCCGCGTCGCGATTGAGCCAGCGCAACGCCATCCCGAGGTTGTTGTGTGCCTCGGGGTGGTCCGGCTTGATGGCGAGCGCCTGCACGTAGCTCGCCATCGCTTCTTCATCGCGGTCCAGCACGTGAAGGGCATTGCCCATGTTGCTGTGCGCGTCCGCGTAGTTTGGTCGTGCCCTGAGGGCGCGCTGAAAACACGCCAGCGCCTCTTCGGGACCGTTCGGCGCGAGCAGCACGCCAAGACTGTTATGCGCCTCGGCATAGTCGGGCCGCAGGGCGACCGCGCGCTCGAAGCGCTCGCGCGCCTGCGTCAAGCGGCCGAGGACCTGCAGGGCCCGCCCCAGATTATAGTGGGCCTCGGGGCGCTGCGGCGCGAGCTTGATCGCCGTTTCGAAGTGCTGCGCTGCTTCGGACGTTCGGTCCAACCCCTGCAGGGCGACGCCGAGATTGTTGTGCGCGTCGGGAAAGTCCGGATCGACATCGATAAACCGCCGGATCAAGGCGGCGGTGTCCTCGAATGCACCCCGTTGCAGGCGAAGGACGCTCAGTCGGCGAAGGGCGTCCCGGTTTCCCGGATCTTGCGCGAGCACGGCTGCGTAGCGGTCTTCGCGCGGAAGCGAAGCGGTCTCCTCAATGGCGACGGGCGGATCAATCGACTCGGCCGGGAATTCACGGCGCGTCACAGTGATGCTCCTCGCATATCCGCGCGAGCATGCCCCATTCCCGAGGAATTGGGAACTAGGCTGGAAATCGTCTAGTGCCGCAAACGCGAGTTTCGCATAACATCGCCGCCAGAGCGGTTGCGAATTTCGGGATTCAAGAGCGGCACGCGGCATGAACATTCTCGCTCCGATTTCGGTCGGCGAACTGATCGACAAGATCACGATTTTGCGGATCAAGCGTGACAAGATCGGCGACCCGGCCAAGCAGAGCAATATCGGGCGCGAGCTCGGGCAGCTCACGCAAATTCGCATCTGCCCGGAATTAAATATCGCCGGGCTCTCCGCCCTGGAGGATCAACTTTTGCAAATCAATCTGCGCCTCTGGCAGGTCGAGGACGACCTGCGTGAGCTTGAGCATACCGGCAGCTTTGGGGAACATTTCGTCGCGCTGGCGCGGCTCGTCTACCAGCTCAATGACCGGCGGATGGCGGTCAAGAAAGAGATCAATGAGCTAACCGGGTCGGCGATCGTCGAGGAGAAACACTATAGTGCCCACGGCTTACCAACTCGCCCCATAGCGGGCATTGACTAGGATTGCCCGGCCGCTAAGCTTCCCACTCAACCGTCCGTAACGACGGCCAATCGCAGGAAAAGTATCCTCGCTGCGGTGTCAAGCTGCAGTCCGTGCCAAGGGTAACGCGGGGCGAGTTTATGCCGACAATCATGTCCGGCCAAATGGACCTTGGCTCCGCCAGCGAGGACGTTGCCATAGCAGGCAATACCGACGTCGCCAGCTTCACCATCAACAATACGACCGATACGGCGAGCGCTTTCACCGCGACGATCGATTGGGGCGACGGGACGACGACGACCGGGACGGTTGTGGGGTCGAACGGGTCGTTCACCGTCGACGGCGGCCACACCTACGCCGACGAGGGCTTCCCGCAGGCGACCGTCACCATTACCCATACCGCCGACAATACCCAGATCGCGCCGACCGGAACCATTGCCGTCGCCGATACCGATAACCTCACCGGGCATGGCGTCACATTTGCATTTACTCCCAACCAGCCCCTGACCGATGTGACGGTCGCGACCTTCACCGATACGAATACCATCAATGGGGTGAGCGACTTTGTCGCTTCGATCGATTGGGGTGACGGAACGACGACAGCCGGGACCGTCAGCGGCTCGAACGGATCGTTCTCGATCTCGGGTTCGCACACTTATGCGGCATCCGGGGACAACACCGTCACGGTGTTTATGAATGACGATTTTCCCGATGCGGCGTTCGCGTTTGCCACCAGCACGGCGGTCAGCGGATTTGCCGGCCAGATCGATCTCACCACGGCCACCGAGGGGACGGCGCTAACAACGCGACGGTTGCCAGCTTCGCCGACACCACGGCCAATCTTCCCGCAAGTGACTATACGGCGACGATCGACTGGGGCGACGGAGCGACCACGACCGGCACCGTTGCGGGCTCGAACGGAACGTTCTCGGTCCAGGGCAGCCACACCTATGCCGACGAGGGCGATGATCCGATGGCTGTGACCATCACTCGTACGACGGACAGCACCGTGGTCACGCCGACGGGAAGTGTCGCCGTCCTCGAAGGCGATTTGCTGACGCAACGTCCAAAACGATCGGCGGCCAACCGGGAGTGCTGATCAACAATGCGGTGGTGGCGACGTTCTCCGATGTCTACACGGGCAACGTGGCAGGTGACTTCACGGCAACGATCGACTGGGGCGACGGGACGACCTCTGCTGGCACGGTGTCTGGCACGGGCGTTACATTCAGCGTCTCGGGTTCGCACACCTACGCGGACGCCGGCCAAGACACCCTTTCGGTGACCCTAAGGGATGACGACCCCGGCACGGCTACAGCCACCACCAACAGCACGGCCTATATCGGGTTTGTCGCCGGGGACGTGGTGCTGACCGACGCCACCGAGCGGGTGGCGCTCCCGGGCAACACAGCGGTCGGCACCTTCACCGACGGCAATCTCAGCGATACAGCTGGCAGCTTCACGGCGACGATCGACTGGGGCGACGGGACGACAACGGCGGGCACGCTCGTGGGGTCGAACGGGTCGTTCACCGTCGACGGCGGCCACACCTATGCCGACGAGGGCAGTTTTTCGCCGATCGTGACCATCACCCGCACGGCGGACAACGCGCAGGTCGTGGATAACGACGGAAGCGTCACCGTGGCCGAGAACGACGCGCTGACCGGGCATGGCACGACGATCAGTGGCAGCCCCAGCCAGGCTCTCAGCAACGCGGTGGTGGCGACCTTCAGCGATACCGACACGGCCGCCCCGGCGAGTGACTTCACGGCGACAATCGACTGGGGTGACGGGACGACGTCGGCGGGCACGGTGAGCGGCGGCAGCGGCACGTTCAGCGTCTCCGGCACGCACACCTACGCGGCGGACGGGCATGACACAATCAGCGTGACCCTGTCGGACGATCCCCCCGGCACCGCCACCGCCACCGCCACCAGCGCCGCCAACATCGGATTGGCCGGCCAGTTGGTGCTGACCTCGGCGACGGAGCGGGTGGCGCTGCCGAGCAACACCGTGATCGCCACTTTCATCGACCCCAATCTCAGCGATACCGCGGGCAGCTTCACGTCCACGATCAACTGGGGCGACGGGACGACCACGGCGGGCACGATCGTGGGGTCGAACGGCTCTTTCACT
Source organism: uncultured Alphaproteobacteria bacterium (assembly GCA_963703875.1). Taxonomy (GTDB): domain Bacteria; phylum Pseudomonadota; class Alphaproteobacteria; order Rhizobiales; family Xanthobacteraceae; genus Pseudolabrys. The sequence continues at coordinate 771,548 of CAVPFZ010000006.1, forward strand.
GTCGACGGCGGCCACACCTACGCCGACGAAGGCAATTTCTCGGTGGTAGCGAGCCTCGTGCGCACTTCGGACAACGACACGGGCACGGGTTCGGGAAGCGTCGCCGTCGCCGAGCACGACGCCCTTTCGGGAACCGGCACGGCAATCGCCGGCAAATCACACGAGGCTTTCAACAACGTGACGGTGGCGACCTTCACCGACACCGACACCGCCGCTTCGGCAAGCGATTTCGACGGGACGATCGACTGGGGCGACGGGACGACGACAGCCGGCACGGTCGTGGGGTCGAACGGGTCGTTCACGGTATCGGGGACGCACACCTATGCGACCTCCGGTCAGGACACCATCACGGTGACCTTGGCGGATGACGCACCCGGCACCGCCACCGCCACCGCCACCACCACCGCCACCATCTCGCCCGGCCCCTCCGTCAAGAATGACTTCAATGGCGACAATATCTCCGATCTGCTGTTCGAGAATAACGCGGATCGGCGACAAAGACGTGATGATCGATCTCTTTAACGGGACGAGCATTACGTCATCGGCGACGCTCGCCAATCCGGGCAACTTGCAGGTCGAGGCCTCGGGCGACTTCAATCGTGACGGCAAGGCCGACATCGTTCTGCAGGCCGCCGACGGCACGCCGCAAATCTGGCTGATGAATGGCACCAGCGTGACCGAGCACCGTGACGCTGGCCAGATCCCGGACCCTATGGCACATCATCGCCACCGGCGACTTCAACGCACGACGGCAACACCGACATCCTGTGGCAGAACAACGACGGCACGCCGGGATCTGGTTAATGAACGGCACTTCGATCATAGCCGGCGGCAATCTACCAAATCCCGGACCGGCCTGGCACATCATCGGTGCCGGCGACTTCAATGGCGATGGCAACACCGACATCCTCTGGCAAAACAACGACGGCACGCCGGGACTGTGGCTGATGAACGGAACCTCGATCATAGGCGGCGGCAATCTGCCCAAATCCGGGAACGGCCTGGCACGTCATCGGAACCGGCGACTTCAATGGCGACGGCAAGTCCGACATCCTCTGGCAAAACTCGGACGGTACGCCTTTGATATGGGAAATGAATGGAATGTCCGTGATTGGGACCAGCACGCTGCCCAATCCGGGCTTACCTGGCACGTCATCGGGACCGGCGACTTCAATGGCGATGGCAAGTCCGACATCCTGTGGCAGAACAGCGATGGCACCCCCGGCTTCTGGCTGATGAACGGAACAACCCTTAACGGCGGCGGACTGGTCACAAACCCCGGCGCAACCTGGCAAGCCAAGGACGATGGCCCGTTCGACACCAGCCAGAACGGAGCGCAAACGGGCCTGGGGTCCATGCCCCCCGCTCTGTCCGACAACTCCGCCGGATCCACAGGCATCGGCTCGCAGCTCGGCAACATAACACCACCGCCCAGCGCGCCGGCGTCGTATATTGCGGCGTGCATCTGAGCACCCCAGATTGCTTGGTCAGCGCGCCGACTCTCGGCACGGGCTTGGGTAGCGACCCGATGAAGACCCTGGCCCGTACCTGATCGAAGCAAGCCGCGCGGCGGCCTATACGCCAGCCGCCCGATCTGCTTCTGAACGGAACAGGGCTCGTATCGCCGGCGGCGATACAGAAATTTGTCTCAATATGTCCTATACTTAAGTAACCTCCCATTGGTGATCAGGAAGGTTTTGGCAACCGTGGCCGTCGCTTTGCCACACGATGGCCCTTATGCCCGGCCACCCGTGGTAAGCATCCGCCGATTATTTGGGGTTCTTATGTTAACGCCTTGCTTACTTAGACAGGACACCATCGAATCACATTGGGCGCATATGACGCAGTTGTTGATCGCAACGCGAGTGAGCCAAAGCGGGGTTGGATTGTTCGTCCACCGACGACGCGAATGTCAGCGCTGTTAAAATTTTCCGATAGGACGCGATGTGATCATCAATGTTACGTACGATACGAGCGTTAGCAGCGCCCCCTCCGCCTTCAAGGCCGCAATAGCGGCTGCGGTACAATTCCTCGAGAATACCTTCACCAATCCGATCAGCGTCAACATCGATGTCGGATATGGAGAGGTCGATGGTCAGACGCTCGGAAACGGCGCGTTGGGCGAGAGCGAGACCTTTTTCAACAACTACACATACACACAAATACGTAACGCGCTGACGCAAAACGCGAAGTCAGCCGACCAGATTTCTGCAACCAACAGCCTACCGGTCGCCGATCCGACCAACGGCGGCAACTATTGGGTGGCCACCGCCGAAGCCAAGGCGCTTGGTTTGCAAGGCGCGAGCAGCGCGGTTGATGGCTTCGTCGGATTCAGCAACTCCGTTACATTCGACTACGACGACAGCAACGGGGTGACGGCCGGCACCTACGATTTCAACGGCACCTTCTTGCACGAGGTGACGGAGGTGATGGGGCGCGACCTATTCGTCGGCACGGACGGCATTGGCCCAAACAGCTATACGCCGATGGATCTGTTTCATTACTCATCTGCGGGGGTGCGCGATTTCGTTGGGACGACGGCGGGATATTTCTCGCCCGACGGCGGCACAACGAACCTCGACAGTTTCAATACCAACCCGAACGGCGACTTTGGCGACTGGGCATCCAGTGCGGGACATGACTCATTCTTGGCTTTCAGCAATTCCGGTGTCGTGAATGGAATCTCGCAAAACGATCTGCGTGAAATGAATGTTCTTGGCTACAACGAAACCACTATACCGGTGGTTCGTAATGATTTTAATCACGACGGCATTTCCGATTTAATGTTTCAGAATAGCGCCAATAGCGGCGTCATGATCGACCTCTTTAACGGGACGAGCATTACGTCATCGGCGACGCTCGCCAATCCGGGCAACTTGCAGGTCGAGGCCTCGGGCGACTTCAATCGTGACGGCAAGGCCGATATCGTTCTGCAGGCCGCCGACGGCACGCCGCAGATCTGGCTGATGAATGGCACCACCGTCACGAGCACCGTGATGCTGCCAGATCCCGGACCCTCATGGCACATCATCGCCAGCGGCGACTTCAACCACGACGGCAACGCCGACATCCTCTGGCAAAACAACGACGGCACGCCGGGACTGTGGCTGATGAACGGAACCTCGATCATAGGCGGCGGCAATCTGCCAAATCCAGGAACGGCCTGGCACGTCATCGGGGCCGGCGACTTCAATGGCGATGGCAACGCCGACATCCTCTGGCAAAACAACGACGGCACGCCGGGACTGTGGCTGATGAACGGAACCTCGATCATAGGCGGCGGCAATCTGCCAAATCCGGGAACGGCCTGGCACGTCATCGGAACCGGCGACTTCAATGGCGACGGCAAGTCCGACATCCTCTGGCAAAACTCGGACGGTACGCCTTTGATATGGGAAATGAATGGAATGTCCGTGATTGGGACCAGCACGCTGCCCAATCCGGGGACTACCTGGCACGTCATCGGGACCGGCGACTTCAATGGCGATGGCAAGTCCGACATCCTGTGGCAGAACAGCGATGGCACCCCCGGCTTCTGGCTGATGAACGGAACAACCCTTAACGGCGGCGGACTGGTCACAAACCCCGGCGCAACCTGGCAAGCCAAGGACATTCAATCAACGCAAGCGAGTGCAGATGCCGTTTCGGCCGCACCTGATAGCCCCGCGAGCAACGCGCTGGGATCGGCTGCCGGCCCGACTTACCCGCTTGCTCCGAGCAACGTGTAGGCGTCCGCGACGAAGTCGGCCGTCAGACCCAAAACTCCCGGGCGATTACCCGGAGGCAGCGCTAACCTGAATTGCAAACCGCTTACGGACCTCCACCCCGCTTTGATAGGTGAAGATGAGGTCGCGAAAAGACGGCCAACTGGCCCGGTTGGAAATTCAACGACGTCGCCGGTGTAGTCCAGGAGGCCGAATGCTAAGCCGGCAGTGCCATGGAGCAATAATCTTCACCCAAGAGAATTCAGGTCCATATTGTGCTCAATGATCTCGGTTCCCCGAAATGCTTCCAGAGTCGAATATTAAATACTAATGCGCTACGCACCTTACGCCGTCTTGGCCCATGAATACGACATATTGGGATAATGATAATCCCATTAGGATCAAAATCACGTTCAGCATAGTCGTGGTTTAGTGTAGTATGACGAGGGTTAACGATAGTAAAAACCTGAACTATTTGAGGTAACCGCTTGCATGAGCCTGACCGGGCTAAGCAAGCAGCGAGGGTGCTTGTCGCTCGAACCGCGGACAGGCAAATCCGACCGCGGAGACGTGCCCGAGTTCCGATGAATATTTCGCCTCCTCAACCTAAGCTTTCGGGTCTGGCCAGTTTGGCGGCAATCGCCCGTTTTCACGGGCTTGATTTATCCGAACCATACCTGCTGCAAGTTGCAAGCCCGGGTCCCGACGGGCGGATGACGCCGGCCGCCCTGATCCAAGTCGCCCACAAAATCGGATTGACAGCAAAACTCGTTAAACTTTCCTGGAGCCGCCTCAACCGGCTCGGCCGCGCCCTGCCGGCAATTCTGATCCTGCAGACGGGCGAGGCCGTCGTCCTTTCCGGGATCAAAGAGGCTGACGGCAAGATCGAAGCCGTCATTCGCGACGTGCAGGCGCCGCAACAGGGGTTTCAGTTCTGGGACCGCGCCACGCTTGAAGCAAATTGGAACGGTCAGATCATCCTCGTTAAGCGCAAATATGCGCTTTCAGACGCCAGCCAGCCGTTCGGCCTCCGGTGGTTCGTCCCGGAGTTCATGCGTCAGCGTCGCGCCCTCAGCGACGTGGTCATCGCGGCGTTGACGTTGCACGTGCTCGCGCTCGCCACGCCGATCTTCTTTCAGCTCACGATCGACCGCGTGGTCGTCCACCGCGTTGAGGCCACCATGGTGGTTCTTACCATCGGCGTCTGCCTTGCAATCGCATTCGAGGCCGCGCTCGGCTACGTGCGCAGCCTCATATTGCTCTATGCCACAAGCAAGATCGATATCCGCCTCGCCATTACGATCTTCCGCAAGATGATTTCATTGCCGGTCGACTTTTTCGAGCGAAATCTGGCGGGCGTCATATCGAAGCATATGCAGCAGGATCAGCGCATCCGGGAATTCCTTTCGGGCCGGCTGCTGCTGACGGTGCTCGATGCCACGGCCCTGTTCGTGTTTCTGCCGATCCTGGTCTTCTACAGCGTACGGCTGACGCTGGTCGTTTTGTTCTGCGCCAGCTTAATCGCCTGCATCATCGGAATCTTGGCGGCGACCTTTCGAAAGCGATTGACCGAACTCTATCGCGCCGAGGGCGAACGCCAGGCGCTCCTAATCGAAGCGATCCACGGCATCAATACCGTCAAGGCGCTCGGGCTTGAACCGATGCAGGCCCGTCTCTGGGATCGCAGTTCGGCTCTTTCGATCGAGCGGCAAATCGAAGTTGGCCGCATCTCCGCTTTTGCACGTACCGCTTCGTCGTCGATCGAAAAGGCCATGACGGTCGCCGTCATCTGGGTCGGGGTCACTGCCATTTTTGACGGCACGCTCACGGTCGGCGCTCTCGTGGCATTCCAAATTCTGGCGGGGCGGGTGACGGGGCCGCTAGTGCAAATCACGGCGTTGATCAACGAATTCCAGGAAGTCGCTCTTTCTGTTCGAATGCTCGGCAATATCATGAACGCCCAGTCGGAGCCCGGCATGGCGCGGGGCTTGCGGCCGGCGATCCGCGGCAAGATCAACTTTGAGGACGTCAGCTTCAATTACGGAACGTCGCCCGTTCCCGCGGTCGATCGGGTCAGCTTTGCCGTTGAGCCTGGGCAGGTGGTCGGGATTGTCGGCCGCAGCGGCTCGGGCAAGAGCACCGTCATGCGGCTGTTGCAGGGGCTCTATCCGATCCAGCGCGGCCTGATCCGCATCGACGACTTCGATATCCGCGAGCTCGACAAGGTTTTCCTGCGTGGCCATATGTCGGTCGTGCTGCCCGAGAGCTTTTTGTTCCGCGGCACCGTTCGCGAGAACATCGCCGCCGGTAAATCGACCGCCAGTTTCGAGGAAGTCGCTTGGGCCGCCCGCCGGCCGGCGCCGAGGATTCGTCGAACGGCTGCCGCAAGGCTACGAAACCCCGCTTGAGGAAGGCGCCTCGAACCTGTCGAGCGGCCAGCGGCAGCGCCTGGCGATTGCCCGCGCGCTGGTGCGCCGGCCGACGATCCTGCTGCTCGACGAGGCGACGAGCGCCCTCGATCCCGAAAGCGAAATGATCGTGCAGGACAACATGTCGCGGATCGTCGAGGGAAAGACGACGATTATCGTGTCGCATCGTCTCGCCGCGTTGCGCAATTGCGACAATATTCTCGTCTTCGATAAGGGCGAGATCGTGGGCAGCGGGCGGCACGAAAGCCTGCTGGAAAGCTGCGCCATTTATAAATTGTTGTGGGACAAGCAAAGCCGATCGTTCCGATGACCGCACCGCTGCTCGCCGTCAGACCCAAGCCCAAGACCGGAGCCGAAGCGCGTGATCCGGCGGCCGTGCCGTTTTTGCCGGATTGGCGGTAATCGAGGAGCGGCCGTTTCCTCGCGCCGCGCGCAGCGTCGTCTATGTCGTCGCGGCGCTTCTTATCAGCGCGGCCCTGTGGGCGACCTTTTCGGAGGTGGATCGCGTGGTCACCGCCCGCGGCAAGCTGATCACGATCGACCCGCTGATCGTCGTGCAACCGCTCGAGACCGGCATCATTCGCACGATCGATGTCGGCGTCGGTCAAAATGTGAAGGCCGGCGCGGTTCTCGCGACACTCGATCCGACCTTTACCGAGTCGCAGGAAGTCGCGACACGCAGCGGCTCAGACATGCGCGCCGAGGAGCGGCGGCTCGAAGCCGAAATCTACCGGCGGGAATTCCCGCCCGCCGTCCGGACCCCTCCCTCGATCATCGATATCTGACGCTGCAAACCGCGATCTATAATCACCGCAAGGCGGAGTATCAGGCCGCCGTTTCCGCTGCGGAGGCCGATATTCGCCGGCTCGAAGCCGCGCTTGCGACCAATAAGACCGCCCAGCAAGGTTTTGAAGAGCGGCTGAAGGTCGTCGCCCAAGTCGAGTCGATGCGCCAGGAGCTGGTAAAACTCGCGGCCGGCTCGTTGTTGAATCTGTTGACCACCCAACTGGACCGGCTCGCGCTCAGCGACCAGCTTGCGGAGAAGAAGTATCAGGAAAAGGAACTGGCCCAGCAAATCGCCGCGGCGCGCGAGACGAAAGAGCGTTACATCAACAACTGGGTGCGCGAGGCCGGCGAGCGGGCGACCACGGTACAGCAGGACATCGCGACGGCGACACAACAGCTTGCCAGCGCGGTGCGCAAACGCTCGCTGGTCGTTCTGCGCGCGCCGGCGGACGGTGTCGTTCTCGAACTCGGCCAACGCTCGATCGGCTCGGTGGCCAAGGAAGCCGAGCCGCTGGTCACGTTGGTGCCGCAGGACAACAGGATCGAAGCCGAGGTCGACGTCGACAGCTCCGACGTCGCCCGTCTGCGCGTGGGAGATCCGGTGCGGGTGAAGTTCGATGCCCTGCCCTACCAGCGGCATGGAACTTTGTCCGGAACGGTTCGCGTCATTACCGAGAATTCGTTTCAGCCGGAGAAGGGCGGCGGCGGCACAAGCACCGATAAGCCCGATGCGCGCCCCTCGTTTTTCCGCGCGCGGATTGCACTCGGCCCGTTGGATTTGAGGAATGTGCCGAAAGACTTTCGCCTTATCCCCGGCATGACGACCTCGGCGGAGATCGTGATCGGCAAACGTTCGATCATTTCCTATCTGCTTGACCCGGTGGTGCGTCTGTTCGACGAAGGCTTGCGCAACCTTAGCCGTCGCCTTACGGCTATCCTGGGCCAACTCGACACCGCTCGGCCGAACATGATAACAAGCGAACATTGACTCGAGACGACGCGTCAATTTCAAGCCCGGCCGCTCGATCAGCGTGATAGAGCTAAAGTCAAACGCGTCTAGACGGCGCCTTGCCACTTGCCAGAGGAATGCGCTGCGGAATCGCGGCGGGTTTTTACATTGACCGATGCCATGACGCTGCCGTAACAGTTTCCGCGTGGCGTGCGCCGGCCATGCCGCCGTGGAAGAGGTTGTTGCTGATGAAATGCCAATTGTGCGGGCATGACCATTCAATCAAGTTTCTCGATTTGGGATGTCAGCCGCTCGCCAACAAATACCCGACACGGGAGCAATTCGCGGCGGAAGACTTCTTTCGGCCGGGGTGACGGGAAGCATGAACTCAGACAGCCCGCGCACCTTGGCAAAAATAGGTTTGGTCTATGCACTTATTTTCGTGCTGCCGGCGGCGTATCTGATTCTCTTTCCGTTTGAAGGCGGCGACTACTACCACAACATATGGGTTCTATCGAATAATATTCGAAACCTGACGACGCTGCACAGTTTTGCCGACGCCAATATAAATTATCCGGTCTCGGGAATAGGGCTGCTGCACGAACTGGAACCGATCAGCACGATCCTGTTCATCCCGTTCTATGCAACGGGCACCTATATCACCGGCTACTACGTCCTGCTTTATTTGTCGGTGGTACTAACCGCGCTCGTTGTTGCGTGGTTGGCGCTTTTAGTCGGGGCAAGAACGGTTGCCGCGCTCCTGATCGGTTTTGCTACAGGCGTTCTGGGTTACCGATATCTGCACCTCTCCCACGTTCAGGCTGTATCAATCCAATGGATGCTTCTGCCGGTCGTGTTTTGGGTTCGCTACGAAAAAAACCGTCGTAACCTAGACTATTGCCTATTTCATATTTCTCACGCCGCTTCTCATGGGGCCTTCCTATCTCGGAATTGCCGGTGGACTTCGCACTTGCAATCGTTTTCTGCTGCCGGCTCATTGTTCTGGGTTGGGACGCCAAGTTCGTCGTGGCGATAACCGGCGCATCGATCGCGGCGCTTCTTGTGACGTTGCCGATCAACCTTCAATATCTTGAGCTCGCCCGAGCCGGAATTGAACGGCACGCCGCCGAAACAGCGGACCTTTCATCCGATCTTGTTCAAGTGCTGCTGCCGGCCCCGGGCACGTCGCTCGGGGCGTACTTGGAGCGGTTTTTCGGCGCGCACCGATATTTCGATACGTCTTATACGTTCCGGGATTTCTCATTCTGATTGCCATTGCCGCGTCCCTGCTGTTGATGCTTAGGATGGCAAAAAGGGATTTGCACTACGTCACGGTTGCCGCCGCCATCACGACAATCGTCTTTTTTCTGATCTCGCTCGGCCCAATCGTAAGGATAGCTGGCCGCTCGATCGTCGAGAACCCCGTGTTTTATCTATTTTACAATGTGATACCCTTGCTGCAGGCGACGCGATTTGTGCCGGAATTTGGCTTTGTCAGCACGATTTTTGGTTTGATCGTATTCGCGGCGGTTGCGGCAAAAACCCCGGCGCTCGATCGACTGTTCTGGCTGCAATGTCCTGGTGTCGTCGTCATTCCGCTACTGGCGGCAGCGGTATTCCTTGAGAATTTCAACCCCGAGCAGCTTCACGGTGAACGCGTTGCTTCCGGCGCGCGAGCAGAACCGGCGGCTATTCCCGCCTATCAGGCGCTCGGCAAGCTGCGAGCCGGACCCGTCCTGTCGTTGCCGATGACAGGGCTCGATGAATACAACTACTTGTACTTTTCGCTCGATTACCGCGGTCCGACCTTCAATGGCATAACGGGCTTTACGCCACTGCTGAAGCAAAAGCTCACGACGGTGTTCGGCACTTTTCCGAGCCCCGAAGCGATTAACTATCTGAAGCTATTGAATATCGATTATCTGGTCCTTCATAAGCTGCGGTGGGGAAAGCCCGTATCGCACTGTTCCGAGATCCTGCCCCCACAGCCGTTGAACGTCGTCTATGACGATCGGGCCGTCTGTATCGTGAAGATTGCCGAGCCGGGCAACGGTCGGCTTGCGATCCAAACCTATAAACTGGGGGATGTTGTTTCGTTCGGCGATCGGGGAAACTTCGGCGATACATTCCTCAAATCCTTCGCCCCGTCCAATCGACTTCCGTCGCGGGCTGGTCCGACGGGTCGGCCGATTTCGACCTGGATGGTCGGCACGAAAGCATCGCTTGTTTTCTCGTTAGACCGCGTGCCGACGGCGAGCGATCTAATGCTATCGGTGCAATTCGAATTGGCGTTTTGGCCAGCGGTAGGGCGAGAGTTGGTTGCAAGCGTTTGGGCCAATGGGACGCTGATCGGCGACTGGCGCATCGACCAGAGCAATATCCACGAGAATTTCTCGGCGATGATACCTGCAAGCGTGATTGCTTCGGCGACCAACAGACTCGCCATTGAATTTCACGCGCCGCCTGTACCGTCGCCGTCCGAACTCATGATCAGCGCTGACGACCGTCACCTCACTCTTTCAATTGAGACACTACGGATATCGCCGTCGAATCAACGGTAGTTACCGAGACATGGCTATTTTGTTGCTTTAAGCCGTCGGTGCGAAAGCTCGTCGGTTGAGTTCTTAGGGCAACGCCGTATACCTTAGATTGCGATTTTCAGAGGATGCTCCGAAATGGCGATCGCGCCAAACTTGGCCACGCTTGATGGTGACCCCAAAAAGGTAGGTGCTTCGCTAAGTGAGTTGGCACTAGCGCTCATTCTGGCGCTTTGCGTGGCCGTACTTCTGTCTAAGTCGGCGAGGTATTTTTCGACGCCGACTGTGTCGGATGAGATTAAGTATCTACTAAGCGCACGTTACCTGTTCTCGAACGTCGACATTGGCGAGTTCGGCAAGACAATGCGCGGCTACGATTTTTTGCTCGTCTTAATGGGAATTCCGTTCGGCGGACTAAGGCACATGGCGCTGGGCGAGGCCTACGCTCATGCCCAGTGGCTCAACCTTGCAGCTTTTGCCGCCGTTATTTTGCTGAGCTACGGTGTGCTGCGATGGGCCCAGGCGAGCCGGGCTGTTGCGCTTGCTGGCAGCGTGGCGGTGGCGACCTATCCTCTTTTCTTTGTCTACGTGCCGCTGGTTATGACCGAGACCGTATTTGCGGTCCTGAGCATCGCTTACGCGTTTGCTACGGTATCATATCTCGAGCGCCCACTCGGCGTAACGTTTGGTGCCGTCGCGCTCTCGGCGATAGCGATTGCATCAGTTAAAGCTGTCGGAACGTACTGTCTCATCGGAACCTGTATAACCGCGATTACCTTGTTCGGCCTTACGCGCCGCGTAGTCGCCCTCTCCTGCGTCTCGCTTGGTGCGATAGTCGCTGTCCGTTTTTTGGGGGCGAGCTTCATTACGGCGTTGGCCAGCTTCTCACGCCGAACCGTATCCTATCGGGTATCTTGATCGGCGCGCTTGCCGTCGCGACGGCCGTATCACTTTCGATTTTAAGCATCGGCCCAATAATCGTCCAGCGCACATCGCCTCGAAGCCGTAGCCGTGATTTGTTTGCCATAGCGACGGCCGGGTTCTTTGTGCCCACTGTGCTTGTTAGTTCCGCCTTCCATGCGCTGATCGGACGCTTGACCAATTACCGCGCCGTCGCAAACGTGATGCCTCTAGTCATTCTGGCCTGTATCGCCCTCTTTTTCTCGACAATACGATGCCCGGCGAGCCCCGCAGCGGCCTGCGGCGAGCCATCGTGGCGCTGACCGCGGGCCTGTGTTTTCTCGCCATGAGAGCGTTTCAGGGCGTTGTCAAGATGGACAACGCCGGCGACTTTTTGACCTTTCTGCCTGCCTACTATCATCTGGCTGGTCCACCATTCAGCACTTGGTCGTTTTTCCTTGTGGCGTTACCTTTGTGCTCGCTGCCTTCGCTCTTGTTCAATCCACGGTGCTGCGCGTCTGCGCGATGATCGCTCTAAACCTCAATATTTGATCGTTTTTTTTATTCAAGCCGATTGGCCGGCTAACCAAAGAGCGCCTCGCGGATTATCGAACAAATATGCAATTTTCCGCTCGCGTGCTCGCCCGCGCGCCACATCGACTCTTGCTGGCCGAGCATGCATCGGACTATCAGTGGGCCACTTTTGCCACACCATACATGTGGAACGCGGCGCCGCTTACAAGGGTCGCGCGCTTTTTTCACGGCCATGAGAACGTGCAAATCGATGGCGGCATAGCGGTGTTACGGCAGCCTATCATTAATGCAGAGCCGTTAGACGCCTTAACTAACGGTAAGCTACATCTTTTCGCCTACGATGTGGATCACCTAGCCTCCGCAATATCGATACTTCAATCGATCATTTGATCGAAGGTGGCAACGCACTTGGGATGAACTATGTCCAGGATGTACCACCGTATATAATCGCGTTTGCCCGTCGCGATGCGATGTTTGGCCCGATCATCGTCCCTTTAGGTAGTGTCTTACACGTCATCATGAAGACGGCACCAGCTGAAGCGGCATCACGGTTCGCTGGTTGCGACTTAGTTTCCGGACTTCTGCATTTTACATTGAATGTGGTGAGCCCCCCAAGCGCAAATGACAACTACTGGACCCTGGCGGCCGCCGTGCGGCTCAGGGAGCCCTGCTCGGATATTTGCGGCTCAATTGTCCGACAAGCGGCCGACACCCTGGTAGCGGCGCTGTGGTCACATTGCCACTATCGCGCATCGTGATCCAAACTGTAGCCCAACAGAATGGCGACTCACCTCAATTGAATTAAGCGAGATTTACTCAACCGATTTTTTTGCGGACAATGCCACGACTGACAGTGCCAGCCCGGCAAGCCGGCGACGATCAACATTAGTCCGAACAGCATCGACATCGCGGTCGCTTGCAACGCCTGCACGCCGACCAAACCAAACAGCCAGACCGAGCCGAGCTCGCGCAATCCCCAGCCGACCAGCGGCGTTACAAGGACATAGTCGAGCAGCGGAACGTCGAGGCCAAGCGCCTTGCTTCCGAGGACAGAGCACCGGCCGTCATGGGGCGGCCCGGCCGCGGTTGGTCTGATCGAGATCGAGCGCCAGCAGGCTCAGCTCCTGCAGCAGCGTGGAATTCTGCCGCTCCAGCCTGTGGAGCCTTGCCGTCATGCGATGCATGAAGACGAACACGACGAGAAACAGCGTCGCGAACATGATGATGAATGGGAAGGCCACTCCGGTGAGCCGGCTGACGAATTCCGCGAGACCAGGAAAGACGACAAAGATGAGCGGCACGATGGCGACCATCGACAGCATGACCAGGTCGTAGAGATCGAACTCGCCCGAACCGTCCGGCGCAGCACGACAAGCATGTAGATGATCGCAAAGGCGACGATGACGAGGATTGTTTGCGTCGTAGGAACGGCATTGACGATCACGGTGATCCCCCTACCTTGAGTTGGCGCGCGAAATGCGGGCGAGTGCGATATAGCCGATGACGCAAACATATAAGCCAGCGGCTTCAGGCCGATCAGCGAACTGATGCCGCTTTGGCGTGCGCGCATGCGCACCGGCACTTCACCGGCCGTTAATCCGCGCGGAGCGCCCAGGTGAGCGAATCGGCTCGGGAAAGTCCTGCGGATAGGATCGCGCGAACAGCTCGATCGCGGCGCGGTCCATCATTCGCATGCCGCTGGTCGGATCAGTGATGCGGCCGCAGCGAAACAGCACGCGCAACGCCCAGGCGATCAAGTGTCCGCCAGCGCGGCGCGAAAAGGTCGAGCGGAAACTGTCGTTGCGAAGATAACGGCTGCCGATAATGATATTGCAGCCCGACCTGTTGTAGCCATCCACCAGGCGAAGAAGCTCCTCGGGAGGATGTTGGCCGTTGCCGTCGATTTGCGCGCAAAACTTATAGCCGTTACGCGCGGCATATTTGATGCCGGTCTGCACAGCCCCGCCAATGCCAGATTTTCTTGATCAGCCGCACAACCTCCGATCCGCCCCGCGCCACCGCATAGGTGGCGTCGGTCGAGCCGTCGTCGATTACCAAGATGTGCTCAAGCCCGCAGGCACCGGCTTGTTCGAGAACGTCCGCAACCGCGTTCGCCTCGTTGTAGCAGGGAATGAAAACGAGCAGGTTCTGCAGGATCGCCCCATGGCCGACGGCGACTGAAACGGATGTATCAGGCGGGTGCATCGCCGACCCTCAATCTGTGGACGATTTGGCGCGCAGCATCTGCCATAGAACGAAAGCCGCGCGGCGTGGCAGATTTTCCATCTTGGTCTGGGGAGTGCCGAGCAAGGCGCGAAAACCTTGCAGCCAGAGATCCGGCCCGCG
>CAVPFZ010000007.1:0-191298 GCA_963703875.1 uncultured Alphaproteobacteria bacterium
CATTGAGTCGCTGATCAAGTATAACTGTTAACAGCGAGAGTGTCACAGTACGTGATGCTTACGCTTCCAGCGGATGGCGTGGGCGGGAGCCTCCGCCTTGCCACAAGACTCCAATCTTGATATCTTGCGTTACAGTTGTATTCAATGTGGCTCCAATGAATTGATCTTTGCTTCTCAAAAGCTAAGTTTTTTATGTGTTTATTTATATCCATATGTGTTCAACTAAGGTATCTTAACTTGTTTCTAATAGGCAAAACCCGATAACTTTCTGCGCCAAAAACCAGCTCTGCCCAACCCGAGCCCCCTTTTTTGAGTTGAAGGGGGCCCCTTCGGGGCGCCCCCGCCCCGGGGGGTGACGTTCGAAGAAAACGTCAATCGCTACAAGGCCGACACGTATTTCACTTTTGAACCCGAACCAATTCATGGTGCAGGAGCGGACGAAACCAAAATAGATATGGGCAACTGGGACAGTCAGACGGCGTACGGGGCATCCGCGTGCAACGCGAACAGCTCGGCACGACCCCTGCGCTGTCGGCGCCCCAGACGCCGGGCGGGTTGCCGGTCATCAATGCGGCCTGCGCGGTGGTCCCCAGCTACCTGCGCACTCAGCCGACGCGCTATCACCATTCCCACGTCGATTGTTCGGTTCCAGAGCTCGAGCATCCAAAACTGACCATGAACGGCGATTTTCGCTACACCCTCGGAAGATGCAGATGCCGGATTATTACGAGAACTTCCAGGGACTGTCCAAAACCATCCGTTCCAGACCTATAGCGGGGAATGGCAAAGCCCACCGGGGTCATCGCGGCCGATTATGGCATCGTCTGGCAGGCCCCCGAATCTCAGCGTCTCCGATCAGTTCGGCTCTCGAACGTGCAGGAGCCGGGACTCCAACACCAGTGACGGCCTGACTACTGCCACGGCAACGACCGCGGGCAACGAGACGATTAACAACCGACCTGATCACCACGAATGCCGCGACAGGCGCGGCACGCTTAGGCACGGTTCGATGGCTTCGTTTACCCGGATTTCTTCGGGCAGCGTTCATGACCAATGACGTGACGTCTGAGCTGGGACGCGACTTCCCGGACCTCGTTCTCTCACCTACCGGCTACAGCGATCACAAGATCGGCGAGGGCGTTCCGCACGGGGGTCCGATCAATGAGGCGAACGATCCATTCAGCGGATCGGTCGAGATCAAGAGAACGCCGGCATCCTTGGCGTTGTCTGCGGCCGGCCAAAAACTGGGACATCAACGGCACGGCCGAGATCGGCTACGCCGACAACGTCGTTCACCCCCATGACCCCGCGTCAGCTGCAGCGGTACCGGGTCCACACCCTCTATCGGGCGCGAAGTCCTGGATGACGATCTCCGGGCGCCTACAACGACCTCGAACGGCACAACAATACCAACAACACCCAGGAAGAATCGGCGGGCCGACTACGACGGCCCCTCGATCACGTCGATCATAGCCGCATCGCGAGCCTGGGAGCGAGCCTACCCGAACCAGCACTACGGGTTCGATTTCGATTACGCCTACAGCGACGTCTACACAGCGACCAATATTTGCTATCACGGAAAGGGCGGCGCCCGGCCGGGCTCCCGGTAACGGCAACTCGACGCTCAGCGGCACGGCAACTGCCCGGGCGTCTTCGCCCGCGCCGACCGCGATGGAAGTACGACTTTGGTCCGGCGAAGGACTTCATGGATGCACCGATGCAGTCCGGATCGGTGGCCTCCATCTGGTCGCCGACAAGAAAGTTCGCCTCCAACATCGGGTACCGCATCGACTCGGTCGAATGGCAGCCGGTTCTATCAAGAATCCCGCGATGTGGCCGGGTCGCTGGTCTCCACTTATCAGTCGCCGTTCGTGAGTGCGGCCTGGACACGTCCATCCGGGATTCATCTGGAAGGCGGAGTACAACTTCTTCGGCTACGGCGAAGGCGGACCTTCGGGGCCGCGTACTGCGTCGACGACGAACCCGACGCCGACAACGCCAGTGACGGTTGTCCCTGTGCAGTCGCTACCGACAAACGGGCATGACCATCTCGTCTGCGGGCAGACCGCGCCGCGCAACTTCCACGCCAACAACGTCACCCTCGGACTTCACTACGAATTCTGAGGCCGGAACCGAGAATCAGGCCGGAGGCTCAACCCTCCGGCCACTGCGGCAAGGAGCTGAATAGGTGAAATCAGAACGTACGTATTGCGGTATCTGACTCTGCTGAGTGCCTCTCTGGCGGTTCCCGCCTTCGCGCAGCAATCCGGCGAGGCGACTTTTAAAGCGAAGTGCGCCATGTGCCACGGCGCCGACGGTCTCGGCAACACCCCCGTGGGCAAAAACATGAAGGTCCGCTCGCTGAAGTCTTCGGAAGATATCAAGGCGACCGATGCCGAGCTCTTCAAACAGACCAAAGAGGGCGTCGGCAAGATGCAGGGATATGCCGGCAAGCTCACCGACGCTCAGATCACGGACGTCGTCACGTATATCCGCACCCTGCAGAAGTAAGAACCGGAACACCAGAGCGCGGCCGGCAGCAGCATCCGCGCCGGACCGCACCACAGTTGTAACCGGCCTGAATGCGGCAACGCATTTTGGCCGGGAGATTCTGCCGGGAGACCCCAGCCACTCTCGAACAGAATCGGGAAAGCCGAGGCATGGGGACCAACGCGGAAGATCTGCCTGCGGAATGTCGTTCTGAGGGCAGTCGGGCTCAGCAATACCGGATTGACTTCTTCTTTCTTCTTTTCCTTTTGGCAACCCTGCTGTTTCTGCCCCAGGCTCGCGCCCAGCAGGCCGCCGACTGCCTGATGTGTCACGGCACCACCACGGGCCTGAAGAACTCCCACGGCAAAAACATCACCATCAGTCCCTCCACCCACATGAAGGGCCCGCACGCCCCTCTTGCCTGCCTCGATTGCCACGCTGGAGCCGCAGCACCAACGCACAACGCCAGGACTGCCTCCGCTTCGTGCGTCACCTGCCACGCCGACTCGGCGAAAGCGATGACCGCCGGCGCGCACGCTGCCCTCGGCAATCCCAACGACGCGCAAACCTGCATCATCTGCCACGGCACAACCAACGTGACCAAGGCGGTCGCCGGTCCGCAGTTCTGCGCTACGTGCCACGCCACTGAAGTCGAGCAGTACCGCGCCAGCGTTCACGGCCGCGCCCAGGCCAGCGGCAACGCCGACGTTCCCACCTGCCAGAGTTGCCACGGATCCGCGCACGCCGCATTACCCGGCACCGATCCGCAATCGCCGGTGAGCAAGCAGCATCTGCCGGATACCTGCGGGTCCTGCCACTCCAATCCGCAACTCGCGGCGAAATACATGTTCACCGAGGTGCGTCCGGTCGAGGCGTACCGGCAAAGCGTGCACGGCCGGGCGATTCTGCACGGCAATGGAGACGCCGCTTCGTGCAATGACTGCCATGGCACACACGACATCCTGCCGGTCTCGGATCCGAAGTCGAAAATCTGGAAGCAGAACGTCGCCTCGACCTGCGGCCAGTGCCACGCCGGCGTTTACAACACCTACGCGCAGAGCATTCACGGCCAGGCCGTGTCCAAAGGCGTTCTGCAGGCTGCGACTTGCACCGACTGCCACAGTGAGCACCGCATCCTCGCCCCGGGCGATCCCGGTTCACCGGTTTATATGGCGAACGTCTCGCAGGAGGCCTGCTCCCGCTGCCATGCCGACACGCAGCTGATGGCCGGTTTCGCTATGCCAAAAGATCGCGTGCCCACCTATGAGGACAGCTACCACGGGCTCGCCGCGCACGAAGGCCGCCAGACCGTCGCCAACTGCGCCAGCTGCCACGGCGTGCACAATATTTATCCGTCCAGCGACCCACGTTCCACGGTGAACCACGCGAATCTCAGCAAGACTTGCGGCCAGTGTCACGAGGACGCCGGCAGCCGCTTCGCCATTGGTCCTGTTCACACCCTCTCCAGGACCACTCCCGGCGGCCGCATCCTCGACTTCGTCCGAATCTTCTACCTCATCGTCATTCCCGTCACCATCGGGTTCATGCTGCTGCACAACCTGATCGATCTGCGGCGCAAGGCCCGCACCATCCTGGCGGGCTATCGTGCGCACCCCGGCCAGATCCGTCTTACGCTCAGCGAGCGCTGGCAGCACGTCCTGCTGGTGGTCAGCTTCATCGTGCTCGTCATCACCGGCTTCGCGCTCAAGTATCCCCACGCCTTCTGGGTCACGCCCATCGTGCGCTGGGAGCACCATCTGCCCATCCGCGGCTGGATTCATCGCATCGCTGGCGTGGTCCTGATCGGCGCCTCCGTCTACCACATGGTTTATATGGCGGCAAAAAAGAGCGGCCGCCGCTGGCTCAAAGACATGATGCCCGACCTGCGCGACGCAAAGGAAGCGATCGGCACCGTCCAGTACAACCTCGGCCGCCGCCCCGACCTGCCGCGCTACCGCCGCTTCAACTACGCCGAGAAGGCCGAGTACTGGGCGCTGGTCTGGGGCACGATTGTCATGGCCATCACCGGCGTCCTTCTGTGGCTCAACGACTGGATCATGGCCCACCTGCCCCATTCGGGGACGATCCTGGCGGTCAGTACCGCGGTCCACTTCTACGAGGCGATCCTTGCCACCCTGGCCATCGTCGTCTGGCACTTCTACGCGGTGATCTTCGATCCCGATATCTACCCCATCAAGTGGACCCTGCTCACCGGCCGCGGTCCGGAGCACGAAGTCCGCGAGGTGCAGGATGACGCTGCGCCCAGCCCAACCTCCTCCACTCCCCCCGGCCCAAATTCCCAACCGGAGGAGCACAAGGACTGATCCCACAGCCTCACACCCCACAAACCAGGGCTAAGATGAACCTCGCCTGGTCTGTGGCAAATATCACAGACCAGGCTATTTCTCGTGCGGTATCAACGGGAAGGACTTGGGACCCAAGTACCGCTGAAGGAGCTGAAGAATGAATCGCATCCGAATCGCGGCAATGATCCTGCTTGCCGCCTCCATTGCGGCGCCTGCTTTCGCGCAGAGCGCCGGAGCCGCCACCTACAAAGCCAAATGCGCCATGTGTCATGGTCCTGACGGCACAGCCGCAACCCCGGTGGCGAAGGCGATGAAGATCGTCTCCTTCAAGGACCCCACCATGGTCAAGGCGCCCGATGCGCAATTCGAAACGGCCGTCAAAGACGGCAAAGGCAAGATGAAGGGCTTCGCCGGCACGCTGAGCGACGCCCAGATCAAGGAAGTCGTCTCCTACATCCGCACCCTGCAGAAATAGCAGCGGGAGCGGTGGGGAGCGAAAGCCGCTACCGATGCGGTGAGAAGCAGGGAAGAGGCAGCCGTGCAATCTGCCTCTTCCGTTCGCCGCAGCCTGGCCGGCAAAGCAGCACGGGAGCAGCAATGAGGACCCTTTCGTCTTTCGGCCTGACACTTTTTACGTCAGCGCTTCTTCTGGTCGTGCCCGCACGGCCTGTGCACGCGGACGTCGATTGTCTTTCCTGCCACAGCGACACCACCCTGCAGGATGCCAACGGCAAGAGCATCGGCGTCGATGCCAATAAATTCCACGCCGGCGTGCATGGAATCCTGAAGTGCAGCGACTGCCATAAGGACATTCACGATTACCCGCATCCCGACCATCCGGCGAAGGTGCAGTGCGAGTCGTGTCACGCCGATGAGGCAACGGCACTGGCTACCAGTGTCCACTCGAACAAGGCTGAACATCCCTGCACCAGCTGCCACGGCAATGCCCACGAAATTGTCCCGAAGACGGATCCAAAATCCGCCGTCTACCCGCTGAATATTCCGAAGACCTGCGGCGACCTGCCACGGCAATCCGGCGATGGCGCAGAAATACCATCTGCCCAACGTCTACGCCCTCTATATCGACTCGATCCACGGCTTCGCGCTCGGCAAAGAGGGCCTGCTCGTCGCCGCCAACTGCACCAGCTGCCACGGATCGCACAAGATTCTCCCCCACACCGACCCGCAGAGCCGCACCAACCGCGCCAATGTCGCCGCCACCTGCGGCAGCTGCCACGTCGGCATCAACGAGCAGTACCAGCAAGGTGTGCATGGCAAGGCCGTCGCCGCCGGCAATAAGAGCGCCCCCGTCTGCACCGACTGTCACACCGCGCACGGCATCATCGAGCCCACTTCGGCCGACTTCCGCATGCAGTCCACGCCCATCTGCGGCTCCTGCCATCGCGACAAGTTCTCCACCTACCGCGATACCTTCCACTCGCAGCTCGGCCTTCTCGGCGGATACGTGGAAACGGCGCGCTGCTGGGATTGCCATCAGGCGCACGATGTTCGTCCGGCCTCCGATCCCAGTTCGCCCATCGCCCCGGCGCACCTGGTCCAGACCTGCGGCCGCTGCCATGCCGGCGCCAACGCCAGCTTCGTCCAGTACCAGCCCCATGCCAACGCGCGCAATCGCAAGCTGAACCCGGCGCTCTACTACATCCGGCTGTTCATGAACCTGCTGCTCGCCAGCGTACTCACGTTCTTTGCTCTGCACACCGTGTTGTGGCTGGTCCGTGCACGCCTGCAGCAGGCCAAAACCAAATCGCCGGGAGGAAAAAATGCCTGAGCCAACCGCAGCCCCTGTTCCAGCCCCGGCGCCGGTCGTCCAGGCCGAAGCGCCATCCGCTGCTCCGGAAAAGGAGCGCTGGTACCTGCGCTTCACCCTCGCGCAGCGCTACCTGCACGCCGTCCTGTTCACGAGCTTCCTGGTGCTCGCCGCCACCGGGCTCATGATGCGCTTCAGCGGATCCATCTGGGCCATTCGCTTCGCCAGGCTGGTCGACGGCTTCGGCACCATCCTCTTCTTCCACAAATTCTGTGCGCTGGTCCTCACCCTCGCATTCATCATCCACGTGCGCGAGATCATCGCCCGCGGCGTGTTCAAGCGCGAGAAAGGCATCTTCTGGGGAGCCACCTCGATGGTGGCCAACTGGAAAGACGTCAAGGACCTCTTCGGCCACATGCGCTGGTTCCTCGGCCTCGGCCCCAAGCCGAAGTTCGAGCGCTACGCCTACTGGGAAAAGTTCGACTACTGGGCCGTCTTCTGGGGCATGGTCGTCATCGGGTTCTCCGGCTACGCCATGTGGTTCGCGCCCTTCTTCGCCCGGTTCCTGCCCGGCTGGGCGCTGAACGCAGCCCTGGTGATCCACAGTGAAGAAGGCCTGCTCGCCATCCTCTTCATCTTCTCGATTCACTTCGTCAACACCCACCTGCGTCCCGACAGCTTCCCCATGGACATGGTCATCTTCACCGGGCGCGAGAGCGAAGAGGAATTCAAAAATCGCCGTCCCGACGAATACCAGCGCATGATGGCCGAGGGTAAGTCTGCGACGAGGATCACAGACGCGCCGCCGAAGTGGTTGATAAATTTCAGCCGGGTGGTCGGCTTTACCGCTATATTGATTGGCCTGACTCTCCTCGTGCTGACCCTGAGCGCGTACTTCGCTGAATAAGAGGTCCAGGCAATGTCCCAGTGGCAAAGACTGAAGGAAGACTGGCTCCAGCCCTTCTTCTTCTACGGCAATAACCCTCTCAGCCTCATCGGCGGCGCCCTTACCACCGCCTCAGCTTGTGTCCTGGTCGGCTTCTGGATCGTTTCCATCTTCGGCCACGCCGGTTCTGCGAATCCCTACATCGGCCTCGTCCTCGATCTCTTCCTGCCCGGCCTCTTCGTTCTCGGCCTGGCCGTCATTCCGGTTGGCATTTGGCTGCACCGCAGGCGCCTGATGGCAGCCGGGCAGGTGCCCGCGACTTATCCGACCGATCGACCTGCGCAATCCCGCTTTCCGCCACGGAATCGAAGTCGTCGTCATCGCCACCTTCGTCAATTTCGTCATCGTGGGCACGGCCACCTACCGCGGCGTCTCCTACATGGATTCACCCCACTTCTGCGGCCAGTCCTGCCATGTCATGGCGCCGCAGTGGGCCGCGTATCAGGAATCGCCGCACTCCAGCGTGGACTGCGTTCAGTGCCACGTCGGCTCCGGGATGAAGTCGTATGTCCATGCCAAGATCAACGGCACCAAACAGCTCGTGGAAGTCACGTTCCACGACTGGCCCACGCCTATCCGCGCCAATCTCAACACCCTGCGCCCGGCGCGTGAAACCTGCGAGGCGTGCCACTCGCCCACCCGCTTCGTCGGCGAGAAGCTGCTGGTCAAAACCACCTTCGGCGACGACGAGAAGAACTCCATGACCCGCACCGTGCTGGTTCTTCATCTGGGCGGCGTCGACTCGGTCTCCCACTTCACCGGCATCCACGGCCACCATCTCAACGATTTCGAATACGTCGCGACGGATAACACGCTGCAGACCATCCTCTCCGTCACCGCCACGAATCCTGACGGCTCGAAGACCGAATACATCAGCTCCGACGCCAAAGGCCCCATCCAGGGCGTTCGCCGCACCATGGACTGCATCGACTGCCACAACCAGGCGACGCACGTTTTCCAGACCGCCGAGGATGCCGTCGACGAAGCCATGCTCGACGGCACTCCGGATCCCAGCCTTCCCTTCATCCACAAGGAAGCCTGCAGCTGATCCAGGCGACCTACGCCTCTCAGGCGGAAGCGGGCCAGAAGATCACCTCCGGCCTTGAAGACTTCTACCGCACGCAGTATCCGCAAATCTGGTCCGCCCAGCGCGCCCAGATCGATTCGTCCGCTCACCGCCTGGTCGCCATCTACGACCGCAATGTTTTCCCCAACATGAAGATCACCTGGGGCACGTATCCCAACAACATCGGTCACATGGCCTACCCGGGTGCTTCCGCTGCCACGACGGCAGTCACACCAGCAAAGACGGCAAGACACTGTCGAACGACTGCAGCCTGTGCCACAACCTGCTGGCCACGGACGAGACCCACCCCAATGTGTTGAATGACCTGCAGCTGCAAAACGAGATCCACCTGCAGTAGGGCTCCGAGCCGGTGCTCGGAGCCCGGTGCTCGGAGCCCGGTGCTCACTGACCTGATTGTGACAAAGGTCACAGTCCCGCCAGCCCCTCCGACGGTACCTTCAGAACGGTATGGACGCGCTACTTCTGCATCGTCTTCACTTTGCCTTTACGGTGACCTTCCACTATCTCTTCCCGCAGCTCACCATGGGTCTGGCGCTGCTGATGGTAGTCATGAAGGCCATCGCCCTTCGCACCGGCAACGAAAAATGGAACCAGGCGGCGCGCTTCTGGGCGAAGATCTTCGCCATCAATTTTCTCCTCGGTGTCGTTACCGGCATTCCCATGGAATTCCAGTTCGGCACCAACTGGTCGGAGTTCGCCCGCCGTACCGGCGGCGTCATCGGGCAGCCCCTTGCTATGGAGGGCGTCTTCGCCTTCTTCCTCGAGTCCACCTTTCTCGGGCTCTTCCTCTTTGGCGAAAAGCGGCTCTCGAAACTCCAGCACTTTGGCGCGGCCACCATGGTCTGGCTCGGCTCCTGGATCTCCGGCTTCTTCATCATCATTACCGACGCCTGGATGCAGCACCCGGTCGCGTACCATCTGCTGCCCAACAGAACCTACGAAGTCTCCAGCTTCTGGCAGTTCATGATGAACCCGTGGGGATGGATCCAGTACGCGCACAACATGTGCGGCGCGGTCGTGACAGCATCCTTCGTGGTCGCCGCAACCGGCGCTTTCTACCTGCTCGAAAAATCCCACGAGGAATTTGGCCGGCTCTTCCTGAAGATCGGAGTCGTCGCCGGCCTCATTTCCTGCGTCGTGCAGATCTTTCCCACCGGCGACTTTCACGGCCGCTACGTCGCAAAGTATCAGCCTGCCGCTATTGCCGGCATGGAAGGCCTCTTCCGCACGCAAAAGGGCGCGCCCGTCGTCCTCATCGGCCAGCCGAACGAGACCACGCAGACCATCGACAATCCTCTCGCCGTGAACGACGTCCTGAGCTTCCTGATCTACGGAACCACCAAAGCCGAAGTAAAGGCCTGAACGAATTTCCGCCCGATCAGCGGCCTGAAACGCTGCCGTTGCTCTATTACAGCTACCACATCATGGCGGGCCTCGGGACCTGGTTCGTCCTGCTGATGCTCGTTGCTGTCGTCCTGCTCTGGAGCGGAAAGCTGTACTCCGCGCGCTGGATCCTCTGGCCCATCCTGTTGAGCTTCCCGCTGCCCTACATCGCCAACACCGCCGGCTGGATGACCGCCGAGATCGGCCGCCAGCCGTGGCTCGTCTATGGCCTCATCCGCACCAGCCAGGGATACTCCATCCACGTCTCGGCCGGGAACGCGCTCTTCACCCTGCTCGGCTTCCTCGGCATGTACTCGGTGCTCTCGATCCTCTGGATCGTCCTCGTCTACCGCTTCATCCGCACCGGCCCGGCCGCACCTGCCGAGGCTCAACCCGCAACGCACGCGACGGTCTAGAGAGGAGCAAGCAGTATGGGATTTATCTGGTTCTGGATTGTCGCCGTCATGATCGCCGCCTACGTCGTCCTCGACGGTTTCGACCTTGGCGTCGGCATTCTCTCCCCGTTCCTCGGCCGCAGCGAAGACGACCGCCGCACGCTCTACCGCTCCATCGGCCCGGTGTGGGACGGCAACGAAGTGTGGCTGCTCGCCGGCGGAGGCACGCTCTACTTTGCCTTCCCGCTGCTCTATGCCTCGTCGTTCAGCGGCTTCTATCTGCCGCTCATGATCGTTCTGTGGCTGCTGATCATGCGGGGCGCCTCGATCGAGCTGCGCATGCACATCGACCACAACGTCTGGCGGAGCTTCTTCGACGGCCTCTTCTTCGTTGCCAGCGCGCTGCTCGCCATCTTCTTCGGCGCAGCACTCGCGAACGTCATTCGCGGTGTACCGCTCGGCGCCGACAACTACTTCTTCCTGCCGCTGTGGACCAACTGGCGCGTCGGTCCCAGTCCCGGCATTCTCGACTGGTACACCGTCATCGGTGGCGTCGTCGCTCTGGTGGCGCTTGCCTCCACGGGACGCTGTGGACCGTCCTCAAAGCTCCCGGAGAACTCGAAGCCCGCGCCCGCCGTGCGGTCACGCCGCTCTGGATCGCACTCCTTGCTATCACCCTCATCAGCCTTCCGGCCACCATCGCCGTGCGTCCCTCCGCGCTCGATAACTACAAGGCGTACCCGATCCTGTTCCTCATTCCCGCGCTCGTGATCGCAACGCTGATCGGTGTTCTGAGTTTCACAAAGCAGAAGAAGCCGCTCGCCGCGTTCCTGTCCTCATGCCTCTATCTGGTCTTCATGCTGGTCGGCGCGGCCGCGGGACTCTACCCCACGCTCCTGCCGTCTTCCAGCGACCCCTCGCGTAACATCACGATTGCCGGTGCTCTCGCCGGACCGCACTCCCTTCACGTGGGACTGATCTGGTGGTCCTTCGGCCTTATCCTCGCACTGGCTTACTTCATCACGTCCTACTGGCTCTTCCGCGGGAAAGTCTCCGCGGAAGCCGGGTATGGACACTGAACAAGATTCGAAGGAGAACTTCCGCATGGCCTCCGCCACCGTCGCCCCCGAAACACCGCTGATCATCGACCCGGCTCACGATCTGGTCAGCATTCAGCGCAGTCCCCTGGCCTCCATCTTCACTCCGAAGTCGGTCGCACTCATTGGCGCCACCGAGCGCGTCGGCTTCCGTCGGCCGCACGGTCATGCTGAACCTCACCAGCAACTCCTTCGGCGGACCCGTTTGGCCCGTGAATCCCAAGAGCCCCAGCATCCTGGGCGTTCCGGCGTATAAGTCGATCAAAGAACTCCCCGGCGTTCCCGACCTCATCGTCGTTACCACGCCGGCTGCCACCGTTCCCGGCATCATCCAGGAGGCCGTCGACTTCGGCGTTCCCTCCGCTGTGGTCATCTCCGCAGGTTTCAAGGAGGTCGGTGAATCCGGCAAAGCGCTCGAGCGCCAGATCGCGCAGACCATCCGCGGCAAAATGCGCCTGATCGGCCCCAACTGTCTCGGCGTCATGAATCCCGTCGGCGGCCTCAACGCCACCTTCGCCAAAGCCATGGTGCCCGCCGGCCGTCTCGCCTTCATCAGCCAGAGCGGCGCCCTGCTCACCGCGATTCTCGACTGGTGCATTCGCGAGCACGTGGGCTTGAGCGGCTGCGTCTCCGCCGGTTCCATGCTCGACATCACCTTCGGCGAACTCATCGACCACTACGGCCAGGATCCCAACACCGACTCCATCGTTCTCTACATGGAGTCCATCGGCGACGCTCGCAGCTTCCTCTCCGCCGCGCGCGCGGTCGCCCTCAATAAGCCCATCCTCGTCATCAAGGCGGGTCGCACCGCCGCTGCTGCCAAAGCCGCCGCCTCTCACACCGGTTCGCTCACCGGCAGCGACGATGTTCTCGACGCCGCCTTCCAGCGCGCCGGCGTGCTGCGCGTCCAGTCGATCAGCGAAATCTTCAATATCGCTGAAGTCCTCGCCAAACAGCCGCGCCCCAAGGGTCCCCGGCTCACCATCCTCACCAATGCCGGAGGGCCGGGCGTCCTTGCGACGGATTCGCTGATCACGGCCGGCGGCGAGTTGACCGAAATTTCCTCCGAAACCATGGCGACGTACAACAACTTTCTTCCCTCAGCGTGGAGCCACAATAATCCCGTGGACATCCTCGGCGATGCGGAGCCGGAACGCTACGCCAAAGCCCTCGAGATCGCCTCGAAGGACGAGAACACCGACGGCATGCTGGTCATCCTTACGCCGCAGGGCATGACCAATCCCACCGAAGTCGCCGAGCACCTGGTACCCTACGCGCGCGGCACTGGAAAACCCGTGATTGCCAGCTGGATGGGCGGAGACTATGTCGCCGCGGCCAACGCGGTCCTCGCCAAGGCCGGCATTCCGGCTTTCCCGTATCCCGACGCGGCCGCCGAGGCCTTCGTCGCTACCTGGAAGCACACCAGCAATCTGCGCGACCTGTATGAAACGCCGGCCACGCGGTCGGGCTCCGTGCTCGATACCAAACGCGACCTCGCCACCCGCATCGTCGATGAGGTTCGCGCCAGCCGCCGTACCATCCTCACCGAGTTTGAGTCCAAGCAGCTCCTCGCCGCTTACGGCATTCCTACCGTTCGCACCGAGCTGGCCAAAACGCCGGAAGAAGCCGCGCAAAAAGCGCTTGAAATGGGCTACCCCGTCGTCCTCAAGCTGCATTCGGAGACCATCACCCACAAAACCGACGTCGGCGGCGTCAAGCTGAACCTGCGTTCTGCCGGCGATGTTGTAGCCGCTTTCGCCGACATCCAGAAATCTGTCTCGGAGAAGGTCGGCGCCGAGCACTTCCTCGGCGTCACCGTGCAGCCCTTTGCCAAACTCGAAGGCTACGAAATCATCCTCGGCTCCAGCATCGATCCGCAGCTCGGTCCGGTACTTCTGTTCGGCACCGGCGGCCAGCTCGTCGAAGTCTACAAAGACCGCGCACTCGCGCTGCCGCCCCTCACCGCCACGCTCGCCCGCCACCAGATGGAGCAGACGAAAATCTTTAAGGCGCTCAAGGGCGTTCGCGGTCGCAAGCCCGTCGATCTCGTTGCCCTCGACGCTCTCGTTGTCCGCTTCAGCGAACTCGTCGTCGAGCAGCGCTGGATCAAAGAGATCGACATCAACCCGCTGCTCGCTTCGCCGGACGGACTGATCGCGCTGGACGCTCGCGTGGTCCTGCATGAGCCCGGCACGACCGAAGACCAGCTGCCGCGTCCCGCGATTCGCCCCTATCCGGTGCAGTACGTTGCGCCATGGAAATCCCGCTCCGGCGCCGAGGTCCTCGTCCGGCCCATCCGTCCTGAAGACGAGCCGCTCATCGTCGCCTTCCACGATCGGCTCTCCGAGCGCACCGTGGTTCAGCGCTACTTCACGTCGCTCGACTTCAGCGCCCGTACCGCGCACGAGCGCCTCACCCGCATCTGCTTTATCGACTACGACCGCGAGCTGGCTCTGGTCGCCGAAGTCAACGATCGTGGAACGGGGAAGTCTATCGCCGGGGTCAGCCGCATGATCCGCCAGGATCATGGCCAGGAAGCCACTCTCGCCGTCGTCATCGCCGACGACTTCCAGGGCCAGGGCCTCGGCGAGGAACTCATGCGCCGCGCCCTCGCTGCCGCGCACGCCGAAGGCATCGTGCAGATCCTCGTCTACTTCCTCCCGGAGAACACGCGCATGCGCAACCTCTCGCAAAAGCTCGGCTTCGCGCTTGCCGAGGAGAAGGGTCTGATGCGCGGAAAACTGACCGTTTAATCAGCAACAGCAGTAAGGGGAGACCGCCAGTCGGTCTCCCCTCTTTTCTGCACTAAACTCCAAACTCTAATCCCAAAACTCTGCCCGATCAGATCACCGTCGTCAGCTCGCGCATCGTTTCCGGCGATCCCACCAGCGGCAGTCTCACCGTCACGCAGGTCCCTTCGCCCAGGCGGCTGCTGACCGCAATCTCGCCTCCGCAGGAATCCACAATCGCTTTGCAAATGGAAAGTCCCAGCCCGGCGCCGCCTGTGCTGCGCGCTCGCGAGTGATCCCCGCGCCAGAAGCGCTCGAAAAGATGCGGCAGATCCTCCGAAGCAATTCCACGACCCGTGTCGCGCACCTCGACGACCACCTGCTCTCCAATCGAAATTGCCGCCGTTACCGATCCCCCCTCCGGCGTATGCTGCACCGCATTCAGCATCAGGTTCACCAGCAGAGAAGCGCACGCATCATG
This sequence comes from uncultured Alphaproteobacteria bacterium, assembly GCA_963703875.1. Taxonomy (GTDB): domain Bacteria; phylum Pseudomonadota; class Alphaproteobacteria; order Rhizobiales; family Xanthobacteraceae; genus Pseudolabrys. The sequence continues at coordinate 14,683 of CAVPFZ010000007.1, forward strand.
CTCCAGCCGTGTCGCTGCCGAGCCCGGCGCCTGCACTGCGATCTTCACTTCCCGAATCTCCGCCAGACGCTCCATGTGCGCCGCCACGTCCCGTGCCACTTCCGCAATGTCGCATTGCACGTTGCCGCTCGCCGGCTCTCGCTCGAAGCGCGCCAGCTGCAGCATCCGCTGCACCAGCTCTTCCATCCGCGCGCAGTCCGCCAGGCAGGTTTCGAGACCGCGTGCATATTCGCGCGCCGATCGCGGCCGCGATGCCAGCAGTTGCAACGACGACTTGATGATCGTAACGGCGGTTTTTAATTCATGCGCCGCGTCGTTCACAAACACCCGCTGCTGCACGAACGCCTCGTCCAATCGCTGGGTCGCCGACTCCAGCGCCTCGGCCAGCACCGCCAGCTCCGCCGTTGCCTGCGCGCTCTCCGGCGCTTCGAACAGCGGCCGCTTCGGCGTCATCTGCGCCGCAGCCAGGCTCAGCTCCTCCAGGGGAGCCAGTCCGCGCCGCAACAGCAGCGCCAGCACCCCCGCCGTCAGCAGCAAAAGCAGCAGGCTCGCCGCCATAAGAAATTCCGCTGCCCGCCTAATCGCCGCATACACCGGCGCCAGCGGCGCGGCAAAGTAAATCGTCACCGGCCGTGCGATCCCCGGACTTCCGTTCTCCGCATCGATCTGCCGCACCCCGTGCAGCACCAGCCCGCGGTACATCTTGCCGCGAACGCGAAAGTCATGCGGCGCCTGTTTACCCCCAAAGTTGCTAGTGCTTCGCTGCTCCATCCCTCCGACTGCGCCAGCGTCCGCCCGCCTTCGTCGCGTGCCATCCACAAGTCGTTCCCGCGCAGATCCAGCGCCGTCAGATTAATGGCAACGCTATCGTTGGGATCCTCGGCGTCGTGCACCTGGCCCAGCAGGGAATCCGCGCGCCCACGCACCATCAGGTCGAAGCCGTGCAATTGTTCCCGCCACAGATACAAAAGCGTGGCGCTGCTCAGCCCCAGCACCAGGCCGCACTCCAGGGTCAGCACCGCCGCAATCAGCCGCCGGCGAAGTGAATAGCGCCTCACGCCACACCTCCGTTCGCCCCGGCCATCAGCCGATACCCGCGACCGCGCAGCGTCTCGATCCAGTGCCCCTCGCCGTCTCGATTCAGCTTCCGCCGCAGATTCGAAATGTGCGCCTCGATCACGTTCGAGTGATGCTCCCAGTTGTAGTCGTAAAGATGCTCCAGCAGCACCTGCTTTGAGATCACCGACCGGGGCCGATGGCTCAGGTACTCGAGCGCGCGATATTCCGTCGGCGACAGTTCCACCGCTTTGCCCGCCACCGTGACCGTCCGCTCCAGCGTGTCGATCACCAGATCCGCCAATTCAATCTTCGGATGGCTCACGCCCTTGCCGCGCCGGATCAGCGCCTTCGCCCTCGCCAGCATCTCGCCCAGGTCGAACGGCTTCGCGAGATAATCGTCGGCGCCCGCATTCAGCAGCTTCACAATCGAGGTCTTCTCGCCAACCGCCGTCAGCACCAGCACCGGCGCCGACTGCCCTTTCATGCGAATCGCTTTCAGCACCGCTGAGCCATCCATCCCGGCCCGATCAAGGTGGTGAGCCGGTGTTCGCCGATGAGTTCGCCGACCGCGGCGACATCAGCGTCCTTGCCGACGAAACTGGTCAGCTCGGCGCGCAAGTTGGTCTTCCGGAGTTCCCCCCCGCCGTCCCAGCTCGCCCCGCAGCAGCGCGACGTGCAGTGCGGACAGCTCGGGCGAGGGGTCGACGCCCAGTGCGTCGGCCAGGGCTTCTCTCTGCGGCAATGGCGATCATGCCGATGCCGCAATTGAAGGTGCGCAGCATTTCGTTCTGCGCGATGTTGCCTTCGCGCGCCAGCCACTTGAACACCGGCAGCACCGGCACTTGCTTAAGATCGATCCGCGCACCGAGGTCCTTGGGCAGCACGCGCGGAATATTGTCGGGGAATCCGCCGCCGGTGAGATGCGCCAGACCTTTCACCGCCTTGGTCGCGCGGATCGCCGCAAGACACGACTTCACATAGATGCGGGTTGGCGTGAGGATCGCTTCGCCCAGCATTTGCTTCGGTGCAAATGGCGCCGGCGCGCTCCACGGTAATCCGGTTTTTGAGACGATCTTGCGCACCAGCGAAAAACCATTGGAGTGCGCGCCGGAAGAGGCGAGCCCGATGATGACGTCGCCGTCGGCGATATCGCCGCGCGGCAGGATATCACCGCGTTCCACCGCGCCGACCGCGAAGCCGGCGAGATCGTAGTCGTTGCCTTGGTAGAGCCCGGGCATCTCCGCAGTCTCGCCGCCGATCAGGGCACAGCCGGCCTGCTTGCAGCCGGCGGCAATGCCCGCGACCACGGCGGCGCCCGTCTCGGGCTCCAGTTTTCCGCATGCGTAGTAGTCGAGGAAGAACAGCGGCTCGGCGCCTTGCACCACCAGGTCGTTGACGCTCATGGCGACCAGATCGATGCCGATCGTGTCATGGCGGCCGGTTTCGATGGCGACCTTGACCTTGGTGCCGACACCGTCATTGGCGGCGACCAGAATGGGATCCTTGAAACCCAACGGTTTGAGATCGAACAGCCCGCCGAAGCCGCCGATTTCGGCGTCGGCGCCGGACCGCGCGGTTGAGCGCACCAGCGGCTTGATCAGCTCCACCATCCGGTTGCCGGCATCGATATCCACGCCGGCTTGCGCGTAAGTGAGGCCGCGCTCCTTCTCCGCCATGAGGGCCCTACAGGTTGCGCTCGATTTCCGGGGTCCTACGTGGAAATCGCAAGTCGCGCAATGGTCGAAGCGCCGTTATACTCCGCCGAGATCGCCGCATTGCCGGGGGACCAAGCCGGGGCGGCACGACGAGCCGGGACTGCCTTGAATATTCCGAACCTCATAACGCTGGGGCGCATTCTGCTGGTGCCGGTCGTGGTTTGGGCGATCGCTTCCGGCGCGATGTGGATTGCCTTCGTGCTGTTCCTGGCTGCCGGCGTGAGCGATGCGGTCGACGGCTTTCTCGCCAAGCGCTTCAACATGGCGACCGAACTCGGCGCCTATCTCGACCCGCTCGCCGACAAGGCGCTGATCGTGTCGATCTATCTCACGCTCGGCATCAACAATCTGATCCCGCGCTGGCTGGTAATCCTGGTGGTGTCACGCGACATCTTGATCGTCGGCGGCATCATGCTGTCGTGGCTACTGGGCAATCCGCTCAAGATCAAACCGCTGCTGGTGTCCAAGCTCAACACCGTGGCGCAGATCGTGTTCGCCTGCGTGGTGCTGGGGTCTCTCGGCTTTGGCATCCCGGCCGACGCGATCACGCTGATCCTCATGGCGCTGGTCGCGGTCTTGACCTTGCTTTCGGTGGCCGCCTATCTCTCCGAATGGGTGCGCCACATGAACCTGACGGCGGGCGAACCGTGAGCCCGCGCGCGCGTTCGCGTCGCCCAGCGCCCGAGGCTGAGGGCATCGCCTTCGAGCGCCAGATCCTGTTCTGGCTGGCGGTATTCGCCGTCTGCGTGCTGGTGCTGTGGCTGTTAAGCGAGATCCTGTTGCCGTTCGTAGCCGGCGCGGCCATCGCCTATTTGCTCACGCCGCTGACCGACCGGTTGGAACGGGCCGGCGTCAACCGATTGGCGGCCGCGCTTTTAATCATCACGCTGGTGGTGATGGCGATCGTCTTGTTGATCCTGCTGGTGGCGCCGGTCCTCGGCGGCCAGCTTACATCTTTCATCGACAATATCCCGAGCTATGTGACGCGTTTGCAATCGCTGCTCAGCGATCCGAGCCGGCCCTGGATCCAGAAAGTGTTGGGCGCCGGCTTCAATGCCGACAAGTCGTTTGGCGAACTGGTGACGCAGGGCGTCGGCTGGCTCACAACCTTTCTGAAATCGCTCTGGTCGGGCGGCCGCGCGTTGGTCTCGTTGTTTTCGCTGGTGGTGGTGACGCCGGTGGTGGCGTTTTACCTGATCTACGACTGGCACCGCATGGTCGCCACCGCCGACAGCTGGGTTCCGCTGCAGCAGCGCGACACGGTGCGCCGGCTGGCGCGCGAGATCGACGCTGCCATCGCCGGCTTCGTGCGCGGACAGACCGCGGTCTGTCTGATTCTCGGATCGTTTTATGCGGTGACGCTCACGCTAAGCGGCCTCAATTTCGGCCTGCTGATCGGACTTATTTCCGGCGTCATCACCTTCATTCCCTATGTCGGCTCGATGACCGGGCTGATTCTGGCGCTTGGCGTCGCGGTTGCGCAGTTCTGGCCGGACTATAGTTCGATCCTGGTGGTGCTCGGTATCTTCCTGATCGGCCAGTTCCTCGAAGGCAACCTGCTGGCGCCCAAGCTGGTCGGCGAAAGCGTCGGGCTGCACCCGGTCTGGTTGATCTTCGCGCTGCTCGCCTTCGGCTATCTGTTCGGCTTCGTCGGCCTGTTGGTGGCGGTGCCGCTTGCTGCAACGATTGGCGTGCTGGTGCGCTTCGCGTTGCAGCGTTATCGTGAAAGCTCGCTCTATACCGGCGAGGCATGAAGGAATGGGAAGTCCGGTCAGTCCGCGTCAACTGGTGCTCGCGCTCAATCATGCGACAAGTTTCGCGCGCGAGGATTTCTTGCGCGGGCCGTCGAACGCCGCCGCGCTGGCGCTGATCGAGCGCTGGCCGGATTGGCCGGATCGCATCGTGTCGCTGATCGGTCCGGAAGGCTCCGGCAAGAGTCATCTGGCTGCAATCTGGGCGGAGACCGCGGGCGCCCGCGTGCTGGCGGCGAAATTGCTGGCGCAGGTCGAGCCGCCTTCCGCGCTTGCGACCGGCGCGCTGGTGATCGAGGATCTGGAGCCGGACGACCTTGACGAGCGCGCGCTGTTCCATCTGATCAATCTGGCGCGCGAGGAAGGTGCCTACCTGCTGCTCACCGCGCGCTCGGCGGTCGGCGGTTTCCCGGTTAACATCCGTGACCTGGCCTCACGTCTGCGCACGTTGCCAAGTGTCGCGCTGACCGCTCCCGATGATGCCTTGCTGCGTGCGCTGATCGTCAAACTCGCCGCCGACCGGCAGCTCACCGTCGACGAGGCGGTGGTGAGCTATCTCGCCAACCGCATCGAGCGCTCGTTTGCCGGTGCCCGCGCTGCCGTGGCGCGGCTTGACCAGGAGGCGATGCGCCAGCACCGCCCGGTGACGCGGGCATTGGCGGCGGAAGTCTTTCGCGATCGGCTTATTTAACGATCTCCATGACCATCACTTGACGGTTTGGCCGGTCTGGCGCGAACTGTCATCCAGCCGCCATTTTTGTCGGCTAGGGACTGGCCTTTAGGCACCTATTAAAATGGCAGATCGCGCACAAGCTATTGCCGCGGTTGAGGAAATCGCTTCGGTCGTGGACCGGGATGAAACCTCTTCCGGCTCGCATGCATCGCCCGAGACGGGTTTGCGGTCGCAGCCGCAGCGCTTCATCAATCGTGAATTGTCCTGGCTGCATTTCAACCGCCGCGTCCTGGACGAGGCCGGCAATGAGCATCATCCGCTATTGGAACGGGTGCGCTTCTTGTCGATTTCGGCCAACAACCTCGATGAATTCTTCATGGTGCGCGTCGCCGGCCTCAAGGGTCAGGTGCGCCAGGGCATCGCGGACCAGAGCCCGGACGGGCTTACCCCCAACGAGCAGCTCGCGCGCATCGGCGAAGCGGTGTCGCAACTCGCCAGCGATCAGCAGAAGTGCTGGCTGGAATTGCGCCCGGCGCTGGCTGCGGCCCATGTGACGCTGGTCGAGGGCGGCGAGCTCAAGAAGTCGGACCGCACATGGCTGGAGGAACATTTCCTCACCCATGTTTTCCCGCTGCTCACCCCGCTCGCTATCGATCCGGCGCATCCGTTTCCGTTCATTCCCAATCTCGCTTTTTCGATTGCGCTTCAGCTCGCGCGCGTACGCGACGGTAAGGCGATGAATGCGCTGATCCGCATGCCGCAGAAGATCGAGCGCTTTATCAAATTGCCGAGTAGCAACGATCAGGGCATCCGGCTGATCACGCTCGAGCAGGCGACCGCGCTGTTTATCGGCCGGCTGTTTCCTGGCTACACCGTCAAGGGGCAGGGCGCTTTCCGCGCCATTCGCGACTCGGAAGTGGAAATCGAAGAAGAGGCCGAGGATTTGGTGCGGCTCTACGAGACCGCGCTCAAGCAGCGCCGGCGCGGCTCCGTGATCCGGCTGGAACTAAGCGCCTCGATGCCCGGCGAGTTGTGCAGCTTCGTGCAGCGCGCGCTTGCGGTCGCCGACGACGAGGTGTTCATGGTCGACGGTGTGCTGGCGCTCAACGATCTTTCCCAGCTTACCCGGCTCGACCGGCCCGATCTCGAATTCGTGCCGTACAATCCGCGCTTTCCGGAACGCATCCGCGAGCAGGGCGGAGATTGCTTCGCCGCCATCCGGCAGAAGGATCTGATCGTCCATCATCCGTACGAATCCTTCGATGTGGTGGTGCAATTTCTTCAACAGGCGGCGCGCGACCCCGACGTGGTCGCCATCAAGCAAACGCTCTACCGCACGTCCGCCGAATCCCCGATCGTCAAGACATTGGTCGAGGCCGCCGAGGCCGGCAAATCGGTTACCGCGCTGGTCGAGCTCAAGGCGCGCTTCGACGAGGAGGCCAATATCCGCTGGGCGCGCGATCTCGAGCGCGCCGGCGCGCAGGTTGTTTACGGCTTCATCGAATTGAAGACGCACGCCAAGCTGTCGCTGGTGGTGCGGCGCGAAGGCGGCACGCTGGCAACTTATATTCACGCCGGCACCGGCAATTATCACCCCGTAACCGCGCGTGTTTATACCGATCTGTCGTTCTTCACCGCCGACGCGGTGATCGGGCGCGATGTGGCGCGCATCTTCAATTACATCACCGGATACGCGGAGCCGGCCGAACTCGAAAAAATGGCAATTTCGCCGATCAACTTGCGCAAGCGTATCCTCGACCATATCGCGCAGGAAGCTGCCAACGCCAAAGCTGGCAAACCGGCGGCGATCTGGATGAAAATGAATTCGCTGGTCGATCCCGGCATCATCGACGCGCTTTACGACGCATCGAGCGCCGGCGTTAACGTCGATCTGGTGGTGCGCGGCATTTGCTGCCTGCGGCCGGGTGTGCCGGGTCTGTCCGACAATATCCGGGTTAAATCCATCGTCGGCCGCTTCCTGGAACACGGCCGTATCTTTTGCTTCGGCAATGGCAACGCGCTGCCGCACGTCAAGGCTGCGCTCTATATTTCCTCCGCCGACATGATGCCGCGCAATCTCGACCGCCGGGTCGAGGTGCTATGCCCGATTCTCAATCCGACCGTGCACGAGCAGGTACTCGGCCAGATCATGGTCGCAAATTTCAAGGATAACGAGCAAAGTTGGAAGCTCTTGCCGGACGGCAGTTCCACGCGCATAAAGGCCGTGCCGGGCGAGGAACCCTTCAACGCCCACAAGTATTTCATGACAAATCCGAGCCTGTCGGGCCGTGGCAAATCGCTCAAGGAATCGTCACCGCGCAGCCTTATACGCCGCCTCGCCGAAGGCGCGTAAGCGTTCGCCCGTCAAGCGTCCGCACACGCTCAATATTTCGGCTAAGGGCCGGCTCGATCATGGACCGCCCATAGCGGTCATCGATATCGGTTCCAACTCGGTCCGCCTCGTTATTTATGAAGGGCTGACGCGAGCGCCGACGCCGATCTTCAACGAAAAAGTATTGGCCGGGCTGGGCCGCCAGGTGCAGTCGACCGGCTTGCTGGCGGGCGACGCCATCGATACCGCGCTGGAGGCGCTCAAGCGCTTCCGCGCGTTGTGCGACATCCTGCATGTGCGAAAAATATGGGCGATCGCCACCGCCGCCTGCCGCGACGCACGCAACGGCCGCGCCTTCATCGCCGAAGCATCGCGCATTTGCCGCACGCCGATCACTATCCTGTCGGGTAAACGCGAGGCCCATCTCACCGCGCTCGGCATCGTATCCGGCATCCACAAACCGGACGGCATCGTCGGCGATCTCGGCGGCGGCTCGCTCGAACTGGTCGACGTGCACGGTTCGCGCGTGCGCGGCGGCGTGACGCTGCCGCTCGGCGGTCTCGCGCTGCAGGACATCACCGGCAAGTCGCTCAAGAAGGCCGAAAAAATCGTCGAAGCGGCGTTCGAAGACCTCGAAATGCTGCACGACGGCGAGGACCGCACCTTCTATGCGGTCGGCGGCACCTGGCGCGCGCTGGCGCGGCTGCACATGTGGCAGACCGGCTATCCATTCCACGTCATGCACAATTATCGCATCTCGGCGCGTGAGGCTCTGGAGTTTTCGCGGCTGGTGCACCGGGTCGATACCGAGACTTTGTCCAAGATCGAAGTCGTCAACGCCGCCCGCCGCCCGTTGCTCGCTTACGCCGCGCTGGTGATGGAAAACCTGGTGCGTACCATCAAGCCGAAGCAGGTGATCATCTCCGTTCTCGGCGTGCGCGAGGGACTGCTTTATTCGCTGCTCCAACCCAATGAACGCATGCGCGATCCGCTGATCACGGCCGCCGCCGATCTCAACGTGCTGCGCTCGCGCTCGCCGCACCACGGCGAGGAGCTGATCGATTGGACCGACCGCTTCATGACGTCATCGGGTCTCGATGAGACTGCCGACGAACGCCGGCTTCGCCATGCGGCGTGTCTCTTGGGCGATATCGGCTGGCGCGCCCATCCGGATTACCGCGGCGAGCAGTCGATGAACATCATCGCGCACGGCGCCTTCGTGTCGATTGACCACCCCGGCCGCGCCTATCTGGCGCTGGCGGTCTACTTCCGGCACGCCGGCCTGAGCGAGGAGGACCTGTCGCCGCGGCTGCGCGAGCTTGCCACCACGCGCATGCTCGATCGAGCGCGCGTGCTCGGCGCCGCCATGCGGGTGGCTTACATCTTGACCGCTGGCCAGAGCGGCGTGCTGCCGCGGACGCCGATGCAGGTCAGGCGCGGCAAGCTCATTTTGAAGCTGCCCGGCCGTACCGCCAGGCTCACCAGCGAGCGGCTGGTCAGCCGCGTGCGCCAGCTCGCGCGCCTGGTTGGCCGCGATCCGGTGATCGAGATTTAGCCCTTCTCGACCGTCACCACGCGGCCCTTTTCCACCGCGAGCGCCAGTTGTCCGTGCTTGAGCGCGAGCGCCTTGTCGCCGAACAATTCGCGCCGCCAGCCTTTGAGCGCCGGCACGTCGGCGTCATCGTCGGCGGCGATGCGGTCGAGTTCGTCCACGGTGGCGATCACTTTCGCGGCGACGCCGTGGCTTTCGGCGGTCATGCGCAACAGAACTTTCAGCAGCTCGACCGTGGCAGCGCCATTGGGCACCGGGCGGAAGCGGTCGAGCCGCGGCAGCGTCTTGGGATCGCGTTCGAGGCCGCGCTTGACCGCCTCGACGATAGCCTCGCCCCAGCGCGAGCGCTCGAAGCCTTTCGGCAGCGAACGCAGGCTACCCAGCCGCTCGACTGTGGTCGGTGCCTGCACCGCGATATCGCCGAGCGTGTCGTCCTTGAGCACGCGCGAGCGCGGCACGTCGCGCGTTTGCGCCTCGCGCTCGCGCCACGCGGCGACTTCCATCAACACCGCGAGTTCCTTCGGCTTGCGCACGCGGCTCTTGAGCCTTTCCCAGGCGCGCTCGGGTTCCATACGATAAGTTTCGGGCGAGGTGAGCACGGCCATCTCGGCCTCGACCCAGCTGGTGCGTTCGCGCTTGGCCAAATCGGCCGCGAGCTTGAGGTAAACGTCGCGCAAATGCGTCACGTCGGATAGTGCGTAGGTGATTTGCGCCTCGCTGAGCGGCCGCCGCGTCCAGTCGGTGAAGCGGTGCGATTTATCGAGTTGGTCGCCGGCGATGCGCTGCACCAGTTGGTCGTAGGAGATCGAGTCGCCGTAGCCGAGCACCATGGCGGCGACCTGTGAATCAAAAATCGGGTGCGGAATTTTCTTCGCCATGTTCCAGACGATTTCGATGTCCTGGCGTGCCGCATGAAAGACCTTGACGACTTTCTCGTCGGTCATCAGGTCGAACAGCGGGGAAAGGTCGAGGCCGGCTGCAAGCGCATCGACCACCACGGCCTCGTCGGGCGAAGCCAACTGCGCCACGCAAAGCAGCGGGTAATAAGTGGTCTCGCGCAGGAACTCGGTATCGACCGTGACATAAGGATGCCGCGCCATGCGCGCGCAAACCTCGGCCAGTTCCTTGGTGGCGGTGATCAGATCCATTCCGGCAACAAACTAAACAAATCGCTGATCTTGGCAATGTTCTAGCGGCCGCGTACGGGCGGCATCAGAATGAACTCCCAAGGCGAGGGCATTGGCCCGACCGGCACCTCGATCAGCGTGGGCTCGCGGGCGGCAACCGACTCGCGCAGCGCCAGTCGCAGTTCGCCGGCATCGCGCGCCCGCCGGCCCGCGGCGCCGAAGCTTTCGGCGAATTTGACGAAATCCGGATTGGCGAGGTCCGAGGCGATCAGCCGGTTGCCGAACTGCTCTTCCTGGATGCGCCGCACATTGCCGAAAGCGCCGTCGCTGAAGACGATCGCGGTAAGCGGAATGCGATGCCGCACCGCGGTGGCGAGCTCGTTGGCGGTATACATGAAGCCGCCATCGCCGTTGATGGAGACGACCGGCACATCCGGCCGCGCGTGCTGCGCACCGAGCGCGGTGGCATAGCCCCAGCCGAGATTGTCCTGATAGCCGGGCGAGAGAAAAGTGCGCGGCGTGTAGACCGGCAAGGCCAGCCGCGCCGCGAAGCCGACTTGCGTGACCTCGTCGACGAAAATGCCGTCGTCCGGCAGTTCGGCGCGGATCGCCTCGAGGAATGCAAGCTGCGGCGCGAGCTTGGCCAGCCGCGCGCGCATCTTGGCGTGACGCTCCAGCATTTCCTCGCGGCGCGAGGCGCGCTGCATGTTGGTGCCGGCTAGCGCATCGATCAGCCGGCGCAGGATCGGCGCGGCCTCGCCGATCAGCGCGGCCTTGGGCTTGTAAAGCCGCGCCGGCTCCTCCGGGTCGGCGTCGACGCGCACGACCTGGAGATCGCGATCGATGCCCCAATGCTTAAAGGTGTAAAGCAGATGCGTGCCGATGCCGAGCACGGCGTCGGCTTCGCCCCACAAGTCGCGGCCCATCGGCAGATTGACGCTGAACGGGTCGCGGTCGTCGAGGACGCCGCGTCCGCGCCGATAGGACATCACCGGCGCCTGCAACATCTTGGAGAGCGTACCGACTTCGAGCGAAGCGTCCTGCGCGCCGCCGCCGACCGAGATGAGGATGCGTTTGGCCTTGCCCAGCAGCTTGGCGGCCTTTTTGATTTCGTCGTCGTCGATGCGCGGTGTTCGCGGGCGGACGGGCGATACGAGCGCGACTTTGCCGCGTTTGCCCCAGACATCCATGGCGCATTCGAGCGCGGCCGGTCCCGGCCGGCCTTGCGACATGGAGGCGATCGCCTTGGCGACCTTGGAAGGCGCTTCGGCCGGCCCGTTGATGCGGGCGGAATGATCGACCAGCCGCGCGATGATGCCGTGCTGATCGCGAATCTCATGCAGATGGCCGAGGCCGCGGCCGATGTCGGCGGCCGGGATCTGGCCGATCAGCGCCAGCACGGGCGCATTCATGCCGTATGCCGTCAAAAGCGCGGCACCGGAATTGAGCAGGCCGGGGCCGGGCACCACGCAGTAGGTCTGCGGCTTGCCCGTGGCCAGCGCCGCGCCCAGCGCCATGTAGGCCGCGCCCTGCTCGTGACGGCTGTGGACCACGCGCAGCGCGTCACCCGCGCGCTGCAAGGCGTCGAACAGATGGTCGTTATGGATGCCCGGCAGCGCGTAAACGGTGTTGAAGCCGTGCGACAGCAGGGTCGCGACGGTCGCCTCGCCGGTGGACATATCGGCGGTGACGGGTTTGGTGTTTTTCGGAGATTTGCGTCTTCGCATGGCGGCCAGTGTGCAGATCGCGGCTCGCCTGTCGAGCCGTTACCTTGACAAAGCCCACCCCCCATGCGCTTTTCGCGCGCCTTTCGAAACCCGCACAAAATCGCCGGCCTGACCACTTATGCATCGCTATCGTTCCCACACCTGCGGCGCCCTGCGCGAAGCCGACATCGGCAAAGCCGTGCGGCTGTCCGGCTGGTGCCACCGCATCCGCGACCACGGCGGCGTGCTGTTCATCGATTTGCGCGACCATTATGGGTTGACTCAGGTAGTGGCGGACCCGGACAGCGCGGCCTTCAAACTGGCCGAGACGTTGCGCGCGGAATGGGTGGTGCGCATCGACGGCAAGCTGCGCAAGCGGCCCGCCGGCACAGAGAACCCGGAACTGCCGACCGGCCAGGTCGAAGTCTATATCGACGAGATCGAGGTGTTGGGCCCCGCGGCCGAGTTGCCGATGCCGGTGTTCGGCGAGCAGGACTATCCGGAAGAGATCAGGCTCAAATACCGCTTCCTCGATTTGCGGCGCGAGAAACTGCACGCCAACATCATGCTGCGCGGGCAGGTGATCGAACTCGATCCGCCGCCGCATGAAGGAGGCGGGCTTCTTCGAATTCCAGACGCCGATCCTCACCGCGTCATCGCCGGAAGGTGCGCGCGACTATCTGGTGCCCTCGCGCATCCATCCGGGAAAATTCTACGCGCTGCCGCAGGCGCCGCAGCAGTTCAAGCAGCTCATCATGGTGGCGGGCTTCGACCGCTACTTCCAGATCGCGCCGTGCTTCCGCGACGAGGACGCGCGCGCCGATCGTTCGCCCGGCGAATTTTATCAACTCGATTTGGAAATGAGCTTTGTCACGCAGCAAGACGTGTTCGATGCGGTCGAGCCGGTGATCCGCGGCGTGTTCGAGGAGTTCGCCAAGGGCAAAGCGGTGACCAAGAAGTTCCCGCTCATTCCTTATGCCGAAGCGCTGACCAAATACGGCACCGACAAACCCGATTTGCGTAATCCGATCGTGATGGGGGACGTGAGCGAGGCGTTCCGCGGCTCGGGCTTCAAGATTTTCGCCAAGATCCTGGAAACCGCCGGCAATGCGGTGTGGGCAATCCCTGCGCCGAAAGGCGGCAACCGCGCTTTCTGCGACCGCATGAATTCATGGGCGCAGGGCGAGGGCCAGCCGGGCTTGGGCTATATTTTCTGGCGTGAGGGCGAGGAGGGTGGCGCAGGACCGGTTGCCAAGAATTTGGGTCCGGAGCGCACCAAAAAGATCGCCGGCCAGATGGGACTTAGAATTGGTGATGCCTGCTTTTTTGTCGCCGGCAAGCCGAAGGATTTTGTCAAATTCGCCGGCCCCGCGCGCACCAAAATCGGCGAGGAACTTGGTCTGATCGCCCAGGACCGCTTCGATCTGTGCTGGATCGTCGATTTCCCGATGTATGAATGGAACGAGGAAGAAAAGAAGATCGACTTCTCGCATAACCCGTTCTCGATGCCGAATTTACGGGTTGAGGAATTCCTCGCGCTCGATCCGAAGGACAACGACAGACTGCTGTCGATCAAGGCGATCCAGTATGACATTGTCTGCAACGGCGTCGAGTTGTCATCGGGGGCGATCCGAAATCACCGCCCCGAGGTGATGAAGAAGGCCTTCGCTATCGCCGGCTATCCGGAAGAAACGCTGGAGCAGAAATTCGGCGGCATGCTGCACGCGCTGTCGCTCGGCGCGCCGCCGCATGGCGGCATCGCGCCCGGCATTGACCGCATCGTCATGCTGCTGGCCGGCGAAGAGAATTTGCGCGAGGTGGTGCTGTTCCCGATGAACCAGAAGGCCGAGGACCTGATGATGGGCGCGCCGTCGGAAGTCACGCCCAAGCAGCTCAAGGAATTGAGCATCCGGCTGGATTTGCCGAAGAAATAACCCCTAAAGCGGCGCAGCTTTGGCGACCGAATTGACGCCCGGCTTCTCCGGCAGCGGAATAAACTCGATCTCGTCGCCCGGTACTTTGCCGAAATGGCCGGCGGTCCATTCCGCCTTGGCCTGCTCGATGCGCTCTTTGCGTGATGACACGAAATTCCACCAGATGTGGCGCGGACCATCCATCGGCGCGCCGCCGACGATCACGAAATGCGCGTCGCTCCCAGCCGTGATGGTTATCTTATCACCCGGTTTGAAAACCAAGAGCCGTCCGGCCTCGAATTTATCGCCGGCAATATCGACGGTGCCGTCGATCACATAAACCGCGCGCTCCTCGTGATCGGCGTCGAGCGGAATTTTCGCACCGGTGCGCAGCAAGACATTGGCGAACACGGTTTCATGCACGGTCGGCACCGGCGATTTCACGCCGTAGAGCGAGCCGACAACCATCCGCGCGAACAGCCCTTCATCGCGGACCATCGGGAATTCATCGATCTCGTGGTGGGCAAAGCCGGGCTCGATTTCTTCTTTGGCGGCCGGCAGCGCCACCCACATCTGCAAGCCGTGGATTGGCCCGCCCGCGGCGCGCTTCTCGGCGCCGGTGCGTTCGGAGTGCACGATGCCGCGCCCAGCCGTCATCCAGTTCACTTCGCCGGGGCGGATCGCCATCGCGGTACCGAGACTGTCGCGGTGCGTGATCTCACCGTCGAACAGATAAGTGACGGTGGCGAGCCCGATATGCGGATGCGGGCGCACGTCGAGCCCGCTGCCGGCGCGGAATTCCGCCGGGCCGAAATGATCGAAAAATATGAACGGGCCCACCATGCGCGAACGCGCCGACGGCAGGGCACGGCGAACGGAAAAGCCATCCCCGAGGTCGACCGTGCGCGGGACCACCACATGGGCGATCGCCTCGCAACTATAGGCATCGCCGGCCGCGGGGTCTTTGCCGGGAAAGAAACTCATGGCGCGTTCCTTTTAGATTTCATCCCTCGAAATTAATCGCCGATCGCATCTTAAAGAAATACCTGCCTGCCGATCCATACACTTTGCCGTTAACCCATCATTAACTACGCGGCTCCGCTGGCGCCGCGGACGCCCGTTTATTGATCGCCCTCCGCCTTCAACTTAAGCCGCTCTTTACAGGCCCCATGGCTCACTCAAGGGCACCAGGATGGGATAGCTCGGCCGGACGCCAGGATGGGGTTAGCTGTGCGCGCGCTCACGCGCAAAAATCTAATTGCGATCGTCGTCGGCGTATTGCTCGCCGGCGCGCCTTTGCTCGCGTTCAATTACTGGATCGACGGCCTGATCAATCGCCGCGGCCAGGAGGAGGTCGACACCTCCGTCAAGCGCGCGATGACGCTCGCCGAGACCCGCGTCACCCAGGTGATCGCCGCGCTCGATGGCCTGGCGGCACGCGGCGTCGACAGTTGCGAGCCGCGCGATATCGAGGCGATGCGGCAAACCACCTTCGACACCATGCCGGTCAAGGAAATCGCAGTCATAGGGCCGGGCGGTCAGACGCTGTGCACCGATCTCGGCCTGCCGCTCGGTCGGCGCAAGGTCATTTCGTCGGAACCGCTGACCGGCGCCAATTGGTACACGTTCGAGATCGTCAAGCTTGACCACGGCCAGTCCATGGTACGGCTCAGCCGCCAGGTCGGCGGCGGACCGAACGGAATTGCCGCGCTGGTGCCGAACGCTTTGTTCCTGCCGCAGGTGGCGACCCAAGGCGGACCGTTCAGCGCGTTCGCGCAGATCGCGACGGCATCGGGCGCCTTGATCGGCAATGTGGGCGAGCGCGCGGACGCGACCGACCACACTTTCGTCGCCGTCACGAAATCCGACAAATACGGCTTCGCGACCGAAATTTCGATGTCGCGCGAACGTCTGATCGCGGGCCAGTCCGATTTGCGCTGGCTCGCCATGTTCTCGACCGGCGGCGTGGTCGTTATTCTGGCCGTATTTTCGATGCTGATGCCGCGGCGCCGCTCCGGCGATCCGGTGGCCGAGCTCGAGCGCGCGCTGGCGGCCGGCGAATTCGTGCCCTATTACCAGCCGATCGTCGACATTCGCTCCGGTCAATTGCGCGGCGCCGAAGTACTGGTGCGCTGGCGCAAGCCGGATGGCACGCTGGTCTATCCCGGTTCGTTCATTCCGCTAGCGGAATCGAGCGGGCTGATCCGCGCCATGACCCGCGATCTGATGCGGCGGGCCTGCGTCGAGGTCGGCGAGGCGCTGGGCGTCCGGCCGGCGCTGAAGATCTCGTTCAATTTCGCCGGCCAGCTGTTCAGCGACGAGTCGATCGTCAAGGACGTACGCAATATTTTTTCCCGCTCTCCGATCAGATTGTCGCAGGTCGTGCTCGAAGTGACCGAACGCGATCCGATCGAGAATTTCACCGCGACGCGGCAGACCATCGCCGCCTTGCAAGGGCTGGGCGTGCGCATCGCCATCGACGACGTCGGCACCGGCCACAGCGGGCTGTCTTACATGCTCAAGCTCGGCGTCGACATCATCAAGATCGACAAAATGTTCGTCGACGCCATCGGCACCGATCGTAACTCCACTACCATCGTCGAGACGCTGGTCGATCTCGCGCACAACATGCGCATGGATATCGTTGCTGAAGGCGTAGAGAATTTCGAGCAGGTGATGTATCTGCGCGAGCTCGGCGTACCCTCCGCGCAAGGCTATGTGTTCGCGCCGCCGCTGCCCGGCAAGAGCTTTTTGCAATTGATCGAGGCCACCGATCCGCTGGCCGCGGCCCAGGCCGAGCCGGCGAGGGCAATCGCCGAAGTCGGCGCCCAACTTAGTGCGCAGGTCACCGCCCAAGCCGGCGCCGCCTAATTCATTCGATGTACTGAACGAAAAAGGGCGGCCTTGCGGCCGCCCAGTCTATACGCCACGCGGGAGGAACACCGTGACGGGCCGCCCGTGTACCCGCGGCCCGCGTGACCGAAAACCTGAATCTCGGTCATGAATCCGTCATGGAGCCGCTGATTCGTCAATCGGAATTTATTCGACGGCCAGTTCCTGCTCGATCGCCGCCACCAGCTTCGGATCGCTGGGCTCGACGGCGGAGGTGAACGCCGCCTTCAGCCGGCCGTCGCGGCCGATCAGGTATTTGTGGAAATTCCAGCGCGGCGCGTCCAATGGGCGCTCCTGCGCCGCCCAGCGATAGAACGGGTGGGCGCCGGGTCCCTTGACCGCGGCCTTTTCGGTGAACGGGAAGGTGACGTGGTAGTCGCCTAGGGCGGTCCGCTCGATCTCGTTTCTGCCGCCCGGCTCCTGGCCGCCGAAATCGTTCGACGGCACGCCCAGCACCATCAGACCCTTGCTCCGGTACTGCGTCCAGAGCGCCTGCAGGCCGGTGTATTGCGGGGTATAGCCGCACAGCGAGGCCGTATTGACCACCAGAATGGGATGGCCGGCATAAGACGACAGCAGGATCTCCTGGCCGTCCAGGCCCTTGAAGGTGAAGGCATAGGCGGTGACGCGGCTGCTGGTCGTGGCGGCCTGCGCGAGGCGAGGCGCGAGCGCGAGCAGGGCGCCAGCCCCCAGCAGATTTCGGCGGTCGATCATGGCCGCACTATAGCCGCCGCGGCTGACACGATGCGCTAAAGATTTCGTGATCTAGGCGGCTTCGGCAAATCGGACCGTGGTCTCGAAGGCGTAGCCGCAGGCATCGCACTGCCAGAGATGGCGCACGCGGCGCTCATCGACCAGTTCAGACCATTCCGGCATGAACAGGCTGTCGCCGCATTGCGCGCATTCGATTTGGGAGCCGGGGCGGGCTCGCTTGGCGGTGCCGCGAGCGTCGTGAAGGTCCATTGGGGCATCCTCCGGTTTTTTCGCGCTTGCCCCCAGCCCCTTTTTATTTGCGTCGAGCCTAGCGCGTTGCGCGCGGGAGTGAAGCAGCAAGGCTGACGTACCCAAGCCGATTCCGATGAAATTTTTGCGACGAAAAAGGACAGATTGAGTCAAAGTTGCGGCACGCGGCGGCTTTCGCTATAGCGCTGGTTCCTTGAGCGACGGAAGCAGGCCTTGGCACCATCGGATCACGACAACACACGCGGCTTCGACGCTGCGCGCTATGCGCCTTGCGTTCTGTCGATCATGCGCATCGTGGCGGCGCTCTTGTTCCTGGAACACGGCACGTCGCGGCTGTTCGGTTTTCCGTCGCCGCTGCCGACCCCGGCTCTGTTCACGATGTACTGGTTTGCCGGCTTGATCGAACTCGGCGGCGGCGCGCTGGTCGCGGCCGGGCTGTTCACGCGGGTGTCAGCATTCGTCATGTCGAGCGAGATGGCCTTCGCGTATTTCCTGAGCCACGCTCCGCGCGGCTTTTTCCCGATCCTCAACCGCGGCGACGGCGCGATCCTCTATTGCTTCATATTTTTGTATATTGCCTTTGCCGGCGCCGGCCCCTGGAGCCTGGACGCGTTGTGGAGGCGGCCGCGCACCTAGCGTATGATGGTTTTGCGATGACGGAAAAAACCCTCGTCAAGCCGCGCATCAAGACCAAAACCCAGACCCAGCGCCCGCCGCTGTGGAAGGTCATCCTGCTCAACGACGACTTCACGCCGCGCGAATTCGTCGTCCAGGTGCTCAAGGCGGTGTTCCGCATGAACGAGAGCCAGGCCTACCGCGTGATGATGACGGCGCACCAGAAAGGCGCCTGCGTGATCGCGGTCTATACCAAGGACGTCGCCGACACCAAGGCCAAGGAGGCGACCGACATGGGCAAGGCCAAGGGCTATCCGCTGTATTTCACGACGGAGAAAGAGGAATAGGTTTCTGTCACGGCCGGGCTTGACCCGGCCATCTCGCTTAGGCAGGCACGATGCGTCCCTAAGCGGGATCACCGGGACAAGCCCGGTGATGACAGAAAATGGGGGTCGCGTATCCAATGCCGCAAAGAGTCCTGATTACCGCCGGCGCCGCCGGCATCGGCCGCGAGTTCGCGCGCGCTTTCGCGGCCAACGGCGCCAAGGTTTTCATCTGTGACATCGACGAGCCGGGGCTCGCCGCGCTCGCCAAGGAAATCCCCGGGCTCGTCGCCAAACGCTGCGACATGAGTGTGCGGCCTGAGATCGAGCGCATGGTGCCCGACGCCATCGCCGCGCTCGGCGGCCTCGACGTGCTGATCAACAATGCCGGCATCGCCGGGCTGACGCTGCCGGTCGATCAATATCCGCCGGACGACTGGGACAAGGTGGTGGCGGTCAATCTCACCGCCATGTTCGACGTCACCAGGCTCGCCATCCCGCATCTCAAGCAGTCGAAAGCCGGCTGCATCATCAACATGTCGTCGATCGCGGGACGGTTCGGTTTCCAGAACCGCAGTCCTTACGCCGCGACCAAATGGGGCGTCATCGGCTTCACCAAGACGCTGGCGCTGGAACTCGGCCAATGGGGCATTCGCGCCAATGCGATCGCGCCCGGCGCGGTCGAGGGCGACCGCATCGTGCGCGTGTTCCAGGGCCGCGCGCAGATCAGCGGCCGCTCGCTGGAAGGGGTGAAGGCCGCGGCCATGGCCGAGCAGTCGATCAAGGCGATGATCGATCCCAAGGACATCGCGCGGCTCGCGGTATTCCTGGCCTCCGACGCCGCGAAATCGATCTCGGGGCAGGTGATGCCGATCGACAACGACCGGCAAAGGGCGTGATGCCTTGTTGTCATGGCCGGGCTTGACCCGGCCATCCACGTCTTTCGGCTGTAATCTATTGCTTGACACTGTCATGCAACTGATTACACTCGCTGGATGATCCGGAGCTTCTTTCATAAAGGTCTGAAAGACCTATTTGAAAAGGGAGCGACGGCGCGGATTCAGAAATCTATGCACGAACGTTGCATCGTCCGGCTTGATGCGCTCGACCGTGCGATCCGTCCCGAAGACATGAATGCGCAAGGGTTCAACTTTCATGCATTGCACGGCAAGCCGCAGCGTTACACGGTGCATGTAAACGGACCTTGGTGCATTACATTCGAGTTTGAGGACGGCGAGGCCTATCGAGTCGATTTCGAGCAATACCACTAGATGTTCGGCTGGAATGGTCCGGCCGGTATTCGAGGAATACAAATGGCAAAACGCGAACTTCCCGCTCTACGGCCCGATCCTGATCGCGAGCCGACGCATCCGGGCGCACTTTTGCGCCTGGACGTGCTGCCGGCGATCGGTGAGCCGGTGATGACGGTGGCCAAGAAGCTCGGCGTCACGCGCCAGCACTTGCACAAAATTTTGGCCGAGACCGCGCCGGTCAGTCCTGAGATGGCGGTGCGGCTCGGCAAGTTCTGCGGCAACGGGCCGGACCTGTGGCTGCGCATGCAGCAGGCCTACGACCTCTGGCACGCCGAGCGCGCGCTCAAGAAAGTGATCGCCAAGATTCCGACCGCGAAGGCGAAAGCGGCGTGATGCTGATCGACAACGACCGGCAGAGAGCGTGATGCTTAAGCTCCCGCGTCTCACCGCCTTCGGCGTCACGGCCGCTCTTGCGCTCGCCCTTGGGGCGCAAGCGGCCTCGGCCTCGGCCGCAGCCTGCGCGCTGACTGCGGGAGACCTGGCCGCGCTGCGGGCCTCGCGCGCGGCGCTCACCAGCCGGGCGCAGATCGACGCGCTGCCACAGGACCGGCAAGCGATGCTCTGCGCGACGCGGCTGCACTGGAAGCGCATCGCGGCCGGCGACGGCGCCGAAAACGAATGGATCGCGGTCACGCCGGAATACCTCAGCCCGCGCGAGCGCAGAGCCTATCGCAGGATCGCGGACGGCGCCGTGCGCAGGCTGAACAAGAGCCCGGACGGCGAATGGGGCCCGATCAGCAAGGAAACGCTCGACGCGCTGACGAAGTAGCGCCCGTCATTCCGGGACGTCGCCATAAGCGCGTTTACGCGCGTCTTCGACGCGCTATGGCGACGGGCCCGGAATCCAGGGACAACTCGGTTTGTGTCTCTGGATTCCGGGTTCGCTCACGGAGCTTGTCATCGGGCCGCGCTTTGCGCGGACCCGTTGGTTCGCGCCCCGGAATGACGAGCGACGCTCGCTACTTCTTCTCCATCGCGCTTGCGGCCGGCGGCGCCATCGGCGCACTGGCGGCCTTGTTGCGCTGATAGAGATAGCCACTGCCCATGATGATGGCGATCACCACCAGAATGACCAGCGCGCTCACCGTCGAATCCGAATCGCGCTTGCGCCTTCTCGCGGATTTGCTGGCCGGCTTGCGGGCGGACTTGCTGGCGGCTCTGACGGGTTTTCTGGCCATGTCGTATGCCCCTTCGTGGCGTGAAGTCGCACTGGCATTCCAACGGCACGCAATTGGATTAATCGACCAATTCCCACAAGAAAAACGCCGCCGCCGGACCTAACGGCCCGGCCGGACTGATTCGGCAGGCGTCAAACGTGGTTCGCCGATTAAGGCGGCGGGGTCAAGATGCGGCGAAAGTAGCCTGCGCTCGCTCAATCCCGGAAAATTTGCGTTTCGGCGGCGGTTGCATCGCCCTTCGGCCGCTTATGCGCAATCCGGCAATTTGCCGCCTCGACCGCCTCGCGCGGCGAAAATATCGCGCGAAAGCGCAGCGTATCATGCGGTTTGACCGCCATGTCGGCTTTCAATCCCTGAAAGATATCGGCGCTGTTCAACACCAGGAAATGTCCGGCCTTGTCGTACAGCACATAAAGATCGCGGATGAATTCCGTCTTCGCGGTGGCGTTCTCGACGGCCACCGTCACATAAATCATCTTGTCTTTGTTGAAACAGGATATCGCATAGGCCGTCTCCGGCGGCTTGTCGGCGACGTACAACCTTGCATTCAAAAAGATCAGGTACGCCGGCATCGCCACGAGGACGATGGCGGAGGTCGCGTAAAGCAGCACCGCGCGCAGCACCTTGCGCCGGCGCTGGCCGGCGCGGTTCCAGCGCCGTTCGAACCTGAACGCGACCAGCAGCATCGGCGTTGCGCCGAAGGCGAACGCGATGGCCCACCACCACGCCGGTACCCAAGGGGGGCGGCCGTCGGTATACGTCTTGCCAACAAGCAACACACAGATGGCCAGGCCGATCAGCAGGGCCGTGAACATCCAGGGAATCGCGATCGCCAGCGCCACATTGGACAGATTACGGAACACGGTTTTGGAATAATGAAAACGGTCGCGCAGGATGGTCTCGATAAAGACCTGGCAGAGGATGACCAGGCTCGTCAGGCCGAGCGCGTAAAGCAGAATGTACAGCAGGTTCTGCTTGCTCTCCGCATTGGTCGAAATATCGGACACGTGCTTCAACATGTCGGACATGTTGAAGCTGCCTTTTTGGCCGAACGGGTCGCTGATGCCGGCGATGGACATGAAGAAGGCGAAGGACAGACTCAAAAACACGATGGTCGGAATCTGGCTGCGCCGCGCATAAAGGCTGAGCCGGATGATCGAACGATAGGCGCCGAACGGAAAGGTCAGCACCGCGAACACCGTCTGCGCGATGAAGGTCGGAATCTTGTTGAAGATCAGGTCGAAGAATTTGTCGAAGATTTCCGCCATGCGGGTGCCCTGCCTAAGATGCAATTTGGCATTGTAAGGCCGGCAGGGGAAATCACTAGGTGGCAAATTGCCGCCGCCGCCGGGGCGTTGCCGGTCCGGCCGGAGTGATTCAGCCAGTAGCCCGGATGGCGCGAAGCGCGATCCGGGGATCGGCAAGTTAACACGGGGCGACGTCTGTCCCGCATGTCGCTGCGCTCATGCGGGCTACACTTGCTTAGGAGGGCACCGTGCGCCCTATGCGAAATCACGGCGTGTTGACGCGTGGCATTCCAACTCGGGGCGCAGGGTCGGTTGAATCGGCTAATTTTGTGCAACCAATCGCCGCCGCTGGGCTAGTGGCGGAGCCGCGAAAGCTATTCGGAGAATCTGAGAACTCAACTCGCTTTTTGATACGACCGTTTCGATGCCTACTCTTGCACAAACTTCATACGCGTGATTGGCCGCTATATATCCTGCTGTTTCATTGCCGGGACCGATCAGAATCTTTGGAATCAAATTTGTAGGTATTGATTCGCTGAAGGGTGTTTGTATTTTTGATTCCATTTTGAACTTAAACTCATAGTACGCCACAAGGCCGAAGGATTTGCTTGAGCGATACTGTATTTTGTCGTGCTCATTCACTTTGGCGACTTTCACAAGTCGCCATTCATTTTCCCGCTCAAACGAGGATGGCTTGAAAATAGGCGCGAATATTAGAGCTAATCGACAAAGGCCATTTATTAGATTTCGGAGGTCCTGTTGAGAAAGGGGGCTGCTAAATGATGGCCATAGCTTCAATTGATCCTTTAGCGCAGCGTTGGCAATTTCAAGCGCTTTTTTTCTCCGTAGATAACTGGTCCAACGGTAAAATCTTGACGGGTTGCTAAAGGGCGAATGACTGCTGGATTAAAGCCGAGCGCATACCCAGCTTTTCTAGGTATTGATGCCAGTGTTCATTGCGGTCAGCGTCTGCACAAAATGAGCAAACAAAGACAGGCCAAGTTTGATACAGGCCAAATGCTGAAACTATTTTGTCAATATCGTCTGGACTGAGCTTATCTTTCAATTCGGCTTGAAGGCAGCTCTGAAATCGCGACGCAAATGTGTGAATCTCTTGCCGGTCATTGAGGTGGCGGTATTCGGTGCACCAAAGAGACCGACTATTTGCGATCCCTAAAATGCCGTTGCCGTCAGTGTAGTGCCACAGGTATTCCGGCGTTGGCCGCCGGTCCCAAAGAAGATCGGGAAACTTTTCTTCTTTGTCTGCGCCACTGTTTACAGACATTTGATTGAGTCATTTATAAAAAGAGGTGACCGATAGGCCACCTCTTGAATTCACATGGGCGGCCGGGTCAAGCCCCGGCCATGACGCGGACGTGGAAGCGCTCCTTTTGGGGTGAGGTACAGCGGAGAGGGGTCAGCTACACCCCGTCGTTGACCCGCACGTATCGCACTTCATGCAAGTGCCATTGCGCACCAGGGTGAAGTTGCCGCATTCGCCGCACATCTCGCCTTCGTAGCCTTTGGCCTTGGCTTCGGCGCGGCGCTCGGAGGCCAGCGCCTTGGCGGAGGGCTGCGTGTCGGCGCGGTGTTCGAGCTGCTCGGCCGGCGAGAGCTTGGCCTCCGGCTCCGGCGCCTTGAGCGCGGTGGCCGCGCCCGAGAAGGCCGTGACGTTGGAGCCGCCCGCGACGACTTGCGTCTGGTTGCTCACCACGCTCAGCCGGTCGGTGCGCGAGCGGGTCAGCCCGCGCGAGACGTAGTTCTGCGCCGGGGCAGCCTTGCCTTCGGCTTCGCCCTTGCCGAGCGCGTCGAAGCCGCCGGCCTCGCTCGGGTCGACATGGGCGAGGTCGAAGCGCTCGAGATACGACACCGCCAGCTCGCGGAACACGTAGTCGAGGATCGAGGTGGCGTATTTGATCGAGTCGTTGCCCTGCACCGGGCCCTGCGGCTCGAAACGCGTGAACGTAAAGGCGTCGACATATTCCTCGAGCGGCACGCCGTATTGCAGGCCGAGCGAGATCGCGATCGCAAAGTTATTGAGCAGAGAGCGCAAGGCCGCGCCTTCCTTGTGCATGTCGACGAAGATCTCGCCCAGCCGCCCGTCGTCATATTCGCCGGTGCGCAGGTAGACTTTGTGGCCGCCGACCACGGCCTTTTGCGTATAGCCCTTGCGGCGGGACGGCAGCTTCTCGCGCTCGCGCAGAACCGTAATGCGCTCGACGATCTTCTCGACGACTTTTTCGGCCAAGCCCGTGGCGCGCGCGGCGGCGGGACGCTCGATGAACGCCTCGACTGCGTCGTCCTCGTCCTCTTCGTCGGCGATCAGTTGCGAATTGAGCGGCTGCGAGAGCTTGGAACCGTCGCGGTAGAGCGCGTTGGCCTTGAGCGCCAGCTGCCAGGACATCAGATAAGCCTGCTTGCAGTCCTCGACCGTCGCTTCGTTGGGCATGTTGATGGTCTTGGAGATGGCGCCGGAGATGAAGGGCTGCGCCGCCGCCATCATGCGGATGTGGCTTTCGACCGACAGATAGCGCTTGCCGGTGCGGCCGCACGGATTGGCGCAGTCGAACACCGGATAGTGCTCGGCCTTCAAGTGCGGCGCGCCCTCGACTGTCATGGCGCCGCAGGCGTGGATATTGGCGGATTCGATCTCGCGCTTGGAAAAGCCGATGGCCGAGAGCAGATCGAAGGTGGGCAGCGCGAGGTCCTCAGGCGCGATGCCGAGCGTGTCGCGGCAGAAGTCTTCGCCGAGCGTCCATTTGTTGAACACGAACTTGATGTCGAAAGCGGTCGGCAGCGCCTTCTCGACCTTGGCAATGGCTTCGTCGGTGAAGCCCTTGGCCTTCAGGGTGGTGTGGTTGATGGCCGGGGCCTGCGCCAGCCCGCCATGGCCGACGGCATAGGCCTCGATCTCGGCGATGTCGGCTTCGCTGTAGCCCAGCGTGCGCAAGGCCTCGGGGACGGCGCGGTTGATGATCTTGAAGTAGCCGCCGCCGGCGAGCTTCTTGAACTTGACCAGCGCGAAGTCGGGCTCGATGCCGGTGGTGTCGCAATCCATCACCAGGCCGATGGTGCCGGTCGGCGCGATCACGGTCGCCTGGGCATTGCGGTAGCCGTGCTTCTCGCCGAGCTTGATCGCCTTGTTCCAGGCCATCTTGGCGTGCGTGGACAAGCCGGCGAAGCCCTTGAGCGAGGGCGCGTTGGCGTGGTTGAGCGAGGCGTGGTCGAGCGGCACCGGCGCGATCGAGAGCTGCTCGTAGCCGTCGGTTTCGCCATAGGCCGCGCGGCAGTGGTTGCGCATCACGCGCAGCATGGGCTCGCTGTTCTTGGCGTAGCCGGGGAAGGGGCCGAGCTTCTCGGCCATTTCGGCGGAGGTCGCATAGCTGATGCCGGTCATGATCGCGGTCAGCGCGCCGGCAATCGCCCGGCCGGCCTGCGAATCATAGCCGATGCCCGAGGTCATCAGCAGGCCGCCGATATTGGCGTAGCCCAAGCCCAGCGTGCGGTATTCGTAGGACAGTTCGGCGATCTCGCGCGAGGGGAACTGCGCCATCATCACCGAGATTTCCAGCACCACGGTCCACAGCCGCACCGCGTGCTCGTAGCTTTCGGTCTGGAACTGGCCGCTCGCGACGTCGCGGAAGGTGAGCAGATTGAGCGAGGCCAAGTTACAGGCGGTGTCGTCCAGGAACATGTATTCCGAGCACGGATTGGAGGCGCGGATTTCGCCGCCTTGCGGGCAGGTGTGCCAGTCGTTGACCGTGGTGTGGTATTGCAGGCCCGGATCGGCCGAGGCCCAGGCGGCGTAGCCGATCTTCTCCCACAATTCGCGCGCCTTGGGCGACTTCGCGACCTTGCCGTTCTTGCGGTAGGTGAGATTCCACGTCTCGTCGTTCTCGACCGCCTTGAGGAAGGCGTCGGTGACGCGCACCGAATTGTTCGAGTTCTGTCCGGCGACCGTGAGATAGGCTTCCGAGTCCCAGTCGGTGTCGTAGATCGGGAAATTGATGTCCTTGTAGCCCTGCTTGGCGAACTGGATGACGCGCTTGATGAAGTTGTCCGGCACCATGGCGCGGCGGGCGAGCTTGATCTCGCGCTTCAAGGCGGGGTTCTTCTCCGGCGAGAAGCAATCGTCGCCCGAGCCCTCGCAGTTCACGCAGGCCTTGAGCACGGCCTTGAGGTGCTTCTGGTTGATCTTGGAGCCGGTGACGAGCGCCGCCACCTTCTGCTCTTCCATCACCTTCCAGTCGATATAGGTCTCGATATCCGGGTGATCGACGTCGACGATCACCATTTTCGCCGCGCGGCGCGTCGTGCCGCCGGACTTAATTGCGCCCGCGGCGCGGTCGCCGATCTTGAGGAAGCTCATCAGGCCGGAGGATTTGCCGCCGCCCGACAGCCTTTCGCCTTCGCCGCGCAGCTTGGAGAAGTTCGAGCCGGTGCCCGAGCCGTATTTGAACAGGCGGGCTTCCCGCACCCACAAATCCATGATGCCGCCTTCGTTCACCAGGTCGTCGGAGACGGACTGGATGAAGCAGGCATGCGGCTGCGGATGCTCGTAGGCCGACGTCGACTTTTCGAGCATGGCGGTGAAGGGATCGACATAGAAATGCCCCTGGCCGGGGCCGTCGATGCCATAGGCCCAATGCAGGCCGGTGTTGAACCATTGCGGCGAATTCGGCGCGCACATCTGCGAGGCCAACATGAAACGTAGTTCGTCGAAGAAGGCTTGCGCGTCGGCTTCGCTGTCGAAGTAGCCGCCCTTCCAGCCCCAATAGGTCCAGGTGCCGGCCAGACGATCGAAAACCTGTTTGGAGGTCTGCTCGCCGATGGTGCGCTCCTTCTCGGGCAATTCGGCAAGCGCCGTTTCATCGGCCACCGAGCGCCACAGGAACGAGGGCACTGAATTCTCTTCGACCTTTTTCAGGCGGGCCGGGACGCCGGCCTTGCGGAAATACTTTTGCGCCAGCACGTCGGAGGCGACCTGCGACCAAAATTCCGGCACCTCGACGTTATCGAGCTTGAACACCACCGAGCCGTCCGGATTGCGGATCTCGCTCGTGGTCAGCCGGAACTTGATGTCCGCGTAGGCCGATTGTCCGTCCTTGGTGTAGCGCCGTTCGATCCGCATGTGTCTCAAGCCCCTTTAAATGCCGGGCGGCTGGCGACCGCCCCATTATCCCTGACGGAACCTGTCGTGTCCGTCTGTTTTGCTCCGCACGCCGTTCGGCAACCCGTTACTCACTTAAGCCCGAACCACCGTTCCGGCACTGGCGGCTCCCGGCTTTTTGACCCGCAGGGCGCACTAAGACCCTGTCCCAAAACACCATTTCTGGCGTGGGTGCGGCTTGCGACTCGGCGTCAATATGGGGGTCCGGAGGGAACCGAAACGCAACTGCACCGAACACACCAAAGCTAGGAGGACTCTTACCCGTCGTCAACAACAGATAGTGCTCAAATCTGAATCAAACACTAAGTCTTGTGGTTAAGCGGTGAACTATGGGGACAAAGCGCCGTAAAACCAGCGTCAGTATTGAGCGATCCGGGGGTCGCGAAAAGCATTTTTATCGATTCCGGCAGGTAGGTTTTTATGCCTTCCAGGATGACGGAAAAATGACGCAAAACCGCGGCTTCACGATTTTTCGCAGCAAAAATCGAAGCCATTCGCAACCGGGGATAAGGTTGGGAAAAGCCGCCGCTTCGAGCGCCGGGAGTCGGTGATTCTCAAAATGCGGTCAGGGCCTTAGCTCGCACACGACGTTCGCGAAAGAGCGCGGCGGGGATACCCACGACTGTGAATTCAACTTCTTGTGGTCAGTGCACCAGCGTGCTGCCGGCTGATTGTGGCTAACGCTGCGCGGCACCAGCGGCGGCTTTACCAGCCGGCTTCGTACCGGCCTTCGAATTTCCAACTCCAACGGCCTCGCTGCGTTGGCGCGGCAGCGCTTGCGGATGGTGTTTTTGCAGAAAATCGATGAGCTGTTCGCGCACCTCGCAGCGCAGGTTGAAGGCCTGGCCGGCGCTGCGTGCGCTCATCAGGCAGCGCAGCTCCATGGTTTGCTCCTTAGCGTCGGTGACCTGAAGATTGACCACTTTTCCATCCCAGTCCTTCGAGTTCTTGACGATCTCCTTGAGCTTGTCGCGGATGACGCCGACCGGCGCGCGATAATCGACATAGATCATGGCGCTGCCGATCAGCGCCGAGCCTTCGCGCGTCCAGTTCTGGAACGGCTTTTCGATGAAATAGGAAAGCGGCACGATCAGGCGCCGCCAGTCCCACAACCGCACCACGACATAGGTCGAGGTGATTTCCTCGATGGTGCCCGATTCGTTTTCGACGATGACCGCGTCGTCGATGCGGATCGGCTGTGTCATCGCCAGCTGCACACCGGCGAACAGATTGCTCAGCACCGGGCGCGCGGCGAGGCCAGCGACGATGCCGGCAACGCCAGCAGAGGCGAACAGGCTGACGCCATATTGCCGCACCGGCTCGAAGGTCATCAGCACGGCGCCGATCGTGACGATCACCACCAGCACGTCGCCGGCGCGCAGCAGGACGCGCACTTGCGTCACGTGCTTGCGGGCCAACAGGTTGTCGTCGACGTCGATGCGGAATTGCCGCAAATAGAGATCGGCGCCGATGTTAAGCGCGGTGATGGCCGTCCAGCCGATCAACCCGATCACGCCGATCAATAACAGCCGCGCCAGCCATTGCGCGGTGTTCGGATCGAGCGGGGCAGCCGGTATGACGATGAACAACGCCAGGATGATCAGGCCGAGCTGCGTCACCCCGCGCATTTGCGTGAACACCGAGAACATATAAGGCGCGCGTTCAGCCAGCATGTGACGCAGCAGTTTGCGCACCCACTTGTGCAGCGAATAGGCGATCGCCGCTGCCAGCGTCAGCAGGATGATGGCGGCCAGCGGATCCGGCAGCCAGTCGAGCCAAGTTTTGATTGAGGCGAGGGCGTCTCGGATTGAATTCATGCGGACCTGATAGGGATTAAGACAGTGGCCGCCCTGGCGGCTCGGCAATTGCACGTCCTGGACAGCAGAATTGCTGGACAGAGGCGCGGCGAGGTGGCAGAACGCCCGTGTCCTCAAGACTATTTAACGCGCGGCGGCGATGAAAAGTTTCCTGCTTCGGCTGTTCACCTGGTGGAATTCGCAGACCTTCGGCACCCAGTTCTGGACCTGGAAGTATGGCGAAAAGGTCGGCGAGGACGAATTCGGCAATCGCTATTACCGCACCAAAGGCGGCAAGGTGGATCGCACGCTCGGCTTCGAGCGGCGCTGGGTGATCTACAGCGGTTATGCGGAAGCCTCGAGCGTGCCGCCATCCTGGCACGGCTGGATCCACCACACCGTCGACACGCCACCGACCAAAGAAAGCTACACCCCGCGTGCCTGGCAGAAGCCGCACCGGCCCAATATGACCGGCACGCCCGGCGCGTTGCGGCCGCCCGGCTCGACGCTGGCCGCCAATCGGCGGCCGAAGGCGACCGGCGATTACAAGGCGTGGAATCCGGACAGCCGCGGCTAGCCGCCGGCTCCGGGCCGCCCTTCCACCGCCGTATTCACCGTGTTAACCGGGCGCTGGCGTGGGCGACGGCTAACCGCGCCGTTCCCGCGAGCAGAACAACGGCTGATGGCGCGATCTTCCTTATCGATATGCCTGCTTGCGATGGCTGCGCTGTCCGTGGTGGCCGCGCCGGCCTATGCGCAATTCGGCTCGATCTTCAGTGACAGTCCGCCGCGGCCGCCGGCCGACGTGCCGAGCGCGCCGCCGTCGCAGCAGCCGATGTATCCAAACCAGCAGCCGCGCAATTTCCCGCGTGGCGATCAGCCGCCGGCAGCGCCCTTGCCGGCGCCCATGAGCCTGCCGCCCTCGAGCCGCCCGGGCGGCGGCAACATCCAGTCGCAGCCGCTACCGCCGCTGCCCGGCGTGCCAGTCGCGCCCGCGCCGCCGCCGGGTCAGCAGCCGCAACAAAGCACCGCACCGGTGCAGACGCTGCCCGGCCTGCCGCCCGGCATCAGGCAGCCGCGCGGCGCGTCTCCTCAGCAGCCTGCCAATACCGCGCCGCAGCCCGGCGACGAAGTCGTGGTCGAACCGCCGCCGCAGCGCATCGCCAATCCGACCGCGGTGTTCGCGGGTCTCGACAAGATTACGGGCCGCATCATCTCGTTCGATGTCGCGATCAACGAAACCGTGCAATTCGGCGCGCTGCAAGTGACGCCGCGCGTGTGCTATTCGCGCCCGCCGACCGAGACGCCGAACACCGACGCCTTCGTGGAAGTGGACGAGGTGACGCTGCAGGGTGAGATCAAACGCATCTTCACCGGCTGGATGTTCGCGGCCAGCCCCGGCCTGCACGCCGTCGAGCATCCGATCTACGACGTGTGGCTGACCGACTGCAAAGGCGGAAAAAATCCGAACATTGCGGAAGCCCCGCCCGATCAGCCCGCGCCCAAGCAGCCGGCGCGGCCGGCGCCGCCCAAGCGCCCGCCGCCGCGCGCGCAACAGCCGGGATTGCAGCCGACAATTCGCTAGCGCAACTGCGCGAGCGCCTCCGCGCCGCTGACCGGCCGGTCGATCGCAAGCGCTGAGAAATTCGCTTCGCCCACGATCGCTTCCTCCAGCAGGCGGTGGTAACGCCGCTTGCCGACCTCGGCGGCGCCGAAGCTCTTGAGATGATCGGTGACGTATTGCGTGTCGAGCAACCGGTAACCGCCGGCGCGCAACCGCGCCACCAGATGCACCAGCGCAATTTTCGAAGCGTCGCGCGCGCGGTGGAACATGCTCTCGCCGAAGAAAGCGCGGCCGAGCGAGACACCGTAGAGTCCGCCGGCCAGCGCGTTGCCGTCATAAACCTCGATGGTATGCGCGTGACCGTGCTCGAACAGGCCGCGATAGATTTTGCGGATGCGCCCGTTGATCCAGGTGCGGGCGCGCTCGGGGCTCGCCTCGGCGCAGCCGTCGATCACCGCGTCGAAATTGCGATCCACGAGGACCGTGAACGGCGTCGTGCGCACGGTGCGCGCCAGCCGCGCCGGCACATGAAAGCCCTCGAGCGGAATGATGCCGCGCATGTCCGGCTCGATCCAGTAAAGCGCCGGATCGTCCGCGCTTTCCGCCATCGGGAAGATGCCGCAGGCATAGGCCTTAAGCAGCACCTCCGGCGTGATTTCGATGAAAGCGTTTTCGCGGTTGGCCATACGGGACCGGTATTGGGCGGTTGGAACTCTCAAGTCTAGACGGCGAAAGGCCATCTATGGAGCGCGGATTTTAACCGATCAATGACCATGACGTAACCAAATTGCCGAAAGTTTGAACGCAATCAGCCCATGATGCGTTGGTGCGGCGGACGATGCGGGTCCAAAGGGACGGGAACTTGAAGGGGCATGTCATGCAAGTGCGGCGTACCAGTGTTCTTGTGGTCGAGGACGAACTTCTCATCAGCAAACTCATTGTCGAAGTCTTGGATGAACATGGCTTCCAGGTGCACGCGGTGACGGGCGGCGAGGAAGCCCTGAAGTACCTGGAATCGGGCGCCGACGTGGACGTGCTGTTCACCGACATCGATCTTGATGGGCGCATGGACGGCTCGATGTTGGCGCAGGAGGCGCGTGCACAGCGGCCCGAGCTGCCGGTGGTCTATTGTTCCGGGCGCTATTCGCCCTCGGCGCTGGCGCCGCCGGTGTCGCGGTCGATTTTTTTGAAGAAGCCTTATAGCGCCGAGGATCTGTGCCGGCTTTTGGAGCGGCTCACAGCGGATACCAAGCATTGAGCAAAAGCCGGTGCGTCAATCTGCCGTCCCGCCTTTGGCGAGGAACTGCTCAAGCCAGTGGATGTGATAATTGCCGTCGATAACGTCCTTCTCGCGGACCAGCGCGCGGAACAGCGGCAGCGTGGTCTCGATGCCGTCCACCACCACCTCGTCGAGCGCGCGCTTGAGTCGCATCAGCGCCTCGGGGCGGGTCTTGCCGTGCACGATCAGCTTGCCGACCAGTGAATCGTAGAATGGCGGAATCGTGTAGCCCTCGTACACCGCGCTATCGATGCGCACGCCGAGGCCGCCGGGCGGGTGATAGTGCAGAATCTTGCCGGGCGAGGGGCGGAACGACACCGGGTTCTCGGCATTGATGCGGCATTCGATGGCATGGCCGCGAAATTCGATGTCGCCCTGCGTGAGCGTGAAGTCGTCGCCGGCGGCCGCGCGAATCTGCTCGAAGATCAGATCGATGCCGGTGATCATCTCGGTCACCGGATGCTCGACCTGGATGCGCGTATTCATCTCGATGAAGTAGAAATTGCCGTCCTCGTAGAGGAATTCGACGGTGCCGACGCCGAGATATGACATTTCGCGCATCGCCTTGGCCACGGTCTCGCCGATGGCGTCGCGTGCCTTGACATTGAGCGCGGGCGAGGGGCCTTCCTCCCACACTTTCTGATGCCGGCGTTGCAGCGAGCAGTCGCGCTCGCCGAGGTGGACGGCGCGGCCCTTGCCGTCGCCCAGCACCTGAATCTCGATGTGGCGCGGCTTCTGCAGATATTTTTCCAGGTAAACCGCGTCGTCGCCGAAGGCGGCCTTGGCTTCGGCGCGCGCGTTTTGCAGCGCGCCGGACAGTTCGTCCGCGGAGCGGGCGACTTTCATGCCCCGCCCGCCGCCGCCCGCCGCCGCCTTGACCAACACCGGATAGCCGATGTCATTGGCGATTTTGGCGGCTTGCGCGTCCGAGCCGACGCCGCCTTCCGAGCCCGGCACCGTCGGAATGCCGAGTTTTCGCGCCGTGCGCTTGGCTTCGATCTTGTCGCCCATCAGGCGAATATGCTCGGCTTTCGGGCCGATGAAATGCACGTTGTGGTCGTTGAGGATTTCGGCAAAACGCGCGTTCTCCGACAAGAAGCCGTAGCCGGGGTGCACCGCGTCGGCGCCGGTGATCTCGCAGGCCGAGAGGATCGCCGGGATGTTGAGATAGCTGTCCTTGGCCGCCGGCGGGCCGATGCACACGCTTTCGTCGGCAAACCGCACATGCATGGCCTCGGTGTCGGCGGTGGAATGGACCGCCACGGTCGGAATCCCGAGTTCCTTGCAGGCGCGCAAGATCCGCAATGCGATCTCGCCGCGATTGGCGATCAGGATTTTATCGAACATCGGACCGGTCCGGCCAACGCGCCGTCATTCGACGATGACCAACGGCTCACCGAACTCGACCGGCTGGCCGTCTTCGAACAGAATCTGGATCACGGTGCCGGCGCGCGGGGCCGGAATCTGGTTCATGGTCTTCATCGCCTCGACCACCAGCAGCGTATCGCCGGCTTTCACGCGCGAGCCGATGTCGATGAACGGTTTGGCGCCGGGCTCCGGCGCGGCATAGGCGGTGCCGACCATGGGCGAGAGCACGACGCCCGGGTGCTTGGCGGGATCAAGCGAGGTGGCGGCCGATTGCGCGACCGGCTGCGGCGCGGCTGTCTGCGCGCGCGCGCTCGCCGGGACCGGCGCGTTACCGCGCGCGACGCGCACGCGCTGGCCGTCCTGCTCGATTTCGATCTCGGTTAAGCCGGTTTCTTCCAGCAGCTTGGTCAGCTCGCGGATCAACTCGCGGTCGACGAACGGGGCTTTCGGCGTTTTGGACATTACGCGTTCCGCTTTTTACTTTTTCGCCTTAGCGTCGACCTTGGCGCCGACCATGGCGGCGAGCCCGCTGATCGCCAGCGCATAACCGTTGATGCCGAAGCCCGCGATCACGGCCTTGGCCACCTTGGAGACGTAGGAATTCTGCCGGAACGCCTCGCGCGCGTGGATATTGGTGATGTGGATTTCCACGATCGGCATTGTCAGGGTCAGTAGCGCATCGAAAATAGCGATCGAGGTCGTGGTGTAGGCGGCCGGATTGAGGATCAGGCCGGCGGCTTTCTTGGCCTGGGCTTCCTGGATCCAGTTGACCAGTTCGCCTTCCATGTTCGACTGCCGAAACACGACGTCGAGGCCGAAGCGCTTGGCGGTCGCGCGGCAAAGCTTCTCGACATCGGCGAGCGAGGAGTGGCCGTATTTTTCCGGCTCGCGGGTGCCGAGCAGGTTCAAATTCGGTCCGTTGAGGATGTAGAGGGTCTTCGGCATGGGTTTTCCGGCGCAGCTCGCATCTCGGATGCGCTTAAATCTTGCCGCTTTATAGGTGGCCCAGGCGGCCAGGGGAAGCCCGCAAGGGCGTTCGGATTTATGGCCCTTTTGCACCGAACGACTGGGTTTCGCGCGCCCCCCAGTCGATCACCTCCTTGATCGCCGTTAACCTTCGGCGGCCGGCTGTTTTGGCTTTTGTAAATATGTCGATTTGCCGGTCGGCGCTGGTTCCGTCGCTGAGGACGCGGTACAGGCGGCGAATTTCCGCCGCGCAGCCGAGCGCCTCGATATCCTCGGCGATGAAATCGAAAACCTGGTCGAGCCATTGCTTGACGGTGAGGGGTGAGCGCGAAAACGGATCGACGAAAGTGGCGGCGATGCCGTAGCGCTGGGCGTGCCACTTGTTCTCCATGGTGATGGCGCGTCCGACGCGGTCAAAGCCGGAATTGAGCGCGCGGTCGCGGTCGAGCGCGCGCACCAGGCAGCGAAACAGCGCTGCGATCGCCACCGCGTCGTCAAGATTCGTGCAGCTATCGGCGACGCGCAGCTCGACCGTCGGATTTCCTAGCGATGGGCGCAACGCCCACCAGATGTAACTCGCGTCCGGGATGATCTTGGCCCACACCAGCGCGGCGACGAATTCATTGTAGTCCTCGGTGGTGCGGAACAATTCGGGCAATCCGGTGCGCGGCAATTCGTCGTAAGCCGCCAGACGATAGCCGACGAGGCCGGTGAGATGGCCCTGCCAGAACGGCGAGGAGGTCGAGAGCGCGAGCAGCAGCGGCAGGTAGGGCGTCAGCCGCATGATCATATTGACGCGCGTGGCGGTGTCCGGCACGGCCACATGTACGTGCATGCCGCACAGCATGTTGCGGTAGCCGATCATCTGCAGATCGTCCATGATCGCGCCGTAGCGCGCCTTCGGCGTCGCGATTTGCTCCGGCCAGAACGCCAGCGGAAAGGTGCCCATGGCGGCGAGGCCGAGTTTGTGCTCGGCCGCGGCGTCGGCGAGGGTGCGGCGATAATGCAGCAGATGCTCGCGCGCTTGCTTCATGGTGGTGCAAGGCGGCGTCGCCACTTCGATCTGCGACTGCAGCATTTCCGTCGTCACGCGATCGCCGAGTTGTTTTTTGGCAAGCGCGAGGAATTTTTTGTCAGTCCGGCGCACCGTCCGGCGCGTCTTGGCGTCGAACACGAAATACTCTTCTTCCATGCCGACCGTATACATGCGCGCAATAACCCGGCCGGGTGGGACCGGGTTCCCCCCTCACTGCGATGCAAAAAAACCGCCGGACGAACCGGCGGCCGTTTTCACGCCCTTATACGCGATTATTACGCGGCGGTCAGCAGGTCGCGTTGCCGCAGCGCGCGGTGTTGACCTTTTCCTGCAAGCCGGGAAGGCCGACAGCGCCGATCACCACTTCGGAGCCGATCACGTAGCTCGGCGTGCCGTTGAGGCCGAGCGCTTCGGCCAGCTTGAAGTCTTCTTCCAGCGTCGCCTTCACTTCCGGACTATTCATGTCCTTTTGCAGTCGGCCCATGTCCATGCCGACGTCTTTGGCAACCGCCAGCGCGTGCGCCTCGTCGGCCGGGCCGCGGCCGCCGAGCAGCTTCTGGTGGAATTCAAGATATTTTTTGCCGGCCTTATCCTGCATGCGCACCGCGACGGCGACCTTGGCGGCTTCGACCGAGCCCGGGCCGAGAACCGGAAATTCCTTGAGCACGACCTTGAGCTTGGGGTCGTCCTTCATGAGGGTAAGCATGTCGCTCATGGCGCGTTTGCAGTAGCCGCAATTGTAATCGAAGAACTCGACGAAGGTGACGTTGCCGTTCGGATTGCCGAGCGTGACTTGGTTGGGCGAGGAGAAAAGCTTCTGCGCGTTGTCCTTGATCGCGACCTTGTGCTTTTCCGCTTCCGCCGCGGTCTGGCGCTTCTCCAGCTCGGTCATCGCTTCTTGGATCACTTCCGGATGCGCGATCAGATAGTCGCGCACGATGGTCTCGATCGAACCGCGCTGGGCGGGGCTGAAATCCTGCGCGCGCACGGCTTGCGGCACGGCTGCGGCCAGCAATGCGGCACAAACAACGGCGAGATAGCGCGGGCTTAAGGTCATCGGTTTTGTCCTTGTGGTGGTCATTAGGGAAGATCATTAATTTTTGCTGTTGGCTCGCTTGGCGGCGACGATATCGTCGGCTTGCACCCAAGCGGGCGAACCGACCGGCAGGCGGGTTTTGGCGCGCGCGGCCAGCTGGGCCGCGGTCTTGATGTCGCCGCGGTTGAAGGCGGCTTGCGCGGCGGCGAGATCGGCTTGAGCAAGATCGCCCTTGCGGCCATAGGCCATCGCGAGTTGCGCATAGGCGTCCGGCGCCTCCGGCTCGCGCGTCAGGGCGGCGCGCAGCAGGGGAACGGCTTCTTCGGCATTTTTGGTGTTATTGGTGGCGATCAACGCCTGGCCCAACATGATATCGATCAGCGGCGCGCCGTGCGCGAGCGTCGCCGCATGGCGCAGCGGCACGATTGCCTCGGCCGGGTGACCACCCTCCAGCAAAGCCTGGCCCTTGAGCTCATGGAAATACGGATTGTTCGGTTCGCTCTGGATCAGGCCGTCGATTTGGCCGACCGCGTCCTGCAGATTGCCATGACGATAGGTCGCGATGGCGCGGGCATAGCGCGCCGGCAGGCTGTGGTCGCCGATCGGATAGCGGCGCATGACCGTATCCGGCCGGTCCAGGAAGCCGGACAATTTGGCGCGCATCAGATCGTGGCGCAGCTGCAATGCGGGCGGATCCTTGCGGTCGAAATAGGGGCTCGCCTTGGCAATCTGTTCGAGCGCGGCGACACGTTCGGGCGGCATCGGATGCGACTGCAGATAGGGATCGATGTAACGCGAATTGAACAACCCCTCATTGGTCAGCCGCTTGAACAAATCGAGCATGCCGCGCGCCGACTGCCCGGTGGCGGTAAGGAATTTCACGCCGGCATGGTCGGCCTGGTCTTCCTGTGTACGCACATAAGCGAGCAGCGAGCGCTGGATCGCCGACTGCGGCGCCACGATCGCTCCGACGCCGGCACCGCCGCCGCTCGAACGCGCGCCGGCGACTGCCGCGCCGACGCCGAGCAGGAGGGCGACGATCGATGCGGTCTGCGCGTTGGCGAGCTGCTCGCGAAGTTTCAACAGGTGACCGCCGGCCAAGTGGCCGGTCTCGTGCGCGAACACGCCGATGATCTCGTTCGGCGTCTTGGCATCGAACAACGCGCCGGCATTGATGAAGATGTGGCGGCCGTCCATGACGAAGGCATTGAAGGTGCGATCGTTGAGGATGACGACCTTGACGTTCTGCTTGGCCAGTCCGGCCGCTTTCAGGATCGGCGTCGCGTAGTCGCGCATCAATTGTTCGATTTCGGTATCGCGAATGATCGGCAGGCCGCGCGTCACCTGTTCCTGCGCCCGCGCCTGCTCGGGTGCCGGACCACCCCCGGCGCAGCCGAGCGCAAAGGCGGTGAGGAGCGCGAGCGCGCGCCCGGCTGGCGCCATGCGCCGTGCCCTGATAGGTGTCCCGTTCTCGATCATGCCGGTCTGTTCACTGGATCGCGTGAAACTAGTGACGCTGCCTGAGGCGGTCAACGCGACTTGCGATCACGTCTGAGTCATGAAAAACGCAAGTCTTCGAAGGCTTGGCCTAGCAAGCCGGGGAATGCGGCAACAGCGGGGCGGGGTAGGCCCGGTTAACGATGCTGGAGAAGGCAAAACACCTGCTAACGGCCTCCAAACGCAGCGATGTGCCGCCGTTCATGGTCATGGACGTAATGGCGGCGGCGGCAGCTCTGGAGGCCAAAGGCACCCATGTCGTGCACATGGAGGTGGGTCAGCCGGCGGCGGGCGCGCCCGCCACCGCGTTGGTGGCGGCTAGGACCGCGCTCGGTGGCCGCATCGCCTATACCGAGACGCGCGGCATCCCCTCGTTGCGGGCGCGAATCGCCCGCCACTATGCCGAGACTTACGACCTCGCGCTCGATCCGGGGCGCGTGGTGGTCACAACCGGCTCCTCGGGCGGCTTCGTCCTGGCCTTTCTGGCCTTGTTCGAGCCGGGCGATCGGGTGGCTCTGGCCAATCCCGGTTACCCGCCTTACCGGCACGTTCTCTCTGCGCTCGGCTGCGAGCCGGTGCTGATCGAGACCTCGGCCGAGACGCGCTGGGCGCTGTCGGCCAAGGCGCTGATTGCCGAGCATCGCAAGCGGCCGCTCGCCGGCGTTGTGGTCGCAAGCCCGGCCAATCCGACCGGCACCATGATGGATGCCGACGCGCTGTCGCGCCTGATCACGGTCGCGGAGGCGGAGAGCATCCGCGTGATCTCCGACGAAATCTATCACGGCCTCGACTATGCGTTTGCCGCCGAGACCGCGGCCAACGTGTCGGAGCGCGCGCTGGTGATCAATTCGTTCTCGAAATATTTCTGCATGACTGGCTGGCGCGTCGGTTGGATGGTGGTGCCTGACACGCTGGTGCGAGCGGTCGAACGGCTGCAGGGCAATCTGGCGATCTCGGTGCCGGCGCTGTCGCAATTCGCGGCGCAGGCCGCCTTCGACGGCCGCACCGAAATGGAAGCAGTCAAGCACGGCTACGAGGAGAACCGGCGGATCCTCACGCTGGGACTGCCGAAAACCGGGCTCGACAAATTTTTGCCGGTCGACGGCGCTTTTTATCTCTATGCCGACATTTCAAAGTTTTCCAACGACAGCCTGGATTTCGCCAAGCGCATGTTGGAGCAGGCGCATGTGGCGGCGACGCCGGGGATCGATTTCGATCCGGTCAACGGCCACAACTTCCTGCGCTTTTGTTACGCCGGCTCGGCCGCCGAAATGCACGAGGCGGTGGCGCGGATCGGCAAATGGCTTAAACGCTAAAAGTGGCTCAAGCGTTAGAACTCGACGTCGAGCTCGACGACTTCGTCCGGCTCGGCCTTGGCGCCCTCCACCCATTCCTTCATCGCTGGCAGGGCCATGATCGCCTTGCAGTAGGCGGCGCAGTCGCTGTCGAGTTTCACGTCATAGGTGAGAAAGCGCGTCACCACCGGCGCGAACATGGCGTCGGCCGCGCAGGGCTTGTCGCCGAACAGAAACGGTCCTTTGCTTTTGGCAAGGCACTCGCGCCAGATGCTGATAATGCGGTCGATGTCGGCTTGTGCGCCGGCCCAGACCTTGAAGCCGGGATGATGCGCCTTCAGGTTCATCGGTAGCGCTGAGCGCATATTGGAAAAGCCGGAATGCATCTCGCCGCAGATCGAGCGGCAATGCGCGCGGTCGGCGCGAGACTTCGGCAACAGGCCGGCCTCGGGCAGGACCTCGTTGAGGTAATCCGCGATCGCCAGCGTGTCCCAGATCTTGATGCCGTCATGCGTCAAGCATGGCACCAGGAACGACGGCGACAGCAACAACAACTCGGCGCGGGTCGAGGGGTCGTCGCTGCCGACCGGCTGCTCGACGAAATCGAGCCCGGCCATCTTGCACAGCAGCCAGCCGCGCAGCGACCAGGAGCCGTAGTTTTTGCTTGCGATCGTGAGGGCAGCTTTGGCCATGGGGCGCGAATGTCCCTGTTCAGCACGGCCCGGCATCCAAGAGCTTAGATGAAAGTAGCGGCGGTTCAATAGTTTTCCCGTGTCGCAAAATGGCGGTGGGAGGGCTTTTCCCCAAGACTGACGGGCTTATTTGCTCAAACCCTCAATATTATCTCGCACCGCAACATGAAATGCTCTAGCTTGCGCCTGCGGTCCGCCGGGGCCGCCGGGGTAAGGATGCTCTATCAGGCCTATCAGGCTCATTCCGACATCATGGTGCCGGTGCGGGCGCTGGCTAACATGGCGGCGAAATCGGTGGGCGCCAGGCTCAACGGCTCGGTGCGGCCCTCGCCGCTCAGCAATCTCACCGCCGCTTACGAGCTGATCGCGCGCGCGGGTTTGACCCACGCGCGGCCGCCTTACGGCATCGACAGCGTCACGGTGGGTAACCGCGAGGTCGCTGTGATCGAACAGGCCGCCGACGTGACGCCGTTCGGCACGCTTTTGCATTTCAAGAAGGATATCGAACAGGAGCAGCCGCGCGTGCTGCTGATCGCGCCGCTGTCCGGCCATTTCGCCACGCTGTTGCGCGCCACGGTGCGCACCATGCTGGCGGAACACGACGTTTACATCACGGATTGGCACAACGCGCGCGACGTTGCGACCGCCGACGGCCGCTTCGGCTTCGACGAATATATCGGCCACATCGTGCGCTTCCTCGAGAAGATCGGGCCGGGCGCGCATCTGGTCGCGGTCTGCCAGCCTTGCGTCGCCGCGCTGGTGGCGGCGGCAGTGATGGCGCAAGGCGACAACCCGGCGCAGCCGCGCTCGATGACGCTGATGGCCGGTCCGATCGA
This sequence comes from uncultured Alphaproteobacteria bacterium, assembly GCA_963703875.1. Lineage (GTDB taxonomy): Bacteria > Pseudomonadota > Alphaproteobacteria > Rhizobiales > Xanthobacteraceae > Pseudolabrys. The sequence goes on from CAVPFZ010000007.1 coordinate 55,577, forward strand.
CACGCGGGTCAATCCGACCAAGGTCAATGAACTCGCCAAGGGCAAGCCGATCGAGTGGTTCGAGAAGAACCTGATCGCGTCGGTGCCCGCCCGCTATGGCGGCGGCGGACGCCGCGTCTATCCCGGCTTCGTGCAGCTCGCCGCCTTCATGAGCATGAACATCGAGCGCCACGTCAAAGCGCATCAGGAGCTCTACGAGAATTTGGCGAAAGGCGAGGAGGTGAAAGCCGCCGCCACCAAGGCCTTCTACGACGAATATTTCGCCGTGCTCGATTTGACCGCGGAGTTTTATCTCGAAACCGTGAAGCTGGTATTCCAGGACCACGCGCTGCCGCTCGGCGCGCTGACCTATCAGAACCGGAAGGTCGAGCCAAAGGCGATCAGGCGCACCATGCTGTTCACGGTGGAAGGCGAGAAGGACGACATCTGCGCCGTCGGGCAGACGCTGGCCGCGCACGATCTGTGCACGTCGCTGCGGCCTTATCGCAAGCGCCACCACATGCAGGCCGGCGTCGGCCATTACGGCGTGTTCTCAGGGAGAACCTGGCAGAACCAGATCTATCCGATGGTGAAGAACGTCATTTTGCAGAGCGATTGATCTCGTCGCTCAGACGTAAACGGCATAAATCGCCGCCGCGACCAGACCCAACAACGTCAGGACGAGCAGCATGATCGCCGGACGGCGCGCGGCTGTACCGCCGAAGCTCACGGCATAGGCCGCTTTGGCGACGTTATTCGACGAGGCCGCGATCAGCACGGCCGCGCACAAGCTTGCTACCGATATGCCGCCGACGCCGCCTTGCGCGATATTGAGGACGAAGGGGTCGATGTCGGTGAAGCCCACCACCGCCGACAGCACGAGGATGCCGCCGGCGCCGAACACGCCTTTGACCCAATCAGAGACGATCGAGATCACGACGATGAGCACGGCGAAGACGATCGCGGTCGGAATCTGCAGGGGATTTTTCGGAGCCATGGCGAGGCTTAATTTGGCGGCGCGCGGGCGCGGCCGCCGCCATTCATAAATCGCCAGCATGCCGCCGATCGCGGCCAGCGCCGCCAAAGCCGGCGCAACCGTCAGCGCGAAGTGCAGGTCGAATACCGCGATGACCAGGCCAAGCCGAACGTACATGATCGCTGTCGCCATTACGATGCCGGCCGAAATATCCGCGGGCGCCTGCTTGGTCCCGCGCAGGCGCTTGGCCAGCACGACGGTGGTGGCGGTCGAGGAATAGGCGCCGCCCAGAACCGCCGGCAGCAGCGCCGCGTCCTTGAACGGCGCGTAGCGTTGCAGCAGGTAGCTCAGATAGGACAGCGTGCAGATGGTGACGACCGCCAGCCAAATCCCGTAGGGCGTGAGCGGCGTCAGGCTGGTTACACGTCCGTGCGGCGCCAGCGGCAGAATGATCCCGATCAGGATCAAAAACATGCCGGCGGTGATCAACTCGTCGCGCGGAATCACACGCGTGAGCCGGTGCAGGCGTTCGCGCGCCTCCAGCAGCAGCACGGCGGTGACGGTGATCGCGACCGCGACCCAAGGCGGTTGCAGCAAGGCGGTTGGCCCGATCACATAAGCGAGCAAGTTCGAGGCCGGGATCATGAAACCGGTGGCTGCGCGCTGCGGCGGCGCGCCGCGCAGAAAAGCATGCAGCCACGCCGCCACGCCCAAGAGGCCCGCGACGAAAGCAACGCCGTGCGCCGGCTCGATCAGATAGAGCGCCGCCCCGCACATCGCGAGCATCGGGAAGGTGCGGATGCCGCCCGGACTGGAGCGATCCTCCGTCTTGTAAACCTCCTCGAAGGCCAGCCCCATAAACACGGCAAGCCCGACCGCAAGAGCGAGCCGGCCGGCGAGTTCTAGAGGAGGCAAGGCTTGCATGGTCTCTTCCATTTTCGCCCCGCCATCCTACATCTACGGCCACGCCAACATAGCCCCAGAGCGTTCAATGCTCGATTTTGCATCTTCTGCCGATGTCGGGGAGTTGCGCCCGGCGCCACCGGCGCCCGGCGCAGAACTCCTTGACGCCTATTCCAACGCGGTGATCACCGTGGCCGATGCGGTCGGCCCGGCGGTGGTGCGCGTGGAAACCAGAGGGTCGAACGGCCGTCCCGGCGGCGTCGGCTCCGGCGTTGTCATCGCGCCGGACGGCCTGGTGCTGACCAACAGCCACGTGGTCGATGGCGCCAAGGAGGTCCGCCTGCTCGACGCCGAGGGCCGCTTCATGGAGGCGCGACGGCTGGGCGAGGATCCGGATACGGACTTGGCGCTGCTGCGCGCCGGCTCGGCGCGCGATCTGGCGCACGCCGCGCTCGGCAATTCCAAGGCGCTCAAGCGCGGGCAACTGGTGGTCGCGATCGGCAATCCGCTCGGTTTTGAATCCACCGTCACCGCCGGCGTCATCTCGGCGCTCGGACGTTCATTGCGCTCGCGCAACGGGCGGCTGATCGAGGACGTGATCCAGACCGACGCGGCGCTCAACCCCGGCAATTCGGGCGGCCCGCTGGTGTCCTCGCGCGGCGAGGTGATCGGAATCAACACCGCCGTCATCATGGGCGCGCAGGGCATCTGTTTCGCCGTCGCCAGCAATACCGCGCAATTTGTCTTGAGCGAGCTCATCAAGCACGGCCGCGTGCGGCGCGGCTTCATCGGCGTGTCGGGACAGACCGCGGCGGTGCCGCGCCGTCACGCCCGCAATGCCGGCATCGAAAACGCTTCCGGCGCGATGATCACGGCGCTCGAGCCGAAGGCGCCGGCCGCGCTCGCCGGGCTGATGACGCTCGACACTATCGTGCGGGCGGACGGGGAGCCCGTGACCGGGGTCGACGACTTGATCCGGTTGCTCAATGCCGAGCGCATCGGCAAGCGCGTTGCGATCGATGTGCTGCGGCGCGGGACCTTGCGGACTTTCGACGTGACGCCCCTGGAGCGGCCCGCAGCGCGGGCCGCTTAGCTTTTCAGCCGGGAGTGACGCGTTCCCGCTACTTCGGGGCGGGAGCCATTGTGTCGGGCGGCGGCGGCGCGGTGGGCGCGGCCTGCATCGGCTTCGGCGCGGCCGGCTTCTTCGCCATTGGTTTCTTGGCCATCGGTTTCTTGGCTGGCTTCATCGGAACCGGGCCGCGTTTGTCGTTGCGGTTCGCCATGCAATTGGCGATGAACTTCTTGCGCTTGGCGCCCGCGAGCTTCTGATCGTCGGCGCCGAATTTGCAGGTCTCCATCTTCTGCTCTTTGGTGGCCGCATTTGCCGGGCCCGCCAGCAGCAGCAAGGGGAGGAGGCTCAGAACGCCTAAAGTTCGCAGCATCGGCATGGCTCCTTTACGAGTCGCAAAGTTCCGTGAGGATAGCACATTTCAACTCAGGCATGATCTATTCCCAAAACCGGTGCCCACTTTTGGGGATCATGCCTAGCGCAATGCGGCGGCAATATTGCCGCCATCGACGGTGGTTACATCGGCGGTGGTCTTGAGTGCCAGCGCCTGCGCCAGGAAAGCCTGCGCCACGTCCTGCGCGGTGACTTCGCGCTGAAGCAGGTTCCCGCTCATGTAGTCCTGTTCCGAGAGGCCGCGCGCCTTGGCACGCTCCTTGATGAAATCCTCGGTGAGAATGCCTGAGCGAATGCGGTCGGCATTGACCGCGTTGGCGCGGATGCCGTCGGCGCCGTAGTCCAGCGCGTATTGCCGCACCAGAAATAGCGTCGCCGCCTTGGGCAGGCCGTAGGGACCGAAATTGGCGCCCGGGTTGACAGCCTGTTTCGATACGTTGAACAGCAGGCAGCCGCCGGTGCCCTGCGCCAACATGATCTTCACCGCCGCTTGCGCCACCTTCTGGTGAGCGAAGAAATTCAATTCGAAGCTTTCACGCAAGGTCGCTTCGTCGACCTCGCCGATTTTGCCCTGCCAGGCGGCTCCGGCATTGGAGATCGCGATATCGACGCCGCCGAAGGCGGCGATCACCTCGTCGAACGCGTCGCGAACCGAAGCCGCATTGGTGACGTTGCATGTGATCGCGACCGCGCCGGCACCGATCGCCTTGGCTTGCTGGTCCGCGGCTTTGGCATCGATATCGAGCAGTGCGACCTGCGCGCCGGCCGCTGCGAAAACCTTGGCGGTTGCCGCGCCGATGGCGCCGCCGGCGCCGGTGATAGCCGCCACCTGACCTTCCAGCGGCAAGGCTTTGCGCGCGCCTAGCTTGGCCAGTTCCATCGGCCAGTATTCGAGATCGAAGGTGTCGGCCTCGCCAACCGGCGTGAAGCGCCCGATCGCCTCGGCATCGGTGATGCCCTCGACCGCGGTTTCCGCGATGTCGGCCGCTACTTTCGCGTCCTTCGCGCTTGCGCCCATGCCGAACACGCCGAGCCCCGGCACCAGCACGACGCGCGGCGCGGCATCGAGCATCGCGCCCTTGGTGCGTGTCTTGTTGCGCTCGAAATAGGCCTTGTAATCGGCGGTGAATTTCTGCGTGGCCGCGCGCGCGGCCTCCTTGAATGCGTCCAACTTGCCGGCTTGCGGCGGCGGCACGATCAGCGGCCACGGCTTGGTGCGCAGCACATGATCGGGCGTGAGCACGCCGGCTCGCGCGTAGCGCGCGAGATCCTTGCCGTTCACGCAATTCATGATCGCATCGCTGGCGCGGAAGTGCAGGATCGGGCGCTTGTGTGCGCCATCGCCATTGGCGTTGCGCAGCGTACAGACGCCGCGCAGGATCGGCGCGACTTCGCTAGCGGCCGCGACCTGGTTCGGGATCGCCGCGCTGGCGAGCGACTTGCGATTTTTCCGCAAGCGGTTTTCCGCCAGCGTGACGAACTCGATCATGCGCTCGTAGGCTTCGCGCGCATCGGCGCCGAAGGTGAAGATGCCGTGTTTGTCGAGGATCAATCCTTCGACTTTTGGATTTTGCTCGAACACCTCGGCGGATTTTTTTGCCAGACCGAAGCCCGGCATGATGTAAGGCACAAAGCCGAGGCGGCCGTCATAGACCTCGCCGCAAAGCTTCTCGCTGTCCGGCTGGTCGATCAGGCTGAGCACCGCTGTCGAATGCGTATGATCGACGAATTTTGCCGGCACGTAAGCATGCAGCAGCATCTCGACCGAGGGCGAGGGCGCCTGCGGATCGATCAGGTAGGCGCGCTGCACGCGGGCGAATTCGTCATCGTCGAGGGCTTTGCGTGCCCGTAAACGTTGCAACGGAGCGAGCCGCACGGCCGGGAAGCCGGCGGGTTCAATCGCGCCCATATCCCAGCCCGAACCCTTTACGCGCAACACCGCCAGTTCCTCGCCGGCGAGATCGCGCTCCTTTGTCTTGAGCGAGGTGTTGCCGCCGCCATGCAGCACGAGCTTGGCGTCGCGGCCGAGCAATTGCGTGGAATAGATCCGCAGCGCGAAGTCCGCGCTGACCCCGGCCTTGCCGTAGCGGTCAACCGCTTGTTTGGCGTCGCGCTCGGCCCAGGCAGATCGCATCGTGGCTGATCACTTGTCGCCGAGCAGCTTCTTGGCCCACCAGCCGCGCTTGGGCGTCGCGCTTTCGCCGCTTGCCGTCGATGAAATCACCGGCGTTGGCGGCGGTAGCGTCTGGGAGGATGGCGGCGGTGCGCTCACGCCGCCGAAGGGCGCCGGCTCGCGAATGGTCGAACGCCGGCGCGGCGGCTCTGCGGACGCGGGCGCCGCGGCTTGCGGCGGCGGCGCGGGCTCGGCCGCCGGTGCTTGTTCGAACGTCGGTGCGATCCCGGAAGCGTCCTCTTCGCTCACCGGCGGGAAGGACGGCCCCGATGACCGGAATTCCGCCTCGCGTGTTTCGCCGCCATTATCGTTTCCCTGAAACGGCGCTTCGCCATTACGGCCCTGCCGGTTGCGGCGTCCGCCACGGCGGCCGCGCCGGCGCCGGCGGCGGCCGTCGCCCTCAGCGCCTGGGGCGCCGCCTTGGCGCTGCGGCTGAGCGGTGTCTTCGTCGCCTTCCGGCGAACCCTCGCCGTGACCGTCTTGCGCGTTGAGTTTTTCGGGCGCGGCGTCATGCGCGAAAGGCTGCGCGCTGTCGCGCGGGCCGCGGCCTTCGCCACCACGACCGCGTCCGCGTCCACGCCGGCGCCGCCTGCCGCGGCCGCCATCGCGCTCGCCGTCGCCGCGCGGCGCTTCGCCATGCGGTTCGGCCTGCAGGACGTCCGGGCTTTCTGAGTCGCCGTGCGCCCCTGTCTCAGCCTCGGCTTCTTCATCCACCTCGGCATCGGCCTCGGCGTCGAGCACGTCCTCATCGGCTTCGATCGCCGATACGGGCGCCTGCGGCGCGGCAGCGGCAATCGCCTTGGCGGCTTCCGCCGTGTGCACCTGCTCGCCGCGGTCGACGATGTAGGAGACTTGCGCGTTCACCGTCGCATCGGCCGAGACCGTGATGGTGATGCGGAAGCGCTCTTCCAGCGCGCGCAAATGCGCCCGCTTGTGATTGAGCACGTAGAGCGCCACTTCCGAGCGCGTGCGCACGATCAGATTATGCGTGGCGCCCTTGATCAGGGTTTCCTCGACGGCGCGCAACAATTGCAGCGCCACCGACGACACCGAGCGCACGTGCCCCGAACCGCCGCAGACCGGGCATTTCTCGGTCGATGATTCCAGCACCGAGGTGCGGATGCGCTGGCGCGACATTTCGAGCAGGCCGAAATGCGAGATGTGGCCGACCTGGATGCGGGCGCGGTCGTGCTTGAGCGCGTCCTTGAGACGCCGCTCGACGGTGCGGTTGTTGCGGCCCTCGTCCATGTCGATGAAATCGATGACGATCAAGCCGGCAAGGTCGCGCAAGCGCAGCTGACGGGCGATTTCCTCGGCCGCCTCGCCATTGGTCTTGAGCGCGGTGTCCTCGATATGATGCTCGCGCGTCGCGCGGCCCGAGTTCACGTCGATCGCGACCAGCGCCTCGGCCTGGTTGATCACGATGTAGCCGCCGGAGCGCAGCTGCACGACCGGCGAGAACATGGCATCGAGCTGGCTCTCGATACCCCAGCGCGTGAACAGCGGCTGGCTGTCCTTGTAGAGCTTGACGTGCTTGGCGTGGCTCGGCATCAGCATGCGCATGAATTCGCGCGCTTCCTTGTAGCCCTCCTCGCCGGAGACGATGATTTCGTCGATATCTTTGGTGTAGAGGTCGCGGATCGATCGCTTGGTCAGCGAGCCTTCCTCGTAAACGAGCTTGGGCGCCATCGATTTGAGCGTGAGATCGCGCACCGTCTCCCACAGGCGCAGCAGATATTCAAAATCGCGTTTGACTTCGGTCTTGGTGCGGCTGGCGCCGGCGGTGCGCAGGATCACGCCCATGCCTTGCGGTACTTCCAGTTCGCCGGCGATCTCCTTGAGCCGGCTGCGATCCTCGCCCGAGGTGATCTTGCGGCTGATGCCGCCGCCGCGCGCGGTGTTGGGCATCAGCACCGAATAGCGCCCGGCGAGCGACAGATAAGTCGTGAGCGCAGCACCTTTGGTGCCGCGCTCTTCCTTGACCACCTGCACCAGCATTACCTGGCGGCGCTTGATGACTTCCTGAATTTTGTACTGGCGGCGGAAGCGCGGCATGCGCGCTTCTTCCAGCGCGTCGGCGCCGCCGACGGATTCGACGGTTTCCTCGACATGGTGGTCGTCGCCATTCTCGGCTTCGGCGTGCGCGGCCTCGGCGGTCAGCGCGCCCTCCGCGGGCGCGGAGGGTTGCACGCCTTCGGCGATGGTCTCTAAAGGTGCGTCGCTTGGCTCGTGCGTCGCGGATTCGGCCGCATCTTCGCCGGCTGTGGCCTCGCCGACGTGGTCAGGGGCTTCGAGTTCGGCAGACGACTGCTCGAAACTGGGCATCGCCGATGCGGTCTCGCCGATGGGCAGGGCGCCTTCCTGGCTGGGCGGGGTATCGCCGGCCGCAGTCCCGGCGGCTTCACCGCCGAATTCCGGCTGCGGCTGCTCCTCGCCGGCGACTGGCGCGCTCTGCACCACGTCGCGGTTGCGCTGGCGGTCGGCGCCGCGATGGCGATGGCGGTTGCGTCCGCCGCGCCTTCCGCCGGCACGATGATCAGCATCATCGTCGGCGTCGCGCGACGCGCGCTGCTCCTCGTCGAGCAGCGCCTGCCGGTCGGCGACCGGGATTTGATAGTAGTCGGGGTGGATTTCGGAGAACGCCAGAAAGCCGTGGCGGTTGCCGCCGTAGTCGACGAAGGCCGCTTGCAACGACGGCTCTACGCGCGTGACCTTGGCGAGATAGATGTTACCGCGAAGCTGTTTGCGGTTGGCGCTCTCGAAGTCGAATTCCTCGACACGGTTGCCGCGCAGCACCACCACCCGGGTCTCCTCCGGGTGGGTCGCGTCGATCAGCATTTTGTCGGCCATTGTAATGTCTCACTGAGGCGGACCGGACTGCGGGCTCGCGCGGTAAAGACGGCGCAAGGCGACGCAAAAGGCGGTCGGCCAATTGGATGTTGGTGATGATGGAAAGGGGCGCGTTTTCACGCGAAAGCTTGGCGGGGTCCATAGCAAGCCGCGCAGTCACGATTGGCTCGCGAAAGCGGGAGACCTCGAATTGCCTTTGCTGCAACTGTGGCAGCATGAAACTTGCGACCCGTAGCGCTGCGGCCGCGCCGAGCGGGCGCCGCCGAGGTTTCTCGTCGCTGACTGTCTGAACGCGAACGGCCCGTTTGGCCGCGCGCTGATCCGGATGTCCAATCACTAAGGGTTTCGGCTCGCTTCGCCGTCCGTCCGCCCGGCTTCCTCGAGGGGGCGATCCTGGACTGGCGGGCCGGGGGCCCGAACGCGGCACAACCGGAACTTTAACCGTCAGCAAGCTCTACATACGGCTCAAAACCCGTACTGGCAAGAAGCTTAAATGGCGACTTGTGCAGGCGCGCCACACCGGCGCGAAGAACGCTGCGTTTGCTCAAGTTCCGTTAACCGAAGCACCCCCTAATGGAGTAAAACCAAGCGGAAAGGGTCCGGATTCGTGACAGTCCGCGCGATCGCACTTCTTTTGGGGGTGAGCCTGCCGTGCTGCTCGGCCGCGCTGGCGGCGGAGCCGGGCATTGCCGCGCGCCCACTGCCGGCGGTGACGGATTCGGTACCCGTGGCAAGCGCCGTGCGGCTGGGCGGCGACGACAAGCAGACCCGTTTCGTGGTCGATCTCGACCGCAAGATCGACGTGACGGCCTTCACGCTGGCCGATCCCTATCGGGTCGTCATCGATCTTCCGCAGGTGACCTTCAGGCTGCCGGACAAGGCCGGCGAGCACGGCCGCGGCCTGGTGAAAGCGTTCCGCTACGGCCTGATCATGCAGGGCGGCTCGCGCATCGTGCTTGATACCAAGACGCCGGTGCGGGTGGACAAGGCGTTCTCGCTTGCCGCCGTCGATGGCCAGCCGGCGCGGCTGGTGCTCGATCTCGTCGCCATCGACCGCGACAGCTTCGTGCGCAACATCACCATGCAGGACCGCAGCTTGCGCACCAGCGGCAAGACCATGAACGCCCCGCCGGAAGCCTCCGGCGATCCACGGCCGCTGATCGTGGTCGATCCCGGTCACGGCGGCATCGATTCCGGCACCAAGTCGGCGAGTGGACAGGACGAGAAAGACGTCGTGCTGGCCTTCGGCCTCACTCTGCGCGAGAAATTGGAGAAAAGCGGCAAATATCGCGTCGTCATGACGCGAAGCGACGATACATTCATACCGCTCGATGAACGGGTACGCTTCGCGCGCGCGCACAAGGCGTCGTTATTCATTTCCATTCATGCGGACTCCATTCCGCGCAGCGAGGGCCAGGCGGAAGGCGCCTCGGTCTACACCCTGTCGCCGCATGCCTCCGACGCCGAGGCGGCAAGGCTCGCCGAAGTCGAAAACAAGTCGGATGTGATCGCCGGCGTCGATTTGTCCTCCGAGCCCAACGACGTGGCCAATATCCTGATCGATCTGGCGCAGCGCGAAACCAAGACCTTTTCACAGCAATTCGCCCGCGACGTGGTCGGCGAGCTCAAGGCGACGACCCGGCTGCATATCCACCCGATAAAATCCGCCGGATTCATTGTTCTCAAGGCGCCCGACGTGCCCTCGGTGCTGGTCGAACTCGGCTACATGTCGACCAAGGACGATCTGGTGCATTTGATGTCGGCCGACTGGCGCGCGCGCACGGCGGATTCGATGGTGCACGCGGTGGATTCGTTCTTTGCACCGCAAATGGCGGGCGCTGCCGGAAGGTCCAACTGACATGGGTTTCCGGCCTCAGTTTCAACATAAAACCGGGTCACCAAATGCGCGCGCCGCAGCGGAAAACCCGGCATTTGGGCGGGCCGCGACGCCAGGCGGGACGATTTCACCATGAAGCTCATGTTGCGCTTCTTCGGCTTCCTATTCGCGGCCGGCACCATCTTGTTCGTGGTGGGCGTGGCCGCGACCGCCGGCCTGCTCTGGCACTATTCGAAAGACCTGCCGGACTATTCGCAATTGCAGGATTACGAGCCGCCGGTGATGACCCGCGTGCACGCGGCCGATGGCTCGCTGGTCGCCGAATATGCCCGCGAGCGAAGACTTTACATCCCGATCCAGGCGGTGCCGAAACTGGTGATCAATGCCTTCCTCGCCGCCGAGGATAAGAACTTCTACGAGCACGGCGGACTTGATTTCTTCGGCATCGCGCGCGCCGCCGTGAACTATGCGCAGAACTTCGGCTCCAGCCGGCGTCCGCAAGGCGCTTCAACCATCACGCAACAAGTTGCCAAGAATTTCCTGTTATCGAACGAGGTTTCGTTCTCGCGCAAGATCAAGGAGGCGCTGCTGGCGCTCAAGATCGAGCGCACTTACTCGAAGGACAAGATCCTCGAGCTTTACTTGAACGAAATTTATCTTGGCCTTGGCGCCTATGGCATTGCCTCGGCCTCGCTGACCTATTTCGACAAGGGCGTGAACGAACTCACCGTGCCGGAGGCCGCTTATCTTGCGGCGCTGCCGAAAGCGCCCAACAATTATCACCCCTTCCGCCAGCGCGAACGCGCGCTCGAACGGCGCAATTGGGTGATCGACCAGATGGCGCAGGACGGCTTCATCAAGACGGCCGAGGCCGACGCTGCCAAACGCTTGCCGCTCGGCGTCACTCAAAAGGCGACCAGCACGCATACTTTCGCCGCCGAATATTTCGCCGAGGAAGTGCGGCGCGAGCTGTTCGACCGCTACGGCGAGAAAAAGCTCTACGACGGCGGGCTGTCGGTGCGCACCACGCTCGATACTAAATTGCAGGTGCTGGCGCGCAAGACGCTTACCGACGGGCTCGTGCAATTCGACGAAGCACAAGGCTGGCGCGGGCCGGTCAACAAGCTCGATATCTCGGGCGATTGGGGCGTCAAGCTCGCCGACGTCAAGGCGCTGACGGATGTTTCGCCCTGGCGGCTCGCGGTCGTGCTTGAGGTGAGCGATCAGTCGGCCCGCATCGGATTGCAGCCGGGACGCGAGCCGGGCGGCTATGTCAGCAAAGAACGCGATGTCGGCATCGTGCCGCTCGACGGCTTGAAGTGGGCAAAAACCGGCGGCAAGGCGGTGAGCAAAGTCGGCCAGGTGCTCAACCCCGGCGACGTCGTCTATGTCGAGCCGTCAAAGCTCGCCGGGCAATACCGTCTGCGCCAGGTACCGGAAGTCTCCGGCGCGATGGTGGTCGAGGACCCCTGGACCGGGCGCGTGCTCGCCATGGTCGGCGGCTTCTCCTACGACCAGAGCCAGTTCAACCGCGCCACGCAGGCGTTGCGCCAGCCCGGATCGTCGTTCAAGCCGATTGTCTATGCGGCCGCCCTCGATAACGGTTACACTCCTTCGACCTTGGTGCTCGATGCGCCGATCGAGATCGATCAGGGGCCGGGGCTCGGCGTGTGGAAGCCGGAAAACTACGAGAACAATTTCTTCGGTCCGTCCACTTTGCGGTTCGGCATCGAGCATTCCCGCAACGTGATGACGGTGCGGCTGGCCCAAGACGTCGGCATGCCGCTTATCGCCGAATATGCCAAGCGCTTCGGCGTTTATGACGAATTGCCGCCCTATCTGTCGTTTGCCTTGGGCGCCGGCGAAACCACGCTGCTGCGCATGACCACCGCCTATGGCATGTTCGACAATGGCGGACGGCGCATCAAGCCGACGCTGATCGACCGCATCCAGGATCGTTACGGCCACACCGTCTATCGCCATGACGAGCGCGAATGCATCGGATGCGACGCCAAGAAATGGGCGGACCAGCCCGAGCCTTCGCTGATCGACCGGCGCGAGCAGGTGCTTGATCCGATGACGGCCTATCAGATCACCTCGATCATGGAGGGCGTGGTGTTGCGGGGCACCGCGGCCGGCGCCGGCTTCCAAAAGGAAGTCGGCAAGCCGGTGGCGGGCAAGACCGGCACCACCAACGACGAGAAGGACGCCTGGTTTATCGGCTTCACGCCCGACATCGTGGTGGGGGTCTATATGGGTTACGACAAGCCGCGCCATCTTGGGCGCGGCGCGACCGGCGGCCGTTTGGCGGCGCCGATCGTGAAGGAATTCATGAAAGTCGCGCTCGCCGACAAGCCGGCGGTGCCGTTCCGCGTGCCGGCGGGCATCAAGCTGGTCCGTGTCGACCTCAAGACCGGCCAGCGCGCAGGACCGGGTTCAGAGAAAGTAATTCTGGAAGCCTTCAAGCCCGGCACCGCCCCGCCCGACAGTTATTCGGTGGTCGGCTATGGCAGTGGCGAGCAGGGCGCGCCCGGCCGCGGGCCACCCGGCTTCTTCGGCGTCAGCCCCGATGCCGATCGCGCCGTGCGCTCGGGCACGGGCGGCCTGTACTGAACGGCTAACCCGGCGGCGGCAGTTGCGCCGCCGCGCTTGCAACGTTACATCCCCTTACAGAATCGAACGGCCGTTCTACGGCATAGGCCAATCATGCGCGCGGAAACACAAAGCCTCGTCGAAGAGATCAAGCAGTCGCTCAAGCTGCTGAGGAGGCATCTTTGACGTCGAGACCGCAACTCGCCGCCTGGCCGAATTAAACAAGGCGGCCGAAGACCCCTCATTCTGGAACGACCAGGCCAAGGCTCAGCGCACGATGCGCGAACGCGACGCGTTGGAGGACAGCCTCAACGCCATTGGCCGCATCGAACGCGAACTCGACGACCAACTCACGATGATCGAGCTGGGCGAGACTGAGAAGGACGACAAGACTGTCGCTGAGGCCGAGGCCGCCCTTAAACGCCTGAAGGCGGAGGTGGCGCGGCGCGAACTCGAGGCGCTGCTGTCCGGCGAGGCCGACGCCAACGACGCTTATCTCGAAGTTCATGCCGGCGCCGGCGGCACCGAGAGCCAGGATTGGGCCGGCATGTTGATGCGCATGTATGTGCGCTGGGCCGAGGCGCACGGCTACAAAGTCGACTGGATCGAGGAAAGCGAAGGCGAGGGCGCCGGCATCAAGTCGGCGACCGTGCAGATCAAGGGCCACAACGCCTATGGCTGGCTCAAGAACGAGAATGGCGTGCACCGCCTGGTGCGCATCTCGCCGTTCGATGCCAATGCGCGCCGGCATACGTCCTTTGCCAGCGTCGTGGTCTTTCCGGTAGTGGATGACCGCATCAAGATCGACATCAACGAGAGCGACGTGCGCACCGACGTCATGCGTTCGGGCGGCGCCGGCGGCCAGCACGTCAACAAGACCAAGTCGGCGGTTCGCCTCACGCATATCCCGACCAATATCGTGGTGAAGTGCCAGCAAGACCGCTCACAGCACCGCAACCGCGCCATGGCCTGGGACATGCTGCGCGCCAAATTGTTCGAAGCCGAAATGAAGAAGCGCGAGGCCAAGGCCGAAGCGGACCAGGCCGCCAAGACCGATATCGGCTGGGGCCACCAGATCCGCTCTTACGTCTTGCAACCCTATCAGATGGTCAAGGACCTGCGCACCGGCGTCTCAACGTCGGATACCGGCGGCGTGCTCGACGGCGATCTTGATCCGTTCATGCAGGCAGCGTTAGCGCAGAAAGCCTTCGGCGGCGGGCCGGAGCAGGTCGAAGACGTCGAGTAGGGTTATCCCGACAGCGCGCTGCCGAGCCGTACACCAGCGCGCAGGAATTTCTGCGGATCGACCGCTTCGCCGTTGATGCGCGTCTCGTAATGCAAATGCGGGCCGGTGGAACGACCGGTCGACCCGATCTTGCCAATGACCTCTCCAATCCGGACAAACTGTCCGACCTTCACGTCGATCTCCGAGAGATGGCCATAACGGGTGGCAAGACCGTTGCCATGGTTGATCTCGACCATGTTGCCATAGCCGCCCTCGCGGCCGGCGATGCTCACTTTGCCTGCGGCGGTGGCGTGCGCCGGCTCGCCCATTTCGCCACGCAAATCGATGCCGGTATGGATGGCGGGCCGGCCCATGAACGGATCCATGCGCATGCCGAACGGCGAGCTCATGTCGACCTCGCCGGCAACCGGCTTGCGCACGGGCACCGCGACCAGCGTCTGGGCGTATTGATTGATTTCCGCGCGCGCGACATTGATGCGGTAAAGCTGCCGGTCGAAGGCGCTGGCGCCCGAGCGCGGAACCTTGAGCGGCACGAATGGCCCGCCGACGCCGTGGCCCGCCGGCGCCTTGGCCGGATCGACGCCGAGGTCAGCGAGCACGCTGCGCATGCGGCGCGCTTTGGTGTCCGCGTGCTCTTCCATGTCGGTCAGCACCGAGATTTGCCGCCGATCCACTTTGTCGAGTGCGGCTGAGACGCGTCCGAGAATGCCGTCTAGACCGCCGGCATCGCCGCGGCTCGCCATACGCGTCATGTCGCCCGGCATTTCGCGCGATTCAAGCCGCGCCTCGCGATCCGGCGGCACTGTGAAAATGACCGTGTCGCTGATCGGCGAAGCCTTTACCGGTTTGTCGGCCGGCGCTTCCGCCGGCAGCGCGTTGCGCGCCGGCCGGATCGAGCCGGTTGTGATTTCGCCGCCGAGGGCCGAGGTGCGCTGCTCCAATACCGCTTGCCTTTGCAGCAGCGCGTTGAGTTTTCGCTCGAACTGCTCTTGGTCAAGCAGCTGGCGACTTGTGATGCGGTCGACTTGCGCGCGCAATTCGGCGATACGGTCCTCGTAAGCGAATTGCATTTCGGCCTGGCGCCCGATCAGGCGCGTGAGCACGTTATTGCTGAAGGCAAAGTACGATCCCGTGGCAAGCGACCACACCGCCATCACCACCAGCGTGCCAACCACAATCCAAAACGCAATAGGCCCGATGCGAACCTGGCGCCCGCCGTGCACCAGCGCGTAGTCGCCCTGGTGGGCGCGGTGCAGATGGCGGGATACCGCGGCGGCGGATTGCACGCGCGGTTGCACGATGCGGCCGGCATGATCGGCGCTCGGGTGATACGAATGCGTGAGATGGGACATCGACGCTCCGCGCCGGTTCGGGCGCGGCCGAGGCCGGTGGACCAGCCCGCAGATATCAATCGCTTATGGTTAAAAAATCGGAAATTGGCGCTCGGCCCATGGCCGCAGGTACGCGATAAGCGGACAATTACAGGGCTTTTGTCGATTCGAGTACCTCTTCGGCGTGCCCCGGTACGCTGACCTTTGGCCAAATGCGCGCGATGCGGCCTTGTGCGTCGATCAGAAAGGTTTTGCGGATGACGCCCATGAATTTGCGCCCATACATCGATTTCTCACCCCAGGCCCCATAAGCTTCGAGCATCTGCTTCGTCTCATCGGAGGCAAGCGCGATTGTGAGCTTATGTTTGGATTTGAATTTATCCTGCGCCTTAACCGGATCGGCCGATACTCCGAGAATCGCGGTGCCGGTTTTGGCGAAGGCCGCTCGCAAGGCTGAAAATGCAATGGCTTCCTTGGTGCAGCCCGGGGTGTCGGCTCTGGGGTAGAAATAAAGGACGAGGTTGCCACCCTTGAAATCTTTCAACGATATCTGCGACCCGCCGTCGCGCTGCAACGTGAACGGCGGGGCCTTCGTACCCGCGACAAGTTCGCGTCCCATGTGCCTTCCTTTCGTCGTTTTCGGCCGGTCAATGTTGGAATTGCCAGTTGCGTCGGGTGGGCGCAAGCGGTTCCACGATGACCTGCTAAGGGCCGCGCTGGATCTCATCCCGGCCGGCGTCAGAATAGCCACAATGCGTCGGACGAGGGGCGCCCATTAGGGCATGACACCAGGCAAACACGATCATAGCCATCCAGGCCACCGCGCGCCGGGCGCGGGCCATCATGCGCATGGCCCCGCCGATCGCCATAGCAATGCCTTTCGCCGTGGCGCTGGCCGGTTCATGCGAAATCGCTGGGTGCGGCGGCTGTTTTGGGGCGCGTTTGTCGCTGTCGCGGTGGTCGCCCTCGGTATCGGCGGCCTGTGGTGGCGCCTCGCCAGCGGCCCGATCGAACTCGACGTCGCGACGCCGTGGCTGAAGGCGGCGATCGAGCAGAATTTCGGCGGTAAGCAGACCGTCGTTGTCGGCGGAACCCAAATCGAGCGCGATGAGAATGGCCGCACCTCTTTGCGCTTGCGCGACATCGTGGTGCGCGATGCCGATGGCACCATCGTCGCGAGCGCGCCGAAGGCGGAAGTGGGTATTTCCGGCACCGGCTTGCTCACAGGCAAGCTGCACGCTGAAAGCCTCAATCTGGTCGGCGCCGAATTGGCGGTGCGGATCGAGCAGGACGGCCGCGTTACCGTATTCGCTGGCGCTAACAAGCGACCGATCGCCACCGCATCGGCGACCTTGCCGCCGGAATTGCAGCAACCCGCCGGCCACGCCGCAGACTCGCTGGTACCGCAGGGCGCGCTGCGTTCCGGATTGCAGGACGTCGCCGGCATCCTGTCCTGGATCGACGGTCTCGGCGCGAGCGGGCTCGACGGCCACGATCTGCAGGAAATGGGTCTCAAGAACGGCAATCTGACCGTCGACGATCAGCGCAACGGCAAGCATTGGAATTTCAGCCGGATCAACGTCAGCTTGACGCGGCCGGAGCAGGGCGGCGTGATCTTCCGATTGGCCTCCGATACGCCCGAGCGGCCATGGGAGATCAGCGCCGCGATGCGGCCGCTCAGCGAGGGTGTGCGCGCGGTCGGGATTGAGGCGCGTCACGTATCGGTCAGCGATATTCTGCTGGCGTTGCGTCTCAACGACGGCAATATTGAAGCGGACTTGCCGTTATCGACCAGCGTGCGCGCGGAAATCGCTTCAGATGGCACCCTGCAACGGTTGCAGGGACAAGTGCTCGCGGACGAGGGCACCGTTGTTGATCGTGACGGGGATAATGTCACCAATCTGAAAATCCACCGCGCTGACATCCGATTCAATTGGGATGCGCGGCAACGGGCTTGGATTATTCCTTTTCAGATTCAAACGGCGGGCAATCAATTCACGCTGCGCGCCGTGCTTGAGGCGCCCGCCGACCAAAACGGGGTCTGGCTGTTCAACATGACACGCGACGATCCCGTGATCGACCCGATT
Source organism: uncultured Alphaproteobacteria bacterium (assembly GCA_963703875.1). Lineage (GTDB taxonomy): Bacteria > Pseudomonadota > Alphaproteobacteria > Rhizobiales > Xanthobacteraceae > Pseudolabrys. Next base: position 73,013 of record CAVPFZ010000007.1, read on the forward strand.
ATCCTGACCACGACAGACAAAATCGACAACGAGAGCTTTGCCCTCAACCGGGTGGTGGTGCGCGCGCGCATCGATACGCTTAAAAAGCGCGTCGATCTCGATCAGGGCGACTTCGGGCGCCTCGATACGCGGCCCTCGCAAAATGTCGCCCTGGCACTTACCGGCAGCTTTGACTATTCGGGCGCCGAATCTCGTTTGGCCTTCGGTTTCGCGGCGACGCGCATGCCGATGTCGGTATTGAAGCGCATATGGCCGATTTTCATCGCCATCCATACGCGTGAGTGGGTCGAGAGCCACATGTCCGGCGGTATCATCGAGCGGGTGCTGATCGCGGGCAACGCGTCGCTGCCGGAGTTTGAGGCCAGCGGCCCGCCTTTGTCGGACGACGGCCTGTCTGTCGATATCGAGACGAGCGGCACGACGATGCGTCCGGTCGAGAATTTGCCGCCAATCCGCGACGCCGATCTCACGGTTCGCGTCACCGGCAGCACCGCGACCATTAATCTCGGCCGCGGCACCGTGGAAGTAACGCCGGGGCGCAAACTCAATATCGCCAGCGGCGTATTCGAAATCCCGAATACCCATCTTAAGCCGCAGCCGGCGCGCACCCGTTTCCGCATCGATGGAGCTGTGCCGGCGGCCGCGGCGCTGCTTGCGAGCGACGCGCTACGTGACAGTGTCGGCATCGTGATCGATCCGGCAGCGAGCCGCGGTACGATTGCCGCCCAGGTCACCGTTAATATGCTGATCGGGCGGTTGGCGCCGCCGAATAACTCGACCTATGTCATTACCGCCGACCTCACTAATTTTGCCGCCGATAAAATACTGATGGGGCAGAAAGTCGAAGCTCCGTCGCTGCGGGTGAGCGCCTCCAGCGACGGCTACCAGATCAGCGGCGACGTCAAAATCAACGGGACCCCGGCCACCATCGACCTGAGCAAGAAAAAAGGCGATTCCGGCGCGGATTTACATTTGCAGGCGTTGATCGACGAGGCTGCGCGCCGGAGGCTCGGGATCGACTTTGGCGGCGCCGTCACCGGGACGATTCCGGTCAAGGTGGCGACCCGTATCAGCGGCGACGGCAAGGATCCGCCGATGACCGTGGATGCCGATCTGACGCCGGTGAAGATCGACGACCTCTTGCCCGGCTGGGTGAAGTCGGCCGGCAAGCCGGTGCACGCCAATTATACGATGACAAAAACGGGCCCCACCGTGCGCTTCGACGATCTCACCATCGTCGGCTCGGGCGTCAACGTGAGAGGCACGATCGAGCTTAACGATGCCAGCGAGATCGTGTCGGCGAGTTTTCCGGTGTTCAACCTCTCGGACGGCGACAAAGTCTCGCTCAAGGCCGACCGCACCGGCGATGGGGTGTTGCGCGTCGCGATGCGCGGCGACGTCTTTGATGGCGCCAATTTCGTGAAGTCCTCGCTCGCCGGCGCGATGCCGGATAAGTCCAAACAAAAGCAGAGCGATATCGACCTCGACATCAAGCTCGGCACGGTGCTGGGCCACAATGGCGAAACGTTGCGCGGTCTCGATCTCAAGCTCCTGCGCCGGAGCGGCCGCATCCGCAACTTCACCATGAGCGCCAAGATCGGCCGCGATGCGCCGCTCAGCGGCGACCTGCGTGTGCGCAGCCGCGATAATCACCAAGTGGTGTATATCGAAACCGACGACGCCGGTGCGCTCTTCCGGTTCACGGACATGTATCCGCGCCTGTTCGGCGGACAGATGTGGGTGGCGATGGATCCGCCGACCCCGGATCGTTCGCCGCAGCTCGGCACGGTATTTATCCGCAATTTCGTTGTGCGCGGCGAACCCGGTCTTGAGCGCGCGGTCGCCGGCGCGCCCGGCCAGTTGCCGGGCGGCGTGCAATTCAGCGAGGCGCATTTCGAGTTCACCAAGGTGCCCGGCCGCATGGCGGTGCGCGACGGCGTCGTGCGCGGTCCGGTGGTGGGTGCGACCATCGAAGGACAAATCGACTACGTCAAGGACGACATGCATCTACGCGGCACATTCGTGCCGTTCTACGGCCTCAACAACATGTTCGGGCAGTTGCCGATCGTCGGGCTCATTCTTGGCGGCGGCAGCAACGAGGGCCTGCTCGGGATCACCTATGAGGCGGCCGGTCCGCCAAGCGCGCCGCGCATTACGGTCAATCCGGTGACCGCGATCGCGCCGGGACTGTTGCGCAAATTCATACCGAACCCGGACACGATGGATCACAATTTTATTCCGCCGTCGCGGTAGCGGTCACGCCGGCTTGAGCAGGATGTGTTTCTTCCTACCCAGTGAAAGCTTGATCACGCCCTCGGGAGTTACGTCTGAAGGCTTGAGCATCCTCATTATACTATCCACTGTGACATCATTCACTTTGAGACCGCGCCCCTCAATGAGACGGCGAGCCTCGCTTGTCGATCTTGCGAACCCAACAAGTTGAGCGGCGATAAGTACAGAAAGACCATCCGCTCCGTTGAAAAGCTTTTGGCCGTCTTCGCGCATTGGAATTGTAGGTAAGTTTTCAGCCAAACTGCCTTCCTCAAAGGTCTTGCGCGAGGTCTCGCCGGCTTGATCAGCAGCCTGACGGCCGTGCACCATGGCGGTCGCTTCGGTGGCGAGCACCTTTTTGGCGTCGTTGACATCAGCGCCTTTGAGCGCGGCCAACTTGGCGATTTCACCGAGCGGCAGGATCGTGAACAGTTTGAGGAAACGCACAACGTCGCCATCCTCGGTGTTGCGCCAGTATTGCCAGTAGTCGTAAGGGCTCACCAGGTCGGCATTGAGCCAGATGGCGCCGGCGGCGGTCTTGCCCATCTTGGCGCCGGACGCGGTGGTGATCAGCGGCGAGGTGAGCGCGAACAGTTGCGCGTTCACCATGCGGCGGCCAAGATCGATGCCGTTGACGATGTTGCCCCATTGATCGGAACCGCCCATTTGCAAAATGCAGCCGGTGCGCTTGTTGAGTTCGACGAAATCGTAGGCTTGCAGCACCATGTAGTTGAATTCGAGGAACGAGAGTTCCTGCTGGCGGTCGAGCCGCAGTTTCACCGAATTGAAGGACAGCATCCGATTGACCGAAAAGTGCCGGCCGACGTCGCGCAGGAAATCGATGTAATTGAGCTTGTTGAGCCAGTCGCCATTATTGGCCATCACGGCGTTGCCGCCGGCGCCGTCGAATTTCAGGAACTTCGAAAAGACCGCGCGGATGCCTTTCAGATTCTGCTCGATCATATCCTCGGTCAGAATGCGCCGGCTCTCGTCCTTGCCGGACGGATCGCCGACGCGGGTGGTGCCGCCGCCCATCAACGCGATCGGACGGTGCCCGGTCTGCTGCATCCAGTAGAGCATCATGATCGGCAGCAGCGAGCCGACATGCAGCGAAGCCGCGGTGCAATCGAATCCGATATAGCCGGTGATGGCGCCTGCCGTGGCGCGCGCGTCGAGCGCGTCCGGCTCCGACATCTGGTGGATGAAGCCGCGCTCGGCGAGAACGTTAAGAAAGTCGGATTTATAGGCGCTCATTGTCGAATCTCGGCCGCGGCCTTGTCGGTACCTGCGGCCGGTGGTGTAACAGGTCCGGCGTAAAGGAAAAGGGGTTCGAGATTTGGGCGTCGTGCGGGCCATCGGGTTGATGAGCGGGACCTCGCTCGATGGCGTCGACGTGGCGCTGATCGAGACCGATGGCGAACGCATCGTCGCCTTCGGGCCGACCGGCTATCGGCCCTACGCTGAGGGCGAGCAAGCGCTGCTGCGCCAGGCGCTGGCGGAGGGCGCCGCGCTTACCGAGCGCACCGCGCGGCTGGGTGTGCTGCGGGAGGCGGAGGAATTTGTGACCCGCGTCCATGCCGAGGCCATGGAGGCGTTTCTCCGTGCCGAGCACATCGATAAATCCGGCGTCGCGATTGTTGGTTTCCATGGCCAGACCGTGCTGCACAAGCCGGCGGCCCGGCTTACGGTGCAGATCGGCGATGGCGCGGCGCTGGCGCGCCGGCTTGACATGACCGTGGTTCATGATTTTCGCGCCGCCGATGTCGCCGCCGGCGGCCAGGGCGCGCCGCTGGTGCCGGCGTTCCATCAGGCGCTGGCGCGTGATCTCAAGCGCACGCATCCGATCGCCGTGCTTAATGTGGGCGGCGTCGCCAATGTCACTTTTGTCGACGGTGGCGATCCGATCGCCTGCGATACCGGCCCCGGCAATGCGCTGATCGACGATTTCATGCGCGCACGCACCGGCGCGCCGCTTGATCGTGACGGCGACCAGGCCGCCAAGGGCCGAATCGACGAGGCTTTCGTCAAGCGGGTGCTGGCGGACGGTTTCTTCGCCCAGCCCTGTCCGAAATCGCTCGACCGTAATGCCTTCGCCTTCGCCAATATCGGACTGCCGAATTTCACTGTCGCTGATGGTGCGGCGACTTTATCGGCGCTGACCGCAGCGTCGGTCGCGCGCGTGGTGCCGCATTTGCCGGCCACCCCGCGCGCCTGGATCGTGGCGGGCGGCGGCGCGCGCAATCCGACCCTCATGCGAATGCTGGCCGAACAACTCAAGCCGGCAACAGTCGAGACGGCCGACGCAGTCGGTTGGTCATCGCAATCGATCGAAGCGCAAGCCTTCGCTTATCTGGCGGTGCGCACGCTCAATAAATTGCCGATCACTTTTCCTGCAACGACCGGCGTTCCGGAACCTATGCCGGGCGGTATTGTGGCGATGCCGCGATAGTTGACCCGCTGGCCGATCTAGAGCAGGTTCGCCCCAAAATCACCATGGCCCCGTCTCGGGATGCGCGAATAAGTACCGGAAATTGCAACTAAAATTCATGCGTACCAAAGACATCGCAGAGGCGCTCGGGGCTAGGCTCGACGGCGATGGCGCCATCGAAATCGGCCGTCTTGTGTCCCCCGCACAGGTGGAGTTGCCATCCGATTTGGCGCTCGCCGTCAACGCCAACGCTGTAACCGCGCTGGCCCGCAGCAAGGCACAAGCGATCGTCGTCTCGGCCGAAAATGCGGTTCCAACGGGTTCCTTTCGTGCCGTAATTACCGCCGGCGACGCGCGGCTTGCCTTGGCCAAGCTCACCAGCTTGTTCGATCGAGGCCCGGCGCACGAAGAGGGCATCCATCCGACCGCGGTCGTCGCCGACGATGCGGAATTGGGCGAGGGAGTAAGCATCGGTCCCTATGCGTGTGTGGGCGCGCGTTCGCGCATCGGCGCGGAAACCCTGGTGATGTCGCACGTGACCATCGGCGCTGACGTAACGATTGGCGCAAAGACGACGATTCACGCAGGTACGCGCATTTGCGATGGTTGCGCGCTGGGCGAGCGCGTCATTATCCATCCCAATGCAGTGATTGGTTCAGACGGTTTCAGTTTTGCGCCCGACTTGATGTCCGCGACATCCTTCACAGCCGATATAAAACTGTCACGCGTGCACTCGCTCGGCAACGTGGTGATTGGAGACGATGCGGAAATCGGTGCCGGCACGACGATCGACCGAGCAACGCTGGCGTCGACGAAAATCGGCCGGGGAACAAAGATCGACAATCAGGTCCATGTCGGCCACAATGTCACCATCGGAGATAGTTGTATCATCTGCGGAAAAGTTGGTATTTCCGGTAGCGTGACGATTGGAAACCGGGTCCGGATTGGCGGGGGCGTGGGCATCGGCGATCACTTGGCCATTGGCGATGAAGTGATTATTGGTGCGGGCTCGGCGGTCGTGACGAATATTGGTGCCCAGTCTTTCGTATCGGGCTATCCGGCGGTGGAACACGCGCGGGCAATGGAGCGATATATTTACGCTGGGCGGCTGAAACGCATGTTTGAAAAGATGGACGATGTGGCGTCGCGACTGGACGCCCTGGAGCGGACAAAGAAGGATTAGGGGTTTTGGGGATGAGCGACGTAGCCAACGATGTGATCGAAATCATTGCCAAGAAGAAGCGGGTCGACAAGCCGACCGTCGAGCTGACCGACCGGCTCGAGGAATTGGGCCTGGAATCGCTCGACGCCGTCGAAATGATCTTCGATCTCGAAGAGAAATTCGATATCGAAATCCCCTATAACGCCAATACCAATAATCCGCGCACCGAATTCGATACCGTCGGCGACGTCGTCAACGCCATCGAAAAGCTGGTCGCCAAAAAGAAGTCGTGAGCGGCGTGCATCGCGTCGTCGTCACCGGCCTGGGGGCCATCACGCCGCTCGGCCACACGGCCGCCGCCTATTGGGACGGATTGAAGGGCGGGGTCTCCGGTCTCGGCCCGATCACGCTCGCCGGCACGCCGGAAGAGCTGACCCAGAAAGTCGTCGCTGAAATCAAGGGCTACGACCCGCTCAAGTATTTCGAGGAACGGGACCTGCCGACGCTCGACCGCGTGTCGCAGATCGCGGTGGTGGCGGCGCGCGAGGCAATTGCGCAGTCGAAATTGACGTTCGACATGCCATTGTCGATACGCACTGCCTGCATCATGGGCTGCGGCGTCGGCGGCATGATGACGCTCGACGATACCTACCGCCGCGTCTATCTCGAAAAGAAAAAACGGGTTTATCCGCTCAGCATCCCTCGGCTGATGGTGAATGCGCCGGCCAGCCAGATTTCCATGCACTGCGGGCTGCGCGGACCCTCTTATGTGATCGCCAGCGCCTGCGCCTCGGCCACGCACGCCATTGGCGCCGCGTTCCACATGGTGCGCTCGGGGGCGGTGGATTGCGCCGTCACCGGCGGTTCGGAAGCCTGTATCAGCTTCGGCACCATGCGCGGCTGGGAAGCCATGCGCGTGATGGCGCCGGAAGTCTGCCGGCCGTTTTCCATCGGCCGGGAAGGCATGATGATCGGTGAGGGCGCGGCCTGCTTGGTGCTGGAGCCGCTCGAACGTGCGCAGGCGCGCGGCGCCGACATCCTTGGAGAGATCGCCGGTTTCGGTATGAGCGCGGACGCCGGCGACCTCACCGCGCCGGATGTCGGCGGCATGTCGCGGGCCATGGATGGCGCGCTTACCGATGCCGCGTTCGATCCGCAGGATATCCAATACGTCAATGCGCATGGCACCGGCACCGCCGCCAACGACGAGACCGAGACCAAGGCGCTGCATCAGGTGTTCGGCGAGCATGCCCGCAAGCTCGCAGTGTCTTCGAGCAAATCGATGGTCGGGCATGCGCTCGGGGCCGCGGGCGCGCTCGAAATGGTGGCGACGATGCTGGCGGTGCGCGACGGCATCGCGCCGCCGACCATCGGTTATCTGGGGCCGGATCCGGCCTGCGACCTTGACTATGTGCCGAACAAGGCGCGCGTCATGAATATCGACGCGGCGATGTCGAACTCGTTTGCCTTCGGTGGCCTCAACGCCGTGCTGGTCGCGAAGAAGTTTCCCTAACGCAGCGCTCGGTGCTACGCCGCGCTCGGCTTGCGATCGGTCTTGAGCCGCTTGTCCAGATAGGCGCAGATATTGGTGAGCAACGGCTCAACCTTGCCGTCGAAGAAATGGTTGGCGCCCTGGATCACTTTCTGCTCGATCACGATGCCTTTTTGCGTCTTGAGCTTGTCGACCAGCGTGGTCACGTCCTTAGGCGGAACCACCGCGTCCTTGTCGCCATGAATGATCAGGCCCGAGGACGGGCAGGGCGCCAGAAATGAGAAGTCGTAAAGATTGGCCGGCGGCACGATCGAAATGAAGCCTTCGATCTCCGGCCGGCGCATCAGCAACTGCATGCCGATCCAGGCGCCGAATGAAAACCCGGCGATCCAACAGCTCTTGGCTTCCGGGTTGATGGTTTGCGCCCAGTCGAGCGCGGCGGCGGCATCGGACAATTCGCCGGTGCCGTGGTCGAACGAGCCCTGGCTGCGGCCGACGCCGCGGAAATTGAAGCGCAACGCCGAGAAGCCGCGATGCACGAAGGCGTAGTAAAGCTGGTAGATGATCGGGTGGTTCATCGTCCCGCCGAATTGCGGATGCGGGTGCAGGATGATCGCGATCGGGGCGTTCTTCTGCCGCGCCGGGTGATATCGGCCCTCGATCCGTCCGGCCGGACCGGTAAAAATGACCTCAGGCATGGCGTTCGACCACTAGTTTAGAATTATTCTAATTATATGAATTCCGCTGTTCACGAGCGTAACACAGGCTATATGTTGCCGCGTGATGGCGGCTTCTAACACGATCCCCAGGGCAAAACGCAAGGTTTTTGTGGGGTCTAGCGCCGAAACGGTAGCGGGATACTGACGAATTCCATGAGTAAGCGGGCCTATTTTGATTGGAATGCAACCGCCCCCCTACGGGAGGGTGCCCGCGCCGCTATGGGCGCTGCACTAGAACTCACCGGCAATGCGTCTTCCATCCATGCTGAGGGCAGGGCTGCCCGCCGATTGGTTGAAGAGGCACGCGAAAAAGTGGCGAGTTTGGTCGGCGCCGAGGCCAAAAACGTCACGTTCACCAGCGGCGCCACCGAAGCAAACATGCTGGCGCTGACGCCGGCCGTCGAAGGTGCGGGCGTAAAGCACTGGCGCGACCGGCTTTTTGTCTCGGCCATTGAGCATCCTTCGGTGCGCAGCGGCGGACGATTTGCTGCCGACGCGGTCGAGGAATTGCCGGTGACAGCTGCGGGTTTATTGGATCTTCATGCTCTTGGAAGCGCAATCGCTCGGGCCGAGCGCCCGCTTGTTTCCTTGATGCTCGCCAATAACGAGACCGGCGTCATTCAGCCGATTTCAGAGATCGCCGAGATCGTGCACACCGCCAACGGCGTGTTGCATGTCGACGCCGTGCAGGGCCCCGGGCGCATCGATTGCAACATGGACGCCCTCGGCGCGGACCTCATGAGCCTGTCAGCCCACAAGCTCGGCGGCCCGCAGGGCGCAGGCGCGCTCGTTCGCCGCGGCGACATCCATATCGTCGAGCCGCTGATCAAAGGCGGCGGTCAGGAGCGCTCGCTACGCGCGGGAACCGAAAACGTCGCGGCCATTGCCGGGTTCGGCGCGGCCGCGTCGTCTGCGGCGAGCGAACAGCAGACGAACAATGCTCGCATGTCACGTCTGCGCGACCTGCTCGAGGCACAACTCAAGTTGGCCACGCCGAATATCGTATTTTTCGGCGAAGGCAGCCCGCGGCTGCCCAATACGACGTTGTTCGCGGTTCCCGGCATCAAGGCCGAAACAGCGATTATCGCCTTCGATCTCAACGGCATAGCGGTGTCCTCCGGTTCGGCCTGCTCGTCAGGCAAGGTGCAGGCCTCCCACGTGCTGGCGGCGATGGGCGTGGAACCGGCGCTTGCGCGCGGCGCCGTGCGCCTCAGCTTGGGCTGGAGCACCACCGAAGCGGATGTCGAGCGTCTGCTAAATGCCTGGAAAAACGTGGTTTCGTCACTACTTAACAAGCTTGCCAATGCCGCTTGAGGCGGCGTCACCAGGAATGTTCGCAACGCGATAAGCGACGACCATAACCGACAAATCCAACCCGCGGTCCTTGCAACCGTGAGCGGAGGGAAGAATGCCGGCCGTACAAGAGACCGTCGATCAGGTCCGACTGATTGATGTTGATCAATACAAATACGGGTTCGTCACCGATATCGAATTCGACAAGGCCCCCAAGGGCCTGTCGGAGGACACCGTCCGTTTCATTTCGGCCAAGAAGAACGAGCCGAAGTGGATGCTGGAATGGCGGCTGGAAGCTTATAAGCGCTGGCTTACCATGCGCGAGCCGACCTGGGCGCGCGTCGACTATCCCAAGATCGATTACCAGAACGCCTATTATTATTCGGCGCCGAAGAAGAACGCGCTGGCCTCGCTCGACGAGGTCGATCCGCAGATCCTGGAAACCTACAAGAAGCTCGGCATCCCGCTGCGCGAGCAGGAAATCCTGGCCGGCGTTGTAAGACCCGAAGGCGAGCGGCGCGTGGCGGTCGATGCGGTGTTCGATTCGGTTTCGGTGGCGACCACCTTCAAGGAAGAGCTGAAAAAGGCCGGCGTGATCTTCATGCCGATGTCGGAAGCAATCCGCGAGCATCCCGAACTGGTGAAGAAGTATCTCGGCTCGGTTGTCCCGGTGACCGACAACTTCTTTGCGACCTTGAATTCCGCGGTGTTCTCCGACGGCTCGTTCGTCTACGTGCCGCCGGGCGTTCGCTGCCCGATGGAGCTGTCGACCTATTTCCGCATCAACGAGGCCAATACCGGCCAGTTCGAGCGCACGCTGATCATCGCCGACAAGGGCGCTTACGTCAGTTATCTCGAAGGTTGCACCGCGCCGATGCGCGACGAGAACCAGTTGCATGCCGCGGTCGTCGAATTGGTCACGCACGACGACGCCGAGATTAAATATTCGACGGTGCAGAACTGGTATCCGGGCGATGCCGACGGCAAGGGCGGCATTTTCAACTTCGTCACCAAGCGCGGCGACTGCCGTGGCGCGCGTTCCAAGATTTCCTGGACCCAGGTTGAGACCGGCTCGGCCATTACCTGGAAATATCCGAGCTGCATCCTGCGCGGCGATCATTCTCGTGGGGAATTTTACTCGATCGCGATCTCCAACGGCCGCCAGCAGGTCGACAGCGGCACCAAGATGCTGCACTTGGGCAAAAACACCACCAGCCGTATCATCTCCAAGGGCATCGCGGCCGGTAAATCCAACAACACCTATCGCGGGCTGGTGTCGGCGCACCGCAAGGCCACGAACGCGCGCAACTTCACCAATTGCGATTCGCTGTTGATCGGCCACGACTGCGGCGCGCATACCGTGCCCTATATCGAGGCGAAGAATTCCTCGGCCACCTTCGAGCATGAGGCGACCACCTCGAAGATTTCGGAGGACATGCTGTTCTATTGCCGTCAGCGCGGCATGTCGGCGGAAGAGGCGACCGCTTTGGTCGTCAACGGCTTCGTCAAGGACGTTCTGCAACAGCTGCCGATGGAATTCGCGGTCGAGGCGCAAAAGCTTATTTCGATCAGCCTGGAAGGCTCGGTTGGCTAGCGATGACTGAGTATTGGTTCAAACCAAAAACTTACGGCTTTGGCGCCACACCTGTGACCTGGCAGGGCTGGCTGCTGGTGCTCGGCCATGTGGCCGTCGTTGCCGGGGTTATGGTCGCGCTCGGGCTCGGCGGCATCACCCCTGAACGCCTGGCCTTGGGTGCAATCATTGTTCTGTTGGTGAGTGTTGTTGTCGTTTGGGTGAGCATCGCCAAGACCGAAGGACGATGGGCCTGGCGCTGGGGCGCCGGCAACAAGAGTTAGGAAGAAGAGACAATGGCGTTGCTGGAAGTCAAAAATCTGCATGTCGAGGTCGAGGACAAGAAAATCCTCAACGGCCTCAACCTGACCATCGAGAAGGGTCAGGTCGCGGCGATCATGGGTCCGAACGGCTCTGGAAAATCCACGCTTGCTTACGTGCTGGCCGGCAAGGACAATTACAAAGTCGTCGATGGCGATGTGCTGCTCGACGGCGAGAGCATTCTCGGGCTGGCCCCGGATGAGCGCGCCGCCAAGGGTCTGTTCCTGGCGTTTCAGTATCCGGTGGAAGTGCCAGGCGTCGCCACCATGACCTTCCTGCGCACCGCGCTCAACGCGCAGCGTAAGGCGCGCGGCGAGAGCGAATTTTCTACGCCGGAATTCATGAAACGGGTGCGCGAGACCTCCGCCCATCTCGGCATCGATGCCGAGATGCTGCGCCGGGCGGTCAATGTCGGGTTCTCCGGCGGCGAGAAGAAGCGCAATGAGATCCTGCAGATGGCGGTGCTGGAGCCGCGCCTTGCCGTGCTCGATGAGACCGATTCCGGTCTCGATATCGACGCGCTCAAGATCGTGGCCGACGGCGTCAACCGATTGCGCTCGCCGCAACGCTCGATGGTCGTGATCACGCATTACCAGCGGCTGCTCAATTACATTGTGCCCGACGTGGTGCACGTCATGGCCAAGGGCAAAGTGGTGAAGTCGGGCGGCAAGCAACTGGCGCTTGAGCTTGAGAGCTCCGGTTACGCGCAATTCGCGGAAGAGACAGTCTGATGAACGCTGAAGTCCGCGCCATGAAGACCGCGGCCGAACAGGGCCTCGCCGCCGACTATAAAGCGGCGCGCGACAAGCTGCCCGGCAACGGCGCGGTGGCGAAGCTGCGCGAGGACGCGTTCAAGAATTTCGAGACCAGCGGGTTGCCGCACCGGCGTATCGAGGAATGGAAATACACCGATCTGCGCGCGCTGATGCGGGAGGCCAAGCCCTTGGCCGGGCCGGCCGGCGCCAAGCAGAAAACCACCGTTTCGGCGATTCTCACCGGCGTCGAACTGGATACAGTCGCGATCGTCAATGGACGCTACGAGCCGGCCTGGAGCGACAGCAACCCGCACGACCCCGGCATCACGATCAGCGAACTATTCGCGTTTCTGGCGGAGAACACCGAATACCGGCTGGGAAAGGTGCCCGGCAGCGACGATAGCGCGCTGTCGCTGAACACCGCTTTCATGAGCGGCGGCGTGGCGCTACGCGTCAAGCGCGATGCCAAAATCGCCAAGCCGATCCATATCGCGCATGTATTTACCGGCGAGGCCGCCGCCGCGATGTATCCGCGGGTGATCGTCATCGTCGAGCCTGGCGCGCAAGTGACGCTGATCGAGTCGTTCTGCGGCCCCGAGGGCCTCGACTATCAGGTCAATTCGGCGCTGGAACTGACCATCGGCGACAAGGCCAAGGTCGATCACGTCAAGATCGGCTGCGATGGCGGCGCGGCGCTGCGCGTCTCGACGCTCGGCGTCAATGTCGGCGAGAAGGCGGCTTACAAGGATTTTGCGTTCACGCTCGGCGGCGCGGTGGTGCGCAACCAGACTTTCGTGCGGTTCGGCGGCGAGGGCACGCATGCCGGCATAGACGGCGCCAATCTGCTCAAGGGCCGCCAGCACGTCGACAACACGCTGGTCATCACCCATGCCGCCGGCGGCTGCGTCAGTCGCGAGCGCTTCAAGTCGGTGCTGGACGGCGAGAGTCATGGCATTTTCCAGGGCAAGATCATCGTCGATCAGCATGCGCAGAAGACCGACGCCAAGATGATGACGCGGGCGCTGCTGCTGTCCGACGAGGCGGAAGCCGACAACAAGCCGGAACTGGAAATCTTCGCCGACGACGTGCAATGCGGCCATGGCGCTACTGCCGGCGCGCTCGACCCCGGACTCAAATTTTATCTGATGTCGCGCGGTATTCCGGACAAGGAAGCCGAAGCGCTGCTGATCGAGGCCTTCATCGACGAGGTGCTGGAGGAGATCGCGCACGAGGGCGTGCGCCGGGCGCTGATGTTCGCGGCGCTCAAGTGGCTCGGGAGCCGGTGATGAACGCGCATCCAGCCGCCAACGGTTCCTACGACGTCGCCAAGATCCGCGCCGATTTTCCGGCGCTGGCGATGCAGGTCTATGGCAAGCCGCTTGTCTATCTCGACAACGCCGCCTCGGCGCAGAAGCCGCGCCAGGTGCTCGACCGGCTGGAGAAGGCCTATACCGAGCAATACGCCAATGTGCATCGCGGGCTGCATTATCTCGCCAACGAAGCGACCGAGGCTTACGAGGGCGCGCGCGAAACCGTGCGGGCGTTTTTAAACGCCGAGAAAAAAGAAGAAATCATCTTCACCCGCAACGCCACCGAGGCAATCAATCTCGTCGCCTATTCGTTCGGGCGCGAGCGTATCAAAGCCGGCGATGAGATCGTGCTTTCGATCATGGAGCACCATTCCAACATCGTGCCCTGGCATTTCCTGCGCGAGCGCCAAGGCGCGGTGATCAAATGGGCGCCGATCGACGAGGAGGGTAACTTCCTGATCGACGAATTCGAGAAGCTGCTTTCGCCGCGCACCAAAATGGTTGCGATCACGCAAATGTCGAATGCGCTCGGCACCGTGGTGCCGGTCAAGGAAGTCGTCAAGCTCGCGCATGCGCGCGGCATTCCGGTGCTGATCGACGGCGCGCAGGCCGCCGTGCACATGGACGTCGACGTGCGCGATCTCGATTGCGATTTTTACGTCTTCACCGGGCACAAGCTCTACGGGCCGACCGGGATCGGTGTGCTTTATGGCAAATACGATCTGCTGGCCGCCATGCCGCCGTTCAACGGCGGCGGCGAGATGATCCACGAAGTGTTCCAGGATCGCATCACCTATGGTGCGCCGCCGCACCGCTTCGAGGCCGGTACGCCGTCGATTGTGCAGGCGATCGGTCTGGGCGCCGCCATCGACTACGTCAATGCCGTCGGCAAGCCGCGCATCCGGGCGCATGAAAGCGCGTTGGTCAAATACGCGCACGAGCGGCTGGGCGCGATCAATTCGCTGCGCATCATCGGCCAGGCGCCGGGCAAGGGGCCGATCGTCTCTTTCGAGCTCAAGGGCGCGCATCCGCACGATGTCGCCACCATCATCGACCGCGAGGGTGTGGCGGTGCGCGCCGGCACCCACTGCGTGATGCCGCTGCTCGCCCGCTATGGCCTGACCGCCACGTGCCGGGCGTCATTTGCCATGTATAATACCAAGGACGAGGTGGACGTTTTGGCCGCCTCGCTCGCCAAGGCGCAGGAATTTTTCGCATGAGTGACGATATCCCCGTGACCGATAAGGCTCCGTCCGCCGACAAGGCGCCGGAAAACGCCAACGTGACCGGGTCGTCCAACTTGCCGCAGGCCGAACTCAATCGGCTTACGGATGACATCATCGCCGGCTTGAAGACCGTCTATGACCCGGAAATCCCGGCCGACATCTACGAGATCGGCTTGATCTACAAGATCGATATCGGCGACGACCGGGCGGTGAAAATCGACATGTCGCTCACTTCGCCGAACTGTCCGTCGGCACAGGAACTGCCCATCATGGTGGAGAACGCGGTGTCCAGCGTGCCGGGCGTCAAGGAAGCCAAAGTGACGGTGGTGTGGGACCCGCCCTGGGATCCGAGCCGGATGTCGGACGAGGCCCGTTTAGTGCTCAATATGTGGTGAGTTACAATCGGTGAACGAAGATATTAGATAAAGGCGGGAATCAAGAGGACGACCATGGCCACGCCACGACCACGACCCCAGGTGATGAAGCTGACCGACGCCGCCGCGCTGCGCATCAAGGATGTGATGGCGCGGGCCGAGCGGCCGGTTGCGGGCGTGCGTGTCGGCGTGAAAAACGGCGGCTGCGCCGGCATGGAATACACCATGGAATACGCCGACGCGATCAAGCCGACCGACGAGGTCGTGGAGGACAAGGGCGTCAAGATCATGGTCGATCCCAAGGCCGTGCTGTTTTTGCTCGGTACCGAGATGGACTACAAAACCGAAAAATTGTCCGCCCAGTTCATCTTCAACAATCCGAACCAGACCGGCGCTTGCGGCTGCGGCGAGAGCGTGCAGCTCACCCCGTCCAAGGACGCGGCGAAATAATCCAACCTTGAATTGTGGTGTTAGGCGACCTGGACGGCCGCGCTGGCGGCGGTGACTTCCGGGTCGGTCTCGCACATCACGCGATTGCGGCCGTGGCGCTTGGCGGCATAAAGGCAGCCGTCGGTGCGCTCGATCAGCGACTGGGCGGTATCGATCTTGCGCAGACTGGCGACCCCGATCGAGACCGTCACGCGGCCGAGATGCTCGCCGGTCGAACGCTTCATGAGTTCCTTGGTCATGACCGCGCGGCGGATGTGGTCGGCGACCGTAATGGCCGAACGCAGCACCGTATTGGGCAGAATGACGGCGAATTCCTCGCCGCCGTAACGCGCGGTAGTGTCCTGGCCCTTGACGTTCTGCTTCATCGACATCGCCACCAGGCGGAGCACCTGGTCGCCGGTGAGGTGGCCGTAACTGTCGTTGAAACTCTTGAAATGGTCGATGTCGGTCAGCATCAGCGAGAGCGCCTCGTTGCGCGCGCGCGCCTCCGCGATGGCCTGTTCCAGCGTCACGTCGAAGAATTTGCGATTGGAGAGCTGGGTCAGAGGGTCGGTCAGGCTTTCGCTGCGCACCGCCTCGAGATTGGCGTGCAGGTCGAGGATTTCCCGTTTCGAGGCGACGAGCCGCTCTTCCAGCTGCTGGTTGGAGACTTCCATCTCCTTGGCGGTGTGCACCAGGCTTTCCACGATCGCGCGCAGGCCCTCGCGGTCCTTCGACTGGCCGATCTTTTCAGACATGCCGGCGAGGCTCTCGGTATAGCCCGAGGCGGTGCCGGCGGCGGTGTCGATCATCGACATCACCTGTTCAATCTCGCCTTTGACCTGGCTGCCGACCTCATCGATCCGGTCGGTCAGCCTCGTCGGCGACAGGTAGGTCGAATAAATGGTGTCGAGATTGGCTTCGGCGAGAACGCCGCTGGCCTTGAGCGTCTCGTTGATCATCTGATTGAGGGAAGGGTGATAGCCGGTGGCGTAGGCGTACCAGATCTCGTAATTGCGCGGCGTTGCCGCCTGATGCAGCGCCTTGATCTGGCCAAACGCGATTTCCGCGAACGCCATCGTGCGTTCGTGTTCGTCAGCGGCCTCGGCCATCGCAAAACCCCCGTAAACGGGCTTTCTACCCGCAATTACGCGCGCGGCCATCGATAGCCGCATCACTCATAACGGGACGGTATGGGAGGGATATGAATCGGCGGTAAATTCGGAACCGGTTGCGGCGCAATATTTCGTTGCGCACCGGCTCCGAAAGCGCCCGTTTATCAGGCTTTTAACGATACCGGGCGGAGCAGGAAAGCGGGCAGGTGGCTGCCGTCGGTGCCGTCGGCCTGCTCGCGCGGCGACTGCGGACGTGCGACCGGCGGCTCTACCGATTGCGGGCGCGCGTGCGTGGGCGCCTTGTCCCTATGCGGTTTCGGCGGATGGCCGTGGTCGCGGCCTTTGCCGCGGCTCTGGCCGCGATGACGTTCGCCACGGTGGCCGCGCTCGCCCTCGTGCCGGCCTTCATGCGGACGGCTTTCGGGGGGCTCGGCCGCCGCCGGCTCGCCCATCCAGGGAATGGTCTGACCGATCAGCTTTTCGATCGCCGAGACAGCCTTGCCGTCGATCGGCGCGACCAGCGTGATGGCGGTGCCGCTCAAGCCGGCGCGGCCGGTGCGGCCGATGCGGTGGACGTAATCGTCCGGATGATGCGGCACGTCGTAATTGAAGATGTGGCTGACCGCCGGAATATCGAGCCCGCGGGCGGCGACGTCGGAGGCGATCAGCAACTTAGCCTCGTCGTTGCGGAAAGCGTCGAGTGCTGCGGTGCGCGCCGATTGATCGAGATCGCCGTGCAGTGCGACGGCGTTGAACTTGTGCTGGAGCAGCGAGCGATGCAATTGCGCGACCTCGCGCTTGCGATTGCAGAATACGATGGCGTTCTTGAAACCTTCCGCCGAATGGATCAGCCGGCGCAGCGTGTCGCGCTTGTCGTGCGGCTCGCGTCCGGTGGCGACCAGCAATTGATTGATGGTAATGGCCGCGGTAGCGGGCTTCGACACTTCTACGCGCACCGGATTGTGCAGGAAGTTGTCAGCGATGCGCTGGATTTCCGGCGGCATGGTCGCGGTGAAGAACAGCGTCTGCCGCGTGAACGGCACCAGCTTGCCGATGCGCTCGATGTCCGGGATGAAGCCCATGTCGAGCATGCGGTCGGCTTCGTCGATAATAAGCAACTCGCAGCCGGAGAGCAGCAGCTTGCCGCGTTCGGAGTGGTCGAGCAGGCGGCCGGGGGTCGCGATCAGCACGTCGACGCCGCGCAAGAGCTTGGCGTTCTGGTCGTCGAACGAGACGCCGCCGATGATGAGCGCGACGTTGAGCTTGTGGTTCTTGCCGTATTTTTCGAAATGGTCGGCGACTTGGGCCGCGAGTTCGCGCGTCGGTTCGAGAATGAGCGTGCGCGGCATGCGTGCGCGGGCGCGGCCTTGCTCGAGCATCGTGAGCATCGGCAAAACGAAAGCGGCGGTCTTGCCGGTGCCGGTCTGCGCAATGCCGAGCACGTCGCGGCGCGCGAGGACGTGCGGGATGGCTTGCTCTTGTATGGGGGTCGGGGTCTTGTAGCCGGCCGAGTCAATGGCCGATAAAACTTTGGCGGATAAGCCAAGATGAGAAAAAGACATATAACCTCTAGTTGAGACCGCCCGGCGCCCGCGCCGGAATTGAAAAACGGGTTTCGATGCGCGGGAATGGACGGTCGAATCTTATTCGAAGCCGTTTCAGGCGGAACATAGGCGCAAAGGGCTGAATGTCAATGCGGGGCCGTGCAATAAGTCGCGTTAAAGCTTAATCTTTTTGTTATCGGAGGGTCATAATGGCGCAATCTTTACCGCTCGTTCTCGTCCCCGGCCTCACGTGCACCGCGCGTCTTTATGGTCCGCAAATCGAAGCGCTCTGGCCTTTCGGGCAAGTGACCGTCGTCGATCACCGGCGCGACGACGACATGGCGGCGGTCGCCGCGCGCGTTCTCAAAGAGGCGCCGCCGCGTTTTGCGCTCGCCGGTCTGTCGATGGGCGGTTACGTCGCCTTCGCCATGATGCGGCTGGCGCCCGAGCGTATCGCCAAGCTGGCGCTGCTCGATACTTCGGCGCGCCCCGACACGCCGGAACAAACCGCCGCGCGTAAGGCGCAGATCGCCATGGCGCAGTCGGGCCGTTACGGAGAAATTCCGGATCTGGCTATCCCGCGTTATTTGAATGCCAAGCACCAGCGCGATGATCGCCTGACTACTATCGTACGTAAGATGATCGCGGAAACCGGGCCGGAGGCTTTCGTGCGCCAGCTCAACGCGATCATGTCGCGGCCGGATTCGCGGCCGCTGCTGGCATCGATCAAATGTCCGACGCTGGTGCTGGTCGGCGACAGCGACGTGGCGACGCCTCCGGAGGTCAACAAGGAAATCGCGGACGGAATTTCCGGTGCGAAGTTCATGGTCATTCCGGACAGCGGCCATTTGACCACGCTCGAGCAACCCGAGGCGGTCAATGCCGCGCTGGCGGACTGGCTTGGGGCGTGAACCAAAAGTGCCGACGGGCATTATAGGCACCATGACCATGACGCACGCGCCCGATATTCCCGGCGTCATTGCACCGCCGCCGCTGATCGCTGTGGCGGCGGTCGCGATTGGTCTCACGCTCGATTGGCTGTTTCCGGCTTATCTGCTCACGGTGTTGCTGGCATTCGAAACGCGCATCGTCATCGGCATTCTGCTGATAGTCGCCGGCGTGGCGCTGGCCTTGAGCGCCAGGAATACGTTCGTTCGCTCCGGTACCAACGTCAATCCGTATCAGCCGGTCCTCGCGCTCGTGACCGGCGGCGTCTTCGCGCAGATTCGCAACCCGATGTACGTTGGATTGATCTTGATCTCCGCCGGTATCGGGATTGCTTGCGCCTCGGACTGGACATTGGTGATGACGGTCGTGCTTGTCCTGACGCTGCATTTTGGCGTCATCCTGCGGGAAGAGCGTTTGCTTGAAGAAAAATTCGGTGAGGCCTATCGGCAATACAAAATGCAGGTGCCGCGCTACGGGTTGCCGTTCTAGCCGCCGCGCGCGCGATTATCCCAGCCTTTCCGGACTTCATCCCTTTGCCTTCGCGAAATCCGGCGCTTATACGGAACGTAAGCTACCTTGGCCGGAACAACACGCATGCGTACGCAGGTCGGCATTATCGGAGCAGGGCCGGCCGGGCTGATGCTGGCGCGGCTGCTGCATCTCGCCGGCATTGAATCCGTCATCATCGAAAACCGTAGCCGCGATTACATCGAGAACCGCATCCGCGCCGGCTTGATCGAGCACTGGGCGGCCGATCTTCTGACCGAGCTCGGTGTCGGCGAGCGCATGAAGCGCGAGGGCGTGCTCCATCACGGCATCAATATCGGCATCAACGGCGACTTGCACCGGATCGATTTCAAGGCGCTGATCGACAAGCGCGTCACCATCTACGGCCAGCAGGAAGTCGTGAAGGACCTGGTGGAGCGTCGGCTCGCCGACGGCGGGCCGTTGCTGTTCGAGGTCGATGGCGTCAGCGTCCATGAGCTGACGGCGAAGCAGCCGAAGATCCGCTTCACCCATGACGGCAAGACGCAGGAGATCGAATGTGACTTCATCGCCGGCTGCGACGGATTTCACGGTATCTGCCGGCCGAGTATTCCCGACGGCGTCGTCAGCGTATTCGAGCGCGATTATCCGTTCGGCTGGGTCGGCATTCTGTCGGAATTGCCGCCGCCCGACCACGAATTGATCTATTCCTACACCGACCGCGGCTTTGCGCTCTACACCATGCGCTCGATGTCGGTGGCGCGGCTTTATCTGCAATGCGATCACGACGAGGAGATCGAAGCATGGCCGGATGCGCGCATCTGGGACGAGTTGCACAAGCGGCTGGGCGGCGCGCGCAAGCTTGAAGAGGGCGCGATGTTGCAGAAGGGCATCACGCCGATGCGCAGCTTCGTGGCCGAGCCGATGCAGCACGGCCGTCTGTTTCTCGCCGGCGATAGCGCGCATATCGTGCCGCCGACCGGCGCCAAAGGCATGAATCTCGCTTTTGCCGATGTGGTGTTTCTGTCGCGCGCGCTCGACGCGTTTTATAAAAAGAAAAGCGACGCGTTACTGGCGAATTATTCGGCAAAGTGCCTGCGGCGGGTCTGGAAGGCGCAGCGCTTTTCCTGGTGGATGACGCAGATCATGCATCGTTTCCCGCACGAAACCGCGTTCGACCGAAGACGTCAGCTCGCCGATCTCGATTATCTCGTCGGCTCGCAAGCCGCCGCCAAGGCGCTGGCCGAGCAATATGTCGGGCTGCCGCTGGATTAGTGTATGATCTTGAGCCAGGGGACGCCCGCTTGCGATAATGGCGCGGCGCCAAAAAAAGGTGGAGGGAAGACCATGAGGATTCGCAACCTGTTTGCCTGCCTGTCGGTGGCGTTGGCGTTTTCCGCGGGCGCTGCGCATGCCCAAGGCGCTTATCCCGATCGTGCCATCCATTTCATCGTCGGCTTTGCCGCCGGCGGCGGCAACGATATCTTCGCGCGCCTGGTGGTGCAGAAATTTCAGGAAAATACCGGCGCCACCACCGTGATCGAAAATAAAGTGGGGGCCGGCGGCCGCATCGCCGGGGAATTTGCCGCGCGGGCTGCGCCCGACGGCTACACCGTGCTGGTCGGCGCCACCGGGCAGATGTCGATCGCCGCCGCGATCTATCCCAAGTTGGCCTATCATCCGACCAAGAGCTTCATCCCGCTCAACATGATCGCCTCGTTCCCGCTGGTGCTGGTGGTGCCGGCGGACCACTCGGTCAAGTCGGTGAAGGAACTGGTGGCCTGGGCCAAGGCCCATCCCGACAAGTCGAACTACGGAACTTCGTCGCCGGCTTTCACTATCGCCAGCGAATTGCTCAAGCTCAAAACGGGAATGCCGGCGGTGGCGATCCCGTTCAAAGGCAGCAACGAATCGAATTTGTGCGTGGTCAGCGGGCAATGCTTGTTCACCATTTCGGACGGGCCGCCGGCAATTCCGCTGGTCAAGGGCGGCAAATCGCGCGCGCTGGCGGTGACCGGCTCCGTGCGTTCGCCGGAACTGCCCGATGTTCCAAGCATGGCGGAGGCGGGTTATCCGGAAGTCGACACGCAATTGTGGAGCGGCTTCTTCGTGCCGGCGGGGACGCCTGCGCCGATCGTCGACAAGCTCACCAAGGAACTTGGGCGTGCGCTGGCCGATCCGGGCGTGCAGGCGGGCCTGAAAAAATTGGCGGTGACGCCGGGCGGGCCGACCGGCGATGCCTTCAAGAAACGCATCGATGCCGACATCAAGACGTTCGGCGACGTGGTGACGGCGGCGAAGCTGAGCTTCCCGCAATAAAAACGTCACAGGTAAATTATTTCGACGCGGCAGTTTGCGCCGGCGATTGCCGTTGCGCCGCGCGCTGCTATGGTTGCATGACAATTTTTGAGTCGATGGAGCGGCGGCGTCATGCTGATTGTGGCGGTCATGGTGCTTGCGGCCGCGACCGCCATGCCCGCCGATAAAGCCGTGCCGGTCGAGACATTGTTCCGCGAGTTCGGCCTGTTGGGAACCTGGGCCCCGGACTGCAAGCTCGCGGCCTCGCCGGCCAATCCGCATGTCAGCATCACCATGGCAAATGCCGGTACGGTGGTGGAGGAGCACGATCTCGGTCCTGGTTTTGCCGTCAACCGCTACAGCATGCTGTCGGGGACGCGGTTGTCGGACGAACTGTTGTCGATCAATTCGATCTTCGAGCCCGGCGCGGCGGACGAGGAGCGCGAGCGGCTGGTTTTTCGCGTGCGGGGTGGGACGCGACGCACGATGTTCAATCAGCCGGAGGGCGGCAAGGCGCGCGTCGTGGACGGCATTGCGCTTCCGGGCGGCCGCAAGACGCCGGTGCTGAAGAAGTGCGAGTAGCCAACGCTCCATCTTATCCCCTCATGGTGAGGAGCGCCGTTAGGCGCGTCTCGAACCATGAGACCCGGGGGCCGCCTCGTCCTTCGAGACGCGCCCTGCGGGCGCTCCTCAGGATGAGGCGGAGATAGCCAACGCTCCGCCGCCCGTATTCTTTGCCGGCCCCGGGTAGGCCGTAGTCCAGACCGCCGCCTCGAAAAAGAACCGAGGGCGCGCGGGACGCCAAGGGTCCTGACGGACCCAGCGGGCCTCGACGCCTCGCGACATCGAGGCTTGTCGAAGTCCGAATTACCCGCCTTCCCCCCGATCAAGTCGGGGGTTCGGCGGGTAAACCGCAAGTCCGCCAAACCCAAGGCGTCCCGCGCGCGGTGTTTGTTAGGTTTGCTCCGCAAAGGTCCTCGGTGGTTGACCCGTTCGTCACGTTAACAACCCCGTCGTGGGGCCGTGACCCTCCACCGATTTGGCCCTGGCAGCTCAGCTGGCGGTCTTCTGACAAGACCACCAACCTACCGGCCGTCAGAGGGCCTTGGCGCGCGGCTAACGCGCCAGGACACATGCGGCTTGGACCGCCGGGCCTTGCAAAGCGCATCTCCGCTGCAAGGAATTCCCCGGCCACCGCTCCCCGCCCCGCGTCTGGAGACGCTGATCAGACACCCCTCGGTCACGAGGGACGGGATGAGGGATATTATCCAATTATATACTTGACAAAGTGTCCTCAACCTTGCGGTTGGCCAAACTGACTAGCCTTTACCGGAGGTTGGCTTCCGGCCTAGCATCCCCGGGGCGGTACGGGGGTCGAGATGATCTACAATGCGACCGTTAAATTGTCGCAACTCAAGCTGGATACGCTGAACTATCGGTTGGGTCAGACCGGCAGCCAGCGCGACACGATTAAGGCTATGATCGCCGACCAGAAGCGAAAGCTGATTAATCACGCGAGCGACATAATCAAGGTCGGCCTTAGCCCCGGCGAATTTTGTTGGGTAATGCCAGATCCCAAAGACTCCAAAATGTTTGTCGTGCTGGAAGGCAACCGTCGCGTTGCTTCCTTGAAACTTTTGGAGACCCCTGCGCTAGCCGATGGCACCATTGTCGAAAGGCCGTTTCGGCAAATGGCAAAAAAATACTATGAGAATCCGGTACGAGAGTTAGCGGTTTGCGTTTTTCCTACTCGTGCTGAAGCTCGTCCATGGATACGCCGCCGTCACATGTCTTCAGCTTCCGGCGTGGGGCTGCAACGATGGAAGCCGCCAGCGAAAGGCCGCGCCATGCGGGACGAAGGCGAGGCCGCGCCCCGCTTTCTGGCTGTAATGGAGTTGCTCGACGATGGTACGGAAGCCTGGGCGGAAATCGAATTGGCTCTCGACAACCGTTGGACAACAGTAGACCGTGTTCTGAATGCGGGAAGCTTTCCTAAGATTCTCGGAATTAATATTCATTCGCGATCCGGGAAAGTTGATTTCGAAAATGGCAATGCTGCAGAGGGCAAGGCGTTGCTGCAACGGATTCTCAGTGTGATGGCCAGCCCAGATTTCGATTTTGCAGACATCGAAAGAGCTACAGACCGCGAGAAATTTATCAGCGGATTTTCCGAGTGGGCGGTTAAGAAAAAAACCACTGACGGCCATCAGCAAGGAAAGTCCAAAGCTGACAAATCGGCGGAGTCCCGCGCGGATAAAACCAAACGTGGGCGCGCCTCAAAAGATTTAAAGGATCGCACAACGCTGGCACCAAAAAGCGGATCGCGCATGTTGCACGTTGATAATCCCCGCCTCAATGGTATTTACAGTGAGTGTCGAAGCATCAACGTAAAGGATCATGAAAACGCATGCGCGCTTCTTTTGCGCGTGTTCATTGAGCTTAGCAGCGAAGCACTTTTAGCCACCGTAAATGTCCCAATTCCGCAGAGATTACAAAAAGAGGGAAAGCAACATTGGGGTGACATCGGCGTCCCGCTTGGAACAAAGATAGATTCCGTTATCGATTATTTGGACCCCACGAAAAAGGCCAAGGCGTTTCAGCAGGCTCGCTTAGGCGCGCAAGCCTCAGCGCGATCCAGCTATTCAATCCACACGCTTCACGGATATTTCCATAATCTCAAACTCATTCCGAATGCCGATGAAATTAAAGGCGCGTGGAACTCTTGGGAAGCCTATCTCCATGCAGTTCACACCGCGCTCAACATTGCAAATGATTAGGCTGGCCAACAATTGGCAAATCAGCTAGCGTAGCCACATGGGACGCCCGCAACCGCTCGACCAATTCGGGACGCCGCTCCGTTATCCTGGCGGCAAGGGTCGATTGTCCCAATACGTTTGCGATTTAATCGGGATGAATGATTTGGTGGGCGGCCACTACGCCGACCCTACGCCGGCGGCGCCGCGATCGCATTACTTATTCTCGATATTGAGCACATCTTTGACGATTTGACACAGTTTCTCTTCTGGAGTTCTTGTGAGACACGGAGGAATTGGTGCGTTTGGTACGCGATAAAAGCCAACAATGGCAGAGTGGAAGCGGCAAAGAGCGGTTTTAGAATTTAAGACGCTTCGCCACTTGAGTTGGGCTTCGCAACGCTTTTCTTATAGACACTATTCCGGGATAATTTGGGGTGGCGTGATCGGCGGTAAAGATCAAAGCGGCCCGTGGAAAGTCGATGCTCGATATGATCCGCTGATACTGTCCAAAAAAATTGAAAAGATCGGACGATTTGCTCCGCGCATAAATCTCTACAATCTAGATGCTGAGAAATTTATTTCAAAGCCGTTGGCCAACTGCCCAGTCTCTAATCTATTTTGACCCGCCATATTATGTGAAAGGCAAGAAACTATACGAAATCACTACGAGCATGCAGATCCGACGACTTTCAAATTGGTACGGCATATCACAAAATGGATTGTGTCATACGACAACGCGCGCCGATTAGACAGTTTTATTCGAGCTATGAAAGCACTTTTGGAATCCACTACACGGCGCAGATCGCTATAATGCCACCGAGATTATGGTATTCTGCCCGCTCTTAACGCCGAGACAGATTGAGACGTTTCGCGGTGTTGCGGCATAGTGGAGACTTATAGATGCCGATAAGCAGGAGTTGGGTTTCAGAACTTTGGCGCGTATGTTACGTCGCGCCGAAGCCTCATGAGCCATCCACAAAATCCCTACTCGCGCTCGAAAACGCCGCGCTTCTTCTTCATCTTCTTCAAACCGCGCCGACGCGGCTTAATCAACTGTGTGAGTCTGCTGGTACGTCAGCCGCTTGCCGCCGCGTTGCGGATAGCAGGGCGCGCGTTCTCCATCGGTGAAGCCGAGGGCGGCACGGTGATTGAAGCGGAAATCAAATTCCGCGAGATAACGGTGCAAGTGCTTTTCTTTGCAGTGTTGATATGTTCCGCGCATACCGCGTTTGAACACCGAAAAATAAGTTTCGACAGTATTAGTGGTTACGTCACCGCGAGCATATTCGTTGATCGATGATTGACGGTTTCGTGTGCCGCATTCTTGCCGACACGGGATAGAGACCTCTCGTCCGTCTGCAGCGAGTTCGCGATGGATGTTCTCGCGCCGATGGCAGCACGTTGGCAGCGTCGGCAACGGGACGTGGATGAGCGACGCGACCGGCCGCTCGACCAGCGCAGGATGGGACGGTTATTTTTGACTTGCCGCGATGGATGTAAGGGCGTCCTTTGCGCTGTTTAGAGGGACGCTCGCTCGGCTTTACCGAAATAGGTTTCATCGGCTTCGACGATTTTGCCACCGCCGCCCATGGGCTCCAAGCCTTCCTCGCGCATGCTCTCGCGAATACGATGGCACATGAACCATGCGGTCTTATAGGTCACGCCAAGCTGGCGATGAATTTGGTGGGCGCTCGTTCCCTTCTTGCCCGCATTGAGCATGAAGATAGCCATCAGCCACTTATTGAGAGGGATTTTCGACCGCTCATAGACGGTCCCAACCGTCACGGTGAACTGCTCATTGCATTCCTTGCACTGATAGAGGCCGGGACGGTGTGCCTTCCCTTGTAGGGCAGTGATCTTGGCCTTATCGACATTGCCGCAGTGAGGGCAGATAGGGCCATGGGGCCAGCGTTCCCGTTCCATGAAGGCGCGGGCTTTGTCGGCATCCTGAAAAACGGGGTCTGTGAGCTTCATGGCGGAGTTCCTTTATGCCGCCAAATATGCTCTTTCTAGGTCACTTTGTCAAGTATATAATTGGGGATATTATCCTAGACGATTATGGCAGGAATATGATCCTAGTCGATTATGCAATCGCTTATCCTGAGGAGGCCGCGTGAGGGCTGCTGACCCAGGAGGCGGGCGTCTATCGTCTGGCCTCAAACGTCCAGCAAATCCGCGCTCGCAAACTCGGCGTTCTCTTGGATGAAGTCGAAGCGCGCTTCGGCCTTGTTGCCCATCAGCCGCTCGACCGATTTGGCGGTCGGCTTGCGCTCCTTGTCGGTGAGCTTGACCCGCAGCAGCGTGCGCTTGGAAGGATCCATGGTGGTTTCCTTCAACTGCGCCGCCATCATCTCGCCCAGGCCCTTGAAGCGAGAGACCTCGACCTTGGCGTTGGCGTGGAATTCTTTTTTGAGCAATTGCTCTTTGTGCTTGTCGTCGCGCGCGTAGAAGATCTTGCCGCCATGCTGCAGGCGATAGAGTGGCGGCACCGCCAGATAAAGCCTGCCGGCGTCGATCAGCTTCTGCATCTGGCGGTAAAAGAACGTGATCAGCAGCGAGGCGATGTGGGCGCCGTCAACGTCGGCGTCGGTCATGATGATGACCTTCTCGTAGCGCAGGTCCTTCTCGTGGAAATGCGTGCCGGTGCCGCAGCCGAGCGCCTGGATCAGATCGGCGAGCTGCGCGTTCTGCGCCAGCTTGTCCTTGCCGGCCGACGCGACGTTGAGAATTTTCCCGCGCAACGGCAGCACGGCTTGCGTGCGGCGGTCGCGCGCCTGCTTGGCGGAACCGCCGGCGCTGTCGCCTTCGACGATGAAAATCTCCGAGCCTTCCGAGGCCGACGACGAGCAGTCGGCGAGCTTGCCGGGCAGACGGAGCTTTCTCACCGCGCTCTTGCGCGCGATGTCTTTCTCCTGGCGGCGGCGCAGCCGTTCCTCGGCGCGCTCGATGACGAAATCCAGGAGCTTGTTGGCCTGCAATGGATTGCCAGACAGCCAATGGTCGAACGGATCCTTGATCGCCTGTTCGACGATCTTCTGCGCGCCGGCGGTGGCCAGGCGGTCCTTGGTCTGGCCCTGGAATTCCGGCTCGCGGATGAACACCGACAGCATGCAGCCGGCGCCGGTCATGACGTCTTCGCTGGTCACGTCCTTGGCGCGTTTTTCCTGGCCGGCGCGCGCGGCGTGATCCTTCAAGCCGCGCAGCAGCGCGGTGCGCAGCCCGGATTCGTGCGTGCCGCCGTCCGGCGTCGGGATGGTGTTGCAATAAGATTGCAGGAAGCCGTCGGCGTCCGCGGTCCAGGCCACCGCCCATTCGACCGCGCCGTGGCGGCCGGTCTTGCCCGAGGAGCCGGTGAAAATGTCGGGATGCACCAGCGTTGCGTCCGCAAGGTTGCCGGCGAGATAGTCCTTGAGCCCGTTGGCGAAGTGGAACGTGGCTTTCTCGGGCACATCCTTGGCGCCCTTGAGCAGCGCCTTGTCGCAATGCCAGCGGATCTCGACGCCGCCATAGAGATAGGCCTTGGAGCGCGCCATCTTGAACACGCGCTCGGCCTCGAACGCGGCCTTGGGTCCGAAAATCTGCGGGTCGGGCTTGAAGCGAATTCTGGTGCCGCGGCGGTTGGGCGCGCGCCCGGCTTTTTCCAGTTTGCCTTTGGGCTTGCCGCGCTCGAACGCCATCCGGTAAAGCTGCTGCTCGCGCGCGACCTCGACTTCCATGCGCTCGGACAGCGCGTTGGCGACCGAGACGCCGACGCCGTGCAGGCCGCCCGAGGTCTCATAAACTTTCGAATCGAATTTGCCGCCGGCGTGCAGCGTGCACATGATGACTTCGAGCGCCGACTTGTTCTTGTACTTGGGATGCGGATCGACCGGAATGCCGCGGCCGTTGTCGGTGACGGTGACGAAGCCGTTGGCCTCCATCTCGACTTCGATCCAGTCGGCGTGGCCGGCCAGCGCCTCGTCCATCGAGTTGTCGATCACTTCGGCGAACAGATGGTGCAACGCCTTCTCGTCGGTGCCGCCGATATACATGCCGGGGCGGCGGCGGACCGGCTCGAGCCCCTCCAGCACCTCGATATGTTTGGCGGTGTAGCCGGATTTAGCGCTTGCGCCGCGCGTGGGCTTGGCGCGGGCGGCGGCCTTGGTCGCGCCGCGCGGTTTGCGCGCCGCGGATTTGGCGTGTCTGGGCGCGGCATCGAACAGATCGGGCTGTTTTGACGATTTTTTCTTGGTCGCGGTCTTGGCCATGAGGTCCAGCAGATAAGTATGAGGCGAATCGCTTGCCAGTGAATATGCCACGAAGTCGCCGGAACAGTGACCGCATGCAACCGTTAACAGGAGGTGCGCGGCGGCTATTTCGGCGGCATTTCCGGAGGATTCGGTGGATCACGCCAGCAGTAAACTGGGGCGGCGACAGGTTTTGGCGGTCACCGATCCACAGCCGGTCGCTGCGGTGTCGGGCCTGTGGCGCACCGCTGCGCAGGCGGCGACCATCGGCATATTCGTCGTGCTTTTCATCGCGGCGCTCGATGCGGCGCGGCCGATCGCGTTGCCGGCGGTTTCCGCCTTCGTCGTGACCATGATGCTCGGGCCGCTGTCGGCGCGCGCCGACCGGCTTGGCGTGCCGCCGGTGGTGACGGCGATCGCGCTATGGCTGCTGGTGACCGTAGTGTTCTACGGGCTGATCGTATTGCTGTCGGCGCCGGTGGTGCAGTGGGCCGGCAAGGCGCCCGATATCGGCCGCAACATCCAGGAGAAGTTGCGCGTCCTCGAACAGCCGCTCTCCGCTCTGCGCAATGTGCGTAACGCGCTACTGCCATCGGAGGCGGGCAAGGGCTTCGGTATCGACATCATGTCGGTGGTGCAGCCGGCGGTCGGCATCGTGACGCCGGCGATCGGACAAGTTTTCGTTTTCTTCGGCACGCTGTTCTTCATGCTGTTCGGCCGCAGCCGGATGCGGCACGTGATGGTGGCCTTCTTCCAGAAACGCGAAGCGCGGCTGCGCATGTTGCGCATCATGAATGATGTTGAACATAACCTGACCGGCTATTTAAGCGTGGTCGCGATGATCAATATCGTCGTCGGGCTGGGCGCCGGCATCGTCGCCTGGGCCGTGGGCTTGCCCGACCCGCTGGCCTGGGGCGTGTTGGGTTTCGTGCTCAATTTCATTCCCTATATCGGCGCGCTGATTATGGAGCTCGGCATGTTCATGGTCGGGCTGGTGAGTTTTCCCACCCTGACCTATGCGCTAATCGCGCCACTGGCGTTTCTGGCACTGGCGGTGCTGGAAGGACATTTCGTGACGCCGAGCATTCTCGGCCGCCGCTTCACACTCAATCCGCTCACGGTGTTCCTGTCGCTGATATTCTGGACCTGGCTGTGGGGCCCGGTCGGCGCGTTCCTGGCAGCGCCGCTGTTGATCGTCGGGCTGGTCGCGG
Source organism: uncultured Alphaproteobacteria bacterium (assembly GCA_963703875.1). Lineage (GTDB taxonomy): Bacteria > Pseudomonadota > Alphaproteobacteria > Rhizobiales > Xanthobacteraceae > Pseudolabrys. The sequence continues at coordinate 102,950 of CAVPFZ010000007.1, forward strand.
TGATTCATCTGTTTCCAAAGCAGATGCCGGAATTGCCCGAATAGGTTCGATCGCCTTGCTGGCGCCGGCCGCAGCGGCGGGCTAGACAGGGCGCGGGTGGGGCGGTTCGATTTCCGATGGAATTCCACGACTACGTCGACCAAGTCATCGCCTTCGTGCGCGACAACGCGGCATGGGCGCCGCCGATCGTCTTCGCGCTCGCCTTCGGGGAATCGCTCGCCTTTATCTCGCTCTTGATCCCGGCCTGGGGCGCGCTGGTCGCGATCGGCGCGCTGCTGGGCCCGAGCGGCATCAATTTCTGGCCGGTATGGATCGCGGGCTCCATCGGCGCGGCCTGTGGCGACTGGCTGTCGTACTGGGTCGGCCTCAAGCTCGAATATTCGGTCGCCAAAATTTGGCCGCTGTCGCGTCATCCCGAACTAATCCCGCGCGGGGAAGCCTTCATGAAGAAGTGGGGTATCCCCGGTATTTTCATCGGGCGATTTTTCGGACCGTTGCGCGCCGTGGTGCCGCTGATCGCCGGGATTTTCGAAATGCCGTATTGGCGGTTCCAGTTGGCGAATTTTTCCTCGGCTTTCGTATGGTGCGCCGTGCTGCTCACGCTCGGCGACGGCATCTCCACGGGCCTGCAATGGCTGTTGAACTGGTGAGATAAAAAAATTCGCCGGGATTTTGGTCCCGGCGGATCGAACGAGTGATTGCAAGCGCTGCTATTTACCTAACTGCACGAAGCGCATTTCGCCCTTGACCAAATCGGGCACCACCACCAGCAGGCCCTTCTTGTTCGGGATGGCGCAAAGATCGGCCGGGCCCTTGAAGCCGGCCGCCAGATCCTTTTTGCCCATCTTCTTGTTCCACTGGAACACCGAACCGGTGACCCAGTCGGTCGCGATCAAATCACCGTTCTTCATGCGGTAGAGGCCGTCCAGCATGCCGATATTGTCGGAAATCTGTTTCGGCTCGCCCCCCGGCGCCATCTCGTAGATGCCGTGCGGCTTATCCTTGGACTCAAAGCCGACCATGATGAGCGTGCCATTCTTGCCGGGGTAAAGACCGTTCGGGAAAACGCCCTTGCCCTTGAACAGCACGGTGATCTTGGGTGCGGTTTTCGATTTCAGGAAATCCGCCGGCTCGACCTTGACGAGCTGATCGGAACGGTTGTCGCTGACATAGAGCGCGCCGTTCATCACCGTCGGATCGTTGGCGAAGACGATGCCGGGCAGGTCGAGCTTCTTGCCCTGTTTGGTCTTGAGATCGATGATCCACACCCCATCGATGTCGGTGACCCACAAGCGGCTGCCGATGATCCAGATGCCCTTCGGCTTGTTCATGGTCTGGCCTTCGGGCGGAAAGAATCGCTTTTCGAGAATTTTGCCGTCCGCCGAGACTTTGGTGATGAAACCCTTGCCGTCTTTGTCGGCCGGCTTGAGGTCCGGGCCGAAGTCGCCGGTGTAGAAGACCTTTTCTTTCGGGTCGTAGGCGACGGACTCGATGTGGCCGAAGCCGGTGACTGTCTTTTCCGAAATCACTTTCAATTCCTTGGCCGCGGCGGGCGCGGCCGCCAGCGGCAGGCTCGCGAGACAAATCGCGAGCGTCATCCCCACAAAAGTTCTTCCGATCATTGCTTTCCTCCCGTTGCAATGCACGAAGCCCGCCGGGACGGATCGTCCCGGCGGAATTCGCTTCAAAGCCGCTCCTTATTATTTCAGCGCCGCTGCGCCGGCTTGCGAGATCGCGTCGTCCTGCGAACCCGAGCCGCCGGAGACGCCGATGGCGCCGACGACCTTGCCGCCTTCCATCAGCGGATTGCCGCCGCGCGAGGCGATGAAGGCGTCGCCGAGCGTCGGCAGATAGGCGAAGTATCCACCCTTGGCGAGCAGGCGCTCGAACACCACGGTCGGGCGGCGATAGCGCGCGGCCGCGCGCGCCTTGTGCTGCGAGATCGTGACCGAGGCGTACTGGCAATAGTCGTCCTTCTCGAAATAGACGAGGTCGCCACTCGGCGCGACCACGGCGATGCACATGCCGCGCCACTTCCGCTTGTCGACTTCGGCGCGCGCCGCGGCCGCAACCTTCTTGGCGGTCTCGAGATTGATCGGTTCGCCATAGGCCGGAGGGGCCATCGTATCCGGAATCTTTTCGTTCGGATTGGCCGGATCGGCCGGCACTTGCGCGAAGGCGCCGGTGCTTGTCAGAAGCGCGACGCAGAGAGCGCCCGCCATCATAGTGAAACGATGCATCGTATTCCTCCCACGGAATGTTTGCCGGTCGTTCCCGGCATTTACCCTGGCCGCTTTGGCTTAGGGCTGTCGAGGCGCGCAGCTTAGCCAACAAGCGGACGTTCGCCTATATGGGTTGCTCCGAAAGTAGCCTCGCGCCTGCGACGGAATAATTCCCGCGGGGCGGGGTTGGCCGGTACCGCCGCCATTCTTGACCCGGCGCGCAGCCCGGCCTATATCCCGCGCCATGACGACAGCTTTCGCACCACGAAATTTCCGCCGCCGCCGTATCGACACGGCACGGGCGCGCTTTCGCGTGTGAAATCGTCACCCTGTGCCGCCGGATTTAAGACCCGCGGCCGCTTCATTTCCTGACCTCCGCGCTGTTGGCCTTGATCCGGTCGTTCGTTAAGACTCTGGATTAAGGAATTGACCCATGGCGACTAAAGCGAAAATCGGCGTGCTCGGCGCTTCCGGCTATACCGGCGCGGAGCTGGTGCGGGTGTTGTTGCGGCACCCGCGCGCGGAGATCGTGCTGCTCACCGCCGAGCGCAGCGCCGGCAAGGCGATGCGGGATGTCTTTCCGCAATTCTCGCCCTACGCGTTGCCCCCACTGACGGCGATCGACGGGCTCGACTGGGCCACGCTCGCGCTCGATGGCGTCTTCTGTGCGCTGCCGCACGCCACCACGCAGAAAGTGATCAAGGAATTGCTGGCGCAGTCGCCGGCGACCAAGGTGGTCGACCTCTCGGCCGATTTCCGGCTGCACGATACGGCGGCCTATGCGAAGTGGTACGGCCACGAGCATCACGCGCCGGAGCTTCAAAAAGAGGCGGTCTACGGCCTCACCGAAATCCACCGGCGCGACATCAGACACGCGCGGCTGGTGGCCAATCCGGGCTGCTACACGTCCTGCGCCGAGTTGCCGCTGATCCCGCTGATCAAGGCCAAGGCCATCGATCTCAATGAGATCGTGGTTGACGCCAAGTCGGGCGCGACCGGCGCGGGCAGAGCCGCGAAGGAGGCGATGCTGTTCACGGAAGTATCCGAGGGCTTCCATGCCTATGGCGTGGGCAAGCACCGGCACATGGCGGAGCTCGACCAGGAGTTTTCGCTGGCCGCCGGGCGCGAGGTGATCGTGACCTTCACCCCGCATCTGGTGCCGATGAACCGCGGCATCCTCTCGACCATCTACGTGCGGGGCAAACGGGGGCGCACGCCGGCCGACCTTCATGCGCTGCTTTTAAAGTTCTACGCGAAGGAGCCCTTCGTGCATGTGCTGCCGTTCGGCGAGACGCCGGCGACCCGGCATGTGCGCGGCTCGAACATGACCTTCATCGGCGTCGCCAATGACCGAATACCCGGCCGCGCCATCGTGGTTTCGGCGCTCGACAACCTGGTCAAAGGCGCCTCCGGCCAGGCGATCCAGAACATGAATCTCGTGATGGGCTGGCCGGAGACGATGGGACTGGAGCAGGTGGCGCTGTTTCCCTGATTCGGCTGCTACAATGACCGTGCCTTTGCCGGAGACCGCGAATGTTCGAGGTCAGCAACCAGCCGCCGCCGCTCGAGCCTTATAACCTGTTCGACAGCGACCTCGTGCTGCGCGAGGCGGTCGCGCGTGAAGGCGCATCGTCAGCCATGGATGGCCTCGATCGCCTGGGCCGGGCGCTCGGCGAACCGGCATGCATTGCGCTTGGTTTCGCGGCAAATAGAAACTCACCGCAACTCAAGACTTTCGATCGCCTCGGTCATCGCATCGATGAAGTGGAATTCCATCCGGCGTGGCACGAGTTGCTGCATATCGCCTGCAGTTTCGGCTTGCATTCGCTGCCTTGGGCGAATCCGCAACCCGGCGCGCATGTCGCGCGTGCCGCCGGCACTTACATGCTCACGCAGATCGAGAGCGGCGTTTACTGCCCGATCGCCATGACCTATGGCTCGGTGCCGACGCTGCGGCAGGCGCCGAAAATAGCGGAGAAATGGCTGCCGGTCATTTTCAAGAACCGTTACGATCCGAACTTCATACCGATTGAAGAAAAAAACGGTGCGCTCATCGGCATGGGCATGACCGAGAACCAAGGCGGCTCGGACCTGCGCATGAACACGACGCGCGCCGAGCCGGCTGGCGACGGCGCATTCCGTCTGCACGGCCATAAATGGTTCATGTCGGCGCCGATGTGCGACGCGTTCCTGATCCTGGCACAGGCGCCAAAGGGCTTGAGCTGCTTCTTCATGCCGCGCTGGACGCCGGATGGCGAGCGCAATGCCGTGCACATCAACCGGTTGAAGGACAAGCTCGGCAACAAGTCGAATGCCTCGAGTGAGGTCGAATTTCACGGCGCCTATGCGCAATTGGTCGGCGAAGAAGGCCGCGGCATCCCGACCATCATCGAGATGGCCGGCTACACGCGGCTCGATTGCTGTATCGGCTCATCCGGCCTGATGCGGGCGGCGGTGGCGCAGGCGGCGCATCACGCGCGCCACCGCACAGTGTTCCAGAAGAAGCTCGCCGACCAGCCGCTCATGACCAATGTGCTGGCGGATCTCGCGCTCGAATGCGAGGCGGCGACGGTGCTGACCATGCGGTTGGCGCGCGCCTACGACGAGAGCGACGAGACCTCGCTCGCGCTGCGCCGTGTGGTGACCCCGGCGGCGAAATTCTGGATCTGCAAGCGGGCGCCGTTCCTGGCGCTGGAGGCGATGGAGGTGCTCGGCGGCAACGGCTATGTCGAGGAAAGCGTGCTGCCGCGCATCTATCGCGAAACGCCGGTCAATTCGATCTGGGAAGGCTCCGGCAACATCATGTGCCTCGATGTGCTGCGGGCGATCGAGCGCGCGCCGAAGGCGACGGAAGCCATCCATCAGGAACTCGGCGCCGATGCACGGTTGAAGGCTTTCGCCGATCGGCTGCAAAAGCGGTTGAACGCCGCCGACCGCAACGATGAATTGCAGGCGCGCGTCCTGGTGCGCGATTTGGTACTGGCGCTGCAGGCAGCGCTCTTGATCAAGCATGCGCCGGCCGCGGTCGCCGACGCGTTCTGCGCTTCGCGGCTTGACGGGGGGGGCAGCGGCGCTTTCGGCATGTTGCCGCGCGGCCTCGATTTGCGGGCGATCGTCGAGCGCGCGAGCCCGCAATAAATACTCGTCATTCCGGGGCGCGAGCAAGGCGAGCGAACCCGGAATCCAGAGCCCCATATCTGGCTAACGATTTGGTTCTGGATTCCGGGCCCGGCCCTTCGGGCCGTCCCGGAATGACAGGGAGATTTTAAAGCTTCCCGAAAATCGCCAGTACCAGCGCGGCCTGCGCCACGAAACCGACCGCGAAGGCGAGCGTGCGCAGCACCGGCACGCCCATCGCATAGACGATGACATGCGCGAGCCGCGCCCAGAAATAGACCGCGCAAGCGATCGCGGTACTTTCTGTTGAGCGACCCTGCGCGTCGAGGATCAGCACCAGCGCTGCGAAGATGACGAGATTTTCCACGGCATTGGTATGGGCGAAATAAAGCCGCTGCGCCCACGGCGATTGCGGCTTGTCGTTGCGCGACGGATTGGCCATCGCGCCCATCAACCCGCGCACCGCGATGCGGTCGAGAATGTAGGGTATCCACAACAGTCCGGTCAGAATGACCGTCAGCGTGAGCCACATCAGTTCCCTGGACATCGCCGTTCCCCACTTGTTGCTGATGGGCCAACCATAAGCCACGCGGCGGCGCCTGTCGTGCCCGGCGGCATCAAAAAATCGTAAACGACGGGCGGGCCGTCAGCGCCAGTCGCGCACTTTCACATAAGAGCCGGGCGCATCCTCGATGGATTTGAGCTTGCCGCCGCCGATGTCGCGCGCCGGCACCATTTCCGCACCCTTGTTCTTGAGCCAATCGAGCCAGTCCGGCCACCACGAGCCGGGATGTTCGGTCGCCGTCTTGAGCCATGCCTCGAGGTCGGCGCCGCCCGGCGGACCGCCGGTCCAATACTGATATTTCGGCTTGCCGGGCGGGTTGACGACTCCGGCGATATGACCGGAGCCAGCCAGCACATATTTCACCGGGCCGCCGAAATATTGCGAGCCATAAAGCACCGATTTCGCCGGCGCGATGTGGTCGTCGCGGGTGGCGAGATTGTAGATCGGCACGCTCACCTTGCGCAGGTCGAGCTTTTCGCCAGCGATTTTCATCTCGCCTTTGCTGAGCCGATTCTCGAGATAACAGTTGCGCAAATAAAACGAATGATTGGCGGCCGGCATGCGGGTGGCGTCGGAGTTCCAATAGAGAATGTCGAACGGGAACGGCTTCTTGCCGCGCATGTAATTGTTGACCACGTAAGGCCAGATCAAATCGTTGGAGCGCAGCATGTTGAAGGCGTTCGCCATGCTGGAGGCTTCCAGATAGCCTTGCTCGTTCATATGCGCTTCGAGTTGCTTGATGCGCTCGTCGTCGACGAACACCATCAGGTCGCCGGCGTAAGTGAAGTCGATTTGCGCGGCAAACAACGTTGCCGACAACACGCGCTCCTCCTTCTTGGACGCGAGGTAGGCGAGCGCGATCGACAGCAGCGTGCCGCCGACGCAATAGCCGATGGCGTTGACCTTCTTTTCGCCGGTGATGGCCTCGATGGTATCGAGCGCGGCCAGCACGCCTTCGCGCATATATTGTTCGAAGCTTTTGGCGGCGAGTTTGGCATCCGGATTGGCCCACGAGATCACGAACACGGTCAGCCCGTTATCGGCGCACCATTTGATGAAGGATTTTTCCGGCGTGAGATCGAGGATATAGAACTTGTTGATCCAGGGCGGCACGATCAGCAGCGGAACCTTGAAGACTTCCTTGGTCGTGGCCTCATATTGGATCAACTGCATCAAATCGTTTTGGTAGATCACCTTGCCGGGCGAAAGCGCCAGGTTGCGCCCAACCTCGAAGGTCGAGGGGTCGGACTGGCTGATCTTGAGATTACCGTGCCCGGCCTTGATGTCCTCGGTGAGCATATGCATGCCGCGCACCAGATTGCCGGCGTTCGACGACATGGTTTCGCGCAACAATTCCGGATTGGTGAGCACGAAGTTCGACGGCGAGATCGCGTTGGCGATCTGCTTGACGTAGAACGCGGCCTTCTGGCGCGTGTGCTCGTCAATGCCGGCGGCGTCCTTGACCAGCCGGTCGCCCCATTGCGCGGTGAGCAGATAGGCCTGCTTGAGAAAATCGAAAAACTGGTTCTGCGACCACTCCGGATCGGCGAAGCGCTTGTCCTTGGGCTCGGGCGCGACGACCGGCGCAGCCTCTTCGCCGGCCATGCGTTTGACCGCGCCGGCCCACAGATCCAGATAGGCGCGCCCCAGGCTCGTCTGCAGTTCGATCGCGCGCTGCGGATCGGACATCCAGTATTCCGCCACCCGGCCGACGGTCTTGACCACGTCGGTAACGTCGTCCGACAGCTCGCTTTTGATTTTGCCTTCCTCGCGCGGCTTCATATAGGCGGCGAGCGCCTTGCCGCCTTCCTCGACCATGCGGGCGATATTGTGCGCGAATGCCTCGATCTCGGCCGAGCCGAGCTTGAGCGGTTCCTGCGCCGTTTCCTTCGCCGTTTCCTGCGCCGTTCCTTGGGCCGGCTTTTTAGCCGGTTCGCTGCTGGGCTTTTGCATCCGCGCCATGTCGATCCCCGTCCTGAGAAATGGCCCGGACGGCGTTCTCCCGCAAGGCGTGATTGCAGGCATGGTTTGCCGGCGTCACGACCTTGCTGCGGCCATAATAACCGGTTAGGGGGCTGATGATATAATTCATTGAGTTTGCATCGATTTCCCGTCTCCAATGCAGGTTTTGCGGAGCATGGTGCGCGTCTTGAACCGAGCGGTTTGGGTAGCCTTGGGCCTGTCCGCGGCCACGGTGCTGGCCGCCTGCTCAAGCGCGTCGATCGTTGATCAACTGCCGGAGAGCGTCGGGGGAGAGCCCACCGGTACCCCGGCGCGGTCGGCGACGGCCTATGAATACCCCGCGGTGCATGACATGCCGCCGCCGCGTGCGACCAAGACCATGGACGAGGAACAGGAGTTCAAGGCTGAGCAGGATCTCGCCGCGGCGCGCGACCGGCAGGAAGCCCGCACGGGAACGGCCGAAAAAGACGCCAAGCCGCCGAAAAAGAAGAAGCCGACAGCCGCCCATGACGAGCCGGCTAACGCTCAGCCCGCTTCTCCATCTCAGCAGCGGCCTTGAGGCTGTCGCCGTCGCGGTAGATGGATGCCACCGCCAGGGTGCGGCCGCCGCGTTGGTAGCGAACGACGCAATCGCGCTTCATCATGTCGCCCTCGATGTCGATGGCGTCCCACTTTTCGGCATGCCCGACATAGTTGATCGGCACGTCGTAGTGCTGGCTCCAGAAGAACGGCGCGGCGCGGAAGCGCGTTTTCACGCCCATCATATTGAGTGCCGCGGTCTGGCCCTGGCGTTCCGCGACCACCCAATGTTCGACCCGGATGTTTGCTCCGCTCACCGGATCGGGCCAGCGCGCGATGTCGCCGGCGGCGTAAATATCGGGCGTACTGGTCTCCAGATATTCGTTGACGCTCACGCCCTTGTCGATCGTTAGTCCGGCCTTTTCGGCGAGCGCAAGCCGCGGCCGCACGCCGACCCCGATCACCACTAGCTCGGCATCGAGCGTAGGGCCGCTTTTGAGCGTGACATTGTTGTCGCCGATCGCCGTTACGCTGTCCTCGAGATGGAATTTAACGCCGTGCTCTTCGTGCAGCGCGCGGACGAAATCGCCGAGCTGCGGTCCGAACACCCGTTCAAGCGGGCGCTTTTCCGGCGCGACCACGCGCACTGCGACATCGCGTGCCCGCAGCGCGGCGGCGGCCTCGAGACCGATAAAGCTCGCCCCGATCACGACCGCGCGCTTGGCGGATTTCGCCGCCGCGATAATGGCGCGGCTGTCGGCGAGCGAGCGCAGCGTGTGCACATGTTTCTTGTTAGCGCCGGGAATATCGAGTTTCACCGGCTCGGCGCCGGTCGCCAGAAGCAATTTGTCGAATTTAATCTTGCCGCCGTCGCCGAGGGTGATTTCTTTCGCCTTCGTATCGAGCGCGGTCACTTCGGTCTTTAGTCTGAGGTCGATTTTGTTCTCGGCATACCAGTCGTCGCCGCGCAGCGACACCCAGTCTTCCGGCGCGCTGCCGGCGAGGTAGTCCTTCGACAGGTTGGGGCGGTCGACCGGTGCGGCCTCGTCGTTGCTGAGCATCGTGATGGCGCCGGCAAAGCCCCGCCGTCGCAGCATTTCGGCCGCGGCAAATCCCGCGGCGCCGCCGCCGACGATGACCATGCGCTCGGCCGGCGATCCGGTTTTCTTGGGCGAAGGCTGCTCAATCTTGCCGCCGACGACGATCTTGCCGCCGCGTTCCTCGACCCGCCAGCAGGTGAGCGGACTGAGCGCTGGCGCGGCCAGGGCTTCGCCGGTTGCCAGATCGAAACAGGCGTGATGCCAAGGGCAGCGAATGCTATTGCCGACCACCAGCCCGTCGGCGAGCGGCCCATGATAATGCGTGCAGTGGGCTGCGACGGCGGACACTTTGCCGGCCCGGCGCACCAACAGAACCTCGTCGTCGCCGACATGACCCGTCAGCATGGCGCCGTCGGCCAGGTCCTTTGAGGGGATGCCCTGAGCCAGGTCGGGCCCGCTCGGCCTCTTGTCGTCCTGCGCCATGTGTCGTCCTCCGGGCGTGGGCGTCTCTATGGTCCCGCCAGTATTAGATGCTTGAGCGCGGCCTAAGTTCCAGCATAGGGCTTTTCGGCCCCTTCGGCCGTGCAGTTGCCGGGTATAAGACCACTTGCTAATCCGGTTGGGAGAGGGCGTCCGAAGCGATGGATTTCGAGCTAACCGAAGAGCAGCGCGCCTTTCAGGCGACCGCGCGGCAATTCGCGCGTGATGAAATGATGCCGCAGGCGCGCGGCTGGGACGAGGGCGAGATTTTCCCGGTCGAGGCGTTGCGCAAGGCGGCCGCGCTCGGTTTCGGCGGCATTTACGTCAAGGAGGACGTCGGCGGCTCGGCGCTGTCGCGGCTCGATGCCGCGCTCATTTTCGAGGAACTGGCGCAAGGCTGCACCTCGACCGCCGCCTATATCTCGATCCACAACATGGCGGCCTGGATGATCGACGGCTTCGGCTCCGACGCCGTGCGCAAGAAATTCTTGCCCAAACTCACGACCATGGAGCATTTCGCCAGCTACTGCCTGACCGAGCCGGGCTCCGGTTCGGATGCCGCCAGCCTCACGACCCGCGCGCGGCGTGACGGCGGCCATTACGTGCTCGACGGCGCCAAGGCTTTCATCTCCGGCGGCGGCGTCTCCGACATTTATGTGGTGATGGCGCGCACCGGCGAGGCCGGCCCGCGTGGCATTTCCTGCATCGTTGTGGAAAAGGGCACGCCGGGACTTTCCTACGGCGCGCCGGAAAAGAAGCTCGGCTGGAAATCGCAGCCGACGGCCATGGTGATGTTCGAGAACTGCCGCGTGCCGGTAACGAACCTTGTCGGCAAAGAATGCCAGGGATTCCGCATCGCCATGGCGGGGCTTGACGGCGGGCGACTGAACGTCGGGGCCTGTTCGATCGGCGGCGCGCAGTTCTGTCTCGACCGCACGATTGCGTACATGAAAGAGCGCAAGCAGTTCGGCTCGCGTCTCGCGGACTTTCAGGCGCTGCAATTTCGCATCGCGGATTATGCGACCGAGATCGAGGCGGCGCGCCTACTGCTGCATCGCGCGGCGGTGGCGGTCGGCGAGGGCGAGCCGGCCGCGACCAGGCTCGCCGCGCAGGCCAAGCGCCTTGCTACCGATACCGGCTTTGAGGTGGTCAACGGGTGCCTGCAGCTGCACGGCGGCTACGGCTATTTGCGCGATCATCCGATCGAACGCGTGTTGCGCGACGTACGCGTGCATCAAATCCTCGAAGGCACCAACGAGATCATGCGCGTCATCGTCAGCCGCGCTATGCTGGGGAATTAGACGAGGAAGAAAACCATGGAACAGCTTCCGAGAGTTTATGTTTCGAAGGCCGACATGATGAAGCGCATCGCGCGCTTCAAGGACCTCAAAGGTTTCGACGGCGGACTGCCCGACAGCAGGATGGCGGGTTGCGAGCGCACGTTGTTCAATGTCATCGGCTTCCAACCGCCCGACGACATCGGCGAGGGCGGCGTGACCTCGCCCGTGGGCGCGCAGGCGGCCCAAATGGCCGCCATCAAGATCCGGGAGGGCTTCAATCTGGGCTACTGCAAGGCCAAGCCCGGCCACGGTCCGGAGATGCACAATCACGACACCAACGAGACCTTCATCCCGATGACCGGCACCTGGCGGGCCAGTTGGGAAGACGAGAACGGCAAGGTCGACTGCGTCGATCTCGGGCCGCTCGACGTGGTGTCGTTTCCGCCCGGCATGATCCGCCGCTTCGAGAACGTCACCAAGGGCGATCCGAACGTGGAATCGATCCTGATGTTCGTGATCGGCGGCGACACACCGCGCGCCGAGTTCACCGACCAGGCGATGCAGCGGCTGGAAGCCGCCGGCGCTTGGTCGCCGCAGCATTGAAGGCAACACGATGTGGAGCGCAGACCTCGCGCTGACGAGCGCCGCGATTTTCACCGGCGCGGCGATCTATGTGAACGTCGCCGAGCAGCCGGCGCGATTGAAGCTGGATACCAAAGCGCTGTTGACCGAATGGCAGCCGAGCTACGAGCGCGGCGCGATGATGCAGGCGAGCCTCGCGATTATTTCGGGAGTTCTCGGTATCATCGCGTTTGTCCAGACTTATGACTGGCGCTGGCTGCTCGGCGCAGCGCTGATCCTCACGCCTTGGCCCTATACGATATTCATCATCATGCCGACCAACCGCGTCCTTAAATCCACATCGCCTGAGCAGGCGAGCGACCAGACGCGCGAGTTCGTGCGCCAGTGGGGGCGTCTGCACGCGGGCCGCAGCGCGCTCGGTCTCATCGCCGTAGCTGCTTACCTGTGGGCGCTGAATTGAGCGATATTCTCTTCGAGCGGCGCGGCGCGGCCGGTCTCATCACGCTCAACCGCCCCGCCGCGCTCAACGCCGTCACCCACGGCATGGTGCTGGCTTTGCGCGCGCAGCTTGATGCGTGGGCCGACGATCCGGCGATCACGCGGGTGGTGATTACCGCCGCGGGCGAGCGGGCGTTCTCGGCCGGCGGCGATATCCGCGCGCTCACCGATCTGGGCAAGGCCGGCAAGCACGACGATGCGCTGCAATTCTGGCGCGACGAGTATCCGCTCAATGCCGCGATCAAGACCTTTCGCAAGCCCTATGTAAGTTTGATCGACGGCATCGTGATGGGCGGCGGCGTCGGCGTCTCGGTGCATGGCTCGCATCGCATCGCCGGCGATCGCTTTGCCTTCGCCATGCCGGAGGTCGGCATTGGCTTCTTTCCCGACGTCGGCGCCACCTGGTTCCTGCCGCGCATGCCGGGCGAACTCGGCGCCTATTGCGCGTTGACCGGCGAGCGCTTCGGCATCGCCGATGCTGTTGCCGCCGGCATCGCCACCCACCGGATACCCTCGGCGCGGTTTGGCGCGCTGCTCGACGGGCTCACCGGCACGGTTTCGGTCGATGCGCTGCTGTCGGCGTTCTCCGAGCCGGTGGGCGAGGGGCCTATCACAGCGCGGCGCGCGGCAATCGACCGGCTGTTCGCGGGCGACCGGGTCGAGGATATTCTTGCCGCGCTCGAGCGCGAGGCGGCTGCCGGTACGCCGGACAGCGCGTGGGCCGCGAAAATCGCCGCCACCTTGCGGGGCAAATCGCCGCTCAGCCTGAAGATCGCGCTGGCGCAAGTGCGGCGCGGAAGCTATTGGGATTTCGCGGCGTGCATGCGCGCCGAATTCCGCATAGTGTCGCGCGTCATCCATGGGCATGATTTCTACGAGGGCGTGCGCGCCGTGATCGTCGACAAGGACAACCATCCGCGCTGGCAGCCGTCCGCGCTCGCCGAGGTGAGCTCGGCGCAAGTCGAGCGGCATTTTGCCCCGCTTGGCGACAAGGAGCTTGCGCTATGAGCGAGCCCTTCGCCCAAGACGATGTGCAAGGCCTCGAGCCGGTGCACGAAGGCGAGGGCGAACGCAGCATCGGCCGCTGGACGCGCCGGCTGGTTTTGTTTCTGCGCGTGATGGCCGGCGTGTCGATGCTCAAGGGCCTGTATCATTGGTCGCGCGTGTGCGGCATCGGCGTCGATGCCGGCGAAGCCTTTCAATATCATTCGATCGCCTGGCAGGCCGCCACCGTGTTCTTCGCGGTGATCGATCTGGTTGCCGCCGTCGGCTTGTGGCTTGCCGCCGCCTGGGGCGCGGTGATCTGGCTTACGGCGGTTGCTTCGATGCTGGCGCTGGAAATACTTTTCCCGCAGGTGTTCGGCGCCAGCATGGCGACCGGCTTGCTGGAAGGCGGGCTGCTCGCGGTTTATCTGTGGCTGGCTTTGATGTCGGCCAAGGAGCATCCCCTTTGAGTTTGAGGAGACGGTTATGGCGCGCATAGGATTTATCGGGCTCGGCAATATGGGTCTGCCGATGGCGCAGAATCTGCTCAAGGCCGGGCACGCGGTCGAGGGCGTCGACGTCAATCCGGCCGCGGTCGCGAAACTAGTGGCGGCCGGCGGCAGCAGCGACGAAACCGCCAAGGGGGCGGCGGCGCGCGCCGATGTGGTCATCACCATGCTGCCGTCCGGCGGGGAAGTGCGCGAGGTCTACCTCGGCTCGTCCGGCATCGTCGAGAACGCCAATCAAGGCACGCTGCTGATCGATTGCTCGACCATCGATGTGGAAACCGCGCGCGCGGTCGCAGCCGAAGCGGAGAAGAAAGGTCTTTTGATGCTCGATGCGCCGGTGTCGGGCGGCGTCGGCGGGGCCAGCGCCGCGACGCTCACTTTCATGGTCGGCGGCAGCGTCCAGGCCTTCGCGCGCGCCGAGACGATCCTGCAGAAGATGGGCAAGACCATCGTGCATGCCGGCGGCGCCGGCAACGGCCAGGCGGCCAAGATCTGCAACAACATGATCCTCGGCGTCTCGATGATCGCGGTGTCGGAAGCCTTCGTGCTGGCCGAGAAGCTCGGTCTCGATCACCAGAAGCTGTTCGATATCTCGTCGAAATCGTCGGGTCAGTGCTGGTCGATGACGGCCTATTGTCCGGTGCCGGGTCCGGTGCCGGCCTCGCCCGCCAATCGCGATTATCAAGCCGGCTTCACCGCGGCGATGATGCTTAAGGATTTGAAGCTGTCGCAGGACGCCGCCAAGGCGACCGGTGCCAAAACGGCACTCGGCGCGGATGCCGCAAGGATTTATTCGGCCTATGTCGAGAGCGGGGAAGCGGGCAGGGATTTTTCAGGCATTATCCGCTTCGTTAGAGGCTGACGCGCATGATCCCGAAAAGTGGGCACCGGTTTTCGGACAAGATCATGCGCAAAACGTCAAAAAGCCAACCGCTCAAGGTAAATCAAATCTTGCGGCAATCAATTCAATTGCGAATGCAACAAAGCATTCACCGTTGCAAATAAATCTAATGTTTATCGTGTTATTTAAGCCGATTTTAGAGTGCCCCTTATAGGGTCGTGCATCTGGAGCGGGGAAAACAGGGCCTCGCTGCCGGGACGTTGCGAAAACAATAAACGCAAAAGGGGCGTTGCACATGAAAGCCGTTGCGAAGACGGTCGAGCCCGCCGAACGCGAGGCGCGTTTCGACCACATCAGGCCGCTCTATCACGAGGCCTTGACCTTGGTCGAACGGCTGCATCGCCGGCTGCTCGACGTCATCAAGGATGAATTCGACCGCCGTGGACGCGCCGACATCAATTCGGTGCAGGCGCTGCTGCTCTACAATATCGGCGACAAGGAGCTGACTGCGGGCGAGCTGCGCACGCGCGGCTACTATCTCGGCTCCAACGTCTCCTACAATCTCAAGAAGCTGGTCGAGATGGCGTTTCTCGATCACCAGCGCAGCCGCGTCGACCGCCGTTCGGTTCGCATCAAGCTGACCGACAAGGGCCGGGAAGTGCGCGACATCGTCGAGTCGCTCTATCAGAAGCACGTGCGCACCGTTGAGCAGGTCGGCGGCATCAATGCCGACGAGTTCGCCACGCTCAACAAGTCGCTGCATCGGCTGGAGCGCTTCTGGACCGATCAGAATTCTCTATCGCCTGTAATCCTCCAGGTACTGGTGAGAAGACTTGCCCCGGCCTCGCAAAGGCCGGGGTTTTTCGTTTTGGGCGCCGACTTGTCCACCGCGACCAGGCGGCTTTGCCCAAGAACCCCGTCCTGCCCAAAAACCCGCCCGGCTGCACAGAAACCCGGTGCGTCTATGAATAGGTTATGGCCGATCAATTGGCTGCGCGAGCCAATGCCATTTGTTGTCGGCCTGCATAGTCGCTTTCAAACGAAACTGCTTTGCGCGTCTAAATGGCCAATCGGCGATCATCGCCCAAGGCCACGGCGTGTACGACACAATTATCGTTATATCTCCGCTTTCAAGAGGTGTTTCGACTTTAGAAAACTCGTCCAACGATACTTGCCATCTGTCGTCAATTCCAAGTCGGTGATTTTGCCACCGCGGATAGATAAATCCGCCCGTATTTTCGCTGCCGCAATCCAGCGATTTTTGCCCGATGATTGTCAGCCCAGATTTAAATTGCAGTTTGCAAATTCCTACGGCAACTCCAACTCGTTCCAAGGGAATAAAATTATTGTTGGCGATTGTGAGAGGAATAGAAAATGGTTTTAGAGAATCGCGAAGCTCCCCGGCATCGACAGTCACTCGCGGGATCAGTGCTAAGGCCGCGCTCAATAGGCCGACAACGACAGAAATCCCAACGAATAATTTCCAGTGATAATGAAAGATTGTTCCAGAAATTCGTCCAAGGATTTCGGCAAACTTATAGACCACCTTCCCAACAGGGAACTGTGGCGGCTGCTGTATGCGGGGCCGTGTCGGCTTGGGTTTTGCTTTTCTTTCTCTGGATGCTGGCATGAACTCAGCATCCCTCAATCGCCGTTCGGTCAGTTGGCATATCTATCTCCGACAGGGCAGCGCGGCGTTATTTGGTTTTCTGATTGTTGTCTGTCTCGTTGTGTTCATGACAGAAGGCGAAACCGCCAACGGGCTGCAAGAAAGAACAAAACGTCATCCAATGATGATTGCCGAAAATGTCATCGTATTCAACTCGGCCGTGGATGAAAAAGTTAAATCTGCCCTGCTTAAGCAGGTCCAACTGCTCTTGCGTAATTATTGCCGGATCGGTAGTTCCGGCCTTCGGAATGAGGAGCGGCCCGATAAACCCCTTTCCTCGTGGGGGCAATGTGCCGCTATTAAATTTTTCTATGCCGGTATAGGCGAAATTCGGACAACTCTCGCGCAATACTGGCTCAATAATGCTGTAAACGAGCAAATTAAGAGCTGGCGTTTTTCCGCTATTTACGAGAGTGCCCTTCGCGGCGAACGTTTTTCCAACTTCCGGAAAATTCGGAATAGCATCCATAAATTCCAGACCGATCCAAGCTCGCTGATCGAGATGCGTTGCTTCGGTGGCGGTTTCGATAGATTTTTTTGCAGCCTCGGCGGACTCTTTAGCGGCTTTGGCGGCTTCAGCAGAAATAAGTTCGGCTCTGCCGAGAAAGCTTATTTGCAAACCGGCAATTATGCCGAGGCCGATGGTCGCAATAACGAGCCAGAAAGTAAAAATGGAGATCGCATCCGGGAACAGGAAATTAATGAACCCGCGAAACGTATGGCGGTCTTTGGTTGGCTGTTCGTTGTGGGGCTGAGTGGCGGACTGCTGGGCGCTTGGGTAGGTGGGTGGCTGCGATGAATAATAAGCCAATCCAGCTATCGTCAGAAAGAATACCACCGCTGAAAATATCGCGGCTATTTGGAGCATTTTTAGCATCCTTAAATCACCATTCTCAAAATCAAATATCTTCCATTCGTACCGTCTCCGCGCCAATCGCAACGAGCGACGCCAGCAAGAACGTGGCCGAGAACGTGCCCCGGCTGATCTTATTGGCGATGGATGCCGCTGTCTCTTTCATGCCGTGCTTTTTGAGGAGATCGGCCAAATCCCCGTATCCTACATCAGCCCGCGCCAGTTCGGCCTTCAACAGCCGCTTGGCCCGATCCTCCCAAGAGGGGTTTTTTGTCGCCATAATCATCCTCCCGTATATGAACAATACCTATCATATACGATATATTTCTCTTTACAATCATCCCATATATGATATGATACTCCCAGATAAGGGAGAGAATGTCATGTTGGATATGTACGGGGAGTCGCGGCAGCAACGGGGTCTGGAGATCCCTGCCACCGCCAAAATCGAGAGAAAGGGCCGGGCTTGGCTCGTCCCCTCTCAATCCGGCAAAGGACGCTACTCGGTTTTCCCCGACATCAAGACGCCGCGCTGCACCTGTCTCGACAACGCCGACGGCGGCTTCAAATGCAAGCACTTGTTCGCTGTCGAATACGTCATTCAGCGCGACAACAATTTGGATGGATCAACGACCGTCACGGAAACGATGACGGTGCAAGAAACGGTGAGGCGGGTGTATCCGCAGGACTGGCGTTCATACAACGCCGCACAGACGAACGAAAAAGCAAAATTCCAAGAGTTGCTTCGTGACCTGTGCAGCGGCGTTGCCGAGCTTCCGCAACCGAAAAGCGGACGACCGCGCTTGCCGATTCAAGACGCGCTGTTCTCAGCCGTGTTCAAAATCTATTCGACGGTGTCCGGTCGCCGCTTCATGACCGATTTGCGCGAGGCCAAAGCCAAAGGCTTCATCACAAAAACTCCACACTTCAATTCGATTTTCAATTATCTGGAAAATCCGGAACTCACTCCGGTCCTGCAAAACTTAATCACGGAAAGCAGCCTGCCGCTGAAAGCGATTGAGGTTGACTTCGCGGTGGACTCGTCCGGTTTCTCAACGTCGCGGTTTACGCGCTGGTTCGACCACAAATACGGCGAGGTTCGCCAAGAGCACGATTGGATCAAATGCCATCTGATGTGCGGCGTGCGGACCCACATCGTCACCGCAGTCGAAATCAAACATAAAAATACGTCCGACACTCAGATGCTTCCGGCGCTTGTGGACGCGACCGCCAAGAATTTCAATCTTTCGGAAGTGTCAGCCGACAAAGCCTATGGCAGCCGGTCAAACTACAAGGCCATCGAGCTACACGGCGCGACGCCCTACATCACCTTCAAGAAAACCCGTACCGGCGGCGGAAGCGGGATGTGGCAAAAGATGTTCCACTACTACAATTTCAACCGCGACCAATTCTTGCGGCATTACCACAAGCGCAGCAACGTGGAATCCACGTTCTCGATGATAAAGGCCAAGTTCCGCGATCATGTCCGCAGCAAGACGGACGTGTCGATGAAAAACGAAGTCCTCTGCAAAATCATCTGCCACAACATCTGCTGCTTGATCCAAGAATCCTACGAACTCGGCATCAGCACGATTTTTTGGGCAGAAACATCACCTGCACAAAAACAGGCGCTAAATTGAGGGTTATTATGCAAAGCCCGACCAGGCCCTAGATATTGCGCCCACGCAGCCTTCCACACCCAATGCTTGGCGCTTTAAGGGCGATATGCTATTTCCGAGCGCAATCCCGGAGTTTCCTCACCTGTCGGCGCCGGTTGCCCTGGCGCCAGGAGATCGTGATGTCGGCCACGTCGAAGCCTAAAATCACCAGCGATGTGGAAGCCTTGTTTTCAGCGTCCCTGGCCGAGGTCGATCCCGAAATCGACGCGGTCATCAACGCGGAACTCGGCCGGCAACGCGACGAGATCGAGCTGATCGCCTCGGAGAACATCGTTTCGCGCGCCGTCCTGGAGGCGCAAGGTTCGGTTCTCACCAACAAATATGCCGAGGGCCTGCCGGGAAAACGCTATTACGGCGGTTGCCAGTTTGTCGACATCGCCGAGACGCTGGCGATCCAACGCGTGACGAAATTGTTCGGCTGCCAGTTCGCCAATGTGCAGCCGCATTCCGGCGCGTCCGCCAACGCGGAAGTTTTTTTCGCGCTGCTGCAGCCGGGCGATACCTTTATGGGGCTGAACCTCGCCGCCGGCGGGCATCTCACTCACGGCTCGCCGGTCAACATGTCGGGCAAATGGTTCAAGCCGGTGCCCTATGGCGTGCGGCGCGACGACCAGCGCATCGACATGGACGAGGTCGCGCAGCTGGCGCGTGAGCACAAACCGAAGCTGATCATCGCCGGCGGCTCGGCCTATCCGCGGATCATCGACTTCCGGCGTTTTCGCGAAATCTGCGACGAGGTCGGCGCGCTGCTGATGGTGGACATGGCGCACTTTGCCGGCCTGGTGGCGGGCGGCGTACATCCCTCGCCATTCCCGCACGCGCATGTGGTGACGACGACCACGCACAAGACGCTGCGCGGCCCGCGTGGCGGCGTCATTTTGTCCGACGATGAAGCGATCGCCAAGAAACTCAATTCGGCGGTGTTCCCCGGCATGCAGGGCGGACCGCTGATGCATGTGATCGCCGCCAAGGCGGTGGCGTTCGGCGAGGCGCTGCGCCCAAGCTACCGCAGCTACGTCAAGAATGTCGTCGAGAACGCCAAGGCCTTGGCCGAAACGCTCAGGTCGAAGGGCCTCGATATCGTTTCCGGCGGCACCGACACGCATCTGATGCTGGTCGACCTGCGGCCCAAGCGGCTCACCGGCAAGGTGTCGGAGCTGGCGCTCGGCCGCGCCCACATCACCTGCAACAAAAACGGCATCCCGTTCGATCCGGAAAAGCCGACGGTGACGTCAGGCATTCGGCTCGGCACGCCGGCCTGCACCACACGCGGCTTCGGCATCGCGGAATTCCGCGCCGTCGGCGAGATGATCGTCGAAGTGCTCGATGTACTGTCGCAGAAGAAGGTCGAAGAGGATTCCCTGATCGAGGCCGCGGTGCGCGATAAAGTGAAGGCATTGATTTCCAGATTTCCGATTTATCACAGCTGACGGACGCGGGTACATGAAGGCTGGTGACATCGTACGCCTCGTTAAAAGCCCTGCAGGTTTGCGGGATGACGCCGACCTGCGCACGAAAAAACTTTTCGAACTTTACTTCGGCCGATGCTTTCCCATCACCGAACTCGACGGCGGCTTTGTTAAGCTTGATGTGGGCGAAGTGGTGGGCGAACCATCATACATGCACACGATTTGGATTGAGCCCGAGTTTGTCGAAATGGTCAAAAAATTAAACTGAGGCGTTACCCATGCGTTGCCCGAGTTGCGCCAGCCTCGATACCCAGGTGAAGGATTCGCGGCCGACCGAGGATTCAGCGGTGATCCGCCGCCGCCGCGTCTGTCTCACCTGCAATTTCCGCTTCACGACCTTCGAGCGCGTGCAGTTGCGCGAGCTCACCGTGATCAAGCGCAACGGCCGCCGCGTGCCGTTCGACCGCGACAAGCTGATGCGTTCGGTGCAGGTGGCGCTGCGCAAGCGCTCGGTCGATCCGGAGCGCATCGAACAAGAAGTGTCGAAGATCGTGCGCGAGCTCGAGAGCATGGGCGAGAACGAAGTCACCTCGGAGACCATCGGCGAACTGGTGATGGAGCATCTGCGCGGGCTCGACGACGTCGCCTATGTGCGCTTCGCCTCCGTGTACCGGAATTTCCGCGAGGCCAAGGACTTCCGCGCCGCGCTCGATGAGTTGTCGGGCGACGAGGACGCCAAACCGGCGGTCGCGCGCAAATGAGTTTCTATTTTTGTCATTCCGGGGCCCGAGCGAAGCGAGGGAGCCCGGAATCCAGAGCTACGAGTCATAAACGATGAGCACAGCAGCCCTGGATTCCGGGCTCGCGCCTGGCGGCGCGCCCCGGAATGACAATAGTAACGACGCGCGCTTCATGCAGCTTGCCTTCACGCTCGGACGGCGCGGGCTCGGCAATACTTGGCCCAATCCGGCGGTCGGCGCGGTTATCGTCAAGGATAACGTCATCGTCGGCCGCGGCTGGACGCAATCTGGCGGCCGCCCGCACGCCGAGGTCGAGGCGCTGCGCCAGGCCAGGAAAAATGCCCAGGGCGCGACCATTTATGTGACGCTCGAGCCGTGCTCGCATCAGGGCAAGTCGCCGCCCTGCGCCGATGCGATCATCAGGGCCGGCATTGCGCGCGTGGTATCGGCGCTGGAGGATCCCAACCCGGAGGTCGCCGGCAAGGGCCACGAGAAGTTGCGCGCCAAGGGCATCGCTGTCGATATCGGACTGGGCGCCGAGGAGGCGCGCCGCGTTCACGCCGGGCACATCATGCGCGTCACCAAAAGCCGGCCGCATGTAACGCTCAAGCTGGCGCTGTCGGCCGACGGCAAAGCGGGCTTGGCCTCCCGCAAGCCGTTCGCCATCACCGGGGAGCAAGCGCGCACCCGCGTATTCCAGATGCGCGCGGCGAGCGACGCCATTCTGGTCGGCATCGGTACGGTGCTATCGGACAATCCGCAACTGACCTGCCGGCTGCCGGGCATGGAACAGCGCTCGCCGGTGCGCGTGGTGCTGGACGCCAAATTGACGCTGCCGCTGTCGACCTCGGTGGTGGCAACCGTGCGCGATACGCCGACCTGGGTGTTCACCTCGAGCAAGCCTTCGGCTATCGCCGCGGAAATCCTTGAGCAGAAAGGCTGCAAGGTTTTTCGCGTCGGCGAGGTGGTAGGGCGGCTCGACGTTGAAGAAATTCTAACAGCCTTGGCCGGGCAGGGCATCACCCGGCTGATGGTGGAGGGCGGACCGCGCGTCGCCGGCGCCATTGCCGCGGCCAATCTGGTGGACGAATTGGCGCTGTTGCGCGGCGAGAAGTCGATCGGCGCCACCGGCATCGAACCGCTCGAGGGCATGCCGATCGACGGGTTGACCGGACAATTGCATTCGCGCGGGCGGGAGAAGCTCGGAGCCGATACGTTAGAAATATTCGAGCGGGCTTAAAATGTTCACCGGCATTGTCACCGCTCTGGGTGAGGTGCGCTCGGTCAAACCGCGCGCCGGCAATCTGCACCGCATCACCATCGCTTGCGATTATCCGCGCGCCGAATTGATCGAAGGCGCCTCGATCGCCTGTTCCGGCGTCTGCATGACGGTGGTGGGGGCAGGCGAAGAAGATGGCCGCGCGTGGTTCGCGGTCGACGCCGCGGCGGAGACCCTGGCGCTGACCACGGTCGGGCGCTGGCGGCACGGCAGCAAGGTCAATCTCGAACGGCCGTTGAAATTCGGCGACGAGTTGGGCGGTCATCTGGTCGCCGGCCACGTCGACGGCCTCGCCAACGTCATCGCGCGAGAGGACCTGACGGATATGGCGCGCTTTGCGCTGCGCGCGCCGGCGGAATTGTCACGTTTCATCGCGCCCAAGGGTTCGGTGACGCTCGATGGCGTCTCGCTCACGATCAACGATGTCACGGGCGAGGCGTTTTCGGTGCTGATCATCCCGCACACGCTTAAGGTCACGACTTTCGGTGCCTTGCGCCAGGGCGACGACGTCAACCTCGAAATCGACACCATGGCGCGCTACGCTGCGCGGCTGATGGACACGAAATAACGCATGATCCCGAAAAGTGGGTACCGGTTTTCGGACAAGATCATGCGCCAATAGAGAAGAACCCTTGTTCGCCGCGCGTGCGCTTGCTACCACGCGGGCCAACAAGGACAAATAAAACATGGCCAAAAAGAAAAGCGGCGCGAAAAAGCGCGACACGCTGCGCATCTTGATCGTGGAAGCTCGCTTCTACAATCATATTGCCGACGCGCTGCTGGCGGGCGCCACCCACGTGCTCGATGAGGCGGGCGCGAGTTACGAGCGCGTCACGGTGCCGGGCGCGCTCGAAGTTCCTGCCGCCATCGCCATGGCGCTCGATGCCGCCAAGCGCGCGCCCTATGACGGCGTGGTGGCGCTCGGCTGCGTCATCCAGGGCGAAACCTATCATTTCGAACTGGTGTCGAACGAGTTGGCGCGCGGGCTGATGGATTTGAGCGTCGACCGGCAGCTCCCACTCGGCAATGGCATTCTGACTTGCGACAACGAAGCGCAGGCGAAAGCGCGCGCCACGCCCGACAGCCGCAACAAGGGCGCCAGCGCGGCGCGCGCGGCGCTGGCCATGATCGCGCTCAAACGCAAACTCGCGGGCAAATAATGGCCAAGAGCGCGCCCCTTAGCGACAAGGACGCGCGCAAGGCGAATAAACGCGGCGCGGCGCGCTTGGCGGCGGTGCAGGCGCTCTACCAGATGGATCTCGCCGGTACCGGCTTAAACGAGATCCTTGCCGAATTCGAGGCCAACTGGCTCGGCCGCGAGGTCGAAGGCGCGCAATATCTTCCCGCTGAGGCGGCGTTCTTCCGCGACATCGTGTCGGGCGTGGTGCGCGAGCAGCGCGAACTCGATCCGATCATCGACGAGGCGCTGGCGAAAAGCTGGCCGCTCAAGCGCATCGAGGCGGTGCTGCGCGCGGCGTTGCGCGCGGGCGCTTACGAACTCGACCATCGCCGCGACGTGCCGGCGCGCGTGGTGGTGTCGGAATATGCCGACGTCGCCGCCGCCTTCGTCGAGCGCGACGAGACCGGCATGGTCAATGCCGTGCTTGACCAGTTGGCGCGCCAGATGCGCGCGGCTGAATTCGCCGGGTGATGTTATGGCCACAAACGACGATAGCTCGGCCGAGGATCGTCTGATCGCGCGGTTCTTTGCGCCGATCGCGACCCATCCTGGCGCGCTCGGACTGTCCGATGACGCCGCTTTCATCAAGCCGCCGCCGGGCTGCGACCTGGTGCTCAAGACCGATGCCATCGTCGGCGGCGTGCATTTTTTTGCCGATGACGCGGCGCCGTCGGTGGCCGGCAAGGCGCTGCGGGTCAATTTGTCGGATCTCGCGGCCAAGGGCGCCAAGCCGCTTGGCTTTCTGTTGTCGCTGGCGCTGCCGAAAGATGTCGGCGACGACTGGCTTACCGGCTTCGTCGAGGGGCTGCGCGCCGACGCGGCGCAATTTTCCTGTCCGCTGTTTGGCGGCGACACCGTCCGCACGGGCGGCCCGATCACGATTTCCATCGCCATGTTCGGCAGCGTTCCAGAAGGCACCATGGTCCAGCGCGCCGGCGCCAAGCCGGGCGACCGTGTGTTCGTTTCCGGCACCATCGGCGATGCTGCGCTCGGCCTCGCGCTGCGCAAAGGCGCGTCCTGGAAGCTCAGCGACGCCCTGCGCCAGCATTTGCTGTCGCGTTATCTGCTGCCGCAACCGCGCAATGCGTTGGCGGAAGCCGTGCGCTCGCATGCCTCGGCGGCGATGGATGTGTCGGACGGTCTCGCCGGCGATTTGACCAAGCTATGCCGCGTCTCCGGCGTGGCGGCGGACATCGACATCGGCAAAGTGCCGCTTTCCGATGCGGCCAAGGCGGTGATCGCGGCCGAGCCGGCGCGCTTGGAAACAGCGCTCACCGGCGGCGACGACTACGAAATTATCTGCGCGATTCCCGCGGCCAAGGCGGAGGCTTTCCGCGCCACGGCAAAAGCCGCCAACGTGGTCGTGACCGAAATCGGCGAAATCAAAGCTGGCGAGGGCGCCCGCCTTCTGGCCGACGGCAAGCCGCTCTCGTTCAAGCGCGCCTCTTTCAGCCATTTCTGAAATAAGCTAGGCGTTACATTCCTGAGGACATGGACCATGGACGACCTGACGGCGAAAAAAGAACTGGCGCAGATGCCCTCGGGACTCAACCCGAATTTCCAGGCTTTGCATAAGCGCTTTCCGTCCTCGGCCTATTTGCGCGCGCGGGCGCCGAAGAACGTACCGAAGTTCTCGTTCGAGTATGGCGACACCGGCGCCGGCGCCGATACCGGCATCAAGGACAATTGGGCGGCATTCGACGCCATCAAGGTGGTGCCGCGCTACGGCGCGATCACCACCGTGCCGCCGACCGAAGTGGAATTATTCGGCACGCGTTATTCGGCGCCAATAGGCATCGCGCCGATGGGCGGGCCCTCGCTGGTCTGGCCGGGCGCCGACCTCCTGATGGCCAAAGCCGCGCAACGCGCGCGCATTCCCTACACGCTCGGCGTCGCCGGCGGCGCCACCATCGAGGAGGTCGCCAAGGTCGCGCCCGACGTGTTCTGGCTCCAGCTCTATCGCTTCTACGAGAACGACCACGCCATCGGCTTCGACCTGATCAAGCGCGCGACCGCGGCTGGCGTCAAAGCGCTGGCGCTCACCATCGACGTGCCGGTGCGCACCACGCGCACGCGCGAATCCTACGCCGGGCTCGGCCGCGAGTTCGAGCCGAACTTGCGCATGATTTACGAGATGCTGATCCGGCCGCGCTGGCTGATGGCGCTGCTGCGCAACGGCTATCCGCGCTTCGCCACCATTCGCCCTTATGCCGGCGCGCGCGCCAGCACCAATGAAGTGATCCGTTTTGCCCGCCAGAACATGGGCGGCGTGTTCTCCTGGGAAGAAGTCGCGCGCTATCGCGATCGCTGGAAGGGGCCGATGCTGGTCAAGGGCGTGCTGCATCCGGCCGATGCCGAGAAGGCCGTGTCGCTCGGCATCGAGGGCATCTGGGTGTCGAACCATGGCGGCCGCCAGATCGAGGCGCTCACGCCCTCGATCGACGTGCTGCCGGCGATCGTCTCAGCCGTCGGCCGCAAGGCCACCGTCGTGCTCGACAGCGGCATTCGCTCAGGCCAGGACGTGATGCGGGCGCTGGCGCTCGGCGCCGATGCCGCCTTTGCCGGCAAGTCGTTTCTATGGGCGGTCGGCGCGCTCGGCGACGAGGGTCCGGGACATCTGATCGACCTTTACGTCGACGAATTGCGCTCTTCGCTCGGCCAGATCGGCGCGCGCTCGCTGGCCGAAGCGCGCGAGGCGGTCATCCGCCATCCCGGCCGCTGGCGGTTCGAGCGCAACGATTAAAATGTTTTCCGCTCACCCCCGCGCAAGCGGGGGTCCAGGGGTTGCGGGCGACGCTTCAAAGAACTGGATTCCCGCTTTCGCGGGAATGAGCGGGGAAGGCAAGCCGACCAACCGTCTAAGAACAATCGCTCCGCGAAATGGCATTCTTCAACAAAGATCATCCCTGATCTGCGCTGTGCGCGGTAGCGATTCACCTGTTTCGCCGCTACAAGGGCTGCCTTCCGGGAGCCTATACGCCATGTCGGCGGTCGCCGAACCTATCCTGCACGCACACGTGGACGACGGTCTGGCGCGGCGCAATGCCGTGGTGCTGGCGGTGGCGCAGGCGCTGGCCGGCGGCAACAACACCGTCATCGTCTCGACGGCGTCGATCGTCGGCGCGGTGCTCTCACCCGACAAAGGGCTCGCCACTTTGCCGATCACCGCCATGGTGATGGGCATGTGGCTCGGCACGCTGCCGGTCGGCGCGCTGGCGCGCCGGTTCGGCCGCCGCTTCGCGCTGCAGACCGGCTCGGCCTTCGGCATCCTGTCCGGGCTGATTTCCTATTCGGCGGTGATGAGTGGCAATTTCTGGCTGCTGCTGGTGGGAACGTTTTGCGGTGGGCTCTATGCCGCCGCGCATAATTCATACCGCTTCGCCGCCGCCGATACCGCGAGCGAAGCGTTCCGGCCGAAAGTGGTGTCCTGGGTGCTGGCCGGCGGGGTATTCGCCGCGGTGATCGGGCCGCAACTCGTGATTTTCACCAAGGATCTGCTGCCGGCGCATCTGTTCGCCGCCAGCTATATCGGCCAATCGGTTTGCGCGCTGCTCGCCGCCGGCGTGCTGGTTTTCGTCAAGGTGCCGCCGGTCGTGGCGAGAGCCGCCGAACATTCGCGCCCGCTCGCCGAGATCACGCTCACGCCGCGTTTTATCGTCGCGGTCGCTTGCGGCATCGCGAGCTATGCCACGATGAACCTGATGATGACCTCGGCGCCGCTGGCGATGGTCGGCTGCGGCCATTCGGTGACCGAGGCCTCGCTCGGCATCCAGTGGCATGTGCTGGCGATGTATGCGCCGAGCTTCGTCACCGGGGCGCTGATCGCGCGTTTCGGCGTCGAGCGCATGACTTTTGTCGGCCTGGCGCTGATCGCGTCGGCCGCGGTGGTCGGCTACACCGGCATCAGCGTGGCGCATTTCTGGGGCGCGCTGGTGCTGCTCGGGCTCGGCTGGAATTTCGCCTTCATCGGCGCCACCACCATGGTGACCCGCTGCCACCGGCCGCAGGAACGCAACAAGGTGCAGGCGTTCAACGATTTCCTTATTTTCGGCAGCATGGCCGTGAGCTCGTTCTCCTCCGGTCAATTGCTCGAATATCTCGGCTGGCAGGCGGTCAACGCCGTGATCTTCCCGACCGTCTTCATCGCCGCCGCGATGTTGGCATGGCTGATGGCGGGCAAGCGGATGGCGCCGGTCTGAGTCTTCCACAGGCGCGAGAAGTCCCGGTTTTCGGCACGTTTTCCGGCATTGCATCGGCCGCGCATTTTTGGCTATATCCGCGCGCTTTTCCGGTCGGGGTGAAGCGCCCTCAAAGCGGCCATCCTCGACGCTCCTGTGCCGGCGGGAGCGTTTTTCCGCCTGCCATATCAAACGAAGTTGAGGGCAACCATGAATACATTGTGGATGATCGTCGGCTGTGGCGTGCTCGCGATCCTCTATGGCATCTGGGCGACTCGCTCGGTGCTCGCCGCCGATGCCGGCAGCAAGAAGATGCAGGAGATTTCGGCCGCCGTGCGCGAGGGCGCGCAGGCCTATCTCAAGCGCCAGTACACGACAATCAGCATTGTCGGCGTGGTGATCTTCCTCATCCTCGGCTTCACGCTCGGCTGGCTGGTCGCGGTAGGCTTTGCCGTCGGTGCGATCCTGTCGGGCGCCACCGGCTTTATCGGCATGAACGTGTCGGTGCGCGCCAACGTGCGTGTCGCGCAAGCCGCCACCAAGTCGCTCGCCGGCGGGTTGGAGCTCGCCTTCAAGGCCGGCGCCATCACCGGCATGTTGGTCGCCGGGCTGGCGCTGCTCGGCGTCACGCTTTATTTCGGCTTTCTCACCGGCACGCTGCACAAGGCGCCCAATGATCGCGTCGTGATCGACGCCATCGTCGCGCTCGGTTTCGGCGCCTCGCTGATTTCGATCTTTGCCCGTCTCGGCGGCGGTATCTTCACCAAGGGCGCCGACGTCGGCGGCGATCTGGTCGGCAAAGTGGAAGTCGGCATTCCGGAAGACGATCCGCGCAATCCCGCGACCATCGCCGACAACGTCGGCGACAATGTCGGCGACTGCGCCGGCATGGCGGCCGATCTGTTCGAGACCTATGCGGTGACCATCGTCGCCACCATGGTGCTGGCCTCGATCTTTTTCGCCGGCACGCCGGTGCTCGCCAACATGATGACCTATCCGCTCGCCATCGGCGGCGCCTGCATCATCACCTCGATCATCGGCACCTTCTTCGTGCGGCTCGGCAAGAGCCAGTCGATCATGGGCGCGCTTTACAAGGGCTTCATCGCCTCGGCGGTGCTCTCGCTGATTGCCATCTGGTTTGTCACCGATTACCTGATCGGCTTCGGTTCGATTGCCGGCGTTGCCTTCACCGGCAAGTCGCTGTTCGTCTGCGCCGTCGTCGGCCTGGTGGTGACCGGCCTGATCATCTGGATCACCGAATACTACACCGGCACGCAATTCCGTCCGGTGAAGTCGATCGCGGCGGCTTCGGTCACCGGTCACGGCACCAACGTCATCCAGGGCCTGGCGATCTCGCTGGAATCGACCGCGCTGCCGGCCATCGTCATTATCGCCGGCATTCTGGTGTCCTACGGCCAGGCCGGCTTGTTCGGTATCGCCATCGCCGTGACCGCGATGCTGGCGCTGGCCGGCATGGTGGTGGCGCTCGACGCTTTCGGTCCGGTCACCGACAATGCCGGCGGCATTGCCGAAATGGCCGGTCTGCCGAAAAACGTTCGCAAGTTCACCGACGCGCTCGACGCGGTCGGCAACACCACCAAGGCGATCACCAAGGGCTACGCCATCGGCTCGGCCGGCTTGGGCGCGCTGGTGCTGTTTGCCGCTTATAACCAAGACCTGCTGTTCTTCTCCAAGAACGCCGCGACGCATCCTTACTTCCAGGGCATTCAGCTCGACTTTGCGCTGACCAATCCATACGTCGTGGTCGGACTCTTGTTCGGCGGCTTGCTGCCTTATCTGTTCGCGTCGATGGGCATGACCGCGGTCGGCCGCGCCGCCGGCGCCATCGTCGAGGAAGTGCGCCGGCAATTCCGCGAGAAGCCGGGCATCATGAAGGGCAAGGACAAGCCGGACTACGGCCGCGCCGTCGACATGCTCACCAAGGCGGCGATCAAGGAAATGATCGTGCCGTCGCTGCTGCCGGTGCTCTCGCCGATCGTCGTCTATTTCGTGATCTATCTGATCGCGGGCGGCGGCGCCGTCGGCAAGTCGGCCGGCTTCTCGGCGGTCGGCGCCATGTTGCTCGGCGTGATCGTGACGGGCCTGTTCGTCGCCATCTCGATGACGTCCGGGGGCGGCGCCTGGGACAATGCCAAGAAATATATCGAGGACGGCCACTACGGCGGCAAGGGTTCCGATGCCCACAAGGCGGCGGTGACCGGCGATACCGTCGGCGATCCCTACAAGGATACGGCGGGACCTGCGGTCAACCCGATGATCAAGATCACCAATATCGTGGCGCTTTTGTTGCTGGCGGTGCTCGCGCACTGACAACCCGCTGCGCGCCGCATAAAAAACAAAAGGCCCGCGTTCCGGCGCGGGCCTTTTTTATCGCGCGTTGCGTTCGCTACAATCCGAGCGTCATGTTCCTGAAGATACCGCGGAGATAGTTGAGCTCCTGGCCGCCGGTCGGCGTGGTTTGCGACAAGAAGTCGAAGATTTTTCCGTCCTTGTAGCCATAATTGGCCAGCCGCTGAACCCGGCGATCTTTGTCGAAGTAAATCGCGACCACCCGTTGATCGACAACCTCGTGCGGCATGAAGGCCGCCGAGCGCTCCGACTTCTGCGAGATGTAGTAAAACACTTCGCCGTTCACCGTAGCGACGGTGGAGGGCGTGCCCAACACGATCAGGACCTGCTCCTGCGTGGCGCCGACCGGAATTTGCTCGAGGGCGCCTTCCTGCAGCACATAGCCGCGCTGCAGCGTCTCGCTGAAATTACCGCAGCCGGCGAGTGCCAAAGCGCAGGCAAGCGCCAGCGCGGACAGGCTTGCCCCGTGTCGATTGTGATTGGTCTTGGACCCCAAACGCGACACCGTCATTTCGATCTTGCATCGGCGCGGGCGTTGCCGTACCGGGCGGCAGGCCCCGGTCAGCGGCAAACCAACGCGATGATTTTCCCCCTTTTTCGCCGCCGTGCGCAGGCACACACCATTTCGACCCTGTATGGCATGATCGTGGCGCAGGCGCGATTGCCGAGCTTTTACCGCGACTACGCGGTCGCGGACACGGTTAACGGCCGTTTTGACCTGATCGTGCTGCATCTGGCGCTGGTATTGGATCGTTTGGCGCTGGAGCCCGGTTTGCATGACCTTGGACAAGGCGTTTTTGACCGGTTTTGCCAGGATATGGACCATAACTTGCGCGAAATGGGCATTGGCGACCTGAAAGTGCCCAAAGAAATGCGGCGCATGGGGGAGGCCTTTTATGGCCGCGCCCAGGCCTATCGGGCGGCGCTCACCGCCGATGATACGCGGGCGCTGGCGACGGCGCTCGAACGGAATATCTACGATGGAGGGCCAGCCTCGGCCGCGCCGCGGCTTGCGGCCTATATGCGAGAGGTCGTACGTGAACTCTCAGTGCAGGACAGCACCAGTCTCAGCCACGGCGAACTTTGCTTTCCGGATCCTGATTTGATTGCCCGCGACCATAGTCTAAGAGCCTGATTATAATGAAAAAAACCGACAGCTTATGGAGCGTGCCGGTGACGGTAGAAGACATTCCCGACACTGGTTTGCATCTCGAAATCGAGGCCCCGGCCGCGGTGCGTGCGGAACTGGCCGAACTCGCGCAATTGCGCGATTTGCCGCAGCTTTCGGCGGTGTTCGATTTGACCCGAATGGGAAGTGCGATTGCCATCACTGGCCTGGTCAAAGCCAAAGTCGGCCAGAATTGCGTGGTGACGCTTGAGCCGATTGAGAGCGCCATCGAAGAGGCGGTCAATCTCGAATTTGCACCGCAAGCGGGTGAGGCTGAGCCTGGGCCTAAAAGCGCCCGCAAGCGAAAGCGTGACGACGATCCGCCCGAGCCGTTGGTGGGCGAGACGCTGGATTTGGGGGCGTTGGCGGCTGAGTTCTTGATCCTCGGCATCGACCCGTACCCGCGTAAATCGGGGGTCCAGTTTGCGGCTCCCAAGGTCGAGGATAACGGGGAACGCCCATTTGCGGTGCTGGAAGCGCTGAAAAAGCGCCCCGGCGGGGCAAAATCGTGAAAAAGAGGGCTTTCGCGGCGGGCGGTCCAAGCCGTCTTGTCTGCCGTGGCCGAGCGGTTATGGTCGCCCCCGTGCATCAAATCCCCAAATTTTCGCTGACCGTGTCAGCCCCGTTGAAGCCGACCCATGCCTGACCGGGTTCGCATCGCGCTGGACGCCATGGGCGGCGACCACGGTGCCTCGGTCGTTCTGCCGGGCGCCGATATTTCGCTCACCCGGCATCCCGACAGTGAATTCCTGATTTTCGGCGACCGCGCGGTCGTGGAGCCTTTGCTCGACGGCTTGCCCCGGCTCAAAGCCAGGTCGAAGCTGCTGCACACCGAAATATCCATCCGCATGGACGACAAGCCGAGTCAGGCGCTGCGCCATGGTCGCGGCAAATCCTCGATGTGGCTGGCAATCGACGCCGTGAAAAAGGGCGAAGCCGACGTCATGGTCTCGGCCGGCAACACCGGTGCGCTGATGGCCATGGCGCGTTTCAATCTCAAGATGATCGAGGGCATCGAACGGCCGGCGATCGCGGGGCTTTGGCCGACGCTCAAGGGCGAGTCGGTGGTGCTGGACGTGGGCGCCTCGATCGGGGCTGACGCTGAACATCTGATCAATTTGGCCGCCATGGGCTCCGCCATGGCGCGCGTGCTGTTCGACATCGAACGGCCGACCGTCGGCCTGCTCAATATCGGGGTCGAGGAGGTCAAGGGCCTTGAAGAGGTGCGCGAGGCCGGGCGCCTGCTGCGCGAGGGCCATTTCCCCTATTTCGATTATGCCGGCTTCGTCGAGGGCGACGACATCGGCAAGGGCACGGTCGACGTGGTGGTGACCGAAGGCTTTGCCGGCAATATCGCGCTTAAGGCGGCCGAAGGCACGGCCCGGCAGTTTGCGCAATATCTGCGCGGAGCCATGACCCGGACTTGGGCGGCTCGGCTCGGCTATCTGCTGGCACGACCGGCCTTCCAAACGCTGCGCGACAAGATGGACCCGCGCAAATCCAATGGCGGCGTGTTGCTCGGGCTCAAAGGCGTCGTGATCAAGAGCCATGGCGGCACCGATGCCGAAGGCTTCGCTGCCGCCATCGACATGGGATACGACATGGTGCGTTACGAACTGCTGGCCAAGATCGGCCAGTCGATGGCGCGCGACCAGAAGGCCAGCGCGACCGCACGCGTCGCAGGCGGAGCATCTGCGTGACCCAATTGCGTTCGGTTGTCATCGGCTGCGGCAGCTATTTGCCGGCGCGCATCCTCTCAAACGACGAGCTGGCCCAATCGGTGCAGACCACCAACGAGTGGATCGTGCAGCGCACCGGAATCCGCGAGCGGCATATTGCTGCTGCGGGTGAACTCACCTCGGACCTCGCGCTCAACGCCGCGCGGGCTGCGCTCGCCAACGCCAAGATCGAGGCCGCCTCCATCGACCTGATCGTGCTGGCGACTTCGACACCGGACCAGACTTTCCCGCCACCGCCGTGTCGGTACAGGCCGGGCTCGGCATCACCCATGGCGCCGCTTTCGACCTGCAGGCGGTGTGTTCGGGCTTTATCTTCGCGCTGGCCGTGACCGACGGCATGCTCAAGAGCGGCGCCTACAAACGCGCGCTGGTGATCGGCGCGGAAACCTTCTCGCGCATCCTGGATTGGAACGACCGCACCACCTGCGTGCTGTTCGGCGACGGCGCCGGCGCGCTGGTGCTGGAGGCGCAGGAGCAGCCGGGAACATCAGCCGACCGCGGCATTTTGACCACCCATTTGCGCTCGGACGGGCGCCACCGCAGCAAGCTCTATGTCGACGGCGGGCCATCCTCGACCCAGACCGTCGGCCATCTGCGCATGGAGGGCCGCGAGGTGTTCAAGCATGCGGTGGCGATGATCACCGACGTGATCCAAGACGCCTTCAAGGCGACCGGCACCAGCGCGGCCGATATCGACTGGTTCGTGCCGCACCAAGCCAACAAGCGCATCATCGACGGCTCGGCCCACAAGCTCGGCATCGCGCCGGAAAAGGTGGTGATCACCGTGGACCGCCACGGCAATACCTCGGCGGCATCAATCCCGCTGGCGCTGGTGGACGCGGTGACCGACCGGCGCATCAAGCGCGGCAATCTCCTGCTGCTGGAGGCGATGGGCGGCGGCTTCACCTGGGGCTCGGCGCTGCTGCGCTGGTGAGCGGTGCAGGACTTAAGTCCGCGCCGGCCCCGTGTCACATTGCCAAACGCCCGGTTGACCCATGGGTTTGATGCTAATATCGTCGATAATTCAGCGGGATATCTTCGCCGGGGGCTGAGCAGGCGATGTCTGGTAAAACGGTAACGCGGGCTGACCTCTGCGAGGCGGTCTACCAAAAGGTGGGCCTGTCGCGCACTGAATCCGCCTCGCTTGTCGAACTGGTGCTCAAGGAAATCACCGACTGTCTCGAGCGCGGGGAAACCGTGAAGCTGTCCTCGTTCGGCTCGTTCGTGGTGCGCAAAAAGGGCCAGCGTATCGGCCGCAATCCCAAGACCGGCAAGGAAGTCCCGATCTCGCCGCGCCGGGTGATGGTGTTCAAGCCGT
The DNA here is from genome assembly GCA_963703875.1 of uncultured Alphaproteobacteria bacterium. Classification (GTDB taxonomy): domain Bacteria; phylum Pseudomonadota; class Alphaproteobacteria; order Rhizobiales; family Xanthobacteraceae; genus Pseudolabrys. Next base: position 137,131 of record CAVPFZ010000007.1, read on the forward strand.
CGGCGATCCTCAAGCATCGCATCAACGGCCACGCCGAATAAAGCGGCGGGGCTCGTTTCGTTTCAGTATTGCGTTCAACTCAAACCTGAGAGGGGCCGCTTTGGATCACAAGGCGCCGGACGCATTTCGTAGCATCAGTGAAGTGGCGGACGAACTCGATCTGCCGCAGCACGTGCTGCAATTCTGGGAGAGCCGTTTTCGCGACATCAAGCCGATGAAGCGCGGCGGCGGGCGGCGCTACTATCGGCCCGACGACGTCAGTCTTTTGCGCGGCATTCGGCATCTGCTGTACGGCGAGGGCTACACCATTCGCGGCGTGCAGCGCATTTTGCGCGAGCAAGGCGCCAAATTCGTGCAGGTTGTCTGGCAGGAGGGCGCCCCGCAGCCGCCGCATGGCGCGACCGAAGATGAGGATTTTGCCGAAGATATCGTCGCGCCGGAGGCCGAGCCGGCCGACGAGCAGCGTGGGCTGCGCCGCCGGCTGTCGTCGCTGATCGGCCGCGATCTCGGCGATCGCGGCGAGGAGCTGGAAACACGCCGCGAGCCGCCGCTCAAAAGCGCGCCGATGCCGCGTATCGAGCCCGGCGACCGCGCGAGCTTTGAGGCCGACGAACCGGCGCCGCCGGACGCCGCCCCGGCGGCGGTTCGCGTTTCGCCGCCGGGCTTGGGCGGCCGGCTGGCGCGCGAGGACCTGCGCAAGTTGCATGCGGTGCTGCATGAACTCGCCGAGTGCCGCAAGCTCATCGGCGCCGCGGTCGAGCGCGCCGGATAGGCCTCTGACGGTCGTAAAACAGCGCGAAATTCACGCCCGATTGAACCGAACCCCCATGGCGCCAAACTAACCCCGGTATAGAATACCGATGCCGGTAAGGCTTAGGGGCAAGACCATGCGACGGGTCGCGGCGGGCGCATTATTGCTGATCGCGATTTTGATGTGCGCGCTGACGCCGGCGCGCGCCATTATTGGGCCGCCGCCTCCGCCGCCACCCCCGCCGCCGCCGGTGACGACGACGCGGCCGATCCCCACCTTCGGCTGGATCGCCTTCGGTACCGTTGGTTGCGCCGCCGTGTCGCCGATGATCGGCACCATCGTGCTCGGCCGCGAACTGACGCAGATCGAAGTCGGCCGTATGTCGCTGTCGTGCTTCCTCGGCCCGATCGGCTGGCTGCTGGGCCCGCTGATTTTCCCCGAACCGGTCGTGACACCGACCCCGCCGCCGCAAAATCCGCCGCCGCAAGGCCCGCGACAAGCGAGCAACCGTCACATCGACATTCCGGGGCGGGGCGTCACCGCCTTCGTGCCGAACGAGATTCTGCTCGAACTCGAATCCGGCACGCCCCCGGATTATTTCAATGTGATTTTGCGCCGCCTGCAATTGACGCTGCTGGAGACGCAGAGCTTCACGCTCACCGGCCGCACGCTGTTGCGCTTGCGTATCGGCGATCGGGCGACCGTGGTTGCCACGCTGCGCGCGCTTTTGCCCTTTAGTCGGATTTCGGCGGCGCAGCCGAATTGGCTCTATCGCTTCGGACAGTCGCAGCCGCCGGCGCCGGCGAATGCGGGTCCCCCGCAATATGTCGTGCCCAAGCTGCATCTGATAGAAGCGCACCGCATCACCAACGGCGACGACGTGCTGGTGGCGGTGATCAATTCCAAGATCGATACGCAGCACCCCGATCTCGCCGGCGTCGTTGCCGAGGAATACGACACGCTCGGCACGCCGGCGCCGGCGCATATGCACGGCACCGGCATGGCCGGCGCGATCGCGGCGCACGCCAAACTCATCGGGGTGGCGCCGAAAGTGAAGCTGCTCGCCATTCGCGCTTTCGGCGGCGAAGGCGAGAGCGCGCAAGGCACGACGTTCAATATTCTCAAGGGTCTCGATTGGGCCGCCGGCAAAGGCGCCCGCATCGTCAATATGAGTTTTGCCGGCCCGCCCGACACGATGTTCCGCGACATGCTGTCCAAGGCGCACGCGCGCGGCATCGTGCTGATCGCCGCGGTCGGCAATGCCGGCCCGCATTCGCCGCCGCTTTATCCGGCGGCCGATCCGGACGTGATCGGTGTGACCGCGACCGACGCCGACGACAAATTGCTGGCGCAAGCCAATCGCGGGCCGCAGGTGGCGGTGGCGGCGCCCGGCGTGCAAGTGCTGGTGCCGTCGCCCGACGACAAATACGCGTTCACCACCGGCACCTCGGTCGCCGCGGCGCACGCCACCGGCGTGGTGGCGCTGATGCTGGCGCGCAATCCGCGGCTCACGCCCGACGAGGTGCGGCGCGATCTGATCCGGACGGCGCGGGCGGTCCCCGGCAACAAACGCGATATCGGCGCCGGCGTGATCGACGCGCTGCGTGCCACCGAAGCGGTTCGTTGACGCGCATGCTCGATCGGCTGCCGCGCGGGCCGCGGGTTGCCGCCGGCGCATCGCTCGTACGGACGCGAATCTTCAGCGATGACGGGCTGGACGGCGCCAAGATCGCGGCCATCGTTCTGATGGTCGCGAATCACGTGCTGCTCGCCTGGCCGCTGCCGTGGTCCTACTGGGGCTATGTGCTCGGCCGCTCTTGTGTGCCGCTGTTCACAACCATCATGGTCGCGCGGCTTGCCGCTGGCGGTTCGGAGCGCGCCAGGCGCATGCTGTGGTGGCTCTGCATCACCGCCGTCTTGACGCAGCCGATCTACTTCGCCGTGACCGCGCATTGGCCGATGCGCGCGAATGTGCTGGTCGCGCTTGCCGCCGGCGTCGGTCTGATCGAACTGATCCGGCGCCGGTATTACCCGGCGCTTGCCATCGCCATTGCCTCATTGCTTGCGCTGCATCCTTGGCTCGATCCGGGCGCAACAGCACCAATCGGCATGGCCGCCGCCTACGCCATCTGGGGGCGCGGCCGTGTGGCTGGAGTTGCGATTATCTGTGTGCTGGCTGCGCTCAGCGACTTTTACGTCGCGCCCTATTACCCGCTTGCGGGCTTAGGCGTTCTGGGTACGCCCTTGATCCTGCTCGCGAGCCCGCAAGTCGCAGGCCTCACCCCGCATTTGCCGCGCTGGACGTTCTATGCCTTTTATCCGGCGCATCTGCTGGCGATTTGGCTGGTGTACGGAGCCTATCCTTAGGGGCGTTTCTGGTCGGGGCGGCGTGATTTGAACACGCGACCCCCAGTCTCCCAGACTGGTGCGCTAACCGGGCTGCGCCACGCCCCGACCGGAACGGCGCGGACTATAGGGATGCCCCCATAGCCGCGCAACAATGCAAGTCCCGGACATTTCAGCCGGAAGGCCCGAATTAACGGATTGTGCACGCCTCTCGGACGTAATCGGTGCCGGACGAGTTCCCGACCGAGAAACGGCCATGGCCCACGTTGTTCCAGCCCGGCTCGATGCGCATTTCGGCGACGATCCGCCGGCCTCGGCGCGCATGCAGGCGCGCACGGCGGCTGCGGTTCCCGGCGACGTGCGTCTCAGCGTTTATGAGGATCTGGCGGCGCTCGAGAAAGATTGGCGCGCTTTCGAGCCGCAGACCGACGCGACCGTCTTCCAAAGTTTCGACTGGCTGGTGACCTGGCAGCGCCATATCGGCGCGCGCGCCGGCGTGACACCCGCCATTGTCGTCGGGCGCGACGCCGGCGGCGCTATCCTGTTCCTGCTGCCGCTGTCGATCTGCCCGGCCGGCAATGCCCGCGAACTCACCTGGCTCGCCGGCGACTTATGCGACTACAACGCGCCGGTGCTGGCGCAAAAGTTTTCGGAACGGTTCGATCGCCCGCGGTTTCTGACGTTGTGGCAAGACATCCTGAAGTTGCTGCAAAGCCATCCGCGTCTTGGCTTCGACCTGATCCACCTGACGAAAATGCCGGAGATGGTCGGCGCGCAGCCAAATCCGATGCGGTACCTCGGCGGCATAATCAATCCGAGCGGTGCCTACCTGACTCATCTCGGCGGCGACTGGGAAGCATTTTATACCGACAAGCGTTCGTCGGCGACACGCCGGCGCGACCGCACCAAACGCAAGCGGCTCGGTGAAATGGGCGAGGTCAGGTTCGTCAATCCTGCCGCCGGCGACGTCGTCGGTACGCTCGACACGCTGATGACGCAGAAGGCGAATTCATTTGCCCGCATGGGCGTCGCCAATCTGTTCGCCAAGCCGGGCCACGCCGAATTCTATCGCGCGCTCGCCACCGACCCGGCGACGCGGGCGATGGTGCATGTCAGCCGGCTCGAGGTCGGCGCGACGCGGGCGGCGATCAATCTTGGGCTGATCTGGCGCGGCCGCTACTATCATCTGCTCGCCAGCTACGACGACGGCGAGGTCTCGCGCTTCGGGCCGGGCGCGGCGCATCTGCACGACTTGATGCGAATGGCTATCGAGCGCGGACTGAAAATTTTCGATTTCACCATCGGCGACGAGCGCTACAAGCGCGATTGGTGCGACACCGAACTCAAACTCTATGATTTCATCGCGCCGGCGAGCTGGCGCGGCGCGCTGATGGCAGCCCCGATGCTGGCCAAGCAACGGCTCAAGCGCTGGATCAAGCAGACGCCGATCCTCTGGGCGCTTGCGAGCGGACTGCGCGAACTTGCCGGCAGATTGCGCCGCTGAATCCCGGGGATGACATGGTAAATCCAGTCGGCCGCGCGGCGGCGATTGAAGCGCGGCGATTTACCGCCCGCTTTAAAGTTAATCCCAGGAAATTAACTTCACGAAGCCATCCGATGCTAGCAATTGCCGTGCTCGATCCACGGTAGCCATCAGTTTCGTGAGCCCGCGGCGGAGATCGCAATGAAGTTGCCGAACATTCAAATCCTGCGGGCCTGCGCGGCGATGATGATCGTGGTCTATCACTGCGGCATCGAGACCGCGCGTCTGTCGGCGGCGTCGGGCGGCAACAGGCTGTTCGATGAAGGTCCGTGGGGCGCGGGCGTGCCGATTTTCTTCGCCATCAGCGGTTTCATCATGGTTGTTACCAGCGCGCGCGCCTTCGGCTCGCTGCCCGCGGCGATCGATTTCATGCGCCGCCGCCTCATCCGCATCGTGCCGCTGTATTGGCTGGTGACGACGGGCGCGCTGGGTGTCGCGCTGTTTGCACCGAGCCTGAGCAAGGCGCCGCCGGGCGATTATCTCTATATCGCCGCGTCTTATCTGTTCTGGCCCTACATGCGGCTGACCGGCGATATCCGGCCGCTGGCGACGCCCGGCTGGACGCTCAATCTCGAGATGTTGTTCTACATTGTGTTCGCTGCCTCGCTGCTGTTCCGGCGCCGGTTCGGTTTGGTCTTGCTATTCGGGTCGCTGAGCCTTCTGGTCGCCGCGCGTGTCGGCGGCTTGCTTTCGGGCGTGACGCTCAACTTCTGGGCGATCCGATCATCCTCGGCTTTCTGTTGGGCGCGGCTGTCGGTATCGCCTACAACAACGGCTACCGTCTTTCCGGCCTGTCGGCGGTTCTGCTGATGTCGATCGGCTTTACGGTGATCTTCCAGTCGTGGAGTCCGGGCGGCGCTGAGACGGCGTTGGGCCGCCGGTTGGCAGAGGCCATGCCCGCGACCCTGATTTTGATCGCGCTCGCGCTCGGGCCGCAGATCGACGACAGCCGCAAGCTTTGGTGGCCCGCGCTGTTGATCGGCGATGCGTCCTATAGCCTCTATTTGATCCAGGAATTCCTGCTGCGATTGATGTCGCTCGGCTGGCACAAGACGCTGCCTGCGACGATGCCGCTGTGGCTGTTCATTCCAATCGGGATTGCCGTTGCCGTGACGGTCGCGGTGGCGCTCTTCTGGTATTTCGAGCGCCCGGTTACGCGCTGGCTCAACGGCGTCAGGCGGCGGCCGGTGCTTGTCGAGAGCATTCCGGCGTCGCTGGTGCACAAGACCGCGGGAATCTAGACGGCCCCTTGCGGACGTACGGCTCCGGCTGCGCCGATCTTGTCACCCGATTTTGCCTGATGCGCGAGCCGGAACGGACCGCGGATCATCAGCGCCACGGTGACCAGCGCGCCGCAGCAATAGGTCGCCGCGTATAACGCGAGGAAGCGCACGATATCGACGTGTCCGAACATGGCGTAGGCGCCGACACAGGTCATCGCCGCCACCACGCCCATGCCGATGCGCGCCACTTCGCGGAAGTAGCCGTTATGCACCAGCACGCTGTTGGCGACCATCGAGGCGAGGCTGGCGATCAGCAGCGCGATCAGGATCGGCGTAGCCGCCGGCGGCATGATCGCGGCATCGCCGAGCAGGAGATGGAATAGCTTGTCGGCGCCGAAAATCAGGACGAGGCAGCCGGCGGCCGCAGGGATGCTGCAAAGCGCCGCCGCCGTCAGTGTGGCGCGCACCAAAGTCGGGCCGTCGCGTTCGGCCAGCGCGCTGGTCTGGCGCGGCACCAGCATGTCGCAAACCGCGCCGAATATGGTGGCGCCGCCGCGGAACACCTTGAACGTCGTGTCGAGGATGATGGGCGGCGCGCCGAGGCCGAACAGCATCGGCACGATCAGATAGGGATAGTTGCCGACGTAAATTTCGCTGGCCGCAAAGGTGCCGCTGCGGATGAGCTGAGCCTTGTTGGCGCGGAAAAATGCGACAAAATCGGCAACGAAGCCGCGGATGTGCGGCAGCAAGGCGCCGCGCGCGATCATCCGCCGCACGCAAACGGTCACGACGATGGCCCACAGCGCGTTCAGCGCGTTCAGCATGACGAGCAACGGTAGGCCGAACAACACAGCCGTCAGACCGATGAAATAACCGGCGCGGCGCACCGTTTCGAGCGCTTCGAACAGCACGTATTCATCGACCGCGATCGAAATATTCCGCAGCGCGAACCAGACCAGATTGAGCGCGACGAACCAGAAGAACAGGCCGAACTCGGCCGCTTCGCGCAATGAAGCGCCGGAAGCAGCCGCCGTGAACGCGAAGCAGAGCAGGGCGCCGCTGCTCACCAAACCGAAATAAAACAATACCACCGAGGTGGCGTGGCCGGCGACCGCCTCGCTGCGGTCGCCTTCCAGGAAGCGGGCGCGCAGTCGCACGAACAGGATCTTGACGATGCCGAAGTCGATCAGCCAGAGCGAATAGCCGAACGCCGCGACCAGGATGAAGATGGAAAACCGCTGCGGGCTGAGCACGTGCGCGAACACGTAAGTTTGCAGCAGGCCGGTGACCAGCGCGGCCCCGGCGGTGGTGGTCCGCAGCAGAAAGAACGGAATGGAGATCAGGCGCCGTTTCATGTCAGGCCGCCCGCTTGGCATCGAGCGCAAGGCAATGGTCGAGCAGCATGCGCGCGGTCGCTTGCCAGGTGAAACGGGCCGCCCGCTGCTTGCCGGCCGCGGACAGCCGCGCGCGCAAGCCGGAATCCGCATGAAGCGCCTGCATGTGTCGGGAGATTTGCGCGGCATCGTCGGCGCGACAGCGCAGCGCCACGTCACCGCACACTTCGATGAGCGCCGGCTGCTCGCTGATGATGACCGGGCAGCCGCAGGTCATGGCTTCAAGCGGCGGCAGGCCGAAGCCCTCGTAGAACGAAGGAAATACCAGCGCCAGCGCGTGTTCGTACAACGTGCGCAGCTCGGTGTCGGGGATAAAGCCGACCATGCGCACATCGTCGGACTGGATATGGCGGATCTGGCCGAACACCTTGGGGTCCTTGGCGCCGGTCAGCACCAGCACCGTGTCTTTGAGTCCGGCCTGATGGAAGGCTTCGACGACCCTGGCGATGTTCTTGTTCGCCGAGTCGACGCCGACACCGAGGAAGAATTTGCGGCCGACGAGATCGAGCCGTGTCAGCACGGCCGGATCGGCGGCGACCGCGGTGATGTGGTCGCCGCCTTCGTGGCAGACCGGCATGCGGGCGATATCGGCGCCGTAATATTTGCCGATCTCCTGCCGCGAAAATTCGGAGACCGTCACCGGCATCTCGGCGCGCCGGCACAGGCGTGGCAGCAGAAAACCATAGGCCGCGCGGAAGCGGGACGAAAAATTTTCTGGCAGCGCCCGCACGGTGGCGTCGTGCACGACCACGAGCTGGTGGCGCGTCACCAGCGGGCCGAGCATGCACAAATTGAGCAACAGCCGGCCGGCGGCGTGGAACGGAAACTCGAATTGCTCCCAGGCATAGCCGGAGGTGTATCCGACGCGCCGGAGCGGGATGTTCTTGAGCGGAAAATCGCGCGCCTTCTCCGGCGCGAAAATCTCGATGCGTCCCTTGAGCGCCGCGTAGTCGCGATCAAGCAGGGCGTCGATCGCCTTGATCGCTTCCATGGCAAATCGTTGAACGCCGGACGAGCGCTGGGTGAGAAAGCGGCCGTTGATCGCAATCCGCGGTACCGACATCAACGGCGTTCTCCGGTTTCGATGAGTTTGGCGACCGCGTCGGCGAAGTGCTGGGGCGAAAGCTGCGCGGCGACGTCATCTTTGGCGGCCGCGCCCATGCGCGCGCGCAAAGCGGCGTCGCCGGCGAGCCGGCGCAGCCATTCGGCGGCTTCATCGACATTGGGTTCCGCCCATTTCTGATCGCCGGATTTGAAGTTGCCTTCCGGGTCGTGCACGGGAATGAGGGCGTAGGACACCAGCGCCGAATTATTGCTGTTCATGAAGTCAAGATTGCCGGACCAGCCGGTGGCAATCACAGCTTTGCCCAGCGCCATGGCTTGCGCCGGCACCAGGCCGAAGCCTTCCGAACGATGCAGCGAGATCACGATGTCGGCGGCGGCCATCAGCCCCGCCATGTCGGCTGCCGGCAGCATGCCCTCGATCAGTCGAATATTGCCGGCGCCGGCGATGGCCGCGTCGAGTTCGCGCCGCGCGCCGGCGGCGCCATTGTCGATCAGTTTGATCGCCAACACACGGTCGGAGCACTCGCCGAAGGCCTTGCGGAAGGCGGCGACGGCGGCCAAGGGGTTCTTGCGGGCGAAGGCCGAGCCGAGATGGAAAATGTTGAGCACGATCAGCGCATCGGCCGGCAGACCGAGTTTACCGCGCATATTCGGCGTCGCCGCCATCGGAGGCAGCGGGTGCGGCACCACATGGACCGGCTTATCGGTGGCGGCGGCGACGGCGTCGCGCGTGAAGGTGCTGGGCACCCAGATTTCGTGCAGATACCGGAAACCCGCGCGCCAGCTTTCCGGCAATTGCGGCAGTTCCCAGGCCCAGTAGCCGATGATGCGCCTGCCGCGCACGCGGGCGCGGCCGAGCGCCCATAAAGCGTGCGGCAGATAAGGGCCGTTGTGATGCACGACGAGGCTGCCGGCGCCGGGCGTCAGGGCGCGGCGGATTGCGGCCTCGGCAAACTCGACCTGGCCGAAGGCCGGGCTAAGATCGAACGCGGCGGGCGCGTAACCGGCGCGATCCAGCGATGCATACGCAAGCCGGGCCCCTTCGCCGACCCCGCTGGCGGTCGAGAATAGGCCGGCGATGCCAAGGGGACGTCCACCGCGCGGATTTGCATCCGGCAACGGGGCGAGCATGCGGCTGACATCGAACAACAGTTGGGCGCGCGTGCTCTGCGGTAGACGCTGCCATAACCTGCGCAAGGCGCTGCGCCGCCCCGGCACCGGCGTGTTCGCTGTAAATTCAAGCGCCGACATGGGAGAGCCGTCCCGCCGGCGCCTGAATTTGCCGGCTGCGAACGTGATTGAACGTCGCCGCCCCCAGACCCCAGACCATGCCGAGCAGTAAAAAGAAATGACGCCAGTGATCGGTGTCGATCACGAAGCCTTCGAGCACCTCGCCGACGAAGGCTGCGAAGGCGCAGATCAAATAAGGCTGCCAGGGCGTGCGCACCAGCATCGTGCGAAACGCCATCCACAGCGTCGATACCAGCAGCGTGAGATAAGCCATGCCGCCGATCCAGCCGTAGACCAGAAAGGCTTGCAGGTAGACGTTGTGCTGTTGCGACCCGTGCGTTCTGTTGAATTCGAACGGGCCCATGCCGTTGGGAAACTTGAGCAAATCGCCGAGCGCCAGCTCCTGCAGACGGAAACGGCCGACGCTGCCGACGTCGTAAGACTGAATGAGTTGGGCGCGCTCCTTGAACATGCCGGCGATCGAGTCAAACGACAGCGCGATAACGATGAAAGCCGCCACCGCCGCGACGATAACCGCGCTCATCGCGAAGATGCGCAAGCGGGCGCCCTCGCTTGGCGCGGTTGCGAAAGCGAGCACCATCATGACCGCGCCAGAGACCGCAATATGAACCCATGCGCCGCGCGAAAAGCTCAACAGCAGAGCGAGCAGCAAGATGCCGGATATCAGCAAGTCGCTGACGACGATACGGCGCGTCACCATTCGCTCGATCACCACCAGCGTCGGCCAGATCAGGAACGGGCCGAACACATTGGGGTCCTTGAAGGCGCCGAGCGCGCGGTCGCCCGGCGCGAACAAATCGTGGGCGTGCGGGAACAGATTAAAATAGCCGGCAATGCCGGCGAGCGAGACGATCGTGGCGGTCAGCACATAGGCCGCGCGCATCGTGACGAGGCGCGGCATGGTGTTGCGGGCAAGGAGGCTGGCAAACATCACCGCGGCCAATGCCAGATAGACAGAGGTGGCGGCATATTGCGCCGTCTGCTCCCGGCCCGGCACGTTGAGCAGCGAGAGTAGCCCGGCCACGTTCCAGATCACCAGCAGCAGCAATAACAAAGCGACGTGGCGATCAAACCGCACGCCGGCAATCAGGCAGGCGAGCGCCAACACAGCCATCAGCCCGTCATGTGGCGAGGGCTCGATGAAGGCGACCGAACTCGCCAGCACCGTGACGTAGAGCACCACGAGCAGCAGGCGTTCGGTGAATGCCGCCGCCGGCGCCCGCGGCGGATGCAACGCGGGCTGGGGGATGGCGATGTCTTGGGCGGTGATCAATACGCATTCTCGGTCTTGAGCAGCGCGAACGGCGTTCGCGTCAGGATGTAGAGATCGAACAGCGCCGACCAATTCTCGATGTAGTAGAGATCGTGCTCGACGCGCTGCTGGATCTTTTCATGCGTATCGGTTTCGCCACGCCAGCCGTTGATCTGCGCCCAGCCGGTGATGCCGGGCTTGACGCGATGGCGCGCGTAATAGCCATCGACCGCCTCGTCATAGAGGCGGGCCTCGGCCTTGGCGTTGATCGCGTGCGGGCGCGGGCCGACCAGCGACAGGTTGCCCTTGAACACCACGTTGAATAGTTGCGGCAGTTCGTCGAGGCTGGTCTTGCGGATGAAGCGTCCGACGCGGGTGACGCGCGGATCGTCCTTGGTCACGAGCTTGCTGGCGCTCGCGTCGGCGGCATCCGCATACATCGAGCGGAATTTGTAGACTTCGATCAGGTCGTTGTTGAAGCCGTAGCGCTTCTGCCTGAACAAAACCGGCCCGCGGCTCTCTAATTTGATTGCCAGCGCAATCACCGCCATCACCGGCAGCGCGCACAAGAGCATGAGGCCGCCGATCAATTTGTCGAACAGCCATTTCATCACCACGTCCCAATCGGCGATTGGCCGGTCGAACACATCGAGCACCGGCATGCTGCCGATGTAGGAATAGGAGCGCGGCCGGAATTGCAGCTTGTTGCTGTGGGCGGCGAGCCGGATATCGACCGGCAGCACCCATAATTTCTTCAGCATCAGCAGGATGCGTTCTTCCGCGGCGATTGGCAGCGAGAAGATCACCAGATCGACGCGCGTACGCCGGCCGAATTCGACCAGGTCGTTGACGACGCCGAGCTTGCGCTCGCCGGCGCAGTCCACGCCGCTGCGCTCATCTCCGCGATCGTCGAACAGTCCGATGATCTTGACGCCGGAGTCCTTCTGCCGTTGCAGCGCGCGGATGACGCCCTCACCGGACGGGCCGCCGCCGACGATCACCGTGCGCCGGGTCAGTCGGCCTTCGCGCGTCCACTTGCGTACCAGCAGGAACAACAGCCTTCGCGCGGCCATCAACGCGATGAGGCCGCTGACGTAAAAGCTGCCAAGCCAGACGCGCGAGAACATCTCACCGGTCTTGGCGAAGAACGAGGCGCCGATCACGATCAGGAACACCACCGACCAGGCCGAGGCCAACCGCATGTACTGCTTTTCGTGGCCGCGGAACGCCTGCACCTGATAGATGTCGGCGGTCTGGAAAGCGAACATCGAGAGCGTTGCGATCGCAAAGATCGCGACGGTGTAGAGCCAGAACACGCCATCGCCCGGCGACAGGTAGGCGGCATAGACCGCCAGGCCGGTCAGCAGGATCAACGCGAACTCGGCCATGCGGACAAAGCCCGCCAGCACGATCGGCGAAATCGGGGCTGGCGCGGGCTTGGCGGCTACCGCCAGGGCTTCCGGCGTCAGCGTGGGGGTCTTTGATGCGGCGCGGGGTGCCGCGCGCAGGCGTGCAAGGAGCGCGGCAGTCGTCTGCGCGCTCATCGAAGGATGGACATCGGTATCGGTCATGGCTGAGGCCAACAATCAGCCGTCCGCGAGCCCCCGGAGCAGCGGCAGGGATTGTCTCTAATTCCCGGTAATTTCTAGGGAAAGAGTGTCAAAAAAGGCTTATCGGAATGCCCGAATAAGTGTTAACGGCGGCCGTTTTTGCTGAGGACTTCCAGGGCGGTCTGGTAGGCATTCAAGACGCCGTCGACCATGGTATCCACTGAAAATGACGCCATGACCTGTTGGCGCAACTTTTCCGTGTTTTCCGCCATGGCCTCGGGCCGCCCCATTGCCTCGCCGATCGCACGTGCCAGGGCGAGGGCATCGAGAGGTGGTACCAGGGTATTGGATAGCGGTCCATAGATTTCCGGGATTCCGCCCACCCGCGTGGTGATCAGCGGTTTGCCGGCCGCGGCCGCCTCCAGCACCACATAAGGCAGGGACTCCGCGCGCGACGGCGCCACCATGATGCGGCCGTGGGTCATGGCGTCACGCGCCGCCATGGCCGGCATGAAGCGCACCGCGGCTTCCAGGCCGTGATGCTCGACCTGCTGCTGCAAGATTTTCCGTTCCGGCCCGTCACCCACCAGCGTGGCGGTGACTTTTTGTCCATGGCCGTGCATTTGGGCAATGGCCTCGATCAGCACGTCGATGCCTTTGACCGGCCGCAGCTCGCCGAGAAATACCAGATCGGTCGCGTCGGGCCGGCTCGCCACCGGCTCGAACTCCTTGCGCGATACGCCGTTGTGGACGATGCGTACCAGGCCGCGCGGATTGCCGATTTTGTTGCGGAATATATTGGCGCTATAGGCGCTCTCGAACAGGAACAAATCGCCGCGCAGCATCAGCACGCGCTCGGTGCTCAGATAGAATTTCCCGGCCAGCGTGTTGTGACCGAACAACAGGCTGCCGCCATGCGGCGTATAGGCGCGCACGGCGCGTTTGTTGCCGAAGACAAGGCGGGCAAAAGCGCCGCCCTTGGCGCCGTGTCCGTGCACGACGTCCGCCTGCGTCTGCGCAACGCGGCGCATGACATGTCCGAGCACCAGTGCATCGCTCGGCGACAGATGGCGGCGCATCGGGACGCGGGTCAGGCCGAGCGCGAGCGAAGGTTCGAGCTCAGCCAGCACCTCTTCGGCGCGTTGCCCGCCGGTGCTCTGATCGGCGATCAGCCCGACGCGGTGTCCGCGCGCGATTTGCTCGTGCGTCAAATCGAGTACGTGGCGGAATAGCCCTCCGACCGGCGCGCGGAACACATGCAGAATATTCAACGGCTGCATCGCGCTAGAACCACCGCTCCTTGACGAGGAGGGTGTCGCCGGGGCTGAGCGGGTAGCTCAAGGGCACCTGGCCCTTGAACGACTGGCCGGGGGCGTTGCGGGTGATCTCGACGGTGTTCTTGGCGGCGCGCGGGGCAAAGCCGCCGGCAATGGCGATGGCCTTCTCCACCGTCATGTCGGCGACGTAGGGGTATTGGCCCGGATTGGTGACCTCGCCCAGGATGAAGAACGGCCGGTAGGTCTCGACTTCCACCGTGACATGGGGCTCGCGCACGTAGCCTTGGCGCAGCCGCTCGGCGATGCGCTGCGACAATTGCTGGGTGCCGGCGCCGCGCGCGCCCACCGTGCCGATCAGCGGCAGGTTCACATTGCCGCCGGCATCGACGATGTAGGTGTTGGAGATGCCGTCCTGGCCGAACACCACGATGCGCAATTTGTCGCCGCTATCGAGCGTATAGGCCTGCTGATAGGGCGAGGCCGAGGCATAGGCGTAAGGCGCTGTGGCATAGTGCGGGGCGGTATATCGCGGCTCGGCATAGCGCGGCGCAGCGACTTGCGGGGCGCTGTATTGGATCACGGAGGAGGCTTGCGCCTGCGGCGGCACGTAAGCATAGGCTTGCGGCGTAGACCTACGCGAATTGAACAGCCCGCGGTTACCATCCTGCGCTTGTGACTGGGCTTGGACCTGCGCTTGGGGCGCCGCCTGTTGGGAAGTCTGCTGGGCATAGGCCTGCTGGGCTTGGGCCTGCTGGGCGGGCTGCCTGCGCTCGAACAGGCGCGAGGAGAACAGCCGCGAGGAGAATAATCCGTTTCCACGCGACGCGCCTTGCGCGGTCTCAGGCTGATAGGTTTGCCGCGCGTCAGTTTGTTGGGCGTAAGGCTGCCGGGCGTAAGCCTGCTGCGCCGCATAGGGCGAGCGCGAGAACAGCCCCGACCCGGAAAGGCCGCGCCCGCCGCCGGGGGAAGATTGCACCTCGGACTGCTGCGTCATCGCCGGCTCACCGCCCGCGGGCTCAAGCGCGTAGCGCTGCGAACGCGCGCATGCGGCGGCCGCCAGCGCGACCGCCAAAGCCAATAGAATTCGAGCTCCCCGCATCAACCGAATCCGCGTGCGTTCAAATTAATCGAAAGCGATTAGGGGCCCGGCATGGTTAACAAAACATAACTTTCTGACGCTTGCGGGGGAAAATTAACGGGGTGGCAACCATAATAGGTTGTGATGTTTCCGGTCCCCTGCGGCGTGCGTTTGGAGTTGCGAATGTTGTTCCGTAAGAAGTCGAAGGCAGTCAGTCATCTTGCTCCCGTTGTCGAGCCGGTCCCGATGACTGGCGAACCCGATATCCGCGGTTTAGGCCGCGTTTTGTGGGCCAAGAAAAACAAAATCCTCGGGGTCACGCTGCTGGCGGCGGCGGTCGCTTTCACCGTCGTCAACATGATGACGCCGCGTTACCGCTCCGAATCACGGCTGCTGCTGGAGACGCGCGATAATGTGTTTCTGCGCGCCGAGGCCGACAAGAACGGCGGCGATCGCGCCACCATCGACAGCGAGGCCGTGACCAGCCAGATCCAACTCGTGCTGTCGCGCGATTTGGCGCGTGAGGTGATCAAGAAAGAGAAACTCGCGCAGCAGCCGGAATTCGATCCATCGGGGTCGCTGCTCAAATCGTTGCTCGGGATGATCGGAATTGGCCGCGACCCGGCGACGATGACGCCGGAGGAGCGCACGCTTAAATCCTATTACGATCGGCTCAATGTCTACGCGGTGGAAAAATCCCGCGTCATTGCCGTCGACTTCAACTCCGCCAATCCGGATCTGGCCGCGCGCGTCGCAAACACGATCGCCGAAACCTATCTCAAGATGCAGCAGGCCGCGAAGCAGGACCAGACCCGCGCCGCCGGCAACTGGCTGGCCGGCGAGATCGCCGATTTGCGCAGCAAGGTTGCCGAGGCGGAAGCCAAGGTCGATAGCTACCGAACCAAATCCAATTTGTTCTCCGGCTCCAACAATACCTCGCTGCCGACGCAGCAACTTACCGAGATCAATTCGCAGATCGCGGCGGCGCGCGGGCAGAAAGCCGACCTGGAGGCGAGGGCGAGGCAATTGCGCGAGGTCATCCGCACCGGCAAGCCGATCGAATCCTCCGACATCGCCAATTCCAATTCCATGCGCCGGCTGATCGAGCAACGCAACGCGTTTCGCTCGCAATTGGCCGAGCAATCCACCACCTTGCTCGACCAGCATCCGCGCATCAAGGAATTGAAGGCGCAAATCGCCGAGGTCGAGCGCGAGATGCGCACCGAAGGCGAGCGCCTGGCGCACCAACTCGACAACGACGCCAAGGTCGCCGGCGACCGGCTGGTGACGCTGACCGCCAGCCTCGACACCGTCAAGAAGCTTGCCTCGCAGACCAACGAGCAGGACGTGCAGCTGCGCGCACTTGAGCGCGATGCGAAGACCGAGCGCGACCTGCTCGAGTCCTATCTCGCGAAATATCGGGAGGCGACCGCGCGCGATAATATCAATGCCGCGCCGCCGGAAGCACGCGTAATTTCGCGCGCCAGTGCGGCGATAAAACCCGATTTCCCGAAGAAATTGCCGACCGTGCTGATCGTGGCCTTCGCCGCCTTTGCCCTCTCGGCGGGCCTCACCCTGACCGGCGCGCTGCTGGCGCCGGTCTCATCGCCCTATGGTTATGGCGCGCCGGTCTATCCCGCGCCCACCATGGTCGCGCCCGTGATGCCACATGTGGTGTCGCCGCCCTTGATGCCGTCCGTGGAGCCGTCTGTCGCCATGACGCCGCCGCCGGTCGGTATGCTTGAGCAGGTCGCGCGCAGCTTGCGGCAAGCGGGCGAGGGCGGCCGCCGGGTCATTGTGGTTGGCGCCATGCGCAATGCCGGCGCGACCTATGCCGCGCTTTCGCTCAGCCGGACGCTGGCGAAAGAAGCCAGCGTGGTGCTGGTCGATCTCGCCTTCGGCGCGCCCAATCTGTCGATTGTGTCGACCGATCCCAAGGCGCCCGGCATTGCCGAGCTGGTCCGCGGCACCGCCTCGTTCGGCGACATCATTACGCGCGACCAGTATTCGAACGTGCATTTGATCGCGACCGGTCATGTCGGCGGCGACGGGCCCATGCTTTCCGCCTCGCCGACGCTGGCGACGACGATCGAAGCGCTGGCGCGCAGTTACGATCACGTTGTGATCGACATCGGGTCGGCTGTCGATATCACGGTGGAGCGCTTCGTCGCGCTTGCCAATCGCGCCGTATTGGTGGCGAACGATCCGGCCAATCCGGCGATACGGGCGACGCGCGAGCGGCTGATGATGGCGGGCTTTGCAGACGTGACGCTGGTGGCCGGCGCACCGCAGGCGGTCGCGGCTTAGCGCCCATTCGGCGCGCGCTGGACATGCGGGCGTGCACGGGCTGGAATAGTCAGCCGACCACGCTCGGACCGCCGGAAACTTGGCGAGCATGAAGCAAATGATCATCAGGAGCGGGCTGGAGACGCTCTATTTCAGCGGCATGCATCACGTGATGCGGCCGCTGGTGGGCGGCGTCGGCGCCATCCTGACGCTGCATCACGTGCGGCCGCAGCGCCCGGACGCGTTCCAGCCGAACCATCTTCTGGAAATCACGCCGCAGTTCCTGGAAGGGCTGCTGAAGAGTCTTAAGCGCTCGGCGCTCGATGTGATTTCGCTCGACGAAATGCATCGGCGTTACCTCAGCGGCGATTTCAAGCGCCGCTTCGTCTGCATCACGTTCGACGACGGCTACAAGGACCTGATGTCCTATGCCTACCCGCTGCTGAAAAAATACCAGATGCCGTTTGCGCTCTATATCCCGACCAGCTTCCCCGACCGGCTCGGCGAATTGTGGTGGGTCGCGCTCGAAGCGGTGATCGCGCAGAACAGCCGCATCGGCATGGTGATCAACGGCAAGAACCAATTTTTCGAATGCGGCGGCGTGCGGGAAAAGCGCGAGCTGTTTGACGAGATCTACGGCTATCTGCGCAGCATGAAGACCGAGGACGAGCTGCGCCGGACGGTGCGCGACCTCGCCGCCTGTCACAGCGTCGATATTGCGGCATTTTGCCGCGACCTGTGCATGGACTGGCAGGAGATTGTCGATCTCGCCGCCGATCCGCTGGTCACGAT
Organism: uncultured Alphaproteobacteria bacterium; assembly: GCA_963703875.1. Classification (GTDB taxonomy): domain Bacteria; phylum Pseudomonadota; class Alphaproteobacteria; order Rhizobiales; family Xanthobacteraceae; genus Pseudolabrys. Next base: position 154,939 of record CAVPFZ010000007.1, read on the forward strand.
CGGCGCTCATACCGTCAATCACAAGATGCTCAAGAAGCTGGCGGACGATGCCGCCGTGCGCGCCGAGATGGACATGAGCCGCGCCGTGCTGGAAGCGGTCCTCGGTAAAAGGCCGCAGCATCTGGCCTATCCGGTGGGCGATCCGACCTCGGCCGGCGCGCGCGAGTTCCGCATCGCGGCTGAGCTCGGCTTCAAGACCGCGGTGACCACGCGGCCGGGCGTGTTGTTCAAGGCGCACCGCCATCATTTGACCGCGCTGCCGCGCATTTCGGTTAATGGCGATTTCCAGCAGCAGCGCTACGTGAAGGTGCTGATGTCGGGCGCCGCCACCGCGATGTGGAACGGCTTCCGCCGCGTCAACGCGGCCTGACATTTTCTTGGCGCATGATCTTATCCGAAAACCGGTTCCCACCTTTCGGGATCATGCCCGGTCCGGCTTGGACATCCATTTAATGATCGGCATCGCCGGCAGCACCCAGCCTAGTCCGGCCACCACATAGTAGATCGCGGCGATGAAGCCGTTGATATCGGTGAGCGCCGATTGCGCCAGCGCCATGGCAAGCAGCGCCCAGGCCGACACCAGCGCGAGCAAAGCGACGGCGCCGATCAGTTTGCGGACACGGATGGACATAGGACTCTTTTGTTTGGCGCATGATCTTGTCCGAAAATCGGTGCCAACTTTTCGGGATCATGCGCCGGATGCTCAATTGCGGCGCGGCGCGTAGGACTATATGGTCCGCGCGGTTTCCTGCAAGCAAGCGTTCCAAGAAATCGTTCCAAGCAATCGATTCATGCACGATCAGCGTTCGGTTTCGGAGTTTCATCTGCGCGCCATCCGGCTGTGGCTGATCGCCGCTGCCGCGATGATCTTTCTGACATTGGTGATCGGCGGCGCCACGCGCTTGACCCAATCCGGCCTTTCGATTGTGGAATGGCAGCCAGTCGTCGGCGTGCTGCCGCCGATGAGCGCTGGCGTCTGGCGGTCCGAATTCGAAAAATACCAGGCCACGCCGCAATACCGCGAACTTAACCGCGGCATGAGTTTGGGCGAGTTCAAGGCTATCTATTGGTGGGAATGGACGCACCGGCTGGTGGCGCGCACGACGGGCGCGGTGTTTTTGCTGCCGTTCCTGTTTTTTCTGGCGCGTGGCTGGGTGCCGCGGCGCCTGCGCTGGCGGCTGTGGACGATTTTCGGCGCCGGCGCGCTGCTCGGCGTCGTCGGCTGGTGGATGGTGGCCTCGGGCCTTACCGGCGCGCGGGTGAGCGTGTCGCAAGTCCGGCTGGCGTTTCATCTAACGCTCGCCTGCGCGATTTATGCCGCGGTGGCGTGGACCGGGCAGGAACTGACGCCTCAGGCACGCAGCGATGCGCCGAAACGACTGCGCGTGACGGCGCTAATGCTCGCGGGGCTGTTGCTTCCGCAAATTTATCTGGGCGCGCTGGTGGCGGGGCTGCACGCGGGATTGATTTACAACACCTGGCCGCTGATCGACGGCGCCTTCGTGCCGGATGCGGGGCGGTTGTGGTTCCTCACGCCGGCGTGGCGTAATATTTTTGAGAACACGCTCACCGTTCAGTTCGATCACCGCATGCTCGCCTATGCGATCTGGGTGCTCACAGGCCTGCACGCCATCGATGCGCGGCAGGCGCGCAACGGTGCAGCCGGCGCCATCGCGCTGGCCCTTGCCGTGACCTTGCAGGCCGCGCTGGGCGTGGTCACGCTGCTCTATCAGGCGCCGTTGCCGTTTGCGCTCGCCCACCAGTTATTTGCGATTGTGGCGTTCACCATCGCAATCGTGCACGCCGAGCGGCTGTGGCATCGCGGTGACTTCTGGAGCGTCGCGCGATGATCGACATCAAGACCGAATCCGGCATCGCGGTCATTACTCTGCGGCATGGCAAGGCCAATGCGCTCGATATTGAATTCTGCGAGGCGCTGGCGGCGAAGTTTATCGATCTCGGCAAATCCGACGCCAAGGCCGTGGTGCTGACCGGGCAGGGCAAGATCTTTTCGGCCGGCGTCAATCTTATCAAGCTCAGCGAAGGTGGCGCCTCCTACATCCGCAATTTTTTGCCCGCGCTGCACAGACTTTATAACGTGGTGTTTTATTGCCCCAAACCGGTGGTGGCGGCGATCAACGGCCACGCCATTGCCGGCGGCTGCGTGCTCGCAGCTTGCGCCGACCGGCGTGTGATGGCGAACGATGGCGGGCGTATCGGCGTGACCGAGCTTCTGGTCGGCGTGCCGTTTCCCGCGCTCGCCTTCGAGATCATGCGCCATGCCACGCCGCCGTATTTTTTCAGCGAAGCGATCCTCAGCGGCGCGACTTTTCCGGCCGAGGCCGCCGTCCATCGCGGCTGGGTCAACCAAGCGGTTGAGCCCGCGCTGCTTATGGAGCGCTCCATGGCGGCGGCGCAGGAACTTGCCGTATTGTCACCACCGGCCTTCGCGCAAACCAAAATGCAAATCCGCGCGCCGGTGACCGAGCGCGTGGCGCAAAGCGGGCAGGAGACCGACAAGGCCGTGACCGAAGTCTGGGCGGCGCCCGAAACGCTGGCCTATATCCGCGACTACGTCGCGCGCACCTTCAAGAAATCCTGACGCCGGTCACTTCGCCTCGAGGGCCTCCTCGAGATCGGCGATGATGTCGTCGGTGTCTTCCAATCCGACCGAGAGGCGCACCACGTCGGGTCCTGCGCCGGCCTGCACCTTCTGCGCATCGGATAATTGCTTGTGCGTGGTGGAAGCGGGGTGGATGATCAGCGAGCGGGTGTCGCCGATATTGGCGAGATGCGAGAACAGCTTGACGTTCGACACCAGCTTGACGCCGGCGTCGTAGCCACCCTTGAGTCCGAAAGTGAGCACCGCGCCTGCGCCTTTCGGCACGTATTTCTTGGCCAGCGCGTGATATTTATCGCTCGCCAGCCCCGCGTAACTCACCCAGGCGACCTCCGGCCGCTTCGCCAACCATTGCGCCACGACGAGCGCGTTGTCGGAATGGCGCTGCATGCGCAGCGGCAGGGTCTCGATACCGGTGGCGATGAGAAACGCATTGAACGGCGAGAGCGCGGGCCCAAGGTCACGCAAGCCCAGCACGCGGCAGGCGATGGCGAACGCGAAATTGCCGAAAGTCTCGCCCAGCACCATGCCGGAATATTCCGGGCGCGGCTCCGAGAGCATCGGATAGCGTTTGTCCTGCAGCCAGTTGAAGCGGCCGCCGTCGACGATCAGGCCGCCGATCGAGTTGCCGTGGCCGCCGAGGAACTTGGTGAGCGAATGCACCACGATATCGGCGCCGAAATCGATCGGCTTGCACAGATACGGCGTCGCCAGCGTGTTGTCGACGATCAGCGGCACGTTGGCCTTGCGGGCGATTTTTGAGACCGCCTCGATGTCGGTGATGATGCCGCCCGGATTGGCGATCAACTCGACGAAGATCGCCTTGGTCTTCGGCGTGACGGCTTTTTCGAAAGAGGCGATGTCGTCGGGGTCGGCCCACGCTACGTTCCAGCCGAAGTTCTTGTAGGAATGATTGAACTGGTTGATCGAGCCGCCATAAAGCTTCTTGGAAGCGACAAACTCGTCGCCCGGCATCATCAGCGCATGCATCACGATCACCTGCGCGGCGTGACCGGAGGCGACCGCCAAGCCCGCGGTGCCGCCTTCGAGCGCGGCGACGCGCTCTTCCAGGACCGCGCAAGTCGGATTGCCGATGCGGGTATAGATGTTGCCGAAGGCTTGCAGGCCGAACAGCGAGGCGGCGTGTTCGACGTCGTCGAACACGAAAGACGTGGTCTGGTAGATCGGCGTCGCGCGCGCGCCGGTGGTTGGATCGGGCTTGGCCCCGGCATGGATCGAGAGCGTTGCAAAGCCCGGTGTGCGTTCGGCGTTGGCCATGAAATTTTCCACTCAAAATGCGAGCGGCCAAAGGGCCGGTGCTGGGTTGTTGGTGATTAAACGGGCGGGCGAGGCGCGCCGTCAAGACGGCATTAGGGCGCCAGACCTAATCGAAAGTTTTCGTCTGCGATAGGTCAGTAATCATGAAAGTTTATTGTGGGAATAATCGCCCCGATCAATCGTCGCGTTCTTCACTTTTTTGCCCGACGTCACGCGATGTGCCGCTGCCAAGTGCCATGCGCTGCACGCCTTTGCCGAGCGGTTGCGCGCGCTTGGAGGAGAGCACCCGCGAATTGACGCCGATCCAGCCGATCTCGGACGACAGGCGGCCGTATTCGATTTTCGGGCAGCGGTTCATGACGACCTTTAGTCCGGCGGCCTCGGCAAGTTTGGCGGCCTCGTCGTTGCGGATGGTGAGTTGCATCCAGATCACTTGCGGTTTTGGTGTCAACGTTAGCGCCTCTTGCACGACCGGCAGCGCGTCCTGGGAGGAGCGGAAGATATCGACCATGTCGACCGGTCCGGGGATATCGCTCAGTGAAGCGTAGACTTTCTCGCCGAGGATTTCCTTCTCCGCTTGCCCGGGATTGACCGGGATCATGCGGTAGCCGCGCGTTTGCAGATATTTGAAAGCGAAAAAACTCGGCCGGTTATCGCGCGGCGAAATGCCGACCATGGCGATGGTCTTCACGGAATCGAGGATGCCGCGGATATAACTGTCGGGATAGCTGTCGTGGTCCATCGCGCGGCCGGCGCCGTCATTTCTTCTGCGCATCGACGACTTTTTTGCAGGCGTCCGAAAGCTGGTCGTGCTGCTTGTTCAGGCAGGCGAGCACACGGCCGCCACCCGGCATCGTGCCCTTACAGAATTTGTCGTAGTCGCCCTTGCAGGCGGCGCGCTGCGCGGCGGTGAAGTCTTGTGCGGCGGCAGTGCCGAGCGGCGCCAGCACAACCACGGCGGCGATGAATATGATGCGTGTCATCAGCGGTCTTCCCAGTTGGGGTCACGTTTCTCGATGAAGGCGCCGATGCCTTCCTCGGCATCGCGCGCCAGCATGTTTTCAACCATGACGTCGATCGTGAGCTTGTAGGCGGCGGCCAGATCGAGCTCGCGTTGGCGGTAGAAGGCCTGCTTGCCGAGCTTGACGGTCAGCATCGACTTGGATGCGATCTGACGCGCGAGCGCGAGCGCGGTTTCGGATGCTTGGCCCGCGGCCGTGACGCGATTGATGAGGCCGATGCGATAGGCGTCGGCGGCCGCGACCATGTCGCCGGTGAGCAGCATTTCCATGGCGTGCTTGTTGGCGACGTTGCGCGACAACGCCACCATTGGCGTCGAACAGAACAGGCCGATATGCACGCCCGGGGTCGAGAACCGCGCCGTCTCGGATGCCACCGCGAGGTCGCAACTGGCGACCAGCTGGCAGCCGGAGGCCGTGGCGACGCCTTCGACGGCGGCGATCACCGGCTGGGGCAGTTTCAGGATCGACATCATCAGCGCGCTGCAGCGCTCCATCAGCGCTTTGAAATAGCCGCGGCCGCGATCGGGATCGTTGCGATGCGCGGTCATTTCCTTCATGTCGTGTCCGGCGCAGAACGCCGGGCCGTTGTGCGAAATAATGACCGCGCGAACGACGTCGTCGTTGGCGATCGAAGCGAATTCATCGTGCAGCGCGTCGAGCATGGCCTCCGACAGCGTGTTGCGCGCCTGCGGCCGGTTGAGCGAGAGCAAGGCGATGCCGTCGATATCGCCGCGCAATAAAACGGGCGAGGTCGCGGAATCGGGGCGGGTGCTATGCGCGGTCATGGCGGCGATCTTTAACCCGGCGACCGGGGCGCGCAAGGCAACAGAAAAGACCGTTTGACCCTATTGCTGGCCGTTCTAAGACGGAAGCGCCGGATTAACCGGCAAAAGGGGGGCGGATGCCCGCGCCAGCCAAATCTGCGCCGGCCATGTCGGCCGAGGAAATCGCAAAATTGCTCGAAGCGGAATTCCCGCAGGCGTTTTATCCCGGCTGCAAGCACAGCATCGATCGCGTCGGGCATGGCGACGTGCGCGTGCGTTGGGCCTTCGACGAGAAGGCTCTGCGCCCGGGCGGCACCGTGTCCGGGCCGGCTATGATGGAACTGGCCGATTTTGCCATGTATGTGGCGGTGTTTTCCGCGATCGGGCCGCAGCCGCTGGCGGTCACCACCAATCTCAACATCAATTTCCTGCGCAAGCCGACGCACGCCGACCTGATCGCCGACGCCCGTTTGATGAAAGTCGGCAAACGGCTCGCGGTCGGCGAGGTGACGATTTATTCCGAAGGCATGGACGAGCCGGTAGCCCACGTCACGGCCACCTATTCAATTCCGCAGGTCCGTTAGCGGGTGGTGCCAAAATACCATTCGTATAACTCATTGATATGCAATATAAAAGATCGAGAAAGAGGCGTTGACCGCGGCGGGCCGCTTGGCTAGATAGCGGTACCTCCGGCGCGCAACCGCGCGCATTCCAGGGATCAGTCATGACGACCTATTCGGCCAAAGCCGCCGACATCGAGAAGAAATGGCTGCTGATCGACGCCAGCGGGTTGGTGGTCGGCCGGCTTGCTTCGCTGGTGGCGATGCGGCTGCGCGGCAAGCACAAGGCAACCTATACCCCGCATGTCGACGACGGCGACAACGTGATCATCATCAACGCCGCCAAGGCGGTGTTCACCGGCCGCAAGCGCGAGAAGAAGGTCTATTACAAGCACACCGGCTATATCGGCGGCATCAAGGAAATCTCCGCGAAGTCGATCTTCGAGGGCCGTTTCCCCGAACGCATCCTCGAGAAGGCAGTCGAGCGCATGCTGCCGCGCGGGCCGCTCGGCCGCGTGCAGTTCGGAAACCTGCGGGTCTATCCCGGTCCCGAACATCCGCATGAGGCGCAAAAACCCGAGAAGCTGGACGTCGCCGTCATGAACCGCAAGAACGCGAGGAGTGCCTGATCGTGGCCGAGACCGTACAGTCGATGGAAGGTTTGGCGAGCCTCAAGCCGGCGGCTCCGGAGGCGCCAAAATACGTGCAGAAAATCGATGCGCAGGGGCGCGCTTATGCCACGGGAAAACGCAAGAACGCGGTCGCGCGCGTCTGGATCAAGCCCGGCTCCGGCAAGATTCTGGTCAACACCAAGACGGTGGAAGTATTCTTCGCGCGTCCCGTTCTGCGCATGATGATCCAGCAGCCGCTGGTTGCCGCCAATCGCACCAGCCAGTACGACGTGATCTGCACGGTCTCCGGCGGCGGCTTGTCGGGGCAGGCCGGCGCGGTGCGCCATGGCATTTCCAAGGCGCTGACCTATTTCGAGCCCGACCTGCGTGGCGCGCTCAAGAAGGGCGGCTTCCTCACCCGCGATTCACGCGTGGTGGAGCGCAAGAAATACGGCCGCGCCAAGGCCCGCCGCTCGTTCCAGTTCTCCAAGCGCTGATCGTTCAAGCAATCGCCGAAATCGTAAAGGGCGCGCAGCCATGCGCGCTTTTTGCGCTGGCGCCCGCGCCGGATCGTTCATCTTTGCGATAGATTTAATTACAATTTTCGCAAGTCTTGCATCGAAGCTAGCGCAACCGCGCAAGCCTTTGCCCATAGGCCTGTGCCTATAAAGGTACCGCCGCCTGGCTCAGAACCGGCAGGCGGCGACTGGGAGCTCGATGTTTACCGCCGTCAAACCGCAGCTAACGCTGGATATACCGACGCTCGCCTTCGTAGCAGTTTGCATCGCCGCGCTGCTCGGGCTGTTGCTGATTTTTGCGTGGTTGCAGCAACGCAACGTGCGTTCGCTCGCCTGGTGGGGCTCGGCCTATTTGATCGGGGCTTCCTCGATCGCGCTTTGGGCGGCGCCGGCGCTGGTCTACGAAGTTCCAAGGGAAATCCCGCAGGCGTTGACCTTCGTGGCCTGCGGCATGATCTGGAACGGCGTGCGGCTGTTCCATGGACGATCCCTGATCCCGACCGCCGCATTCGCCGGCGCGATTCTGTGGGTCATTCTGTGCCAGCTGCCCTCGTTCGCGCCCGGCAGCAATGGGCGCATCGCGCTTGGCGTCATCGTGGTCGCGACTTACACCTTCTTCATCGCTTACGAACTGCGGCGCGAGCGGCGCAAATCGCTTTATTCGCGCACCGCCGCCACCGTGGTCCCGCTCGTGCACGCCACGATTTTCCTGATCCCGCTCGGCATGCAAGCGCTGTTGCCGGCGGCCTATGCCTCGGCCTGGCTGACGGTATTTGCGCTTGAAACGATGCTCTATGCGATCGGCACCGCCTTCATCGTGCTGCTGATGGTCAAGGACAACGACGTCGATATTTATCGCAGCGCCGCTTCGACCGATCACCTCACCGGCCTGCTCAATCGCCGCGCCTTTCTTGAAACGGCGCATATGCTGTGCACCCGCCAGGCCGGTCGCGGCCAGCCGGTGACGATGATGATGTTCGATCTCGATCATTTCAAGTCGATCAATGATCGCTTCGGCCACGCGGTCGGCGACGAGGTGCTGCGCGTTTTTGCGAATGTGGCGCGTTCGAACATGCGCGGCAGCGACATCGTCGGCCGGCTCGGCGGCGAGGAATTTGCCGTCATTGTTGCCGAGCCGATCGAATTTGCCGAGCGCATCGCCGAGCGTCTGCGCGCCAGCTTCGAGACCGCCGGCATCACGATTGCCGATCATACCCTCGGCGCGACGGTCAGCATCGGCGTTGCAACGTCATTTGAGCCCGTCACCGACATCGCCCCGCTGATCGGCCGCGCCGACGCGGCGCTCTATGACGCCAAACGCCAAGGCCGCAACCGGGTGCAGGTGGCTCCGGCTGAGCCGGCGAGCGAACAGGCCCGCCTGCATGCGGCTGAACGCGCGGCTAAGCGCGGCGCTATGGCGCATCGCAAGACGCATGCCCGGCGCCCCAAACCGGCCCTGGTCGCTGCCGCCGGGCACGGTGCAACCACTCGTTTACCCTATGCGCGCTAACATGCGGGCATGTTGAGTCTAGCCGGCAGCGGTCACCCCGAGACAGCCGTCCTGGCGCTCGAGGCCTATGCCGAGCGCGCGGGCACGGCTTTGGCCTGTGCTTATTCGTCGTCAGCCGAATTCGATGCCGCGCTGATCGCCGAGCGCCGTGCCGCCGGCGTCTACGGACCCAAGCGCCACCGCCGGCGCAAGATGGCCGCCGTTGCCGGCATTGCGGCTGGTCTGGCGCTGATCGTTTTCCTCATCGTCTGAGCGCGACGCTTTTGGTCGCATGAAAAAGGGCGCCCCTTGCGGGGCGCCCGATAAGTCGCATCGCGAAGTTTTCTGGCCTACGCGATGTTTGGGAGGAACGCTTTAACTAGCGCATGATCTTTTCCGAAAACCGGGTCCCACTTTTCGGGATCATGCGTCAGGCCGAGTAGTACATGTCGAACTCGACCGGATGCGGGGTATGCTCGAAACGGATCACTTCCTGCATCTTGAGGTCGATGTAGCTGTCGATGAAGTCGTCATCGAACACGCCGCCCGCCGTGAGATAGGCGCGATCCTTGTCGAGTTCGCCGAGCGCCTGGCGGAGTGAACCGCACACGGTCGGGATTTTCTTGAGCTCGGCCGGCGGCAGATCGTAAAGGTCCTTGTCGATCGCCGCGCCCGGATCGAGCTTGTTCTTGATGCCGTCGAGGCCGGCCATCAGCATCGCGGAGAAGCCGAGATACGGATTGCAAAGCGGGTCGGGGAAACGCACCTCGACGCGCTTGGCCTTCGGGTTGGTGGTGTAGGGGATGCGGCATGACGCCGACCGGTTGCGCGCCGAGTAAGCGAGCAGCACCGGCGCCTCAAAGCCCGGCACCAGACGTTTGTACGAATTGGTGGTCGGGTTGGTGAAGGCGTTGATCGACTTGGCGTGCTTGATGATGCCGGCGATGTAGGACAAGCAGGTCTCCGACAGATCGGAATACTTATTGCCGGCGAACACCGGCTTGCCGGCCTTCCAGATCGACTGGTGGCAGTGCATGCCGGAGCCGTTATCGCCGTAGACGGGCTTGGGCATGAAGGTCGCCGTCTTGCCGTAGATCTGCGCCACCTGCTGAATGCAGTATTTGTAGATGATCAGCCGGTCCGCCATCACGGTGAGCGGCGAGAATTTCAAGCCGAGTTCGTGCTGGGCGCTTGCCACTTCGTGATGGTGTTTCTCGACGGCGCAGCCCATGCGCGCCATGGAACCGAGCATCTCCGAGCGCATGTCCTGCGCCGAGTCCTGCGGCGGTACCGGGAAGTAGCCCTTTTTGGTGCCGACGCGGTGGCCGAGATTGCCGCCTTCGTATTCGGTCGCCGAGTTCGACGGCAATTCGATCAAGTCGAGCCTGAACCCCGTGTTGTAGGGCTCGGCCGAATACTTGACGTCGTCGAACACAAAAAATTCGGCCTCCGGGCCGAAGAAGATGGTGTCGCCGACGCCCATCGATTTGACCATGGCTTCGGCTCTCTTAGCGATGCCGCGCGGGTCGCGGTTGTAGGGTTCGCCGGTGGTCGGTTCGAGTACGTCGCAGATCAGCGACATGGTGGTCTCGGCGAAAAACGGATCGATGCAGGCGGTGGCGGGATCCGGCATCAGGTTCATGTCGGATTCGTTGATCGCTTTCCAGCCCGCGATCGAAGAGCCATCGAACATCTGACCTTCGGCGAAGGTGTCTTCTTCGATGAGCGACACGTCGAAAGTGACGTGCTGCCACTTGCCGCGCGGATCGGTAAACCGGAAATCGACGTACTTCACGTCGTTGTCCTTGATCATCTTCATGACATTCTTGGCTGTCGTCATGGATTGCATTCCCCCGTTATTGATGGATTTATCCGCAAGGACATTGCCCGCGGGTTAGATGGCGTCGACACCGGATTCACCGGTCCTGATCCGGATGGCTTCCTCGATGTTGGATACGAATATCTTGCCGTCACCGATCCGGCCAGTCTGGGCGGCGCGCCGGATCGCCTCTATCGCCTTGTCCACCATATCGTCGCCGAGCACGATCTCGATCTTCACCTTTGGTAGAAAATCGACCACGTATTCGGCGCCGCGATAAAGTTCGGTGTGGCCTTTCTGGCGGCCGAACCCCTTGGCTTCGGTGACAGTAATGCCTTGCAGTCCGACCTCCTGGAGCGCCTCCTTCACCTCATCGAGCTTGAAGGGTTTGATGACGGCCTCGATTTTTTTCATCGCCTTTTTCCTTCCCCCCAGCCCACCACTTTGATGCAGCGTGCCGCGCTACCGGTTAGCAGGTCCCGTGCCAAGCCGGCCAGAGCGCAATAATCGTTCCTGCGCAATGCGTTAGGGCGCAGATCGCCCTGCGGCGTCGACGCTGACTAAGACCCGCTGCCCAGCAATTAAGCACCCTGCAAAAACTTTTGCCAGCCACCGGAGTTATGCTGCGGCGCAGCCAAATGGCTCGAATTGTCGGGGTTCGACCCGGCCGATAGTCTCGATTGCGATGCTCGAACTTCTCACCACGGCGGAAATGGCGGAGGCCGACCGGCAGGCCATCGCGGGCGGCGTTGCGGGCATCGAGGTGATGGAGAATGCCGGCCGGGCGGTGGCCGATGCAGCGGCCGCCTTGCTGGAAGGCCGGCAAGTCGTGATCGTGGCCGGGCCCGGCAACAACGGCGGCGATGGTTTTGTCGCGGCCCGCCATCTGGCCGAGCGCGGCTTCTCGGTGCGTGTCAGCTTCGTCGGGGAAAAGGCGCGTTTGAAGGGCGATGCCGCGTTGGCCGCCGACCGCTGGAGCGGGCCGGTCGAGGCGGCCTCGCCGGTTTCGCTAACCGACTGCAACATTGTCATTGACGCGCTGTTCGGCGCCGGTTTGGATCGCGATGTCGAGGGTTTGCCACGCGCCATGATCCGCGCAATGAACGCCGCCGGCGCACCGATCATCGCGGTCGACCTGCCGAGCGGGGTGAATGGCACGACCGGCGCGGTCATGGGGATTGCGGTCAACGCGGCCCATACGGTGACTTTCTTCCGCCGCAAGACTGGCCATTTTCTGCTGCCGGGCCGGCTGCATTGCGGCGCCCTCGAAGTCGCCGATATCGGTATTCCAGCGCGCGTCCTGGAGACCATAAAATCGCGCGCCTTCGCGAACCGCCCGGCGCTATGGGGCCGAACCTTCTCGACGCCCCGCGCCGAGGGCCATAAATATTCGCGCGGTCACGCCGTGGTGGTGTCCGGCGGTTTGCCCTCTACGGGGGCGGGTCGGCTGGCAGCGCGCGGCGCGCTCAGGGCGGGAGCCGGGCTGGTTACCATCGCGAGCCCGCGCGAGGCGCTCACCGTAAATGCCGAGGCGACGCTGGCAATCATGGTGCGGCCGGTGGATGGCGCGGACGAACTGGCGGCGTTCCTTACCGACAAGCGTCACAATGCGGTGGTGCTGGGTCCGGGCGGCGGGGTCGGCCCGGCCATGCGGGAGCAGGTGACCGCGGTTCTGGCAAGCGGCGCGGCGGTGGTTCTGGATGCCGATGCGCTGACCAGCTTCGCGCAGGAGCCGGGCACGCTGGCGGGAATAATTACTAAGGGACCGGGGCGGGATGTCATCTTGACGCCACACCAAGGCGAATTCGCTAGGTTATTTAAAGTGATATATGAAGATTTTAAACTTCATTCAAAACTTGAAAAAGCCCGTCTAGCTGCCCGTTCGAGCGGCGCGACGGTTCTGCTCAAGGGCGCCGATACCGTGGTGGCCGCTCCCGACGGCCGCGCCTCGATTGCCGACAATGCGCCTCCCACGCTGGCCACCGCCGGAGCCGGCGACGTTCTGGCCGGCATGATCGCGGGCCTACTGGCGCAGGGCATGCCCGCCTTCGAGGCCGCGAGCGCCGCCGTTTGGCTGCATGGCGAGGCGGCCAATGAGTTCGGACCCGGCTTGATCGCCGAAGACCTGCCCGAGGCGCTGCCGGCGGTCTACCGGCGCCTGTTCGCTTTGCTGGGCAGCCCTTGAGCGGCCCGCATTGGGGCCTATTTATCGGCTTGCCCTCGCGGGCTTTCGTGCGTTAAGCCCTGCCGGATTGCGGCGCCAGGATCGTCCTTGCGAAGGGCCCTTTGCGGGCGTGGCGGAATTGGTAGACGCGCGGGATTTAGGTTCCCGTGACGAAAGTCGTGGGGGTTCGAGTCCCTCCGCCCGCACCACGCCGAGGGCCGAACGACCGAGCCGTTTCTCATCCGAGACATCCGGCGCAACGCGCGGATAAGCAAAAAAGTGTGTGATCGTCCATGCAAGTCACTGAAACCCTGTCCGAAGGCCTCAAGCGCGAGTTCAAGGTGGTCGTCCCGGCCGCCGAACTCGACGCCAAAGTCAATGTGCGCCTGGACGAGCTGAAAGATCGCGTTCGCATCAACGGCTTTCGTCCCGGCAAGGTGCCGGTCGCTCACCTCAAGCGCGTCTATGGCCGCTCGGCCATGGCCGAGGTGATCGAGGCGACGGTGCGCGATACCAATAACCAGATCGTCAGCGAGCGCGGCTTCAAGCTCGCATCCGATCCGAAAGTAACGCTGCCGACCGAGCAGGCAGCGGTCGAGAAATTGATCGCGGGAGAAAGCGACCTCGACTACACCGTCGCGGTCGAAATCGTGCCGCCGATTGAACTGACCAATTTCAAGACGATCAAGCTGACCAAGCTCACCAGCGATGTCACCGACGCCGAGGTCGAGGAGGCGGTCGCGCGCATCAGCGAGCAGAACAAGCCCTATAGCCAAAAGCCGGAAGGCGCGAAGGCGGCCAAGGACGATCGCGTCGTTATTTCCTTTGCCGGCACCATCGACGGCCAACCCTTCGAAGGCGGCACGGGCGATGATTCCGCGGTGATGATCGGTTCGAACACCTTCATTCCGGGCTTCGAGGATCAGCTCATCGGCATTACCGCCGGCGAAACCCGCACGTTGAAAGTGACGTTCCCCGAGCACTATCCGAAAGCCGATCTCGCCGGCAAGAACGCCGAATTCGTTGTCACCGCCAAGTTGATCGAGAGCCCCTGCACGGTGGCGATCGACGATGAATTCGCCAAATCGCTCGGGGTTAAATCGCTCGCCAAGCTGCGCGACGCGATCAAGGAGCGTGTTGCGGCCGAACATGCCGGGGTGTCGCGGCAGAAGATCAAGCGCGCGTTGCTTGACGAACTCGATAGCCGGCATAAATTCGAACCGCCGCCGTCGCTGGTCGAAGACGAGTTCGACCGGGTGTGGAAGTCGGTGCAAAGCGAGATGGAAAACGAGAAGAAGACGTTCGCCGACGAAAACACGACCGAGGAAAAAGCCAAGGCCGAATATCGCGCCATCGCCGAACGGCGGGTACGGCTCGGTCTGGTGCTGGCCGAGATCGGCGAGAAGAACAAAATCACGGTCAGCGACGACGAACTCAATCGTGCGGTCATGGAGCAGGCGCGCCGCTTCGCCGGCCAGGAGCAGCGGGTGTGGGACTATTACCGACAGAACCCGCAGGCCGTCGCCGCCCTGCGCGCGCCGATCTACGAGGAGAAGGTGGTCGATTTCCTGCTCGAACTCGCCGATGTGACCGAGAAGAAGGTACCCCGCGAGGAGCTCTATAAAGAGGACGAGCCGGCCGCGGCCTGAGTAGGCGCGCCTTGCAGTAGGCGCCGGTGGAAATTAGATCATGCGGACGCGGGCGGAAGGCTAATCTAGCCCCGTGATTCGCGTGAAGGAGCCGAAATGAGAGATCCCGTCGATACCTATATGAATTACCTGGTGCCCATGGTGGTCGAACAGACCAACCGGGGCGAGCGGGCCTACGATATCTATTCGCGGCTGCTCAAGGAACGGATCATCTTCATTACCGGCGCGATCGAGGACGGGGTGGCCACGTTGGTGGTTGCGCAGCTTTTGTTCCTGGAAGCGGAGAACCCCAAGAAAGAAGTCTCGATGTACATCAATTCGCCCGGCGGCGTGGTGACATCGGGCATGGCGATCTACGACACCATGCAGTTCGTACGCCCGCCGGTGTCCACGCTTTGCGTCGGCCAGGCCGCTTCGATGGCCTCGCTGCTGCTTGCCTCCGGCGCCAAGGACATGCGCTTTGCGCTGCCGAACGCGCGCATCATGGTGCACCAGCCGTCAGGCGGCTTCCAGGGCCAGGCCACCGACATCATGGTGCACGCCCAGGAGATACTGAACCTGAAAAAGCGGCTCAACGAGATCTACGTCAAACATACCGGCCAGTCGCTCAAGAAGATCGAGGACGCGCTCGAGCGGGATTACTTCCTCACCGCCGAGGCGGCCAAGGACTTCGGTCTGGTCGATAAGGTAATCGAGCGCCGTACGGAGGAAATGCTTCCAAAACCCGCCTGAACTTTCCGAAAAGGCCGTTCCCGCCACCACGCCAGCACCGTGAATTGCTACGCAAGTTCCACTTCCGTAGCAGGGTTTGGTTGGGCATTATCGTTAATAAATTCTTGATTAGCACGCCGTTAGCATGCTTCGCTTAAGGTGTGGGAGAGTTGAAGGGAAGCGGGTCTCCTTGTAACAGGAGACCGCCGGGCCGGTTTCCGGCGCGAAACTTGCTTTGAACGCGTGTGACGGAGAATGGAATGAGCAAAGTCGGCGGCAGCGATTCCAAGAACACTCTGTATTGCTCGTTCTGCGGCAAGAGCCAGCACGAAGTGCGCAAGCTCATCGCCGGACCGACCGTTTTCATCTGCGATGAATGCGTCGAACTGTGCATGGACATCATCCGCGAGGAGAACAAATCCTCGCTGGTCAAGTCGCGCGACGGCATTCCGACGCCGAAAGAGATCCGCAAGGTTCTCGACGATTACGTCATCGGCCAGGACTACGCCAAGAAAGTGCTCTCGGTCGCCGTCCACAATCACTACAAGCGGCTCAATCACCAGACCAAGCACAACGACGTCGAACTCGCGAAGTCGAACATCCTGCTGATCGGGCCAACCGGCTCCGGCAAGACGCTGCTGGCGCAAACGCTGGCGCGCATTCTCGATGTGCCGTTCACGATGGCGGACGCCACCACGCTCACCGAAGCCGGCTATGTCGGCGAGGACGTGGAGAACATCATCCTCAAGCTGCTGCAGTCGGCCGACTACAACGTCGAGCGCGCGCAGCGCGGCATCGTCTATATCGACGAAATCGACAAGATTTCGCGCAAGTCCGACAACCCCTCGATCACCCGCGACGTGTCGGGCGAGGGCGTGCAGCAGGCGCTCCTGAAGATCATGGAAGGCACCATCGCGAGCGTGCCTCCGCAGGGCGGCCGCAAGCACCCGCAGCAGGAATTCCTGCAGGTGGACACGACCAACATCCTGTTCGTCTGCGGCGGCGCTTTCTCCGGTCTTGAGAAAATCATTTCCGCGCGTGGGCGATCCACCTCGATCGGCTTCTCGGCCAGAGTGGCGGCGCCGGAGGACCGCAAGCAAGGTGAGATATTCCGCGAGGTCGAACCGGAAGATTTGCTGAAGTACGGTCTTATCCCGGAATTCGTCGGGCGCCTGCCGGTGGTGGCGACGCTCGAAGACCTGGACGAGCCCTCGCTCAAACTCATCCTGACCCAGCCGAAGAACGCCCTGGTCAAGCAGTATCAGCGGTTGTTCGAGATGGAATCGATCGATCTCACGCTGGCCGAAGAGGCGCTCGGCGCGATCGCCCGCAAGGCGATCGAACGCAAGACCGGTGCGCGGGGCCTGCGCTCCATCATGGAGACCATCCTGCTCGACACCATGTTCGACTTGCCCAGCCTGGAGGGGGTCGAAGAGGTGGTGATATCGAAGGAAGTGGTCGAGGGAACCGCCCGCCCGCTTTATATCTATGCGGACCGTAGCGACCGGGCGGCCGAGCAAACCAGTGCCAGCGCCTAACCGACCGCAAAAAGCCGGCGGGAACCGCTTGTAGAATCGCACCGTCGATGGCGTGCTGGCGTATCTGGGTCCGTTTTTACCCAGAAAACGTGCCTTACTTGCGGACCCTAGGCCGTCATCCTACGTATAGCGCTAGAAGCGAAATCGCGTACGAGAGATCGTAGTTTTCCGAGTGGGTGAGGGTTCGTACCCTTCCTCAAGGTGCGTCGGGCGAGCTTTCGTCCAACGTCCTCTTGCCCATCCTTCCGGCACTGTTCGGCGATGCCGCCTTTGAGCGGGTCAACGGACAGGGGCACAACAAAAGGACTTCAAGCAATGACCGCCAAGCCACGACCTCAGCTGCAACCCGGCGAAACCCGGGCCTATCCCGTTTTGCCGCTGCGCGACATCGTGGTGTTTCCGCACATGATCGTTCCGCTCTTCGTCGGCCGTGAAAAGTCGATCAAGGCGCTGGAAGAAGTCATGCGCTCCGACACCTTTATTCTGCTGGCGACGCAGAAGAATGCGTCCGACGACGACCCGGCGACCGGCTCGATCTTCGAAGTCGGCACGCTGGCGAGCGTGTTGCAGCTGCTCAAGCTGCCCGACGGCACTGTCAAGGTGCTGGTCGAAGGCGCCGAGCGCGCCAAGGTGCTCAAGTACACCGACCGCAGCGATTATTACGAGGCCGATGCCACCGTGCTCGCCGACGATCAAGGCGACCGCGTGGAGGCGGAAGCCATGGCGCGCTCGGTGGTCACCGAATTCGAAAATTACGTGAAGCTCAACAAGAAGGTGTCGCCCGAAGTGGTCGGTGTGATCCAGCAGATCGAGGATTACGCCAAACTCGCCGATACCGTGGCCTCGCATCTTGCCGTCAAGATTCCCGACAAGCAGGACATCCTGGAGACGCCCACCGTCACCCAGCGCATGGAGAAGGTGCTCGGTCTGATGGAGAGCGAGATTTCCGTCTTGCAGGTCGAAAAGCGCATCCGCACCCGCGTCAAGCGGCAGATGGAGAAGACCCAGCGCGAGTACTATCTCAACGAGCAGATGAAGGCGATCCAGAAGGAGCTCGGCGACGAGGAAGGCAAGGACGAACTCGCCGAACTAGAAGAGAAGATCAAGAAGACCAAGCTCTCCAAGGAAGCCCGCGAGAAGGCCACGCATGAGTTGAAGAAGCTGCGGCAGATGTCGCCGATGTCGGCCGAAGCAACCGTCGTGCGCAACTATCTCGATTGGCTGCTCTCGATCCCGTGGAACAAGAAGAGCAAGGTCAAGAAGGATCTGGTCGGCGCCGAGAAGATTCTCAACAACGACCACTACGGTCTGGAGAAGGTCAAGGAACGCATCGTCGAGTATCTCGCCGTGCAACAACGCGCCAACAAGCTGACCGGGCCGATCTTGTGCCTGGTTGGCCCTCCCGGCGTGGGCAAGACCTCGCTCGGCAAGTCGATCGCGAAAGCGACCGGCCGCGAATTCGTGCGCGTGTCGCTCGGCGGCGTGCGAGACGAGGCCGAGATCCGCGGCCACCGGCGCACCTATATCGGCTCGATGCCAGGCAAGGTCATCCAGTCGATGCGCAAGGCCAAGACCTCGAACCCGCTCTTCCTGCTGGACGAAGTGGACAAGATGGGCGCCGATTTCCGCGGCGATCCGTCGTCGGCTTTGCTCGAGGTGCTCGACCCGGAGCAGAACCACACCTTCAACGACCACTACCTGGAGGTCGATTACGATCTGTCCAGCGTGATGTTCATCACCACGGCGAATACGCTCAACATTCCGCCGCCGCTGATGGACCGCATGGAGATCATCCGCATCGCCGGTTACACCGAGGATGAGAAGGTCGAGATCGCGCGCAAACATCTGATCCCGCACGCGATCGCCAAGCACGGTCTCGATGTCAAGGAATGGTCGATCGACGACGAGGGGCTGCTGCTCATGATCCGCCGCTACACGCGGGAAGCGGGCGTGCGTAACCTCGAACGCGAGCTATCGACGCTGATCCGCAAGGCGGTGAAGGAGTTGATGACGTCCAAGAAGAAGTCGATTGCCGTCACCGCGGCGACCGTCGGCGACTATCTTGGCGTGCCGAAACACCGCTACGGCGAAATCGAGGCCGAAGACCTCGTCGGTATGGTCACAGGGCTGGCCTGGACCGATGTGGGCGGCGAACTGCTCACCATCGAAGGCGTCATGATGCCCGGCAAGGGCAAGATGACCGTCACCGGCAACCTGCGCGACGTGATGAAGGAGTCGATTTCGGCGGCGGCGTCTTATGTCCGCTCGCGCGCGATTGCCTTCGGCATCGAGCCGCCGCTGTTCGACAAGCGCGACATCCACGTGCACGTGCCGGAAGGCGCGACGCCGAAGGATGGACCGTCGGCCGGCGTCGCCATGGTGACCGCGATCGTGTCGGTGATGACCGGCATTCCGGTGCGCCGCGACGTCGCCATGACCGGCGAGATCACGCTGCGCGGCCGCGTGCTGCCGATCGGCGGCTTGAAGG
Source organism: uncultured Alphaproteobacteria bacterium (assembly GCA_963703875.1). Classification (GTDB taxonomy): domain Bacteria; phylum Pseudomonadota; class Alphaproteobacteria; order Rhizobiales; family Xanthobacteraceae; genus Pseudolabrys. The sequence goes on from CAVPFZ010000007.1 coordinate 174,170, forward strand.
AAAAGCTGCTGGCTGCCTCGCGCGGCGGCATGAAGACGGTTCTGATCCCGGAGGAGAACGCCAAGGACTTGGTGGAAATCTCCGACACCATCAAGAAAGGCCTGGAGATCATTCCGGTCACGCGCATGGACGAAGTGCTGGCGCACGCCTTGGTGCGGCCGCCGGTGCCGATCGAATGGTCGGAGGAGAGCGCCAAGCTCGCCGAGGCCGCCGTCGCTGCCGAACCTCCAGCCGTGGAAGACGATGGCTCCGGTCTGACCGCGCACTGAACGGGAAGGCCCTGAACGAATTGAAACGGCGCCGCGAGGCGCCGTTTTTCGTTACGCTTGCATGAGGTCGCGATAAGGCGATATCTGATCGCCACGGGCGGTTAGCTCAGTTGGTAGAGCGCCTGCTTTACACGCAGGATGTCGGCGGTTCGAGTCCGTCACCGCCCACCAACCTTCGCCGCGGAGCGGCGGAGGTTGTCCGCCGTAGCTTTAGCGAAGGCGGACTGAATTGCGATTATATCCCGCAGCTTCGGTTGGCAAGCCAACCTATCGCGCGAAGGTTGCCCGTCGTAGCCCGAAGGGCGAAGACGGGCTCAAACAAAATCTCTCAAACGCAAAACGGCAGGCGGGGAGCTTGGTCGGCTCCCAGCCTGCCGGTATTCTGCCCGGAGGATCCGGTCGTACCGTTAGACCAACTCTTTCAATTCCTTGGAGGCGCGGAAGGCGACCTTCTTGCTCGCCTTGATCTGGATCGCCTCGCCGGTTGCCGGGTTACGGCCCATGCGCGCGGCCCGCTTGCGTACCTGAAGGATGCCGAGGCCGCCGATGCGGATGCGCTCGCCCTTCTTCAAATGCTTGACGATATTGCCGACGAAATCGCCGAGCACGGCTTCCGCCTGCTTCTTCGACATCTCGTGCGTTTCCGCGAGCGCGGCCGCAAGATGCTTCAATGTAACGGTCGGCGGCGTCGGAGCTTTTCCAGGAACCATTCCCATCGTTAGGACCCTCCTCGTGAATCCGTGAGCTTGGCGGAGCGCCAAACACCCTGCCCGCATAGACGATTCGGGGGGCGTCTGACCATCGATTCTTAGCGGTAAATAAGGCTTTTTCGCAGTTTCCGTGAGCCCGGATCGTTTACCTTGACTTGGGGTGGGGTGGCCTATAACTCCGACCAACGCCCGCGGGGGCGTAGCTCAGTTGGTTAGAGCGCTGCCCTGTCACGGCAGAGGCCGCGGGTTCGAGTCCCGTCGCTCCCGCCATTTTATCAATGACTTAGCCAAGGTTGCCGCCGCCAGGCCGGCCGCGTTTGGGGGCCCGATTTCATGCCCGTAGAAGCCCCCATCCTCGGCGTGCGAGCGCTTTTTTTCGACGTGTTCGGAACCCTGGTGGATTGGCGCAGCTCGGTCGCCCGGGAGGCCGAAAAAATCCTAGGCCCTCTGGGTCACAAGCTCGATTGGCTGGCTTTCGCTGACGCCTGGCGGGGCGAATACCAGCCGGGGATGGAGGAGGTGCGCTCGGGCCGGCAGCCTTTCGCCAAGCTCGACGTGCTGCACCGGCGCAATCTCGAACGCTTCCTGCCGCGCTTCGGCTTGCAAAGTTTGCCCGACGCGACGCTGCACGATCTCACGCTCGCCTGGCACCGGCTCGATGCCTGGCCGGACGTGCCGGCGGCGATGGCGCGGCTTAAGAAGAAATTCTGGCTGGCGCCGGTGTCGAACGGCAATATTTCGCTGATGGTCGATCTCGCGCGCCGCAACCAATTTCCCTGGGACGCGATTCTCGGCTCGGAAATCGCCGGCGACTTCAAGCCCAAGCCGGTTGTCTATCTCGCCGCCTGCGCGGCCTTCGATCTGCCGCCCGCGCAATGCATGATGGTGGCGGCGCACAGCAAGGATCTCGCGGCGGCGGCTGGCCAGGGTCTGCGCACGGCGCACACCGCGCGTCCGAACGAATATGGGCCGAATACCGGCGAGCCGGCGCCGACGGTGAAGGTGGACTACGCGGCGAAGAATCTGGCGGCGCTGGCCGACGCACTCGGGGTTTAGGATCAAAACTCGGAGCCGCACGATGACCATCACCATTACCGCCTTTGACCGGTCACCCGATGGCGGCAAGGGACTGGCACGTGATACGCGCGTTCGCTGGGCGCTGGAGGAAGTGGGCCAACCCTACGAGGTTCGTCTTGTTTCGTTCAGGGCGATGAAGGAACCCGCGCATCTGGCGCTTCATCCATTCGGGCAAATTCCGACCTATGAGGAAGGCGATCTCGGCCTGTTCGAGACAGGGGCGATCGTGTTCCATATCGCGCAGCGCCATACGGGCTTGCTGCCGGATGATGCCAACGCCCGGGCGCGCGCGATCACCTGGATGTTTGCCGCGCTCAACACGGTGGAGCCGCCGATCCTTGAATTCGCAACCGCCAGGCTCCTTGAGGGCGACAAACCCTGGTCCGCGCAACGCATGCCACTGGTCGTGGATCGCCTCCGCGACCGGCTGGGCCAACTTTCCCGTCGCCTGGGCGATGCCGAGTGGCTCGATGGTGCGTTCAGCGCGGCCGACCTGATGATGGTGTCGGTACTGCTCAGGTTGAAAGCGTCGGGCATTCTGGACGAATTTCCGAACCTCTCCGCCTATGTGGCCCGCGGCGAAACGAGGCCCGCCTACAAGCGAGCCTTCGACGCTCAATTGGCGGTTAACAAGCCACCGGCCGGCTGATTGTCAGCTCTTATAAACCGGCTCGGGCTGCGCGAAGAAACTCGCCAGGATGTGATAGACGCCCATGTAGTTCTTCTGCTGGAAGCTGGCATGCGAAATGCCGGACATCACGGTGAACTGCTTGTCTGGATTTGGCAGCTTCTCGAAAAATTTGATGAGATCCTGCATCGAGGCGATGCCGTCCCATTGCCCGCGCATGATCAGCGTCGGCGCGGCGATTTTTTCCGGGTTCACCACCGGCAGCCGCGAGCACATGTCGACGTAAGTGCCGGTCGGCACCGAGTCATCGAGCGCTACCACCGCGTCGGCGAAAGCGTCGATCACCTTGATCTCGGCGGTGCCGGGATGATCGCGCTCGAAGATCGAATGGATGAAGGCCTTATCGATCGGCCGCCGGTTTTTTGAGATGAACTCCGGCAATCTCTTGCGCCGCTGCTCGAGCGTCGGCGAACCTTCGCCGGTCCACACCATGGCATCGAGCGCTAAGCGCGCCACCATCTCGGGATGGCGCTCGGCGAACATCGCCGCGCGCAAGGCGCCCGATGAAATGCCATAGACCAGGAGAGGGCGCTTGCCGCGCAGCTTCTGGATATAGAGCGCGGCGGCATAGCAGTCATCGGCGCCCTGTGAGATCGGCGCGTTGTTGTCGCGATCCTTGGTCGAGCGGCCGTAGCCTTCCATGTCGACCGACCAGCAGTCGTAGCCGCGCCGCGCGAAATGATCCATGGCCGAACTATCGGGCCGCCCGGGCACCTGCAAATCGAAAGTCGGTTGCGAGGCCATCGACGAGCCGTGCACGAACAAAATCGTGCCGATGCTTTTTGCGGGATCGCCGGCGCATTTCTCGAACATGAACAGCTTCGCGCCGTCGTCTTTGCTGGTCCAATGCTCTTCGCCTTTGATGGCGCCAAGGGTTGGCCTGCTCATTTCATTCATCGTCCACCCGTATCGTCTTTGGAATTACAAAAGGCCCGTCAGCCGGCGGATCGTTTAGCACGGTTGAGGCGTTCAGCTAAGGGTCTTTGGAGACATCGCATCCATGGCGCGATATAGTTTGCGAGGCTCCTGGCCGAGGGTGTGATTTTAAGGGCGTGTGATGTTGGCTCACTGGGAACTGGTTATTCGCTTGGTGATAGCGGCCGGGCTCGGAAGTCTGGTCGGCGCCGAGCGCGAACGTCTTATCTGGGCGGCGGGATTGCGCACGCACATGTTGGTGTGCGTCGGATCGTGCCTCTTGATGGTTGTCTCGGCCTACGGGTTTGCGAGCGTGCTCGGCCCGAATGTAGTTCTCGATCCGTCGCGCGTGGCCGCGCAAGTTGTTTCGGGAATCGGTTTTCTTGGTGCCGGCTCTATTCTGCTGCGCGGCGACCTGGTGCGCGGGCTCACCACTGCGGCGAGCCTTTGGTCGGTGGCCGCCATCGGCCTTGCCGTGGGCGGCGGCCTTTATGTCGAGGCGATCGCCGCAACGATTATTATTCTGCTGATCCTGGCGGGCATAAAGCCGCTGGAAAAATGGTATCAGCGCCGCAGTCAAACGCTGCACGTCCGGCTGCGTGCCGCCAGAGGAAAAATGTCGTTGGTTGCATTGTGCAAAGCTCTTGGATTGGCCGCCGGCCGCATTAGCAGATTCACTTGCGCGCCCAACCCGAGTTCTAAATTTGACGAGGTCGATATAACCATCAAGCACCTCTCGGCCGAAGGCATGGCCGAGATCGTTGGCAAGCTTGAGGCGCTTCCGATTGTGAGAGACGTCGTCAAGATGCCGGATTCAAATTAACCTTCCTGATTTTCACAAGTGAATTTTCCAGCAATGATCCTTCATGCGCTTTTACACTTCGGCTCGTTTTTGGCGATCCTTATTCTGTTTGCGAGCGTCATTGCTGCAATGGGGTGGTTGCTAAAAAAAGCAATGCGGGCTTTAGGCAAGCTTGTTCGTGCACTCACCGACGAGTGACGCGCCTCAACCGATGAGGCCCGACAGCCAATAGAACAGCGCCGCCAGCAAGCCGGCCGCCGGGATGGTAAGGATCCATGCCGTCACAATTTCCTTAGCCACCGTCCAGCGCACCGCCGATACTTTTTTTGCTGCGCCGACGCCGATGATCGAACCGGTGATAGTGTGCGTGGTGGATACCGGAATGCCGAAGCTGGTCGCTGCGAACAGCATGACCGAGCCGGCGGTTTCCGCGCACACGCCTTGCATCGGCGTCAGACGCGTGATGCGCGATCCCATCGTGCGCACGATTCGCCAGCCGCCCGCCAGCGTGCCAGCAGCCATCGCGATCTGACAGGCCAGCACCACCCAGAATGGGATGTAGAATGTCGGACCAAGCTCGCCTTGCGAGAACAGCAGCACCGCGATGATCCCCATCGTCTTCTGTGCGTCGTTGCCGCCGTGTCCGAGCGCATAACACGACGCTGAAAAGAATTGCACGCGACGAAAAATGTGATCGGCGCCAAAGGGCGTAGAACGCAAAAATGCCCACGACACCGTCAGCATCAACAGCAGTGCGAGCAGGCATCCGACGCCGGGCGAAAGCACGATGGCGGCGCCAGTTTTGGCGACGCCGGACCAGACCACGGCGTTTAAGCCCGCTTTGGTGATGCCGGCGCCGACCAGCCCGCCGATCAGTGCATGCGAACTCGACGAGGGGATGCCCAATCGCTGCGTGACGATCTGCCAGATGATCGCGCCTGACAGGGCGGCGAAGATCACGCGCGAATTCGACGACATTGGCCTCGACGATACCGCGCCCGACCGTCTCCGCGACATGCAGACCAAACACCATGAAAGCGATGAAATTGAAAAAAGCCGACCAAGCCACGGCATATTGCGGGCGCAACACGCGCGTCGACACAATGGTCGCAATCGAGTTCGCGGCGTCGTTCATGCCGTTGAGAAAGTCGAACGCCAGCGCCACGGCGATCAGCGCAAACAGAAACGGCAGGGTGAGCGCGACAGCGTTCATCGTCCCTCGACCTCGGCGCGGCTAGGCGTGCTCGATGACGATGCCGTGCATGACGTTGGCCACGTCATCAAAGCGATCGACGACCTTTTCCAGATGATCGTAGACTTCGTTGCCGACGAAGAAGGCCATCGAATTGGAATCGACATTGGCCAGATAAAGCTTTCTCAGACCGATATCGTGCAATTCGTCGGCGCGGCCTTCGAGCGCCGATATCTGCGCGGTCAGGTCACTGATGTGGGCCGCCTCGGAGCCGATCGAGCGGAGTAGCGGTACGGCTTCCTGTACCAGTTCGGCGCATTTCACGATGGCATCGGCCATCTCCTTCATTTGCGGCGTGAATTCGGTGACGTCGAACAGCAGGATGCCCTTGGCGGTCTTTTGCATTTGGTCGATGGCGTTGTCCATCGAAGTGATCAGGTCGCGGATGTTGCCGCGGTCGAACGGCGTGATGAAGGTGCGGCGCACCGCGATCAGCACCTCGCGGGTGACGTCGTCGGCGTCATGCTCGCGATCCATGACGGTCTGGTAGTTGGGCTGCACCGCTTGGCCGCCGTCCAACATGGCGCGCAGCGCCTTGGCGCCGGCCAGGACCGCCCGCGAATGGCTGGCGAACATGTCGAAGAAGCGCTCCTCCTTCGGCATCAAGGCATGAAACCAGCGCAGCATATCGACCCCCGTTAACTCGAATGTGGTATTGCGGCCGAACCTAGCAGGTTGAAAATCGATTGGGCGGTCATTCCATGGGATGCGCACAAAAACACATTAAGGCTGCGCCTAATTGATCGCCGGAATGTTGTTGGCTTTGATGACGTCGGCCCATTTGGCGATTTGCTGCTCCATGAAGGCTTTAAATTGCGGTTGTGTCATCGTCACCGGTTCGGCGCCTTGCGCTTGCCAGGCCGCCTTGATGTCGGGCCGCGTGACGATCTTGCTGATCTCACGATTGATCTTGTCGATGATCGGCTGCGGCGTGCTGGCCGGCGCCATCAAGCCGACCCAGAGCGTTGCCTGGAAGCCTGGCACGCCGGCTTCTTAAATCGTCGGCACGTCCGGCAGGATCGGCGATCGCGCTTTACCCGAAGTGCCGAGCGCGCGCACTTTGCCGGCTTTGATCTGCGCCGCCATGGTGGGAATGCTGTCGAACAAGATCTGGATCTGGCCGCTCAGAATGTCCGTGCGCATGCCGGTCGAGCCCTTATAGGGCACATGAACGATGTCGATGCCGGTGAGATGTTTCAGAAGCTCGGCCGCCATGTGGTAGTTCGACCCCGGTCCGGAGGAGCCGAAATTGAGCGTGCCCGGTTTGGCGCGCGCCAGCGCCAGCAATTCGGCCATGTTTTTTGCCGGCACTGACGGATGCACCACCAGCACCAGGTCGCTGTCGATCAGCGGCGCGACCGGCACGAGATCGCGCATCAGCTGATAGGGCCTGTGCGTGAACAGAGTCTCGTTTACGGTCTGCGTGCCGGAGACCATCAGCAAAGTGTAGCCGTCGGGCGCGGCCTTGGCGACGTAGTCGGTGCCGATGGTGGTGCCGGCGCCGGGCTTGTTTTCCTGGACGAAAGACTGATGGAGCGACTTGCGCAGTTCCTCGGCGATGGCGCGGGTGAAGACGTCGGTCGGGCCGCCGGCGCCGAACGGCACGATGATTCGGACCGGCCGCGAGGGGTAATTCTCGGCCTTTTCCTGCGCTCCGGCCGGTTGTGGCGCGCATGTGAGCGCGGCTGCCAGCACCAGCAGGGCGCCATAATGTCGCATAAGTGGCATGCAGGGACTTCCCGGGGTGTGCCGCCCGCGACGACTATCGAGGGCGGCTCGCGGCCCTGTCAATCGCGCCGGCGCGCTCTTAGATGATTCACGACGGTGGATGTTCCCAATGTCGCCTTGCACCCCATTGTGCGCTGCGCTAAGCCTCAACTGCTCCCGTCCTTGAGGCTATTCCAACCACGGCAAGGGCTTTTTTGTGCGGGTGACGGCGCCAGGTTCGGGCTGCCGGACAGCCCGGGCGGGTGTAAATCGGGTAGGGCGCGCGGGACACAACGCAGAGGTCGCCGATGGGCTCATTGCTTATGGATTACCTGCCTTTGGTCGTCTTCATCGCGGTCGCGCTGGCGATCGGGCTGGTTCTGCTGATCGCGCCCTTCATCGTCGCCTACAAGCAGCCGGATCCGGAAAAGCTGTCCGCCTACGAATGCGGCTTCAACGCCTTCGACGACGCGCGCATGAAATTCGACGTGCGCTTCTATCTGGTTGCCATCCTGTTCATCATCTTCGACCTCGAGGTGAGCTTCCTGTTCCCCTGGGCGGTGGCGTTCCACTCGGTCGGCGCCTACGGCTTCTGGGCGGTGATGTTGTTTCTGGGCGTTCTCACCGTCGGCTTCATCTACGAGTGGAAGAAGGGCGCGCTGGAATGGGATTGAGTGACGCATGACCGTAGTTGCGCCAGCACCTAAGGGTATTCTCGATCCGCGCACCGGCAAGCCGGTCGGCGCCGACGATGAATTTTTCTCCGGCGTCAACAACGAACTCGCCGACAAGGGCTTCATCATCACCGCCGCCGACGACCTGATCACCTGGGCGCGCACCGGCTCGCTGATGTGGATGACGTTCGGCCTGGCGTGCTGCGCGGTCGAGATGATGCAGATGTCGATGCCGCGCTACGACGCCGAGCGCTTCGGTTTCGCGCCGCGCGCTTCGCCGCGGCAAAGCGACGTCATGATCGTGGCCGGCACGCTCACCAACAAAATGGCGCCGGCGCTGCGCAAGGTTTACGACCAGATGCCGGAGCCGCGTTACGTGATCTCGATGGGCTCCTGCGCCAACGGCGGCGGCTACTATCACTATTCTTACTCGGTGGTGCGCGGCTGCGACCGCATCGTGCCGGTCGACATCTACGTGCCGGGCTGTCCGCCGACCGCCGAGGCGCTGCTCTATGGCGTGATGTTGCTGCAAAAGAAGATCCGCCGCACCGGCACGATCGAGCGTTGAGCGGAGTTGGCGCGAATGGACGACATGCTCGACAGGCTGGGGGTGACGATCAAGGGCGCACTGGGCGCGTCGGTTGCCGGCTATGAGGTGGCGCGCGGCGAGTTGACCGTCAGCGCCAAGGCCGCCGACATCGTCAAGGTCGCGACGTTTCTCAAGGCCGACGCCGCCTGCCAGTTCATTTGCATCATCGACATCACCGCGGTCGATTGGCCGGGCCGCGAGCAGCGCTTCGACGTGGTCTATCATTTTCTCTCGCCGCGGTTGAACCAGCGCGTCCGCGTCAAGGTCGCGACCGACGAGGCGACGCCGGTGCCGTCGCTGGTCAATTTATTCCGCGGCGCCGATTGGTTCGAGCGCGAGGCCTACGATCTCTACGGCGTGCTGTTCACCGGCCATCCCGACATGCGCCGCATCCTCACCGACTACGGTTTCGAGGGTCATCCGCTGCGCAAGGATTTTCCGCTCACCGGGTTCGTCGAGGTCCGCTACGACGACGAGCAGAAGCGCGTGGTCTACGACAAAGTGCGGCTGGCGCAGGAATTCCGCACCTTCGACTTTCTTTCGCCCTGGGAAGGCACCGATTACGTGCTGCCGGGCGATGAAAAAGCTAAAGGGCCGTGACATGAGGCCGACCCTGAAAGCCGGATTGAAGCATTCGTTCTCCTACGTCGTGCCGGAAAGTAAGACGGTGCCGTTCACTTTTCCGGAGTCGGACATCATCGCGAACATGCCGAAGGTATTCGCGACCGGCTTCATGATCGTGCTGATGGAATGGACCTGCGCGCAATTGCTGGCGCCGCATCTCGATGACGGCGAGGGCTCACTCGGCACCCATGTCGATGTCAGCCATCTGGCGGCCACGCCGGTCGGCTTCAAAGTTACGGTCGATGTCGAATGCATGGAGGTGAGTGGCCGTAAGGTCGTATTCAAGGTGAGGGCGCATGACGGCGCCGATTTGATCGGCGAGGGCCGTCACGAGCGCGTCGTGGTGGCATGGGACCGTTTCAACGCCAAAGTGGCGGAGAAGGCCAGGACCGAACTGGTGACGTGATGGCAGAAACAGCGCTGCGAAACTTCACCATCAATTTCGGACCGCAGCATCCGGCGGCGCACGGCGTGCTGCGCCTGGTGCTGGAGCTCGACGGCGAAATCGTCGAGCGCGTTGATCCTCACATCGGTCTTCTGCATCGCGGTACCGAGAAGCTGATCGAGTACAAGACTTACCTGCAGGCGGTGCCCTATTTCGACCGGCTCGATTACGTCGCGCCGATGAACCAGGAACATGCCTTCTGCCTGGCGGTCGAGAAGCTGCTCGACATCAAGGTGCCGCGGCGCGCGCAGTTGATCCGCGTGCTTTATTCCGAGATCGGGCGGCTGCTCTCCCATCTGCTGAACGTGACCACGCAGGCGATGGACGTGGGCGCGCTCACTCCGCCGCTGTGGGGCTTCGAGGAGCGCGAAAAGCTGATGGTGTTCTACGAGCGCGCCTCGGGCTCGCGCATGCATGCGGCTTATTTTCGGCCCGGCGGCGTGCACGAGGATCTGCCGGGCAAGCTGATCGACGACATCGGCGCGTTCTGCGATCCGTTCCTTAAGGTGGTCGCAGACCTCGACCGGCTGCTGACGGGAAATCGCATCTTCAAGCAGCGCAACGTCGATATCGCCGTGGTCAAGCTGGAAGATGCCTGGAACTGGGGCTTTTCCGGCGTGATGGTGCGCGGCTCGGGTGCCGCCTGGGATTTGCGCCGCGCGCAGCCCTATGAATGTTATTCAGAGATGGAATTCGACATTCCGGTCGGCAAGAACGGCGACTGCTTCGATCGCTATCTGATCCGCATGGAAGAAATGCGCCAGTCGGTACGCATCATGAAGCAATGCGTCGAAAAACTGAAAAGCCCGGATGGGCAGGGGCCGGTCACGATTGACGACCACAAGATCGTGCCGCCCAAGCGCGCCGAGATGAAGCGCTCGATGGAAGCGCTCATCCACCACTTCAAGCTCTACACCGAGGGCTACCATGTGCCGGCCGGCGAAGTGTACGCCGCCGTCGAGGCGCCCAAGGGCGAATTCGGCGTCTATCTCGTGGCCGACGGCAGCAACAAACCGTACAAATGCAAAATCCGCGCGCCGGGCTTCGCGCATCTGAGCGCGATGGATTTCCTGTGCAAGGGCCACATGCTGGCCGACGTTTCCGCCATTCTCGGCTCGATCGACATCGTGTTCGGCGAGGTCGACCGATGAGCGTTCGCCGTCTCGCCCCGCCCGAAATGCAGCCGAAAGACTTTGCCTTCAGCAAGACGAATGCCGCCTGGGCCAAGGAGCAGCTCGCCAAGTATCCGGAAGGCCGCCAGGCTTCCGCGATCATTCCGCTGCTGTGGCGGGCGCAGGAGCAGGCCGGCGGCTGGCTGCCGGAGGCGGCAATCCGCCACGTCAGCGAATTCCTCGGCATGGCGCACATTCGCGGGCTCGAAGTCGCGACCTTCTACACGATGTTCAATCTGGAGCCGGTCGGCAAATTCCACGTGCAGTTCTGCGGCACCACGCCGTGCCGGCTGCGCGGCGCCGACGACATCGAAATGGTCTGCCGCAAGCGCATCGGCGAGCCGGGCCATGTCACCAAGGACGGCAAGTTCTCCTGGGTCGAGGTCGAGTGCCTGGGCGCCTGCGTCAACGCGCCGATGGTGCAGATCAACGCCGATTACTACGAGGACCTCACCGCCGAAAGCTTCGGCAAGATTCTCGATCAATTCGCCGCCGGCAAGACGCCCAAGCCCGGTCCGCAGATCGACCGGCAGCTATCGGCGCCGGTCGGCGGGCCGCAGACGCTGACCGACAAATCGATCTACGCGAAATGAGACCCGTGAATGCTCGCTGACAAGGATCGTATCTTCAAGAATCTCTACGGCCTGCACGATTGGGGTCTCAAAGGCGCGCGCGCGCGCGGCGCCTGGGACGGCACCAAGGCGATTCTGGAACGCGGCCGCGACAAGATCATCGACGAGATGAAGGCGTCGGGCCTGCGCGGACGCGGCGGCGCTGGATTTCCGACCGGATTGAAGTGGTCGTTCATGCCCAAGAAGTCCGACGGGCGGCCGCATTATCTGGTGGTGAATGCCGACGAATCCGAGCCCGGCACCTGCAAAGACCGCGAAGTCATGCGGCACGATCCGCATCTCTTGATCGAGGGCTGCCTGATCGCGGGTTTCAGCATGGGCGCCAATGCCGGCTACATCTATATCCGCGGCGAATTCATCAGAGAGCGCGAAACGCTGCAGGCGGCGATCGACGAGGCCTATGAGGCCAAGCTGATCGGCAAAAACAACGCGCACGGTTGGGATTTCGATCTCTATCTGCATCACGGCGCCGGCGCTTACATCTGCGGCGAAGAAACGGCGTTGCTTGAAAGCCTCGAAGGCAAAAAGGGCCAGCCGCGGTTGAAGCCGCCGTTCCCGGCCAATGTCGGGCTCTACGGTTGCCCGACCACGGTGAATAATGTGGAGTCGATCGCGGCGGCGCCCGACATATTGCGCCGGGGACCCGCCTGGTTTGCCGGCATCGGCCGGCCCAACAACACCGGCACCAAGCTGTTCTGTATCTCGGGCCACGTCATGAAGCCGTGCAACGTGGAAGAGGCCATGGGCATTCCGCTGCGCGAATTGCTGGAAACTCATGCCGGCGGCGTGCGCGGCGGCTGGGACAATCTGCTGGCCGTCATTCCCGGCGGCTCGTCGATGCCGCTGGTTCCGGCGGGCGCCGACCAAGCCGACACGCTGCTGATGGATTTCGACGGCTGCAAGGACAAGAAATCCGCGCTCGGCACCGCCGCCGTCATCGTGATGGATAAGTCGACCGATATCGTGCGTGCCATGACGCGCATTTCCTATTTCTACAAGCACGAAAGCTGCGGCCAGTGCACGCCCTGCCGCGAAGGCATGGGCTGGATGTGGCGCGTGCTGACCCGCATGTGCGAAGGCCGCGCCCAGAAGCGCGAGATCGACATGCTGATGCAGGTCACCCAGCAGATCGAAGGTCATACGATTTGCGCGTTCGGCGACGGCGCCGCATGGCCGGTGCAGGGCCTGCTGCGGCATTTCCGCCCCGAGATCGAGCGGCGCATCGACCAATACACGCGCAACGCCGACGCGCAGGGCGCGGTGTGCGAGGCGGCGGAGTAGGGACCATGGAATTCCGGATGAGCGATATGCCCATATCCGATCCGAAGGTCGGTGAGATCATTGCGCGCTGTCTCCAGACATGCGGAGGCGCCATTGATGATGCTCTGATCGAGAGCAAAGACCTCATGACCGAGAGCGATTGGAAGGTTTTGCGACGTGGATTTGGCCATATCCTCGGCTCGGACATACATGATCTGTGGAGGGTGCTCGTGAAGCACCACCCTCAATACGAGAGTGGGTTTCCGCCACGAGGCCGAGGAACGGAAACGCAATGACCAAACTCATCGTCGACGGCACAGAGATCGACGTTCCGCCGGAGTATACGCTGCTCCAGGCCTGCGGGGCGGCGGAGTGAACCTCATGCAACAGCCCCTTAATCACCACCTCGCGCAATTGAACATCGGCCGCATCCGCTATGAGATCGACGATCCGCGCATGGCCGATTTCACCAATAACCTCGGGCTGATCAACGGCCTGGCCGAACGTACGCCCGGCTTCGTCTGGCGTTTCATCGACGATAGCGGCAATTCCACCAGCACGCGGCCTTATGCCGATCCGCGCATCGCCATCAATATGTCGGTCTGGGAAAGCGTCGAGGCGCTCGAACGTTTCGTCTACCAGACGATCCACAAACAATTCTATAGCCGCCGCGCGGAATGGTTCGAGCACTTCGAGCAGGCATATTTCGTGATGTGGTGGGTGCCGGTGGGACATCGGCCGAGCGTGGAAGAGGCCGTCGCGCGGCTGGAGCATTTCAAACAGCACGGCCCGAGCGACCACGCCTTCGATTGGGCATCGGCCTCGGCGCAATTGTGGAAGACGGCGCGCTGTGCGCCCGGTAAGTCAGCCGCATGACCAAGCTCATTGTCGACGGACGCGAGATCGACGTTCCGCCCGAGTATACGCTGCTTCAGGCCTGCGAAGCCGCGGGCGCGGAAATTCCGCGCTTCTGCTTCCACGAGCGCCTCTCGATCGCCGGCAATTGCCGGATGTGCCTGATTGAAGTGGTGGGCAACCCGAAGCCGCAGGCCTCCTGCGCCATGGGCGTCAAGGATCTGCCGCCGAAGAAGGACGGCACGCCGCACGCGCTCAACACCAAGACGCCGATGGTGAAGAAAGCGCGCGAAGGCGTGATGGAGTTTTTGCTAATCAATCATCCGCTCGATTGCCCGATCTGCGACCAGGGCGGCGAATGCGATCTGCAGGACCAGGCCATGGCCTATGGCGTGGATTCCAGCCGCTACAAGGAAAACAAACGCGCGGTCGAGGACAAATATATTGGGCCGCTGGTCAAGACCATCATGACGCGCTGCATCCAGTGCACGCGTTGCATCCGCTTTTCGACCGAGGTCGCCGGCGTGTCGGAACTCGGCGCCATCGGCCGCGGCGAGGACATGGAGATCACGACGTATCTCGAGCAGGCCATGACCTCAGAGCTGCAGAGCAACGTAGTCGATCTCTGCCCGGTCGGCGCGCTGACGTCGAAGCCTTACGCGTTCGCGGCGCGGCCGTGGGAGCTCGACAAGACGCAATCGATCGATGTCATGGATGCGCTCGGCTCCGCGATCCGCATCGACACACGCGGGCGCGAGGTGATGCGCATTCTGCCGCGCACCAATGACGCGGTGAACGAGGAATGGATTTCCGACAAGACGCGCCATGTGGTCGACGGCCTGCGCACGCAGCGGCTCGATCAGCCTTTTATCCGCAGCAACGGCCGCCTGCGGCCGGCGTCGTGGAAAGAGGCCTTCGCCGTCATCGCCGCTAAAGTGAAGACGAGCCCGGCCGCGCGCATCGGCGCGCTGGCGGGCCAATTGGCGGGCGTCGAAGAGATGTTCGCGCTCAAGGCGCTCATGGCGGCGCTCGGCTCGCAGAATATCGACGCGCGCTATCCCGGCTCGCCGCTGCACCCCAAGCACGGCCGCGCCAGCTATTTGTTCAATTCGACCATTGCCGGCATCGATCAGGCCGACGCCATCATGCTGATCGGCGTCAATCCGCGCCGGGAGGCGGCCGTGCTCAACGCGCGCCTCCGCAAGCGTTATCTGCGGGGCAACGTGCTGCTGGGCGTGATCGGCGAAAAGGCCGATCTGACGTACCCTTACAATTATCTTGGCGCCGGCCCCGAGAGCCTCGCGCAATTCGTCGACCACGCGCCGGCCGACAAGGAAAAGCCGATGTTCATCATCGGCCAGGGTGCGCTCAACCGTCCCGATGGTCCAGCGGTGCTGGCCATGGCGGCCAAGGCCGCGCGCTCGCTCGGCGTGATCAAGGAGGGTTGGAACGGGTTCAACATTCTGCACTCGGAGGCTTCGCTCGTCGGCGCGCTCGATCTCGGCTTCGTGCCGGGCGAAGGCGGGCTGGATACCGGCGGCATGCTGAAAGCCGGCGCGCTTGATGTGCTGTTCCTGCTGGGCGTCGACGAAGTCGAGCCTGAGCCGGGCGCTTTTGTCATATACGTGGGTACCCATGGCGACCGCGGCGCGCATCGCGCCGATGTGATCCTGCCGGCTGCCGCCTATCCGGAAAAATCGGCGATTTATGTCAACACCGAAGGCCGCGTGCAGATGACATCGCGGGCCGCGTTCCCGCCCGGCGACGCGCGCGAGGATTGGGCGATCCTGCGCGCGCTGTCGGCCGCGCTCGGGCATACGCTGCCCTATGATTCGCTGCCGCAATTGCGCCAGGCGCTGTTTTCCGCGCATCCGTATTTCATGCGGCTCGACCGGATCGAGCCCGGCAATCCCGCCGATATCGACAATTTGGCCAAGCTCGGCGGCAAGGCCGACAAGGCGCCGTTCATGACCGCGGTTCATGAATTCTACCTGACCAATCCGATCGCCCGCGCCTCCGCCATCATGGCCGAATGTTCGGCGTTGGCGAATGCGGCGACCAAAACGGCGGCGGAGTAGGGATCATGCCCGATTTCTTCTTCGCCTATGTCTGGCCGGTCATCGTCATGGTGGCAGAGTCAGTCTTGCTGCTCGTCATTTTGCTGATCGCGATCGCGTATGTGCTGCTCGCCGACCGCAAGATCTGGGCGGCGGTGCAGATGCGGCGCGGGCCAAACGTGGTCGGGCCTTGGGGCCTGTTTCAGTCGTTCGCCGATCTGCTCAAATTCATTTTAAAAGAGCCGGTGATTCCGGCCGGCGCCAACAAAGGCGTGTTCCTGCTTGCTCCTTTAGTCACCTGCGTGCTGGCGCTCGCCGCCTGGGCGGTGATCCCGGTGAGCGCGGGCTGGCTGATCGCCGACATCAATGTCGGCGTCCTGTACATTTTCGCGATCTCCTCGCTGATGGTCTACGGCGTGATCATGGCAGGATGGGCGTCGAATTCGAAATATGCATTCCTCGCCGCGGTGCGCTCGGCCGCGCAGATGGTGTCCTACGAAGTCTCTATCGGCTTCGTCTTTATCACGGTGCTCCTGTGCGCCGGCTCGCTCAATCTGACGGCCATCGTGGAAGCACAGAACGGGCGCTACGGGTTGTTTAACTGGTACTGGCTGCCGCTGTTTCCGATGTTCATCGTGTTCTTCGTCTCGGCGCTGGCCGAAACCAACCGGCCGCCGTTCGATCTGGTGGAAGCGGAATCCGAACTGGTCGCCGGCTTCATGGTGGAATACGGCTCCTCGCCCTACATGATGTTCATGCTCGGAGAGTACGTCGCGATCGCCACCATGTGCGCGATGGGGACGATTCTGTTTCTCGGCGGCTGGCTGTCGCCGGTGCCTTACCCGCCATTTACATGGATACCGGGCGTGATCTGGTTCACGCTCAAGGCGGGGTTCATGTTTTTCATGTTCGCCATGGTCAAGGCAATCGTGCCGCGCTACCGCTACGATCAGTTGATGCGGCTCGGTTGGAAAGTGTTCCTGCCGCTGTCGCTGGCCATGGTGGCGATCGTCGCCGCCGTGCTCCAGTACGGCGCGCCGGCGCTGAAGTGAGGATGCGATGAGGCTCGACCGCGCCGCCAAAGGGCTTTTCCTGCTGGAGTTTATCTCCGGCATGGTGCTCGGCATGAAATATTTCTTTAAGGCCAAGTCGACGCTCAATTACCCATTCGAGAAGGGGCCGATTTCGCCGCGTTTCCGCGGTGAACATGCGCAGCGCCGATATCCCAATGGAGAAGAGCGCTGCATCGCCTGCAAACTGTGTGAGGCAATCTGCCCGGCGCAGGCGATCACTATCGAAGCCGGCCCGCGCCGCAATGACGGCACCCGGCGCACGACGCGCTACGACATCGACATGGTGAAATGCATCTATTGCGGGCTGTGCCAGGAAGCCTGTCCGGTG
>CAVPFZ010000008.1:2500-61780 GCA_963703875.1 uncultured Alphaproteobacteria bacterium
AGGCTCCATCAGGTCCATCTGATGACGGTGCTCGACCACGCGCCGGCGCAAGTCATGCAAATGCTCGGCATCAGCCTCTATCCAGGAATCAGGCACGAGTTGGCGCGCGCGCCGGTACGTGGAGATCAATCCGTCGGCCACTGTGTCGAAATCGATCGCCTTGATCGGCCAGCGCTCGAGCGAGAGCGTGGCGTAATCGAGATAGCGCGACAGCCGGTCGCGCATGTCCTTGGCGAAGCCGGCCTGCTCGGCCGCTTGCTTGATGTCGGTGAGCCGCTGCTGGATCGTTGCCATCGAGGTCGGCGAAAACGGCAGCTCGGCCTTGCGCAGGTCGGCAAGCGCATCGAGCGCGCATTGCGCGTCGCGCGCGCCCGACAGTGCCCGCATCAGCTCGCGCGCCTCGGCGCGCATTTGGTCGGCCTGCTCGCCGAGCGGACGCGCGAGCAGGCGCAACAGCGCGCGCCAGCGCTTGAGGGCTTTGCGCACCTCATGCACGGCTTCGGCGTCACTGAGTTCCTGGTCGGTCAGGGAGCGGCGGGCATCGGCAATGATAGAGCGGGCGGCGGCGGCAAGACCGTCGCCAAAGCGTTCGCCATCGCCCGTCACCCCCGCCATGACCGCTTTTTGTCGCGGTTTCATGACAGGTTTATGAAAAGCAGCCATTTGTGCCCTTCCCATCGGCGTTTCCCGTTGCTACATAGCCCTAGAAACGCGCGGGACTGAAGCCCGCGCTTCGCATTTTGACGCGGGGTGGAGCAGCCATAGGCCGAGCGGCAGCGAGGCCGTCGACCCAAAAGGTCCGGGCTGATACACAGCGCAAGCCAGATTATCGCGGGGTGGAGCAGCCCGGTAGCTCGTCAGGCTCATAACCTGAAGGTCGTAGGTTCAAATCCTACCCCCGCAACCAAATTAAGCGCACGATTTAGGCTCGGCCCCGTTGGCTGGGCCTAAATCGTTCTGGCGCGAAACTCGTCCCCGCGTAGGCGGGGATCCAGAATGAATCCCGGCGCGGGTATCTAAGCCCGGCCGGATCATCCGCGCGGCTCAAGTTCCTTGCGCACCACGTCCACCAGGGACGCCGCCTGTGCGTCGAATTTAATGCCGCGAATATGAAACGTCGCCGCCGCGGCGAGGTCGGCATCCCTGTCGCCGATCAGGAAGCTGCGGCCGATATCGATCGGCCATTCGCGCGCCGCCTGTTCGAGCATGCCCGGCATCGGCTTTCGGCAGCCGCACGCGACGGCAAACTTCTTGACCGTGCCCTCCGGGTGGTGCGGGCAATAATAAAACGCATCGATGTGCGCGCCCTGCTTCTGCAAAATGCCCTGCATATGCGCATGCAGCCGGGCGACCGCCGCCTCGTCGTAAAGTCCGCGCGCGACGCCGGACTGATTGGTGACCACGAATACATAAAACCCGGCCTCGTTAATCAAGCGCACCGCCTCCGACGCGCCGGAGATCCATTCAAGTTGGCCGATTTGGTGGATATAGCCGCTGTCGACATTGAGAACGCCGTCTCGGTCGAGAAAGGCTGCCGGACGTCGCGACTTGTCACTGGGCTCAGCCATGATGCACGATTTCAAACCCGTATTTCATCGATTATTTCGGCCGTATGTAGCTCATAATTTCTGCCTTAGCCAAATCGCCGGCCGCGATCGCGCGTCAGATTCTAAGATCGCGGGACGTAATGTTCCGGTTTTTCACGTCGCGACGGCATCGGCCGTGATTGCTGCAACGCAATGATGAAACGCATTAGCATTAATGCCCGCGGCGAAAACAAATAATCGCGAGAATTTACCTTTTTGACGGTTTCCAACTTTGCGCTGAATGATATACAATTTCGGTTCGTACTTGTTATTAAACAGCTGCAAGCAGCAAACGGCATCCTAGCGTAAACAGGGCGACGCCGAAAAAACAAAACGATCATTCGGTTTTCAACCGAAAATCTTGGGGAGGATAAAGATGGCTACCGCTACCGGATCAGTCGCGACCGCGCGCGTCTCGGACTCGACGCGCTGGACCAATCTCATCTTCTGCGTCATCTGCATGATCATGATCGCCAACCTGCAATATGGTTGGACACTGTTCGTCAATCCGATCAATAAAGCGCACGGCTGGTCGATCGCCTCGATTCAGGTGGCTTTCGCCGTCTTCATTGCTCTTGAAACATGGCTCACGCCGATCGAGGGCTGGATCGCGGACGTGATCGGACCGAAGGTCGTGATCGCATTCGGCGGCATCATGGTTGGCATCGGCTGGGTGATCAACGCCTACGCGGGTTCGCTGGAGATGCTTTATTTCGGCGCAGTCGTCGGCGGAATCGGCGGCGGCGCGGTCTATGCGACCAGCGTCGGGCAGGCGGTGAAATGGTTCCCGGACCGGCGCGGACTTGCGGTCGGTCTCACCGCCGCGGGTTATGGTGCCGGTGCCGTGTTGACCGTCATTCCGATCCGCTACGTCATCGCCAACTACGGCTATGAAGCTGCGTTCCTCTGGTTCGGCATTGTGCAGGGCGCGGTCGTTTTCGTTCTGGCATGGTTTATCCGCGCGCCCGAGCCGGGAGAGTTGGCAGCGGTGACGCCGTCGGCCAAAGTGGTCATGACGAAGCGCAGCTTCTCGCCAAAGGAAGTGCTAACAACCCCGGTTTTCTGGCTACTCTACATCATGTTCGTGATGGTCTCGGCCAGCGGCTTGATGGCGACCGCGCAGATTGCTCCGATCGCCAAGGACTTCAATGTTGGCAATGTGATCCTGTTCGGCACGGCCTCGACGCTGACCGTCGCGCTCATTGTCGATGGGCTTTGCAACGGCGGGGCGCGTCCGCTGTTCGGCTGGGTGTCCGACAATATCGGCCGCGAATACACGATGGCCATTGCGTTCGGCTTGGGTGCTGTCGCCTATTGGCTGCTGGGCACGCTCGGTGCCACGCCTTGGTTCTTCGTGGTCTTCGCCGCGCTGATCTTCCTGACCTGGGGTGAGATCTTCAGCCTGTTTCCCTCCACGTGCACCGATACCTTTGGAGCGAAATTTGCAACGGTTAATCTCAGCCTGCTCTATACGGCGAAGGGCACATCGGCATTTCTGGTGCCGATCGCCAACATCATAAAGTCGCACACCGGCAGTTGGCACGCGGTGTTCGTGGTCACCGCGCTGATGAACATCGTGGTGGTGGCCTTGGCGCTGTTCGTGCTCAAGCCGATGCGCGCGCGGCAGATGGCTCAGGGCTGATGGCCAAGCGCTAATCGCAGCAATTCCCGTCCGCGGCTCAAACCGCGGACGGGGTTCGTCGAATTAAATTGCGATTGCGTGTGCCTTCTCGTCTGGCATATTGTATACCAGTCATGAGTAACCCCGATCAGTCGTCGCGTCGCGTCAGAGAGCGTGCCCGTAACCGGCCTTCGCCGGTCGGCGCCGCCGTCACACCGCAGCCGGCGCTGGCCCCCATCGACATCACCCCCAGCTTCAAGAACAAGGCCTATACGGCCTTGAAAAACGCCATCATGGCGATGGACGTCTACCGCAGCCGTGACGAAATCCGGCTCGATGAGCGCAGGCTGGCGCAGGACTTCGGCATCAGCCGCACGCCGGTGCGCGAGGCCATGGCGCAACTTGAAAGCGAAGGCTTCGTGCGCTCGGTGCCGCGCCGCGGCATCTATGTGGTGCGCAAGACCAAGCGCGAGGTGATCGAAATGATCACCGTCTGGGCGGCGCTGGAAAGCATGGCGGCACGCCTTATCACCGAGAAGGCGAGCAAGGAAGAAATCGCCGGCCTGCGCGACATGTTCGCGACCTTCAGAAATGGTGCGCTCCGCGCCCATCTTGACGAGTATTCCGAGGTCAATATCGAGTTTCACCAATCGATCATCCGGCTAAGCCGCAACGCGGTGCTGATCGACATGGCGGAAAACCTGTTCACGCACATGCGGATGATCCGCCGCAAGACCATCGTCGAGAAGGATCGCGTTGACCGCTCAATCCGCGATCACATGCAAATCATCGAGGCGCTCGAAGCCCGCGCGACGGATCGCGCGGAAGAACTGGTGCGCGACCACGCACTCGGCCTGGCCGGGCACGTGGCGGAATATGCCGACTACCTGGATTGAGGCGACGGAAAAGATTTAGGGGAGAAATCCATGGCTGATGTAGCAGTAAAAGAAAAAACCGCGGCGGCGGCGCCTGAAGCCGAGCAAAATCTGACGGATGGCTTTCATCTGATTATCGACGCGCTCAAGCTCAACGGCCTCACCACGATCTACGGCGTGCCCGGCATCCCGATCACGGATTTTGGCCGCATGGCACAGGCCGAAGGCATCCGCGTCTTGTCGTTCCGTCATGAACAGAACGCCGGTTATGCGGCCTCGATCGCCGGCTTCCTGACCAAGAAGCCCGGCGTCTGCCTGACCGTGTCGGCGCCCGGTTTTCTCAACGGCCTGACCGCGCTGGCTCACGCCACCACCAACTGCTTCCCGATGATCCTGATTTCCGGCTCGTCCGAGCGCGAGATCGTCGACTTGCAGCAGGGCGACTACGAGGAAATGGACCAGCTCGCCATCGCCAAGCCGCTCTGCAAGGCGGCGTTCCGCGTGCTGCATGCGGCCGATATCGGCATCGGTCTGGCGCGTGCGATCCGCGCGGCCGTATCGGGGCGTCCGGGCGGCGTGTACCTCGATCTGCCGGCCAAGCTGTTCGGCCAGGTGATGGACGCAGAGGCAGGAAAAAAATCTTTGGTCAAGGTGATCGACGCCGCGCCTGCGCAGATTCCGGCACCCGCTGCGGTCAAGCGCGCGCTCGACGTGCTCAAGGGCGCCAAGCGCCCTCTGATCATTCTCGGCAAAGGCGCGGCCTACGCGCAGGCTGACGATGCGATCCGCGCTTTAGTCGAAAAGAGCGGCGTTCCATTTCTGCCGATGAGCATGGGCAAGGGCTTGCTGCCCGATACGCATCCGCAGTGCGCGGGCGCCGCGCGTTCGACGGTGCTGAAGGATTCAGACGTCGTGATGCTGATCGGCGCGCGGCTCAATTGGCTGCTGTCGCACGGCAAGGGCAAGGCCTGGGGCGAGGCGCCGAAGAAATTTATCCAGATCGATATCGAGCCCAGGGAGATGGACTCAAACGTCGAAATCGCAGCTCCCGTGGTCGGCGATATCGATTCATGCGTTGCGGCGCTTCTCCAGGGCATGGGCGCTAACTGGTCGGCCCCGCCGGCTGATTGGGTCGGCGCCGTCAAATCCAAAAGAGAAGAGAACGTCGCCAAGATGGCCCCGCGGCTGATGAACAACAACGTGCCGATGGACTATCACGGCGCGCTCGGCGTGCTGCGCGCGGTCATCAAGGAGCGGCCGGACGCCATCCTGGTCAACGAGGGCGCCAATACGCTCGATCTCGCGCGCGGCATCATCGACATGTATCAGCCGCGCAAGCGGCTCGACGTCGGCACCTGGGGTATCATGGGCATCGGCATGGGTTACGCCATCGCGGCGGCCGTCGAAACCGGCAAGCCGGTGCTCGCGGTCGAAGGCGACTCGGCCTTCGGTTTCTCCGGCATGGAGGTCGAGACCATCTGCCGGTACAAACTGCCGGTCTGCATCGTCATCTTCAACAATGACGGTATTTACCGCGGCACCGACGTCAACAATGTTGGTTCGGACCCGGCGCCTACCGTGTTCGTCAAGGGATCGCGCTACGACAAGATGATCGAGGCCTTCGGCGGCGTCGGCGTCAACGCGACGTCCCCGGATGAACTCAAGCGCGCCGTGAATGCGGCGATGGATTCCGGCAACCCGACCTTGATCAACGCCGTGCTTGATCCGGGTGCCGGCAGTGAGAGCGGCCGCATCGGCAATCTCAATCCGCAGAGCAAGCTTCGGAAGAAATAAAGTAATGCGGTCGTCGCGCGAGTGGCGAACGCAAATCGGTTGCAAGTTTTTGGTACGGGCTCCCGCGAGGGAGTGGGGCAACTAAGGGAGGATACACATGGCAAAGAACAAACAAAAGAAAGCAAGATCGAAAGTGGCAGCCGCGGCCCGCAAGCCGGCGAAACTCTCGGCCGCCAAAAAAGCCAACGGCAACGGCAAATCTGGAAACTTGCGGCCGAGCTCCAAGCCTTATGGCCAAGCCGGCAAGGCGCTCGAAGGGGTTAGGATTCTCGATTTCACCCATGTGCAATCGGGCCCGACCTGCACGCAGTTGCTGGCCTGGTTCGGCGCCGACGTGGTCAAGGTCGAACGGCCGGGCGTCGGCGACATCACGCGCGGCCAGCTGGTCGACGTAAAGGGCGCCAACTCGCTTTATTTCACCATGCTCAACCACAACAAGCGCTCGATCACCATCAACTCCAAGCACCCCCAGGGCATGCGCGTTTTGGAAGCGCTGGTGAAAAAGTGCGACGTGCTGGTGGAAAATTTCGCGCCCGGCGCGCTTGACCGCATGGGCTTGACCTGGGAGCGCATCAACAAGCTCAATCCGCGCATGATCGTCGCCTCGATCAAGGGCTTCGGCCCGGGTCCGTACGAGGATTGCAAGGTCTACGAGAACGTCGCGCAATGCGCCGGCGGCGCCGCTTCCACCACCGGCTTCCGCGAGGGGCCGCCCCTGGTCACTGGTGCACAAATAGGCGATTCGGGCACCGGCTTGCATCTCGCGCTTGGCATCGTGTCCGCGCTCTATCAGCGCAACCGCACCGGCCGCGGCCAGAAAGTCAGCGTGGCGATGCAGGACGGCGTGCTCAATCTGTGCCGCGTCAAGTTGCGCGACCAGCAGCGGCTCAAGGCCGGTCCGCTCACCGAGTACAGCCAGTACGGCGAGGGCATTCCGTTCCGCGACGCCACGCCCCGCGCCGGCAACGATTCGGGCGGCGGCCAGCCGGGCTGGATCCTCAAGTGCAAAGGCTGGGAAAACGATCCCGACGCCTATATTTACTTCATCACCCAGGCGCCGGTCTGGGCCCCGATCTGCGACCTGATCGGCGAGCCGACCTGGAAGACCGATCCGGAGTACGCCACCCCGCGCGCCCGGCTGCCGAAGCTCAAGGCGATTTTCCGCCGCATCGAGGACTGGACCGAGACCATGACCAAGTTCGAGGTCATGGAAAAGTGCAATGCCGTCGACATCCCGGTCGGTCCGATCCTGTCGATGAAGGAAATCGCCGAGGAGCCGTCGCTGCGCAAGACCGGCACGGTGGTCGAGGTCGATCACCCGACCCGCGGCAAGTATCTCTCCGTCGGCAATCCGATCAAGCTGTCCGACTCGATCTCGGACGTGAAATGTTCGCCACTGTTGGGCGAGCACACCGACGAGATTCTGGTGGACTTCCTCGGCCTCAAGGCGAACGAGGTGGCCGAGATCAAGAACTCCGGCGCGCTCTCTGCGCCGAAGAAGGAAGAAAAGGCGGCGTAATATTTTTCTGTTCCCTCCTCCCTCAAAGGGGGAGGGAATACAAAAAATTCAGGGAGAGCGTTGCAATGCGTATCGTGGTCCACGGCCAGCAGGCGTTCGGCAAGGCCGTGCTGGAGGCGCTCTTGAAGCGTGGCGAAAATGTCGTCGCGGTTTATGTCGCGCCCGAGAAGGAAGGCGCCAAGGCCGATCTGCTCAAGGAAGCGGCGGTCGCTGCCGGCCTGAAAGTGCTGCAGCCCGACTCGTATAAAAAGCCCGAAGTGCTGGCCGAGTTCAAGGCGCTCAAGCCCGATCTGCAAGTCATGGCCTTCGTCACGCTGTTCGTGCCGGAGGAATTTCTCAACGCGCCGACTCACGGCTCGATCCAGTATCATCCCTCGCTGCTGCCGGCCTACCGTGGCGCATCCGCGATCAACTGGCCGATCATCAAGGGCGAGAAAGAAACCGGACTGTCGATCTTCTGGCCCGATAATGGACTCGATACCGGCGACGTTCTCATTCAGAAAAAAACACCAATCGGCCCCAACGACACGCTGGGTACGGTTTATTTCGACCGCCTGTTCCCGATGGGCGTCGAGGCCATGCTCGAAGGCGTCGATCTCGTCAAAGCCGGCAAGGCGCCGCGCATCAAGCAGGACGAGAGCAAGGCCACCTATGAAGGCCGTTGCGGTCCCGGCAACGCCAAGATCGACTGGGGCAAGCCTTGGGAGCAGATCGACCGGCTGATCCACGGCTGCAATCCGGCGCCCGGCGCCTGGTCGACGCTCGACGGCAAGACGCTGAAAATCTTCGACGCCAAGCCGCTGCCGGCCAAGGATCCCAAAGGCATTGCCGGCAAGCTCGGCGAGATCGTCGCGGTCGAAGCGGATGGCTTCACCGTCGTCTGCGCCGACGGCCGCTTCAAGGTTACCCGCGTGCAGCCCGCCGACGGCAAGAAGATCGAGGCCGGCGAATGGGCGAAGTCCGCCGGCATCACGACCGGGGCGAAGTTCACCTGATTCCCACCCAAGATTCCCACCCAAGCAAAACTCAAAAACCGCCAACTCACCGCATCAATATTAAACGGAAAAACCCATGCCCGCCTCGCAGCATCAGAAACCGAAATCCGACATTGAAATCTCGCAGACCGCCGAGAAGCGGCCGATCATCGCGCTCGCCAAGGAGAAATTGGGGATCGCGGCGGAAAATCTCGAGCCCTATGGTCACTACAAGGCCAAGGTGTCGATGGATTTCGTCAAATCGCTGCAAAATAAAAGGAACGGCAAGCTGATCCTGGTCTCGGCCATCACCCCGACGCCGGCCGGCGAAGGCAAGACCACTACCACGGTCGGCCTCACGGACGCGCTCAACCATATCGGCAAGAAAGCGATGCTGTGCCTGCGCGAGCCGAGCCTCGGGCCGTCTTTCGGCATGAAGGGCGGCGCCGCCGGCGGCGGCTACGCCCAGGTCGTGCCGATGGAAGACATCAATCTGCACTTTACCGGCGACTTCCACGCCATCACCTCGGCGCACAATCTGCTCTCGGCGCTGATCGACAACCACATCTACTGGGGCAATGCGCTCGGCATCGACAGCCGACGCGTCGCCTGGCGTCGCGTCATGGATATGAACGACCGCGCGCTGCGCGAGATCGTCTGCTCGCTGGGCGGCGTCGCCAATGGCTATCCGCGCGAGGCCGGCTTCGACATTACGGTGGCTTCGGAAGTCATGGCGATCTTTTGTCTCGCCAAGGACCTTGACGACCTCAAGACCCGGCTCGGCAAGATCATCGTTGCTTACACGCGGGACCGTAAGCCGGTGCTGGCCAAGGACCTGAAGGCCCACGGCGCCATGGCGGCGCTGCTCAAGGAGGCGATCGCGCCGAATCTGGTGCAGACGCTGGAAGGCACGCCGGCCTTCATCCACGGCGGACCTTTCGCCAACATCGCGCACGGCTGCAATTCGGTGGTCGCCACTACCACCGCACTCAAGCTCGCCGACTATGTGGTGACCGAGGCCGGCTTCGGTGCCGATCTGGGCGCCGAGAAATTCCTCGACATCAAATGCCGCAAGGCGGGTCTGACGCCCGACTGCGTTGTTCTGGTCGCCACCATCCGCGCGCTCAAGATGCACGGCGGCGTCAAGAAAGACGATCTCAAGAAGGAAAATCTCAAGGCCCTGGAATCTGGCATGTCCAATCTGCAGCGCCATGTCGAGAACATGAAGAAGTTCGGCCTGCCGGTGGTGATCTCGATCAACCGCTTCTCCGCCGATACCGAGGCCGAGATCAAGCTGGTCGAGGAAAAGTGCAAGGCGCTCGGCGTCGAGGCGCTGATGGCCGACCACTGGGCGATGGGCGGCGAGGGCGCCGCCGACGTCGCCAAGGCGGTGGTCAAGGCGATCGATGCCGGCGCCGGCAAACTCAAGCTGCTTTATCCCGACGAAATGCCGCTGTTCGAGAAGATCGAGACTATCGCGCGCGAGATCTATCGCGCCAGGAACGTCACCGCCGACAAGTCGGTCAAGGATCAGCTCAAGACCTGGGAGGAGATGGGTTACGGCAAGCTGCCGATCTGCGTCGCCAAGACGCAGTATTCCTTCTCGACCAACCCGGACGCCAAGGGCGCGCCAGCCGATCACACCATCAATGTGCGCGAGGTGCGGCTGTCCGCCGGCGCCGAGTTCGTCGTGGCGATCTGCGGCGAGATCATGACCATGCCCGGCCTGCCCAAGGTGCCGGCCGCCGATTCGATCGACGTTGGCGCCGACGGCAAGATCGTCGGACTGTTCTAATTTTCACAAGCGAGGACGCAACAATGATCAAGTTCTACTATAGCGGCGCGCCCAATCCGATGAAGGTGGCGCTCATGCTCGAGGAAACCGGCCTGCCTTACGAGGCGATCCCGGTCGATACCCGCAAGGGCGATCAGCACAAGCCGGACTATCTGGCGATCAACCCGAACGCCAAGGTGCCGGCGATCGTCGACGGCGACGCCACCGTGTTCGATTCAAACGCCATCCTGCTTTATCTCGGCGAGAAAACCGGCAAGTTCATGCCGGGCAAGGGCGACAAGGCGCGCGGTGAACTGCTGTCCTGGCTGATGTTCATCGCCTCGGGCGTCGGACCGTTCTCCGGCCAGTCGGTTCATTTCCGAAATTACGCGCCGGAGAAAAACGAATACGCCATCAACCGCTACATGTACGAGGCGCAACGCCATTACGCCATTCTCGATGCGCGCCTAGCCCAGCATAAATACGTGGTAGGCGATACCTACACCATCGTCGACATGGCGCTGTGGGGCTGGGCGCGGCTCATTCCGGTCGCGCTCGGCGAAGCCTACTGGGCGAAGTTTCCGAATGTGAAGCGCTTGGTTGATGAAATCTCCGCGAGGCCTGCGGCTGTGCGCGCCTCCGCGATCAAGGACAAGCACAAGTTCAAAACCGAGTTCGATGAGGAAGCCAAGAAGGCCATGTTCGGCCACATGAGCGTGAAGGTGGCCTGACCCCGGCCCTTATCGTCATCGCGAAATAAAAAAGGCGCCGCTTCCGATCCGGAAGCGGCGCCTTTTGCTTTTGTCAGACTACTGGAACAGCTTCATCGCGTTGATGAGCGTCTGGATCACGCCCCAAGTGAGCGGGATGCCGACGAAGCCCCAAGCGAGGACCAGCTTCAGAGTCATGGAGCTGTCTTGTGTTGCGTTTGCCATTGTCGTTTCTCCTTAGGCGGTCGCCGCGGCGCGGGCGTCGTTGGCTTTCATGTGATAGCGCTCGTTCACGGCCTTGATCAGGAAGTTGCAGATGAAGCCGATCACCAGCAACCCGGCCATGATGTACATGGTGGTGTTGTAAGCCTGCGCCTTCGGTACGCCGTGATCGATCTGGTATTGGCGAATGTAGTTCACCAGCACGGGGCCGAAGATACCAGCCGCCGACCAGGCGGTGATCAGCCAGCCATGAATGGCGCCGACATAGCGGGTGCCGAACATGTCCTTGAGATAAGCCGGCACGGTGGCGAAGCCGCCGCCGTACATGCTCATGATCACCACGAAGCAGAGCACGAACAGCGCCACGCTGCCGATCGAGCCGGTCCACGGCACCAGGGCGTAGAGCACCGTTCCGATCGCGAAGAAGCAGAAGTAAGTGTTCTTGCGGCCGATGATGTCGGAGGTCGATGCCCAGAAGAAGCGCCCGATCATGTTGAACAGGCTGAGCAGTCCGACAAAACCGGCCGCCGCGATCGGAGTGATGTGGCCGGGGAACATTTCCTGGCTCATGGCCGAAGCTTGCCCGAGCACGCCGATGCCGGCGGTCACGTTGAGGCAGAGCACCCACCAGATCAGCCAGAACTGTGGCGTCTTGATCGCGTCGTAGACGAAGACGTCGCTCTTGGTGATGAGCTTCTGCGCGACGACCGGCGGCGTATAGCCTTCCGGTTTCCAGCCCGGTGCCGGCACGCGCACGATCGCCGCGCCGACCATCATGAATATGAAATAGACGATGCCGAGGACGATGAAAGCCTCCGCAACGCCGACGTGCGTGGGCGTGGAGAATTTTGCCATCAGCCAGACCGACAGCGGTGAGGCGATGAAGGCGGCGCCGCCAAAGCCCATGATCGCCATGCCGGTCGCCATGCCGGGCCGATCGGGGAACCACTTGATCAGCGTCGAGACCGGCGAGATGTAGCCCAGTCCGAGGCCGCAGCCGCCGAGCACGCCGTAGCCGAGATAAACGATCCACAGGTTGTGGGTGTAGACGCCGGCCGCCGACACCAGGAAGCCGCCGCCGAAGCAGCAGCCGGCCGTGAACATCGCGCGGCGCGGTCCGCCTTCTTCCACCCAGCGGCCGAACACCGCCGCGGAAAGACCGAGGAAAACGATCGCGATCGAGAAGATCCAGCCGAGATCGGTGAGCTTCCAATCGGCCGGCGTCGACGCCGTGATGCCGAGCAGCTTGGTCATCGGCAGGTTGAACACGCTGAACGCGTAGGCCTGGCCGATGCACAGATGAATGCAGAGCGCCGCCGGCGGCACCATCCACCGGCTGAATCCTGGTTTTGCAATCGTGTGACTGCGGTCGAGAAAGCTCATTGCGCGGTCCCCCTTGGTCCCTGATTTCCATTTTTCTTACAGACCGCGGACAAGCTCGCCCGCTCACCTTGAGTCTGTTGATTACAGACTGCGGATGGGCATTTGTTGAATCAATCAAAGAGTTTCTATCGCTCGATAGAAGGTTTCTATCTCGCAATTGCGAAAGACAATCATCGCGCATGGCAATGAGTTAAATTAATTTTCTTGGCCCGGATTAGCGCACCCGATAGGCGGCGCATCTACGACTAAGGACTAATGATCAATCGTTGAGCGACGTCGCCACGCGGCGCGCTTCCGCGACCAGGGCGGCGGTCAGTGGCGTCATCGGTTCGCGCGCCGGCGCGACCAGCCCAATCATGTGGGTTTCTTCCAGGCCGACAATCGGGATCGAGCGCAAGACGTCGGTAAGGCCCAGTGTCGCAGCCAGCCGCGCAGGCATCACGCTAGCCCAGCGCCCTGTCTTCACATGTGAATACAACAGGATCATCGAATCGGATTCGAGGGTTATTCGCGGATCGCCACCGGCCTCGCGCAACATCCGTTCGATAATGCGGCGGTTCTGCATGTCCGGCGTGAGCAGACACAGCGGTACTTTGGCGACTTCGGCCCAGGTGACTTTGGCGCGCTTTCCCAGCGGCGCATCGGTGGCAACCAGGAGGTGGTAACGCTCGCTGTAGAGCGGCACGGCCGTGACGCGGCCAAGCGGCTCGTTGTCGAGATAAGTGAGGCCGGCGTCGATTTCGAGGTTTTCCAGGAGCGCCAGAATTTCGATCGAGGTCCGCGAGTAGATGGTGAACTGAACGTCGGGATGGCGCGCGCGATAGGGCGTCGTCAGCGTCTCCACCATCGCCAGCGCGGTCGGGATGGCGGCGAGCCGCAGCCGCCCAACCAGGCCGTGCTTGAGCGCATGAACTTCCTCGCGCATGGCACGGGCATCGCCGACGATGCGGCGCGCCCAATTGAGCACGCGTTCGCCTTCCGGCGTAAAGCCCTGGAAACGGGAGCCCCGATTGACCAGCAGCACGCCGAAAGTGTCTTCGATCTGCTTTACTCCGGCTGACAAAGTCGGCTGGGTGACACCACAGGCTTCGGCCGCCCGGCCAAAATGCTTTTCCCGCGCCAGGGCGAGCAAAAATTCAAGTTTATCGATCACGAGCGGTGTTCACTTGTGAAACGATGCCATTCCCGTTGGGCATAATCGGATTATATGGAGATGAGCATTGTCATGATAGAGAATATCTATCGATACATCGAGGACGGGGTCTTGTCCACACTGATTCAGAAGAGCTTTTCTCGGTTTCGGAGGATTAAATGAGCGTTGCAGGCCAGGATTTGAAGGCGCCGCCGAAGGGCCGGCGCCGGCCGCCGCGCACGCCCAAGGGCCGTCAAATTGACCCTTCGGCGCTCGCGGACGTGCAGGCCCTGCTCACCGACAAGCCGCGCAGGCGCGATCTGCTGATCGAGCATCTGCATCTGATCCAGGATCATTACGGTCATCTATCCGCCGCGCATCTCACCGCGCTCGCCGCCGAGATGAAGATGGCGCTCACCGAAGTCTACGAGGTCGCGACCTTCTATTCGCATTTCGATGTGGTGAAGGACGGCCCGCCACCGCCGGCCGTTACGGTGCGCGTGTGCGATTCATTGTCCTGCGCGATGGCCGGCGCGGAGAAATTGCTGGCCGCGCTGCCTGGCAAACTTGGGAAAGATGCACGCGTGGTACGCGCGCCTTGCATGGGCGCCTGCGATCGCGCGCCGGTGGTTGCCGTCGGCCATATGCAGACCTTCAAAGCGACCGCCGACAAAGTCGCTGTATCGGTGAAGGCCAAACCTCATCCGCATGCCTGGCATCCGGGCGCCGACTTCGCCGCCTATCAAAAAGCCGGCGGCTACTCGCTCCTGAAGGATTGCCTCTCGGGCAAGCGCACGCGCGAGGACCTGATCAAGATCGTCAGCGACGCGGGCCTGCGCGGCCTCGGCGGCGCAGGATTTCCGACGGGGCGCAAATGGTCGCTGGTGCGCGCCGAGCCCGCGCCGCGCATGTTCGCGGTCAATGCCGACGAGGGCGAGCCCGGCACCTTCAAGGACCGCCATTACCTCGAGCGCGATCCGCACCGCTTCATCGAGGGCATGCTGATTGCGGCCTGGGTGGTCGAGGCGCCGGAGACCTACATCTATATCCGCGACGAATATCCCGAGCTGCGGCTGATGCTGGCCGAAGAGTTGACCAAGGCCGAAGAAGCGGGTCTGTCGCCGCACACCAAGCTGCATTTGCGCCGCGGGGCGGGTGCCTACATCTGTGGCGAAGAGTCGGCGATGATCGAGTCGATCGAAGGCAAACGCGGCCTGCCGCGTCACCGCCCGCCTTATGTCGCGCAGGTTGGCCTGTTCGGCCGCCCGACACTCGAACAGAACGTCGAGACGCTGTTCTGGATCCGCGACATCATCGAGAAGGGCGCGGACTGGATGACGAGCCAGGGCCGCCATGAGCGCAAGGGCTTCCGCAGCTTCTCGGTCTCCGGCCGGGTGAAAAAGCCGGGCGTGGTGCTGGCGCCGGCCGGCGTCACCGTGCGCGAACTGATCGAGGAATTCTGCGGGGGCATGATCGAGGGCGAAACCTTCAAAGGCTATCTACCCGGCGGAGCGTCGGGCGGCATCCTGCCGGCGTCGATGGCCGACGAGCCGCTCGACTTTGGAACCCTGGAAAAATACGGCTGTTTCGTCGGGTCCCACGCGGTTGTGATCCTGTCCGACAAGGACGATATGAAGGCGGTCGCGCTCAATCTGCTGAAGTTCTTCGAGGACGAAAGCTGCGGCCAGTGCACGCCCTGCCGGGTGGGTACCGAGAAGGCGGCGAAGCTGATGGCGCAGGGGCCATGGGACGCGAACCTGCTCACGGAACTGTCGACCGCCATGCGGGATGCTTCGATTTGCGGGCTCGGCCAGGCGGCACCGAATCCGCTCGTATGTGTGCTAAAATACTTTCCGGACGAACTTAAGAAGCCGCTGGGAACCTGGTGATCTATGGCTGATACGCAGAAACCGGCCGGTTACGGCAGCGACGAAAAGGGCAAGGCGGGCGGCGCGAATACCGGCGCCGGCAGGCCGGGCGTTGCGCATACCGCACCCGTCGACGAGGTCGCCGGCAAGGCCAACGGCAAAGCCAAGACCGTCAAGTTCACGCTCGACGGCAAGGACGTCGTGGCGCTCGAAGGCGAGACCATCTGGCAGGTGGCCAAGGGCCTGGGCACCGAGATCCCGCACCTGTGCTATTCGCCCGAGCCAGGATACCGCGCCGACGGCAATTGCCGCGCCTGCATGGTCGAGATCGAGGGCGAGCGCGTGCTGGCGGCGAGCTGTATCCGCAAGCCGGCCGAGGGCATGAAGGTCAAAGCCGTCTCTGATCGCGCCAGGACGGCACGCAAGATGGTGCTCGAGCTTTTGGTCACCGACCAGCCCGAACGCGCGACCTCGCACGATCCGCAATCCAAGTTCTGGAACTGGGCCGACAAAATGGGCATCAACGTCGCCCGTTTCCCGGAGCGCGAAAAGATGCCGGCACCCGACCGCAGCCATGTTGCGATGGCGGTCAATCTCGACGCCTGCATTCAGTGCAATCTCTGCGTTCGCGCCTGCCGTGAGGTGCAGGTCAACGACGTGATCGGCATGGCCGGTCGTGGCCACGGCGAGAAGATCGTGTTCGATTTCGACGATCCGATGGGCCAGTCAACTTGCGTCGCCTGTGGCGAGTGCGTGCAGGCCTGCCCGACCGGCGCGCTGATGCCCTCGACGCTGGTCGACGAGAACGACGTCCGCACGGAATATCCGGACCGCGAGGTGCACTCGGTGTGTCCCTATTGCGGCGTCGGCTGCCAGCTCACCTATCACATCAAGAACGACAAGCTCTTGTACGTCAGCGGCCGCGATGGCCCGGCCAACCAGAACCGGCTGTGCGTGAAGGGCCGCTTCGGCTTCGATTACATCAGCAATCCGCAGCGCCTGATGAAGCCGCTGGTGCGCAAGGACGGCGTCAAGAAAGCCGCCGACGATCTGGTCGACCCGTCAAACCCGTTCACGCATTTCCGCGAAGCCACCTGGGACGAGGCGATGGAGCGTGCCGCGTCCGGCTTGAAGAAAATCCGCGACCGCGACGGCCCGCGCGCTTTGGCCGGCTTCGGCTCGGCCAAGGGCTCGAACGAGGAAGCCTATCTGTTCCAGAAGCTGGTGCGCACGGGCTTCGGCACCAACAATGTCGATCACTGCACGCGGTTGTGCCACGCCTCCTCGGTGGCGGCGCTGCTCGAAGGCGTCGGCTCCGCCGCGGTGACCGCGACCTTCAACGAGTGCAAGAATTCCGATTTCATTATCGTCATCGGCGCCAATCCGACCGAAAACCACCCCGTCGCCGCCACCTTCTTCAAACAGGCCGCCAAGCGCGGCGCCAAGCTGGTCGTCATGGATCCGCGCGGCCAGGCCTTGAAACGCCATGCCTGGCAAATGATGCAATTCAAAAACGGCACCGACGTTGCCCTGCTCAACGGCATGCTCAACGTCATCATCGGCGAGAAGCTTTACGACCAGCAATATGTGCAGACTTACGTCGAAGGCTTCCAGCAGCTCGCCGACCACGTCAAGGATTTCACGCCCGAGGAGATGGAGCCGATCTGCGGCATTCCGGCCGACACCATCCGCAACGTCGCCCGCGCCTATGCGCGTGCCGAAAGCGCCATCATCTTCTGGGGCATGGGCGTGTCGCAGCACACCCACGGCACCGACAATGCACGCTGCCTGATCGCGCTGTCGCTGATCTGCGGCCAGGTCGGCCGTCCCGGCACCGGCCTGCATCCGCTGCGCGGGCAGAACAACGTGCAGGGCGCTTCCGACGCCGGACTGATCCCGATGTTCTTCCCCGACTACAAGTCGGTGGAAAATCCGGAGCAGATCGCCAAATACGAAAAGGCCTGGGGCAAGAAGCTCGACCCGAAGAAGGGCAAGACCGTGGTCGAGATCATGACCGCCGTGCATAACGACGAGATCAAGGGCATGTACATCATGGGCGAAAACCCCGCGATGTCCGACCCCGACTTGAACCATGCGCGCGGCGCGCTCGCCCATCTCGAACATCTGGTGGTGCAGGACATCTTCCTGACCGAGACCTGTTCCTACGCTGACGTCATACTGCCGGCTTCCGCCTGGCCGGAGAAGGACGGCACCGTCACCAACACCAACCGCCAGGTGCAGATGGGCCGCAAGGCGCTGCCGCTGCCGGGCGACACGCGCCAGGATTTGTGGATCATCCAGGATCTCGCCCAGCGCATGGGTGAGAAATGGAATTACAAAAGCACGGGCGAAGTGTTCGAGGAGATGGCGCGCCTGATGCCGGCGCTCGACAACATCACCTGGGAGCGCGTCGAGCGCGAGGATCACGTCACCTATCCGACCGACGCGCCCGACCAGCCCGGCCACGACGTGGTGTTCGACAAGGGCTTCCCGCGCCCCGGCGGCTTCGGAAAACTGGTGGCGGCGAAATTGCAGCCGCCAGACGAGACGCCGGATCACGACTATCCGTTCATCCTCACCACCGGCCGCCAGCTCGAGCATTGGCACACCGGCGCCATGACGCGGAGAGCTTCCGTGCTCGACACACTGGAGCCCTCGGCGGTTGCTTCCGTATCGCGCGGCACGCTCGTTAAGCTCGGCATCCAGCCCGGTGACATGTTGCGCGTCACCACACGGCGCGGCGAAGTTGAACTCGCTTCGCGCCAGGACGACGCCATCCCCGACGGCGTCATCTTCATTCCCTTCGCCTTCGTCGAGGCGGCGGCCAATATTTTGACCAACCCCGCGCTCGATCCGTTCGGCAAGATCCCCGAATTCAAATTCTGCGCCGCAAAAGCTGAAGTCGCGGGCCCGCGGATGGAAGCGGCGGAGTAGCATCGATCCCTGCAAAGCGGCTAGGCTGGCCGGGCAAGCAGGGGGCTTCTCATGAGCGATCCGAAATGGCGACCGCTGCGCGGCGTCGAGCAAGGCGTCCTTCGCGAGGCCCGTCTGCAAGCCCATTATGCGGCGCAATGGCTGGCGCGTTTCGCGCGCGCCTATGTTCCCCCCGAACCCGACGACGGCCACACCAGTCTAGGCTGGAACGATGCGCCCAACGGCTTCACCACTCATCCGGCAAAGGGCGGCGCGCGGGTCGACTTGAACATCGCCACCCTCACGCTGGCTTTCCGCGGTGGCCCAATGCTTTCCGTCAACGGCCATACCGACGCGCAGGTCGGGCAATGGCTGGGAGGTGAGCTTGCCGCGCACGGGCTCGATCCTGCGGCGCTTGATGCGCCGTCGCCCTACGACGTGCCCGCGCACGCCCTCGCGCGCGGCGCCAGATATAACGTCACCGGTTCGGCGGAGGGCCTGACCGAACTGGCGGCCTGGTATGCCAATGCGAATTTGTCAATCGGTCGCGTCCGGCAGCAAATGATGCAGGGCGTGACCTCGCCGCTATGCTGCTGGCCGCATCATTTCGATCTCGCCACCTTGACCGTGCTGCCCAAGCGCGGCGCCGATGCTGGCCGCTACCTCGGCGCCGGGCTTTCGCCGGGCGACCACTACTACGACGAGCCCTATTTCTATGTGTCGGTCTATCCGAAACCCGACCCGACAATGTTGCCGACCCTGCCGATGATCGGTCACTGGCACACCCACGAATTCGTGGCGGCGGTCTCGCCGGCGCACAAGATCCTGGTGCAGGACAATCAGATGGCTGCAGCCGACGAATTCCTGCACCGCTCGGTCGCGCTGGCGCTCGAAGTTCTGGGATAAGGCGCTGAGCCGATCAATTCTTCTCCGGCGCCATCTGGTCGACGAGGGCGACGATGGCCCAGCGCAGATCCTTGCTTTTGACCCGCATGAACGCCTTGACCAACTCTAGTCCCTCGACGGTCGAAAGAAATTCCGAGACATAGCTCGCGACCGGCGCGCTACGGCGCTTGTCGCCGGGGATCGTCGGCACGCCTTCAAAGAAGAAGGCCGGCGACACGTCGAAGACGGAGGCGATTTGCTGCAGGCGGCTCGCGCTGACGCGGGTTACGCCGTTCTCGTATTTTTGCACCTGCTGGAAGGTAACGCCGGTCTGCGCACCGAGACCCTTCTGACTCATTTTATTGAGCAACCGCTGCATGCGGATGCGCGATCCTACATAGGTATCGACCGGGTTGGGACCTTTCCTTTTCAGTCTTTTTGCCATGAGCGCAGATTTCGGCCGCTTTCCTTGTGCTTCGGCGCCACCCCTAAGATGGGTAAAATGAAGCGCTACAATTTTTGATCGTTCGTGCCCTCATCGGCCGCGTGCAATACTGTGACCATGGCGTGTGATTCTTGTCATTAAAACGCTAAGGTTGTTTCAGTAGATGGCGTCGAACGACATGCGAGACATCGAAACGCGGTTGTTTCGGTACTTTGTGGCTTTGGCCGAAGAACAGCATTTCGGCCGAGCCGCCCAACATTTGGGCATCAGCTCGCCAACCCTCACCAACCAAATACAGAAACTGGAGACCCGGCTTGGCGCCAAGCTGCTGGAGCGGCGCGGCAATACACATGTCGAACTCACCGAACCCGGCAAGCGCTTCCTGGAGCGCGCGCGCAACGTTCTGCGCGAAGCCGATGAAGCCGAGGTTGTTGTGCGTCAGGCGGCGCGCGGCGAAATCGGCCGGCTGGAAATAGGGTTCATGGTGGTTGCGAGTTTTTCCGGCCTGATCGAGAAATGCATTGGCGGCTTTATAAAAAAGAATCCGGGTATCGAAATCATTCTCCGAACGATGGTGACGACCGAACAGTTCGACGCGATCCTCGCGCGGACGCTTGACTTCGGTTTCGTGCGTCCTCCGGAGAAATTTCCGATCGGCGTTGATGGTTTTGTCGTTGCCCGCCCGACCATGGTGCTGGCGCTGCCGGGCGGTCATCACCTGGCCGGTCAGAAACGCATCGATCCCGCGTCACTCAAGTGCGAGCCGTTCATCAACCCTTCGCCCGACCTGGATATCGGGTTCTGGAAGCATACTCACGCCGTGGGAGAACTGGGTGGCTTTACACCCAATGTGATTCGCCGCTCCAAAAACATGATCAGCATTCTCTCCGCCGTATCGGCCGGACAGGGGGTTGCGGTCGTTTCAGAGGTATTCATGAAAATAGGCATACCCAACGTCGTTTATCGCAAGTTCAAGACCGACGCGCCGCCGAAAGGCCGGATTGTGTTCATCTACCGCCGCAACGAGTCCTCGCCGGCGGCACGGGTGTTGATAAAATTCATGCGGCGCTACGCGTTGGCAGACTAATCGCGGAGTACGCGCCGGAACATATTGAAAATATATTCCCAATCGCCATTGGCGGCATCTTTGTCGTAGATATCGCGCTCCGGAAGCGCATAGCCGTGCTTCGCGCCCTTATGGAGCGCATAGCGATAACGGACGTTCGGGCAGGCGGCAAATACCTCGTCGAGCGTTTTGCGTGTAGCCGGCGGCGCCTGAGCGTCATGCTCTGCAAAGCCGCAATAGATTTCGCCGCGGCAGGCGCCGGCGAATTTGTGCGGCGACAGCGGCGCGTCGGTGACGAGTTTCGTCCCATGCAAGCTTGCGGTGGCCATGAAGTCGTCGGGATAGTGCGCCGCCGCTTGCAGCGCATAGCGGCCGCCGAGGCAAAAGCCGATCGACCCTTTTGACCCCGGCTTCACCGGTTGGCTGCGCAGAAAATCGAGAACCGAACGCAGGTCCTTCATGGCCATTTCGTCGGAGATGTGAGCCGTTTGTTCGCGCATGCGCAGTCTCGTTTCCTCGGGGATGATCCCGATTGATTTCATGCGCCCGAGCTCGTCGCGAATCTCGAAGCGAACCGGGCCTTGCCGGTAATAGAAATTAGGAACGACGGCGTAGTAACCCGCCGCAACAACTTTCCGCGCAACGTCGAACAATTCTTCGCGCAGGCCCCAAACGTCCATCAGAATGACGACCGCGGGAAATGGGCCGCCTTCTTGTGGGTGCGTGACGAAGGCGTCCATCCGCCCGTCCGGCGTTGCAATTTCAGCCATCGCTTCGGTCATGGTCACTATCAATATCTGCGCTCAATTCGAATCGACGTTGATATGTTCCTTGGCAATGATGGGTGCCCACGTCGCGCGGTCGTTCTTGATGACTTGTGCGAGGTGCTCAGGCGTGCCGCCAAGCGGACGGACTCCGGCCGTGGCAAGCTCCTGCTTGCCCTTGGGCGAAGCGAGATATTGATTGATCGCCTTGTTGAGTTTCATGACGATAGCGTGTGGCGTCTTGGCCGGCGCCAGGACCGCGGTCCAGGTCGAAGCGATCAGATCCACGCCGCCCTCCCGCGTGGTGGGAACGTCGGGCAAAAACGAAACGCGTTGCGCGCTCGCGACAGCCAGGATGGTGGTGCTTGCCGCCGCAGTGTTATAGGCCGGCACACCCGCCTGAATCTGGCCGCTGAGCACGTCCAGCAACATAGGCGCTGCGCCGCGATAACTGACTAGCGTTCCTTTGATGCCGGTGCGCGCCAGAAAAAGCGCGGCGGTTAGGTGTCCCATCGAGCCGGCGCCGGGATGGCCGATATTCAGCTTGCCGGGATTTTTTCGACCGAATTCGATCAAATCATGGAGCGTCTTGAAGCCAAGCTTAGGACTGCCGACGATGACCTGGGGAGTTTCTCCCACCAATATGATCGGGGTGAAATCCCTTTCCGTGTCGTAAGGCACCGATGTGTACAACAACTGATTGAGGACAGCCGGCCCGACGGCGGAATTGAGCAGGGTGTATCCGTCGGGCGCGGCCTTCGCGACGGACACCGTTCCGATGATGCCGCCGGCTCCGGCGCGAACTTCGACGGTGACGGTCTGGTCAAACTTTGCGGAGAGTGCCTTGGCGACCAAGCGCGCCAAATAGTCGCCGCTGCCGCCGGCGGCAAATGTGTGGACGAGTGTAACCGGCCGGTTCGGCCAGTCTTCGGCTCGCGCTGGGCCAAGGGTTGTACACGCCGCCAGCGTAAAATAAACAATAAGTAGCCGCCAATTCACACCCGTGCTCCGAATCCTCTTGAAGACCCAACGTGATTATATGTCAATTGAGTTTTCTCGCCACAGGGTTGTATGTCAGTTTTGTGGCGTGTCTCCATTGTCCCGCCTCACTGCGGGCCGGGGAGGGATCGGAGAATTTCGTGTTACTCTGGCCGCGATTGCGCTTCGCTGAGTCTGTGCCGGCCAAACGCTGAACCCGTGAAACGAAAAGCCCAAGCCGCCCGCGCCGCTGAACCGCGCGGCATCGTGCGCGATGAATGGTTTCTCGGCGTCAGCCTGACGACCGTGGCGATCTTCTATTTTCTTAACGGCAGGCTGGACGATAAGCTCGCCGATCCGCTCTGGCTCGTTTTCGTTTTTATCTGGCTATTCGGCGTCGTGATGGGCTCGGCGCTCTGTGTCGTGCGCCACGCCGATCATGTCTCGCAGGTGCTTGGCGAGCCTTACGGCACGCTGGTGCTCACGCTCTCGGTCACGGCCATCGAGGTGCTCAGCATTTCGGCCGTGATGCTGCACGGCGAGAATAATCCGACGCTGGTGCGCGATACGCTGTTCGCCATCATTATGATCATCCTGGGCGGCATGGTCGGCGTGTCGCTGCTCGTCGGCGGCTTCCGCCATCGCGAGCAGCATTACAATTTGCAAGGCGCCAATGCCTATCTCAGCGTGATCATCCCGCTGGCCTTGCTCACGCTCAGCCTGCCGAATTTCACCGTCACGACGCCCGGGCCGACGCTATCCGTTCCGCAGCAGTTTTTCCTGGTGGTGATGTCGCTCGGGCTTTATGCCGCCTTCCTCGCCATTCAGACCGGCCGGCATCGCGGTTATTTCATCTTGGAGGAAGACGAAAAGGAGGCTGCGGGCCCGGCCAAGGCCAAGGGTCCGCT
This sequence comes from uncultured Alphaproteobacteria bacterium, assembly GCA_963703875.1. Taxonomy (GTDB): domain Bacteria; phylum Pseudomonadota; class Alphaproteobacteria; order Rhizobiales; family Xanthobacteraceae; genus Pseudolabrys. The sequence goes on from CAVPFZ010000008.1 coordinate 25,918, forward strand.
CGCCAAACACGCCATTTTGCTGATCGCTTATATTTTGCCGGTGGTGTTCCTGGCCGAGCAACTGGCGCATCCGATCGATTATCTGATCGAGACGCTGAAGGCGCCGGAGCCGCTCGGCGGCGTCATCATCGCCATGTTGGTGGCGACGCCGGAAGCCATCGGCGCGACCCGCGCCGCGCTGGTGAACAGCGTGCAGCGCTCGATCAATATTTTCCTGGGCTCCGTGCTCTCCACCATCGGCCTGACCGTGCCGATCATGCTGGTGATCAGCTACTGGACCGCGCATGAGGTTTATCTCGGCCTGGTCAGCGCCAACAACCTGCTCCTCGCCGTCACGCTCGTCGTCAGCGTCGTGACCTTCGCCAGTGGGCGCACCAATATCCTGCAGGGCGCGGTGCACGTGATGCTGTTCGCGGCCTTCATCATGCTAATCTTCCAGGCCTGATGCATAGCGCATGATCCCGAAAAGTAGGAACCGGTTTTCGGAAAAGATCATGCGCAAAAAACATGCTCAGTGCAGACGCTTGACGCCTTCGTCGACCACGCGCAGCTCCAGCCGCCCGATCATGTCGGCGCGCAGCGCCTCGCTCGACCGCAACGAGGCTTCAGTTTGCGTCCAGGTGGTCGCGTTGGAGCCGAGCAGCACGGTGCCGAGGATGATGGCCGCCAGCGCCGCGATCGTCGTCTCGGGCGTGTAGGAGACCACCGACAACATTGACAGCGCGATCCAGCCTAGGCCGGCGCCGATGGTGATCTTGGCGGCCAGCGAAAACTTCCGGCAGCGCTCGATCGCCTCGGCCAGTTCCTCGATGCGCGCTTCGATCAGCGCGATGTCCTCGCGGGAGACCTCGTCGTTCATGATGCGATCTTTGGCGCGGCGCTCTCAGCCCGGTTTGGCGATCTTGTAATAAGGCTCGACCTTGCCGGTGAGCTTGATTGTCAGCGGATTGCCGTGGCGGTCGAGCGCCTTGCCGGCGGCGACGCGGATCCAGCCTTCGCTCACGCAATATTCCTCGACGTTGGTTTTCTCGACGCCTTTAAAGCGGATGCCGACGTCGCGCGTCAGCGCTTCGGCGTTGAAATAAGGGCTGCGCGGATCGTTGCACAGGCGGTCGGGCGGGGCATCGGCTGTAGGTTCTGACATAACGCGTTTGTCCCATGGCGCCGGCCGATCGGGCAAGCCGCGCGGCGGCCCAACATTGTCAGGGCCATAACGTCCGCCCCTTTCCCGCCGCTTTTGGGGGCTGGAATTCGGTTGCGTCCGGGCACCTGCCGCGGACCTGAACGAAAGAGCAGCGTCATGAAACATGCGCATGTCTTATTCGGCCTCGGCGTCTTGGTGTTCTCCGCCATGCCCGCTTTGGCAAAGCCGGCTTATGTCGGGTCGACCGTCAAACTGCGCGCCGCGCCCGGCACCAAAAGCGACGTCATCACCAAGATTCCGGGTGGCAGCCTGATCGATGCCGGCGAATGCTCGGAAGGCTGGTGCGAGGTCACCTGGCAGGACAAGAAGGGCTTCGCCATTCAGACCGCGCTCGACCTAAGCGGCCGCGTTCCGCGCCTGACGACCGGTTCAGTGCGCCGGCCGGTGTATGGCTCGAATGCGCCGGCCGATCCGAATGCCGGCTACGTGCCGATCGACGAGCCGGAATACTATGGGCCGCCGCCCGCGGTCTATTACGGCCCCGGTCCCTATTATTATCGGCCCTGGGGCTGGCGCCGGCATTGGTGGTGAACGCGAGCGGTGGGCGTCAGGTTGTCTTGTCGTCGACGCCCCACAAAAGCCCGATCGCAACCTTGAGCGCGAAGTAGACCGCTAGCGCTGCCGAGAAGGCGTAGTAAAATTTGACGTCGAGGCCTTGCTGCAATTCGTACAGCGTGGCGGCGCCGGCCAACACTGAGATAATGCGCACGATCAACAGGCGGTTCATGCCCGGCCGCTAGCGTTTGGGTTTGGGTTTGGCGTCGTCGGTGCCGCGCATGTCCTTCCACGGATCGATAACGACGTTTTCGGTCTTGTTGTCCATCCGCTTGAGCGCCGCCTTGTATTGCCGGTCGATCCGCTCGGCTTCTTCCTGCTTTTGCTGCGCTTCGGCCTCGGTGGCATTTTTCGGCGCGCTTCTTGAACGTTGCGCGTAGACCGGCGCCGTCAGCGCGCCAAGCACTACGGCGGCAAGCATTATGGCGATCAGTTTTTTCATGGCGTTACCCGACATTCGGCCATTGTCATGTTTATCACGGCAGGGTCTGACGCTACAATCCGCTGGAATCGTGACGAAATCCCGGTATTGCTGTAATCCGGGCTCCAGAGGGTAACAGATGTCGCTTGTTCACGCCGCGCCGCTGCGTTCCGGTCTGACCCCGGCCCGTCACGACTGGACGCGCGCCGAGGTGAAAGCCTTGTTCGCGCTGCCGTTCCCGGAGCTGATGTTCCGCGCGGCGCAGGTGCATCGCGAGAATTTCGATCCGACCGAAGTCCAGATCTCGACCTTGTTGTCGATCAAGACCGGCGGTTGCCCGGAGGATTGCGCCTATTGCCCGCAGGCCGCGCGTTACGATACCGGCGTCAACGCCGAAAAGCTGATGAACCTCGACGCGGTGCTTGGCGAAGCGCGCGCGGCGAAAGCCGGGGGGGCCTCGCGCTTCTGCATGGGCGCGGCCTGGCGTTCACCAAAGGACCGCGATCTCGATTCCGTCTGCGCCATGGTGGAAGGCGTCAAGGCGTTAAGCTTGGAAACTTGCGCCACGCTCGGCATGTTGACCGGCAAACAGGCGCAGCGACTCAAAGCTTCCGGCCTCGACTACTACAACCACAATCTCGACACCTCGCCGGAATTCTACGGCGAGATCATAACGACGCGCACGTATCAGGACCGTCTCGACACGCTCGAGCACGTGCGCGCGGCCGGCATCCATGTCTGTTGCGGCGGCATCGTCGGCATGGGAGAGGGGTTAGAGGGCCGCGTCGGCATGATCGCGACCCTCGCCGGACTACCGATGCACCCCGAAAGCGTGCCGATCAACATGCTGGTGCGGGTCGAAGGCACGCCGCTTGCCGGCCAGCCCAAGCTCGATCCGCTCGACTTCGTGCGCACCATCGCGGTCGCGCGCATCACGATGCCGGCTTCGGTGGTGCGGCTTTCTGCGGGTAGAGAGGACATGAGCGAGGAGACGCAGGCTTTATGTTTCCTGGCCGGCGCCAACTCGATCTTCTACGGTCCGAAGCTGCTCACCACGCCCAACCCCGGGCGCGACCGCGACATGGCGCTCTTGGACAGTCTCGGCATGCGGCCGATGGACTGAAGTTCAGGTGAGGCTGCGCACCAGCGCCAGCCCGGCGAACAATCCGCCGACCGACAGGACCACCGACAGCAGCACGTAAAGCGCCGCCAGCCCGATTTCGCCGCGCTCATAGAGCAATGCGGTGTCGAGCGAGAAGGTTGAAAACGTCGTATAGCCGCCGAGAATCCCGGTCGTCAGCAGCAATTGCCAGTGTTGCGGCACGCCGCCGCGAAAAGCGAGCAGCGCCACCAGCGCGCCCATCAGCAGCGAGCCGCCCACGTTTTCAAACAGCGTCGCATAGGGAAATGCGGTGCCGAACGTCCGGGCGAATACGAGATTGATGCCGTGACGCGAAGCGGCGCCGATGCCGCCGCCGAGAAAAACAATGAGAAAGCCCATGGCCAACCTTTCTTTAGGTTCCAGGGCAATGAAAAACCGCCCTGCGGCGGACAGATTCCTACCGCCAAGTTTCGCGGTAGGAGTCATCAGCCCCTTGCGGGCGGTTATCGGGGGACCCCATCCCCATCGCCGCCAAAGCTAAACGGCCAGCGGGCGAAGCGTCAACCGGCCCGGATCATTGTATACCCGGGGCTGATTTTCGCCGCTTACGTGGGCATGCAGGCGCGGAAATAAGCAGGCACCCGAGCACGACGATTTTGTCCGACCCGCGTGCAGACGCATGCGCCGCTCGCCCAAGCACTTGCGACTCCTGCCGATTCCGAGGGTTTTCAACCTCAAACTACGGGTGGCATGGCGTTTGCAAAATTTATGGGCGGGCCGGGAAGGGCTAGTCCATGAAAACCTTGATCGCCGCCGAGCCGCAGCCGCTTGCCGTCGCGCTCGATCGCACAGCTCTCATCATTATCGACATGCAGCGCGACTTCCTTGAGCCGGGTGGCTTCGGCGAGACGCTGGGCAACGACGTCAGCCTGCTCAAGGCCGCGGTCGGACCGCTGAAATCGGTGCTGGCGGCGGCGCGTGCTTCCGGCATGCTGGTCATCCATACTCGCGAAGGCCATCGTCCCGATCTGTCCGATGCGCCACCCTTTAAAATCGAGCGCGGCTCACCGTCCAAACGCATTGGTGATCCGGGCCCGATGGGCCGCATTTTGGTTCGTGGCGAGCCCGGGCAGGACATCATCCCGGAGCTTTATCCGATCGCCGGTGAGCCGGTGATCGACAAGCCGGGCAAGGGCGCCTTCTTTCAGACCGATCTTGAGCTGACGCTGAAGAACTGTGCGATCGAAAATCTGATCGTCACCGGCGTCACCACGGAAGTGTGCGTCAACACCACCGTGCGCGAAGCCAATGACCGCGGCTATCGCTGCGTCGTATTGGGCGACTGCTGCGCATCCTATTTTCCGGAATTCCACGAGATGGGCCTGAAGATGATCAAGGCCCAGGGCGGGATTTTCGGCTGGGTGTCCGGCTCGAAAGAAATGCTCGCGGCCTTCGCCGCGGCCAAGGGGACGTCGAAGAAATTCGCTTAAGGGGAGCGCGCGATGGCTGCAGCGAAGAGTTTCAAGCCGACACTATGGACGCCGGGCGACTGGAACGCCTTTTTCGGCTTCGGCACCAACATCCTGGTCAACATGCTGGTGCTCACCGGCCTGCTGCGTTTCGTCATCAAGATGCCCGACAACATCGTGTTCGGGCGGATCCTGCCTGCGATGGGCCTGATGATGTGTTTGAGTACGTTTTACTACGCATTCCTCGCTTATCAGTTGGCGAAGAAAACCGGCCGTAGCGACGTCTGCGCCATGCCTTCGGGCATCAGCGTGCCGCATATGTTCATCGTCACCTTCGTGATCATGTTGCCGATCTCGATCACGACCGGCGACCCGATCAAAGGCTGGGAAGCGGGCCTGGTCTGGGTGTTCTTCCAGAGCTTCATCCTGATGATCGGCGGCTTCATCGCGCCCATCGTGCGCAGGATCACGCCGCGCGCCGCGCTGCTCGGCACACTGGCCGGCGTTTCGGTCACTTTCATCTCGATGCGCCCGGCGCTTGAAATGTTCATGACGCCGCAGATCGGTCTGGTTTGCTTCGCCATCATCATGGTGAGCTGGTTCGGCGGTGTGCGTTATCCGATGGGCATTCCGGCGGGTCTGGTCGCCATCGCCGTCGGCATGGTGATCGCGTGGGGTTCAAATCTGTTCGGCCTTGGCCTCGGCGGGCTGTCGATCGCCGGTGTAAAATCTGCGTTCTCGAGTTTTGGCTTCTCGATCCCATTGCCGGCCTTCGGCCACGTGTTCTCCGGCTTCCAGTATCTGGGTGTCATTCTCATCACGGCTATTCCCTACGGCATCTACGATCTGGTCGAGGCGATGGACAACGTGGAGTCCGCCGAAGCGGCCGGTGATCACTATCCGACCACCCGCGTGCTGACCGCCGACGGCGTCGTCAGCCTGATTGGTTGCCTGATGGGCAACCCGTTCATCAACGCGGTCTATATCGGCCATCCGGGCTGGAAGGCGATGGGCGGCCGCATCGGCTATTCGGCGGCGACCGGCATAATGGTGATTGTGTTGTCGTGGTTCGGCGTCATCTCCTTGATGCTCGCGGTCATTCCTGTTGTCGCGATCTCCCCAATCCTGCTTTACATCGGCATGTTGATCTGCGCGCAGGCGTTCCAGACGACGCCGCGCGAGCACGCACCTGCGATCGCCTTGGCACTGACGCCGCACCTTGCGGCCTGGGCCACGGTGACCCTGAACGGTGCGCTGGGTGCAGCGGGCATGAATTTCGGCGCCATGCACGCGCCCGAGTTCGTCGGCAAAATGGCGCAGAACGGCGTGCTGTTCCATGGCCTCGAAGTGATGGGCGGCGGCTCGATCCTGACAGGCCTGGTGCTCGGTGCGATCGCTGTTTTTGTGATCGAGCGCAAGTTCGTCAATGCCTCGGCCTTCGCGCTGGCCGGCGCCGTGCTGACCTATTTCGGTTTCATGCACGGCGACGCGATCGGTATCGGCGGCGGCTTCGGGGTGACACCCTCGGTCGCCCTGGCCTATCTGATTGTGGCGGCTTTCCTGTTTGTGCTGGCGCGCGCACCGGCCATCGTCGATGTGCCGGCCAAGGTGGCGGTACCGGCGGAGTAGCTCTTCGTCCGAGCCATCTGATCGCGGCTTGAACGGCAGGCTGTGGCCGCGCAGGATGCGGTCCCTTTACCGCAGCCGGCGATTCTCCATTGTCTTTAGACTCGGCACCGTCGCCCCGCCGCCGTCGTCGCGCCTTCGACTGGTCGACCATGGCCATCGCCGCGGCTGCCTTCGCCGCCGCCGCGGCCGTTTATGTCCGCGACGGCCGCGAACATTTCCTCGCCATCTTCGGCAGCGACCTCACGCTGTTCGGCGAGATGCTGCCCAAGGTGCTGGCCGGCTGCCTGATCGGCGCCTTCGTGACGTTGCTGCTGCCGCGCGAACTGGTGGCGCGCTGGGTCGGTCACGAATCCGGTTTCACCGGCCTCGCGGTCGCGGCGTTTTTCGGCTTCCTGCTGCCGGGTGGGCCGATCACGATCTATCCGGTGGCCGGCGCTTTCCTCACCATGGGCGCCGACGCCGGCGCGGTGGTTGCCTTCATCACCTCGTGGACTTTGTGCGGCTACACCCGCGCGCTGGTGTGGGAGTTGCCGTTCTTCGGCCCCGACTTCGTATTCTGGCGCATTGTCGAGGCGCTGCCGCTGCCGATTGTCGCCGGGTTTTTGGCGCGCATCGTGCTGCGCACCGGGCTCGCGCGGCTGGACATCAAGTGATGTTGCTCGCGGTCAACATCCTGCTGTGGCTGGTTGTGGGCGCATTGGCCTTCATGACCGCCTTGCGCGGCCGCGTGTTGTTCAACGACGGCGCACGCGAGGGCTTATGGGAATTCATCCGCCTGCTGCCGCGCATCGGCGCCGGCGTGATCGGCGCTGGCTTCATCGCCGAGGTGCTCCCCAAGGCTCTGGTCGCCTCCTGGCTTGGCCCGCAATCTGGTTTTGTCGGCGTGCTGATCGCCACGCTCGGCGGCGCGCTCACGCCGGGCGGGCCGGTGGTTGGATTTTCCATCGGCGCCGCCGCGCTTAAGGGGGGAGCGGGCGCGCCGCAGGTCATCGCCTATTCGACCGCCTGGGCGCTCTACGCCATTCACCGGTTGGTAATTTGGGAGGTGCCGATGATGCCGCCCCGCGTGGTGTGGCTGCGCGCCGCGGTTTCGGTGCCGCTGCCGTTCATCGCGGCGGCGATCGCGCTGGCGCTAGGGCGGCCGTGACCTGAGAGCGCCCGGTTTTAATGCCCGCCGTTACCTGTCAGACTAGAGACAGGGCAGGAAAAAAGGAGGGCGGCATGTTCCGTCACAACAAAAAAACATTATCCAAAATCGTGGCGATCGGCACGCTGCTGACGGCCGCAGTCTGTTGTCCGCTCACGCCGGCCGCGGCCGACGACTATCCCAACCGGGTCGTGCAGTTGATCGTGCCTTATCCGCCCGGCGGCGGCGTCGACACGGTTGGCCGCGTGATCGCGCAAAAGCTCACCGACGCGCTCGGACAAAATGTCATCGTGGTCAATCGCCCGGGCGCAGGCTCCGTGATCGGCGTGCGCGATGGCGCCAAGGCCGCGCCCGACGGTTACACGATCCTCATGCTGGTGACCGGCGCCAGCCTGCCGGCCAACACCGGATATGATTTGCAGAAGGACTTCGCGCCGATCGGGCTGATCGCCTCGATCCCGATCGTGATCATGGCCAATCCGTCGGTGCCGGTGAAGTCGATGTCCGACATCGTCGCGCTCGCCAAGAAGCAGCCGGGCACGCTCACGGTCGGCACGCCGCCATCGCCGACACTGAATTATTTCGGCGCCGTGCAGTTCAAGAACATGACCGGCATCGACGTCACCGTCGTCACCTACAAGGGCACTGGGCCGCTCACCACCGATCTGCTTGGCGATCACGTCAAGCTCGCATTCAATACGCTGCCGCCGGCGATCGGTAATATCAAGGCCGGCAAGCTCAACGCCATTGCGGTGGCGGCACCGCAACGCCTGGCGGCGATCCCGGATGTGCCGACCACCGCCGAATCCGGCATGCCGGGTCTCGATATCGTGCAGTATTACGGGTTGGTCGCGCCGGCCGGCACGCCGCCCGCCATCGTCGCGCGGCTCAACAAGGAACTACGCAAGATCGTCGCCTCCGAGGACATCAAAGCGCGCATCATCGCCGACGGCGGCGGCCCCATCGCCTCAACGCCGGAAGAATACGCCGCCAACATCGCGCGCGAGGAAGGCAAGTGGGCGGCGCTGATCAAGAAGCTCGGGTTGATTGTGAACTAGGGCGCGGGTTCAAAAACCGGCGCTAAATATGACTTGGATGCGCCATTCGCTGTCCTTTGCAGGGCAAAGCGGACGTCGCGCGGACGCGTAGCCACGCCCGTTTTCGAGCCAAAGCGGCCGCATATAACTTTACAGCGAGCCGATCATTGGCTGTAATGCGTGTCTCGGTAGATGTGGCTGACCTTTTGTCAGGGTTCGCCTCATCCAACAGCAAAAGAAATAATGAGGGGTGAACGCAACTAAACGATAACGAGGAGGAACAAGATGAGCACTAACAAACCTGCTTCCGTTTCGCGACGCCGGTTTCTGAGAGACACCGGCCTCACGCTTGCCGCAGCGCCAATGCTCTCCGCGCCTTTCGTGTCGCGCGGCTTGGCCGCCGATAAGTCCCTGTCGATTGTGCAGTGGGCGCACTTCGTGCCTGAGTACGATACCTGGTTCGACAAGTTTGCCAAGGATTGGGGCGATAAGAACAAGGTCGCGGTCACGGTCGACCACGTTCCCGTGCAGAACATTCCCGCACGTGCCGCCGCAGAAGCGTCAGCCGGATCGGGACACGATCTTTTCGGCTTCAACGGCGCCGGCGGCGCGCATCTCTACCGCAAGTTTTTTATGGACGTCGCCGACCTCGTGAAGGAAACCGAGAAGAAGTACGGCAAGGTCAGCGTCATCGGCAAGCAGCTCGGCTACAACGCGGACGACGGCACCTGGTCCGCCTTCCCCGATTTCTACATCAACTTCCCTGGCATGTATCAGAAAAGCCTCTGGGACGAGATCGGCATGAAGCCCGATACGTGGGACAACATGCGCATCGGCGGCGCCAAGCTGAAGGCGAAAGGCCACCCGGTCGGACATTCACTCGGGCACAGCAACGACCCGAGCACGATCTGGCGCGGCCTGCTGTGGAGCTACGGCGCGTCCATTCAGGACGAGGCCGGCAAGAAGATCGTGCTCAACAGCAAGGCGGCGATCGAGGCGGTCAAGTTCTGTGCCGCGCTCTACAAGGAAGCGATGACCTCGGAAGTGTTGTCGTGGAATGACTCCAGCAACAACCAGTACATCGACTCCGGCGTAGGCTGCTACATCCTCAATCCGATCTCGGCTTACCGAACGGCGCAGAAGCTCAACAAGAAGCTGGCCGACGACATCTACGTCATCGAGCCGCCAAAGGGCCCGGCGAAGCAGATCATGGGCGCCGCGTCCGAATTCTACGGCATCTGGAAATTCGCCAAGAACAAGGAAGCGGCGAAGGAGTTCCTCAGATACTACGCGGCGAATTGGCCGGAAGCGTTTAAGGCGAGCGAGGGTTACAACAATCCGTGCTTCGCCGGTCTTGTGCCCAAGCCGATGCCGATCTTGTCGAACGATCCGACCTCGACCCCGCACGACAAGCTGTCGATCCTGCAGGACTCCGACAAGTGGTCCGCCATCCCGGGTTATCCCGGGCCGGCCACGCCCGCGATGGACGAGATCTACTATCAGTTCATCATCAACGACATGATGGCGAAGACGGCGACGGGTCAATTGGGCGCCGAAGATTCGGTCAAGTGGGCCACGCAGCAATGCGAGGCCATCATGAAGAAGTGGGCCGGCAAGGCCTGATCGCGTAATGCCGGGTCGCGCGCGAGAGCGCGCGGCCCGGACCTGCCGGCGTTGTGGGACGCCCGCCTAAGGGGGCAGATACAAAAGATGCGCCGCCATGCAATCGGCGGCGAGCCCTTTTGCTTTGAATTCTGGGAGGTTCAATGGCTGCGGTAATAACCAGGGATATCATCAAGAAATTCGGCGACGTCCCCGCCGTCAACGGCATCAGCCTGACGGTGCCGAACGGCGAATTCATGGTGCTGCTCGGCCCATCAGGTTGCGGCAAGACGACCTTCCTGCGCATCATCTGCGGGCTGGAGCAGCAGACGAGCGGCGACCTCCTGATCGGCGGCAACATCGTCAACGATATTCCACCACGCGCCCGCGGCGTGGCCATGATGTTCCAGAGCTACGGCCTCTATCCGCACTTCACCGTGCGCAACAACATTGCCTTTCCGCTGAAGACGCAGAATGTTCCCCGCGCCGAAATCGACAAGAAAGTCGAGTGGGCATCGCAGTTGCTCGGCATCGGCCACCTGCTCGACCGCAAACCGCGACAACTCTCCGGCGGCGAACGCCAACGCGTGGCGCTCGCACGCGCGCTGGTGCGCGAACCGACGGCACTGCTGCTCGACGAACCGCTTTCCAACCTCGACGCCAAATTGCGCGCCTCCGCGCGCCTGGAAATCAAGCAGTTCCAGCAGCGGGTCGGCATCACCACTATTTACGTGACCCACGACCAGGTCGAAGCCATGGGCATGGGCGACCGTATCGCCGTCATCGATCACGGGAAGGTGCGTCAGGTGGGGACGCCGACGGAAATCTACGACGACCCCGCCGACCGCTTCGTCGCCACCTTTGTCGGCACGCCGCCGATGAATATTGTTGCGCGCAACGGCGGCTATCTCGGCTTCCGTCCGGAGAATTTTCTGCCCAAGAACATGATGGACCACGAGGCTTTCACCGAATTCAAGTTCCGCGTCGATCGTTCCGAATATCTCGGCTCCGAGCGCATCGTTTACGGCGCAATGGAAGGCTTCGATCCGAACCAGGTGGTCACGGCGAAACTGCCGCCGGCCCACGTTGCTGACGAATGGATCCGGCCCGGCGAATGGCATCCCTTCGCCGTGCGCAACAGTGCGTTGCGCAACTTCGACAAAGATGGCAAACGGGCCAAACGTCACTAAAACGGGTCTTCACGATGGTCGCAATCGCCGAATCAATTTACAAACCTGGCGCTTCACGCTTCCGCTTCTTGCTCGACCGGCGCGATGTGCTCGGCGCGATGTTCGTCGCTCCGGCAATCCTCTACGTGCTGCTGCTGGTCGGCGTGCCGTTCCTGATGGCGGTGTATTACTCGGTCAGCGCCTACACGATCTACGATCCCTCCTGGCGCTTCGTCGGCCTGGCGAATTTCGTAGACATCATCGAAAACCCGTCGTTCCGGCAGACGCTGTGGAACACCTTCGTCTTCACCTTCGGATCGCAGTTCCTCGGCCTTATTCTCGGTAAGTTCGGCGCGCTGGTGCTGCTGCGCCCGTTCCCCGGGCGCAAAATCGTCAGGGCGCTGGTGATCCTGCCGTGGGCGGTGCCGGTCGCGCTTGCCACGGTCGCCTGGCAGTGGATGTTCGATTCGCTCTACAGCGTCATCAACTGGACGCTGATCGCGCTTGGCTTCATCGACCGCGCGAACGCGCCGAACTGGCTTGGCACGCCGGATCTGGCGATGCTGTCGGTGATCGTCGTCAATGCCTGGCGGTTCTTTCCATTCGCCATCGTCATCTTCCTCGCCGGCATCACCGCAGTCCCACAGGACATCCTCGACGCGGCGACCGTCGACGGCGCTGGTTTCTGGCGCCGCAATTACCAGATCATCGTGCCGATGATCTTGCCGATCGTGGCCATCGGCCTGATTTTCGGCATCGTGTTCACCTTCACCGACTTGTCAATCGTGTTCCTGATGACCCAGGGCGGTCCCATCGGCGCAACGTCGGTCCTTGGCTTCTCGGGTTTCCAGACCGGCATCACGTCCGGCGACGTGTCGCACGGCGCCGCCATCTCGCTGTTCATGCTCCCGGTGCTACTCATCGTGGTGGTCTTGATGCTGCGCTTTATCCGTCGGCGGGAGATCTGACATGCCACGCGTCACCGTCGCCAAAGCCGTGCAAGAGACCTCTTTCTATGGAGCGGTGGCGTTTTTTGTCATCCTCGCCGCGTTCCCGTTCTATTGGATGGTGATTACCTCGTTCAAAACCGATGCCGATCTTTACAACGTCGCGCACATCCCCTTCTGGTTCAACGATCCGCCCACGCTCAAACATTTTGAATATCTGTTCGAGAAGACCCTGTTCGCAACCTGGCTGTTGAATTCCCTGATCATCGGCTGCATCGTCGTCGCCATTACGCTGGCGACCGCGCTGCCGGCTGCCTACAGCCTTGCACGCATGACCGGCCGCACCGGCGAGACGCTCGGCATCGGCATCTTCCTCACCTACCTGGTGCCGCCAACGCTGCTGTTCCTGCCGCTGTCGCGGGTCATCGCCGTTTTGGGCCTGCAGAATTCGATGTGGTCGCTGGTGCTGGTCTATCCGACCTTCACCATCCCGTTCTGCACCTGGCTGTTGATGGGCTTCTTCAAGGCCTTGCCGCCCGAGATCGAGGAGGCGGCGATCGTCGACGGTTGCAGCCTGTTCGGTGCCTTCATCAAGATGGCGCTGCCACTGTCGCTGCCGGGAATTCTCACGGTGGTGATCTTCACCTTCACTTTGACCTTGCAGGAATTCGTCTACGCGCTGACCTTCATTTCCTCGTCCGACCAGAAGCCGATCACGCTTGGCGTGGCCACCGACCTGATCCGCGGCGACATCTTCTACTGGGGCGAGATCATGGCCGGCGCGCTTATCGCCAGCATCCCGGTGGCGATCGCCTATAACCTGTTCCTCGACCGTTTCATCGCCGGCATCACCGGCGGCGCCGTCAAATAGATAAGTCTCAGTCCACAGGCCTGGTCGCTATTGCCGCAGTAACCCGCAATAGCGGCTGGTGTCGTTGGTCCAGCAGCCGGTTTGCTTGCAATAGTTTAACCGCGCGTGGCAAGCAGCGATGCATTGCGTTTGCAAGGCGGGGTTGACCGTTTTCAGGCAGACGGTGAGGCAGGTCTTTTGCTCGCCGGTGCATTTCATCGGTGCGGCATGGGCCGGCGTTGCGATGAGGGACAAGGCGATGATCGCGGTCGCAAATTTGCGAATCATGCCGTCTGGTTAGCACGGCCGGCCGGCGACCGTCTCGGAGCGCTCAAGGCCGCGAAATAACCGAGCGCGCTGAGCACGGCGATACAGAAGCTTACCGGCCAGTCAGTGTGAAAGGCGAGCGTGAGGCCGAGCCAGGCTTCGGCCAGCGCGAGCAGAGCGGCGAGCGCCAGCCCGCTCCACAGCCCGGTGGTGAGGCGTTGCGCGGCGGCGGGCGGACCGACCATCAGCGTGAACACCAGCAAGACGCCGACGATTTGCGCGCATTCCGAAACAGCGAGCGCGACGATTGCCAGGAAGGCGGTTGATACGAAACGCAGCGGCACGCCTTTGGCTTCCGCCAGTTCCGGCTGCAAACTCGCAAAGATCAGCGGCCGCATGATTGCGGAGAGCGCGATGAGCGTGACGGCGCCGAGCACGGCCAGCGTTGCGATCATCCCACGATCGACCGCCAGCACATTGCCGAACAGGATCGCGGTCGCCTGCGTCGCGAACGAGGTATAATAATGCAGGAACAGCAAGCCGAAGCCGAGCGCCAGCGACAGCACCACGCCGATGGCTACGTCGCGGTTGCTGATGCGCTCGCTCAACACGCCCATGGCGATGCCGGCGGCCAGCGTGAAACCCAAAAGGCCCCAGAGCGGCGCGAGGCCGATCAATCCGGCGCCGGTCGCGCCGGCAAATCCGATATGCGAGAGCGCGTGGCCGGCGAAGGTCTGCCCGCGCATCACCAGGAAATAGCCGACAACGCCCGCCACCAAAGCCGCGATGCCGGCGGCGGCGAAAGCATTGTTCATGAATTCGTATTGGAACATGTCAGTGATGATGGTGGTCATGGCCGCCATGCCCGTGCCCGTGGCCATGCTCGTGTGAATGTTCGACGCGCTCGACGTCGCGGCCGCGCGACATCACGAAAATATGCCCGTCGGCGCGCACCACGCTGATGTCGGTACCGAATAACTGCGACAGCACCGGCGCGGTGACGACTTCCTCGACGGTGCCGAGCACCGCTTGACCGTTGCCGAGATAGAGCACGCGATCGAGCGTGCCGAGCAGCTGGTTGAGTTCGTGCGCGCTGAACAGCACGGTGATCTTGCGCTGGCGGCAGACCTGCCGCACCACGTCGATCGCCACTTCCTGGTGGCGCGCGTCGAGGCTGATCAGCGGCTCGTCGAGCAGCAGCAGTTTGGGGTCGCCGATCAGCGCCTGCGCCAGCAGCAGCCGCTGCCGCTCGCCGCCCGACATGTCGGACAGCGGGCGCATCGCCAGATCGCGCGCACCGACCGAGTCGAGGGTTGCTTCGATCATGTTTTTGTCGCGGCGGCCGAGCGAGGGCAGGCCCCAGCGCTCGCCATGCAGCGACGAGCCGATGAAATCGAGGCCGCGCACCCGCAGATCCGGCAGCACGGTGCGCACCTGCGGCAGATAGCCGATGGCACGGTCGCCGCGCTGCGGCGCACGGCCGAACACGCGCACCGCGCCCGCGCTCGGCGGCAGCAGCCCGAGAATGGCGCGCATCAGCGTGGTCTTGCCCGCGCCGTTGGGTCCGAGCACGCCGATGAACTCGCCGGGCCCGATGGCGAAGCTGGCATCGGCCAGTACCGCGCGCCCGCCGATCCTGATGGTGGCGTGGTCGAGCTCGACGACGTTCACGAAGACGGACCCGCCAGTGCTTTTTCGGTGTCGCCGAGCTGGCTCAGCATCCAGTCCTGATAACTGAGATCGGGCGGCGCGGTCTCGGTGACGCCGACTACCGGAATCTTGGCAGCGCGCGCCAGTTCGACCAGATGCCGCACGATCGTGCTCGAGGCTTGCTTGTTGTAGAACAACACGCGGACCTTGTGGTCTTTCAGGTCCTGCTCGAATGCGGCGACGTCGCGCGCGCTCGGCTCGGTGTCGTTCATGACCGAGAGCTGGAACGACTCGTTGCGCATCTTCAAGCCCAACGCCTCGGCCATCAGTCCGAACACCGGTTCGCTGGCGGTGACCGGCGCACCGGCAAATTTTCCGCGGATGACGGCGATCTTGTCGTTGATCGGCTTGAGCGAGCCGAGGAACGCCGCCAGCCGCGTCTCATAGTCCTTCTTATGCGCGGCATCGGCGGTGCTGAGCGCTCCGGCAATCGCCTTGGCGACTGCCGGCATGGTGGCGGGGTCGTACCAAAGATGCGGATTGTCACCGGCCTTTTTGTGCAGCAGCTCGGCGGCGACGATGACCTTGCGGTTGGGCCGCGGCGCAGCCGCCAGCAATTTCTCCATCCAGGGGTCGTAGTCGGCGCCGTTGACGATGGCCACTCGGGCGCCGGCGATCTGGCGCACGATGCCTGGCGTGGTCTCGAACAGATGCGGGTCCTGGTCCGGATTGTTCATGATGCTGGCGACCGTAACCCGGTCGCCGCCGATCTGGCGGGCGACGTCGCCATAGAAGTTCTCCGCCGCCACCACGGCGATCTTGCCGTCGGCGGCGCCCGCAGCCGGGACAACGGCCAGCGCGGCGAGGGCGAGGATGGCGGCGAAAACAGCTTTCATGGTCGGCAAGCCCGATTGGGATGCCTGTATGTAACAATATAACATATCGGATGGCAAGGGCGCCCACGCGCGTCTTTAAGCCGCGTCCGTGCTGCACAATCGGAACGTGTGAATGATTAAAGCAACTTTAATTCTTGCGGACTAGTTATCCGGTTCGCAGTTAGTTGACGGACCAATCGATTGCCGGGAGACGGCCGGAAGAATTCCGGTCGACGTGGGGCAGGAAATGTCGCAAGCGTTGCAGATTATCGACGCGCTCGAAGTCGCGCTCAAAACCACCTCGGCCGAACGCCACAACGCGATCCTCAAGAGCGTCACCGGCCTGTTCATGGCCGGCCACAACCGCATCACCGATGAAGTCACCTCGGTGTTCGACGACGTTATCGTCCGCCTGGTCGACCATGTCGAAAGCCGCGCGCGGGTCGAACTCAGCATGGATCTGGCGCCGATCGCCAATGCGCCCAACCACGTCATCAAGCGCCTGGCGTCGGACGACGACATAACGGTCGCCGGTCCCGTGCTGGCGCAATCGCCGCGGCTTACCGACGCGAACCTGGTAGAGATCGCCGAGAGCAAGGGCCAGTCGCATATGAGCAAGATTGCCGAGCGCAAGTCGCTCAGCCCCACCGTCACCGACGTGCTGGTCGACCGCGGCAATGCCGAGGTCGTCACCAAAGTGGCGGTCAATGCCGGCGCGCGCCTGTCCAGGACCGGCATGTCGATGATGGTGATGCGCGCCAGCGGCGACAACGAGCTGACCCATGCCATGAGCCGGCGGCCCGATATTTCGCCGGCGCTGTTCAAGCGGCTGTTGAATTACGCCACCGAAGAGGCGCGGGCGCGCATGCTGGCGACGTCCGGTCCGGCGGATCGCGACGCCATCAACCGTGTGCTCACGCAGCTCGCCAATCAGGCCGGCAGCAAGACCATTTCGCCGAAGGAGATCGCCGCCGCGCAGCGCCTGGTGCTTTCCTTCAGCCAGGATACCGAGCAGACCCGCAACAAGGTGCTGCAATTCGCCGACGGCAATCGCATCGCCGAACTGGTCGCCGCGCTCTCGATCCTGAGCGGACTGCCCATCGCGCTGATCTCGCGGCTGATCCGCGACACCGAGCCGTTCGGCGCCATGGCGGTGTGCCGCTCGATCGGTCTGGATTGGTCGGTCGCGCACGCGGTGCTCAACACGCTGCCCGGCATCGGCGAGGACCGCGAAGACAAGCTCGCCGAGATGGAAGAGCAATACGTCCGGCTGTCGGTCGCCTCGGCCGAGCGGCTGCTCAATTATTGGCAAGAGTGCCAGACACGCCAGCTGCCGAACTGACGCTCCGCCCGCGCCGGCGCCGCGCAAAGTCCACAATCAGGTCTGATCGCCGTAGCGCTCGGTGACCGCCGCGGCGATGAACGCCTTGCGTCCTTGCCGGCCCGGCGTCGTGCCGTGCGCGGCGCACCAGATCGGAAACGTGACGGGGTCGATGCGCACGCGCATCACCGGATGGCCGTAGGCCTTGAGGCCCTTCTCCATCTCCTCGGCCATCGTCAGCCACTGTTTCCATTCGCGCGGCAGCGTGTCGCCGTCGTCGAATAGTTTCAGCAGCGCCGAATAATCCGCCTCGTCGATCCAATAAACGCCGACGGCGGGCAGGGGCTTTTCTTCGGGCGGGAGCATAAGCTGAGCCTAGCACGGCGCGGAGGAAAGTTCCGTCAAAGCCCTGTTGCATGATGGGCCGATGCTGCGCTACGCAACGGCACGTTAAATGATAGTGAGTGACGTATGCGTAAGCCCGCCCGAGTTTCCGGCACCGACGAAACCCTTGGCCGCGCTCTGAGCCGCCGCGCGCTCCTCGCCGGCCTACCGCTGTTGCTTGCCGGCTGCGTCACCGCCGACTATAGCGGCTTCCATGACAACGGGTTCGGCCTGACGCCGGTCGACATCACGACGGTCGATCCAGGCCTGTTGCGTACCGAGGTCGACTGGAAGGGCAATGAGAAGCCCGGCAGCATCGTGGTTAATATTTCCCAGCGCCGCCTCTATCTGGTCGAGGCCGGCGGCAAGGCGCTGCGTTACGGCATCGGCGTCGGCCGCTCCGCCGGCGCGAATTTCCGCGGCACCGGCGTGATCGGCCGCAAGGAGAAGTGGCCGCATTGGACGCCGACCGAGAACATGATGGCGGCCATGCCGGTCTACCGGCATTACACCAGCGGCCTGAACGGCGGCCCGGAAAATCCGCTCGGCGCCCGCGCGCTCTATCTCTACCGCGACGGCCACGACACGTTTTTCCGCCTGCACGGCACCAGCGAGCCGGAGAGCATCGGCCAGGCAGTCTCGTCGGGCTGCATCCGCCTGTTCAACCAGGACATCATCGATCTCTACAACCGCGTGCCGGTCGGCACGCATGTGACGGTGGTCCAGGGGTGACATTCCGATCAATAGCGGGCGTATCACAATAAGAAATTTTCAACTGATAACGACACCCGCTTAAAGCCTAGCCGAATTCCTTAACAATTTAAGCGCGTGTTAAGATTGTATCCATTGTCGCCTGTTAGGACCCTGCCAGCTATTGCAGGAAGGGTCGGCGAACATGGTCATGCAAAGGGCAAATACGAAGCTTGCGAATAAATACACCAATCGCAGCCTCGTTCGAATTTTCAGCACCTGTCTCGGCGCCCTGGTGATTGCCTATTCGACGTTGGCGCTTGGCCAGTTTCTTGAGCATGCAACATTCGACATTGTAAATTTGTTCATGACCTTGGTTCGCGTCTTGTTGGGTGTGGCGGCGCTCATCGTCATCCTGAATCCGGCTTGGCTCTCCCGCTCGCTGGAGCGTCAAATTGACGCGATGGGCCGCCTCTTCGAAGCCGGACATGAAGAGACAAACACCAAAGATAAGATCAGATTGATCGTGCTGGTGACAATGGTCAGCCTGCTCTTGGAGCTGGTGATGATCCGTTGGCTGGCATCGGTCTTTCCGGTGTTTTCGTTCTTCAAGAATTTCACGCTGCTGTCCTGCTTCTTGGGCCTGGGAGCAGGATACGCCGTCGCGGAAAAACAGCCGTGCGCTCCGGCGCTGGTGCTCCCGATGCTCGCGTCGTTCGTCGGCGTCATCACCCTGTTGCGCTACGATGTGAGCGCGGACCAGGTTCTATTTCCGGCCCTCCCGATGCTCGAGCAGACCTCCGTCGGTATCGTGATGGCGAAATTCGACTGGTTGGCTTTGCTTTGGTTAAGCCTGCCGCTGTATTTGCTGCTGGCAACGAGTTTCGTCCTTTGTGCGTGCATTTGTTACCCGGTCGGTCAACTCTGCGGCAAATTGCTTCACAGCTCGAATGCTCTGAAAGCCTACGGCCTCAATCTGGTGGGCAGCATTCTTGGAGTTGGAGCGCTGTTTGTCATGAGCCTGTTCTGGCTGCCGCCGGTCGTTTGGTTCGCCACGATAGGCGGCGTGCTGCTGTTTTTTGTGTTGTCGCGCGACGCGCGACTGCCCGTCGGTGTCGCAAGCTTTTGCCTGCTGATCACGGTTTTGGCGTGGCCCGTGCAGCCGGGAACCCAGCGGCTTTATTCCCCGTATCAGTTGCTGGAGCGCACGGCCAGGCCCGATGGCCTGATGCAAATCCTGTCGGGCGGATTCTATTATCAGAAGGTCTTCAATCTGGCGGAGGACAATCGCGGGCATGAAGCCGCGGAAGATCGCTACGCCCGGGCCTATTATGAATTCCCATTCAATTTCAAGAAAAAGCCAGAGCGTGTCGCAATTGTTGGCGCGGGCAGCGGCAACGACGTGGCGGCGGCGCTGCGCATGGGCGCAACCCATGTGGATGCCATCGAGATCGATCCCGCCATCGCCTTTCTCGGCCAAGCTTACCATCCCGAGCACCCTTATGACGATCCGCGGGTCACGCTCATCATCAATGATGCGCGCAATTTCTTTCGCACGACGCATCAGCAATATGACTTGATCATTTACGGCGTGCTGGATTCCCATACCGCGCTCAGTCACGCCTCCAACCTGCGCGTCAATTCCTATGTTTACACGCGTGAGGGCATCACCGAAGCATTCAAGCTGCTTAAGCCGGATGGCGTTCTGTCGGTCTCGTTCGCGCTGCCGAACGAGTCGCTGGGATTCAAACTATCGCACATTCTCCAGGACATGCCGGGTGCCGGAAAGCCGCTGGCCGTTCGCGTCGGCTATGACACGCACACCACCACGGCCTTCATCGCGCAGAAGGGCCGCGACGTGGCTATGCCCGATGCGAAAGTCTTGAGCGCCACCGGTTTTACGAATGTCTCGGATTATTTCGCGCAGCCTTATCCGGAAGCCAGCATCCCGACCGACGACTGGCCGTTCTTCTACATGATTCATCGCACTTATCCCGTCAGCTACATGATCGCGCTCGGAATGGTGCTGCTGCTCAGCTATTTCTTCGTGCGCAAGACCATCGGTTTGACCGGCCCAATCGAGCGCGGCTATGTGCCGTTTTTCTTTCTCGGCTCCGGTTTCATGCTGGTGGAGACCAAGGCCATCACCGAACTGGGGCTGCATCTCGGCGGCACTTGGTTTGTCATCGCGGCGACCATCGTTCTGGTTTTGCTGATGGCTTTTTTCGCCAATTTCATCGTCCAGCGCAGGGCATTTGCGCGGACCGACCGCGCCTATCTCGGCCTCTTTATCAGCCTGCTCATCGGCTATGCCTATGCGCGCAACCACGACCTGATCGCCTTGAACTCGCCGCTGGCGAGCCTGATGGTGAGTTGTGTGCTGCTGACAATCCCGATGTTTTTCTCCGGCATCGTTTTTTCGACGTTGATCGGCAAGGCCAAGGTCAACATATCCACCGCGCTCGCCTACAATCTGATGGGGGCGCTGTTCGGGGGATTGATGGAATACAATTCGATGTATTTTGGATTTGCATTTCTGTATCTGCTCGCGATCGGGTTTTACTTCCTGGCCTGGGCGTTTTCCTTGGACGCGGTGGCGGCCAAGCGGCCTAAATCGGGCCTTGCCGCCTTCGCCAGAGCCGCCGCCGCGCAAGTCCGAAGCCTCATCGCCGTTTTTGGTCTTTAGCGGGCCATACCGGCGGGCCACAGGAGCACCGGCCGCCCCTTCTCCCTATGGGAGAGGTTAAAACGGCCGCTAATTAGTCGCCGCTATGCCGGCGTCCTTGATGACCTTGGCCCATTGCGGCGTTTCCGCCTTGATCGTCACCGCGAATTCCGCAGGCGAATTGCCGATCACTTCCATGCCGACGCTGCTCAGCTTTTTGCGCACGTCCGGCATGGCCAGCACCTTGACCGCGTCCTGATGAAGTTTCTCGATGATCGCGGGCGGCGTTCCGGCCGGCGCCATCAGGCCGATCGAGAGCACCGACACGAAGCCCGGATAGCCCAATTCGACCATGGTCGGCAGATCGGGCACCGCGCCGAAGCGCTCGGCCGAGGTGACCGCGAGCGCACGCACCTTGCCTTGCCGCACCAGCGGGATCAAAGGCGAGATGGCGCCGAAGAACATCGTGAGGCGGCCGCCCAGCAGATCGGTGATGACCGGCGCGCCGCCGCGATAGGGCACGTGCTGGATATCGATCTTCGCCATCGCCTTGAACAGCTCGCCGGCGAGATGCTGCGTGGTGCCGACGCCGGCCGAGCCGAACGTCAACTTGCCCGGGTTGGCGCGCGCATAGGCAACCAGCTCCGCCACGCTCTTGACCGGCACGTCATTGGGCACGACTAGAATATTGGGCGAATAGACGGCGAGCGAAATCGGCGCCAGGTCCTTGGCGGGATCGTAGGTCATTTTCTTGTAGAGACTTGGGTTGACGGCGAGCTGGGCGTTGGTCGCCATCAGCAGCGTATAGCCGTCGGGCGCGGCCTTGGCGACGCGGTCGCCGCCGATATTGCCGGCGGCGCCCGAGACGTTTTCGACCACCGCCGGCTGGCCCCAGATTTCGCTCAATTTGTCGCTCATGATCCGGGTGATGATGTCGACCGGCCCTGCCGGCGGATAGCCGAGGATGATGTGGACCGGGCGGTCGGGATAGGCGCCTTGCGCGAGGGCGGCGTTGGACGCTGCGACCATCGCCAGCGCGGCGATCAATGCCGTGGCCGCTTTTGCTATGACTTTCATCTCCACCCTCCCGATTTTTTTGACCCGTGTGCCTTCAAGGGCAACGGCTGAAGGCAACAGTAGCTGAAGGCACGAAAATCGTCATGCCCGGCAATGACGACGCCGCGGCTCTATCATTCGCTCCCCGGCTTCATGGAGAGAGTTGGGGAGGGGTAGCACGAGCGTGAGACTGCGCCCGGCTACCCGAAGCGCTTGTATTGCCGCCGATGACGGCCCATATAACTCATGTTCCTGAACAACTTGCTTTCAATTCGTTTTGCGAATGACGGCCTACTTTGTGCGGCTGTGGGACATAACAAGCCGCATCGTTTCATTGAACAGGTTTTGACATGACCAAGATCGTAACGCCGCCTTACAAAAGAAGCGTCGCTGACACGGTCACCTATGGAATTGTCGGCGGTATACTTGTCTTGGCCGTAGTCGCCTTTATCTTTTTGCAGTAGCCGCGGCTTAGGCGCCTGATCGAGGCGAAGAGTGCCGGCCAGGCCGCCTTGAGCGGCTGCATGACGGCGGAGAGGCCGCGCTTGTCCGTTATCCGTTCAAAATCTTTTACAGAATTATCGGCTTGATCGCGGGTAACGTTTATGTTACCCTCTGCTATGCTCGACATTCGCTATTATGTGGACGTCGACGGCCGTCAGCCATTCGCCGAATGGTTCGCGGATTTGGAGCCGGTCACGCGCGCCAGACTCGTGCGCGCCGTCGCCCGGATGGAGCAGGGCAACCTGTCGAACGTCAAGCCGGTCGGCGGCGGCGTGTTGGAATACCGGATCGACTTCGGGCCGGGCTACCGGATCTATTTCGGGCGCGACGGCGAAACGCTGATCATCCTGCTGACCGGCGGCAGCAAGAAACGCCAGCAGCGCGATATCGAGACGGCCGGCGCCTACTGGCAGGACTACAAGCGGCGCAAGCGCGGCCGCCATTAAGGGAAGCAAGCATGCCACGATCGAAAAAATTCAAGGACCTGGTGCAGCATCACGTCAAGGCCGACAAGAAATTCGCCGAAGCGCTGTTGCGCGAAGGCATCGACGCCATGTTGAGCGGCGATGTCGAGACCGGAAAGTCGCTGCTGCGCGACACCATCAAGGCGACCGTCGGCTTCGAACATCTTGCCAAGGCGACCGGTGCGCCGGCCAAGAGCCTGATCCGCATGTTCGGGCCGCGCGGCAATCCGCAGGCGAAAAATCTCTTCGCCGTCATCGGCTATCTGCAAAAGAAGGCCGGTCTGAATTTGCGCGTGGCGGCGTAGCGAAGGCCGGGTTAGCCGAAGGCGCAATCCGCCGGTCAGCTGGAGAATGGAGGGTGACGCTGCGCAAATCCACGCTACGAGCTAACCTATCGGCTGACATACTGAAGCTTAGGGTCGCGGGTTCATAGCTGATTTTATGAGTTGGTTGATGACAGAGCCGACCGAGTTTCAAAAATCCATTCTTGATCAAGCCACGTATCTACGCGGGCGGATTGTCATGTCCTATTCGCAGGTCGAATTCCTGCTTGCAGATATTTCAGTAAAGCTCGACCTTAAATTCCCGTATCTCATCAAAGATCGTATCAAAGCTGTTAGAAGAATCTCAGAACGGGCAGGCTATGAGATTTATAAAGACGAAATGTCCAAAGTCTGCGACGAGCTTCTCCAATACGACGAGCTGCGCAACTTTATGGCGCACGGCTGGATGGAAATACACACAGACCTGAAAGACAATCACCGGCTTGGGTTCCGGCTTTACCAGCGCGACGGGCAGGGAAAATTTAATCGCATCGACATCGAAACGACCGTGCCGTATCTCAAAGATGCGGCAGACAAAATCACACTTTATGTGCAGGAAGCGGTGACACTATTCTCGCGCATCTATCTTGAGCAAAAGCTGGAATGAAACAGTCCCCGAACAGTCTGTCTTACACCCTGGAGGCCAGCGCGTAGGGCGGGTTAGCCGTAGGCGCAACCCGCTGTTTTTGCCGATGGCGGATTACGCTGATTTAATCCGCCCTACGTGCTTTTTCTTCACTAAGAGTGACGGACACGCGGCTTTTCCACCATGCAATAAGAGAATTTCTAGTGATAGCCTCGAAATCTGACAAAGTCATTGGCAGATCATCGGGGATCGCTACGCCACTGTGAAGGGCTTTCGATCGCGCTGAATACACGGCCCTTAGCGTCTTGTCAGGCTCGTCAAGCTTCGAGACAAGCTCCGGTGCGAAAGTTGATACAAACATGACAAACTTGCGCGTGGCGCCCATGTAGTCAGCAAGTTCTTTTGACGCCGCCTGCAGCAATTCTTGTCCACCTGCTGACAGTAGAAGCTCGTGTAACTTCGGGCGCATCTCACTGAGTTGCTCCTCCGGTGACAGGCGACCTTTCTGCCAGAATCCAGCGGCTGTTTCGAGCGCCGACACAAACATTAACCAGCTAAATTCTTGTTGGCTTTCGCTGTACCAGAGAGCGACGCGGTATAGTCGGGCGGCTTTCGCCACTATCAATGACTCGGCCGACGAAAGTTTCGGTAACGATTGAAGGAGAAGAACGTCAATTCCGCGCCGTGTCGCAACTTGAGGAAGAACCGAAGCGAACAGAGTTGGCTTTGGAACGACCATTGTCTCGTGAGTAAAAATAGGCTGTCCTAAAGGATCGTCGTCGAAGCCAAAACGTCGAGTATAGTTGGAGCCAGCTGCGAGGCGAGTGCCGGAAAGCAAAGAAAGTAGCGATGCAAATTCCTCTGGAATGCTGTCACCCGCCTGCTCGTGCCGCGGCCACTCGTGACGAATGATTCGTAGAATTAACGCTGGACAGTCTTGAAGTGACGGCACCTCGCGTCCGGAGTGCAAGATTTGATAGGGGCCAAGTTCACCCCGCACCTCTGGAATAGCGTCCATGTCAGAATATAAGGGGAATTCGAAGACAACATCCTCTCCACCACCGCGAATGTGCGCTTGCCAGTTTTCGTACACGGGCGATCCTGTCATTTAGGCCACCTGATTTCTTTGCCTGTTTCGTTAGCCCAGCCGGACGAATTGATTCGTTGCGCGAGATTAATAGTTTGGCAGAGTTTGGGAATTCAGCCCGCTATGCTTTTGCACCCCCGCCCCAGACCCCCTATATCTCCCCCTCACGGAGCCCCATTCCCCAATGCCCCCCGCTGATCCCGCCCCCGCTAAAATCCCCGTCACCGTGCTCACCGGCTATCTCGGCGCCGGCAAGACCACGCTCTTGAACCGCATTCTGTCCGAGCCGCACGGCAAGAAATATGCCGTCATCGTCAACGAATTCGGCGAGATCGGCATCGACAACGAGCTCGTCGTCAACGCCGACGAAGAAGTGTTCGAGATGAACAACGGCTGCATCTGCTGCACCGTGCGCGGCGATCTGGTGCGCATTATCGACGGGCTGATGCGGCGCAAGGGCAAGTTCGACGCCATCATCGTCGAGACCACGGGTCTCGCCGATCCCGCGCCGGTGGCGCAGACATTTTTCATGGACGAGCAGGTCGGCGCCAAGACCAAATTGGACGCGGTTGTCACGGTCGCCGACGCCAAGTGGCTCAAGGACCGGCTCAAGGACGCGCCCGAGGCCAAGAATCAGATCGCCTTTGCCGACGTCATCCTGCTCAACAAGACCGATCTGGTGACGCCGGCCGAGCTCGCCGAGATCGAGGCGCGCATCCGCGGCATCAATCCATATGCACGCTTGCACAGAACAGAGCGCGCCAAGATCGATATCGCCGAGGTGCTTGGCCGTAACGCCTTCGATCTCGACCGCATCCTCGACATCGAGCCGGCGTTTCTGGAAGCCGACGGGCACGATCACGATCATCACCACGACCACGATCATGGTCACGGCCATCACCATCACGGCGGCCTCAAGCACTATCACGACGAGGACATGCAGTCGGTCTCGATCAAGACCGACAAGCCGCTCAACCCCGATAAGTTTTTCCCCTGGGTGCAGGATCTGGTGGCGACCGAGGGCAAGGACATCCTGCGCTGCAAGGGCATCCTCAATTTCAAGGACGATCCCGAGCGCTTTGTGTTTCAGGGTGTGCATATGATCCTGGACGGCGATCATCAGCGGAAATGGCGCGACGACGAGACACGCGACAGCCGCATCGTCTTCATCGGCCGTCATCTGCCGGAAGAAAAAATTCGAAGTGGCTTTGAAAGCTGTATCGCATAGCTGTCACACCATATTCGGTGTCATGCCCGGGCTTGACCCGGGCATCCATGATGCCTTGCCATGCGGAATAGTCTTACGTAAGTCCGTCCTCGCCGATCTTTCTCATGGATTGCCGGGTCAAGCCCGGCAATGACAGCGTCGAGAATGTCCTCCACCACGCCCTCTCTTCCTTCTCTCGCCGACCGCGTCCGGCCTATCGCCGCGAATGCGCCGGTGGTCGGCGTGCATTTTTTAGGAGGCGCGCCGGTCTTTGTGCTGGGCGAGGAAGTCCTGCTGTTCGCGGGCGAGGGCGCGGAACAACGCGTCGCCATCCATGCCGGCGGCATTCTGGCGAGCGCCTGCGACGGCCAGCGCATCGTTACCGGCGGCGACGACGGCAACTTGGTTTTGACCGATGCCACGGGCGCAATCGCTAAGCTCGCCACCGACGACAAAAAGCGCTGGATCGATCAGCTTGCGCTCGGGCCGGATGGCGCGGTCGCCTGGTCCGCGGGGAAAGTCGCGCATGTGCTCACCGGCAAGGGCGAGCAGCGGCAATTCGAGGCGCCTTCCACGGTTGCAGGTCTGGCTTTCGCGCCCAAAGGCTTCCGCGCGGCAATCGCGCATTACAACGGCGTCACGCTTTGGTTTCCCAATGCCGCCGGCGCCGCGCCGGAAAAACTCGAATGGAAAGGCTCGCATCTCAGCGCCGCCTTTAGTCCGGACGGCCGCTTCGTGGTCACCGCCATGCAGGAGCCGACGCTACATGGCTGGCGGCTGCCCGAGGGCCGGCACATGCGCATGTCGGGCTATTCGGCGCGCGTGCGCTCGCTCGGCTGGACGGCGGACGGGGAATTCCTCGCGACCTCGGGCTCCGAACAACTCATCCTGTGGCCGTTCGACGGCAAAGACGGGCCCATGGGCCGGCAACCCAGGCTGATGGCCCAATCGAAAGCGCGGGTGTCGGTGGTCGCCTGCCATCCGCGCCAGCCGGTGGTGGCGGTGGGCTATGCCGACGGCGTGGTGGCGCTGGTACGCATCGACGACGGCGCGCTGATCCTGGTCAAGCCGGAGGGCGCCTCGCCCGTCAGCGCGCTCGGCTGGGAGGCCTCTGGCCAGACGCTCGCTTTCGGCACCGAGGCGGGTGAAGCCGGTGCTTTGTCGTTTTAATTGCGGCGCGATTGCGCCCGGGCAGTTCGGCTCCCATTCACCTTGGCCCCGTTATGCCGGGAACTATCGAAGGTTCCAGCCGTTGCTTCCTGCAATCGACTCGATTGATTGCTCACGGGGACCCAAAATGACCGCTCAATCCTTCGTCCGCCGCTTTTTGCTCGGCGCGGCGACTGTCGTAGCGCTTGCCGTCGCCGGTATCGCGGTGCCGATCACTGCCGGCGCCCTGACGCCGGCTATGGCGCAGAGCGCCGACGACATGGCGGCCGCACTCGATGCTTATGGCCATTGGATGCGCGACCCGCGTTACGGCGACGTCTGGGTGCCAACCGGCCTGCCGGCCGATTGGCGACCCTACGAATACGGCCACTGGGTCTATACCGACGAATGGGGCTGGTACTGGGTCTCCGATGATGAGGAAGCCGACTGGGGCTGGGTGGTCTACCACTACGGCCGCTGGGTTCATGACCGAGGGTCATGGTTCTGGGTGCCGGGCGACGATTGGGCCCCCGCCTGGGTCGACTGGCGCTATGGCGGCGACGACATCGGCTGGGCGCCGATGCCGCCGGACGATCTGGTCGACGCCTACGACGAAGACGCGGAGTATTGGAGCTTCGTGCCGTTGCGCTACATCGGCGAGCCGGAGTTGCGCCGATACTACGTGCCGCGTGACCGCCGCATGGTCATCTTGCGCGGGACCCGCATAATCAACCGACCGGTGCACATCGAAGGTCGGCGCGTGTGGGTCAATCCGGGCTTGGCGCCCGGCTTCATCGCCGGCCGCGCACATGTGACGCTGCATGCCTATAACGTGCGTCCGCGCGTTTTCGGCGCGACCACCGGCGTGCAGGGGGCGATCACTGTGCGTCGCGACGAGCTGCGCAACAAAGGTGATATCCGGCGCGTCGCGCCGGTCACAATCCAGCGCACCACGACGGCGATTGCGCCGGTGAGCGGCGCGCCACCGAAACCGCTCGACAAGGGCGAACACGGCCAGCTCGGCAGCCATCCGCCGCGCGCTGCGCAAAGCACCGGCGCGCCGCAACAGCAACAGCAGACGGCCCCTTCGGGCGGGCCTCCACATCCAGGCCCGGCGCCTGCGATCAATCCTGCCATCAAGCCGGCGAACCCGGCCATCGTGCCGAAGCAGCCATCGGGCACACCGCAAACGCAGGAACGACGTGAGATACATCCGCCGGCCGGCAACGCGCCAGCGGGCGGCAATGCGCCGGTCGTCCATCCGAACGGACCACCACCGCCACCGCCGCCGCCCCCACCTCCGCCAAAACAACCCGCGCCGCCGCCGCCGCGCCCGACCACGCCGCCCGTGGTGCATGCGCCACCGCCGCCGGTCGTGCACGCTCCGCCACCGCCTCCACCGCCGGCAGTGCATGCTCCGCCGCCACCTGTCGTCCATGCCCCACCGCCACCTCCGCCTCCGGTGGCGCACCCGCCGCCCGCTGTCCGACAGGCCCCGCCACCCGCGGCTGCCAAGCCGGCTGCGCCCGCTCCGAAACCGGGCGAAGTTCCGAAGTGAGGTACGAGCGGCGCCGCCAAAACAAAACGGGCGGCCGCGTGGGCCGCCCGTTGTTCTGTCGATGGTCGGCGAGGCCGATTAGGCGGCGAGCGCGCGTTCCGTCGCGGCGATCACGTAGGATTTCAGCGGCGGATAGCCATTGAAGCCGACGGACGAGTAGGTCGAGGTATAGGCGCCGGTAGCTTCGATCAGCACCTTGTCGCCGATGGCGAGCGTAATCGGCAGTGGATAGGGCGTCTTCTCGTACAGCACGTCGACCGAGTCGCAGGTCGGGCCGGCCACGATGCAGGGCCCGGTTTCGTCGCGGTCCCGGCGGGTGCGGATCGGATAGCGGATCGATTTGCCGATCGTTTCCGCCAGCCCATGGAACTTGCCGATGTCGAGATAAACCCAGCGGGTGTCGTCTTCCGGGCTGCGCTTGGCGATCAGCAC
This sequence comes from uncultured Alphaproteobacteria bacterium, assembly GCA_963703875.1. Taxonomy (GTDB): domain Bacteria; phylum Pseudomonadota; class Alphaproteobacteria; order Rhizobiales; family Xanthobacteraceae; genus Pseudolabrys. The sequence continues at coordinate 55,268 of CAVPFZ010000008.1, forward strand.
AACCTCGGCCTCGATCACGCCGGCATTGCCGACCATGCCGCGCCCGGGCTCGATGATGGTTTCCGGGATGCGGTTGCCGAAGTGGCGGCGCAGCGAGCGGAAGATGGCCTTGCCGTAGGATTCGAGCTTCGGCGTCTTGCGCACGTATTTGGCTGGGAAGCCGCCGCCGAGATTGACGGTCGAGAGCGCGATGCCGCGCTCGGCGCAGCTTCGGAACACCGCAGCGGTCGAGGCCAGCGCGCGGTCCCAGGCTTCCACATTGTGCTGTTGCGAGCCGACATGGAACGAGAGTCCGTGGGCGATAAGCCCCGCCTTTTGGGCGCGATCCAGGATGTCGGCGGCGAATTCCGGCTCGCAGCCGAACTTACGCGACAGCGGCCATTCGGCGCCGGTGCCGTCGCAATGGATGCGGCAGATCACGCGGCTGCCGGGGGCGGCGCGGGCGACCTTATCCACCTCCGCCTCGCAATCGACCGCGAACAACGTGACGCCAAGTTTGAAAGCGGCGGCGATCTCGCTCTCTTTTTTGATCGTGTTGCCGTAGGAGATGCGCTCCGGTGTGCAGCCGGTCGCGAGCACCACCAGTGTCTCCTGCACCGAAGCGACGTCGAAGCAGGAGCCAAGCCGGTTGAGCAGGCCCAGGATCTCCGGATGCGGATTGGCTTTGACGGCGTAGTAGACCTTGGTGTCGGGCAGCGTCTTGGCGAAGGCGGCGTAGTTGTCGCGCACGATATCGAGGTCGAGCACCAGGCAGGGCCCTTCCTCTTTGCGGTTCTTGAGGAACTCGCGGATGCGATCTGTCATTTCTCGTGTGACCCCTCAGATCAAAGTCGCTCATGGCCATCAGCATTACGGGACAGCGAGATACGCCGCTGTTACCCGGCTGATTCAGCCGTCTGCTGCCATGGTCTGGATGGGGATTTGCCCCGCTCCGCGCCTGGCAAGATGGACAAGCCTCTTCGGACTCCGGCATTCGCGCCGGTCAACCCAAAAAAGCCCGATCCGTCGTTGCTTTAAGCCGCGTACCCCGTTGAGCGCGGGGATCGCCGGTTTCGCCTCCGGCTGCCGATCGCATGAGCTGGGAAGTGAGCTCACTTCCCGAGGCGGCTGTCCGGCCTCTTGTCCGGATGCCCACCGATCGACACACGGCCACAGGCACGTGCGAAAAAGGGCAACACCCGGAATAATCCAACTGCGATGAGAGTCAACAATTTATCGCGCGGCGAGCGCCGCGCATCCACCGCATGGTGAATGCCGCGCGTTAGTTTTTGGCGGTGGAGATGTGTGCGCCGCGCCGGGTAGGTCAGCGGACGAGTACGTTCTTGAACTGCCACGGGTCGCGCTTGTCGATCTCTTCCGGAAACAGTCCGGGCCGGCCGTCGAGCGGCGTCCAGTCGGTATAGGCGCCGACCACCGGGCCCAGATAGGGTGTCTGTACCTCGAGGCAGCGCCGGTAATCCATCTCGTCGGCCTCCACGATGCCGACGTTTGGGTTTTCAAGCGCCCAGACCATGCCGGCCAGCACGGCGCTCGTCACCTGTAGGCCGGTGGCGTTCTGATAGGGCGCCACCTCGCGGGTCTCGTCGATCGATAGCTGGGAGCCGTACCAATAGGCATTTTTCTTGTGGCCGTAGAGCAGCACGCCGAGTTCGTCGATGCCGTCGGCGATCTCAAGCTCGTCCAGAATGTGGATGTTCGTCTGCTTCTTGCCGGCCTGGCCGAACATCTCATGCAACGACAGCACCGCGTCATTGCAGGGGTGGTAGGCGTAGTGGCAGGTCGGCCGGTAAATGGTTCTTCGACCATCGCGGAGCGTGAAGTAGTCGGCGATCGAGATCGATTCATTGTGGGTGACCAGGAAGCCGTATTGCGCCTGCGCCGTTGGCGTCCATGAGCGAACGCGGGTATTGCCGCCGGGTTGGTCCATGTAGATCGCCGCCTGGCAGCCGGTCTTGTGCCTATGCCCGTTGGCCGGCGTCCATCTCTCATGAGTACCCCAGCCCAGCTCGGCCGGCTGCAGGCCCTCGGAAATGAAACCCTCGACCGACCATGTGTTGACAAAAACACCCTGTGGTTTGGGTTGCTTGGCGCGTTGAGTGTCGCGCTCGGCGATATGAATGCCTTTGATGCCGGCCTTCTTGGCGAGTTTGCCCCATTCTTCGCGTGTCTTCGGGATCTTGAATTTAAGGCCGACATCTTTGGCAACGTTGAGCAAGGCTTGCTTGACGAACCAGGACACCATTCCCGGATTGGCGCCGCAGCAGGAGACCGCGGTTGGTCCGCCCGGCTTCTTGCGGCGTGCGCCCAAAATTGTCTCGCGTAGCGCGTAGTTCGAGCGGGCCTCCGGTCCGAGCTTGGGATCGAAGTAGAAACCCGGCCAAGGCTCGACCACGGTGTCGATATAGAGAGCGCCAATCTCCCGGCAAAACTCCATCAGATCGAGCGAGGAGGTGTCGACCGACACATTGACGCAAAACCCTTGGCCCCCGCCGGCGGTCAGCAGTGGCGCCAGCAGGCGCCGGTAATTGTCCTTGGTGACGGACTGATGGATGAAACGGATGCTGCGGTCGTCCAGCATCTTGCGATCTTTGTCCTCGGGGTCGATCACCACGAAGCGCTTCTTGTCGTAATGAAAATGTCGTTCGATCAGCGGCAGTGTGCCTTTGCCGATCGAGCCAAATCCGATCATGACGACCGGACCGGTGATGCGGGCATGAACGGGCCATTTGGGCATTTTCTAAAGCCTCCAGCGCTACTTAGGTGATATCCGCCACCGCGCGTAAACGGAAGGGCGGCTGCGGCGATTCTGCCGCGGCGTCCACGAGAATCTGCCGGTTTTTGCTTAAGCGGCTTCACGGACTTGGACAACGAAGGAACTTCGACGCCGACCAGATACTCGTAAGTCGTCTTGTGGCTGTCGGGTTTGCAGACGAATAGAAAGTGCGCGCCGACGGCCCGGACCGCCTCGCAGACGGGCTGTTTCGAATAGATGTCGTCGCCTAGATAGATCGGGTCGAGACGGCTGTAACGGGCCGCGTTCGATTGGAGCCAGCGGCGCAGCGCTCGGCTTTCACAGTCTTGCTTGTCGTAACCTTGCTGCGTTCGATGAATTCCGGCCGTAGAGGCAGAACCCAATTCTTGCCGGGTTTGACGATGCAGGCGGCCACGACCGTATGAAAGTAGTCGATCTGGCCATTGGCGTGTCTGCGGGCCGAGCAATTGCCGGCACGACAGCTTGTTCGAGGCGAAGTACTGCGTTCCATCCATCGCGATCAACGTATGGCCGCCCAGGCTGGTCAACGACGGCAACGCGCCCGCCTACACGCCGCCGCCAGAACTTCATCGAACAGCCCGTTAAGGCTCGTAAGGATCGACGTCGTCGAGCATCGCTCGAATGTGATTGTCGGTGGGAATGCGCTCCATTCCCAACAGGGTCTGGCAATTCGAGCGCCCGTGTCCGATCCCTTCGCAAACCTGACGCTGGTGCACAAAAACGAAGGACATTGCATCAGGAACGACGAAAAACCCCGCCAGCCCGATGTCCCGCATCGAAAATTGCGTGTTTTTCCCCTGCCGCCTGTCCGCCTAGCCCGCACAGGTCCGTCCGACACAATCGATCAAATCATTGAGAAAGCCCACCGAATTGTAGAATTGGAACTCGACCTAAAACACAAGAAGTATTTCTCAAAAATTCGCGAAAACACTAAAATGAGAATTGCTGCGCTTTCAGTGTTCGCCTTTGCGAATGTGTGAAGTTGTGCTAAGTTGCGTGCCCTCGGCATCCAGGGAAAGTTTATCGTACGAATGGAAGTCATCGCCCTCTTCGACGTGTTGCGCCGTCATGTATTCCTGATCGTAGCGTTGACCATCGTAACCACGCTCGCGGGATATGGAATCTCTTCGTATCCGTCTTCATACCCGAAAAATACGAGGCTTCTGCCACCGTCCTAGTGCGTCCGCATGAGCCGCTCAAAATCGAGTTGAGCAACTCGGGCAAGGAATATCTGGACTTTCCCGTCGCACAAAGCCCTGTCGTCGAGGCGGCCTCCAAGACCTATATCCAAATCATCCAGAGCCCGGAACTGATCGGCGAGGTCGTGCGGGAGCTCTCCGGCTGGATCACCGACCGAAAAAGGAGGGCGGTTTCCTCAAGTCGATGAACGATGCCGTGGGGCCGTACATAAAGGACGCGCTCTCGTTATTCAAATACGGTCGGATGATCGAAGACGATCCTTTCACCAAGGCGGTCGGCGATCTGAGCAAAAACCTCGTGCTGAAGTCGTACGAGGACACCTATGTTTTCGAGATCAATGACAGCGATCAGGATCCCCAGACGGCTGCTGATGTCGCCAATACGGCCGCGAGATTGTTCATAAAATATATGCAGAAGATGCAGTCCTCCGAGGGGAATGACGCGGCCGATCGCATGAAGGGCGAACTCGAGAAGAGTTGGCAACGGCTTGTGGAGGCCCGCGAAAGTTTACGAAAGTACAAAGTGGAACATGGCGTGTTCCTTTATAACCCTGAGTATGAGGCGAAACTCAAGGTCTTTTCAGAAGTGACCGTGGAACTCGCAAAGCTCGACGCGCAGTACGGAAACGAAAAGCTGGGATCCGGAACGGTCGAAGCGATCACCTACGGGAAGAAGCGGGATCGGCTTGTCAAAATCCTCGATGACAACCGCGCGGATTTGACTTCGCTGCCGACCGTCGAGCGCGAGCTCCTGCTCAGGGACGCGGATGCCGAGGTCGCAAACACCACCTACGCGACCGTCGCCAAGGAATTGAAGGACGCGGAACTCAGGGGCGAGGCGATGCCGGACGCCCGTCTGATTTCTCAGGCGTTGCCCGCGCAGTCGCCGAGCCGCCCGCGCCGAGGCATAATTACGCTGGTGTCGCTTCTGGCTGGTTTGATTGTCGGGGTGGCTCTCGCCTTTTTCCTCGAGTACATCAACCGAACGGCTCGCGGGATCAGCGATATCGAGAATTTCGTCGGCCTGAAGGTTATTGGGACGATCCCAGCGTCAAAGTCGTAAGTAAAATCCGCACATGAGGCTGTCGACAGCGTTTGATCTTATTGTGACCCGCGGACGAACCTTGCGCTCCGACGTGACGCATTCGGCCATGGTCCGAACGGTCGAGAAAGGGCTGGCTAGCCTAACCCGAGGATGCCGCGTCAGCCGCGATCGCCTCCGACGCGCCCTCGCAAAACGCCAGGAAAGCGGGTTCTCTCGAGAGCAGATCCGAGTACATGCCGGAATTCCGAATTCGGCCTTGCGCGAGCATGTAGATGCAATCACAGTTTCTCACGAACGCCAAGCCGATGCGCTGATGACGATTATCGTCTTTTTCCCCCTCAGTCCGCCGACGACCTCGACGATGGCGGCTTCTGTCCCAGGATCCAAATTCGCCGTTGCTTCGTCGATCACCAGAACCTCAGGGTCCGTGGTAGAGCGCTCGGGCAATACCGAGGCGCTGACGCTCGCCCCCCGAGAGGCGGCCGCCGCGTTCACCGATGACCGCGCTCAACTCGCCCGGCTAGCGTGTGCACGAGATGATCGACCTGCGCCGCCCGCAGCGCTTGCCACACTCGCTCGTCGTCGATCTCTTCCCTCGTGCACGCCGAAAGCGACATTGCTGGTCAAACGCCGCGATCGTCCGCGATCAGGTAGACGGTTCGGGAGACATATCCGACGTTTCGCTGCCAGCCAGCAACGTTGTCGCGTAAATTGCGTCCATCCACCAGGACCCTTTCTGAACTCGGAACCAGCAATCCCAGCATGAGATCGGCGAGCGTGGTCTTGCCGGCTCCGGTCGGATCCTATCAAGGCGACCCAATGCCCCTTCGGAATCTCCAAGGACACGTCGTCGATCACCGGCTGGCGCATTTGGGGATACGAATAGGACAAATGTTCGATCCACGAGGGCTCGCCGGAACGGCATTGGGCGATACTGGCTCCTCGGCAGAAGCCGGTGACGAGTCTGATCGACCCCGCTGCAAAGCGAGCAGTTCCCGATAAATCACGTCTGTCGACGCATAGCGATAGCGAAGCTGCGCAAGCGCGCTGCTCAGGCGGCTAGTGGAAGGTATCAGCCGAACCGCGGCCAAGGCAAACATCCCTAATAGAAGCAAGGTCGACTGTAAATCCTGACCCTCGCCCCAACAGGGATCGCCGCAATAAGTCACCATTGCGGTAACAGCAAAGAGTATCGATAACGAAGCGCGGAGCCGTGGTGAGGGAATGTCAACGATCGCATCGAAGACGGCAAATCTTTCGAACATGATAGCTGTGCTCATCGATAAAGAACGACCGACGGCCGGTTATCATGATCTCCTTGACGCCGCTGATCGCCTGCTCAGCCCATTGGATCATCAAGCCGAAACTCTCTTCGGCGACGCGCCCTGCCGCGCCCAACTGACGTTGCGTGGATCGATAGACCAGCACGGTTGGAACCGCGAGCACGACCAGGGCGCCGAGCGTTCCCCAATGGCTCCACGAACATCAATAACCCT